>NZ_OBMO01000015.1 GCF_900217905.1 Alloalcanivorax xenomutans
CAAACTCGCTCGCATCGCCTTCGCCCTGATGAAGCACAAAACCACCTACCAATCGGAGACCCAAATCGCTTGATCTCCAACATAGAATCTCCCACAGCGGCCTCGTAGCCACCTCCGAATTTGTGTCTTCAACGCCAGAAAACACGTTATGGTAAGGACTCCACTGAGCAAGGAATCACCATGGCCGACACCACCGCTATCTCCGAGTCCAACCGGCAACCCACACTGGCCGTTCTGATCGACGCGGACAACACACCACCGGCCATCGTCGAGGGCCTGTTCGAGGAGATCGCCAAATACGGCACCGCCACCATCAAGCGCATCTACGGTGACTGGACCCAGCCCAACCTGGGCGGCTGGAAGAAAGTGCTGCTGGACCATTCGATTCAGCCGGTGCAGCAGTTCGCCTATACCACGGGCAAGAACGCCACCGACAGTTCGCTAATCATCGATGCCATGGATCTGCTCTACACCCGGGAACTGGATGGGTTCTGCCTGGTTTCCAGCGACAGCGATTTCACCCGGCTGGCGGCCCGATTACGGGAAGCCGGCCTCACCGTCTATGGCTTCGGCGAACAGAAGACCCCCAAACCGCTGGTGGCCGCTTGCGATAAATTCATCTACACCGAGATTCTGCGCGCGGACGACGATGGCGCCGCCAGCAAGGGCGGCAAAGCCGGCAAGGACAAAACCAGCGGCAACACGCCGCCTCTGAAGTTTATCGCCCGGGTCATCGACGATGTCTCGGGAGAAGACGACTGGGCCCACCTGGGAGTGCTTGGACAGAACCTGAGCCAGCGCCGCCCGGAGTTCGACACGCGGCTCTACGGCTTTCGCAAACTGAGCGAGCTGCTCAATGCCCAGACCGGCCACTTCGAGCTGAAGAAAGGGGAAAACGGCGGACTGTGGGTTAAGAACAAGAACGGGTGATCACGGTCCATGCCTCGCTGGTGCTCCACAGTTGAGAGCTTGCTTGTACGCAACACCGACACGCAATTCGCGAGCAAGCTCGGCTCCCACAGCAGCTTCGTAGCCTGAGTGCTGATTCGAAGCGAACGGCTTCAGAATTCGTGGAGAGTTGGCGGGCAGCGTTCCAGGACCGTGTTTGGCCAGGGAAGGCCAAACCCGAGCCCACATGGATGTGCTTGTAGCGTGTCCTGGAACGCTGCCCGCCGACTCTCCTCACCTGGCAAGAGGCTCCAGATCCCCTCCTATCGAACCAGCCAGAGACTCAATTCCGGCACATAGGTAATCAGCAGCAGCGCGATGATCAGCACCAGCATGAACGGCAGCGTGGCCCGGAACAGTTCGGTGATCGACTTGCGGAACCGGTAGCTGGCGATGAACAGATTCATCCCCACCGGCGGCGTGATGTAGCCGATCTGCATGTTGGCGACAAAGATGATACCCAGGTGTACCGGATCAATGCCGTAGCGCAACGCCACCGGCAGGATCAACGGCACCATGATCACCAGAGCGGCGAAGATATCCAGCAAGGCGCCGAGCAACAGCAACAGAATGTTAAGCAAAATCAAAAACGCGAGCTTACTCTGTACGTGAGTCTGGATGAAGGCGAACAAATGCTCTGGCACGCCGGCATACACCAGATAGTCGGCGAAAGCCTGGGCCACCGCCAGAATCAGCAGGATCCCCCCCACCATGACCATGGCTTCACGGGTCAAACCCGGCAGCCGGCGCAGCGGAATCTCCCGGTACAGCACCACTTCCGCCAGCAACACATAAAGCGCGGTGACCGCCGCCGCCTCGCTCACCACCAGGAAGCCGGAGAAGATACCGCCGAGCACCACCAGCGGCAGCGGCAATTCCCAACGCGCATCCCACAACGCCTGCCCCAGCTCCCGCGCGTTGAACGGCTGCCGCGGCAACGGATCGGCGCGATTGACCCACACGCAATAGCCGTACAGCAATACCACCATCAGTAGCGCCGGCCCCACCCCGGCCAGGTACAGATCGACGATTTCCACCGGCGGCATGGTCAGTTGCTGTGACAACTGCTGAGCGATGATGCCATAGATCAACAACGGCACCGACGGCACCAACAGCAACCCCAGACTGCCGGACGAAGTTACCAGCCCAAGACTGAAACGCTGCGGATAACCGGCCTTGACCAAAGCCGGCAGCAACAGCGCGCCCAGCGCCACGATGGTGACACCGGAGCCGCCGGTAAGCGCGGTGAAGAAAGCACAGGCCACCAATGCCACGAAAGCCATGCCGCCGGGCATCCAGCCGAACGCGGCCTGGCTGAGACGGACCAGGCGATCGGCGGTACGCGATTCACTGAGCAGAAAACCGGCGAAAGTGAACAGCGGCAGCGCCATCAGCACCACCGAATCGGACAGCTGGTAAATATCGATGTGGAGCACCGACAGCGGCGTCTCCTGGGTGAAGAAACCGATGGCGGCCGCGGCCAGCAGGATGGCGAACAACGGCGCGCCCATCAACGCCAGCACGATCAACAGAACAATGGCGGCGATAATCATCCCAGCGGCTCCCGCATGCAGGGCCGGCGCCCACCCAGGCCAAGCACGAACAGCACCAGGTAACGCAGCGCCATGACGCTGAAACCGAACGGAATGATCACCTGCGGCACCCAGCTGGGGATACCGGCAAAGGCGATCTCGCCGTACTGATATTCCTCGATCACGAAACCAATGCTGTACCAGGCCACCAGGGTACAGATGGCGGCGGTGAACAGATCCACCGTGCCAGTAATCCAGGGTTGGAAGGACTTCGGCAGCCACTGTCCCAGCAGATCGATACGGATGTGCTCGTCACGGCGCGAGGCGATCATGGCGCCGAGCAAGCCGATCCACAGCACCGCGTTACGCAGCAGTGGCTCCACCCATATCAGACTGACACCGGCCATGTTGCGCAGCCCGATTTGCACCACCGCCAACAGCACCATGCCCAACAAAATGGCCACGATCAGACCATCTTCCAGGCGGTGCAACCAGGACAGCAGGCGCCGCATCAGCGGGCCCGGTAGTCGTCGAGCAACCGATGCAGCCGGTCCAGCATGGCACGGCTCAACTCGCCATCCGCGACCAGCCCCTGGGTGGTTTTATCCGCGGCGGATTTCCATTCGGCGCGTTGTTCATCGCTGGGAGTAACCGTTTCCAATCCCTGCTGCTGTACCGCCTGGAACGCTTCGCGGTTCTGTTCGCGGCCTTCCTGATCCAATTGCCTGAAAGTGTTGCCCAGGACCTCGCGCATGATCTTCTGATCCCCCTCGGAAAGACGATCAAAATAGCGCTTGTCGATGGCCAGCAGGCCGTAGGTGTATAGCAGAGGCAGGTCGGTGATGTACTTCACCCGCGCGTACCATTGCAAAGTGAGCGCCGCCACCGGCGGCGCGGCGAAGCTGTCGATGGCGCCGGTCTGCAACGAGGTCAGCACCGAACCGATATTCAGCACGATCGGAGACAAGCCCAGCGTCTTGGCCGCCTTGGCGGAGGCTGAGTCGCTGGCCGGCAACCACAGTTTGCGCGCCTGCAGATCCGCCAGGCTGGCCACCGGCTGCGTCGACATGATGTAGGCAAAGCCACCGTCCACCAGTCCGAAGCTGATCCAGCCGTTATCCTCCAGCCCCTTGAGGATAACCGGGTCCAGCTCTTCGCGAACCGCGTCCACTTCACCGTAATCATTGAACGTGAGCGGCACGTTGAGAATCTGGCCATCCGGATAGGCGTCGGCAAAGGCGCCCCCCTGGGCCATCTGGCCGTGCAACTGACCGATGCGAATCTTGCGCTGTACCGCCCTGTCGTCCCCCATTACACCACCGGGATAAATCTTCAGGGCCACTCGCCCCTCGGTGCGCTCCTCGATGGTGGCGCCGGCTTTTTTCAGCGCCCGGACCACACTGGTGCCATCCGGATACAGGGTGGAAATCTTGAAGGTAGTGGCCAGAGCCAGCACCGGAAACAGGGCCATGACGGCCACCACGAATCGCAACATCATCCTCTCCAGCTTCGACGGGGCCGGGCGCTCCATCGCTCACAGATACGGTTCACGAAATACGGCTCAGAAATACGCGTCGGCGCTATCCAGCAGGCGTTGTGCCTGCTGCTGTGCGTAGACGTTCTGCAGGGTCAGTCCAGGCTGCTCCGGATCCGCTTCCAGCACTTTATGAAGCTGGGCGTCATGCAGCTCACGATCAAACACCAGACGGGCATAGTGCTCGGCATACAGCACCCGCGCCAGCAGGTTGCGCCCTTGGGACAACGCCACCGCCTGCTCGAAATGCGCCTTGGCCTGCTCCGGCTGACCGCCCAGGGAAGCCGGCAGCAGACTGTTGAGCACTCCCAGGTACATGTGCGCCTGACCGTTCTGGTAGCCTTCATCCAATGCCACCACCCGCTCCATCAGCGCACGCACCCGGGCCAGTTCGGCCACCGCGTTCCAATCGTCGGAATGGGTCTGGATGTAGCCGGCCCAGGCGCTGCCCAGAGTAAACAGCAGGGGCAGATCATCGTCGCCGGCCTCCGCCAGCAACGCCTCGAATTCCGGCACCGGCATCTCGCGCAACTCGCAGTAATCGCTCCGGTCGCTACAGGCGGCGCGCATGGCGTAATCCAGGGCCTTCTCGTTGAGGGCCGCGGCACGCTCGGGCTCCCGCACGAACAAGCCGGCGTAGGCGCCATACAAATCGGCGCCAGCCCGTAACAGGCTGGTACGCTCCGGCCAGGTCAGGATCAGGCCATCCACCATCAGCAGATAGCTGGGCAGTCCCTCACCCACCAGAACCAGATCGTTGTTGTCCTCGATGCCCTTGGCCAGATTGTCGCCGATCCGATTCACAGCGCAGCCCTGCAGAATCAGCACCAGAGCCACCGAACAGACTGCTCGCCATTGTTTCACGCTGTTGTTGCCTCCTATTCCGGGACTCTTTATAGCAGCGGCCACCGGCAAAACTCAAACGACCGTTGGAAACCGACCGTGACGCTCCGCTTCACGCCGACCGCTGACGGCGCCAGAGCCCCACCGCGGTGCCAATCGCCATGCCGCTGAGCAATCCGGCCAGATGCGCTGAGTTGGCGACGATGCCGGAAAGCCCCACATAACAGATCACCAGCCACACCAGCATCAACACCACCACTTCCTTGCGCAGTTGGTAGCCGGCCCCCGGATTGACCTTGCCGTACAGCCACAGATACCCGAGCAGGCCATACACCACACCGGACAGACCACCGAAATTGGGGCCGGTGTCGTAAAACTGAGCCAGGTTGCTGATGGCGGCGGTGACCAGGGTGATCCACAGCAGTTGAAAACTGGACTGGAACCGTTCAATCACCCGGCCCAGATCGCACCACCACAACAGATTGAACAGGATATGCAGAAGCGACATGTGCAGCAGCATCGGCGTGACCACCCGCCACGGCTGCACGGCCAGTCCGTCCAGGGAAGGCGGAAACATCAGCGCCGCGTAAAGCCGGTCTCCCAGTAAAAAGGGTGACAGATACACCAGAACACAGAGCACCAGCCCGCTCTTGGTCACCAACCCCAGGCTGCGAAACCAGCCACCGCTGAACAGCGCCTGCCGCGGCACGTCGGCGGGCGCGTTGCTGTGCCAGGCGTCTTCCTGCCAGCGCCGGTCATCCGGGCTGGCCAGGAATGCCTGGCACAGCTCGCGGGCCTCCTCAAAGCGGTCCGCCGCCACGGACAGCACCTGGCCATCCTGTTCCTGCCGCAGCTCCGCGCGGATACCGCGTTGCCCCAGCATATGCACCAACCGCGCGGCGAGCGCGGCGTTGTTCACGCGAACCAGTTCAATCATGGAATCTCCTGCTGCCAGCGCCGCCGGGCCCGCGGGTCATCGGCGAGCCGCTCCACCTGCTCCCAGAAGCAGTGCCAGTGCCCGCCACAGCCTAACAGAAGGGCCTGGAAAGCGGGCACCAAACCGTAATAATCCCCCACCCCGTTGAGTTGGGCATTATTGAGCGGGCCCTGGAAAAAGCCCTGATAGGCGTCCAGGGCGGGCAATTGGCGGCGCTCGGACTGATAGCGCTGACGCAACTGGCCAATCAGCCGGTCCTTGCGTTCGGTCATGGTCCGCGCCGGCACATCAGTGGCGTACAACCGGGTCAGGGCCGCGCGGGTGTCGGCCACCATGGCCAGGAAGGCGGCACGGGCACGGTCCACATCACGCCAGCGCTCCAGGTCCACGGCCAGATCATGGCCGGCAAGGAACCGGGTAGTGCCTTCACGGGCCACCATGGTGGCCAGGGACTCGTTGAAGCGGGTATCGCCCTTCACATACAAACGCCGGTGCACCAGCTCATGCAGCAGCAGGTCCACCATGTCGGCGCGGGAACGGTTCATCATCGGCGTGGTGAGCGGATCGTTGAACCAGCCCAGCGTGGAGTAGGCGGCGGCGCCGCCCACGTAGGTGTCGAAACCCTGCTCGTCGAGATCACGCGCCGCGCGCAAGGCGGCCTCCCGATCGAAATAACCGCGATAGCTGACACAGCCGGCAAACGGGTAGCACCAGGTTTCCGGCGTCAAGGAGAACGCCGGCGCGGCCATGAGATTCCAGACCACCGCCCGGCTTTCCAGGGCCACGTACTGGCGATAGACACCGCGCGCGGGCAATCCCATGCGGTCGGCGGCGAAGTCCAGCACCTCCTCCGCCAGCCGCAGATTATCCCGCACCCGTTGCGGTGTGGCCGGATCGGCCAGGGCGTCGGCCACCGGTTGCCGTTTCGACATCAGAGACCAATGTCCCTTTATCGCCTGGCCGTAATAGCCCAATTGGCAGCCGGAGAGCGCCGCCACCGCAATGACGGCGGCCAACAGCCAGATCCGTTTACGCCTCATGCGCGGGACATGAACTTCCGTTCCAGGGTGTTGACCTTCACCCGCTCCCCTTCCTGAATGTACTCCGGCACCTGGATCACCAGGCCGGTTTCCAGGGTGGCGGGTTTGGTGCGGGCACTGGCGGAGGCGGCTTTCATCGCCGGCGCCGTTTCCTGAATGGTCAGCTCCACCGCCTGCGGCAGCTCCAGGCCGATAACCGAATCACCGACCCGCAAGGCCAGCAACCCGCCGGTGTCCTCGGTAACGAACGCCAGCTCGTCCTCGATGTCCTCGGATCGCAGCGGGTATTGGGTGAAATCCTCCTCGTCCATGAAGATATGCTCGGCGCCATCCACATAGGAGAAACGCACCGGGCGGCGCTGCAGATCCACGGTGGGCACGTCGTCGTCCCCCTTGAACCGCTCCTCGAACTTGGAGCCGCCGCCAACGGCCGTGGCGCGGACCCGGTAGAGGGTGGCGGCACCGCGGGCGGAAGGGGATTGCACTTCGATCTGGCGAATCACGTAGAGGCCGCCGTTATGCTCGATCACATCGGATTTCTTCAGGTCGCTGGCGCGGGTCACAAAACAATCCTCACTGAATGGTCGCCGGCTATTCTAGCCCAGAGGGCAAGTGCGGTCCCAGAGTTAGCTGGCACGCTGACTTGGAGAGATAAATTCGCACTGTATTCGCTGCCCAGGCGGCTTTCCACCGACCTGACCACGAAGCCTCTGTGGGAGCCTGCCTGCAAGCGAATGGGCTTCCGGACGCCGAGATTCGCTTGCAGGCAAGCTCCCACAACGGCATCCAGGTTTCCGCGAGAATTACAACTGCCCGGAAATCCACTCCCGGGCGCGTTCGCTCAGGCGCTTGGGGTCGTCATCCGCCGGCAAGGGCGCGCCGAAGGTCAGATCGACAATGACCCGTGGACGGCCCAGCAGCCTCCACAGATGATGATGGAATTCGTCGTTGCCGATGAACGCCAGAGCCGGATCGAAGTCACCGTTATGGTCCCGGTAACGCAACGCCACCGGCTGCACCGGCGCCTGATCAGCGGCGGCCAGCAACTGCGGGAAAAACCGCCGCACAGCCCGGCCATCGGTGGTAGTGCCCTCGGGGAAGACCAGCACCGAACGGCCGCCCGCCAGGCGCTCGCGGATTTCCTCGACCTTGCGGCTGACTTCTCCGCTGCCGCGACGGATGAACAAGGTCCCCACATTGCGGGCCAGCCAGCCGATCACCGGCCACTCGGCCACTTCCGCCTTGGATAACATATCGCAGGGCCACAGCGCGCCGATCACGGGAATGTCCAGCCAGGAAACGTGGTTGCTGATCAACAGCATGGCGCCGCCGGCCGGAGCGCCGGTCACTCGCAGCCGCACCCCCAGCAGGGACAGCAACCGCAAATACCAGCGCTGTTTGGCCATCGCCATGGCCGGATGAGCCTGCGGATAGCGGGCACGCAGCCACAGCGCCTCCAGCATCCCGGCCAGAATATGCAGGATCACCAGCGGCAGCCGCCAGGCGCGGCGCCATGCCGCCGCCAAACCGGTGCCATGGCGGCCGGAGGCGGAGGACGTCTCCATTCGTTCCATTACACCGCCTGCGCCGGTTGCAGGAAATGCTGGACGTAGCGGCTGGGCAGATCATCCACCGCCAGCAGGATGAAGTAGTCCAGACAGTTGAAATCCGGATCCCAGCACGGTTCGCCGCAGACCTTGGCGCCCATGCGCAGGTAGGCCTTGAGCAACGGCGGCATACGCTTGCCGTTCTCCAGCGGATCGCCGGGCAAACTTTCCAGACGGTACCGTGGTGACACCCGGTATTGCGCCGGTGCTCTGTGATTCTCGCGAATATGCTGGTCTATGGCGGCCACGTTATAACCCTCGCCCAGAGCGATACTGGCACAGCCGATCAGGTATCGGGTGTTCTGCTCGATCATGTAACGGGCCAGCCGTGCCCACAGCACGGTGATCACGGCACCGCCGCGATGGCGCGGGTCGATGCAGGTGCGGCCAATCTCCGCCACCTGGCCATCCAGATGCCGCACCAGGGGCATGTGAAACTCACCCGTGGAGTAAAAGCCGCCGGTGCGCGCCACCCGATCACCAGGCAGCACCCGGGTATAACCCACCAGTTCCCCGGTCTGGTTATCGCGCACCACCAAATGCAGACAATGGCGGTCGAAGCGATCCCGGTCCAGGCCGAACGGCGCGTGGAAGCTGGCGCCATACTCCTCGGAGAAAATCCGGTAGCGCATGCGCTGCACTTTCAGGATCTCGCGTCGAGACCGGGTAAAGTAGGCGCTGAAACGGC
Organism: Alloalcanivorax xenomutans; assembly: GCF_900217905.1. Classification (GTDB taxonomy): domain Bacteria; phylum Pseudomonadota; class Gammaproteobacteria; order Pseudomonadales; family Alcanivoracaceae; genus Alloalcanivorax; species Alloalcanivorax xenomutans. Next base: position 9,130 of record NZ_OBMO01000015.1, read on the forward strand.
TGTTGTTGGTATTCGCCTCTTCCCGCTCACGGGCAGGCTGGCGGAAAACCACCCGCCATTGCGGCTTGAGGGCTTTCAATTTTCCAGCGGCTTGCGCAAGCATAATGGGCTCCATGGCTCTTTTTCCGGCAGTCTGGAAGCCGGCCATGTCGGCGCGGTGACAACCTTGTGACAGTTCCGCGACACAGGCGTACCCCGCCCCGCTCCTGTCGGGTCACCTCATACTTGGGATAAACGCCGAGCCAATTGGCCCACTTGGCGGGCGAAGCAAAGAATCCGGTAAGCCATAATGACGGCGACTTCGCTATCTTTTGCAGTGGAAACCGTCTCTTACCACCGACACCAACGGGGCGTTGCCATGACCACCGAACAAGTGAGCCTCTCACTGCCCGACGGACATCCGATGCGAGCACGCTGGATCGTTCCCGCCGAGAACAACGGTCTGGGGGCGGGCGTTATCGTGATCCACGATATTTTCGGTTATACCCCGGATGTGCAGCGTATCGCCGAGCGGCTGTCACGGGCCGGCTACCCGGTGCTGGCGCCGGACCTGTATGACAAGGCCGGTGGCAAAGCCTCCTGCGTGGTGAGAACGCTGCGGGATCATGAACGGGGACGCGGGTTCGCCTTCGAACAATTGGAAACCTGCCGCCAATGGTTGTTGCGGCAAGGCGACGCCGAGGTCACCAAGGTAGGTGTAATGGGTTTTTGCATGGGCGGCCGTTTTGCCCTGCTGTTCGCGGCACAAGCGCCGATACAGGTAGTGGCGCCGTTCTACGGCGGTGTGCCGAAACAGGCGGAATCACTCCGCGGCATCTGTCCGGTGGTCGGCGGCTGGGGACGCAAGGATCTGATTTATGGAAACCATGGTGACCGACTGGCCGGCCATCTGACCCGGCTCGACGTTCCCCACGACATACGCACCTACGACCACGCCGGCCATTCTTATATGAACGACCACCAGACGTTCACCTTCAAGCGACTGGGCTGGTACTCACCGCTGCGCTCCCGCCATGATCCCGACGCCGCCGAGGACAGCTGGCGCCGGGTATTGTCGTTTTTCGAGAAGACATTGCGGGAGTCGAAACCCGCCATTCATGGCTAAAGCGGAACATCGCCCGGTCTGGGACATAACCACTCAGCCAGTGTTGCGCAGGCCGGCGGCGATGCCGGCGATGGTCACCATCAAGGCGCTTTCCAGCACTTTGTCGGAATCGCGGTCACGCAGACGGGCCATCAGTTCCGCCTGCAACAAGTGCAGCGGATCGGTGTAGGGATCTCGCACGCGGATCGACCAACGCATGACCGGGTTGTTATCGAGCAGATCACCACGGCCGGTCAGACGGCCCAGGGCCTCCACGGTACCGGCCAGACGCTGGCGCAGGGAATCGCCCAGCCGCATCAGGTCGGCGTCATCGGTGAGCCGCTCCTCGTACCAGGCGGCCACCCGCGAATCTGCTTTCGCCAACACCATTTCCAACATGTCCACCACGCCCTGGAAAAACGGCCAGTGGCTGGCCATTTCCCGGATCCGGTCGGTGTCGGATTGATCTTCCAGGGCGGCTTCCAGAGCGGCGCCGGTACCCAGCCAGGCCGGCAGCATCAGGCGGATCTGCGTCCACGCGAACACCCAGGGGATGGCGCGCAGGGATTCGATACCACCGTCGCTTTTACGCCGTGCAGGGCGGCTGCCCAGGGCCAGACGGCTGAGCTCGGTTTCCGGCGTCACCGTGCGCAGATAACGCACCAGCGCCGGATCATCGCGCACCACCTGACGGTAGCCTTCCACCGATATCCGGGTGAGCTTTTCCATTTGCTCGCGCCATTGCGGCCGCGGTTCACGAGGCGGCAGCAGCGTCGCTTCCAGGGTGGCGGCGACATACTGCTCCAGATTGAACGCGGCCACCGACGGGCGGCCGTATTTGAAGCGAATCACTTCACCCTGCTCGGTGACACGGATGCGCCCGGCCACCGAACCGGACGGCTGGGACAGCAACGCCATTCGCGTGGGCGAACCACCACGGGAAATGGAACCGCCACGGCCATGGAACAATGTCAGCGGTATGCCGTGCTCGCGGAACAGACCGGTGAGTTTTTCCTGGGCGCGGAACTGGGCCCAGGCGGCACCGAGGAAACCGGCGTCCTTGGCGGAATCGGAATAGCCGATCATCACTTCCTGGCCTCCCTTGACCCGCTCCCGATAAAACGGGATCGACAACAGCGCGGACATGGTATCCCCGGCGTTGTCCAGATCGTCCAGGGTCTCAAATAACGGCACCACGCGCATCGGCCGGGTCACTCCGGCGATCTTCTGCAGCAGCATCACCGCCAGCACATCCGAGGGGGCCCGCGCCATGGAGATGACGTAGGCGCCCAACCCTTCCGGTCCTTGTTCGGCGATCACCTTGCAAGTGTCCAGCACCTCACGCACCTGCGGGTCACAGACGTCGCTCCGGTAAAACAACTCATCCACCAGCGGGCGACGGTTCTCCAGTTCGGCCAGCAGAAAACGTTGCCGCTCGCCTTCATCCCATTCCAGATAGGACCCCAGTTCCAGGTAGCGGGTGATGGCATCGATGGTGTCGGCGTGCCGGCCGGACTCCTGGCGCACGTCCAGACACAATAACGTGATGCCAAAGCAACTCAGGCGGCGCAGGGTGTCCTTGAGCTGGCCGTTGGCGATGGACTCAAGACCGACGGCGCGCAGGGAGCGGTCCAGCAAGCGTAATTCGTCACGCAACTGGGCCCCGTTGAGAAAGCCCTCGCCATCCGGCACCGGCCGTTCTTCCACCAGCGCTTCCATGCGGCGCCGTGTGACCTTGAGACGGTCACGCACATCACGCAGCACCACGCGGTAGGGTTCATGGCTGGGCCCGGTGCGAGCCAGCAGTTCGTCGCTGGCCCGATGCATGGACAGGTCCGCCAGCAAATTCTCAACATCACGCAAATACAGGTCCGCCGCCATCCAGCGCGCCAGGAACAGTACCTCGCGAGTCACCGCGGCGGTGACATTGGGATTGCCATCACGATCGCCGCCCATCCAGGACGCCAGGCGCACCGGCACCCAGTCCGCCGGCGGTGATGGCAGCCCGGCCCGTTGCAGTTCCTCATCGAGTTGTCGCATGAAGTCCGGTACCGCCCGCCACAGGCTTTGTTCGATGGTGGCGAAACCCCATTTGGCTTCGTCCACCGGCGTCGGTCTCTCGCGACGGATTTCGTCGGTGCTCCAGGCGGAGATAATCAGCTCGCGCAAACGCTGTTCCAGCCGCTGCCGCTCCTCCCCGGTGAGATCCGGGCGATCCGATTCGGTGAGCAGATCCGCCATCTGGTCGTACTTGCGAATCAGAGTACGCCGGGTCACCTCGGTGGGATGAGCGGTGAGCACCAGTTCCACGGACAGGTCCGTCAGGGTGTCGCGCACGGTTTGCGCCGAAACCTGCTTGGCGGACAGCCGTTCCAGGACATTGCGCAAACCCTGGTCGCTGTCGGGGTCGCCGGGATAGCGCTGATGCTGACGGTGCAGACGTTCACGGTGATGTTGTTCGGCGATGTTGGCCAGGTTCAGGAACTGGCTGAACGCTCGTGCCACTTCCAACAGGGCATCGTCCTCCAGGGGATCGAGCAGGGCCCGCAGACGCGCCACCGACATTTCGTCGTTGGAGCGGGTTTCCACCGCCGCCAAACGGATCCTCTCCACCGTTTCATACAGGTTCTCTCCCACCTGCTCACGCAACGTGTGGCCAAGCAATTCCCCGAGCCAACGAACATCTTCGCGCAACGGCGCGTGCTGATCCTGTTCCATCAATACGTCTCTCCGTTAATAGAGATCCTTCATGCTACCGGGAACGAGGGAACAGGCAATAGAACTATGGTCCGTGGCAAGAAAGGCCCCGCAAAATACCTTTTTACAACATTACGCCCATTGCAAGTCTTTATTCCCCGGGCCAGCTACCGCAACATAGGCGCATCTGGTTATCCACGGAACCTCAATGAACTCGACCAACCGCGTGTCCTCCGAACAGGGCGCCATCATTCTGCAGTACCTGGCCCGGGCCCTGTTCGCCGTGCTGGCGGTGATTTACTTCCATCACACCCCCCAGTTCTTCGTCACGGTGCCGGAAAGCACCCCCTGGTTGATCGCCGGCGCCTATCTGGGGCTGCAGTTGTTGCTGCTGATCAGCCGGGCCGATTACGCGGTCATTCTCGCCTCGACCCTGGACATGGTGGTGCTCGGCGTGGTGATGCTGCTGGACGGCGGCGAACCGCCGCCAACCATGGCGCTGCTGTTCCTGGCGGTGCTCAGTAACGGCCTGCTGTACGGTCTCAAGCGTTTCCTGGTGATGCTGCTGGCCGCCGAGGTGGTCCTGGCCATCGTATTGCCCATCCGCATGGCTTATCTGCCGGCAGGGGTCACGCAGCCGGCCTCCGCCAGCCTGTTCCTGCTCGCCGCGCTGACCGTGTGCATGATCTATTTCGGGCTGATGATCTGGCGCAATCAGGTGTTGGGCCGGTCCGCCCTGGAAGCGGCCTGGAACGATCCACAAACCGGCTTCATCAGCCGCGCCGCGCTGGTCAGCACCGCCGGTTGGATGATTCCCCTGCACGATCGCCTGTCCTCGCCGCTGACCGTGGTGCTGTTGCAACACCCGGACCTCAATGGTTTGGCGGACGCGATCATTCAAAGGCTGCGCCGCAGCGATGTGGTGGCCCGCAACGACGATGATCAACTGGCCTTGCTGCTGCCCTGCACCAGCGGCGCGGAAGCCAGCCAGGTGATCGAGCATTTGCGTCAGCGGGTGCCGGATCTGCGCGCCGCCGTACTGACCCTGAACAGTTCCAACCTGGCCCTGGAACAGGTGCTGCATCATTTGCAGCAGGCCCTGCCCCGTAGCCGGGATGATGACACCCACTGGCTGGTGTACGCGCCGCCGCTGGATTAAAAAGACTCAAGAAACCCGGGAAGGGAGGCCCGGCCAACCCCATGTCGACAACAGGGGAAACGTCATGGTCCACCGCCTTACCCTTCTCGCGCTTGCTCTCTCTTCACCGGTTCTCGCCGATGATTTCCAAACCTATATCGTCGGCGGCGAGGAGGCCACCGGCGACTGGCCCTGGGCGGCACGAGTCGCCCTCGATCTGGGAAACGGTTTCGAGAACTCATGCTCCGGTTCCCTGCTTAACCGGGAATGGGTACTGACCGCCGCTCATTGCTTTTTTAACGAAGACGGCGAGGCGATGGACGTGTCCACCATCACCGTTCACATCGGCAGTGGCCCGAAGGGAACCAATCCAACCCGGAGGGCGGATGAGTATCGTCTGCATTCCGGCTACGATAACGAAGCCAACCCCATTGGCAACGATATCGCCTTGGTCCACTTGAGCACGGCCATCGAAGTGTCTTCCTTGCCCAGTCTGGTGGACGACGCTCATTTTGATGAACTGCTTGCCCGCGACGCCATGGGCCGCGACGAGGCCGTCACCGCCATCGGCTGGGGCGTCACCGATCCGGATAATCCAACGGTCTCCGACACCCTGCAGCAGGTCGCTCTGGATTACGTGCCGTTTTCCACCTGCAATCAAAGTTGGAACGGTTTCCTGACTCCGGTTCAAAGCAGCGTCATTTGCGCCGCCGAGCTGAACCCGCAAGACAACGAAACCGAGAACACCTGCCTGGGCGACTCCGGCGGTCCGTTGATTCTGGGCAACGATCCGGCGCCTTATATCGTCGGTCTGACCAGCTTCGGCTCCGCCGATAATTGCCAGGCTGGCCGCCCCACCGTGTTCAACCGGGTGCTGAACATGGTGGACTTCGTGGAAGAAAACGCCCCCCTGGTGGACGTAACGATCGAGAGTGGGCCCGAACGCTACTATGGCGCTCTGGGTGGACAGACCACGGTCCCCGCCACGGTCACCAACGGCAGTCTGAGAAACACCGCCCGCAACGTCATGATCCGGGCGAACACCGACGACACCAGCGCCGACGCCTCTTTGCAATGGAGCGGCTGTGACGACGGCGGCCTCCTGGCGGGCGATGACCAGTGCACCCTGTCGTCGCTGACCGCCGGCGGCCACAGCAGCGGCCAGGTGGAAGTGAGCCACGACGGCGTCACCGAAACCGACGCCACCCTGGCCCTGTCGGTGAGCAGCGACGAGGATGAATACCGGATCAAGAACAATCAGGCCCCGGTCACGGTGGTCTTCTCCAACCGGCCGGATCTTACCGTGAGCGCCGAACAGACATCCGCTGATCTGGACAGCGATGGCCAGGGCATCGCCACCGTGGCGGTGCGGGTCACCAACCTCTCCACCGTGAACACCGCCGATGATGCCACCGTGGAGCTGACCCTACCCGCCGGCACCACCGCCCGCGGTGACGATACCGTCCAATGCGACACGCTGTGCTGGGTGGGAGCCATGGAACGCGGCGCCAGCGTTGATTTCACCCTGACGCTCACCAGCGGAACACCGGAAAGCGGCACGCTGGCACTGGCCGCTACCGACCAGAGTGGCGGGGACTATCCCCGGGACAACAATCAGCACGACATGACCGTGGCCTATTCCGGCGTCGAGGCCGCCAGCGACAGTGGTGACAGCGGTTCGGGCGGCGGCTCCGGCGGTGGCGGGTCATTCGGAGTCGGGTGGTTGCTCGCTCTGGCAGGGCTGGCGCTGCGAGTTCATCCGCCACGCCGAAACAACCGCTCCAGATAAGCCAGCAGGAAATCCGCGTCGGACAGCGGTGCCCGGTAGGCCAGATGGCCATCCGGGCGCATCAGCCACAAACGGCTGCCATTACCGAAGTGCTCGGCGAAATCACCGTCCTTGTCATGCCACAGATGGGCCCGCCCCGGCGCCATGTCCGGCGCCGCCCCTTCCGGCGGCTCATTGAGGATCAAGGTGATGCGCAGCTCATTGAGGTATTCGTCCGGCACCCTGGACAACAGCGCATGCAGGATAACCCGGGTGGGATGGTCCGGGGCCTCGCCCAGTTGCAGCAACAGGTGATGCACCGGCTGACGCAGCAGGCCGTGCAAATGCCGGGGCCCGCCGTCGTGCAGCGACACCAGGGCAACATCCGGCACCCGGTCGCCAGGCAGCGGACCCTGGTGCCGCCACCCCAGGTCCGCGTCCGGACCGGCATCCACCAGCGGCGAAGCGCGATAGTGGATGTCCAACTGGCTGGCCCGACGCATTACCTTGTTTTCCGCGGGCGCGCGCTGGCCGGCCAGCTTCAGTAACGAATCCCGGGCGCCACGCAGGAATGGCCGCCGCAACGTCGAGGTCCGGGACAACAGATTCACTTCACGCAGCATCTCCACCGCCACCGGCCGGCGCTCCTGCTGGTAGCTGTCCAACAAGGCGCCACCGCCGTAGCCACGCAGGAACAGCACCAGTTTCCAGGCCAGATTCACGGCGTCGGCGATACCGGTGTTCATACCCTGGGCCCCCATCGGACTCTGGATATGGCAGGCGTCGCCGGCGAGGAAAATACGATTGCGTCGATAATGGCTGACCAGCCGGCGGTGCACCGAAAAGCGCGTCAACCAGATTGGCTCCGGCAGTTCCGGCACGGGTTCCAGCACCTGGGCGAGACGCTCGCTCAACAACGCCAGATCCTGTTCCGCGTCCGCCGGCCCCGGTTCCGCATCCTCTTCCAGCACGGTGATCAAACGCCAGCCAGAAGGCAGCGGAATCGCCATCAGGGCACCGCCGGGGAGCAGGAAGCCGTGGCTCTGATCCTCCGGCAGATCCAGTTCCACATCCAGATCCGCCAACAGGAAGGTTTCCTCGTAATCCATGCCTTCGAAGGGCAGGCCGAGCAATTCCCGCACCCGGGAATGGGCACCATCCGCGCCTACCAGGATCTCCGCTTCCACTTCGGTTACCTGCTCGCCAACACGGAGCCGGGCCCGCACTCCGGCGCCATCCTGTGAGCAGTCGAGCAGTTCGGCATCGCGCCACAGTTCACCACCGAGGCTGCGGAAACGCTCCTCCAGCACGGCTTCCACCTGTGACTGCGGGCAGCTGAGCAGGGCCGGCTCCGGCGTGCCCAGGGCGGCGAAATCCAGATGCAGCAGGGGCCCTTTCTCGCCATGGAGATTCACCGCCCGAATCGGACGGCCGCGTTCACGCAGGGTTTGCAGCACCCCCATGGCATCGAGGAATTCCAGGGTGCGGGCGTGCAGCCCCAGCGCCCTGGACCAGGGCCGGCGTTGCGGCAGGCGGTCAATGATGCGGCAGGGAATGCCGCCGCGCAGCAAATTGACGCCCAGGGTCAGGCCGGTGGGGCCGGCGCCGACGATCAGTACTTTGGCTTGACGTGATCCCGTGATCATGAATGCGATGCTACAATCGGTGTATGAAAAGCCGTCATGCGCGGCCGGCTCCCCGGAACAGGTGCGACGGCGGCCCCGCCGTCGAGGATGCCCGTGCAACCCGCCACCGGCACCGCGACGAAATGTATCACATCCAGGGCCGCCCGCGCGTCGCGGTCCGCCCATTCCTGCCCCCGGAAGCGCCATGAGCCGCAAAATCATCCATGTGGATTGCGACTGCTTCTATGCCGCGGTGGAAGTCCGCGACGAGCCGCGCCTGCGCGGCCGGCCGGTGGCGGTGGGCGGCGATCCCCAGCGCCGTGGTGTCATCGCCACATGCAATTATCCGGCCCGGGATTTCGGCGTGCGCTCGGCGATGTCCTCCGCCCACGCGCTGCGTCTGTGTCCGGAGCTGGTCATACTGCGCCCGGACTTCGACAAATACCGCCGGGTCTCCGCACAGATTCAGGACATTTTTCGAACCTTTACTCCAATCATCGAGCCGCTGTCCCTGGACGAGGCCTTTCTGGATGTGAGCGAGAGCCCGCTGCACAGCAACAGTGCCACGCGTATCGCCGAGGCCATTCGCCAGCGGGTACGCGACAACGTCGGCATCACCGTGTCCGCCGGCGTGGCGCCGAACAAGTTTCTCGCCAAGGTGGCCAGCGACTGGCGCAAACCGGACGGTCTGTTCGTGATCGCGCCGGACCAGGTCTCCGACTTCGTGGCGGCGTTGCCGGTCACCCGCATCTTTGGCGTCGGCCGGGTCACCGCGGAGAAAATGGCGCTGCGGGGCATCCGTACCTGCGCCGATCTGCAGCCACTGAGCCGGTTGGAACTGGCTCAACAGTTTGGCAGCTTCGGCGAGCGTCTGTACCACCTGTGCCGGGGCGAGGATGACCGGCCGGTGCAGACCAGCCGGCGGCGCAAATCGGTCAGCGTGGAGGAGACCTACCACCAGGACCTGACTCACTTCAGCGACTGGCTGCGGGAACTGGAGGCACTGATGCCCCGTCTGGAGCAGCGCCTGGACCGTCTTGACAGCCACTATCTGGTCCAGGGCCTGACGGTGAAAGTGCGTTACAACGACTTCCGCATCGTCAGCGCCGACCAGACCGAAACCGCCTTGGACAAAGCCGTGTTCGAGCACTTGCTTCGGCAACTGTGGGAGCGGCACTCGGCCCCGGTGCGGCTGCTCGGCATCGGCGCCCGCCTGCGTGATTTGAAGTCTCCGCAACAACCGGACCTGTTCCCGGAGGAGAGGGAACGGGCGCTGCGGGAAAAGCGGCAGTGAAACACCACGGCAGAACCGCCGTGGGAGCTTGATTCCCCCATCACCAGCCCTCAGATTAGAGGTCTGAACCCCTGGAGCAAGGAACCGCCCTGAATGACCGTCATTAACGCGGCCACCGCCACGCGGCCGGCCACAGTGTCCACTATCGTCGCCCCGGAAGGCAGCCTGGAAGTGCTCAGCCAGCAGGAAGTGGAACGCCTGCGCGACACCTCGTCACGGGGGCTGCATGATCTGTTGCGCCGCTGCGCTCTGGCGGTGCTCAACGCCGGCACCCCCACCGACGACAGCCGCCAGGTGCTGGAAACCTACGCGGATTTCGATATCCAGGTGATGCAGGAAGACCGCGGTCTGATGCTCAAGCTGGACAACGCGCCGGCCGGCGCCTTCGTCGACGGCCGCATGATCCGCGGTATCCGGGAACATCTCTCGGCGGTACTGCGTGACATCGTTTATGTGGCCAACGAGATACACACCGGTGGCCGTTTCGATCTGAACAGCACCGACGGCATCAGCAACGCGGTATTTCATATTCTGCGCAACGCCGGAATACTGCACGCTGGCGAAACCCCCAATCTGGTGGTGTGCTGGGGCGGCCATTCGATCTCCCGGGAAGAGTACGACTACAGCAAGAGCGTGGGGTATCAATTGGGGCTGCGCCATCTGGACATCTGCACCGGTTGCGGCCCTGGCGCCATGAAAGGCCCGATGAAGGGCGCCCATGTGGCCCACGCCAAGCAGCGCCGCCGTAATGGCCGCTATCTGGGGATTTCCGAGCCCGGCATCATCGCCGCCGAAGCGCCCAACCCCATCGTCAATGAACTGGTGATCATGCCGGACATCGAGAAACGTCTGGAGGCGTTCGTGCGGGTCGCCCACGCCATCATCGTTTTCCCCGGCGGTGTCGGCACCACCGAGGAGATCCTTTATCTGCTCGGTGTCCTGCTGCATCCGGCCAACCAGCACCTTCCGGTTCCGGTGGTCTTCACCGGACCGGCGGACAGCGCCGATTACTTTCACAAGGTGGATCAGTTCATCCGCTACGCCCTGGGCGAACAAGCGGCCAGCCGCTATCGCATCATCATCGACGACCCGGAAGCGGTGGCGCTGGCGGTGCGCGAGGGCGTGCGGGAACTGACCCAGTTTCGCCGCGAAAACGACGATGCCTTTTACTTCAATTGGCGACTCACCGTGCCGCTGGAATTCCAGCAACCGTTCGAGCCCAGCCACGAAGCCATGGCGGAGTTGCGCTTGAGCACCTCTCTGCCGGTGCACGAGCTGGCCGCCAACCTGCGCCGGGCGTTCTCCGGCATCGTGGCGGGGAATGTGAAGGAGGCGGGTATTCGTGCCATCGAGGAACGCGGCCCCTATGAGCTGCACGCGGAGGCGGGCCTGATGACCCATCTGGATACTTTGCTGAAGGCGTTCGTCGAGCAACAGCGCATGAAACTGCCCGGCAGCCATTATCAACCCTGCTACCGGCTGGGCTCATGAAACCGAGCACCCTCGCCGCGCTGCTGAGCTTTGTCATCCCGGGCGCTGGCCAGCTCTACAACGGCCATATCTGGCGAGCACTGTTCTGGCTGATAGTGACACCGGGACTATGGATCGGCAGCGGCGGCCTGTTCGGCTGGGTGTGCCATCTTATCGCCGCCTGGACCGCCTGGCACAAGGCGCAGGAGAAGGAAAGGGAATAACGCCGGAGCAAACCAAGCTGGCACGCCTTCGCTACTAAAGCGGCTTCCACGGAACCATTGTGGGAGCTTGCCGGCAAGCTCCCACAGCGGCTTCGTGGCCATCTCTCAATTCATGTGCGGCCCCAGGGAACAGCAGTAACTCATGGACCGCATTCTTGTTACCGCGGCTGCATGCGGATGCCGCCATCCAGACGGATGGTTTCGCCGTTGAGAAAGCGGTTCTCCGCCATATGGCAAACCATGGCGGCGTATTCTTCCGGGTGGCCCAGGCGTTTCGGGAACTGGGTCATTTCGATCAGCGGCATTTTCACCTTGTCCGGCGCGGCGTTCATCAGCGGCGTATTGAAAATACCCGGCGCGATGGTGTTGCAGCGGATGCCCAGGGATGCCAGATCACGGGCGATGGGCAGGGTCATGCCGACCACCGCGCCCTTGGTGGCGGAGTAAGCCACCTGCCCCACCTGGCCATCAAAGGCGGCCACGGATGCGGTATTGACGATCAGTCCCCGTTCGTTGTCCTCACCCGGCTCGTTCTCCGCCATCACCGCGGCGGCCAGACGGGTCACATTGAAGGTGCCGATCAGGTTGATCTGCACCACGGTGTTGAACACACCCAGGTCGTGAGGTTTGTTATCCCGCCCCACTGTTTTCATGGCGGAGCCGACGCCGGCGCAGTTGACGCAGAGATGAATCGCGCCGAAGGCATCCCGGGTGGCATCGATGGCCGCCTGCACCGAGGCTTCATCGGTGACATCGGTCTGCGTGAAGGCCACGGACGCACCAATGGCGGCGGCGGCTTCCTCTCCCCGCTGGGCGTCACGGTCCAGAATCATTACCTTGGCACCACGCGCGGCCAGCGCTTCCACCGTGGCCCGGCCCAGGCCGGACGCGCCACCGGTCACCACCGCCACTTTGTTTTTGATATCCATACATCCTCCTCGATTTCAGAAACAGGGAGTATACCCAGCTCGGGACAGGGCCGCAGTCTTGCGTCCGCGGGTCAACATACGCATTCTTGTACGGGTCGGTTCATTTCACCCGCTCGCCATACGAGGGCAGCGCTTATGAGCTATCCCCAAGCCAGGCTCCGTGAGGACGACCTGGCCGCCACGTTGTTGGCCAATCGCGCTTTCAGCGAAACGCTGTGCGCGCCTTTGACGCCGGAGGATATGGGTCTGCAGGCCTGTCCGGAAGTCAGCCCGCCGCGTTGGCACCTGGCGCATACCACCTGGTTTTTCGAGACATTCATTCTCAAGCCCCATGTTCCCGGTTACCGCCCTCTTGATCCCCGGTTCGAATACCTTTTCAACAGTTATTACAACGGCGTCGGCGAACAATATCCGCGGCCACGGCGGCACTTGCTGTCGCGTCCGGACACCGCCACCGTGCTGGCCTGGCGCCAGCATGTGGACGAGGCCCTGGCGGACTTGCTGAGCCGCTCCGTCACCCCGGAACTGGCTGCCCTGGTGAGGCTGGGTATCGAGCACGAGCAACAGCATCAGGAATTGCTGCTCACCGATCTCAAGTTCAATTTCTCTCATAATCCGCTGTACCCTCAATATCAGCCCCGCGAGGATCAGGCAGGCAGCGCGCCCGCGCTAAGCTGGCTGGAGTATGCCGGCGGGCTGGTGACGATCGGCGCTGGCGACGCCTCTTCGTCTCCGGAGTCGTTTTATTTCGACAACGAAACCCCGCGCCACCGGCAATGGCTGGAGCCGTTCGCCCTCGCCAGCCGTCCGGCCACCTGCGGCGAATACCTGGCGTTCATCGAGGACGGCGGCTACCAACGGCCGGAGCTGTGGCTCTCCGACGGCTGGGCCTGGCGCAGCCAGCAGCAGGTAGCGATGCCGCTGTATTGGTTTCTGAACGACGGGCTGGCCGAACACTACACCCTGGCCGGCCGGCGCCCTTTGAATCTGGCGGAACCGGTTACCCATCTGAATTACTACGAGGCGGACGCTTTCGCCCGCTGGTGCGGCAAGCGGCTCCCCACGGAAGTGGAATGGGAACACGCGGCGGCGGCCCGGCCGGTGACTGGTGGTTTCGTGGAAAACCGCCGCTATCACCCCGCCATCGCCACGCCCGGAGAGGGGCCACGGCAACTGTTCGGCGACGTCTGGGAGTGGACCGCCAGCGCCTATCTGCCCTACCCCGGCTTTCAACCGGCGCCCGGCGCGGTGGGCGAGTACAACGGCAAATTCATGTGCAACCAGATGGTCCTGCGTGGCGGTTCCTGTGCCAGCAGCCGCGATCATTTGCGTGCCAGTTACCGTAACTTTTTCTATCCTCATTTACGCTGGCAGTTCAGCGGCGTGCGGCTGGCCCAAAGCATGGAGGCGTGCGATGCAACCCCGGCAACTGCTCCCTAATCTGACCTTTCTGGATTTATATCCACCGACCGCGGACGCCGCCCGGGAAGTGCTGTCCTCGCTCAGCGCGGCGACCCCGCATCTGGACCCGAAATATTTCTATGACGAGCAGGGCTCCGCCCTGTTCGACGCCATCACCCGGACGCCGGAGTATTACCCCACCCGCACCGAGACCCGGCTGCTGCGCGAGCACGCCCGGACCATGGCGCGTACCCTGGATACCGAACTGACGATCGTGGAGCCGGGCGCCGGCGGCTGCGAGAAGGCGCGCATCCTGCTGGATCAGTGGCAGCCGCGCGGTTACATGCCGCTGGAGATCTCCCGTGAGTGCCTGCTCGATGCCACCCGGCAGTTGGCGCCCCAGTACCCGCAAGTCCAGTTCCAGGCGGTTTGCGCCGACTATTCCCAGGCCCTCACCGTGCCCACCGGCCATCAGGAACTGCCCCGGCTGGTGTTCTTCCCGGGTTCCACCATCGGTAATTTCGAGCCGGTGGCCCGGCGGACCTTCCTCGCCGACCTGCGCCAGTTGGCCGGCGATGATGGCTTCCTGTTGATCGGCGCCGACCTGCATAAGAGCCCGGAGCGGCTGCATCAAGCCTACAACGACAGCGCCGGCCATACCGCCGCCTTCAATCTCAACATCCTCGCCCATCTCAACCGTCGTCTGGACTGCGGCTTCGATCTCGACGCTTTCGAACATCAGGCCTTTTACAACGAAGATCAGCAACGCGTGGAAATGCATTTGCAATGCCACCGCGATCAGCATGTGCGAATCGCCGGCAAATCCCTCACCCTGAGCGCCGGCACCCGGGTCCACACCGAGAACTCCTACAAGTTTTCCGTGGAGGACTTCAGCCGCGAGCTGGTCACCGCCGGTTTCCAGCCGCTGTCCTGCTGGCTCGACGACGAGGCCCTGTTCAGTGTGCATCTGGCCCGCGCCGCATGAGTTCAACGGCTTTTCCGGCGCGCCGGCCGGGCGGCGCTTTAAAGATTATGAACGGGCTCCACAGTGACGCGCCAAGCTGGCTATACTGGGCTCATGACTTTTCTGGAACGCACCCATGCTTGAGTTGATCAGCGCCGCCCGGCGCCGCCGCCGGCCACCGACCCATGAAATGTTCGACGTGGTCAGCCAGGATTTCCGTGTCGGCTTGCTGGACATCGACATCAACCTGCATCTGAACAACGGCAAATACGTCAAGATCATGGATCGCTGCCGCCTGGAACACGGCGTGGTCACCGGTCTGCTCGATCGCATGATCAAGGCACGCACTCACACCATCGTCGCCAACACCGAGATCGCCTATATTCGCGAACTGCGGCCTTACCAGCGCTTCCAGGTGCACACCCGCATTCTCGGTTGGGACGACAAGTACACCTACTACGACCAGCGTTTCGAATCGCAGCGCAAATTGCACACCCACGCCCTGCTGCGCCTCGCGCACCTGTACGGCGGCAAGCCCATCAGCCCCCAGGCGTTCCAGGAAATGACCGGCCTGAACCGGCGCTCACCGGTGCTGCCGGATTATGTTCAGGACTGGAAAAACCTGCTGCAAAGCAAGCGCCGCCTGACCGAACAGGACGACGGCCCGCTGGCGCTCGGCTCCCGTTAAAGACACCGTCCGGAATTCGTAAAAGGCGCCCTTTGCCCCTGCCCCGACCGCGGCGGATTGAGTACACTGGGGCCATGAGCACTTCCCGCATCCGCACCCCCTGTATTGGCGTTTGTTCCACTGTCTTCGGTGACACCGTATGCCGCGGCTGCCGCCGCTTCAGTCATGAGGTGGTGGACTGGAACGCCTATAGCGAGGACGAAAAACGTATCGTCTGGCGCCGTCTGGACCAGTTGCTCACGCTGGTGGTGCGCAACTACTTCCAGGTATTGGATGGCGAGCGGCTGGCGGCGCAACTGGACTATCAGAATCTGCGCTATCAGCGGCAGATGTCACCGGAAGGCTGGGTTCCGGAGTTGCTCAAGGCCGCCGGCCGGCAGCCTCTCCGATATGAGGATTACGGGCTGTACCCGTTGCCCAGCGCAGATGGCCTCACGCCACGGGAGCTTTACGACGTGATCAGCCGTGAATGTCACGCCCTCAACCAGGCCCATTATGACCGCTCCTTCGCCCGCCCGGTGCGAAGCACCGGCGATCTGATCCTGCGCGCCGCCCAGGAAAAAGGGCTGGTGAGCAGCGGCGAATGAGCCCCGGCGCCCGTCACGGCGCGCCGCCCAGACCTTCCCACGCCACCGCCGCGGCCAGCAGAATCAAGGCCGCGCCGGCGCCCCGTTCCACCCAGGCCAGCCGGCGCCCGAACACGCTCATCCAGCGTGGCTGAGCCGCCAGCCACGCCACCAGCAGGTCCCAACCCAGCACCACGGTCACCATCCACACCGCATAGCCCAATTGGATCGTCAAAGTACTGCCATTGACCGCCAGAAGTGAAAACAGGCTGGCGTAGAACAAGGCGTTCTTTGGGTTGAGAATGGCCGAGGCGAAGCCCATGCCCAGGCCGCGCAAATGGCCGCCGGTACCGGCCACGGACCGCGGCGCCACCGGCAGACTCAGGGGCGCGGCCGAGCGGATAAGACGAACGCCAAGGTAAAACAGGTAACCGGATCCGGCCCACAACACCGCCACGAACAGAGGGCTTCCCGGCCTTAGCACCGAGAAGCCCGCCAGCGCCAGGGCAATGAAGACACCGTTGGCCAGGGCCACCCCCAGGCACACACCGGCGGCACTGCGCCAGCCCTCCACCAGGGCACTACGCAGAATCAAAAAGAAATCCGGACCGGGGCTGAGCAACGCCAGGAAATGAGCGCCGGCCACCATCAGGAACTGTTCCAATACATCACCTCCCACCAACAGGGAGGCACATGCTAGCGGCGCGGAGAGCGGGCGGGATTGTAGAAAATTGCGAGGAGAGCCGGCGGGCAGCGTTCCAGGACCGTGTTTGGCCAGGGAAGGCCAAACCCGAGCCCACATGGACGTGCTTGTAGCGTGTCCTGGAACGCTGACCGTCGGCTCTCCTCTCCTGGCAAGCGGCACCCTGACAGGAAAGGACTGCGATGTCCCGGCTCCCGACGGTCAGCCGTCCACGGCCACCCGCCGGTATTGCCCCGGTGTCGCCGCCACCCGTTCCTTGAACGCCCGCTGGAAATGGCTCTGGTCGGTAAACCCCAATGTCTGTGCCACATCCGCTGGCGCCAGCCCGGCCCGCAACAAGGCCCGGGCACGGTCTATGCGCTGGTCCAGCCCATAGGCGTGGGGTGTCAGGCCCAAATGGCGGCGAAAGCGGCGGATCAGCTGATAGCGGCTGAGGCCGTTGGCGGCGGCCAGATCGTCCAGCGGAATCGTCTGGTCGGCGTCACGCAATGCCCGGCGCGCGGCCTCCAGCTCTCCGGGTTCACCGGTTTGTTTCCCTTCCAGAGGTTCGCCGCGCCACCATTGAGCGCGCAGGAAACCGGTCAGGTGACGCTCCTTGACCGCCGGCGAAGCAGCGGAGAACAGACATCGATTCAGCTTGCAGAAAGCGGCATAGGCCACCGGGTCCCGGCCCACCTCCACCCGTCGCGGCGGCATCTCCCCCAGAACCCGCCCGAGCCAGCGCGGATCCAGATAGAGCATCTGGTAACTCCAGTCTCCGCCGGCGGCCGGATTGCAGGCGTGCACCTGTTCATCGGGAATACTGATCAAGGTGCCAGGCAACAGAGCGCGGCCGACGCCGAGACTGGTGAAGCGGCTGCGCCCGCCGTCCACCACCCCGATGGACCAGGTGCGATGGCTGTGGGCGCGGTAGCAGGCGCGACTGCGACAGGCCCGGCGGCTCTCCACGAACGGCAGCGCCGGGTCATGCCAGAATTGAGCGGGGGACATAGGGGCTCCGTTGTCGGCTCGGAGCCCCAGTTTACGCTATTTGATCGCCACCGGGTTCACCGGCGCGCCGGTGCCGCCTTCCATCTTCAGCGGCGCCGCCACCAGCAGGAAGTCGTACTTGCCATCCTCGGCACTGTCCGCCGCCAGATCATCAAGCCACCAGATTTCCGAAAGCACCACGCCCAGATCACGGATGAAAGCGCCGTGCAACGGAATGATCACCGTTTCCCCATCAATCTGCTGGGATACTTTCTCGATGGCCAGGTTATCCGAGGCGATCATCGGAATTTCCATCTCATCCACCCAGTTCACCAGTTCCTTGCTGTAGCACAGACCCGGCTCGGTGTAGGCCTCCCACTTGGCATCCGGTTCCTCCTCCCAGAACCGGGCGATGGAGCCGGTGCGAATGACCAGGATGTCACGCTTGTTGACCTTCACCTTCTGCGCTTCGGCGGTATCCTTGAGGTCTTCCAAGTCGATGCAGCTGCTCGGCGCCAGCCGATACGGGGCGTCCTTGTTCTTGTGTCGGCCCACATCCAGCAAGACGGCGCGGCCGACAATGCCTTTGTTGCCCAGTTGCGCCACGTCCGCGTGAGCGTGGCCATGTACCGTGGTCTGATCGCTCTTGCCGCCATAGACCTGCTCGCCGTACCAGGCATGGGCCAGACTGTCCACGTGGGTAGTGCCTTGCAGGTAGATGAAGGCGGCATCATCGGAGTACTTGATACCACCGGGCAACGGTTCCGCCTTGCCGGCGCTGTAAGCCGCGGCATCGTTGGCCATGAAGTGCTGGGTGGGAATGCGTCCGGGGAACACCGGACCGCTGCCGGAGGTCATCGGAATCTGCAGGGTGAAGACACGCCCTTCGCTGACGGCTTTGAGGCCGGTGAGCACCGACTCGTCGGCAAGGTAATTCAGCGCGCCGACCTGGTCGTCCTCGCCCCATTTGCTCCAGTTGTTGGGAGCATCCTTTTGTAATCGCTCCATGGTGGTTTCCGCCAGCAATGGCGACACCGAGGCCAACAGACAGCCGGCCAGCAGACAGCGCCATCCCGAACCAAGACCTGACATTGTTGTTTTCATACGTCTCTCCCGATTTGCTGTGTTATTTGGATTTATCTAAACACAACCGTCGGCACCACCGCATCCATAGGCGTTTTCGAACACCGTGCGGAGGCTTCAACGGGAGAGAATCGGGAGGGGCGTCAGTCCTGGCATTGACGGCAATGGCCGTGGATCTCCACCGGCTGCATGCCAACGACAAAATCCTGATGGGCCAGGCTGTTGTTCAGTGCCTGCTTGAAGCGGCCTTCCATCGGCGCCTCGCGCACCGCGCCACAACGGTCGCAGACCAGAAACAAGGTGCCGTCATGGCCATGCTCACAGGCCAGATGGCCGCAGGCGAGATAGCGGTTGGTGGACGCCAGGCGGTGGGCCAGTCCGGCGGTCACCAGAAAGTCCAGTGCCCGGTAAATGGTGGGGGGCTTGGCGCCGGGGTGATGCTGGCTTTGCAGGGCATCCAGCAGATCATAGGCACTGCGCGGCCCGTCCTGCTCCAGCAGCAGTGCCATCACCTGACGCCGCTGCGGCGTCAGCCGCAGGCCTTGTTCGGCGCAGCGCTGCTCGGCGATGCGCAGTTGCTTTTCCACGGTTTCCGTCATGCGGGCTCCAGAGAGCGGAATGCGAACCGCCCATTCTACATCAACCCCCGCCGCTTTTACCCCACCGGCGGCTCACCCCAGTCGGGGAACGGGTCCTCCAGGGTGCGCCAATGGTCTTGCCCGGCCCGCAGTTCATCATCATCGAGCAGGCAGGCGTCCAGCGCGCGGCGGGCCTGCTCGGGGCTCAGATCCTGGCCGATGAACACCAGCTCCTGACGCATATCGCCGAACGGCTCCTCCCAGTTGGCAAGGATATTATCACGGTACTCCGGATCCTTCGGCCAGTGGCTTTGCGGCACCGCCTTCCAGAACAAACCGGCGGGACCGTGATGGGCGATACCGCCGGCCTGGCTCCAACTGCCGGCCCACCGCGGGCGCGAGGCGAGCCAGAAGAAGCCCTTGGAGCGCAGCAGCTTGCCCTGCTCCCAGTCCTGATGAAGAAACTCGAAAAAGCGCTTGGGATGAAACGGTCGGCGCGCCTTGTAGGTGAAGCTGGCGATACCGTACTCCTCGGTTTCCGGCGTGTGCTCGCCGCGCATTTCCTTGAGCCAGCCCGGCGCCTGGCTGGCCCGTTCGAAATCAAAGCGGCCGGTATCCAGGACCCGATCCAGGTCGACCTGCCCCCGGCGGATCGGCACGATTTCCGCCTCCGGATTCAAGGCCCGCAGGGAAGCGACCACTTGCTTGAGCTCGTCCTCGTCGATCAGGTCGGTCTTGCTGACCAGCAGCACGTCGCAGAATTCGATCTGGTCCGCCAGCAAGTCCGCCACATTACGCTGATCCTCCTCGCCCAGGCTTTCTCCCACCTGTTGCAACGAGCGGGCTTCGCGGTAATCGCGCAGGAAATTGGCGCCGTCCACCACGGTCACCAGGGTATCCAGCCGCGCCACCGTGGAAAGGCTGGCGCCGCTTTCGTCCTCGAAGGTGAAGGTCTCCGCCACCGGCAACGGCTCGGAAATGCCGGTGGACTCGATGACCAGGTAATCAAAGCGCCCTTCCCCGGCCAGCCGCTGCACTTCCACCAGCAGATCCTCGCGCAGGGTGCAGCAAATACAGCCGTTGCTCATCTCCACCAGCTTTTCCTCGGCACGATTAAGACTGACCTGCTGGTTAACCAGAGCGGCATCGATATTGATCTCGCTCATATCGTTGACGATCACCGCCACCCGGCGGTTCTGCCTGTTATTGAGGATATGGTTGAGTACCGTGGTCTTGCCGGCACCGAGAAAACCGGACAACACGGTGACGGGTAAGCGTTGGGCTGGCGTCATGGCGGGCTCCTGACTGCTTGGCGACGATGCCAAGGTGACGAAAGTGCGAAGGCGCTTTTTATCATGTTATAACGTAACAATAAAGGAATTCGCGCCCACTCCAGAACATGACGGCGCCAACAATTGACCCCCATTCACCTGGCCCCGCCGGAACGGCGGGGGCATCATCCCCACCTTTGCCGCGGAGTCGTCATCATGCCACCAGCCCGTTCTTCCTCGCCCCGCCGTGCCCTGGTTCTTGGTTGCGGTGGCGTCGCCGGTGGCGCCTGGTCGGTAGCGGTTCTGCATCACCTGGAGCAGCAATCGGGCTGGGATGTCCGTGACGCGGCGGTGCTGATGGGCACGTCGGTCGGCGCTGTCCTGGCCGCGCAACTCGGTGGCGGTCGCTCGGTGGAACAGCTGCTGGCCTGCCAGCAACAACGGTCGTCAGGGTGTCAATGGGATCATGATCGCGATGCCGGCGGCGCCCTGCCCCCGCTGCCAGCTCCGGGACTGAACAATCCGGCACTGGCGATGCTGGCCCTGCGCGGCCGGGTGCCGGCTCTGACCGGCTTGTGCGGTCTGCTGCCCCGAGGCCGGTTGGACATGGCACCGTTCCGGCGGCTGAGCGAAGAGGTGCAAACCCCCGATGGCTGGGTTCCCCACCCGGCTACCTGGATCATCGCCGCCGACAGCACCAGCGGCCGGCGCGTGGCGTTCGGTCGGGACGATGCCCCCAGGGCCACGCTCAGCGACGCGGTCTGCGCCTCTTATGGCGTGCCCGGCTGGTGTCCGCCGGTGAAGATCGGTAGCCGCCACTACCTGGACGGCGGCATCGTCTCTCCCACCTCCGCCGACCTACTGCTGGATCGCAATGTGGACGAAGTCATCCTGTTGGCACCGATGGCATCACGACATCCGGGCCGTCCGGGCAATGCCCTGGAAAGGCTGGAGCGGCGGCTGCGCCGCTATATGACCACCCGTGTCGACCAGGAAGAAGCCGCGCTGAAGCAGCGGGGCAAAAAAGTGGTGCGGTTGGAGCCCGGCCCGGAGGATCTCGCCGCGTTCGGCTACAACATGATGGATCCGCGGCGGCGGCGCCAGATTTTGGAAACCGCCCTGCGAACCGGGGCGCCGTTGGTCAGACAGGGCCTCGCCGTCCTGCGATAGGCCCGGCAGCGCGGCTCACGAGCCGCGATACCTACGCCTCCCAGACCGCGTCCACCTGATCCCGGGACAGCGGCGTTTCCGCCAGCAAGGCCGCCAGCCAGGCACCGTCGCCGGCCTCCGGCTTGAGCGGATCCCGTGGCAGCAGTTTATGGCTCAACACCAACTTGGCCAGCGCCAGGCGGCGCAGGTCATCGCCGATTCGCGCCGCTTCCCAGGCCAGGACTACCGCCGAGGTGAAGTTGTACAGAGCGCTGGCGATGCGGCGCGCGTCCGCTTCCAGGGTGTTGTCGCCAGCCACCTGCTCGGCGGCGGCGGTCACTTGTTTGAGCACCGCCTCGAACCGCTGGCGCTCGCTGTCGGACAGAGCGCTTTCCGACAGCAATTGCTGCAGATGCTCGCTCAACACCGGCAATGTCTGTTCCCGCCGGATCGCCCGGAACACGTCCAGCGCGACGATGTTGCTGGTGCCTTCCCAGATCGAGCCCAGGTGGGCGTCGCGCAATACCCGGGCATCGGACCACTCTTCGATGTAGCCGCAACCACCACGCACTTCCATGCCGTCGGCGGCGACCTTGCGGGCATCCCGAGTAGTGCGGAACTTGATCAACGGCGTGAGGATACGCAGCAGTTTGGCCGCCACCGCATCCCCCTGGTCCGCGCGGCGCAGACACTCGGCGGTATGGAACACCATGCTGCGGCCCTGCTCGGCGGTGACCATCATCTTCACCAGTTGCCGCTTCAGCAGCGGCAGGTCAATCAGCTTGCGGCCGAACGCCACCCGGTTACGGGCAATGAACAGGGCTTCATTGACGGAGCGGCGCATCATGCCAGCGGAACGCACGCCGTTGGACAGCCGTGACATGTTGATCATGTCCGTCATCTGCTTGAAGCCGTTACCCGGCTCCCCCACCACATAGGCTTCCGCCCCTTCCAGCACGATTTCGCCGCTGGCCATGGAGCGGGTGCCCAGTTTGTCCTTGAGTCGGATGAGGCGATAACGGTTGAGAGTGCCGTCGGGCAACCGGCGGGGCAGGAGGAACAACGTCAACCCCTTGGTGCCGCCATCACCACCGGAGGGACGGGCCAGCACCATGGCCAGATCCGCGTCGGCGTTGGAGCAGAACCACTTATCGCCGTACAGACGCCAGACACCGTCCTCGAAGCGGGCCTCGGTGGTGATCGCGCCGACGTCGGAACCGGCGTCCTGCTCGGTCATGAACATGGCGCCCTGGAACAGAGAATCTTCGTCCTGGGAGGTGAGATCGTCGATGAACCGGTTGATCAGTGCTTCGTCACCGAACTTGCGCAGAGTGCGGGTCAGCGCATCGGTCATGCTCAACGGACAGCACAGGCCGAACTCCGCCTGCACGAACAGATAAGTGAGCCCATATTTGACCAACGGCGGCATCACTTCCGGCCAGCCCAGAACATTACCGCGATGGGACATGGCGGCCAGGCCGAAGCGGGAAAAAGCGTAGTACTCCAGCCGCTGATAGGAAGGATGCTTCTCCACCACCTGAGCGTCACTGCCATCCCGATTACGGAATCGCAGCGTCGGAGGATTGCGGTCCGCCTCCCGCGCCAGTCTTTCCAACTCATCCCCGGTCAGGGCACCCAGTTCCTGAAACACCGGCTCCAGATGATCACGCAGTTCCGCGGGCAGATACACCGACAACAAACGGGCGAAATCCGGGTCCTGTTGGTAAGCATTGTTCCCCTGGCTGTCCGGAATATTGCGATAAATCGCCTTGGCCATGGCAAACCTCTCTTATTCATAGTATTTATCGCATGATATAAAGGGGTTTTCCTAACCTCCAATCCGATTTTTCTATTTATCAATAGCATTTTCAGTATTCTTAATGGGAGCCGGACCATGGCCCTGACCTTCCGCCAATTACGCTACTTTCTGGTACTCGCCGAGGACCTGCATTTCGGACGCGCCGCCAAACGTCTGCACATCTCCCAGCCGCCGCTGAGCGCCAGTCTGCGCCAGTTGGAAGAGGAACTGGGGGTAAAGCTGCTGGAACGCAGCAGCAAGCACGTAGCCCTGACGCCGGCCGGCGAGGTGTTTCAGCGCGAAGCCCGGCGGCTGCTGGAGAATCTGGAAGCCTCACAGAACCTGGTGCAGCGGATCGCTTCCAGCGCCTCCGGCGTGGTGCGGATGGGATTCACCCCGGCGATGATTTTTCGCCACCTGCCGGCGATGTTGAGGCAACTGGAAGACGCCCACCCGGGTATCGAGGTGCAGTTGATCGAACGTAATTCGGCGGAACAGCTTGCGGCGCTGCAGGCCAGGCAACTGGATCTGGCCTTCATCCATGCCATGCCGCTGCCGGACGGTATTGCCTCGCTACCCATTGCCGAGGATCCGTTCCTGGCCTGCCTGCCTCCGCACCATCCGCTGGCTTCGCGGCGCTCGCTGACGCTGCGGGATCTGGCCGGCGAGCCGCTGATCATGTTCAGCCGCAATCTGGCACCCCATTATTACGATCGCATCATTTCCCAGTTTCACCTGGCCGGGCTGGAGCCGCAGATCCGCCACCAGGTGACGCACTGGCTCACCATAATGGCGCTGGTGGCCCACGGCATGGGCGTCTCTCTGGTGCCCAAGGCGCTGACCGGAGCGCGCTTCCGTCAGGAGGTGTTCCTGCCGATCGAGGACGCCCCGGCCCACCACCAGTCGCTGTGCATCTGGCCGCGGGATCAGCCCAATCCGAGCCGGGATCTGGTCATCGAGGTGATCACGCAATGCGTGGAAGCGACAGCGCCGCCAGTGGGGCGCTGATCCTGGCTATTCGCGACCAAGCTCGCTCCCACAGCGACTTCGTAGCCCTCTGTGGGAGCAAGCTTGCTCGCGAATGGCCAATGGTGCGTTGCGACTCAGGCCGGATCGCGGAATGGCCTCACCACCGCCATGACAATCACCATGCACACCAGCGAGCAGGCGAACATGGCGGCGATCACCGACGGCAGGGTTTCCGGCAGTAGCGTGGACAAGGCGCTCAACGCTCCGGCGATGCCGAACTGAGCCGCCCCCAGCAGCGACGCGGCGGTGCCGCCGTGACGGTCGAAGTACTCCATGAAGCAAGCCTGATTGTTCGGCACCACCCCACCCTGAGCCCCCACGGTAAGCATCATTGCCGGCAGGAACAGCCACACCGGCGCGCCGGTGGCGGTCATGATCGCCAGCAACAGACAACCGGCGAATTGCAGCACCAGAAAACCGCACAAAATCTGGCGGGAGGAAAACCGGTTCAACAACACCCGGTTGGTGAGGTTGGCAATCAGCATCATCACGATGTTGGCGCCAAACATCAGTGCGAATACGCTCTCCGAGTGACCAAAGTGTTCCTGATAAATAAAGGACGCGTGGGTAATGAACAGCATCATTACCGAAAACGCGAACGCCTGCAGGAACAGGAAAGGCAGCGCCGGGGTGATGGCGAACACCGCCTTGTAACGCTGCCAGAGAGACTCGGCTGGCGCCGCACCGCCGCCATTGCGCGGGCTCTGCCGCAGCACGAAAAAGTAAGTCAGCGGCGCCAGACATACCGCGTACACCGCCAGCAACTGAAAGATGGTATGCCAGCTTCCCACCGCCAGAATGGCGCTGCCGATGCTTGGCGCCACCCCAGGCGCCACCACCATGATCAAACCGATCATACTGAACAGCTTGGCGGCATCCGCGCCATGCACCCGGTCCCGTACCAGTGCCGGCACCAGCACCGCGACGCAGCCGCCGCCGAAGGCCTGCAGCGCCCGCCAGCCCAACAACGCGGAGATCGATTCCGAGCTGCTGACACCGAGGCACGCGACCATGAAAATCAGCAGCCCCAGATACATCACCCGCGCCCGGCCGATGGCATCGGACAGCGGCCCGCCCACCAATTGCCCCATCGCCAGGCCGAACACATAAATCGACAGGCTGCGGGCGATCTCACTGATCTCCACCCCCAAGGCTTCGGCCATGCGGGGAAACGCCGGCAGATAGGCATCCACCGACAAAGGCCCCAAGGCCATGGCCAGTGCCAATACGACAGGCAAGGTAACCGGGTAAGGACGGGACATAGGAGACCTGATGCTGGGGTGTGAACGGGGGACAATAAATAGTTGATATAGTCAAATAATAGAGACGCGCAACGCCGATTTCAACCTTGACCCGTCTGATCGCCCGGCTCAATGAACAGAGGAGCTGGAGAACAGATTCATGACCACCACGCCGGATATGATCAGCGCCATCCCCAACATCGCCGGTGCATCCAGCTTCTGCCCATAAATCAGCCAGGACAGCAACGCCACCAGCACCACGCCAAGGCCGGACCAGATGGCGTAGGCCACGCCCACCGGAATCACTCGCAATGTCAGCGACAGGAAGTAGAACGCCAGCCCGTACCCCAACACCACCACCAGCGACGGCCACAGCCGGGTAAAGCCTTCACTGGCTTTCAACGCCGACGTCGCCGCCACCTCGGAGACAATGGCAATCAACAGGAACAGTCCGTTTTTCATGCGCGCCTCCCATGTCGGGCGTCACTCCAGAAGGAAGCATGATACCCGTCCAGGATAACGTTCGGCACGTTCGGTTACGCTAATTACACCCTGATCAGGTTACCGTTTTCCGTCATCGCGCAGGTGCAGAGCGAATCCGCTGTCGCCGGCGCCCTCCAATCCGGGCCGCAATTCGCACTCGGGGATGGTGTAATCGCCGGCATTCTGCTGGCGGTATGCCAGCGGCGCAATGGTTTCCAGATTGCCCAGCCGCTCCCGCAATCGCCGCGCCGCGCTCTCAAAGTCCCGCTCACCGAAACGGTCCGCCTGATACACCACGAACGGCGGCAGAACCTGATAACCGGGATAGAACAGGATGCCGTGGTGGATCGGGAACAACAGATCCTCCATTGGGCCGTTGATGCCGCGAGCGGAGTAATGCTCCCGCCAACCACCAACGGTCACCATCAGCATCGCTTTTTTCCCCGCCAGACTGCCCTCGCCATAGCGGTCTCCCCAGCGATGATCGCTATGCTCCCCCACGCCATAGGCGAAACCATAGGCGAACACGCGATCCACCCAACCCTTCAAAATCGCCGGCATGGAAAACCACCACAGTGGGAACTGCAGAATCAAGGTATCCGCCCACCGCAGTTTCTCAATTTCCATCGCCACATCCGCGGTCAAACCGTCGGCAACGAACGCGTCCTTGGAGGCGCCGGGCACTTTCAGCCGCGACCGCGCCGGCAACGCCGGGAAATCGGCGCGATCCACCTGGGACTTCCAGCCCTGGGCATACAGATCCGAGACCCGCACCTCATGCCCCAACGCTTGCAACTCACTTACCGCCACATCACGCAGGGCGCCATTCAACGAGCGGGGTTCCGGATGGGCGAACACCAGTAATACCTTCATGGATCCTCTCCATTGATTGCTTGGAGAAAGAACCATAGCCAGGAAGGCGTTTATCCGTTATACCATGGCAATACATAACATTTAGCTGAAAAATGGATAAATCAAACATCAGCCTGGAGCGCTTGCGCAGCTTCGTCCGCGTCGTCGAAAGGGGTGGTCTGTCGGCGGTGGCACGGGAACTGGGCATAGGGCAATCCACCGTGACCCGTCACCTGCGGGAACTGGAGGAAGCACTGGGAGTACCGCTGCTCAGCCGCACCACTCGCCGTGTCACCGTCACCGAGGAGGGCCGCCGCTACTACACCCGATGCGTGCAGATTCTGCGTCTGCTGGATCAGGCGGCGGCGGAAGCTCGCAGTGCCCGTGGCGCTGAAGCCGGCACCATCCGCTTGTCCTGCTCCGCCGCGTTTGGCGTGCGGCAAGCCAGCCGGCTGGTATTCGCTTTCCAGGATCGTTACCCGGACATCGATGTCGATTTCAATCTCACCGATGAACGCATTGACCTGGTCCGCGAAGGCGTGGACCTGGCCCTGCGTCTGGGCCCGCTCAACGACAGTAATCTCAAGCTACGCCCGCTGGGCCGCTCCCAACGCCTGCTGGTGGCCTCGCCGGAGTATCTGGCCCTCCACGGTACACCCACCTCCATCGAGGCCCTGTCCCGGCATCAGGGCGTGCGCATGACCAATGTGGCGGGCAGCGATACCCTGACCCTGCAAGGACCGGATGGCCGCCAACATGCCGTGCCGTTCGGCGGACGCCTGCGTGTCGATCATGGCCTGGCTGCCCGTGAAGCCTTCGCCGCCGGCCGCGGACTCGGCCCCGTCCATCACTGGCTGGTGGATGACCTGCTGGCCTCGGGGCGGCTTGTGCGGATTCTGCCGGACTATACGTTGCCGCCGGTACCGATCAATCTGCTGATCGTGCCGGAACGCGCCGGCATCGCCCGGGTGCGCTTGTTGATCGATTTTCTGGTTGAGAAGATAAAGGACATTCCCGGAATGGAGCAGGCATGAAAAACAGGCCCTTGTTATGACCGCGACTGATGGCCGCAACCGCTCCATTCCCTGACCGACCGCTCCCGACCATCCGGAGAGAGCACCACCGATTGAATCAAGGAAGCCGCATGCACTCGCTTTTCGTGGAAGAAACCTGGATCAACGCCTCCCAGGGGCGCCTTTTCGTGAAACGCTGGACACCGAAAAACATCGCCACTCCGACGCCGATAGTTCTGTTCCATGATTCACTGGGCTGTGTCGCACTATGGCGCGACTTCCCGCAACAGCTTGCCGGTGTCACCGGGCGGGAGGTGATCGCCTATGACCGGCTTGGCTTCGGCCAATCGGATCCTCACCCCGGCACATTGGAGCCCGACTTCGTACGGCGGGAAGCGCAGGATACTTTCCCCGAGCTTTGCCAGGCGCTGCAATTGCAGAATACGGTGGTCTTCGGACACAGCGTCGGCGGCGGCATGGCCACCTTCTGCGCCACTGCTTTCGCCGACCGCTGCCAAGCGTTGATCACGGAATCCGCCCAGACCTTCGTCGAGGATGTCACCCTGGCCGGCATTCGTGACGCCGACCGCGGCTTCGCCGAAAAAGAACAAATGGATCGCCTGCGCAAATACCACGGCGACAAAGCACAATGGGTGCTCAGCGCCTGGGTCGACACCTGGCTTTCCGAGCCCTTTCAGGACTGGACGCTCAGTGACACCCTGCCTCGGGTGCTGTGTCCGGTGCTCGCCATCCATGGTGACCAGGATGAGTACGGTTCCCTGATCCACCCTGAACGCATCACATCACTGTGCGCCGGGCCGGCGACGAAGAAGATCGTGCCGGACTGCGGCCATGTGCCGCACAAGGAAAAACCGGAGGAAGTGCTGGAGACGATCAAGTCGTTCTTTCAGCAAAACCTGAACGGGTAGACCTGAACGGTTTATTCTGAACGGCAACTTTTATTCCTTCCGGATTATTGTTTTTTTATGTATCCCCAAACGGGAACGTCACATTAGCGACAACAAGGCCTCTTAGGGTTTGCCTTTCGTGCCGCAACTGCTCTGGCATTAAAGGTGCTTGCCGTGGATTCCCGTTTTACTCGCCGCGCTATCGTCCGGGCCATTCTGTTGGGAATGGCATCGTCGACCCTCACCGCCTGCGGCGGCGGGGGTTCCGGCTCCAGCCCACCGTCCGCCCCATCTACCCCCTCCCCAAACCAAACGGACGATCCGGAGACACCGGAGGAGCCCGAATGCCCTCCCGAGGAAACCGCCGGCGCGCAGCCCCCGCGAGGGCTTCACGCCAGTTGGACCGATCATCCTCACACCACCCGCACCCTGACCTGGTTCACCGACGGCACCACGGATCCCGGAACCCGGGTTCAGTACGGTCCCGTCACCGGGGATGCGGATTCATGTTCACTCACCAACGAGGCCTTTCCTTTTGAGGTCACGGGCACGGCTCATGAGACTTACGGTGTGGAGGCCCTCACGCACGTAGCCACACTGACCGGTCTGCAAGCGGGACAGGCGGTACGCTATCGGGTCGGCTCGGACAACGGCGGCTGGAGTTCAACGCGGGTACTCGCGCCCACTCGTATCAATGGCTTTCGTTTTTGCCACTTCGGCGATCACGGACTGCGGGACACCAGCCAGCGTGTGCTGAGCAACGTGGAAGACCTGGCGCCGGATTTTTTCATCGTCGCCGGCGATCTCTCCTACGCCAATGGCGACCAGCCGGTATGGGACCGCTATTTCGACATGCTCGAGCCCCTCGCCGCCCGGGTGCCGGTAATGACCTGCCCCGGCAACCACGAAAACAAGGATGGTGGGGGCCAGGGCTATCGCACCCGCGTCAGCCAGCCGGGTAAAGGCATTTATTACGGTTTCGACTACAACCGCGTGCATTTCTTTTTCAGCACTGGTGGCTCACTGCTGACCGATTTGTCCTCCACCACCGAACTTCTGGTGGAACTGGCGGCAATGGAAAAAGACCTGGCCGAAGCCTGGCGGCGGCGGCGTGACGGCGAAATCGACTTCATCGTTTTTGTCCAGCACTACACCCTGTGGACCAACTGCGAAGGCCGCGACCCCGCCAACTTTGCCCTGGTGGCGGTGGAAGAACAAATTCTGCTGCGCTACGACGTGGACCTGGTCCTGGTGGGCCACGACCATGTTTTTGAGCGCTCGCATCCGATGGCCTACGGTAAGCCATCCGACAACGGTTATGTCCAGGTCACCCAGGGAGGCGGCGGGCAAAGTCTCTATGAGCTGATCGAGGATCCCGCCAACTGGGCCGCTGTTTCCAGGGTATGCCACGGCTTCACCGTCGTGGATGTGGAAGACCGGCGGATCCACGCACGCAGCTACGCGGTCAGCGATGAAGACGGCAACCTGTACCCCGAGGGCGAGGAAATACTGCTCGATGAATTCACCCTCGCCCCCCGAGTCGCGGCACCGACAGGTATCACTCCGTTATCGACCCGGGAGCAACGGCCGGCGCGCTCACTGGCCGAACTGGATGTGGATCTGAATGCCATGCTCAAGCACACCCTGCAACGCAACCTGACCCACGACATGAACGAAATGCACTAGCCCTGCCACATTGTCCGTGATTCAGAATCTGTAGACGAACCCGAGCAGCCCGATGGCATGCGTGTCGTCCTCGACCAGAGGACTATCCGCTGCGTCACCAAGCAGACGCGTTACCCCGACGGCTCCCCAGGCGCTGACTTTCTCCGTCATCCGATAGCTGGCGCTGATGCGGAGCGAGGCATCCTTGAAACCATCCTCCGGCTGATACGGAGCCAATCCCGATGCCGCCGACTCGGTGGCATCAATACCGAAATAGCTGATCATGTATTTCTCATTGGCCCAGGTCGCGCCCAGGCTCGGGGTCACCATCAACCGTTCCGTGGCGTGAATGGGATAAGCCAGAGCGGCATTGACCAGCAACCCTCGCTCCACTTCGGTAATGGCCCGAGTGGTGGCCAGGGTAGCCACCGCACCCCAAAGTCTCGTCGAGACAAACAGCCGTGCCCCCAGAGCACTGTCTACCTCGTCGATCCCCCTGGGCACGTCGTCATCCTGGTAACCTCTCATCCAGTTAGCGCTGACGCCCGCCGTGAATCCGTCGGTATCGATGGCGGTGATGCCAATACCCTCGCCGCTTCTGGCGAAGAAGCGACCATAGCGTGCGTCAATAAGCGGAACGGGCTCGGCCTCATATTCATCGGAGCCCTGGTATCGGGGCAGTCCCGCGACCCCCAGGCCCAGGGCCAAATGACGGGAGCGGGCTTGTTCCGAATCCGCCGTCGCCGACGCCGAGATACCCAGCATCACCATACCCAGCGAGCATCTAAAACCCGCCTCACCCAGGCGTCTCAGCCCATCACTGTTTGTCATTTTCATTCCCCGTCAATTAAGATGCGTTGTCGCATCCTATTGACGAACCTTCTGGCACGTCAAGATACATCAATGCATCTTAATAAAGGATTCATACAATGAAAGGACGCCGGCGCGGCGCGGATCTCGAGGCCGCTCTGCTGGAAGCAGCCTGGACGGAACTGACCGAACGTGGATATAGCGGTTTAACCATGGAGGGCGTGGCCAATCGGGCCGGCACCAGCCGGCCGGTACTGGCCCGACGATGGAACCACAAAGCGGAACTGGCCATCGCGGCGATCCGGCAGCAGATGGCGAAGCACCCCATGGCCGTGGCGGATCGGGGTGATCTGCGCACGGAATTGCTGGAATACCTGGAGCTGGCATCCACCCGTGCCAAGGGGATCGCCGCCGTCTTCACCTTGTTCTCCAGCGAGTATTTTCAAGACACCTCCTCCACGCCGCAGGACCTGCGCACTGCCCTGTTGGCAGGCGGCAAGGAAACGCTCAGGGCACTACTGGACAGAGCGGTGGAGCGTGGTGAGATCCTGGAGCAAAACCTTGCCCCTCCGGTGGATACTCTGCTGGGCGTGCTGTTTCGTCACCACGTCCTGATGACCTTCTCACCACCGCCGGAGGCATTACGAACGGCGTGGGTGGACAGGATTTTTTTGCCGTTGGTGAAACCACAAGAAGAGTCGTAACAGCGACGAATGATAAACCTGCCGAAAATCCGGCGGATATCACTCGAAACTCAAGGGGATAAATCAAAGGGATAGTGGTGCGCCAGGAGGGACTTGAACCCCCACACCTCTCGGCACCAGAACCTAAATCTGGC
Organism: Alloalcanivorax xenomutans; assembly: GCF_900217905.1. Classification (GTDB taxonomy): domain Bacteria; phylum Pseudomonadota; class Gammaproteobacteria; order Pseudomonadales; family Alcanivoracaceae; genus Alloalcanivorax; species Alloalcanivorax xenomutans. Next base: position 41,368 of record NZ_OBMO01000015.1, read on the forward strand.
GTGTCTACCAATTCCACCACTGGCGCGGGCGGGCACATTGTAGCAGCCAGCCGGGCAAAAGCCAGCCGGCTGTATGGGCCGATAAGGGATCAGCGCTCCAATTGATCCAGGCGGTTGTTGACCTGGATGCGGTAGGCATCGAAGGCCTGGATGGCGGCTTCGATTTCCTTGAGGCGCTCGTCGCTTTGGCCGCTGGTGCGGGTCTGCAAGCGGCTGATGGCGGTTTGCTGGTTCTTGCTCTGCTGTTCCAGTTGTTTCAGCGAGTCCACCAGCACATCCACCTGGGTTTGCAACTGACCGACCTGGGTACGCAGTTGGGCATTGCTGTCGTTGACCGATTTCACCGCGCTGTCCAGTTGCTTGCGCACCGCCTCCGCCTGGCCGCCGGCCTTGCGGATGGCCTCATCGTAACCGGCCACGGTTTTTTTCAGTTCCGCCAGGCTGGCCTGGGTGGATTGGACGCTTTGGGCCTGTTTCTTGATCGCCGCGTCGTTGGCGGCGATGGCATCCTTATTGCCCTTATTACTCAGATCCCACAGTTTGCGGATTTCGGAACCGTGCTCCTTCACCGTCTTGTTCAGATCGCCGACGTTGGCCTGCAGTTTGCTGTAGGACTCGGTGGCGGATTCACCGGTCTCGGACAGCTTGGACTGCAGATTGCCGAGTTGCTCGGACGACTCGCTGATCCGCGTTTCCATCCGCGCTTGCAGCCGGGAGATTTCGCTGTAGAAGTAGCCCGCGACCACCGCCAGAAGCACAGCCAGCACCAAGGTGGCGGCGATCCAGCCGCCACTGCCGCCGCCCTTGGCGCGCGCTGGTGGCTCGCGTCGGCCACCGCCCCCTCCCCCGCCACGGCGGGCCGGCTCCCTGGCCGGCGGCCGGTTGTGACTGGAATGGGGTGGATCATCCAGGGAAAGATCGTCGATATCACCCAGCTTGACGTCACGCTCTTGGGTCATAGGGCATCCTGAAGTGGTACCAGTAAAGTGAACGGGAATCTGTCAGACAGGCGGAAACGGCCGCCGTTCAAGGCGCCCATATTACCGTGTCGGGGGAGGCTTGTCCGGCATCGCGTCACGGCCGGCGGGGAGAGGGGATACCGCCGCCGCCACGACGGGCCGGAGGCTCGTCTGGCGGCGCGGTGGCCTGGAGCGGCGCGTTATGGCGCCGCCAGCAGGGCTGGATCAACCGGCGAAGTTTTTCGCGGCGAAGTCCCAGTTGATCAGGTTCCAGATGGTTTCCAGATACTTGGGACGGGCATTGCGGTAATCGATGTAGTAAGCGTGCTCCCACACGTCCACGGTCAGCAGCGGGGTCTGGCCCTTGCCGTGAGCGATCGGGGTGTCGGCGTCATCGGTGTTGACGATTTCCAGGCTGCCGTCGCTGTTTTTCACCAGCCAGGTCCAGCCGGAGCCGAAGTTACCAGCCGCCTTGGCGTTGAACTCTTCCTTGAACTTGTCGAAGGAACCAAAGGCTTTGTTGATCGCATCGGCCAGATCACCGGTGGGCGCGCCACCGCCGTTGGGGCTCAGGCTGTTCCAATAGAAGGTATGGTTCCATACCTGCGCCGCCTGGTTGAACAACCCCCCTTTGGCGGACTGGATGATCTCCTCCAGGGACTTGTTCTCGTCGTCCGTGCCTTTGGTCAACTCGTTGAGCTTGGTGACGTAGGCGTTGTGGTGCTTGCCGTGATGATATTCGAGGGTTTCCTGGGAGATGTGCGGTTCCAGGGCGTTCTTCTCGTACGGAAGCGGCGGAAGTTCAAAAGCCATAGTCATTTCCCCTGACTGTTATCTGACGTGTTGCCATTGAAGCGGATGATCGCAGCCACCCGCAGGCGGAAGTTGCGCTCCCACCCGTGGCCCGGAGCATCATAGCAAGCGGCTTTTCGGGGAACCACATAGACCGGCACTATCGTGTCGATTGGGTGCGGCTGTGTCATCCGCGTCGGTGTCTCTGACACTTGGGGACGATCCGGCCCATCTCAAGTACAATGATGGCGGTTTTTACATCTTGGCTGACCGCCATGGAGCGGTGGACGGCCACCATGATCGAGGAAAAATCATGTCCCAAGACTCCGTTGTCATCGTTAACGGCGCCCGTACTCCCATGGGCGGCTTCCAAGGCAGCCTGGCGCCGGTGACCGCGCCCACTCTGGGCGCCGCCGCCATCCGTGAAGCGGTGGCCCGCGCCGGCCTCAAGGCCACCGATATCGAGGACGTGGTGATGGGTTGCGTGCTGCCGGCCGGTCTCAAGCAGGGCCCGGCGCGCCAGGCCATGCGCCAGGCCGGTCTGCCGGACAGCACCGGCGCCACCACCGTCAACAAGCTGTGCGGTTCCGGCATGCGCGCCACCATGTTCGGTCACGACATGATCAAGGCGGGCAGCCATGACATCGTCGTCACCGGCGGCATGGAGTCCATGACCAACGCCCCCTATGTGCTGGACAAGGCCCGTTCCGGCCTGCGCATGGGCCATGGCCAGATCCATGACCACATGTTCCTGGACGGTCTGGAAGACGCCGAGACCGGCCGTCTGATGGGTTCTTTCGCTCAGGAAGTGGCGGACCAGCGCGGCATTACCCGCGAGCAAATGGACGCTTTCGCCATCGAATCACTGAAGCGCGCCCAGACCGCCATCGAGCAGGGCTGGTTCAAGGATGAGATCGTGCCGGTCACCGTGACCACCCGTAAGGGCGAAACCGTGGTGGATACCGACGAGCAGCCGGGCAACGCCAATATCGACAAGATCCCGAATCTGAAACCGGCGTTCAAGAAAGACGGCACCGTCACCGCCGCCAACGCCAGTTCCATTTCCGACGGCGCTTCCGCGCTGGTGCTGGCACGGGAATCCGTCGCCGCCGAGCGCGGCCTGCGACCGCTGGCGCGCATTCTCGGCCATGCCACCAACAGCCGTCACCCCAGCGAGTTCACCGTGGCCCCCATCGGCGCCACCGAGAAACTGCTGAAGAAGGTGGGCTGGAGCGTGGCGGACGTGGATCTGTTCGAGATCAACGAAGCCTTCGCCATGGTGGCGATGCTGCCGATGATCGATCTGGGCATCCCCCACGACAAACTGAACATCCACGGCGGCGCCTGTGCCCTGGGCCACCCGATCGGTTCCACCGGCTCGCGCATCATCCTGACGCTGATTCATGCACTCAAACGCACCGGCGGCAAACGCGGCGTGGCCAGCCTGTGTATCGGCGGCGGCGAAGCCACCGCGGTGGCCATCGAGCTGCTGTAAAAAACGCCGCGTCGTCAGGCAGCGCCCCACAGACCGGGCCACGGAGCCGCTGTAGCGGCTTCGTAGCGCCCTTGATGAGAAGGTGATCAGCGTGCAGATGCGCCAGCGGTAATATCCCGTTGCAACTCCGGCGGCGGCATTGATACGCAAACGCTATCCTGGGGCCTAGAATTGACCGATTAGTCATCATTCTAGGGAGTACCATGTCCGCCCTGCCCGTCATTACCGCCGTGGGCGGCATCAACGCCGCCGGCCGCACCTCCATGCACCACGGCTTCCGCCGCATGGTGTTCGAAGCGCTGGATGCCCACCGACAACAACAGACTCTGGACAGCCTGTCCGCGCTCACCGGCCTGAGCGACCGCCAGCAACTGCTGAACGCCACCTTGATCCGTGAACTGCCGGAAGCGGTGCGCATCACCATGGCGAGCAACGGCCATAGCGACGCGCCGGTGACTCTGGAGATGCGCAACCTTGATCTGCCCCACCCCTTGCCGGAGGGCTGGCAAGTCACCGAGCTGAACCGGCATCGCAGCCGGGTCACCGTGCCCGCCGGGGCCGAACTGCGCGCGCCGGCGGCCATCACCCGGCGGGTCAGCGCCGCCGGCCAGTTGCCCAGCGGTTTCGATCCCGCCACTCTGTACGCTTCACGCAACCACCCCCGTGCCTTGCAGATGGCCATTTACGGTGTCAGTGACGCCTTTGGCATGCTCGGTATTCCCTGGGATCAGTTGCGTGGCCGGCTGGCACCGGACGAGGTCGCGGTGTTCGCCTCCAATGCCATGGCGCAACTGGACGACCATGGTCTCGGCGGCATGATGCGCGCCCCGTCGCTGGGCCAACGCACCACCTCCAAACAATGCCCGCTGGGCCTCGGCGAGATGACCGCCGATTTCATCAACGCCTATGTGCTGCGCAGCCCTGGTGGTACCGGTGGCATGCTCGGCGCCTGTGCCACTTTCCTCTACAACCTGGAAAGAGCCGTGCACGCGATCCGCAACGGCCGTGCCCGGCTGGTGGTGGTGGGCACCAGTGAAGCGCCGCTGGTACCGGAAGTGCTGGAAGGCTACCGTGCCATGGGCGCGCTGGCCGAGGATGAAGCCCTGGCGGCCCTGGACGGCGCCAAACAGGCCGACCTGCGCCGCGCCTGCCGGCCGTTCTCGGACAACTGCGGTTTCACCATGGCGGAGTCCGCCCAGTTCGCGGTGGTGATGGACGACAGCCTGGCGCTGGAGTTGGGCGCGGACATTCTGGCGTCGGTACCGGACGTCTTCGTCCACGCCGATGGCGCCAAGAAATCCATTTCCTCGCCGGGCATTGGCAATTACCTGACCCTCGGCCGCGCCGCTTCCCTGGTCCGTCAACTGCTGGGCGAGGATGCCCTGCGCAACAACAGTGTGGTGCACGCCCATGGCACCGGCACGCCGCAGAACCGGGTCACCGAATCCCACGTCCTCAACGAAGTCGCCAAGGCCTTCCACATCAGCGACTGGCCGGTGGCCGCGATCAAAGCCTACGTGGGCCATTCCCTGGGCAGCGCTGGTGGTGATCAACTGGCTTCCGCGGCGGGGACTTTCCAGGATGGCTTACTGCCGGGGATCGCCACGGTGGACCATTTCGCCGCCGATCTGCATGACAGCAATCTGTCGTTCTCCCGCGAGCACCGGGAGATGCGGCCCTCGGCGGCGCTGCTCAACTCGAAAGGGTTCGGCGGTAACAACGCCACCGCCGTGATGTTGTCCCCGGACGCCACCCTGGACCTGCTGCGCCGCCGCCATGGCCAAAGCACGCTGGACAGTTGGCGGGACCGGGTGGCCGACACCCGCGAAGCCGCCGCCGACTACGAACGACGAGCCCTGGCTGGCGAAACCGCGCCGGATTACTACTTCAACGACGGCGTCCTCAGTGGCGACGACCTGAGCATCACCGACCAGTCCATCCGTCTGCCCGGCTGGGATCAGGCGCTGACCTTCCGCGACGACCCGGGCTTCGACGACTACCGCTAAGGACAGCAGATCGCTCCCGCCCGCCGGACCCTCCCGGCGGGCTCAATTCTAAAGTTTGGTAAAATCTGCGGAACCCGGTCCGCAAAATGGGCGAGGGCCTGCTTCGCTGCGTTACCGTGGGGTGCACGGATGTTCCCTCACAATAAGCAGAGAAGGAGTTCTCCATGGCCGCCTCACGTTCCCGCGATGTCCTGCTCTTCCTAATCGGCGCCGTCGTTGCCCTGTTCGGTGTTGCCTTCACCATCGAGGGCGGTTGGCTGGTGTCGGTGGGTGGCACCTGGTATTACCTGCTGGCCGGCCTCGCCATGATCGTCTCCGGTTTGTTGCTGATCACCGGGCGCCGGGCCGGCGTCGGCATTTACGTTCTGGTGTTCATTGGCACCCTGCTGTGGACGCTGTGGGAAGCCGGCGGCAACTACTGGGGCTGGATTCCGCGCATGGACGTGGTGATCGGGCTCGGTGTGGCGGTGGCCCTGGCTGCTCCCAGGTTGCGTAACGGCTTTGCCCCCGGTGCTTCTTATTCTGTCGCGGGGGCGCTGGTGGTGCTGATGGTGGTCGGCCTCGGGCTGGCGTTCGTGCCGTTCGGCGCGGTCAACCCCAAGCCGGTCCCCGGACCGGACAGTGCCCGACTGGCCACCGCGGTGGGCGACGCGCAACCGGCGGACAATCCGCACCCCGGCGACTGGCCCGCCTACGGCGGCGGCAATAGCGCGCAACGCTACTCATCGCTGGATCAAATCACCGCCGACAACGTCGCCGGCCTGGAACGGGCCTGGGTCTATCGTACCGGCGATCTGCTGGACCGGCGCTGGGGCGCGGAGACCACACCGCTCAAAGTCGGCGACGACGTCTTTTTGTGTACCTCCCGCAACATCATTATTTCCCTGAACGCCGCCGATGGCCGGGAAAACTGGCGCTACGACCCCGAAGTATCCGAGGACGCCATTCCCTATACCGCCGCCTGCCGCGGAGTGACCTACTATCAGGTACCGGAAGAACGTCTGGCGACACTGCCCGGCGGCGCCGGAGACGGCAGTGGCCCGGCCTGCGCCCGCCGTATTTTTTCCGGCACCCTGGACGGTCGCATCGTCGCCGTGGACGCCGCCACCGGCGAACCCTGCCAGGATTTCGGTAACGGCGGCCAGGTGGATATCAAGGAAAACATGGGCGATACCCCGCCCGGCTATGTCTCGATCAATTCAGCGCCAGTGATCGTACGGGATGTGGTGATCACCGGGCACCAGGTACTGGATGGCCAGAAACGGGATGCGCCGTCCGGCGTGATCAAGGGATTCGATGCTCTCACCGGCGAACTGAAATGGGCCTGGGACGCCGGCCGGCCGGAGCAAAGCGAGCCCCTCAGCGGCGACCGGATCTACACCCGTGGCTCGCCGAATATGTGGACCACGGCGGTGGGCGACAATGCTCTGGGTATGGTGTACCTGCCGATGGCCAACTCCGCCGCCGATTACTGGAGCACACCGCGTAGCGAAGCGGAAAACAAATGGGCGGCGTCGCTGGTGGCGCTGGACGCCAGCACCGGTAAACCAGCCTGGCACTTTCAGGTCGCGCACAAGGACGTCTGGGATTATGACCTGGGTTCGCAACCCTCGTTGCTGGATTTCCCCACCAGCAAGGGACCGGTGCCAGCGATTCTGCTACCGACCAAGCAAGGCGAATTCTATGTGTTCGACCGGCGCACCGGCGAAGCGCTCACCGGTATCGAGGAAAGGCCGGTGCCCCAGGGCGGCGCCGAACCGGAGCAACGCAGCGCGACTCAGCCTTTCTCCACCTGGCACAGCCTGAAACAGCCCGACCTCACCGTGCATGACATGTGGGGGATGACGCCGTTCGACCAGATGTATTGCCGGGTGCAGTTCCACAAAGCCGACTACAGGGGCATGTACACGCCGCCCAACGCGGACCGGCCATGGATCGAGTTCACCGGCTACAACGGCGGCTCCGACTGGGGCAGCGTGGCGCTGGACCCGTCCCGCGGCGTGATGATCGCCAACTACAACATCACCCCCAATTACAATCGGCTGGTGCCACGGGAGCTGGCCAATCAATACGGCTGGCTGCCACGCGGCGAGGGCGACGCCAAGGACCATGGCGACGCCGAGGGCGCCGGCGACCCGCAAGCGGGCACGCCCTATGCGATTGACGTGAACGCGGGCTGGCGTGTGCCGTGGACCGGACTGTTGTGCAAACAGCCGCCCTACGGCGGTATCCGCGCCATCGACGTGACCACCGGCGAAACCTTGTGGGACCGCCCGTTCGGTACCGCCCGCGCCAACGGCCCCTGGGGCATTCGCAGCGGTTTGCCGTTCACCATCGGTACGCCCAACAACGGGGGGCCGGTGGTCACCGCCGGCGGTCTGATCTTCATCGCCGCCGCCACCGACGATCTGATCCGAGCCATCGACATCACCACTGGTGAAACCATCTGGCAGGATGCCCTGCCCGCCGGCGGCCAGGCCACGCCCTTGGTGTACGAAGCGGACGGGCGGCAATATCTGATGATCGTCGCCACCGGCCATCATTTCATGGAAACACCAAGCGGCGACTACGTCATCACCTACGCCCTGCCAAAATCCGACTGACCTCGGGGATCGGGAGCCCCCGGGCCGGGGGCTCTCCCATGCGAATCTATAATCCCACCCCGAATGCCGGTGACGCCCATCCCTGACGGGAGCCGCCGGCATCGCCGGTGAACGGCGCCCCGCCGGTGATCACCTGCTCCGCGGTGCCGTATTGCAACCAGGTTTCGGTGGGCACCCGCCCTACTCCCGGCAGACTGTAATCACAAACTCCGTCCGGGAAAATTTCCGCTACCTGCGCGGCGAAGGCGTCCGGATCGGGAATCCCGGACAACAGCCCGGACGGATAATCCGCCGGGTCCACCGGTTTCAACTGGCATTTATTGACCAGGGTGGTGATGTCATCACCAGCCACGGTGCGCGGCGTGCCGAAGCGGGTCTGCACCACGGTTTGCTGCAACCCGGCGATAATATCGGTGATCGGCGACAGCAGATCACCGACGATGCCCGGCAGCCCCAGCGCGCTCAGATCCAGACCGCACACCTGGGCGGTGACCGCATCCACCACCACCCCCAGTTCCGGCGGCGGCGGTGGCAACAGGGACAAATCCAGCCCTGGAATCAATGGATCCGGATACAACAAATTACCGGTGAACGGCACGATGGGGCCATCGGCGCCCAACAGCGATGACACCGACAGGCAGCGGTCACGTGCCTGAATCGGCTTGCGCGCCACCACTTTTTCCTCGATGGCTCCGGGCTCCGAATCGGCCTCGATATCGGACAACCAGCGGTCCATCACCAGCAACGCCTCGGTGGTGTAAACAGTGTCGCCGGCCAACGGAAAGGCGCCGAACCAGATCACATGATTGTCGGCATGGCCCTGGGTTCGTATCAGTCGTTCGCGCATCTGCCAGGAATGGTAGGCGTCGTGGGCCAGCCCCGGATCCGGGCCGCGCAGATCGATGATCGGCACATTGGCGAGATGCTCGGCGGTGTTGATGGCGCCGGTACGGTAGGCATTACGCAGCGCTTCCGGATCGGCGACGGTACGCTCCGGTCGGTGACGGATGTCCACGTCGAAGCCGCCGATCTCCCGATTCACGGTGAGAAACTGCTGTGGCGTGATGGTACCGTCGCGCAGCGCTTCCAGACCGTATTGCACCCCCACGTTATCCAGCGGAATACCTGTGAATCCCCGGCCGAGCGCCTGTTCGTTGGCGCTCCACACCGACGGCGACCGGGTGCCGAACTGATTCACCATATAGTCGATCAGGCCGCAGCGCAGCCCGTCCGGCCGATCTTCCGGGTGGTACACCGGCACGCCGTCCGCCAGCCCCGGGCACTGGTCCTGGGTGGGGTACGCCGAGGGGAAGAACGCCAGATCGGAGACCACCGGATTGACCGGCAAATGCCCGTAGAACGCCGACCACTGCAGCGCCGGAATCGTCCCCGAGGTCAACAGCGAGGTGATCACCGACAGCAGGTCGGTGGGGTTTTCCGGCAACTGGTTGCCAAAATAGCGGCTGAGCAAATGGTAATCGGCGAACTGGGTGGCGGTGGTCCACACGTCCGGGTAGGAGCACTGCACGATCAGCCCCTGATAAATACCCGGATAGGCATTGGCGATGTGTTGCTGGGCGATGGCACCGCCGGAACACCCGGTGCCGATGGCGTAACGCAGCGGTCCATACTGCTCGACGATGCGCTCCTTGGCCATCATCAGCGATTCGGCGGCGGTGACCAGATTGACGTTGTGCCCGAGGTTGGCCTGAGCCGTGGACAGAGTGATGAAGCCGCGCCCCAGCGCCACGGAAATGCTGTCGCCCAACAGCATCTCCGCCCCTTCCGGCGCGGTACCGGCAATGTCGCCGTTGGGCGGTTCGCCGGGGCCATAACTGACGCCCACGTTGCCGCCGTGATGAATCAACAATTTGCCGTTCCATTGCGGCTGCGGTGCCAGCGCGCTCCAGGATTGATCCGGCTGGTACAGCGCCATGATCTGGTAATGGTCACGGTTGATCACGCCGGTTTCCACGCGAACGATGAACGGCACCTCCACGTCCTGGTCGGTGGTGACGCTGGCGATCTGGTCCGCCGGCGGCGGGTTGTCCGGGTCATAATCCTGGAAAGCACCGGGCAGTCCCGGGTTCATCGGATCGAAGCCGGTGATCAGCGCTTGCAGGCGGTCCGCCGGCACATATTTGAAGCGGTATTCCACCGGCTGGTTGCAAAAGGCGTCCTCGGCGGCGGCATTGGTACAGGTCCAGGGCTGGATTTGCGGACCGGAGAACACCGGCCCGCCGATCGGGTGGTTGATCAGAGTGCGCTGCAACAGCGAGCCGTCCGCCAGTGTCACGGTGACGGTGTTCTCGCCTTCCGTCAGGCCGCCAATCAAACCGCCCAGGGTATCGCCGGTGCGATGAAGGCCGGCGCCGGCATCCCGCTTGCCCACGGTGACGCGGGCGCCCTCCAGCAAGGCGGGATCATCCACCACGATGTTGATCAGAGCGTCACCGCCGCTGATCAGATCGGCGCGGTTGGACAGCACCTGGATCTCACCGTCCGCCCACACTGTTTCCCCCGGCTCATCCGGCCCATCGGGATTGGGGGAAGGGGCGGGATCACCGGAAGACGAGGACCCCGAACCGCCACACGCGGCCAGGAGCAAACACAGACCATAAAGTCCGATCGAAGACAGCCGTTTCATTATTATTCTCCGTTTTCAGTCCCGGCCGGTGCCGGGCCTTTCCCGATTGTTATCCCAACGGAGGCGAAAACACTGTTGGCTGGCGGTTACCGGAGCGTTAACCAAACCGTCATTTTTTTCACAACATGTACGAAGGTGCCATTATCCCTTGCACTGTCGAATGGCGCCGTCCGCCTTGACCCGCCGCCACCCTCCCCGCGAATATCAGCGGTCGGCCCCGCTCCGGCTGCTCCCTACTTGCGACAGGACACACTATGAAGCCATGGAAAAAAGCACTGCTCACGGTGCTGGTACTACTCATCGCGATAGCCATCTGGCAACGCTACAAGCCCCTACCGGAGGGCGTTGGCGAAGCCGGGCCGCCGCGTTCCGCCCATCAGGTGGCGCTGCTGGTGGACGACACCTGGAGCGATGAACAAGGTGATCGCCATTTCGATCAGGCCATTTTCGACGAGTATTTTCGCTTGATCGGCCAGGCCAGGAAGCTTGTGGTGGTGGATATGTTCCTGTTCAACACCTTCGCCGGCGACAGCGGCAGCGCCCATCGGCCGCTCAGCGAACAGCTCACCGCAGCGCTGCTGGCTCGTCACGCTGCGGTGCCCGGGCTGCGCATGCTGGTCATCACCGATCCCTTCAACACTCTCTATGGCGGTGTCAGGGCGCCGCAGCTGGAGCGTTTGCGTCAGGCCGGCATTCCGGTGGTCTTCACCGCCTTGCCTCGTCTGCGCGATTCCAACCCGAGTTGGTCGGCGCTGTGGCGAGTGTGTTGTCAATGGTTCGGCAATAGCGCGGGCGCCGGTTGGCTGCCCAATCCCACCGGCGGCGACGAGGTCACGTTGAGAACCTATCTGAGCCTGCTCAACTTCAAGGCCAATCACCGCAAGACCCTGGTGGTGGACGAAGGCGATGACTGGACCGCGCTGGTCACCTCGGCCAACGCTCACGACGCCAGCAGCGCCCACTCCAACATTGCCCTGCGCTTCAGCGGTCCGGCGGCGCTTGATGTCCTGCACTCGGAACTGGCGGTGGCACGCTGGTCCGGCGCCGCGGTGGGCGAGGACTGGCCGACGGCCCCGCCCTCCGAAACCGGCGGCGACGCCCTGCCCCATTTGCGCCTGCTCACCGAGGGCGCCATCCGCGATGCCCTGCTGGCCACCGTGAACGAAGCGCGCCAGGGCGAGCAGTTGGATGTCGGTGTGTTTTATCTTTCCCACCGCCCGCTGGTGAAAGCCCTGGCCGAGGCGCAACGACGAGGTGTCCGGGTGCGCCTGCTGCTGGACCCGAACAAGGATGCCTTCGGCCGAGAGAAAAATGGCGTGCCCAACCGGCAGGTGGCCTGGGAGCTGCATGACGCCGGTGTCGCGGTGCGCTGGTGTGCCACCACCGGAGAACAATGCCATACCAAGATGCTGCTGCGCTTTCCGGCGGCGGACAGCGACCGCCCGGCGCGGCTGATCCTCGGGTCCGCCAACTACACCCGGCGCAACCTGGATAATTTGAATCTGGAAACCAGCGTGGAATGGGTGGCCGGAGCCGAAGATGAGGTCATCAGCCGTGCCCGGGCCACATTCGAGAGACGTTGGGGTAACCCGGGCGACAGGTTGTTCAGCCTGCCCTATGAGGCCTACGAGGACACGTCGTATTGGCGTATGGCGCTGTACCGGATCATGGAGTTCACCGGCTGGTCGACGTTCTGAAAAAACCGGTGGAGCCGCCCGCCGCTGCGGGAGCTTGCCTGCAAGCGAATTCTCGAATTCAGGGCCCGAGTCCATTCGCTTGCAGGCAAGCTCCCACAGCGACTTCGTCAGCTCTGAATTCTTGTCTTGAAGGCCACATCGGCAATCCGTATTTCTTTATTGAATGCCCGACGCCTGACTTCCGGCTTTTACCACCTTCACCGCCACCAAACCATTAATCCCCCAGGTCAGCGCCAGCAGCAGCGACAAGGCCAGGGGCACTTCGGATTCCAGCAACAATGGAGTGCCCCGCACCTGACACAGGAACAGCGCCGATTCCAATACCGCCAGCAGCAACGGCGCGGCGATGGCCGCGGAGCGATGCAGTTCCACCTGCAGATAGCGCAGCAACGTCCGGCCTGCGGAAAGCGCCAGCCATATGATGATCAAACCGCCGGTAAGCACCGCCATCATGGGCGCGTCTCCTGATCAGGTTGTGGTTTCAACATTGCTTACCCCTTCTCCCATTTCGCCACCGGCGCCTGGTAATCGGCGAACGCCGCCACCAGCGCCCCGGGATCCGCGTCCACGGTAAGCATTTCCCGGTAAGCGGGCTTCATGAAACCCTGGTCCACCATGTGTTCCAGAAAACCGATCAAGCCGTCGTAATAGCCGATCACGTTGAAAAAACCACAGGGCTTGTGATGGTAGCCCAGCTGCGCCCAGGTCCATACCTCGAAGATCTCTTCCAGGGTACCGGCGCCACCGGGCATGGCGATGAAACCATCCGCCAGTTCCGCCATCATCGCCTTGCGCTGGTGCATGTCTTCCACCACGTGCAATTCGGTAATCCCGGTGTGCTGAATCTCCCGATCCTTGAGCGCCTGGGGAATCACCCCGATAACCTCGCCGCCGGCCTCCAGGACCGCATCGGCGATCACGCCCATCAGTCCTACCCGGCCACCACCATAGACCAGGCCATGACCCTGCTCCACCAGCGCCCGGGCCAGCGCCCGCGCCTGTTGTTCATAGATGGGATCGACACCGGAACTGGAACCGCAAAACACCGCAATGTTCATTACTACTCCGTCTGTTGAGGCTTCCATTCATTAATCAGGCAATCCTGGAAAGGTACCAGAATGAACGGCAATGATCGCAGGAAAATGAATCGCGGCGGGGGCGGTCGAAGCAGAACGCGAATCAGAACGGCGCTTGCAGCATGGCCTCGGTTTGTGCGCGGGCCTGCTCATATTCAGCGGCGGTCCGGGCCACCAGCGCCGCCACCGACGGCACTCCGGAGACGCCGGATACCGAATGCCCGGCGCTCCATACGTCCACCCAGCGTTTCGGCCCGGGGCTGCCGGAGCCTCCACCATACAGAGCCGCGGCCCGCTCCTCGGTCATGTCGGTGGGCAGGTTGTCCGGGTCCAGCCCGGCGGCGATCACCGAGGGACGCAAGGTATTGGTTTCCAGGCCAGTGAAGGCACGGCTGAGCATGATGTCATCCAGCCGGGAATCCACCAGCATTTGTTTGTAGCCGTCCGCCGCCAGGCTTTCCCGGGTGGCGATGAACTTGGTGCCCATATAGCCCAGATCACAGCCCAGGGCCTGGGCCGCCCACAGCGCCTGGCCATCGCTGATGCCTCCGGCCAGCACCATGGGACCATCGAACAGCGCCCGCACCGCGCGCGCGAAAGCGAAGCCATTGGCCCAGCCAGTCTGACCGCCGGCACCGGCGGTGAGCAGAATCAGGCCGTCGGCGCCAGCGGCGATGGCCTTCTCCGCGTGGCGGACGTTGGCCACATCGGCGAACACCAGACAGCCGATGTCGTGCAACGGCGCGATCACCGGCTCCGGCGCGCCAACACTGGTGATCACCATTTCCACCTTGTGTTTCAGCAGGCAGGCCAGCTCTTCCTTCAGGCTCCGCCGCCGCATGATCAGGTTGGGACAGAACGGCGCGTCTTCAGCCGTCAGCGCGGCGCTGATTTCACTCAACCAGCGGTCGTACTCTTCCACCGTGCGGCAGTTGGCGGTGGGGAACGAACCGATCACGCCCTGACGGCAGGCGGCGATCACCAGTTCCGGCCCGGAGACCCGGAACATGGGCGCGGCGATCAGCGGCAAACGCAGCCGGCGCGCCAGAGAAGGTGGCAATCCCGTGGTTTGGTTCCGCATCACACCGTTCATCCTATCTGCCGGCTCTGGCCGGCCCAATAACGGGCCCGCAGCGCTTTCTTGTCGATTTTGCCCAGGCTGGTCAGTGGCAGGGCATCGACGAATTCGAGCTTTTTCGGCGCGTGAGCGGCACCTTTCAAATCCTTGACCTGCTGGATCAGGGTCCGCGCCGATACCTGCTCGCCCGGGTGGCAAACCACGATGGCGGTGACCGCTTCGCCCCAGCGCGGGTCCGGCACGCCGATCACCGCCGCCATGGCCACCGCCGGATGAGCACTGAGCACATCCTCCACCGCGCGGGTGTAGACGTTGAAACCACCGGTGACGATCATGTCCTTCTTGCGGTCCACGATATACAGCCGGCCCTGCTCATCCGCCCTCGCCACGTCACCGGTATGCAGCCAGCCGAATTGCATCGCTTCCTCGGTCTGCTCCGGCTGGTTCCAGTACCCTTCCATCATCGACGGACCGCGCACGCAGATTTCCCCCGCCTCGCCAAGCGGCACGGCATGGCCCTCGTCGTCCAGCAGAGCGATACGGTTGGAGGAAACGGGGAAGCCGCAGGACGCCAGCCATTGTGGATGGGCGGGGTCATGGTCTTCCTTTGGCAGATAGGTGATCGGATAGCATTCGGTCTGGCCAAACAGTTGCGCGAACACCGGACCGATCCGATCCATGCCTTCGGCCAGCCGGGTCGGCGACATGGGCGAGGCGCCGTACAACAGCAGCTCCAGGGAAGACAGATCAGCCTTCGCCAGGCGGGCGTCGTCCAGCAGGCTGTAGAGCATGGTTGGCACCATCAAGGTGAAATTGATCCGCCGCCGTTCGATCGCCGTCAGCACTTCGCCGGTATCGAAGCCGCTCATCAGGTGTACACAGCCGCCCCGGATCAGCGTCGGCAGCACCTTGGTGCCGGACACATGGCTGATCGGTGCCACCGCCAGATAATTAGGCTGGCGCGGCAGTTCGAAATCCGCCAGGATCGCCACGGCGGAAGCCACCAGCGCCTGATGGCGGCGGAACGAGCCCTTGGAGCGCCCGGTGGTGCCGCCGGTGTAGTTCAGGGTGGCGATATCACTGGCCTGAGCCAGATCACGGGCCGTCGCGGCGCCGATCCGCGCCACCGCCCGGCTCAGGTCGACGCCATACTCCGCCGCCGTCAGGGTAAACGTGGTCATCCCCGGCCGGGCCGACAACGCCGCGCCGACGTCACCGAACGCTTCAGCGTCCGCCACCAGGAAAGCGGCATCACAGTCCTCCAGTTGGAACTGGTGATCGGATAACGCCCCCTTGGGATGCAAAGCGGTGGTGGCCGCACCACACAGCTGCGCCGCGACCCCGGCGCACCAGCCATCGGCCCGGTTGGCGCTGAGCACGGCGACCCGGTCGCCCCGTTGCAGGCCGTGGTTCATAAAGACTTTCTGCAGTCGGCCGATCAGATCGGCGGCACCGCGATAGCTGAGTTCCCCGCCTTCCCAGGTGAAGGCGGTGCGGTCCGGATGACGTGCCAGAGCACGCAGGACGAGCGTGCCCAGCGTCAGACCAACATCGTGAGCGTCTTGCATCTCGCCTCTCCGTTCTTCATGCCCCGCGGTCGGGGTCGGGTATTGTTGTTCTGATATCGCGGGCGCGGCCCACGCTTTTATGAGGGTTTCAGCATCATCCGCCCGGGGAGCGGGCCGGGACAATCGCCGATCACGCCAGATCCATTGACGAAAAGGGTCATGAACTCACAGTTGGCTACAAGGCCGCTGTGGCACGGTCTGTGGAAAATTCTGCCAAACAAAAAAGGCGGGCCCGAGGGCCCGCCTTTTTCAGACTTACCTGAGTAAGATCGAGACTTAGATGTTCTCGAACTGACCCATGGTGTTGTCTTTACCACCGGCTTTCAGCGCGGCTTCACCGGAGAAGTACTCTTTGTGGTCATCACCGATGTTGGAACCGGCCATGTCCTGGTGCTTCACGGTGGCAACGCCTTCGCGGATCTCGCGGCGCTGTACGCCGGCCACATAGGCCAGCATGCCTTCGTCGCCGAAGTAACCCTTGGCCAGCTGATCGGTGGACAGAGCAGCGGTGTGGTAGGTCGGCAGCGTGATCAGGTGGTGGAAGATACCCGCTTCGCGAGAAGCATCGCGCTGGAAGTTCCGGGTCCACTCGTCGGCCAGCTGAGCCAGCTCGGTGCCGTCGTAGTCGGCGCTCATCAGCTTGTCGCGGTCGTAAGCGGACACGTCCTTGCCTTCCTTCTCCCAAGCGTCGAACACTTGCTGACGGAAGTTCAGGGTCCAGTTGAAGGACGGGCTGTTGTTGTAAACCAGCTTGGCGTCCGGCACTACTTCACGGATACGGTTAACCATTTCCGCGATCTGGCCCACGTGCGGCTTCTCGGTTTCGATCCACAGCAGATCGGCGCCGTTCTGCAGGCTGGTGATACAGTCCAGAACCACACGGTCAACACCGGTGCCGGCCTTGAACTGGAACAGGCCGGAAGCCAGACGCTTCGGCTTGAGCAGCTTGCCGTTGGACTTGATCACAACGTCACCGTTGTTGATCTGGGACGCGTCGTCGATGTACTCGCCGTCCAGGAACGCGTTGTACTGGTCGCCCAGGTCGCCCGGCTCGTTGGTCACGGCGATCTGCTTGGTCAGGCCGGCGCCCAGGGAGTCGGTACGGGCAACGATGACACCGTCGTCAACACCCAGCTCGAGGAAGGCGTAACGCACAGCGTTGATTTTGGCCAGGAAGTCGGCGTGGGGAACGGTCACTTTACCGTCCTGGTGGCCACACTGCTTCTCGTCGGAAACCTGGTTCTCGATCTGGATGCAGCAAGCACCGGCTTCGATCAGTTGCTTGGCCATCAGATAGGTGGCTTCCGGGTTACCGAAGCCAGCATCGATATCGGCGATGATCGGCACAACGTGGGTTTCGAAGTTGTCGATCTGGCTGATGATTTCGGCTTTTTTGGCTTCGTCACCAGCGGCTTTGGCGTCGTCCAGGGCACGGAACAGGTGGTTCAGTTCCCAGGCGTCGGCTTGCTTGAGGAAGGTGTACAGTTCGCGGATCAGATCGGCGACCGCGGTCTTCTCATGCATGGACTGATCGGGCAGCGGACCGAATTCGGAACGCAGAGCGGCGACCATCCAGCCGGACAGGTACAGGTACCGGCCTTTGGTGCTGCCGAAGTGCTTCTTGATGGAAATCATCTTCTGCTGACCGATGAAACCGTGCCAGCAACCCAGGGACTGGGTGTACTTGGAGGAGTCCGCATCGTAGGCCGCCATGTCTTCGCGCATGATCTTGGCGTTGTACTTGGCGATGTCCAGATGCGTTTTGAAGCGGTTTTGCAGGCGCATGCGAACAGCGGATTCCGGGTTGATGTCGTGCCAGGTGTTATTGGCACCAACCACGGAGCTCAGTGCTTCGATCTCTTTGAGGTACTGTGACATGGTCAATCCTTGTCGATAGAAGAATGAACACCGAAGCCGCCGGTCATGCAGGGAAAAGGGCCCCTACCCGACGCCGGCTACCGATGGCGCGCATTCTAGGGGGCCCTTGCCCATAAAAACAATCAATATGGGTTATACCCAATATTTCTCTGGTGAATGGTAGTGGCAAGCCCCGGAAACGCCGCGCCGGCGCGGACGGCGGCGCCAAAGCAGCAGGGCGCCCGCCAGCAGCAGACCCGGCCCCCAGCCCCCACCACCGGATCCGCCCCCGGAAGCCGGCGGTTCCGGCTCGGGCTCGGGGTCGACTGGCTCTTCCTCATCCACCAGTGTTTTCTCCAGGGTAAAGGCGTCGACCACGGCCCCGTCCACATCGTAGGCCCGGTAACGCAGCTCCCCGCCGTCGATATCGATGACCTGATAAGTGGCCAGATCCGCGATCATGACCGCCGGCTCCACCCCATACTTCTCCTGGAAGCCCCCCACTTCATAGAACTTGGTGCCGGAATTGGCCACCAGATACACCGTGCCCTCCCCTTCGGGGACCACCTCTCCGCCCTTCATCGGCTGAGTGCGCAGATAAGCATGAGTATGACCTTGCAGCATCAGATCCACACCGTGACGATCCAAGATCGGTAAGAAGGCCTGGCGCAACTCCGGTTCGTCCTGGGTGGGGCGGGAGCCATAAATGGGCTGGTGGATGGCCACGAACTTCCAGGTGGCGTCCGCCTGAGCCAGTTGCTGATCCAGCCAGGACGCCTGCTTGGCCAGTTCCTCCTCACCTTTGAGGCTGCCGTCTATGATGGCGAAGAAGGCGTCGCCATAACGGAAACTGTAGAGACGTTCCTCCATGCCCCGCGGGCCGTTCTCCGGCAGCATGAACTGGTCCAGATAGAGTGTCGGTTCCTGGCCGTTGTATTCGTGGTTGCCCAGCACCGGCACCAGCGGCTGTTCCGAGTACACCCCTTCGCTGGCGTGGAAGAAAGCGTCCCAGTCATCCCGCTCCGGCCCGCGGTTGACCATGTCGCCGGTCATCACGATAAAACGGGCGTTGGGCGTGTATTCATAGGCCCGGCGCACCAGCGGCTCCCATTCCTCGAAGCCGTGCTGCACGTCGCCCATATAGATAAAGGAGAAGGCCTCCGGATCGGCCGGATCGGTGGTGAACTCCCGCGGCGCGCTCCAGCCGCCATCCTCGCCGTTACCCACGGCATAGACGTAGGTGGTGGCCGGTTTCAGATCACGCAGGGGAACGATATGCCGGTTCACCACCGGATCATTGCCCGGCTCCGGGCGCAGCTCAAGCAAGCCACCGGGGTAATCGTCCAGCGTGTCGTACTCGGCCAGGATGTCCTCCCGCGGCGAGTCAATCACCACCGGCCCCTCGGATGAGGCGGACAGATAGTCATCGCCGGCCTCGAAGCCGGTAAAACGGCTTTTTTCCTGGAACACGACTTTGCCGGCGTTTTCCGTGCGGCCCGTGCGCCATTGCACCACCGCCGACGTGGCGGGATCATCGCCCAGTGTCAGGACCACCTGGTCCGGCTTCGCGGTGGATGGATACGGAGTGACATTGGCGAAATGGATCAACTGGCCATCGTTGCGGCGAGTCCGCAGTAACTGCACGGACTGCTGTCCCACCAGTTGGTCCGGCAGCTCGATAAAGTAACGGCTCTCTTCATCGGCCCAGGCCGGACGCTCCAGAGCCACGGTATCCAGGCCGAAGGACGGATGGTAGAGATCGCTGATCACCAGTTCGTCATCCGCGTTCACCGGGGCCACCGCGATGGCGTAGGACTCGATACTGCCGTTGGAATCACCGTCGATGATGCCGTTGACCCCAAGCCCCACCTCGCCGGCGGGAAACGTCGCCTGCCACACTTCCCATTCGGTCTCATGGCGAATGCGGGCCTTCAGATCGGTTTTCTCGAACCCCAGGTCCGCCAACCAGAACTGCGCCACCGGCCATGGATCCCGTATCACCGAAACCACCACCGGTACGTTCACGGTGAAGCGAACAAAGTCGGTGCCGAGAATATGACGCTCCTCGGCGGAGAGGTTGGCGAGCACCTGATCCGGTGTCATCGACTGCAACGCCTCGGTACTGAACTGCTCAAGAAAGCGTTGTTGGATATCGAACACGGTATCCCGAACCGTGGGGTTCGGAGCGGACTGCGCCAACACCAGCGACGGTATCGACAACAGCAGAATCAGAAACACCCGGGCCAGACGGCCGGGGCGAGAAGAAAAAAACATGACTGTGCTCCCCGATGTTATTGATGCTATGGAAGCGCCCCCCAAAGGTCCCGGCACCCTCACGGGTGTGGTTTTCGCGACAATTCATGGGATAGCCGCCAGAACGGCGGAGATGGAGACAAAGGCGCTGGGGGAGGAGCCTAGGTCCCCGTTGTTGCAAAGCGGGGACTGGCAGGTTTCAGTCCGTTTAAAATTTGTACGGCAACGGTGTCCGGGAAAATCCGGGAGATCAAATCTCCCGGGTCTCCAGGAAACGGATTTCCGGGTGCCGTTCCTCGGTGAGTTGCAGGTTGACGCGTGTAGGCGCCAGGTAGGTCAGATGACCGGCGCCGTCGCGGGCCAGGTTGTCGTAGGCTTTGCGTTCAAAAGACGCCAGTTCGCGTTCGCTGTCCGCTTCCATCCAGCGGGCGGTGGTGACGTTGACCGGCTCGTAACGGCACTCCACCCCGTATTCGGCCTTCAGGCGAGCCGCCACCACGTCGAACTGCAGCGTTCCCACCGCGCCCAGCACCACGTCATTGTTCCGCAGCGGGAAGAACACCTGGGTGGCGCCCTCCTCCGCCAGTTGGGTGAGGCCCTTATGGAGCTGCTTGCTCTTCAGCGGATCATTCAGCACCACCCGCCGGAACAGCTCCGGCGCGAAGTGCGGAATACCGGTGAAGCGCAGGTCCTCGCCCTCGGTGAAGGTATCACCGATCTGGATGGTACCGTGGTTGTGCAGGCCGATGATGTCGCCAGCAAAGGCTTCTTCCACATTGTCCCGCTCCCCGGCCAGGAATGTCAGCGCATCGGAGATACGCACTTCCTTGCCGGTACGGCACTGCTTGAGCTTGATACCCTTCTGATACTTGCCGGAACAGATGCGCATGAAGGCGATCCGATCACGGTGGCGCGGATCCATATTGGCCTGGATCTTGAAAACGAAGCCGGTCATCTTCGGCTCCTCCGCTTCCACCTTGCGCTCCACCGCTTCCCGGGGTTGCGGTGCCGGCGCCCATTTCACCAGGCCGTCGAGCATATGGTCGACGCCGAAATTACCCAGGGCGGTACCGAAGAACACCGGGGTCAGCCGGCCATCCAGGAACCGCTGCAGATCGAAATCGTGGCTGGCGCCGCGCACCAGTTCCAGCATGTCACGCAGTTCCTGGGCGTAGTCCGCCCCCACCGCCTGATCCAGTTCCGGATTATTCAGGCCCTCGATCTCGCGCACGTCCTGGATGGTATGGCCCTGGCCGGTCTTATACAGAACGGTGGCATCGCGCAGCAGGTTGTAGACGCCCTTGAAGCTCTTGCCCATGCCGATCGGCCAGGTCACCGGGGCGCACTCGATATTGAGAACATCCTCGATCTCATCCAGCACCTCGATGGGATCACGCACGTCGCGGTCCAGCTTGTTGATGAAAGTGAGGATCGGCGTGTCGCGCAGCCGGCACACCTCCATCAGCTTGACGGTCCGCTCCTCCACGCCCTTGGCGGCGTCGATCACCATCAAGGCGGAATCCACCGCGGTCAGGGTACGATAGGTATCCTCGGAGAAATCGGCGTGCCCCGGCGTGTCGAGCAGATTGACCATGGCGTCTTGATAAGGGAACTGCATCACCGAGGTGGTCACGGAAATGCCCCGCTCCTTCTCCATCTCCATCCAGTCGGAGGTGGCATGGCGGCCGGATTTCTTCCCCTTCACCGTGCCCGCCAGCTGGATCTGATTTCCGTACAGCAGCAGCTTCTCGGTAATGGTGGTCTTACCGGCGTCCGGGTGAGAGATGATGGCGAAAGTGCGCCGTTTGTGGATTTCGTCGATGGGCTTCATAGCGATCTCGGTCTGCGTCGGCGCGCATTGTAGCGCTGACGGACCGCTTCGTGTAGGAAGCCGCGTTACCGCGGGCGAGAATCAAGCCAGGCGGCCGCGCAAACGGCTCACCGCCTGGCTGTGCAATTGACAAACCCGGGATTCGGTGACGCCCAGCACGGCGCCGATTTCCTTGAGGTTGAGGTCTTCCTGGTAATACAGCCCGATGAGCAGTTTTTCCCGGTCCGGCAATGCCTCGATGGCGGCGATCAGGCGGTCGCGCTGCTGCCCGTCCACCAGGGCGCTGAACGGGTCCGGCGGGCCATTGCCGCCGGCATCCGGTTCGCCCTGTTCGGCGACGATGTCCTCGAACGGCAGCAGCAGGCCGCTATTGGTGTCGCTGAGCAACTGCCGGTACTCCTCCAGGCTCATGCCCATCTCGGCGGCCACTTCCCGTTCCTGGGGGGCACGGCCGAGACGTTGCTCGAGCCGGTGCACGCACCGGTCCAGTTCGCGCGCATGGCGGCGCACGCTGCGCGGCAACCAGTCACGTGAACGCAATTCATCGATCATGGCACCGCGAATGCGCTGGCTGGCAAAGGTGGAGAAACTGGCGCCGGCGTTGGGATCATAACGGCGCAGAGCATCCAGCAGGCCGACGGTACCGGCCTGGATCAGATCGTCCAGTTCAATGCTGGCAGGCAGCTTGACCTGCAACGCAAGCGCCTGGCGCCGCACCGCTGGCAAGTGCTCCTCCAGCAGCGCCTGTTGGTCGATTTTCCCTTGAGCGGTGTACATGCCCTGTCCTCAACAGCGCCCCATCGGCGTCCGCACTGATCACCCCGAATCGCGGGAGTCCATCCATTATTCGCTTCCATGGCGATGGCCATGCCCGGAAAAGACGGCATTGTTGGGGGTTATTCCGGCGACTGGCGGAGACACGGCACTGGGCACCAGGTCCGCAACCAATCGTCACTATCAGTAATTCAGTAATTGACCAGAACCTGAATGTCGGTGACCGTCACCGCGCGGCGTTCACCGTCGGGCAGTTGGAAACGGAACGACAGCGGCGACCAAGCCGGTCCCTGGAGCGCTTCGCTGATGCCCCGGTTGCCGGACAAACGCAGGCAGCGTTCGCCCTGGCATAACCAGGCCCGCAACGAACGCCCTGGTGGCGTGCTGTAGCGCCAGCGTACTTTCTGGATGTAATTGCCCCGCGAAGCGGCGTCACCGGGTGGCAGCAGTTCCTCGCTGTGATAGACCCGTCCCGGCACCGCCACCCGCACCGGAGGCGCCTCGGCACTCCAGCTGCCCGGCGCCGCCGGTGCCAGCCAGGGCCACAGCAGGCTCATCCACAGCAGCCCGCGCAGCAGTGTCATGGCGCCAGCACCACCAGATCGGTGTCGAGAAAACGCCAGGCCGCCTGTTGCAGGTTGTCCAGTAGGCCGCGCCGTTGCAGCCGGGGCGGGTGCAGCGCCAGCAAGCGCCGCGGTCCTTGCTGACGCCGCACCGATTCCAGACAACTCAGCGCCCGGCGCAAACCGGCGCCGTCCGGCTCCACCCACAGCGCCCAACGGGGTTCGCGCCGGGCACTGGCCGGCACCGGCAAAGCTGGAGACAGCAGCACGATGCGCCAGTCCTGTGCCACACCGACCCAGCGCCAGCCGCGGTCCGCCCAGTACTCCAGCACCGCCCGGGCCCGCCGTCCGGCCTGGGCGGGCAGCGGATCGCCCACCACCACCAGGGTCGGCGCGACACTTTGGCCGCGCGTGGCGGCCCAGGCCCGCAGTCCGGCGGCTTGATCCACACCGGGCACGGCGGTCATGACGCCCTCATCAGACGCAGAGCGTCGTGGGTGCGGATCACATGCAGCAGCGCCGTCAGCAACCGTTCCGGGGTGCGCCGGCGGCGTGGCCCGAGCAGGCCCAGGACCCGGCCGCGAGTGGCCACCGCCCAGTCGCTCTGCTCCTCGTCGAGACGGCAGGCCAGGGCCGCCAGTCCGGCGGCGGCGGAACGATAAGACGCGTAGCGGGAAGAGGAAGGTGAAGAATCGCCCGGTGACAAGGCGGCGCCCGCCGGCAGCTCCCGCATGGCCCGCTGGCTGAGCCCGGCCACCGCCTGCCCCCGCCACAACGCCAGCAAATGCGGTCGCGCCCGCGACAGGTCCCAGTCATTGGGCAACAGGGCATAACGCCAGCCGCGCACCCGATCGGTATCAGGATCCCGCGCTTGCAGGAACCAGGCGCGAACCAGCCCGCTATAACGACGGCCGGAAGCCGCCGCCACCGGCAAGGCGCGCAGGCTGACCCGCAACGTGCGCCCCTTCTGGCGCAACAGCGCCTCTCCCTGTTCCGGCGCCTGTTCGCGCAGCGCCCACAATGGCTGGATGTCTCCCCGATAACGCACCCGCGCCTGTGCCTGTACCCTCGCCATCCAGTCTATCGCCTGACGATCCAGCCACCGCCAGACGGTGGCTTGCGGCACACCGGAGAGCACCGGCATCAGTGACGGGTAATGGCGGCGGCACCATTGCAAACAGCGAATGCGGGAAGCCTCCTCCGGCGGCCACAGCGGCCAGGCCTCGCCCTCCTTGCCCACCACCAGGGCAGCCTCATCCCGCGCCGCCGGCCAGAACAGCCAGCCGGTCTCGTCGCCCCGCGGCAGCGGCGGCTGCCTCTGCCATTGCCCCGCCAGTGCCTGTTCCAGCCAGGAGAAGCCGGGCACGTCGCGACGCAGGTCGGCGAGGGTATTCACCAGGGTGCCGGTCTGGGCCAGTGGATTGAACGGCAGCGCGCCGCCGGTCCGGCAATCGCCCTGATTCAAGGCTTGCCGGACCAGTTCGACACCGTCCAGAGGAGCCAGATCTTCCGGCACCCGTTGGCCATCACATTGGAACCAGGGCCGCAGTCCCTGACCGATCACCACGTCCAGCAACGGCGCCAGACGGGCCGCTTCATCACTCTTGGTGATGATGACATCGTCCAGCGTCATCCCGGCTTGCCGCGCGGCACGGCGATAGTGAGTGCTGACCTCGTCCAGGGTCTCCGCCTGACTGGCCGCGTTCAGCAACAGCACGGCCCGGGTGCTGCGCGCGCCGCCCACCAGAGGCGCGAACCCTTCCGCCAGACGTTCATCGCGCTGTCCCAGCCCCACCGTGTCGATGATCACCAGACGCTTGTCGTTCAAGACTCCCGCCAACGAGGCCAGCGTGCGCCCCGGTGACAGCAGATGCAGATCCACGCCGAGCAGTTCCGCGTAGACACGCAATTGGTCCCGGGCCGCCACCCGGTAGCCATCGGCGCTGACCAGAGCCACCTGATCCGCCCCCCAGCGCATGGCGTAGTGCGACGCCAGCTTGCCGGCGGTGGTGGTTTTGCCCACGCCGGTGGGGCCCACCAACGCCAGGACGCCGCCTTCGGCCAATTTGTCCCAGGGCCGCGCCTGGGCATCGAGGCGGCGCGCCAGTTGTTGTTCCACCCAGGCGCGGGCGGCATCGCCCTCACCCGCTTCTTCCGGCAGCCCCGCCAGCACATCGGTGATCAGGGCGGCACTGAAACCAGCGCCGCGAAGCGTCGCCGCCAACGGCGAATCGGCGGCGCCCTCGCCACGCTCCCGGCGCCGCAACAGCGCCCGCAGTGTTTCCACTTCCTTCAGCAACAACCGGCTGACATCAGCGTCGCCTTCCGCCATCGGCAGGGCCTCGCCGGAAGGCGGAGACGCTGGGGTGTCTTCCCCCTCGCGCAGGGCGACCAGCTCCACGCCACCGGGCACCTGGCGGTTGGCCACGATCAGGGCATCGTCACCCAGGGCCTCACGGACCCGGCGCATGGCCTCGCGCTGCGTGGGCGCGACAAAACGATGGACACTCATGACCCTCTTCCTTCATCGGCATTCATGGCTGCATTCCGATCAGTTCAGTGACGCGCAAGGTACGGTCATCGGGGATTTCCGCCTGGGACAGCACCACCAGGTGACGCAGGCGGCGGCGCAGGAAACGGGCCAGCAAGCCACGCAGGGCCGGCACCACCACCAGCACCGGCGGCAAGCCGGCATTCTCCTGTCGCTCCAGAGCGGCGCCAGCCTGATTCATCAGCGTATCCGCCAGTCCCGGCTCCAGCGCGCCACCGCCGTTGAGCGCTTGTTCGAGCACCTGTTCGAGGCCGGCGTCGAGACCGATCACCGCCAGCTCACCGGTGGCGGAGAACCAGCGGTCGGTGATGGCCCGGCCCAGGGCCACGCGTACCCGGGCGGTCAGTTCTTCCGCGTCGGTCTGGGCATTGCCCGGCTCGGCCAGGGCATCGAGGATGGTGCTCAGATCACGGATCGGCACATCCTCGTCCAGCAGGTTCTGCAGAATGCGTTGCAGCGTGGTGAGCGACACGGCCTTGGGCACCACCTCTTCCACCAACGTCTTCTGTTCTTCGCCCAGTTTGTCCAGCAACTGCTGAACTTCCTTGCGCCCCAGCATTTCCGCGCCGTAACGGTGCAACAGATGATTGAAGTGAGTGGCCACCACGGTGCCGGCATCCACCACCGTGTAACCGTACACCTGGGCCCGTTCCCGCTGGGATTCGTCGATCCATACCGCCGGCAGGCCGAAGGCGGGGTCGTGGGTGGCACGTCCTTCCAGGGTGCCGGATACCTGACCGGGATCGATGGCCAGCCACTGGCCCGGGAAAGCCTGGCCGCGTCCCACTTCCGCCCCCTTGAGGGTGATCACATAACTGTTGGCATCCAACTCCAGGTTGTCGCGGATGTGCACCACCGGCGGCAAAAAGCCCACCTCCTGAGCAAACTTCTTGCGCACGCTCTTGATGCGGCCGAGCAACTCACCGTGTTGGCGATGATCCACCAGCGGGATCAGACGGTGCCCCACTTCCAGACCAAGGGTATCGATCAGCCGCACATCGTCCCAGGTAGCCTCCGGCGCTTCCGGCTCCGGCGCCGCCGCGGCCTCGATGTGTTGTTCCGCCAGGTTGCGGTCGCGCCGCCGGATCAGATACCAGGCAAGCCCCCCCAGCGCGAGGGTGAATAACAGGAACACCAGATTCGGCATCCCCGGCACCAGCCCCAGCAGCCCCATCACACCGGCGGCCAGGAACATTACCTTGGGATTGACCAGCAACTGGTCGATGATCTGCTCGCCGATATCCTGATCGGTGTTGACCCGCGACACGGTGACACCGGCGGCGGTGGAGATCACCAGCGCCGGAATCTGTGCCACCAGGCCGTCACCGATGGTCAGCAGCGCATAGGTGCGGCCCGCTTCGGCGAAGCTCATGTCGTGCTGCAGCATGCCGATCAACAAACCGCCGAGCACGTTCACCACCATGATCACCAGCCCGGCCACGGCGTCGCCGCGAACGAACTTGCTGGCACCGTCCATGGAACCGTAAAAATCCGCTTCCTTGGCCACATCGGCACGGCGGCGGCGGGCTTCCTCCTCACCGATCAGACCGGCGTTGAGGTCGGCATCGATGGCCATTTGTTTGCCAGGCATGGCGTCGAGGGTGAAGCGCGCGCCCACCTCGGCGATGCGCCCGGCGCCTTTGGTGATCACCACGAAGTTGATCACCACCAGGATCAGAAACACCACCAGGCCAACGGCGAAGTTGCCGCCCACCAGAAACTGACCGAACGCCTCGATCACCTTACCGGCGGCGTCGCCACCCTCGTGTCCATCCATCAACACCACCCGGGTGGAAGCCACATTCAGCGACAACCGCATCAGGGTGGTGAACAGCAGCACCGATGGAAAGGCGGAGAAGTCCAGGGAGTTGAGGGTGAACATGCTGACCAGCAGCACCATCACCGCTAGGGCGATATTGAAGGTAAAGAACAGATCCAGCGCGAACGGCGGCAGCGGCAGGATCAGCATGGACATGACCAGCAGGATCAATACCGGACCGGCCATGATCTTCATCGGCACGTTCTTCACCGATAAACGGCCTCCCGTTCCCAGCAGCGATCCGATCATGACACGCTCCCTTGATCGGCGGCGGGCACCGCCAGCTCATCCGGCACCGGCAAATCCCGTGGCGGCTCCGGAGACGCTTCACCACTGCCGCGGGCACTCTTGAGACGGAACGCCCAGACCAACACCTCCGCCACGGCGGTGTACAAAGCGGCGGGGATTTCCTGGTCCAGATCCACGTGACGATACAGGGCACGCGCCAACGGCGGCGCTTCCAGCAACGGCACCCGGTGTTCCTCGCCCAAAGCGCGAATGCGCGCCGCTACCTGATCCGCCCCCTTGGCCACCACCCGCGGCGCGGACATGAGGCCTTCCTGGTAACGCAGGGCCACGGCGAAATGGCTGGGGTTGGTGACGATCACATCCGCCTCGGGCACCTTGCTCATCATGCGCTGGCGCGCCACGCTCTGCTGCTGCGAACGGATACGCGCCTTGAGTTGCGGATCCCCCTCGCTTTCCTTGTGTTCGCGTTTGATCTCTTCCTTGCTCATACGCAGCTTCTTGGCGTGACTCCAGAGCTGGTAAGGCACATCGATCAGCACGGCCACCAGCAGCGTCAGCACCATCAAACCACTGGCGGAAGCGGCCAGCGTCAGCGCGTTGGTCATCGCCAGACGTAACGGCTGCTCCATCAACGCCATGAATTCTCCTTTGTGCCGCAACAGAAAAAACACCGCCACGCCCCCCACCAATATCGATTTGGCCAACGCCTTGGCCAGCTCCGCCAGCGCCTGGCTGGAAAACATGCGTTTCAGGCCCGCTATCGGATTGAGTTTGGAGAACTTCGGTTGCAGCGCCTTGGCGCTCATGGACCAGCCGCCGGTGAGCATCGGCGCCACCAATGCCACCACCAGCAGTGTCAGGAACAACGGCACCAGCGCCACCAGGGTTCGCACCCCGAGATCCGCCGCATGGCCGAGCATCGGGCCGGTGTCCAGCGCCTGGCGCCGCTCGAACAGGAACGACTGCTCCATCACCAGACCGAGCTGGCCGAACAACGGGCCGGACATGACCCACAGACCACCGACCCCAGCGAACAGTAACAAAAAGGTGGCCAGCTCCCGCGAACGCGGCACCTGGCCTTCTTCCCGCGCCTGTTCCAATCGTCGGGGAGTGGCCGGTTCGGTCTTTTCCTGGTCCTGGGTATCGTCCGCCATGGCACCGTCAAGGAGGGCTGGGTATTCGGCCCATCATTGTCGGCAAAGCGGCGACACGGCTAACGGTGGATTAGAGGCAGGGAATGGGTGTTATTCGAAAGAATCGCAAGCAAGCGCGCTTCCCACGGAGAGCGCTACGGAGCCGCTGCGGGAGCTTGCCTGCAAGCTCCCGCAGAGGGCAAGGCCAGAAAGCAGATTCCTCAGAACCCCAGCTCATCCAACAGGGAATCCACCTGATCCTGGCTGCTGACCACGTCTTCCTTGGCGGCGTCGATCTGCGGCCCGTTGATCAGCGACTCGTCACGGCGGCGTTGCATTTCATCACGCTCCCGGCCTTCCGGAACGTTATCCAGCAGCACCTGCAGCAACTGCCGCTCCACCTCCTGGATCACTTCCATCATCTTCTTGATCACCTGGCCGGTGAGATCCTGGAAGTCCTGAGCCATCATGATTTCCAACAGCTCCTTGTTGGTGGCCTGAGCCAGATCCGGCACTTCGCCGAAAAACGCCCGCGTGTCATTGACCAGATCACGGGCCTGGTCCAGTTCCTTCGGTTCCTGGAACCAGGCTTGCCAGCGCTGATCCAGATCACCGGCGCGGGCGGCCATTTGATTCTGCAGTGGCTGCGCGCGATCAATGGCGTTCAGCGCCCGGTCGGCCGCCTGCTCGGTCATGGTGGCCACGTAGTTCAAGCGGGCCCGGGCATCGGGAATCGCCTCCGCCGCCTTGACCACCTCCTTATCCAGACCCAGCTCGCGCATGCTGTCGCGCAACATGCGGGTAAGCTGGCCAATACGCTGGACCAGATCGTCGGATCCGGCCGCCCCTTCGCTGATATGCCCGGCCTCGTTGCTCATGTTGCTTTCTCCTGCCTCGGGAAGCCTGGCGTCCCGCCGGCCCTGGCCGGCGGCGCGCCATCACCCTTCCCGGATGCTGCCTGTAACGGGTTATGCGCCAAGTTTCTCGAAGATCTTGTTGAGCTTTTCTTCCAGGGTGACGGCGGTAAAGGGTTTGACGATGTAACCGTTGGCTCCGGCCTGGGCCGCGGCGATGATGTTTTCCTTCTTCGCCTCCGCAGTCACCATCAACACCGGCAACTGGTTCAGATCACTATCGGCGCGAATCTGCTTGAGCATTTCCAGACCGTCCAGGTTGGGCATGTTCCAATCCGATACCACGAATTGAAAGCCGCCCCCGCGCAACTTGGTCAGGGCTTCCTGACCGTCCTCCGCTTCATCCACATTGCCGAATCCCAACTCCTTGAGCAGGCTGCGGATGATGCGGCGCATGGTGGGAAAATCATCCACCACCAGAATACTCATGTTCTTGTCCACGATTGTGCTCTCCGCTACTTGATTCCGGTCAGAACTCTTCCCAGTCATCCTCGGTGGTCACCGCTTCGCGGCGCGGCACCACCTTTTTCATTTTCTCTTCCGCCGTTGCCGGATTTTCCGGCTTGGCGGCATTGTCGTCGTCATCCCCTTCGATCTCCCCGGAGATTTCCGGGTCATCTTCCGGCTCCGGCTTGCGCCAGAGAGACAACGAGTCAAGCTGTTCCGGTCGCAGGCGGAAGATGGCCACTGCTTTTTCCAAACGCCGGGCCTGCTCTTCCAGCGATGCGGCGGCGGCGGTGGCTTCCTGCACCAGCGACGCGTTTTGCTGGGTCACTTCGTCCATTTGCGTTACCGCCTGGCTGACCTGCTCGATGCCCCCGCTTTGTTCCTGGGAGGCGGAAGAGATCTCATCCATGATGTCGGTGACCCGTTTCACCGCGGCCACCACTTCCCGCATGGTCTCACCGGCTTCCTCCACCAGACGCGAGCCTTCGTCCACTTGGGACACGGAGCTCTCGATCAACTCCTTGATCTGCCGGGCGGCATCGGCGCTGTTGCCCGCCAGGTTACGTACTTCGCCGGCCACCACCGCGAAACCACGCCCTTGTTCGCCGGCGCGAGCCGCCTCCACCGAGGCGTTCAACGCGAGAATGTTGGTCTGGAAGGCAATGGAGTCGATCATGCTGGTGATTTCGGCCACCTTACGGGAGCTGTCGGAGATACCGCGCATGGTACCGATCACCCGCTCCATCACGGCGCCACCACGACCGGCGGTGCCGGAGGCGTCGTTGGCCAGGCCGCTGGCCTGCCGGGCGTTGTCGGCGTTCTGCTTCACCGTGGCGGTGAGCTGTTCCATGCTGGTGGCGGTCTCCTCCAGGGAAGCGGCCTGCTGTTCGGTGCGGGAAGACAGATCCGCGTTGCCGCTGGCGATTTCGGAAGCGCCGACATAGATGGCGTTGCCACTTTCACGCACCTCGGTGACGATCTTGCCGAGACTGTGCTGCATCTCCGCCATGGCGGTGAACAGCTTGCCGATTTCGTTGTTGCCCGGCACTTTGATGTCCTCGGACAGATCAGCGCGGGCGATGCGCTGCAGATTCTCCACCGCCCAGCTCAGCGGCTTCACCACCACACCACGCAACATCAGATACACCAGCACCATGATGATACCGGTGAGCACCAGCATGCCGATGCCGATGTAAGAGAATAAGGTGGTCTGCTGGTGGTAATGGCCCATGACCTCCTGGCCGCGTTCGTCCGCATAGCGGGTGAAATCGGTGAGACTGTCATTGAGACTGTCGTTGGGAGTCAGCAACTCCTGGCGCAAATTACGGTAGGTGCGCAAATCGGCCTTTTGCAGATAGTCGTATTGCAGTTTCACCAACCGCAGCACCTCCTGGAAAGCACTGCCCAGT
Organism: Alloalcanivorax xenomutans; assembly: GCF_900217905.1. GTDB lineage: Bacteria > Pseudomonadota > Gammaproteobacteria > Pseudomonadales > Alcanivoracaceae > Alloalcanivorax > Alloalcanivorax xenomutans. Next base: position 73,089 of record NZ_OBMO01000015.1, read on the forward strand.
TCGTCGGCGCGAGCCGCCCCCATCTCCGTTTTCGGGCTATCGAGAAAATTCTGAAACCGTTGCTCGGCGCGCTCCAGGAAACCACTGGCTCGCTGAATCTGGTTGTCCGCCACCAGCCGCATGCCGTTATCCAGATAGTCCGCGGCCAGATCCATTTCAATACGGGCCTGGTTCAACAAGGTCGTGGCCCGGGCCACCTGGTTCAGTTGCTGCACGTTGACCTGATTGAGGGTGGAAATCGAGGAATCCACCATCTGGTTGGTCAGGATGCGAATGGCGGCGAGACCGCTGATCAAAAGCGCACAGCAAATCAGAGCCCCGGCCACTGCCGTATTGATGTTGATATTTCGCACGAATTTCATCATAGCCGGCCTTTCCTTTTTTCAAGGTTGTTCTGTCTATACCCGCTGAGCCCGCCCGGAAGCGGCCGCCAGTGCCATCAGACGCGGCGCCACCTGGTCCAATGGCAACACCTCGGTCGCCGCGCCCAGAGCGATGGCCTCACGGGGCATCCCGAACACCAGGGAGGTGTCCTGATCCTGGGCCAGGGTGTGGGCACCGGCTTCACGCATGGCAAGCAGTCCCCCGGCACCGTCCTTGCCCATACCGGTGAGCAAGACGCCAATGGCGTTGCGGCCGGCGTGCTGCGCCGCGGAACGGAACAGCACATCCACGGAGGGCCGGTGACGGTTCACCGGCGGCCCCTGATCAAGGTGGATCACATAGTTCGCCCCGCTACGGGCCAACAGCATGTGCGCGTCCCCCGGCGCGATGTACACGTGACCGGGCAGCACCCGCTCTCCGTGTTCACCCTCCTTCACCGTCACCGCGCAGAGCCGGTTGAGCCGTTCGGCGAACGACCGGGTGAACCCACCAGGCATATGTTGCGCGATCAGAATCGCCGGACTGTTCGGCGGCAGCGGTGACAACACTTCCCGAATCGCTTCGGTTCCGCCGGTGGAAGCGCCCAGAATCACCAGTTTCTCGCTGGAGATAATCGGTGCCTTCAACTTCGGCGGCGATACCCCGGCCTCATTGGCCCGGCGCGGCCGGGAGCGGGCCGTGGCGCGAATTTTTTCCGCGATCAGTTCGCTGTAATCGAGCATGCCGGAGCGAATCCCCAACGATGGCTTCTCGATAAAATCCACCGCGCCCAGTTCCAGCGCCCGCAAAGTCACTTCCGATCCAGCCTGGGTCAGTGAAGACACCATCAGCACCGGCATCGGCCGCAGACGCATCAGACGCTCCAGAAAGTCGAGTCCGTCCATGCGCGGCATTTCCACATCCAGCGTCAATACATCCGGGTTATGCCGTTTGATCAGGTCTCTTGCCACAATGGGATCCGGCGCCACCGCCACCACTTCCATATCGGGATGGTGGTTGATGATTTCGCGCATCAAGTCACGAATCAGCGCGGAATCGTCGACGCACAGCACCCGAATTTTTTCCATAACCCAAACCCGCCCCTGTTACGGTGAAAACAATGCAATGGCGTTGGTTCAACAGTCCTACTGGTTAGCTTATCGGCCGTGACGCGCCAAGCTTGAGGCCGGATTGGCGAAGCAGCGCCACCGTCACGGTCATGCCAGCGAGTACACCGTCTGACCGCGGGAGCGAAAGCGATCGCTCAGATAGGAGACATTTTCCGAGTGGCCGGCGAACAACAGCCCGTCAGGTTTGAGCCGGTCGGCCAGCCGTCCCAAGACCCGGGTCTGGGTATCACGATCGAAATAGATCATCACGTTACGGCAGAAGATGGCATCGAAACGGTGCTCGGAGGGCCAGTCCCGGGCGACAAGGTTCATCACCTGAAAACGCACCTTCGCCACCAGGGTGGGTTTGACCCGGGCATAGCCGGCCCGAGCGCCACTGCCTTTCTGAAAAAAACGCCGCATGCGCTGGTCATCCAGGCGCGCCACCTGCTCCAGCGGATAGACGGCACGCCGGGCCCGGTCCAGGGCCTCGGTGTCGATATCGGTGGCCAGCACCTCCACGTTGGCGTGCTCCCCCAGGGTTTCCAGCAACGTCATGACGATGGAATAAGGCTCTTCGCCGGTGGACGCCGCGGCACTCCATACCCGGACCGGATCACGACGGCCTCGGACATGGTCGGCCAGAATCGGAAAGTGGTGCGATTCACGAAAAAAGGAGGTCAGGTTGGTGGTGAGCGCGTTGACGAACGCCTGCCATTCACCCCCCTCCCCACTGGCTTTCAGGCCGGCCAGATAATCGGCGAAACGGGTCAGGCCCCGGGCACGCACCAGGCGACCGACACGGCTGTAAACCATGTCCTTCTTGTGTTCCGCCAACACAATGCCGGCGCGCTGGTAAATCAGCGTACGAATGGCCTGAAAGTCACTGGCGGAAAAATGCAGATCGCGCTCTGAAAACAGGGACGAAGCGGCCATATCTTGGGTCGGATTCAAATCAGCTCCCCGCATCCATCACCAGCGGGGGCCCGGCGCGAAGGGCACGGCCCGCTTCTTCCCGGTCGGCGCCGCGCAAACGAAACACCGCCACGGAATGCTCGAGTGTCTCGACCTCGGCCCGCAGCGCGCCGGCGGCATCGGCGGAACCCTGAATACGGCGCGTGTTGTGCCGCATGGTCTCGTCCATCCGTGTCACCGCCTGGTTGATCTGGGCGATGCCGGAGCTCTGTTCCTCGGACGCACAGGTGATCTCTCCCATGATGTCGTTGACCCGGGTCACCGACGCCACCACTTCCCGGATAGTGCTCTCCGCCCGGTGTACCAGATCGGCGCCGCCCTGGATCTCACGGCCCGAGTTGGCGATCAGATCGCGAATCTCTTTCGCCGCGGCGGCGGATCGTCCCGCCAGGTTGCGCACTTCACTGGCCACCACCGCGAAGCCACGCCCTTGTTCGCCGGCGCGTGCCGCCTCCACCGAGGCATTGAGCGCCAGGATATTGGTCTGAAAGGCAATGGCGTCGATACTGTCGATGATCACCGTCATCTTGTTGGAACTGGCCGTGATGCGCTCCATGGTACTGACTACCTCGCCCATCACCTCACCGCTGCGCGCCACCTGGCCAGCCGCCTGCGATGCCAGACCGCTGGCTTGCCGGGCGTTGTCCGCGTTTTGCCGTACCGCGCTGGTGATCTGTTCCATACTGGACGCGGTTTGCTGCAGAGAAGCGGCCTGCTGCTCGGTATGGGAGGACAAATCCCGATTGGCTTCGGCGATACCGCGGGCAGCCGGTGTCACCGCCGCGATGCCTTCATTGACATGGCCGACGATACTGCCAAGGCAGCGCTGCATCACCGTCAGAGCCAGCACCAGCCGCCCCGCTTCGCCCACGGTGCGATTCGGCGGCTGCGCCGCCAGATTGCCGGCGGCGATTTGAAAGGTGAACATCACCGCCTCATGCAGCGGCTTCAACAAGGCGCCGGCGGTCATCACGCCAAGCAACACCAGCATCGGCACACCGGCGGCCAACAGTAAACCATGCGCGAGGATCAACCGACCGCGCACGGGATCGTCCGACTGCAAATGGCTTGCGCCGTAGAGCCCCGCCGCGCTGCTGATCGCCAACAACACCACGGCCAGTAACACCAATCCCGCAAGGCGCAAGGCGCCGCCGCGCCGGCCCAGCCGCCGCCACCAGCCGAACGGTCCCCGCCGCAGAACCTCACCCCGTTCCAGCGAGAGATGCTGCCCCTTACCCTGACGCATGGCGGCATAATCGTGCTCCGCCCGGGCCACGCTGTCGGCGTCCGGTTTCAGTCGCACCGACACATACCCTTTGATTTCACCCTCTTCCATGATCGGTGTGACGTGGGCCTTGACCCAATAGTGGTCGCCGTTCTTGCGGCGATTCTTGATCACACCGACCCAGGTGCCGCCCTCCTTGAGCGTGTTCCAGAGGTTTTCAAACGCCAGTGGCGGCATATCCGGGTGGCGAACCAGATTGTGAGGCGCGCCCAGTAACTCCTCCCGGCTGAAGCCACTGACCTCGATAAAGGCGGGATTGGCATAGGTGATCTTGCCACGCAGATCCGTGCGGGAAATCAGAAAGTGATCATCGCGCAGAGGGTATTCCCGTTGAGTGACGGGCTGGTTATCACGCATGCACCACCTCAGCCTCGACAGCGACGGCAAAGCCACCATCGGCGGAGTCGTCTCTCGCCTGGGCCAGCTTGAACAGCGCCACCGCTTGCCGCAGCCGCGCGGCTTCCCCTTCCAGCTCACTGGCCGCCGAGGCCGCCTCCTCCACCAAAGCCGCGTTGCGTTGGGTAACCTGATCCATTTGTGTGATGGCCTGATTCACCTGGCCGATGCCCTTGCTCTGCTCCTGCGAGGCGGAAGCAATCTCATCCATGATGTCGGTTACCCGCCGCACCGCTTCGACGATGTCGGTCATGGTACTGCCCGCCTGATCCACCAGCCGGGTACCGGCTTCAATGCGCTCCACCGACGTTTCGATCAATGCACGGATCTTTTTCGACGCCTCGCCACTGCGCCCGGCCAGAGCACGGACTTCTCCCGCCACCACCGCGAAACCACGGCCCTGCTCGCCGGCCCGGGCCGCTTCCACCGAAGCGTTCAACGCCAGAATGTTGGTCTGGAAGGCGATGGAATCGATCACCTCGATGATCTCGGTCACCTGGCGCGCACTGCCGCTGATTTCAGTCATGGTGCCCACCACCTCGCCCACCACCTCGCCGCCGCGCTGCGCGGTTTGTGAAGCGCTGGCGGCCAACTGGCTGGCCTGACGGGCATTGTCGGCGTTCTGCTCCACCGTCGAGGTGAGCTCCTCCATACTGGCGGCGGTCTGTTCCAGCGACGCCGCCTGATGTTCCGTGCGCGAGGACAAATCACTATTGCCCTGAGCGATTTCACCCGCGCCCTGATAGATCCCCTGACTGCTGTCGCGCACGGTGGCGACGGTTCGGGACAGGCTTTGCTGCATATCCGACAAGGCCGCGTACAGTTGACCAATTTCGTTATCGCCACGCGCCTCGATCCGCTCCGACAAATCGCCTTTGGCCATCCGTTCGAAGTGCCCCACTACCTTGCGCAATGGCCGGATAACATTCACGGTCACGCCCCACAGCACGATCACCACCAGCACCACGGATGCCGCGATCACCACGCCTATCCCCCAGCGCATCGTGGCGGCGTAGGTGTCGAAAGCAGCCAGCGCCTGACTGCCGGCGTCACCGGATTGCGCCGCCAGCCGGATCATCGCGTCATGGCTCTGATTGAGAATGTACACACTCTGCGCGCTCAGGATCAGGATCAACAGCGAGAACGCGGCCAGAACCAGTCCCCAACTTACTTTGACCGTCATGTTATCCATTACTTTCACGATGGTTATCTCACTCGTCTCATAGAGACCATAAGCAGGCTGTTATTCACCAACGCGCTCGACGATGGCCAGTTCCTCGCTGGTGAGCAGTCTCTCGATGTCCACCAGTACCAGCATGCGTTCCTCCAGATTGCCGAGCCCATGGATGTAGTCCAAAGGCAGGCTGATACCGAACTCCGGCGGCGGTTTGATCTGCTCCGCGGTCAGGGTCATCACGTCCGACACCTGATCCACCACGATACCCACCACACGGGTACCGATATTGATGACGATCACCACCGTCTGCTGGGTATAGTCGGCACTGGCCAGGCGGAATTTCAGACGCAGATCGACAATCGGCACGATCACGCCACGCAGGTTGGCCACCCCCTTGATGAAATCCGGCGCATTGGCGATGCGGGTGACGTTCTCGTAACCCCGTATCTCCTGGACCTTGAGAATGTCGATGGCGTATTCCTCGTCACCCAGGGAGAACACCAGGAATTCACGGCTGCTGATCTCGGCGGCTTTCTTGACGGGATTGACGGAAACCAGGTTGCTCATGATGCGGAAACCTCCTTGGAGGAAAGGACAGTGGAGTTTCGAGCGACCGCGTCACTCGCTTTCTTGCTTTGGCTGAGACGGTGCAGATCGGGGATATCCAGAATCAGCGCGACGCTGCCATCACCGAGAATGGTGGCGGCGGACACTCCGGGAACCTTGCGGTAATTGGTTTCCAGATTCTTGACCACTACTTGCTGCTGGCCCACCAGTTCGTCCACCAGCAAGGCATAGCGGCGCCCTTCGCCTTGTACGATGACAACAATGGCCGAGGTCGGGTCGGTCACCGCGCCGGACACTTCCATGGCGTGGTGCAAGGCCACCAACGGCAGATAATCCTCACGCACTTTCAGCAGCACATCACCGCCGGCCATGGTGTAGAGGTCATCGGCACGCGGCTGCAGCGATTCGATCACCGCGCTGACCGGGAGAATGAAGGTCTCCTCACCGACCCGCACCGACATGCCGTCAAGAATGGCCAGGGTCAATGGCAATACGATGCGGGTGCGGGTGCCCTGGCCGGCTTCGGAGAGTACGTCCACATGGCCGCCCATGGCCTGGATGTTGCGCTTGACCACATCCATGCCGACCCCGCGGCCGGAAACGTCACTGACGGCCTCGGCGGTGGAGAAACCCGGCGCGAAGATCAGCTGCCAGACTTCCTCGTCACTCATGTTGTCGGACACCGGCAGCCCATTACTGCGCGCCTTGGCAAGAATCCGTTCGCGATCCAGGCCGGCGCCGTCATCGCTCACTTCGATCAGAATATTGCCGCCCTGGTGCTGCGCGGAGAGCGTAAGGCGGCCGGTGCCCGGCTTGCCGGCGGCGGCACGAAGCTCCGGCGTTTCCAGGCCATGATCCAGGCTGTTGCGCACCAGATGCGTGAGAGGGTCGATGATGCGTTCGGTGAGACTCTTGTCCAGCTCGGTGGATTTGCCCTCGGTAATCAGCTCCACATCCTTGCCCAGCTTGCCGGCCAGATCGCGTACCAGACGCGGAAAACGACTGAACACATAGTCCATAGGCACCATCCGCACGGACATCACCGCTTCCTGAAGATCCCGGGCGGTACGCTGCAACAGACTGAGGCCGGAGGCGAAGCCGCCATCGCCGGTGAATTCGGAATCCTCCACCACCTGATTGAGCATCGACTGGGTAATGATCAGTTCACCCACCAGGTTGATGATGTGATCGACCTTGGCCACCGGAACCCGGATCGAGGAATTGGCGCCGCTGTCCCGGCTGTCGACGGCCGGCCGCGCGGCGCGTTTGGTTTCGGCTTTGGGAGGCGGCTCCGGCGCTTTCACCGGCACCGGCAGCTGTTCCGGAGGGATACTGCGGATGTCCAATTGCTCAGGCTCGACGATGAAACACATCACCGCCTCGATGTCATCGGCGCTGGCGGTGGACTGCATCAACACCTCGTAGCGGTCGTCTTCACCTCGCGTTTCCAGCACATCGCCAAGCTGACCCAACTCCTCGATGAGCAGTTTCCGATCGCTTTCCGACACGCCCAGCAGAGCCACGCTAAGGGGTTGTCCAGCCCCGCCACTGGCCGGCGGCGGCGTGGACGGAGCCACCGTGGTAGCGGGAGCCACATCGCCCGCCGGCTCACCAATTTCCTCCAGCGCCAGCTTCTGCAGCACCTCACAGATACGGGCCATCGCCTCCGCGTCCGGCTCCACGCCTTGACGATAGGCGTCCAGTTGGTCGTGTAGCATGTCTTTCGCTTCCAGAAAGGTATCGACGATGTCACGACGCAGCGTGAGTTCACCGCGACGGGTGTAATCGAGCAGGTTCTCCAGTAAATGGGTGGTCCTCTGCAGCGCCTCGAATCCGAAAGTACCAGCCCCCCCCTTGATGGAGTGGGCCGCCCGGAAGATGGCGTTGAGTTGCTCCATATCCGGATTGTCGACGTCCAGCGCCAGCAAATGGGCTTCCATGTCCCCCAACAATTCCTCCGCTTCCTCAAAGAAGGTGCTGTAAAAATCGCTGATATCCATGGTTACTCCTGTAGCGGGGCGCGGCTGGCGGGCTCGCTTTCGGCACGGATACGGCGTGCCGCCTGCTCATTCAGCACCAGCAGCGTAATACGGCGGTTCACCGGATCACCGGGGTGGCTGCCGGCCATCGGCACGCGATCGCCGAGACCGGCCACACGCAACAGTTTGTCCGGCGCCAGACCACCGCTAATCAGTTCACGGCGACTGGCATTGGCACGGTCGGCGGACAACTCCCAGTTGCTGTAGCCGCGTTCACCGTTGGCGTAAGGCACGCTGTCGGTGTGGCCGGTAATGCTGAGTGGATTGGGCAGGTCATTGAGCAGCGGCGCCAGCGTGCGTAACAGCTCACGCATATAAGGCGCCACCTGGTCACTGCCAAGATGGAACATGGGGCGGGGATCGGTATCCAGAAGTTGAATGCGCAGCCCTTCCGGGGTGACGTCGAAACGCATCTGCTGACGCAGCTCGCGCAGACTGTCGTCGGCATTGATAGTGCTCTCGATACGGCGCTGCAATTCCAGGAACTGACGCTGCATTTCCGCCGGCCGGGTCTGGTCACGCAGATCAATGCGCGCCTGTTCTCCCTTGGCGTGAGCGGGATCATCGCCGCCACCGGGGATGGCACTGGTACTGGCGGTGCTGCGATCGCCACCGGTCATCGCCACATTCAGCGGCGTGCGAAAATATTCGGCCAGACCCTGCAATTGCTGCGGCGTGGCGGTGGAGATCATCCACAACACAAGAAACAGCGCCATCAAAGCCGTCATGAAGTCGGCCAGCGCGATCTTCCAGCTGCCACCGTGGTGCGCCTCGGTACGACGCGAGCGGCGGCGAACGACGATGCGACGAACGGCTTCGCTCATGCTTCACCCACACCCACGCCCTTGTCATCACGCGGGGCGCCGCGCACATGATCCTCCAGCTCACTGAAGCTGGGCCGCTCGCTGGTGTGCAGAGCTTTGCGACCGAATTCCACCGCCAGTTGCGGGGCGTAACCATTCAGGTTGGCGAGCAGAGTGACGCGAATGCATTGCAGCATCTTCACGCCCTCGCGAACCTGCCGGTCGATACGGCTGGCCAGCGGATTGACGAAACCATAGGCCAGCAGAATACCCAGAAACGTACCCACCAGAGCCTGGGCGATCATATAACCCATGGCGTCCACGCCGGCGTCGGCGGCCCCCAGCGCCTTCACCACCCCGAGCACGGCGGCGACGATACCGAAAGCCGGCAAGGCGTCCCCGACCTTGGACAGTGCATCGGCGGGAATATGCGCTTCGTCCTCGAAGGCCTCGATTTCATGCGCCATCAGCTCATCGAGCTCGTGCGGGTCCATGCTGCCGCTGATCATCAGCCGCAGGTAATCGGTGATGAACCCCATTATCATCGGATCTTCCCGCAGCTCCGGATAGTCGGCGAACAGATCGCTGTCCTGCGGGTTTTCGATGTCCCGCTCAATGCCCAACACCCCTTCACGGCGCATCTTCGACAGCAGCTTGTACAGCAGCGACATCAACGACATATAGGTTTCCTTGCCGTAACGGGTGGTGCGCTTGAGCTGAGACGAGGAACGCAGCGTGGCCTTGATCGCCTTGCCATTGTTGGCGGCGATGAAGGACCCCACGGCGGCACCGCAGATCATCATGATTTCACTGGGTTGATAGAGCGGACCGAGATGACCGCCGGCCAGGAAAAAGCCGCCGAACACGGAGAACGCCACGATGATGAAACCAATGGGGATCAGCACAACCGGATTCCTTACGCCGCTGGATCAGTTCACCGCTTCCCGGGGGCGCGGTTTACGAACACTCTCATTTCTGTATCGGCAGGAATGGGTAAGGCTTTAGGGGGAATGTGCGTGGGTGTGGTGGTTCTCGTTGAACCTGCCGTAACCAGCCGGCCGCTTCCCATGGATGGGACGGCGAAGTCACTGTGGGAAGCTTGCTTGCAAGCGAATGAAACAACACCGGAGGCCACATTCGCGTTGCAGGAGATCAGAGAATCCCCTGCAACGGGCAACCTCCTAGGCGTAGGAGGCCGATATGGCATCATCGTCCAGCAGCGGCCCTGTCCGTCGGGACCGCTTGCGGGTCTTGCCCGCCCGTGATGGCGGCTGACAAATACCGCAGACGAAATTCTGTGTCGGGGTATGAGCATGAGTGACGAAGTGCCCCCCGCAACAGGTACAGGCGGACAACTCGAACATCTCGCTTTCGAAGAACCGCACCAGGGTCCAGGCCCGGGTCAGCCCCAGTACCGGCTCGGCGCCATCCAATGCCATTTGCTCCAGGTACAGCCGGTAGGCCTTGACGAACCCCTCCATGCGCCCGCATCGCTGATGCACGGTGAGGTGGCGAAAAAAGCCATAGAACAACGACGAGTGAATGTTCGGCAGCCAGGTAATGAACCAGTCCGTGGAAAACGGCAACATACCCTTCGGCGGTGACATGCCCCGCACTTCCTTGTACAGACGGATCAGTCGGCCTCGGCTGAGCTCGGTCTCGGATTCCAGCACCTGCAGCCGGGCGCCCAGTTCAATCAGTTCGATGGCGAGCTGCACCTGCTGCATCTCGCCAACCAGACTCTTTTCACTCATGTCTCACCCTTGCCGCGCGGCCACGGCATCGCCGGTGGCGGTCATCAACAGGGCGGCATGGGTCTGCTCCAGTCCCTGCTCTCGCTTGTGATTGGTCAGCGCTTGCAACTGGCCGGCATCGTCCAACCCGAGACGAAACAGAAACTGGTTGGTACGTGCCAGGCGGCTGAGTTGACGCGCGGAGAGAGACAACAACACCTCCGCCATGGGCTCGTCGATTTTCAAACGAAACACAGCGGTGGCGTAATCTTCTTGCAGCAGGCGTTGCGCCAGCAGCAGATAGGTCAGATTCAGATCCTGAATTTCATTCAGTACGTTATCGACGTTCATTGTTGCGCTTGCTCCTTCGGTACCCATACCGAGAGAGTCCCTGACCCGCTTTGGCCGAGGACTCCCGATCCCCCGATCCATCAGTCTTACCCGCCGGCATCGTTTCGATGGCGGCGGGAGCCTGCTCGTCAGCACCGGTGATAGCGTTGTCCCGGCGGGGCTTCTGGGTCGTGACGTTCGGTCACGACTAAGCTTTTAGCGTGACGAGCATCACACTAAAGTACCAAAATAGTGATGCATTTCACATACCACTTTTGAATTATTTCAAACTTTCGACTTCTTGCGGGATAGAGAAGGGAGAATGCGGGAAACGGCGGCGAACCGGCTGGTTTTATGTCTGCCCCCCTGGCGGGTCCTGCTCCAGTTGATGCACCCAGACCAGCAACTCCGCCACCACCTGATACAGGGCCTCGGGAATCCGCTGGTCCAGATTGACGGTCATCAGCAAGGCCACCAGTTCCGGCGCGGCATGGACGAAGACACCATGGCGGCGGGCTTCTTCCACCAGCCGCTCGGCCACGTCACCGTAGCCCTTGGCCATTACCCTCGGAGCACCCTCGCCTTCCCGATAGGCCAGAGCCACCGCCCGGCGGCGCGAAGTATCGCCCTTCTCACTCATTGGCGTTTTGCTCCAGATCACGATTCACCACCTTGATCGTTGCCTGCAACCCCAGGGCCTCGAGGCGATCCCGCAGCACCGGCTGCCCTTCACGCAGACGCGTCAGGGTTTCCTCCCGGGGCGCCGCCAGCTCGAGATTCAAATGGCCGCCGTGCAACCGCAGCTGTACCCGAATTTCACCCAGCGCTTCGGTGCGCACTTCCAATTGCGACAGCCAGGCCCCCTCCTCCTCACCGGAACGGCCCGGGTTTTCAGGGTCGCCGTCGGGCCGGGATTCTCGTGGCGGGGCCTGGATCAGCAGCGCGGCGAACAGTCCCGACCAGAGGTCGCCTTCCCAGCGCAACACCGGCGTCGCCAACAACTCCAACTGATGGCGCACCACGGGCTGCACACTCTCCTCCACGCCGGCGGGGCCACGGTGTCCGCCCGCCGCGGCCGCTCGCGGCTCCCCTTCCATCTCCCGGCCTCCGGCATTCACCATGCCCTCTTGCCCCTTGACCGATGGAGGAGCTGGCGCCGCGGCGGACTTGGAGGTGACAGAGGCGGCCATGGTGGCAAGGCGCATCTGTGGCTCCGGCCGTAACGCCGCCAGTGGACGCTCACCGCGAAACCATTCGCCGAGGTGGGATTCGTAGAACAGGCCACTGTGCTCCACGCTGCCTCGTAACGCCGCCGCCAACGGAGCGGTGGACAGCGGCGGCCCGGGCAACAACGGCTCTGCCGGCCGCACGGCGGAAGGCGGCGCCGGATAACGGATCAACAGATCGGCGATGGCGCGCGCAGCGCCGCTGAAATGGGTTCTGGCGGATACCGGCGCGGTGTCCGATGCCGACGCGGGCAACGGTGCCCGCTCCCCGGCTTTGGCCGCATCCCGGGCGCCAGTCTCCGCCACCCCCGGTGACTTCGGCGTTGCTGATCTCGGTGTTAACGGCGGACGCTCGTCGCGTCCCAGCGCCTCCACCGCCTGCCCCGGCACCAGGGGAGTGACCGGCTGATTGAGCGGCGTTGGCGCTGGCCCATCCATCCGTCGCCCGAGCACCTGGTGCAGCAAGGTATCGAGCAACGGCGTGATGGTGCTCACGGTGTCCCTTTAAGCAACGGGTCGCGATGAAAGCGCGCGCGGCCGTCCACTACCTGGGCGGAATGGGACTGATAGGTGCGATGCAGGTCCTGGCGGCGCCGGCTGGTGCCGAGCAGCTGATCAAGCTCGTCGCGACGCGCCATCAGGCAACGGCGCACCTCCAGATCCTGTTCGAGAATCCGCTCCAGCAACGCCGCCTTGCGCTCCTGCTCCTCCACATTGAAGGACAAATCCCGTTCGATACGGGACAGGCGGTCCACCTCCAGCACATAGCGGGATTGCTCATCCACCAGTGCATCCCAGTCCTTCTGCCGCACACAGGCCAGCATCCGGGTGGACCGGGCAAGCAGGGTCTCATAGCTCACCAACACCCCTTCGGGGGTCGGCACAGTGTCCGTATTCTGGTTACTCATACCCCCTCCGCGGAGCGTCGTGGATCAATTTCACGCCAGGCGGATCCGATATTCTCCAGCAGTTCCGCCGCCTGCCGCAGACGCTCATCGTCATTATGCAGGTTGGCTGCCAGCAGCAGCCGCGCCACATAGTCATACAACGCCGCCAGACGCTCGGCCAACTCGCCACCACGCTCCTGGTCAAGCGCGGCCTTCAGACCATTGTTGACGATGTCCAGCGCCTTGGAGATCGCCGCGCCTTTTTCCGCGGCGCGGCCATCCTGCAAATGCAGGCGGGCGGTGCGGATGGCGCTTTGCGCCCCATCGAAAAGCAAGGTAATCAATTGATGTGGACTGGCGGACATCACACCGCTCTCCACTCCCACTCTGGCGTAGGCGCCGGCTCCGCGGGCAAAGGCGGAATGACCACCGGTATTGTTCATGATCTGCGCTCCCAACCTGGCATGGAAAGCCCAACCGGCACGGACAAACCCTCATGGTTTCGCCCCATGCCTCCGCTTCGTCAGCCTTTCAGGTCTTGTTTACTGCTTCAATTTTTACTGCTTCAACTGTGCATTGAGCATGTCGAACTGCTGGGTCAAATAGCTGCTGGTGGCATTCATTTGCGCCACCATACTGTCCAGTTTCTGGAACTGCGTACGATAACGCTCGACAGTGGCGGCAATGCTCTGCTCCATGCGGTCGTAGCGTTTCGACAGACTGTCGATGCTGGTTTCAAAGCCCTCAGTGACGCGGTCAATCATGCCGTCATCTTCCAGCATGTCCTCCAGCGCGGAGTCCAGCTTGCCGATGATGCCGTCGTTCTCATCACGGCCAACGAAGAAACGGGACACCCCTTCCAGATTGTTGCTGATGGCTTCGTCGAGATCCTCGTCATTGACCTTCAGGGTTCCATCCCGTTGCAAGGAAACCCCCAGGTCCGCCAGCACCCGGTATTCGCCCTCGTCCACGCCGGCGCTCAACACTCCGCGCAATTCGGACTCAATACGGCGCACCGTGGAATTCCCTATCAGCTCGCCACTTTCTCCGGTTTCACTGTTGAAACTGGTCAGGCTTCCGATACTCTCCTTGAGGTTATTGAAAGCGGAGACGAAATCGTTGACCGCCTTTTTGATCGCATCCGTGTCCCGGGTGATATCCAGGCTGGATTCGCCTTCTTCCACCAGATTCAAGGTGACGCCCTGGATGGCGTCTTCCACCTTGTTGCTCTGGCTCTGCATGGCGATGCCGTTGATGGTGAATTCGGCATTGCGGGCGGTCACCTCGGAGGCGCCATCCAGAGACAGCGCGGAACCCAGCCCGCCGGAGAAGCTGACGCCGCTGATCGCCTCTTCCGTTCCGGTCTTCGCCGACGTCATCACCAGTCGATAGGGCGTGCCGCTGCCGTCATTGACGATGGAGGCCTGCACGCCCTTGTTCTGGTCGTTAATGGCATCGCGCAGATCCTTGAGAGAACTCTTGTCCTCACTCAAGGTGACCTCGAGGGATTCACCGTTGGCCAGATCAATGGAGACCGATCCCGCCCCCAGGTCCGCGTCCTTATCGGCCACCCCCTGGGTGGCGATGCTGTAAGCGCGGGCACGCTGGGTCACATTGATATCGAAGCTGCCCAACGCCACATCCGTACCGGTGGTGAAGGTAACCGATTCACCGGTCTGGTTGGTGGCCACGCTGCGGAAGCTGTCTTCTTCGCCGAGCGCTTCCGCGGCGTCACGGAATTTGTCCAGGGCGCTCTCCAGGGTACCAAAGGCGGAAATCTTCGCCTGGTAGCTGGCCGCCTGGTTGGTGATCGGGGTCAGCTTTTGCCGCTCGGCGGACTCCAGCTGTTCCAACAACCCGTTCAGATCCAGGCCGGACCCGACGCCTAAAGATGCGATGCTGGCCATAGTGCTTCCTTCTCCTGGCAGGAAAGTGAAACGGAAGGTGCGAAAGGGGACAGGCTTTTCCCCGGCGTGAGGCCTTCCGGATCCTCACCGCTTACCTCAGCTATCGGCCCCACCACGGCGGACTTTAGCGTCTTTGGCAAAAAGTGAAGCACCGATTAGAAGGGTGGATGGGCGGCTTCTTCGGGTTCTGAGGTGCTTTTTTTCGTCTGCTCCCTAAAGCTCCCCGGTGAACCGCCGAAAGACTGAGTAACGGCCCGCGCCGTTGCGGCGCTCCCGCCGGGAGCCGCCGGTGTAGCTAAACCGATTTGGTCACCAGCAAAAGGACACTGATATGTCAGTCATCAACACCAACATTACCGCCATGATCGGCCAGCAGAACCTGGGCCGTTCCCAGAGCGCTCTGCAAACCTCCATGGAGCGGCTGTCTTCCGGCCTGCGTATCAACAGCGCCAAGGACGATGCCGCCGGCCAGGCCATCGCCAACCGCATGAGCTCCCAGATCACCGGCCTTTCCCAGGCTCAACGTAACGCCAACGACGGTATCTCCGTGGCACAAACCGCGGAAGGCGCTCTGAACCAGATCAACGACAATCTGCAGCGCGTCCGTGAATTGACTGTTCAGGCACAGAACGGCACCAATAGCGGCTCCGACCTGACTTCAATCCAGGACGAAATCAATCAGCGCCTGTCTGAAATCGACCGCATTTCCAAAGAAACCGACTTCAACGGCGTTAAAGTGCTGGCCAGCAACCAGGATCTGTCCATTCAGGTTGGCGCCAACGATGGAGAGAAGATCACCCTGAACCTGAAAGAGATCAACTCCACCACCCTGAAGCTCGGCGGCTTTAATGTAGGCTCTCTGTCCGGTTCCCTGACCGAAATCACTACCGATGACGGCGCAGGCAACACCACCACCACTCAGATCGACTTAAGCGGCATCGCCAACGGTCCGGCCGGTGACGTCACCCTGCACGGCTACGGCGCTTACGACTCCACCACCGGCAAATACGCTGAATATGCGATCAAAGACGAAGACGGCAACATGTACAAAATTGCCGCCGGCGATGTTGACGGCACTACTGGTGTGGTAACCCACGACTTCACCGATGCCGCAGGTCTGCAAGCCGCCAAGGATGCATACGACGCCGACGCGGAAGCGGGTCTGACCGCAACCGCCAATCCGCTGGATACCCTGGACACCGCTCTGAGCACCGTGGATTCCCTGCGTTCCGAGCTGGGTGCCATGCAGAACCGTTTCGAGTCCGCCATCACTAACCTGGGCACCACCGAAACCAACCTGTCCGCTGCCCGTTCCCGTATCGAGGACGCCGACTACGCGGTGGAAGTGTCCAACATGACCCGTGCGCAGATTCTGCAGCAAGCCGGTACTTCCGTGCTGGCGCAGGCCAACCAGGTACCGCAGTCCGTGCTGTCCCTGCTGGGTTAATGCTTATCGGCGCCCGGCGCTTCGCCGGGTGCCGCCTTTGCGCTCACCTTCGCATCAGCCCCCGTTTTTCGGGGGCTTTTTTTGTGGCCGCCGCCCTACCCGGTTCGCTTGCAGGCAAGCTCCCACAGCGGCTTCGAGCGGCCTCTTCTACCCCCCGCTCACCATCTCCGCCACCTCGGCGATGATCCGGTCCCGCGCCTCGGCTTCCGCCTTCGGCATCTCGCAATACACCGTCACCAATACCGCTCCCCGCGCCGGCGACCAGGCCACACCAATATCATTGCTGTAGCCCAGTTCATCGCCGCTGGTACCGGTCTTGTCGGCCACCAGCCAGTTAGCCGGAAAGCCGGCACGCAGCCGCCGGTCACCGGTTTTGTTGACGATCATCCATGCCGCCAGTTGCGCTCGGCCATGGGCGGAAAGCACCTCGCCGAACAGCAGCCGGTACAGTGTATCCAACATCGCCCCCGGAGAAGTGGTGTCGCTTTCCTTATCGGCGCCGCCGTAGCCGTTCAGCTCCGGCTCCAGCCGGTCCAGCCGCGTTACCGGATCGCCGCTTTCACGCAGAAATTCCGTCAGCGCCCCGGGACCGCCAAAGCCCTTGACCAGCAGATTGGCGGCGCCGTTATCGCTCCAGGCCACCGCCGCTTCACACAGCTCCGCCACGGTCATGCCCCCTTCTCCGGTTCGCTTCTCGGTCACCGGCGACCAGCCCACCAGATCCTTCCGGGACACCAGCAACCGCCGATCCAGGCTCTCCTGGCCCTGGTCCACCCGCGCCAGCACCAGCGCCGCCGCCAGCGCCTTGAAGGTACTGCACATCAGAAAGCGTTCATCCACGCGGTGGCCGGCACGATAGCCAGTAGCAAGATTCCATACCGCCACCCCGATACGGCCACCATGCCGCCGCTCCCACTCCTGGCAGCGATGGCCCAGCGCGTCGCTCACCTTACCGTGATCGGAGGCCTTCGCCGCCAACCCCACGGCCGGTAGCGCCAGCATGGAGCCCACCAAGAAGCCTCTGCGTGACAGTTCCGCACTCATGTCCCGTTCTCCTTGTCGTTAGCGCGCCTTCGGCCCTTTCCTTCCGGTCGCGACGGCTACTATGGGAAGCCGCCGGCGCGTTGACAAACGATCAATTCTCCACTCAGATATGAGAAAACCTTGGCCTTGTCACTCCCATGGATGTCCCGCAACTGCCCCTGAACGCCCTGCGCGCCTTCGAAGCCTCCGCCAGGCTGTGTAACTTCACTCGCGCCGGACAGGAGCTGAACGTCACCCAAACCGCCATCAGCCATCAGGTCAAGGCATTGGAAGACCAACTTGGCGTTACCCTCTTTACCCGTCTCCCCCGGGGGCTGGCACTCACCGACGAAGGTCACGCCCTGCTGCCGGTGCTGACCGACGCCTTTGATCGCATCAGCGGCGCCGTCACCCGTTTGCAGGAAGGGCGCTTTCAGGAAGTGGTCACCCTCGGCGTGGTGGGCACCTTTGCCATCGGCTGGCTGCTGCCGCGCCTGTCCAATTTCCGCGATCGCCACCCGTCCATAGATTTGCGTTTGAAGACCAATAACAACGTGGCGGATATCGTTGCCGAGGGGCTGGATTATTTCATTCGTTTCGGCGATGGCGCCTGGCATGGCACCGATGCTTTGCCACTACTGGAGGCACCGCTGTCACCGGTTTGCGCCCCGGCCCTGGCGGACCGATTGAAGCAACCAGCGGACTTGCATGGCGTGCCACTGCTGCGCTCCTTTCGCCGCGATGAGTGGGAGCGCTGGTTCCGCGCCGCCGGCGTGGCGCCACCGGCACCCCGGGGCGGTATGTTTGATTCCTCCACCCTGCTGCTGGAAGCCGCCGCCGGCGGCGAAGGCGTGGCCCTGTTACCGGTGGCGATGTTCCAGGAGGCACTCGGGCAAGGCAGGGTGAAACAACCCTTCGAATTGGCCGTGGATACCGGCCGCTATTGGCTGACCAAACTGAAATCACGGGAGGAAACGCCGGCCATGGGACAGCTTCGCGCCTGGCTGGAACAGTCTTTGCGCGGGTACGGCCCCGCGGCGTTGGCGAGATGATCCCGCGCGCCATTCGCCAGCAGGCTGGCTCCCAAAGATCATGCCACGAAGCCCCTGTGGGAGCTGCGGCGGGCCGCTGCAAGCGAATCTTGGGGCCTGAAACCCATTCGCTGCCAAGGCAGCTTCCCACAGCGGCTTCGTAGTCTGATTTGCGGGAAACAGACATGCCAGCGGCGCCCCTTTCCCTCTAAAGTTTTTTCATAGCACGCCGATAATTTCGTCAAACGCTACTCGTGAAAACCAAGAAGGATCATCGCCATGAGCGCTCCGGTGGACCCGTTGGCTTCGTCTTTGCCATCGCAGTTTTCTTTTCAATCCGCCCGGCAAAGGGTGGAGCGAGTGCTGGCCCAGTTACCCCTGACCGACTCGCAAACCCGCCAGCCCGAACCGGACCACGACAGCCTGGTGGAACCGGTGCAACGGATCAACGAAGTACTGCGCCCCTACGGCGTGCAGTTCGATCTCAGCGATGATTCCGGGCGGACCATCATTCTGGTGGTGGACCGGGAAAGCGGTCAGGTGATCCGGCAGATCCCCCCGGAGGAAGCGCTCAATGCCTATCAACGCATGGAAGAAATGAAAGGACGGCTGTTGCGGCTGGAGGTGTAGCGTGGGAGCGGGCTTGCCAACGGACGGCTTTGGCCTCGATGCACTTCCTCACACCTGCATGTTCATGATTTCTTTATAGGCGGACACCAGCCGGTTACGCATCTGCACACCCATTTCAAACGCCACGCTGGCCTTTTGCGAATCCACCATCACCTGTGGCAACGACACGTTCGGATCTCCGGCCTGGAAGGCTCTCGCCTGTTCACCGGCGGCCTGTTGCAGACCATTGATCCGCTCCAGCGATGCGCGCAACTCTCCAGCAAAACCGCCACGTCCGTCGGTGAATCCGGAACGGGACACACCGCCGGCGTCGGCGGCCAGCTGCCGCATCTGGCTCAGTACGGATTGAATCTCCGGCGTACTCATTGTCACTTTCTCCGGTTTTCCTGATGGCACCCAGACTAGCAAGAGGCGACGGATGGCCATGCCGGTAATTGACGACAAAAAGACAGGCTTTTCTCGCCTTTGCGTGGCGGCGCTCTACGCATAATGGCAAAGCCCACGGCTCCATGAGCCCGTTCCGGCAAGAGACCATACGTTAGGCAAGGGTGATCATGTATCGCGTTTTTCTGCATCGACAGCGTCCCCGGCGCGGCCCCGCGCACCGCTTTGCAGCGGGAACCCTGCCGTCATGAGCGGGGCGTCCACCGGTAATGCCAACGCGGCGGCCAGCCAGGCCAGTCCACTGGCGCCCTGGCTGGCCAGACTGCGCGCCAATCCCTTGATTCCATTGCTGGTGGCGGGAGCGGCTGTGGTGGCGATCGTCGCCGCGCTGTTGATGTGGGCGAGCGCGCCGACTTATCGAGTGCTGTTCAGCAACCTCACCGAAGCGGACGGTGGCCGGATCATCGCCGCCCTTGAGCAGCAGGGCGTGCAATATCGTTTCAGTGAAGGCGGCCAGGCCCTGCTGGTGCCGGGCGACCAGGTGCACAAGTTGCGTTTGCAACTGGCGGAACAAGGGCTGCCGGAAGGCGGCAACGTGGGCCTGGACATCATGGAAAAGCAGGCGTTCGGTGTCAGCCAGTTCGCCGAACAGGTGAACTTCCAACGTGGCCTGGAAGGCGAACTGGCCCGATCCATCGAAGCACTGGGCCCGGTGGAACGGGCCCGGGTTCATCTGGCGCTGGCCAAGCCTTCCGTATTCATTCGCGACCGCCAGCCCGCCAAGGGCTCGGTGGTACTGACATTGCAACCCGGCCGCGCGCTCGGCGACGCCCAGGTCAATGCCATGGTCCATCTCGTGGCCAGCAGCGTACCCGAACTGGCGCCGGAAGACGTCACCGTGGTGGACCAAAGCGGCCGCCTGCTGTCCCGCGAAACCGGTCCCGGCCATGACCTCGACGGCACCCGCCTGCGCTATACCGAGGAAGTGGAGCGCGCCTATCAACAGCGCATCGAAAAAATCCTGGAGCCGATTCTCGGCCGTGGCAATGTGCGGGCCCAGGTCACCGCGCAGATCGATTTCAGCCGCCGCGAGGAAACCGAGGAACGCTACGGCCCGAACCAGAACGGCAATCCGGCGGCGATTCGCAGCAAGCGTATCAACGCCGTTTATGAAGATCCGGACGGCGGCGCCAGTGGCATCCCCGGGGCGCTCAGCAACACGCCGCCGGGGGAAGCCGCCTCGCCGATCAACAACGATGCCGACGGCAACGACGATGAAGAAGACGCCCCGCCCCAGCGTGTCCGCCAGGACGATCTGATCAATTACGAGCTGGATCGCAACGTCACCCACACCCAGCATCATCAGGGCAGCATTCAGCGCCTTTCCGTGGCCGTGGTACTCAACTACCGGGAAAAGACCGGCGAGGACGGCACCGTTCAACTGGCACCGCTGAGTGACGAGGAACTCAACCGCATCACCGACCTGGCCCGGCACGCCATGGGGTTCTCGGCGGAACGTGGCGACGGCCTGGAAGTGGTCAACAGCCCGTTCGCCGACTTGTCCGAGCCATTCGAGGAAAGGCCCTGGTGGCAATCACCGCAGTGGGTGGATCTGGCGTTGGGTCTGGGCCGCTATCTTCTGGTGGCACTGGCCGCCCTGCTGCTCTACCGGTTGATCCTGCGTCCGTTGATACAGCGCTACACCGCCACCCCGGCCGCTCCCCCACAGCCGGCGGCGGGGGGCAATGTCTCCGCCGTGGTCGGCGACGACGAGGACGATGATCCGGATCCGGAAGAAGCCGTGGCCCGGCGCCGGCGCCAGCGGCGCAAGACCCTGATGTACGAAAGCAATTTGCAGGACCTGCAGGACCTGGCCCGGGACGATCCGGCCATGGTGGCCATGATTCTGCGTAGTTGGATGAACCGTAATGAGCCGACCTGACAGCAGCGCGCGTACCGCCAGCGGGGCCCGTCGCGCCGCCATCCTTTTGCTGGCCCTGGATGAAGACAGCGCCGCGGAGGTGTTCCGTCACCTGTCCGCCCGTGAGGTGCAGGACATTAGTCAGGAAATGGCCGGCCTGAAGCATATTTCCCATGAGGAAATGCACCAGGTGCTGGAGGATTTCTACGACGAGCAGGAACAGTTCGCCGCCCTCAACCTGCGTTCCACCGATCATATCCGTTCGGTGCTGGTCAAGGCGCTGGGGCAGGAACGGGCCTCCAGTCTGCTCGAGGATATTTTCGAACAGCACGCCGGCAATTCCGGTATCGACGCGCTCAATCTGATGGACGCCAACGTGGTGGCGGAGATGATTCGCGATGAACATCCGCAGATCATCGCCACCATTCTGGTTCATCTGGAGCGGCGCCAGGCCGCCGATGTGCTGGAGCAGTTCGACGAGAAATTGCGCAACGACGTGGTGCTGCGCATCGCCACTTTCAGCGGCGTGCAACCGGCGGCGTTGCAGGAGCTCACCGAGGTACTGGGCGGCATGCTCGATGGTCAGAACCTCAAGCGCAGCAAGATGGGCGGGGTGCGCACCGCCGCCGAGATTCTCAACCTGATGAATTCCAGCCAGGAAGAGGCGGTGATCAAAACCGTGCGCGCCCACAACGAGGATCTGGCCCAGCGCATCATCGACGAGATGTTCCTGTTCGAGAATCTGCTGGAACTGGACGACCGCAGCATCCAGCTGCTGCTCAAGGAAATCGATACCAAGTCGCTGATGGTGGCCCTCAAAGGCGCCGAGGAAGCGCTCACCGAGAAATTCCTGCGCAACATGTCCCAGCGTGCCGCCTCGCTGTTGCGCGAGGACATGGAAGCCAGCGGGCCGATCCGGGTATCGCAGGTGGAGAACGAACAGAAAGCCATTCTGCAGGTAGTGCGCCGCCTCGCCGACAACGGCGATATCGTGCTGTCCGGCGGGGACGACCTTTATGTCTGATTCGACCGCGCCAAAGACTTCCTGGCAACGCTGGCGAATGGGCGATCTGGAACGCCCGCGGGCCGAACGTCCGGGAGATAGAGCCGCCCAGCCGCAACGCCCGGCGGATAAAAACTTCGACGCCCGCGCCGAACTGAACGCCTTGCGCCGACAGGTTCGCGACCAGGCCTATCAGGAGGGACACCAGGCCGGTTTCGAGGCCGGCCAGGAACAGGGGTACAGCCAGGGCCTGGAGCAGGGCCGTCGCGACGGCGAGCAACAGGCACGGGAGCAAGCGGCGGCCAGTCTCGCCCCCTTGGCCGAACTCGCCGCCCAGTTTCAAAACGCGGTCCAGACCCTGGATCGGCAGATCGCCGACGACCTTGTCGATCTGGCCCTGGCGGTGGGCAGGCAACTGGCCGGCGAGGCGCTCGCGGCCAAACCGGAGCAGGTGCTGGCCCTGGTCCGCGAGTTGCTCCATCAGGAACCGCAACTGGGAGCCCATCCACGCCTGTGGCTGCACCCGGATGATCTGGCCCTGGTGGAAGAGCACCTGGCCGTGGAACTGACCGCCGCCGGCTGGCAAGCCCGGGTCGACCCGGACCTGCAACGGGGCGGCTGCCGGGTCACCGGCGATGCCGGCGAACGGGATGCCAGCCGCGCCTGCCGCTGGGACATGCTGCTGGCCAAACTGCGGCGCCAGCCGCGCGAGAACGAAACATGAACGCCGCCGCCCACCACGACCATTGGCGCGAAGCCCTGCAACGGGTCGGTCAGCGCCTGACCAGCACGCCCCCCTACCGGGAAAGCGGCCGCATCGTACGGGCCACCGGTTTGGTGCTGGAAGCGGTGGGCCTGCGTATTCCCCTCGGCAGCGGCTGCCGTATCGAGCTGGCCGGGCGTGGTTTCGCCGAGGCCCAAGTGGTGGGGTTCGCCGGCGAGCGGTTGTATCTGATGCCCCTGGCGGAACTGCACGGGCTGACACCAGGAGCCCGGGTACTGCCGCTCGCCGACGAAGGCGGCACACGCCGTTTCCCGCTCGGTGAAACCCTGTTGGGACGGGTGGTGGACGGCAACGGCGTGCCTCTGGACGGCGGCGCGACGCTCGGTGACTGTCCCCATGGCGGTCTCGACAGCGCCCCGCTCAACCCCATGGACCGCGCTCCCATCGACACGCCCATTGACGTCGGCATCCGTGCCATCAACGCCTTGCTCACCATCGGCCGGGGACAACGCATGGGCCTGTTCGCCGGTTCCGGCGTGGGCAAATCGGTACTGCTCGGAATGATGGCCCGCTACACCAGCGCCGATGTCATCGTGGTGGGGTTGATCGGCGAACGGGGCCGCGAGGTCAAGGAATTCATCGAGCATATTCTCGGCCCCGAAGGCCGCCGCCGGGCGGTGGTGGTGGCGGCGCCGGCGGATACCTCACCGTTGCAGCGCCTGCAGGGCGCCGCCTATGCCACCCGGCTGGCGGAGGGCTTTCGGGACGCCGGACATAACGTCTTGCTGATCATGGATTCGTTGACCCGCTACGCCATGGCGCAGCGCGAAATCGCCCTGGCCATCGGCGAGCCGCCCGCCACCAAGGGGTATCCGCCGTCGGTGTTCGCCAAGTTACCGGGGCTGGTGGAACGGGCCGGTAATGGCGCCCCCGGCAGCGGTTCGATCACCGCCTTTTACACCGTGCTCACCGAGGGCGACGACCAACAGGATCCGATCGCCGACGCCGCCCGTGCCATTCTCGACGGTCACGTGGTGCTGTCGCGCTCCCTGGCCGAAGCCGGCCATTACCCGGCCATCGACATTGAAGCCTCGATCAGCCGGGCCATGACGCAACTGGTGCCCGCCGCCCAGCTACGCCGGGCCCAGCGCTTCAAACAGCTTTTTTCCCTGTATCAGCGCAACCGCGATTTGATCGGCGTCGGCGCCTACAGCCCCGGCCACGATCCGCAGCTGGATCAAGCAGTGCAGCTGTATCCGCGCCTGGAAGCGCTACTGCGCCAGGACATCAACGAATGCGCCGGGCTGCAGGACGCCCACGGCGCCTTGTCCCACCTGATCGGAGATCCGCCATGACATCATCGTCGCCGCTGGACACTTTGATCGAGCAGGCCCGCCAGGCCCGTGACCAGGCCGGACACAGCCTGGCCGAAGCCCGGCGCGGCCAGCAAAACACCGCCGCGCAATTGTCCACACTGGAGAATTACCGCAATGAGTACGCCGGCCGGTTACAGGACGCTCTCGCCCGGGGTATGGATACACTGACGCTGAATACCTATCGCCGCTTCCTGGCCTCCCTGGATCAGGCCATCGAACAGGCGCGGCAGGTACTGTGCGAACAACAACGCGCCATCGATGCCGGTCAGGACCATTGGCGTCAACGGCAACAGCGGCTGTCCTCGTTTGACACTCTGGCGACACGGCGGCAACAACAGCAACAACATCGGGAGCACCGCCAGGAACGGCGGCAAACCGATGACATCGCCAGCAACCTGCACCAACGCCGGTTACCCGGCACGGCGACCTGAAAAGTCGGAGGAACCCCATGGACATTCAATCTCTGTTGACCTTGCCCGGCAGTGGCCTGAAACCCGCCACGAACGCCGTTCCCGCCGAAGGCGCGGACTTCGCCACGGCCTTGCGGTTGCTGAGCCAGAACGCCGCCCCGCCGACCCAGGCCGGTATCCAGACAAACGCTCCCACCACCACGGCGCTGGCCCCCCTGACCGACGACGCACTCAGTCAGGCACTGCGCGCGCCCCTGCTCGGTGAAGCCAAGAGTCAACAGCAACGCTTGCCGGAGCACGCCACCGACAGTGATTCCGGAGACGATCCGGAAGCGATGACGGCGCTGCTGGCGCCGGTGGTGCAAACCGCCATCCCGACGGCGCCCGCCGACAACAACACGCCGTCGGGTTCCGAATCACGTGAAGCCAGGATGCCACCGGTGATTACCTCCCCGTCTCCGGTCACGGCGGAGGGCCAGCCCATCAAGCCGGACAATCAAGGCCCCGCGCCGGCCTTGCCACAAACCATGGCCGCGACGGAATCAGCGGACCTGTCCCGGCCGGCGGTGACACTCTCCGGCGCTGAGCCCCCAATACTCAACACGCCGGGTACCGAGCGCTCCCATTCCGCCACGGCACCGGTGCCGGCCTCGCCGGTTACGACCAGCGCCACCATTTCCACCACCGTTGGCCAGCCGGGTTGGGGACAAGAGCTGGGGTTGCAATTGGCGCAATGGCAACAGCGTGGTGAACATCGGGTCGAACTGCATCTGCATCCGGCGGAGCTGGGGCCGCTGTCGGTCTCACTCAAGGTGGATGACCAGGGCGCCCAGGCCCAGTTCTTCTCCGCCCATGGCCAGGTCCGCCAGGCCCTGGAGCAGGCGCTGCCGCAATTGCGCGAAGCGTTGGCGCAACAAGGCATCAACCTGGGGGAGGCAAGCGTTAGCGATCAGCAACCGGGACAACAGCAACCGTCCCATTTCGCGCAAACGGAATCCGGTGCCACCTCCAGCGTCATGCTGGCCGATGCCGAAGACCTCGAAACCGCCGGCTCTCCGGTTCGCACCGTATCGGTCAGTCAGGGAGTGGATTTGTACGCTTGAAATACCGGACGCATCAGCACACTGACGAAGCCGCTGTGGAAACTTGCCTGCAAGCGAATATCCCGGCACCAGAAGCCCGCATTCGCCAGCAGGCTGGCTCCCACAGCGGCTTCATAGACCGATCGGTGGGAAGCTGCTTCAGCAAAGATTGGTGCACCGCCAGCCTTCTCCCCACCGCTAAAACCCCGAGATAACCCCATTAGCGCGTTCTATTCCGGCCATGGTCATGGCGTCTTCGGCGGCATACTCGGCGGCGTGAGGAGTAGTTGATCAGGCGGATGAGCATGGCCGAAAAAACAGGTTCACGGAAACTGGTGTGGCTGATCGCCGCGTTGTTGGTGATGACCACCTCTCTGGCGGCGGCCAACGTCTATTTGCTGATGGACAAGAGCAGCGACAACAAGCTCGCGGCGAAAGTGGTGCAGACCGCCCGTTCGCCGATCTATGTCAAAGTCGCCCCCTTCACGGTGAACTTGCGCGACGATCTCTGTGGGCGCCATCTGCTGTATGCGGGAATATCCTTGCAGGTAGGCGACAGCACCACAGAGGACTTCCTCAATGACTTCATGCCCCAGGTGCGCAGCCGGCTGCTGCTGTTGACCTCGGGCCAGAAGGCGGAGGAGATGATGACGCCGGAAGGGAAGGAAGCGTTGATCGAAAAGATCCTCGCCCTGTTCGAAGAAGAGCTGGTGGACGGCCAGCCGACCCTGCGGGTGGACGACGTCCTGTTCACCGAGTTCATTGTCCAATGAGCCGCCTTCCGATATTCACCGACGCCGCTTGACGATAACGCCATGTCCCAAGACGATCTGCTGTCCCAGGAAGAAATCGACGCCCTGCTGAATGGCCCCGGCGGCGATGACGACAGCGCCAAAGCCGACGAATCGCGCGTCAAGCCGTACGACCCGGCCTCGCAGCATCGGGTGATCCGGGAGCGTTTGCACAGCCTGGACATCATCAACGAGCGCTTCGCGCGTCATTTTCGCGTGGCGCTGTTCAACCTGATCCGGCGCAGCGCCGACATTACCGTGGATTCAGTGCGCTATCAGAGTTTCAAGGACTTCGCCCGTAATCTGCCAGTCCCCACCAACCTGAACCTGATTGCCATGAAGCCGCTGCGTGGCACCGCCCTGGTGGTGTTCCCTCCGGGACTGGTATTCATGGTGGTGGACAATCTGTTCGGCGGCGACGGCCGCTTTCTGACCCGATCCGAGGGCCGGGAATTCACCAACACCGAACAGCGGATCATTCGCCGGGTGCTGCGCCTCGCCATCGACGCTTACCAGGAAGCCTGGAGCACGGTCTTCGCCCTGGATGTCCAATACCTGCGTTCGGAGATACAGGCCAAGTTCGCCAACATCACCAACTCCCCCAACGAGATCGTGGTCAATACCACCTTCCATCTGGAAGTGGGCAATCTGGCCAGCGATTTTCAGGTGTGCATCCCCTACTCGATGATCGAGCCGCTGCGCGATGTGCTGACCAACCTGGGGCCCAACGGCCGTGAAGGCGATCAAAGCTGGACCCGGCGGATGGCCGGCGAGTTACGCCAGACCGAAGTGGAGCTGGTGGCGGAGTTCGTTTCCGTGGCCAGCCGCATCGCGGACGTGATGGCATTGAAGCAAGGTGATGTATTGCCCATCGAATTACCGGACAGCGTGCGCGCCCATGTGGACGGTGTTCCGGTCATGGAGTGTGAATACGGCAGCCGTGAAGACCAGCGGGCGTTGCGCGTGGTGCGCATGATCGATCACACCGGCCCGCCTTCGACCTCCCCGTTCGTCAAAGCGTCCACGCCGCAACCCAAGGAATCCGAAGATGAGTGATCCCAACAAACCCGATCAGCCGGATCAACCGGAGAAGCCGGACCACGATGACCTCTGGTCCGAAGCGCTGAACGAACAGAACAGCGGCGGCGAGGATGATCCCTGGGCCGAAGCCCTGGCCGAACAGCAGTCCTCGGCACCCGGCAACGACCAGGGCAACGGTAACAACGGCGGCGACGCCACCCGCAATGCCGGCGGCCAGGTATTCAAACCGTTGGAAGGCGAGACCGGCATCGGCTCCGGCCCCCGTGATCTGGAAATGATCATGGACATTCCGGTCAAGCTGACGGTGGAGCTGGGACGTACCCGCATCACCATCAAACAGCTGCTTGAGCTGGCTCAGGGGTCGGTGATTGAGCTCGATGGTCTGGCCGGCGAGCCGATGGACATTCTCATCAACGGTTACCTGATCGCCCAGGGCGAGGTGGTGGTGGTGGATGATCGCTACGGCATCCGCATCACCGAAATCGTCACCCCGTCCGAGCGGGTACAGAAGCTGAATCGCTGAACCATGAGCACCGAGCCCCTGGCACAACATGGTGAAGGCTGGATCGGACTGGCCATGATCGGCAAGACGGCGTTCGCGCTACTGCTGATCGTCGCCATTATTCTGTTGTGCGCCTGGCTACTGCGCCGCCTCAACGGCCTGCCCGGACAGGGTCAGACATTGAAGGTGGTCGGCAGTCGCGCGCTGGGTCCAAAGGAACGGCTGGTGGTGGTGGAAGTGGAAGGCACCTGGCTGGTACTCGGCGTTGGCGGCGGCGGCATCAATAAGGTTCATGAAATGCCCGCGCCGACGCGGGCCGCCTCCGCGGACGAGTCAATCGATGCCGGCGACGAAGGCACCAGCTTCGCCGCCCGCTTCGCCAAAGCACTCAGCGCTAACGGAAAAAAAACCCTTCGCGGCAACGGCAAAAGCGGCGGGATCGGATCATGAAACGCGGCCCGCGCCGGCTATTGTTGGCGGTCCTGTTAGTGTCAGGTTTGGTCCTGTCCAATCTGTCCTGGGCTCAGGCCAGCATCCCCGGTCTCACCAGCCAGCCCACTGCCGACGGCGGCCAGCAATGGTCGATCCAGCTGCAGACGCTGTTACTGCTCAGCAGTCTGGCGTTCCTGCCTGCTCTGTTGCTGATGATGACCTGCTTCACCCGCATCATCATCGTGTTCAGTCTGCTGCGCACGGCCATGGGCACCCAGTCGGCGCCACCCAACCAGGTGCTGCTCGGACTGACTCTGTTTCTCACCTTTTTCATTATGTCGCCGGTGTTGAACCGGGTTTACCAGGAAGCCTGGGTCCCCTTATCCAACGATGAAATGGGCTTCGAACAGGCGCTCAGTGTGGGTAGTGAGCCGTTCCGGGAATTCATGATGGCACAGACCCGGGAACCCGATCTGGCGTTGTTCGCGCGGCTGGCCAAGGCGGAGGACCTGAATGGGCCGGAGGACGTGCCGCTTCGCGTATTGCTGCCCGCGTTCGTGACCAGTGAATTGAAGACCGCGTTTCAGATCGGCTTCACCATTTTTATTCCGTTTCTGATCATCGATCTGGTGGTGGCCAGTGTACTGATGGCGCTGGGTATGATGATGGTGCCGCCGGCCACCATCTCATTACCCTTCAAACTGATGCTGTTCGTGCTGGTGGACGGTTGGCAATTGCTGATCGGCTCGCTGGCGCAAAGCTTTTTCGTCTGAACGGAGAAACGCCATGACCCCGGAAGCGGTAATGAGCCTGGCCTATCAGGGCATGATGGTAACGCTGATGCTGGCGGCGCCGCTGCTGATCACCGCGCTGGTGATCGGCCTGTTGGTGAGTCTGTTTCAGGCCACCACCCAGATCAACGAAATGACCTTGTCGTTCATTCCAAAGATTCTCGGCGTGTTCGCGGTGGTGGTGCTGGCCGGTCCATGGCTGCTGCATTTGATCATCGACTTTACCCGCGAGCTGTTTCAGAACCTGCCCTTGCTGTTGTCCTGATCCATGATCCAGGTCACCTTCGATCAGCTGCACGCCTGGCTGACCGCCTTCTGGTGGCCGTTTCTGCGCATTCTGGCGTTTTTCAGTGCCGCGCCGCTGCTCGGCCACTCCAGCGTGCCCCGGCAGATGAAGATTGGCCTGGGCCTGCTGATCACCATCGTGATCGTGCCCCATCTGCCAGCGCCACCGGCGATTCCGGTGCTGTCCTGGGCCGGCCTCGGCGTGTCGGTGGAGCAGGTGCTGATCGGCGTGGCCATGGGACTGGTGTTGCGGGTCATGTTCGCGGTGGTAATGGCCGCCGGCGATTTTATCGGGCTGCAAATGGGTCTCGCCTTCGCCACCTTCGTGGCTCCGGATACCGGCGCCAACACCATGATTGTGTCGCGTTTTCTGTACATGATAACGCTGCTGATGTTTCTGGCGGTGAACGGCCATCTGATGGTCATCGACACCCTGGCGGGCAGTTTTCAGACCCTGCCGGTAGGACTGGCCGGGCTCAATAGCGATGCCTTCGAACTGCTGGTGCGCTATGGCGGCACTGTCTTCGCATCCGGCCTGATGCTGGCACTGCCTCTGGTCTGCGCCCTGCTGATCACCAATCTGGCGCTCGGCATCCTTAATCGTTCCGCGCCTCAGCTGACGGTATTTTCGGTGGGCTTCCCGCTGTCACTGACCCTGGGTCTGTTCCTGCTTACGGTGCTGATGGGGGATCTGGGACGTTTTCTTCAGGGCTTGTTCGGGGAAGGATTGGGCGTTTTGCAGCATCTGCTGGAGCGCATGGTCTCTCCCGTTTGAGAGATCTTTGGAAAGATCAATTCAGAGGTAACTACGAAGCCTCGGTGGGAGCCTGCCTGCAGGCGAATATCAGGACAGTCCCGGAAGACAGCCCTTTCGCCTGCTGGCAGGCTCCCACAGCGGCGCCGCGGATCGCGCCATGGGAAACTGGCCCGCCTGCTACATCCGGTCGAACAGGGACATCCCCTTGATGCCCATGAAGCTCTGTTGAGCGGCCTGCAGACCGACCTGGCGAAGCACGTACTCGGAAATCGCCTCCACATAATCCAGATCAACCAGATCGGACATGGTCTGCTCGTAGTTGAGGGCGCGGTTCTCCGCCACCGTATCCACCACGTCCAGTTCGTTGAGGCGGGCGCCGACCGAGGCTCGCACGGTGAGGACATTGTCCAGGCCGTTATCCAGTTCGCGCAACGCGTTATTCAGGGTATTGGTACGCGCGGCTTTCTCCGCGTCGGTGGAGGCCGGATTCTCCAGCACCGCCAGAGCTCGCTCAAAGGTAGCGAACAAATCCGGATCCATGTCGGCGGCTTTATCCACCGCGATACTGTCACCGTCCGCCGGCGTGCCTTCCAGCGTCATGGAAAAACCACCAAAGCGGATCGGTTCGCCTTCCTGGTAGGGTTGTGGCGCGCCGCCGTTGACGGTGTAGGTGATGTCGGTTCCGTCGTCGGCGAACTCGATGGTAAAGGCGCCGCCGAAGTCCGGATCGTCGACGTCGACCACGTCCGGCCCGGTGAACGTCAGGGACCCGCTGTTGCCGCCGTCGGCGCGAGCCAGATAACCGGCACTGGTATGCACACTCTGGAAGATGTCCTCACCGTTATCGGATACCGGCATCAAACGGGAGGCATCAATGCGCTGCTGTCGTACCTGGGTATCCCCCACATAATCCACGCCGCCCCCGTTTTTGACGAACGGCGGACTGTCGTCCTGGTAGCCGCCGAACAGATAACGGCCGTTACCATCGGTGGCGTTGGCCTGGCCCAGCAGCGTTTCATAGATCCCGCGCAGCTCACTGGCGGCGGAGTCGCGATCGGCATCGCTGAGCGTGCCGTTCACCGCCTGCAGGATCAGCGTCTTGGCCTGAGTGATTGAATCGCTAACGCTGTTCAGCACACTCTCTTCCTGGGACAGCGCATTGCGGGCACTGACCCGCGCGTCGCCATACTGCTCGGTAAGCGCCAGAGATTGCGCCACGCGCACAGCCTGGGAAGCGGCCTGGGGATCATCGGAGGGATTGACCACGCGGCGTCCGGAAGCGATTTGCTGACTGACTTTCATGAAGTCGGCCTGCTGACGATTCATGGAAGTCATGCTTTGTTCGAACATGGTCACCGTACTGATACGCATAACGATGGCTCCTCAACCGGTTAGCGCAGGCCCAGGATTGAATCGAGCACGGTACTGCCCACTTCGATCACCTTGGCGTTGGCCTGGAAATACTGCTGGAAACGAATCAGGTTGGCGGCCTCCTCGTTGAGGTCCACACCGGATACCGATTGCTGCACGGCGCTGAGCTGCTCTTGCAGCCCCTGCTGTGCCGCCAGATTCACCTTGACGATGTTGGTGCGATTACCCACGTCCCCCACCAGCGAGGCATAAGCCTGACTGAACGTGGCGTTGCCGCTGACCAGAGACTGGTTCTGCAATTCCTGCAGCGCCAGCGCGTTTTCGTTGTTGCCGCTGCCCGCGGCACTACCGGCGGCGATCTCGGCGGTATCGCGAATCAACATTTCCATACCGCCGGCGGCGTACCGGGTGGGCTGAACTTCGAAGCGATCATTGGCGGCCAGTTGTGCCGGATCGTCGATGGTGACGACGACACCGCCAAAGCTGAGCTGATTATTGGCATCCAGGGTGGCATTGACGGTTTCGCCATTGTCGTTGCGGGTAATGGCGAACTCGCCGGTGGCCGGATCGACCACCGTCACCGTGTAGTCACTGGTGGTAAGCCCCTCGGCATCGCCAAAGGCAACCGACAGCGTGGCCGTGCCGGTATTATCGGCATGGCTGTACAGCCTTGGGGAGCCGATGGCGAAAAGATCACCGCCGGCGTCGCCGTTCAGATCCACGCCGTCACGATGCTGTTCATTGAAGGCCTGGGCCAGGGACACCGCCAGCCGGCCCAGCTCGTTCTGGGTTTTATCCAGCGTCTCTTCGCGGAAGTTCAGCAAGCCACCCAGTGAACCGCCCTGGATATTCTTGCTCTTCAGCTCCACCAGATTGCCGGCGGAATCGTGGTAGCCCACCACCAAGCGGGAGGGATCGGTTTTCGATTCCACCGCTTCCAGTTCGAAACTGCGGGTTCCGGCCACCAACGGCTGGCCGTTGCCGATGCTAAGGTTGTAGGTGCCGCTTTCCTGTACCGACAGTTTTACGTCGATACGTTCACTCAGTTCCGCCACCAGCTGGTCCCGTTGATTCAGCAAGGCGTTCGGCGCTTCACCCTGCTTGGCTTTGGCCAGGGCGATCTCCCGGTTCAGATTGGCGATCTGTTCGGCGGTGTTGTTGATTTGGGTGATTTCGTCACTGATCTGTCCGTTGATGCCGTTCTGCATATCGTCCAGATACTGTTGGAACGAGCGGAACTGGGCGGACAGCGTATCGGCACTGCCGATCACGCCCTGCCGGGAAGAAGGATCGGAAGGCGCTCCGGCCAGATCTTCCAGGGAGGAGAAAAAATTCTGGATCAGCGGGGCCAGACCGGCTTCCTGGTCCGCCAGCAAGTTGTCGATCTGGCTGACCTGGGTCTCGTAGGCCTGCAAGGCGCTGGCGTTGCTGGTGGACTGGTTCAGTTGCCCGGCCACGTACTGGTCGAACTGGCGCTGAATGTCATTCACCTGGACGCCATTACCAACGCCACGCTCGCCCAGCAAAACCAACTCCCGGTTATAGCCGGGCGTGTAGACATTACTGATGTTGTTGCTGGTGGCGTACAGCGCATTCTGGGCCGCGTTCAGACCACTCAGGCCAATGGAAAACAAGCTCATCGACGGTATCCCTGCGTTATCTAGTCAGGTTATCGGCGGCAGCCGGCGGTACTTGAGTCCCGGCGGCGGCTTTATTTGTGCTTAAGCTCCCACAGCGTCGTTGTAGCAACCTATGAATCCATATCCCCAGCGTACCTGAGTATTTGGAATGCCAGTGGTTCAAGAACCGCGATGTTATTTCATCGTCGTGCTGGCCACCGTCATGCTGTTCAGCCCTTCCATGACCGCAATCAACTTCTCCGCGTAGGCCGGGTCGGTGGCATAACCGGACGCTTGCAGGGCGCGGGCGGCGCTGTGTGCGTCCGGCGCCGACATTACCGAGGCGTAACGCGGATTCTCACTCAACAAACGGCCATGATCGGCGAAGGCATCGGCGTACGAATCGTAGACCCGGAACCGGCCCACCTGACGCACTCGCTCACCGTCCACGTACTCGTGCGTAACAATGTCGGTAGTGTTGCCGCGCCACCCCGATCCAGCCTTGATACCAAACAGGTTATGGCTGTCGGCGCCATCGGCGGTATTGATGCGATAGCGCCCCCAACCGGTTTCCAGCGCCGCCTGTGCCAGCAGCAGTTCCCGAGGCAGACCGCTACGTTCACTGGCCTCTTGGGCGGGCCCGGAGAGCCGCTGCAGGAACATCTCCTTGCTCCAGCCTTCCTGCCGCGCCACCGCTCCGGCAACGGTGTCCGACGTGGTCACCGGCAGTGCCTGCCCCGCCCCCAAGGTACGTGGCGGGGCACCAAAAGCGGCGGCCAGGTCGGTACCACCACCGGTTTGCGGCGACAGCTGACTGATCAGTTGCTCGGCCAGACCGACGCCGCGACCCGCCACATGTTGTGCCAGTTGTTGATCCGCCAGCGACTGATAGAAGCGCGACTGATTACTGTCGAGCAAATCCGAACGCGGGATGGCGTCACGCATGCTCTTGACCATCTGTTGGAGAAACAATGCCTCGAACTGTTGCGCCGCATGCGCCAGTTGTTTCTCCGGGTCCAGCGCGGCTTTTTGCTTGAGCCGTTGCAACCCTTGCAAATCAAGGGCGAACTGGTTGTCGCTTGCGCCAATCGCCATTACAGAATCTCCAGCTCCGCGCGCAGCGCACCGGCTGATTTCAGCGCTTGCAGAATCGACATCAGATCCTGGGGCGTGGCGCCCAGCGCATTCAGCGCGTCCACCACTTCCATCAGATCGGCGCCTTCCACCACTTGCAGCGCGCCGCTTTCCTGTTCGATACGGATATCACTGTCCGGCACCACCACGGTTTCGCCTTCACCGAAGGGAGCGGGCTGGCTGACACCAAAACGGGTATCGATGGTGACCGAAAGATTGCCGTGGGCCACCGCCGCCGGACGCAGAGTAACGCGTCCGTTCAATACCACCGAGCCGGTACGGGCGTTGATCACCACCTTGGCGGGAGCGTCCGAGGGATTCAGTTGAATGCGCTCCACCCGTGCCATGAACGCCACACGGCGATTATCGTCACGGGGTCCGACCAGACGAATCACCCCACCGTTGACGGCACTGGCCACCGGCGAGCCGAATTCCTCATTGATCGCCTGCACCGCCCGCCAGGTGGTATCGAAATCGGCGTCATGGAACTGCAATTCCAGCACGCCGTTGTCGCCGCCGAGTTGCAACGGCACCTCCCGTTCCACCATGGCACCGCCGCTGATACGACCACCGGCCTGCTGATTGATCTGGGCGCTGCTGCCACCGGCCTCGGCACCGACGCCGCCGACCAGCAGATTGCCCTGGGCGAGGGCATAGGTTTGCCCATCCACGCCTTTCAAGGGCGTCATCAACAAAGTGCCTCCCCGCAGACTGCGCGCATTGCCCACCGAGGACACCACCACGTCGATGCGTTGCCCGGGGCGGGCAAAGGGCGGCAGATCGGCGGTCACCATCACCGCCGCCACATTACGCAACTGCATGTTGGTCCCCGCGGGCACGGTGATACCCAGTTGCGAAAACATGTTGGTCAGCCCCTGGGTGGTGAACGGTGTCTGCATGGTCTGGTCGCCGCTGCCATCCAGACCCACCACCAGGCCGTATCCCACCAGGGTGTTGTCACGCACGCCGGCAAAGCTGGCCAGTTCCCGCAGAGTTTCCGCGCCGGCGGACAGTGGCCATGACAACAGCAGGAATAACCATGCCGCCAACCATTTGGGGCGGTGCGATCGGGAACGAGGTAAGGCAAACAGTTTCATGGTTGGCGCCGTCATCAGAACGGGGAGATATTCAGGAAGAACCGCTGCAGCCACCCCATGTGCTGAGCTTCATTGATGTAGCCGTCGCCGACATATTCGATGCGCGCGTCGGCGACCCGGGTGGACAGTACCGAGTTGTCGCCGCGAATCACCTGGGGATCCACCACGCCGGCGAAACGAATGAATTCCGTTCCCTGGTTGATGGCGATCTGTTTTTCCCCCCGCACGCGCAGATTACCGTTGCTCAGTACCTCCAAAACGGTAACGGTGAGGGTGCCGGTGAAACTGTTGTTGGCCCGGGAACCGCCGCCCGCTTCGAAGGTGTTTTCACCGGTCAGGTCGAAGCCATAGTCGGCCAGGTCCTCCAGCCCCTTGGGCAGCACCTGCGGCGTGAACGTGCTGTTGCCGGTACGATTGGCGTTACTGCTGGAAACTTTGCTGGCGCTGACTTCTTCGTCGAACACGATAGTCAGCACGTCACCGGCCATGCGCGGCCGATTGTCCTCAAACAAGGGGTGATAGCCACGCCTGGCCTGAAAAATGGATCCGTTGGCCCGCGGCGCCGGCGGCTGGGCAATCTCCACCCGCTCCTGTTCACCCACCACGGAAGGGCGTGGCAGCTGCGCGCAGCCCGCCAACAGAATCAGGCCCAGGGCCAGCCCCCACAGGCGCGGATCAGAGCTGAGTGAGCCGGGCAAGCATTTCATCGGAGGTTTGCACTGCCTTGCTGTTGATCTCATAGGCCCGCTGGGTCTGGATCATGTTGACCATTTCCTCCACCACATTGACGTTGGAGGTTTCCACATAGGACTGGTAAATCCGGCCGGCGCCATTCATGCCCGGCATGCTTTCGGTGCGCATACCGGAAGCGGCGGTCTCCAGATAGAGATTCTCGCCGATACTTTCCAGGCCCGCGGCATTGACGAAGGTGGAAAGGGTCAACTGCCCCACTTCCCGGGCATCGGTGGAACCGGGCTCGGTGATGGAGACAATACCGTCCTGACCGATGGTGACGCTGAGCGCGTTGTCGGGAATCAGAATCGCCGGCTCCAGCGGATAGCCACTGGAGGTCACCATCTGGCCATTCTCATCCAGCTGGAAACTGCCATCACGGGTATAGGCGATGGTGCCATCCGGCATCAGCACCTGGAAAAACCCCTTGCCGTTGATCGCCAGATCCCGCGAGTTGCCGGTCTGTTCCAGCCCCCCCTGGGCATGCAGACGCTCGGTGGCCACCGGCCGTACCCCGGTACCGATCTGCAGGCCAGAGGGCAGGCGGTTCTGCACATCGTTTTGCCCTCCGGGCTGGCGCAGGTTCTGATACAACAGATCCTCGAACACGGCGCGGGTTTTCTTGAAACCGTTGGTGCTGACGTTGGCCAGATTGTTGGCGATCACGTCCATCTTCACCTGCTGCGACTCGAGACCGGTCTTGGCGGTCCACAAAGAGCGAATCATGATGATGTCCTCTTT
This sequence comes from Alloalcanivorax xenomutans, assembly GCF_900217905.1. GTDB lineage: Bacteria > Pseudomonadota > Gammaproteobacteria > Pseudomonadales > Alcanivoracaceae > Alloalcanivorax > Alloalcanivorax xenomutans. The sequence goes on from NZ_OBMO01000015.1 coordinate 110,210, forward strand.
CGGTTATCTCGTTATCGGGCGGCGCTCGCGGGCCGGCCTCAGTTCATCGACAGCAGAGCGTTGGCGCGCTGCGCGTTCTGATCGGTATGCTCAATCACCTGGAGCTGCATTTCGTAGCGGCGGGCGGTGTTGATCATCGACACCATGGCTTCCATGGTGCTGACGTTACTGCCTTCCAGAGCACCGGATTGCAGGCGTCCCAGCTCATCGCGCGGCAGCACGCCGTCCCCGGCGCGGAACAAGCCATCATCGCCCCGCTCCAGGTTCCCGGCGGTATCGTTAACCAGTTTCAGACGCCCAACCTCGGCGATGGCGTCCGGCTGTTCCCCGGCGCCGATGGCGCTGACGGTACCATCGGCGCCAATCGACAGGCTGGCGCCGAGCGGCACCACGATCGGGCCGCCATCACCGATCACCGGCCGCCCGCCGCTGGTCAGCAAGCCTTCGCCGTTGACCTGCAGATCGCCGCGCCGGGTATAAGCCTCGGCGCCGTCGGCGCCCTGCACCGCCAGCCAGTTGCCCTCCCGCAGGGCAACATCCAGATCACGACCGGTGGCGTTGATCGGGCCGATACTGAAATCGGTGCCCGGCGTGGTCGCCATCATCGACACCCGCGTCGGCAACGCACCGTCACCCCGCACCGGCACCGCCCGCAAAGCGTGAATCTGCTCGCGGAAGCCGGAGGTGGTGGCGTTGGCCAGGTTGTTACTGACCACCGCCTGCTGATCCTGACTTTGCTTGGCCGCCACCATGGCGGTATAGAGGATGCGATCCATGTCTCAAGCCTCGGCGATTAACGCAGGTTCACCGCGTTCTGCAAAACCTCGTCCTGCACCTTGATGGTCTGGGTGTTGGCCTGATAGTTACGCTGGGCGATGATCAGATCCACCAGTTCGGAAGTCAGGTCCACGTTGGACACTTCCAGTGCCTGGGACTCCACGTTGCCGAACATACCGGTGCCGGCCAGGCCAAGTAGAGGCTGCCCGGAAGTGCCGGTCTCCACCCAGGCGTTATCACCGGCCGGTTGCAAACCTTCAGGGTTACGGAAGTTGGCCAGCGCCAGAGTGCCGAGCACCTGGGACTGCTCATTGGCGTAATTACCGATGATGTTGCCATCATCATCCACGGTGACCCCCACCAGGCTGCCAGCGGTGTAACCGTTCTGGTCCAGTGAACCCAGGTCAAATTCCTGACCGAACTGCGTGGTGCCATCGAAGTTGATGCCGAACGTCACGTCATTGGCACCGTTGTTCATGGCAAAGGAATAATCCGGAAAAGCACTGTTGGCTTCGTCCAGGGTGCCATTGCTGTTGAAGCGCAACTCACCGGTGTTGGCCGCATCCACGGTGCCGTCCACGGCACTGTGAACCGCCCATTCATTCTCACCGGTTTTGACAAAATACAACGTCATGGTGTGCTGTACGCCGAGGGAGTCATACACCGTGGCGGTGTTGGCGTAGGAGTAGGTATCGTCATCCGCCGGATCAAAGGCGCCGGTGATGATGTCGCTCTCCGCGTCCAGATTGAAGGTGGCGTCCACCCCGGTGGTGGCACTGGCGCTCATGCCGCCGGCCGGCACCTGCAACACCTGGGGCTGGCCGCCGGTGCCCACCCCGGCGGGGAAACCGGTAAGCCGGGCTCCCTGGGCATTTTCCAGGTAGCCTTCCTTGGTCAGAGTCAACTGGCCATTACGGGAATAGACGATCTGCTCGCCCTGCAGGAAGCGGAAAAAGCCGGCGCCGTTGATACCCAGATCCAGATTGCGGCCGGTGCTTTCCAGAGTGCCGTTGGAGAAATCCTGCAACACGCCCGAGACACGCACGCCCTGCCCCACCTTGGCACCAGTGTAGACATCAGCGAACTGCACCGAGGAGCCCTTGAACCCCACGGTCTGCGAGTTGGCGATATTGTTGCCAACCACGTCCAATTGACTGGCGGCCGCGTTAAGGCCACTCAATGCCTGAGAAAAACCCATCTTTCAGCTCCTGTTCAGAGAATCTGCCGGACTTCGTCCAGCGTCACCGGATCGGAAATGCCGCCAAGATCCAGACGCGGCTGACCATCGGTTCCCATCTTCACCCCGTTGACCAGGGCATAATTCAAGGTAGTGACATCCATCGACGCATCACCGCTGGTGGCGGTCACGGCCACCTTATAAGCGCCTTCCGGCGCCAGGGTTTCGTCTTCCAGCTTGCCATCCCAGACAAAGGATTCGACACCGGCGTCCAGGGCGCCCAGCTCAAAGCGGCGCACCACTTGGCCGGAACCATCGGTGATGGTGACCACCACATTGTCGGCCGCTTTATCCAGCTCCACGCCAAACGGCGTGGTGGCGCCTTCTTCACCCACCAGCACCCGGTCGCCGGCAACCAGCACCCCCCGGCCGATCAGGGCGGTGGCCTGCAGCGCCTTGCCGGCGTCGATCTGATCGTTGATTTCTCCGAGCCGGGCATTGAGTTCCTGGATGCCACTGACGGTATTGATCTGCGCCAGCTGCGAGGTCATCTCCGCGTTTTCCATCGGATTCATCGGATCCTGATTCTTCAACTGCGTCACCAGCAGGGTCATGAAGCTGTCCTGCAATTCACCGGCGGCGCCCCGGCCGTTGGTGCCGGAAGTGCCGTTCATACTGTTCAGCACGGAGCTACTAATGTTCTGGGTGGCGGCCGCCATCAGCTTTCTCCCACGGTCAGGGTTTTCAGCATCATCTGCTTGCTGGTGTTGAGGACTTCCACATTGGCTTCATAGGAACGGGAGGCGGCGATCATATTGACCATCTCGTGAACCTGTTCCACGTTGGGCATGGTCACGTAACCCTGCTCATCCGCCAGCGGATGATGGGGGCGGTACTCGCGACGCAGGGGCGCCGGGTCCTCCACCACTTCCCGCACCGCCACGCCGGCACTGCCTTCCCCGTTTTGGCGGCTTTCGAAGATCACCTGGCGTGCCCGATAGGCTTCGCCGTCCGGGCCGGCGACGCTGTCGGCATTGGCCAGATTGCTGGCGGTGACATTCATGCGCTGGGCCTGGGCCACCATCGCCGAGCCGGAAATTTCAAAGATGGAAAACATGACGGCTTCCTTTTTATTCCGATTGCATGGCGCCCTTGAGGCCCTGAATGCGACTGTTGATCATGGTGAGCGCGGCCTGGTAACGGACCGAGTTATCGGCGAACTGCACCCGTTCCACATCCATGTTCACGGTGTTGCCGTCCAGGCTCGGTTGATCCGGCACCCGGTACAGCAGATCCACCTCCTCGGTGGCAATCCGTGATGGAAAGTGCCGCTCGGACGTGGTGGTCAAATGCAAAGCCCGCCCCTGCTCCTCTCCCGCCACGGCCCGCGCCAGCTCGTCGGAGAAGTTGAAGTCACGCGCTTTGAAATGCGGCGTATCGGCGTTGGCGATGTTGCCCGCCAATACCCCCTGACGTTCGTGACGAAGTTGCAGTGCCTGCTGGTAGAAGTTCAGGGCACCGGCCAGTTTATCGATCATGGCTAAACTCCTTTTGGATATAGCCAGACTAAAACGGGCCCCAAGTCTGCAAACGGACAAACAACCATGCATTTGATGGCCATTTCGTTTATTCGCCATCGGCGGGGTTTCGTACACTATGGGCAAGGGCCGAATCAGAGATGACAAAACATGAAGGCATGGCCACGGACAATCAGCGCCTTGTTGCTGGTGATGCCCGCGCTGGCGGCGGCCACCGGGATGGAGCAACGGGTCAGGACCTTTCTGTTACAGGAAGCCGCCGGGCTGGGGGATAGCATCAAGGTGACGCTGCAATCGCCGAGCGCGCCGCTGCCATCCTGTGACGACGCCACGCCATTTCTGCCTGGCCATCAGCGCCCCCTGCTCGGGCCGGTGACCGTGGGCGTGCGCTGTGATGGCCAGGTCCGTTACCTGCAGGCGCGGGTCAGTGCCCGGGGACGCTACTGGGTGGCGGCGGACAATCTGGAAGCCGGCACCCTTCTGGAAAAGGACGATCTGCGGATGCGGGAAGGGGACCTGAGCGCCCTGCCACGCCGGGCGGCTACCCGCCTGGATGAACTTGTCGGCAAGGAGCTGACCCGTCCACTGAACGCCGGCACCGTGCTGCAGGACAGCGTTTTACGCGCCCGGCCGCTGGTACGGCGGCGCCAGCCAGTGAAGGTGGAGGCAACAGGGACCGGCTTTCGTATCGAACGCGCGGCCCATGCCCTGGAGGACGGCGCACTGGGTGAACGGATCCGGGTGCGGTTGCCGGACCGGAAGGTGCTGACCGTGGTGGTTAGCGGACCAAACCGGACCCGGGTCACATTTTGACGTTCCCGGACTCAAGCGCCCGGCTTTTTGGCCGATGAAGCGTGAGAGGAGACCTTGAACGGGGTCCGAGAGCCTGTTCCTAGCCTTTACGCCTCCGCGAATGCAATGGAGAGACAGCTGTGAAAATTGATCATCCGCACCCAGTCAGCGCCAACCGCCCGGTGCCGGAGAAAGCCGCCGAGCGCAGCGTCGAGCGTTCCGCCAGCGAGTCCGCGCAGACCAGCCCGGCGGCGGTAACCCATTTGCATCGGGACCGCAGCGACGGCGACATCGACACCGCCCGGGTGGCGGAAATCCGCCAGGCCATCAGTGAAGGCCGCCTGGAAATCCGGGCCGACCGCATCGCCGACGGCTTGATCGAGCGGGTTCGGGAAGAGCTGGAAACACGGTCCGATCCTTCATGAGCCTGAACACCCACCTGCGGCGTCAACACGATCACCTGGTCTCACTGGGGCACTTGCTGTCCGAGGAGCGAGGCTTGCTGGTTCAAGGCAGCATTGACGGTCCGGAGCTGGGCGCCGTGGCGCAACGCAAAGCCGCTCTGCTGGAAACGCTGGACACTTTCGAAGGCCGGCGCCGGGAAGCCCTGCAGCGGCTCGGCTACGACGACACCCCCCAAGGCGACGAGCAGGCGGCCCGCGAAGCGGGCTGCCTGCCGTTGTGGCGGGCAATCCAGACCCGTGCCCGGGCCGTGGCCACGGACAATCGGGTCAACGGCGAGTTGATCGAACTGCGCGCGGCCAACAATCTGCGGTTGCTCAACGCCCTGCGGGAAAAGGCCGGCACTCCGTTATACGGTCCCGATGGCCAACCCGGCCCACGCGGCGGACGGCTGTCCTCATCCGCTTGATAAAGGTCTCGTTTCCACTTCTTCCGTATCCGTGAGCAGGAATGACAACGTGGCAATGACTCTCAAACAGGCGGTCGTCGATGACGACGCACTGGACGTCATGCTGGCCTGTCGGCCGGTGTACAGCAAAAATCAGGATCTGGCCGCTTTTCAACTGCTGCTGCAAGGCGGCGGCGACAGCGTCACGCTGTCCGACATCCAATCCAGCCATCCCGTGATTCTGGGCACCTATTCCCAGGTTTATCAGGACGGCCGCACCCGAACCGTGCCGACGTTCCTGCGCGTGACCCCGGAAGTGCTGCTGGCCCGGTCGTTACCCCATCTGCCCAAGAAGCAGTATATCCTCGACCTCGACCACGGCTTGGCCACGCCGGACGTGTTGCTGGAACAAGCCCGGCGCTGGGCCGGCCAGGGTTATCGGCTGGCATTGGACGGCTTTGGTCCGGCCGACAGCGTGGATCCGGCGCTGTTGGATCTGGTCCATATCATCAAACTGGACGTTCGCCGCTTCGACGACGACACGCTGCGCGCCACGGTGGAAAAGCTCCGGCCCCATGGCGCCGATCTGCTCGCCGATCATCTCGATGACCGCCGCCGTTTCCGTGTTTGCCTGGAGTTGGGCTTCAGCTATTACCAGGGCGATTTCCTGTCCACGGCGGTACCGGTGAAAGGCCGCAAGATCGCCGGCAATCAGTTGTTGCTACTGCGTCTGCTCGCCGAACTGCACAACCCGGAGTCAACGCCATCATCGCTGGAGGCCATTGCCATCCAGGACGCCCATCTGACCTGGCGTATTCTGCGCGTGGTCAACTCCGCCGCCCTGGGTTTGCGCCGCGAGGTGAGTTCGTTGTCCCAGGCCATCGCCTTGCTGGGCATGGACGAGATGCGGCGCTGGGCCAACCTGCTGCTGGTGCACGGCAGCCAGAACAAGCCCGCGCATCTGGTCCGCAATATGCTGGTGCGCGGACGCATGTGCGAAGTGTTGGCGGAGCTCTCCGGAGAAGAAGTCCCGGTGAACCATTTTATTGTCGGCCTGCTGTCACAACTGGATGTCATCACCGACATCGCCATGCCGGAATTGATGGATCAGGTCCCCCTGAGCCAGGAGGTGAAACGCGCTCTGGTAGCCCGCGAAGGGAAACTCGGGGATCTGCTCAACGAAGTGGAACACTACGAAAACGGCCGCTTCGACCGGCTCACCTGGCTCAACGACACCTCGTTCTATGAAGTGGCCTACCGCCACAGCGTGGCCTGGGCCCGGCAGGTTCAACAGGCCCTCGGCAGCTTGTGACAGCCGATCACGGCGGCGCGGTCAATGGGCTCCGCGCCGCCGCCTTGCTAGCATGGGCCTTTCGCCAATAAGGATAATGTCATGACTCTGCCACGTTCCCTGCCCCTATTGTGCCTGCTGATCCTGGCCGCCCTGCTCACCGCCTGCGACAGCGGCCCGGGCGACAACGTGATCCGCGATGCGCTGAACGCGGAACTGGCACAAGCGCATCTCGATGAATTGCTGGAAGTGGAAGACGTGGAACAGCTCAGCGCGGTGGAGGACAGCCAGGGGGATTACAGCGTGGAAGTGAATTACCGGTTACGCGCCCGCAAGGGTCTGGCCGACTACGCTGGTGAAGTCCGCGGCGATGACGAACGCGAGCCGATGGACCGCTTCGCCATGACCATGGCGCTGGCCGCGGTGCGGGTGGAGTTCGGCCCATTCGAGGAAGGCGACACCTTCAACCGGGAACGGCGGCTGGTATTCAGTAAAGGCGATCAGGGCTGGCAAATGAAAAGCGCTTTGGGAGCGAAGCCGGATCAGCGATGATTCCGCCGCTGGCACCATCGTAGCCCGCCAGCGCGCCCCCAAGCCTGTCCGAGGTCGCTACAGCGGGTCCGTAGTCCGGGCCCGTGGAAAACTGCCGTGCCAGCGCATTACGTCGCCTCAAAGCATCAAGGTCATCAGCACCGCGTCCTCGTGGCCCTCCTCGGCGCGGTAGTAGCCGGGCCGGCGGCCGCATATTTCGAAGCCGAGCTGTTTGTAGAGCTTGCGGGCCCCCCGATTGCCGGCGCGCACCTCCAGATACATCACCGACATGTCCTCATCGACAGCCCGGGCGATGGCCTGCTCCAGCATCCAGCGAGCAATACCGCGCCGTTGCCAGGCCGGCGCCACCGCGATATTGAGCAGATGGGCTTCATCCAGTACCGCGGATAACACCATGAAACCGGTGATTTCCCCTTCGTGGGTCGCCACCTTGCAGCGATAGCCACTGGAAAGACAGCTGCGGAAATTGGCCATCGACCAAGGCGTCAACTGACAGGCCTGCTCCACCGCCAACACCCGCTCCAGATCCGCGCTGGTCATGGTGCGCAGACGCACGTGATCGGTAATCTCAGCCATGGAAACCCGATTCCACCATTGCCTGCCAGCTGCGTTTTTTGTGCCGCGCCGGTTCCGAGAGCATCTCATCCAGACTGCTCACCACCAGGGCACCCATTTCACCGAGCTTGAACCCTTGATAGCGTTCCGTGCCGAGCACCTGCTTCGCCAGTGTCTCGTCCAGGCAAAACAGGGCGCGCTGCCCGCCATCCAGCCGCGCCAGACCGGCAACGAACGCCGTCAACGCCTGGGAAGCGGCATCCCGGTCCATCGGTTGATCGTCGGTCAGCGGACAATAGAACCGGCGTGGGCGGGACGGGGCGGCGGCGAACACCGCCAGCAGCGATGCCGCCAGGGCACCGTCGTGGCGGCCCAACCCGGGCGCCTTGGCATCGCTTTGTTGAAACAACAGCCAGGTTTCCCCGGCCAGGTGCGCCTCGAGCGTAAAGACCACCGTCTGATCGGCGGCAACGGGCCGTGGAGCGGCCCGGGCCGGCGCGGCGGGTTCCGTTGAAGGAGGTCGCGGCGCCGGCGGTGGCGTCCGTTCCAATTCATCGGACAACGAAGGCGGCGGCTCCGGCGTCTTCGTTTCCACCACCCGCGGTGCTTCGGTGCTCGCCGGCGCGGCCTCCGGGGCCGGTGGCGGCTCGGGCGGCGCCAGCTCCGAAGAAGGCGCCGCGCCGGGCAATGCTACCCGCGCCACCCAGGGCGTCAGCCCCAGGGCCTTCAGGTAACTTTGCCGCTGCGGTTCATTCATAGGGTGCCCCGCGCCAGTCCGATGTCGGCCCCGGTCATACGTCCGCCGCTTGCGGATGCGCCCGCTGCAGTCCGGAGGCGAAGTGATTCAAGGCATTCAGATACGCCTTCGCCGAAGCACTGATGATATCGGTGTCGGCGCCGTGGCCGTTGACGATGCGCCCGCCTTTCTCCAATCGCACGGTCACCTCGCCCTGACTGTCGGTGCCGGAAGTGATGGCGTTCACTGAATACAACGACATGGAACAGTTGCTCTGAACCAGGGATTCGATGGCCTTGAAGGTGGCGTCCACCGGTCCGGCGCCGGCAGCGGTGGCCTCCCGCTCCTCACCGTCCACGTTGATGACGATACGCGCCTTCGGCGTCTCTCCGGTGCAGGAGGTCACCTCCAGCACCACCAGTTGATAGCGTTCCTGTTCCGCCGCCTGCCGGGTATCACTGACCAGCGCCTGCAGGTCCTCGTCGAATACCTCGTGTTTCTTGTCGGCCAGATCCTTGAAGCGCTGGAAGGCTATGTTCAGTGATGCATCGGAGCCCAACGGGATCCCCAGTTCCTCCAGACGGGCGCGGAAGGCGGCACGGCCCGAGTGCTTGCCAAGCACCATGCGGTTGGTGTGCCAGCCCACGTCCTCGGCGGACATGATTTCGTAAGTCTCGCGATGCTTCAGCACACCATCCTGGTGAATGCCGGACTCATGGGCAAAGGCGTTGGCGCCGACGATGGCCTTGTTCGGCTGCACCGGGAAGCCGGTGATGGTGGAGACCAGCTTCGACGCCGGCACGATCTCGCGGGTGTTGATGCCGGTGTCCACCGGAAACAGATCCTGACGGGTGCGCACCGCCATCACGATCTCCTCGAGGGAGGCGTTACCGGCCCGCTCGCCCAATCCGTTGATGGTGCACTCCACCTGACGGGCGCCGGCCTGCACCGCCGCCAGGGAGTTGGCCACCGCCAGACCCAGGTCGTTATGACAATGCACCGAGAACACCGCCTTGTCGGCGTTCGGCACCCGCTCCAGCAGGGAGCGGATGGTGTGGGCGAACTGTTCGGGAATGTTGTAGCCCACGGTGTCGGGGATATTGATGGTGCGGGCACCGGCGTCGATGGCCGCCTCGACGATACGGCACAGGAAGTCCAGTTCGGAGCGGCCGGCATCCTCGCAGGAAAACTCCACATCGTCGATGCGGTTACGGGCGTGCTTGACCGCCGCCACCGCGTTTTCCACCACCTGGTCCGGAGTCATCCGCAACTTGTGTTCCATATGGATGGGGCTGGTGGCGAGAAAAGTATGAATACGGCCGGACTCGGCCCCGGCCAGCGCTTCCGCGGCGCGGTCGATGTCCTCGGCCTTGGCCCGCGCCAGGGAACAGATGGTGGATTCGCGCACGGTATCGGCAATCGCCTTCACCGCCTCGAAATCCCCCTGGCTGGCAATGGCGAAACCGGCTTCGATGACATCCACCCGCATCCGTTCCAGCGCCTTGGCGATACGCAGTTTTTCGTCCTGGTCCATGGTGGCGCCGGGGCTTTGCTCGCCGTCACGCAAGGTGGTATCGAATATGATCAGGCGTTCTTTGTTCATCATCGTATCTCGCCAAGTATGGGGGTTCGTCGATTCTAGCAAATCAGCCCGGACCGGGGGTATCAAACCAAGTGCAGTTCCCGCAACAGTTCCTCGCGAAGCTGCTCCCCGGCCTGCTGCCCGGCGATGCCCTCGGCCACCCGCACCCGCCCGCTCTCGTCCTGGGCGTAGAGGTTCATGTATTCCTGTACCCGGCCATTGGTGGTGGATCTGACCGCGCTGTCGAGCACCAGCTGATCGGCGTTGCGCAGTCTCATGCGGCGCTGGCGCAACGGAATCCCCAACCAGCGCCGGCGGCTGCGCACTTCATCGCCACGGATCACCACCTGGAGACTGCGTCCGAGCATATACAGCGTTACCAGGACCAGGCCGTAGCCCACCAAACCGAACACGCCGGCCATCAGGTACAGCATGCCGCCCTCATCAAGGGCCAGTGTCAGCAGGAAGGTACCCACCGCGGCGAAGATGCCGCCGAACAGCAGCAGGCCCAGTTTCAGGCCCAGATTGCGGCCGGCCCGGCTGGTCACCGTCAGCCCCTGGCCGGTTCGCTTGATCACGATCTGCTCCCTGGCCGACGCCAGCGCCGCTTCCTCACGCTGGCGGCGATCCTCCGCGACATGGGACTCCGGCAGGGTAAAGCGGCTGCCAACATCACCCTGCATCACCGGAATCGTCCAATCGCGATGCAACTCGCGACCGTCCATCTCCCCTTCCATGGAAACCTGCCAGTGCACCGATTGCCGGCCACGCTGATAGCTGGGCGGCAAACTCTCCGGCACATCGAAACAGAACTGAACGCGGCTGTCGCGCATGCCGGACTCCACATAGCCACCCTGATCGCTCTGCCACAGCACCGTGGTATCCGTGCGGCGGTCATCGCCACTGCCACGGGTCTCCTGATGCACGCAGGAGAGGGAAACGGTGAATCGGCCCGAATGCGGCACGATCCGGTTGATCAGGATCTCACCGCCCACCTGCCCGCCGGCCTGGCCCGGATTCGGATCCAGGGTCAACGGTGTCGGACCAAAGAACTTGTAACGGCGGCGGCCGGCCCAGCCCCCCGCCATCACCAGCAATCCGATCAGGGGGAACAGAAAGATAAACAGCATGGCGTAATCGCCTCGCGGCACGCCTTCCACCGCGCTCATATAACCCGGCGCCGGCACCAGCACGAAAATCAGACCGAACACGACCAGGCAGCCATGCCCGGACTTCTGGTTGCTGTAGTAAACCGGCTCGCTGGCGTCTCCCTCGACCCGGGCCGAGGGTTTCGCTTTACGATTAAAGAAGTACAGCAGGCCGCCGCCGACCAGCATGAACACCGCCCCGAACGCGAAGCCGAAGATCAACGAGCCGGAGCGCAGGCCGCGTTCCAGATAGGCCTTTTCCGGCTGGTCCGGATTCACCCAGGCCAGCACTGGCTGCTGCCCCAGACGGGCCCGCTCCAGGCGCCGCGCCAGCCGCTGCCAGAAATCGTCGAAGTTATCACTACCACCATACAGAGACACCGATTCACTGGTGTAAGTGCGCCCCTGATACTGGTATTGATAGCGCGCACTGACGCTGTAAGTGGTGGAACCGTCCGAAGTGCTGCGATTCAGACGGCTGTCCAACACCTGGGCCGGCACCCGTTCCCAGCTGTCGGTCTGCCAATAATGAAACAATGGTTTCAATGCGACGAAGTACATGGCGGCCAGGCCCGCCAGAAGAAAGGCCGCGGCGAATCCGTTCAGCAGGCACCCCGGCCCTTTGCTACCCTTCCTTGTGTCCGATGCGGCTTCGTTCAAACCCTGTCACTCCCATCATCAAGAAAACACCACTGATCGCCCCATACAGATGGGCGTTCACGTAAACACTGCCGCCAATCCAGCCGCGCAGATAGTCCACGTCATAGCCGGGCCATTGTTCCACCAGCAGGCGGCCGGCCACCACCGCCAGCACCAGCGAATGCAACCACGGATGGCCGCGCCAGCCGAGCAACAGGCAGAACACCAGCAAAGCATGCAGCAACCCGGACAGCCCCACATACCAATCCAGCCCCGGATCGAGGAGGTATAACGCGACGCTGGAAAACAGCCCGCAAAACAGCAGCCAACTCCAGAACCGGTAGCGGTCCAGCACATCACGGAAGAAATGGACGATCAAAACGAGGCCGGCGAGATTCATCACCGTATGCCACAGATTCAGATGGCTGACGTGCGCGCTCCACAGCCGCCACCCCTGACCCGCCGCCAGCGCCGCGCGATCGTACCGCAGCCAGGGATTGACCCACTGGTGGGCCACGCCCAGCGCCAGCACGGCGAGTGCGAAAACCGCCACATGACGCCACAGTTTTTGGTCCCGAACGACCATCTGGCCCTCTCGTGTCGTTGCCTTTACCCTACAGGCTCACCCAAACGGATTTGCCCCATGCCGAAATCATCTCTTCTCACCTTGCCCGCTACCCTGGTTGTCCTGCACACCGCTCTGGCGGCCCCCGTTTTCGCCGATCAGCCCCTGTGTGGGAAGAAGATCGCCGAAGTGGAACGGCAGCAGGCGGAAGCACGCGCCCACGGCCACGATCACAAGGCCCGGGGACTGCAGCGGGCTCTGGACGCGATGCGGGACGGCTGCACCGATCAAGGCCTGATCGACGACGCCCGCGACGCCGTTGACGACGCGCGGCGGGAAGTCGCCGAACGCCAGGCCGACCTGGATGCCGCCATCCGCGAAGGCGACAGGGACGATATCAAAAAGCGGCGGGAAAAGCTCAAAGAGGCGCGGCAGGAATTGACCGAGAAACAGGCCGATCTGGACGCACTGCTGCAAGTACGCTGAGCCGGTACAAAGCGGCAATAAAAAAGCCCCGCCCTTGCGGGCGAGGCTTTTTCAGGCTTCGGTGGGAGCCGGAGCGGCGTTTACATCATGCCGCCCATGCCACCCATTCCACCCATGCCGCCCATGTCCGGAGCAGCACCTTTTTCTTCCGGCTTGTCAGCCACCATGGCTTCGGTGGTGATCATCAGGCCGGCCACGGAAGCGGCGGCCTGTAGCGCGGAGCGGGTCACCTTGGCGGGATCCAGGATACCCATTTCCAGCATGTCGCCGTATTCGCCGGTGGCGGCGTTGTAGCCGTAGTTGCCGTTACCGTTGCGTACTTCCTGCACGATCACGGAAGCTTCGGCACCGGCGTTGGTGGCGATCTGACGCAGCGGCGCTTGCAGCGCACGGATGGCGATGGCGATACCGGCGTTCTGCTCGTCGTTGTCACCGGTCAGTTCGCCGATGGTGGCCAGAGCGCGCACCAGAGCCACGCCACCACCCGGTACCACGCCTTCTTCAACGGCGGCGCGGGTCGCGTGCAGGGCGTCGTCAACGCGGGCTTTCTTCTCTTTCATTTCCACTTCGGTGGCGGCACCGATCTTGATCACGGCCACACCGCCGGCCAGCTTGGCCACACGCTCTTGCAGCTTCTCGCGATCGTAGTCGGAGGAGGAGTTCTCGATCTCGCGGCGGATCTGCTCGACGCGGGCATCGATGTCGCCCTGCTCGCCAGCACCATCGACAATGGTGGTGTTTTCCTTGTCGATGTTCACTTTCTTGGCGTTGCCCAGATCTTCCAGGGAAACGTTTTCCAGGCTCAGGCCCACTTCCTCGGAAATCACGGTACCGCCGGTGAGGATGGCGATGTCCTGCAGCATGGCTTTGCGGCGATCGCCGAAGCCCGGAGCCTTAACGGCGGCGCACTTGATGATGCCGCGCATGTTGTTCACCACCAGGGTGGCCAGCGCTTCGCCTTCGATGTCCTCGGCGATGATCATCAGCGGACGGCCAGCTTTGGCCACGTTCTCCAGTACCGGCAGCAGTTCGCGGATATTGGAGATTTTCTTGTCCACCAGCAGGATGTAGGGCTCTTCCAGCTCAACCTGCATTTTTTCCTGGTTGTTGATGAAGTACGGGCTCAGGTAGCCGCGGTCGAACTGCATGCCTTCCACGACTTCCAGTTCGTTGACCAGAGACTGGCCTTCTTCAACGGTGATCACGCCTTCCTTGCCCACTTTCTCCATGGCCTGAGCGATGATCTCGCCCACGGAGCTGTCGGAGTTGGCGGAGATGGTGCCCACCTGCTCGATGCTCTTGGTGTTGTCACAGGGGGTGGACAGCTTCTTGATCTCTTCCACCACGGCGATGACGGCTTTGTCGATGCCACGCTTCAGGTCCATCGGGTTCATGCCGGCAGCCACGGCTTTCAGACCTTCGTTGACGATGGCCTGGGCCAGTACGGTGGCGGTGGTGGTGCCGTCACCGGCTTCGTCGTTGGCCTTGGAAGCGACTTCCTTGACCATTTGCGCGCCCATGTTCTCGAACTTGTCTTCCAGTTCGATTTCCTTGGCCACGGACACGCCGTCCTTGGTGATGGCCGGAGCGCCGAAGGACTTCTCCAGCACCACGTTACGGCCTTTCGGACCCAGGGTGACTTTCACCGCGTCGGCCAGGATGTTCACGCCTTTCACCATGCGCTGGCGGGCGTCGTCACTAAACAGTACTTCTTTAGCCATTGTCGTGTTCCTCTGAAATTCGGTTATCCAGGAAAGCAGTGGAGAATCAGGATCAGCCTTCGATCACGGCCAGGATTTCGGCCTCGCTCATGATCAGCAGCTCTTCGCCTTCCACCTTCACGGTGTTGCCGGCGTACTGGCCGAAGATCACCTTGTCGCCTGCTTTCACGTCCAGAGGACGCACGTCGCCGTTTTCCTGGATCTTGCCATTACCCACGGCGATCACTTCACCCCGGGAAGGCTTCTCAGCGGCTGAGCCGGGCAGCACGATACCGCCGGCGGTCTTGGTTTCTTCCTCTTCGCGACGCACCAGTACGCGATCATGCAACGGACGGATTTTCATTGCCTCTCTTCTCCTGTTGAGGTTTCAGCAATCAACGAATGTAGTCAGCATCATGGCCGGACCGGCATGGCCAGACCCGGCTTAGCACTCTATGCCAGAGAGTGCTAATCATAATTGGACCGTTATGACAGTCAATAGGCTGTCACGCCGGTGACCTCCTAATGGGGCTCCGGACCAGCCTTTCAAGAGCTCGGAGCACAAAAAATCGTCTGGAACGATTTTTGACGTCGTATCAGCGACGGCCCGAAGGGTGGCCGCCATGGACGGCAGGCCACAAAAAATCGTCGGGAACGATTCTTGACGTCGCACCTGCGGCGGCCCAGAGGGGGGTTACTCGCCGCTAAAGCAGTTTCCTACAGGCCGGACCACGAAGCCTCTGTAGATACCGTCTCTCTCCCTACCCTGCAAGCCGTCTCTAAGCGACTTGCGGGGTATAGGCCTGCTGATGCTTGATCACCCCATAGGCGATTT
>NZ_OBMO01000042.1 GCF_900217905.1 Alloalcanivorax xenomutans
GTACCAGCAGTCGGCGTCGGGGCAGAAGGTCTCCTTCCAGTCGAGGCTCATGCTGAGGATGGGCCGCAGTACCGGCTTGGCGGTGACGTCGAGGGTCTCGTACTGGGTGTTGCCGGAGAGGTCGGTGTGGGCGACCAGCTTGGCGTCGGAGTGGAGGGTGACGCGGGTGCCAAAGCCGATGGCGAGACCGCGCCAGATGCTGGTGCCGATGCCCAGGGAGAGGAACAACGGCTCACGGCCATGATTGAAGTACTGGCCGTAGGGCGCGGTTTGCGAGGTGAAGGCCATCAGTTCCTGGGAGTACTTTTCGGAGCCGAGCAAGAGGCCGAGGACCACGGACTGCCCGAGTTCGGTGATGCCGGAGAGATCGGTACGCAATCCGAGCAGGATTTGCTGGGTGGGATCGTCCTGGACCTTGTATTTGCCGTGCTGTTGGCTGTCGGCCTTGAGGTTGGGGTCGGCGTGCATGAGTCCGGCGGTCATTTCGCCACGGGTGTCGCGGGCGAGGAAGGCCGGGTTGTAGTAGGCGGTGGAGACCTGGGTGTTGAACATGGAGAGGGCCTGGACGGTGGCGACATCGCTGGGCAGGACACCATAGGTGGTGGCTATGTTACCCATGTTCGCGCAAGCGATTGCCGGGGCAAGCAACAGCGCCGCGGCCCCCAGGCGCCGCGGCCCAAAGTGGGACTTCAGTCGGGAACGGGAGATCATTTCAGGAAATCCTCCAAAGATTATTGTGGTCGTTATTGCTCTTTTTCTTTTTTGCGCTTTTTTCGCGTTTTCCTTTTTTCTTTTAAAAAAAGAGGCCGTCTTTACGATTGGCAGCCAGAGCCTAGGAGCGGCCGACCGGCGCCCATAACCGGCGATTGAGAATGGTCGGTCACGATTTTTCTTTTTGGTTAAAAAGGGTTTTTAAAACAAAGGGTTGGGGCTATTTTTGGAGGGGGTGCAAGGCGCTGGACGAAGCGATGAAGAGGATAAGAACAAGGGATAAGTAAACAAAAAGATGTCGTTATTCTACCATTTTTCTGTCTTTTTCGGACAAAGGAACGACGCTCTGTCCTTTAATGAAGAGCGACGATGGGATTATTAATTAATCGGGGAAATGTATTTTAAAAAGGGGACAGGAAAAAGGATAACGAATGAACCCTGATGTTATGTAATCGGATGGACTCGCCCTCGCCGAGGCGTCTAGGCGCCACGGTGGCATTCTAAACATGTCAACGACAGCGAGGGCGAGCCCATGAAACAGC
>NZ_OBMO01000046.1 GCF_900217905.1 Alloalcanivorax xenomutans
TGTAAACATCCCTGTTTCAGTTGCACCGTTGATTAGAGTTCTCCGCCCGTTTGTGTTTCGCCAGGTATTCCCATGGTGTCAGATCTTCCAGTGAATCGTGTGGGCGCTCATCGTTGTATTCTGTCATCCAGGACTCGGTCAGTTCTCTCACCTCGGTGAGGTTCCGGAAGACATACATGTTCAGGATCTCGTCCCGATAAGTTCGATTGAAACGCTCAACATACGAGTTCTGAGTGGGTGTCCCGGGTTTGATAAATTCCAACGCAATGCCGTGTTGCTCGGCCCAGTCTGCCAAGGCGATCGAGATGAATTCCGGGCCGTTATCCATGCGTAGTTTGGCCGGGTAGCCTCGCCAAGCGATGATGCGTTCCAGAACCCGTATGACCCTCGGAGCTGGTAGGTTCAGATCAACCTCGATAGCCAGTACCTCGCGGTTGAAGTCGTCCACTACGTTGAAGGTACGGAAGCGGCGACCACAGAACAGACTGTCGCTCATGAAATCCATGGACCAACATCGATTGACGGTCGCTGGTACGCTTAATGGCTCCGGATTTCGTGTCGGGAGTCGTTTTTTGCCCCGTCGTCGTTTGTTCAGGTTGAGCGCACAATACAGCCGATGTACCCGCTTGTGATTCCACCCGTGTCCCCAGCGTCGCAGCACCTTGAACAGTTTGCTGAAACCATAGGCGGGATAGCGTTCAGTCGCGCTCTGAAGCGCTGCAATCACCGGTTCATCCCGGGAGGTATCCGGCCGATACCGGTACACAGAGTCGCTGATGCCAGCAATTCGGCAGGCTCTGCGGATGCTGACACCATGCGCCTGCTTCAGGTAATTCACCAGTTCTCGTCGAACGGCTGGCTTTACAGCTTTTTTTCGATCACATCCTTCAGCAGTTTGTGATCCAGACTCAGCTCGGCGTACATCTGCTTCAGTCGGCGGTTTTCCTCTTCAAGCTCCTTGAGGCGCTTCACATCAGAGGCTTCCATTCCGCCGTACTTGGATTTCCAGTTGTAGTAGGTCGCATCGGAGATGCCGTACTCCCGACACACTTCCTTGACCAGGCGACCGCCCTCGACCTCCTTCAGAATCTTGACGATCTGTGACTCGCTGTACCGCGATTTCTTCATGTCGTTCTCCGTTTGCCTCATTGTAGGTCGGAGAACTCTAATTACGCATTCACCGATTTTAGGGGATGGTTACA
>NZ_OBMO01000011.1 GCF_900217905.1 Alloalcanivorax xenomutans
CGCCCGCACCGCCTTCGCCCTGATGAAGCAGCAACAAGAATATTGCCCCGCAAAGCTCTTTTAAGCGTTGCAGGGCACCATAGAATCTCCCACAGCGGCTTTGTAGCCACTTAAGTCTCCAAGACCAGAAAAACACCTGTGCTTGCCGATCCGCGTCCCTGATGGAGGGAAATCGTGTTTCCTTCTAAATTTGGCCTAACGCCATGCGCCCGGATCGACGCAGACAAGCTCCCCGGCTCATGCTGTAATGCTTGCCATGATCAAGATTCTGTTGTGGCGAACACTGGCCCTGCTGACTCTGGCGCTGGGCATGATCGGCGTGGTGGTGCCCGGTCTGCCCACTGTGCCGTTTCTGCTGCTGTCGGCCTGGGCCGGCACGCACGGCTGGCCGCGCCTGGAGCACTGGCTGCTTAATCACCCCCGCTACGGCTTTTCGATCCGGCAGTGGCGGGAGCATGGCGCGGTATCCCGTCGCGCCAAGGTCGCGGCGACTTTGATGATGGCGCTGAGCGTGCTGCTGATCACGCTGTCGGCGGCGCCTTTGCTGGTGAAAATCAGCGTGCCGGCCTTCCTCAGCGTGACCCTGATCTGGCTGTGGAAACGGCCGGAACCGGGCGGTCACGAATGAATGGGGAGTCACAAATAATCGTTTACCGCACCGGCGTCGTGGCTAAACTGACCGCCTTTCACACGGTCAGCAATTGGGAGACAGACCATGGCGATCTACAAGGCTCCTTTGGAAGACATGCGTTTTGTGCTTAACGACGTGTTTCAGGCGGAACACCTCTGGTCTTCCTTGCCTCCTATCTCCGAAGTGACCCGCGATCTTTCCGACGCCGTGCTCGAAGAAGCCGGCAAGATGGTGGAGAACCTGCTGTTTCCGCTGAACCGTAACGGTGACGAGGAAGGCTGTCACTTCGAGGACGGTGTCGTCACCACGCCGAAAGGCTTCAAGGAAGCGTTCAAAACCTACGCCGAAAACGGCTGGACCGCGTTCTCCGGCAATCCGGAATTCGGCGGGCAGGGCATGCCGAAGTCCCTGGCGGTGCTGTTCGAGGAAATGATGCACAGCGCCAATTCCTCCTTCGCGCTGTACCCGGCGCTGACCAACGGCGCCACCCTGTGTCTGGATGCCCACGCCAGCGACGAGCTGAAACAGGCTTACCTGCCCAAGCTGTACAGCGGCGAATGGGCCGGCACCATGTGTTTGACCGAACCGCATTGCGGTACTGACCTGGGCATTCTGCGCACCAAGGCGGTGCCTCAGGACGACGGTTCCTATCAGATCAGCGGCACCAAGATTTTCATTACCGGCGGCGAGCACGACATGGTGGATAACATCATCCATCTGGTGCTGGCGAAATTGCCGGACGCCCCGGCCGGTTCCAAGGGCATCTCCCTGTTCCTGGTGCCGAAATTCCTGCCGGAAGCCGACCCTGTCAGTGGCAAGGAAGCTGGCGAACGCAATGGCGTCGCCGCCGGCTCCATCGAGCACAAGATGGGAATCAAAGGTTCCGCCACCTGCGTGATGAACTTCGACAGCGCCAAGGGTTGGCTGGTCGGCGAAATCAATCAGGGGCTGGCCTGTATGTTCACCATGATGAACTACGAGCGTCTGTCCATCGGTATCCAGGGGCTGGGACTGGGCGAAGCCAGCTACCAGAGTGCGGTGGATTACGCCCGTGAGCGTATCCAGGGGCGTGCCGCCACCGGTGCCGCCAATCCGGATGGCGCCGCCGACCCGATCATCGTGCATGGCGATGTGCGCCGTATGCTGATGACCATGCGTGCCCTCAATGAAGGCGGCCGTGCCTTGTCCGCATACGTTGGTATCCAACTGGATCTGGTGAAGTTCTCCGAGGACGAGGAAGTGCGCAGCAAGGCGGCGGATCGCGTGGCGCTGCTGACGCCGGTGGCGAAAGCGTTCTTCACCGATCGCGGTTTCGAAACCACGGTGCTGGGGCAGCAGGTGTTTGGCGGTCACGGTTACATTCGTGAGTGGGGTATGGAGCAGTTCGTGCGCGATTGCCGTATCTCGCAAATCTATGAGGGCACCAACGGCATTCAGGCGCTGGATCTGGCCGGCCGTAAAGTGACCCGTAACGGTGGTCGTTATGTGGAGTCGTTCCTGGCGGAAGTGCGCCACTGGATCGAGGAAAATGGCCAGGAAGCAGGCCTGGACGGCGTGCGCGAGCCGCTGGTCGCCGCCGTGGATCGTCTGCAGGTAGCCACCGAGGAATTGCTGCGTCAGGCGGGTGATAATCCGGATGCGGTCAATGCCGGGGCGGTGGAGTACCTGGACCTGTTCGGTTACGTCACCTACGCCTGGCTGTGGGCGATGATGATGGTCAATGCCGCCGGGCGTGATGACGACTTCGGCCGCGCCAAGATGATCACCGGACGGTTTTACTTCGAGCGTCTGCTGCCGCGCAGCGAAGCCCTGGCGCGGCAATTGAAGGCCGGTGCGGAAACCATGATGAGCCTGGACGCCGATTTGTTTTAAGCGGCTAAAGTGGGGCTTGCCATAGACAAGGTCACGAAGCCGCTGTAGAGCCGGGCGGCGGGCCGCTTGCCCGCAGGCCGAATGTGCCAGCGCTGGAGGGCCGGGATTCGCCAGCAGGCTGGCTCCCACAGATCATGCTACGAAGCCGCTGTGGGAGCTTGCCTGCAAGCGAATGTCCCAACATGGAGCCTATTCGCCAGCAGGGCAAGCGGCCCGCCGCCCGGCTCCTACAGGACCCCCTGTAGCGACCTCTGAAGTCATTCCCCGCCGCTCCGTGCCACCAGAATCCAGCTGAGCACTCCGCCGTTTTGTTCCCGCCATTGATAATCCAGCGCCACTCCGGTGCGCCACTCATCCGATAGCGTAGTGCGCAACACGATGCGATGGTCATCCAGCAGAGCCGCGTCCTGGAAATAAAAGCGTTGGCAGGTGAGCGGATAAAGTGCTTTGAACAGCGCCTCCTTCACCGAGAAAGTGAGAGAAACGCGGCGCGCCTGTTGTTCCTGATCCAGATCCGACAGCGCCTCGATCTCCGCCTCCGTCAGCAACTGCTCGCGCAGTTTCAGCGCCCGTTGCGGGGCGATCCACGCTTCCGCGTCCAGGCCGACGCCACGCCAACGCCTTCGATCGGCCACCAATGCCGCCGCCCGGCCCTGGGCGTGGGTGATGGCCCCGCATACCGCCTGTGGCCAAACCGGTGCCCGGTCCTCCCCGTAGCCGGGCAAGGCGGGTTCTCGGGTGATGGCCTTGATGGCGGCTCTGGCGCAGCATCGCCCCGCCAGATATTCGGCCAGACGCTTCTCCACCGCGCCTTGCAAGGACGCCGGCAGCGGCACTGCCTGATGTTCAAAATCTTCCAGCCGGGTCCGTTCCGGATAATAGCCGCCGCTGGCCAGACACAGGCCCTCTTCCCAGTGCTCTAGTTGAATAGGGTCCAGGCTGGACACGGATTCGGGCATAACGCGGTGCTCGCTGACGGGGTCTTTATACTGGCGTCTGCCCGCGATGTCGGCAAGTCCGGCTCAACGCGGCGGGCGTTGCGGCTTGACGCCACTTCCCAGCGCGTTACCCATACGATTGCGCAATGCCGACTGATTGAACTGTCCGGTCCGGTTGGGCGGCAGGCGGGTGACGTCAGCGGAGTCCAGCGCCGGATTATCCCGTTTGGCCGCCTCGGGAACGGCCGCCGGCATCATCTTCCGCTGCAGGCAGTCGTAGGGCAGGGCGCGATGGCCGTTCACCTCCACTTCCACACAGGAAGGCTCATCGGCCTCGGACGCGGGCGCTTCCGCCGCGTGTAGCGCTGGCGCCATCAGTACCAGCCATCCCATGCCTATCCAGTGCTTCATGTCGTTTCCGTTTTTGATCGGTGAGAGTGTCCGCTGCCAGGAGAATGAAAACGCGGTGGTTTTTCAGTGAATTTTTCATGACGAGCCACTCTGGCCCTCGCTATTTCCCTCCAGCCCTGTTCTGACGCTGTCCCGGCATCGGTCAAGCGCCTTCGACTAGCCACCTTTTTGCTGTAGCAACGCGGTCTTTCCGTGAATTTTTGGTGACAACGGTTCGGTTCCGACGGACTCCCGCCATCTAGAGAGTGTTAACTGGATCACCGTATTTGCCGCGGTGTGTTTCGGGGTTGTGGTTCGTGGTTACCAGAGTTGTCCACGGTGATGCTGGCCACCGGTCCATGTATGTGTTTGCAGAGTCGAGTCAATGCGTGACGCCAACAGAATGAGTGGAATGGCCTGGTTTTTGGGGGGAATGTTCGTGGCAGCCATGACTTTGACATCGTCACTTCATGCTCAACAAGACGCCACCGGCCATGAGGATCGTACAGAGGCGCCGGCGGAGGCGCCGGGAACGGTGACCATCAATGAGTACATCGTGCGTGGTAACACGGTTTTGGAAGCGCGTGACATCGAGAAGGCGGTGTACCCCTTTCTCGGGCCGGAACGAAGCCTGGAAGACATCCAGAGCGCGCAAAAAGCTCTGCAAAAAGTATATCAGGACAAAGGGTATCAATCCGTTTATGTGGAGTTGCCGGAGCAGCGGGTCAGTGGCGGCGTGGTCTATCTCCAGGTGATCGAAGTCACCGTGGGGCGGGTGCGCGTGGTCGGCGCCGAGTACCACTCCCCGCTGAAAATCCGCGAGGAAGTGACGGCACTGCGGGAAGGCGTGGTGCCCAATTTCGAACTGGTGCAGGAAGATTTGACCAAGGTGAACCGCACCGGCAAGCGGCAGGTAATGC
Source organism: Alloalcanivorax xenomutans (assembly GCF_900217905.1). GTDB lineage: Bacteria > Pseudomonadota > Gammaproteobacteria > Pseudomonadales > Alcanivoracaceae > Alloalcanivorax > Alloalcanivorax xenomutans. The sequence goes on from NZ_OBMO01000011.1 coordinate 4,752, forward strand.
CGGTGGTCAAGGAAGGCGCCATTCCCGGCACCATGGATGTGGACCTGGCCGTGGAGGATCAGACGCCTTGGAACGGCAGCCTGACCTTGAACAACGATTACAGCGCCGACACCGAAAAACTGCGTACCATCGCCACCCTCGGGCATTCCAACTTGTGGCAACGGGGACACAGCATGTCCCTGACCCTGTTCACCGCGCCGGAGAATACCGATAACGCCGAGGTTTGGTCGTTGAGTTACGGCATGCCGCTGTCCGAGCGCTGGTCCCTGCGCTTCTCCGGTTATACCTCCGACAGTGACGTCAATACCGTGGGCGGCACCAGCGTGTTGGGGCAAGGACAATCCTACGGTGTTTCCGCCACCTACAACATTCCGTTCGACGGCACCTGGGGGCATTCCCTCTCCCTCGGCGTTGATTTCAAGGACTTCGATGAGTCGCTGGAATTCGGCGACGCCGAGGACACCATCCCCCTGAAATACGCGCCTTTTACCTTTGGCTATAACGGCTACTACTACACCGAAAAAAATCAGGGCTCGATCAATCTGACCCTGGTTACCGCCACCAATGAGTTCCCCGGCAACAGCAGCGGCTGGGAAGAGTTCGATTACAAACGGTACCGGGCCAAACCGGATTTCGCCGTGATCAGGGCCGAGGCCAGCAACGAGAGGCTGCTGGGCGAGTGGGGGCTGGCGACAAAACTAAGCGCGCAGATGGCGTCCGGCTCCCTGGTTTCCAACGAGCAGTTCGCGGTGGGGGGCGCCGGCACGGTTCGGGGTTATCTGTCCGCGGAGCAATCCGCCGACGACGGTGTGCTGGCCAGTATTGAGCTGCGCACACCTTCCATCGCCGAGTGGCTGGGGTCGCCCTGGAGTCTGGTGCGCGCCCATGTCTTCGGTGAAGGCGCCCATCTGACACTGCAAAACCCATTGCCGGAGCAGGACGATGAATTCGACCTGGCCAGTGTCGGCGTTGGGCTGCGGGCGGAGATCGGTGCCTGGTTGAGCGGACGGCTGGATCTGGGGTACCCGCTTACCGACGCGGAAAACACGGAAAAACACGACCCCAGATTGCATTTCAGTATTACCGCCAGTTTCTGAACAGAACCAAGGACGTCCCCAAGGGCGACCAAACAGCTTGTTTTTCGGAGTGTCTGATCATGCAACAACGCCTGCTGATTTTTCTCATATCCTGCCTGGGTGCGCTGTTGCCCACCCTGGCCCATGCCTGGTGGCAAGACGATTGGAGTTACCGCAAGCAAATCACCATCGATACCTCGCCCCAGGGCGCGGCCATCGATCAGCGGGTCGGCCGGGTGCCGCTGCTGGTACGTCTGCATACCGGCAATTTCAGTTTTCAGGACGTCCAGGAAAACGGCTCGGATCTGCGCTTTGTGGCGGCGGACGATCAGACCGTTCTCAATCACCAGATTGAAAGCTTCGACGCGCTGTTGGGCGTGGCCTACATCTGGGTGGATGTGCCGGCGCTGGAAGCCGGGTCCAGCCAGGATATCTGGATGTACTACGGCAATCCCGACGCGCCGGCCACCAGCAACGGTCAGGCGGTGTTCGACGCCGATTACACCCTGGTCTATCACTTTGACCAGGCGCCCGGCGCACCCGCCCGTGACGCCACCGCCTACGGCAACAATTCCAGTAACACCGTGGCGCAAAGCGTCACCGGGGTGATCGGCCAGGCCGCCGCCTTTGCCGGTGGCGAACCGCTGATGGTGGAAGCCGCGCCGTCCCTGGCGACGCCCGCCGCCGGTCAGTTTTCCTTCAGCGCCTGGGTGCGTGCCGATCAGAATGCCAATGAACAGTTGATCTATGCCCGCCGTGACGCCGGTAATTCGCTGTTGATCGGTATCAACGCCGGCCAGCCCTTCGTTGAGGTCAATGGTCAGAGAACGGCGCCAGCGCAACCGCTGGCATCCGGTCAGTGGCAGCATCTGGCGGTGACCGCCGATGGGCAGCAAGTGGCGTTGTACGTGAATGGCCGCCAGATCAGCAGCTTGCCGGTGGCACTGCCGCCGCTGGCTACCGCCATCGCCTTGGGGGGCGATATTCCGGGTTACGCGCCCGCCGAGCCCGTTGCGGAAGAAACCGCGAGTGAAGGGGAGGATGTCGCTACCACCACACCGGCAGCGGTGCCGTCCCGCCACTTCAATGGCGCTCTGGATGAAGTGCGGATTTCCAAGCAGGCCCGGCCGGCGTCTCTGTTGATGGCGGATTACCAGGCCCAGGGCTCCGAGTCGCGGTTGGTGGTGTTCGGCGTCGACGAAGAACAGTCCGGCTTCGGCTTCGGCGCGCTCGGCTTCTTGCTGAGCGCGGTACCTATCGACGCCTGGGTCATCATTGGGATTCTGGTGATCATGATGATCCAGACCTGGTTCGTCATGTACCGGAAGTTCCGCCATACCCGCCGGGTGGACGAGGCCAATGGCCGTTTCCGTGACGAGTTCGCCCAGGTCGGCACGCAACTGGAAAAACTCGCGGACAGCCCCGAGCTGGAGCGGGAACTGGAGCACTCATCGCTGTGGCGGTTGTACCAAGTGGCGGTGCATGAGTTGCGTCTGCGGCGTGCCCAGGGCGCCGATACTTCCAGCATTTCCTCGGAAACCCTGGAAGCGATCCGCGCTTCCATGGACGCCGTTCGTACCCAGCAGAATCGCGAGCTGAGTTCCCGTCTCGGTGTGCTCTCCAACGCCATCGCCGGCGGCCCCTACATCGGCCTGCTGGGTACGGTGATGGGCATCATGGTGGTGTTTCTCGGTACCGCCATGGCCGGGGACGTGAACATCAACGCGGTGGCGCCGGGTATGGCCGCCGCCCTGTTGGCCACCGCCATGGGGTTGTTCGTGGCGATCCCGGCGCTGTTTGCCTACAACCGCATCAACGGCCGTAACCGTGATATCAGCTCCGATATGCGCGTGTTCCTGGATGAATTCGTCACCCGCCTGGCCGAGATTCATGGCGCCGGGCAGCGGCCGACGCAGCCGGCGCAGGCCGGTCATGCCGTGCGCCATGGCATCTCTCAAAGCCCGGTGGTGTAAGGAGAACAACGATGGCTTCGGTAAGAACCTCGATGGACGACGATGAAATGGACGGACCGGTGGACGGCATCAATATCACGCCGCTGGTGGATGTGCTCATGGTGGTGCTGGTGATGTTCATCCTCACCGCCACGGCGCAGATCGCGGGCATCAAGGTGGATCTGCCCAAGGCCAGCTCCTCGGTGTCGCTGTCCGAATCCAAGACCAAGGCCATTTCGGTGAACAACGACGGACAGGTGTTTCTCGATGCCTACCCGGTGACGCTCGCTGAACTGGAGGATCGGTTGCGTACCGAGAAAGCCATGAACCCCGGCTTTCCGGTGATCGTGCGCGGGGACGCCGCGGTGCAATACCAAAAAGTGGTGCAAGTGCTGGATGTGCTGCGGCGTCTGGATCTCAACCAGGTCGGTCTGGTGACCGGCAAGCCGCCACAGTGATCGATGATAACCGGATAACAGGAAAGACCATGTCGTTGCAGTCACCTCAATCGCGGGATTCCGGAACGGCCTCGGGCAAGCGGCATTCCCTTTCCGCGAGCAAGACATCCCGAACGCGGCGCGGGCCGATGACCTATGTGCGCCTGGCCGTCGGCGCGGTGGTGTTGATTGTTCTGGGCTGGCTGATCTGGCAATGGGCCAACGATATGAGCGGCGTGCGCCGCCAGGTGCCGCAGGAGCCGATGCTGGTACCGCTGCCTCCGCCGCCGCCGGAGCCGGAACCAGAGGAAATGAAGGAGCCGGAGCCGGAACCCGAACCGGAGGAGATCGTCGAGCCGGAGCCGGAACCCACGCCGGTGGAAGAACCGACGCCGGAAGAGCCGCCTTCACCGTCGGATGATTTGTCCGAGGCCATGCAGATCGATGGTGAAGCTCAGGCCGGTACCGATGCTTTCAATATCGGCGCCGGCAGTGGTGGCGGCATGGCCGGTTCCGGCACCGGCCGGGTCGGCAACGCCACCTACGGCCAGTACCTCTCCTACGCCTTTCAGCGGGCGCTGCGCGAGGAGCCGTCGATCCGTCATCTGAGTTACCGGATACAGATCAATCTCTGGCTTAACGAGGCCGGTCAGATCACCCGGGTGCAATTACTCAAGTCCAGTGGTGACCCGGATACGGACGACAAAGTGATCGCCGCCGTGCGTGCCATCCCGGCGCTGGATCAAAAGCCGCCGAAGTCGATGACATTGCCGGTGAAAGTGGCTTTGCAAGGGCGGCGTCCGGGCTGACCGGGACCGAAACCAACCAGACCCAAGAATCGAGACGAACCGTTTCAGGAGCAATAAAGCAATGAACATGAAGCGCAATCAGTGGCTGCTGATGCTGGCCGTGGCGGCGACCTTGAGCGGCCCGGCCGTGGCGCAGGCACCCGCCGAATCCACCGCGCCGGAGGGCAACAGCACCACCGTGCACCTGATCCGGCTGCTGGTGGAACAGGGGGTGATCACCGATGCCCAGGCCAACGCCTTGCTACAGCAGGCGCGACAGGAGGCCCAGACCGCCAGTCAGCGCCGCCCCGAACCCGAAGTGCGGGAAGGGGACGTGCGTGTGCCCTACATCCCGGAAGTGGTTCGTGACGAGATTCGCGAGGAAGTCAAACAGGAAGTGATGGCCCAGGCCAAGGCGGAAAACTGGGCGGCGCCGAATACCTTCCCGGACTGGGTGTCTCGGGTGAAGCTGTTTGGTGACGTGCGGGTACGTAATGAGAGCCGGTTCTTTTCCGGGGATAACAGTGACGAAATTATCGACTTCATGGAATTCAATGACGATAACTACGACGTCAATGCTGAGTCAGCAACGTACTTTCCTCCAACGATAAATACTCGCGAGGATCGCGAGAATCTACTTCGTATCCGCGCCCGTTTCGGTCTGGAGGCGATGTTATCCGAGAACTGGACCACTGGAGTCCGGTTCGCCACCGGCAGTAGTAGTGGACCGGTGTCCACCACTCAGACCCTCGGCGGAGGTTTGAGTAAAAAAGACATCTGGTTGGACCGGGCCTGGATCAGCTGGCATCCGGGAAACTGGAACTTTACCGCCGGGCGGGCTGAAAACCCGTTCGTCTCCACCGATATTCTTTATTCCGGCGATCTGAACTTCGATGGTATCTCCGCTGGCTTTTCGGGGCTGCGATTCAGTCAGAGCGGGAGTGTCTTTGGCACCCTGGGTGCTTTCCCGTTGCAGTACAGCGATGATGACTGGCCCTCCAACAGCTTTGATAAAGGTGAAAGCGAGGACCGCTGGCTGGTGGGCGCCCAGATCGGTGCCAATTGGGAATTTGAAAACCAGAACCGCTTCCAGGCTGCTCTTGCTTATTACGATTTCACCAATGTCCGTGGCCAGCGTTCTTCCGAGTGCCGTCTCTATGATAGTGGGCCTTCCTGTGATACCGACTGGTCGGTGCCGGCGTTCATGCAAAAAGGGAACACGGTATTCCAGCTGCGTGATATCCAGCTGGACCCCCAGGATCCGGCGCGCACGCCGATGCCGCAGTACGTTGGCCTGGCCTCGAAATTCCAGCTTTTTGATCTGAATGTGCGCTGGGACACGGTTCTTTTCAACGGCTACCGATTGCAGTTGGCGGGCAACTACATCTACAACCATGGCTACGATGAGCAGGAGATGTGGGAGAACGCAGAAGGTCAGTTGGCGAATAACTTTAATGTCAATACCGGCGAAATCGAGAGTGGCCGCGACGCCTGGATGGTGCACGCCGCTTTCGGCTCCTCCTTGGATCTGAAGCGGCGTGGCGACTGGATGACGTTCCTTGGCTACAAGTACATCAAGCCCGACGCCCTGCCGGATGCCTACAACGACTCTTCCTTCCACCTCGGTGGTACCAACGCCAAGGGCTACTACCTGGGCGCGGCTTACGCCTTGAACGAGCGGCTGTACTTCCAGGGCCGCTGGATGAGTTCGGAAGAGGTGTATGGGCCGCCGTTGTCCATCGACATCCTGCAACTCGAACTGAATGCCCGGTTCTGATCGGCCTGGCGATGAAGGGAGGTAATACCATGAAGAAGGCGGATAACGTCAAAACAAAGTGGTTTCCCGCGACGCTGACATTGCTGGTTCTGGCCTTGCCGGCCTGGGCACAGGCCCAGCAGTCCAGCCTGGAAGAACGTCTGCGCACCGAGTTACGCAACACCACCCAGCAATTACGAGACCTGCAATCCCGGCAAGCGGGCCTGGAGGCGGCCCGCTCCAACGCGGAAGTGCAACGTGACGCCGCCAGGGCCCAGGTGGCCAAATTGCAGGCCCGGCTCGATGCGGTGGAAGGCAATCTGGCCTCCCAGCAACGCAGCAGTCAGGCACGCATCGCCGCCAGCCAGGAACGCGCCCAGCAGATGCGCGACGCCTACGATGAGTTGTTGACCCTGGCCAAAGGCAAGGAAACGGAGCGGCTGACGTTGCAGAAAGCATTGCAACAACATACCGCCGAATTACAGACCTGCGTCAGCCGCAACGAGGAGATGTATATGGCGGGCAAGGAGATTCTGTCCGCCTATGAAAGCCTCGGTGCCGGCAGCCTGTTCAAGATGCGTCAGCCGCTGGCGACCTCGTCGCGGGTGGAGTTCGAGAACAGGGCCCAGGAAATGGGAGACCGGCTGTATAACGCCCAGGTCGGCGTGGTGCGGTCGGACCAGGACGGTAACGCCGGGGCGGCGGAAAACGACGGCTGACCATCATTGAAACGTCACAACGGCTTGTTAAGGACATCACCATGAGCGAAGAAAACCACATCATCGACACTCTGCCTCTTGAGGAACTCAGTGCTCTGTTGCAGGAAGCCGGTTATCGCACCAATGAAACCGAGCATAACGGCAGCAAGCAACTGCTCAGCGCCAGTCAGGGCATCGGCTTTGCCGTGCGCCCCGGTAATATGCTGGGGGAAGGGCTGCTGGACTTCACCATCAGCTGCGCTTTGCGCATCCAGGGCGAGTTGCCGGAAGGACTGATCCCGGCCTGGAATCGCGGCAAGCGTTTTTCGCGACTGAGTCGGCACGGTGATTTTCTGGTACTGGAAATGGATGTGATCGTGGCTGGCGGTGTGCGCCGCGCCCATGTGCGCGCCAACCTGGAAATCTGGGACCGCTTGTTGCAGGAGTTCCTGCTCTATCTGCGCAATTACCGTGACGAGAACCGTAATGAGAGCCACGATAAAGGCGATGCCTCGGAACATGAGCAGGCGATAAGCACGGAAGCGACGGAGTGACGGGTAGAGAAGTGAATTGCCGGCGTGCCGGCGATGGTTTCAACCTGGGAGTGAACAATGAAAAGCGCACAGGTTTTACTCAGCGCGGTGTTGGCTGGTTTGGCGGGCGTCATTGGCACCGTTTGGGTGATGCAACCGTCCGAGGCGGTGGCCGTTTCGGAACCGGCATCGGTTTCGTCACCAGCGGCCTCATCGCCCACCTCCACAGGGCAAGGGGATGCGGTCGCGGCCCTGGGCGCGGTCAGTCTGCGCGATCAGGAAGTGGCGGACTGGCTGGCGGCGTTGTCGCCACAGGCCCGCTCGGCGATACAGCGGGATCGTGCGCTGTTTGATGATTGGGCGCGTCAGCGTCTGGCGGAAAAGGCACTGATCCGGGAGGCCCGGCAACAGGGCTGGGAGAAGCGGGAGGAAGTGACACAGGCCATCGATCAAGCGCGCGATCAGATCCTGCTGCGCAGCTATCTGGGCGCGGTGAGCCAGGTGCCGGAGGACTTTCCCGATGACGCCACGCTGCGGCAGCTTTATGACAGCAGAAAGCAGGAACTGGCGGTACCGGAACGTTATCACCTCAGGCAGATTTTTCTTGCCGTGGACGGCACCAATGCCGACCAGGTGAAAGCCCGCGCCGGGCAATTGGTGAAGGAAGCCCGCGCTAAAAAAGGGGACTTCGCCGAACTGGCCCGCCGTCATTCCGATGACGCGGCTTCCGCCGCCCGGGGTGGTGATATCGGCGTGCAGTCATTGGCCCAGCTTACTCCGGAGGCGCGCCCGGTGGTGACGGCGTTGAAGGAAGGGGAAGTCTCCGCGCCGTTTCGCACCGCGTCGGGTTGGCATGTGCTCAAGCTGGAGAAGACCGAGGCGGCGAGAACCGCCACCTTCGATGAGGTGCGCGATCAACTGCGCGCCACGGTCAGGGAGCAGCGCCGGCGGCAAAACGCCGAGGCCTACCTGAACCGTCTGGTGGGTGAAGCTTCTCTCAGTATCAACGGCGCCGCGGTGACGGCGTTGCTGGAAAACCAAAACCAGCCTTAATCAAAAAGGAACCTGTATGCCGATCCGGATGGTAATGGTAACGGCGCTGGCCGCCACTGTGCTGGCCGCCTGTACCCAGACCACGCCCCGCTCCGATTCAGCGGTTGATCGCTATCAGCGTTCGGTGATCGTGCAATGTTCGCTGACCCAGGATGTGGAAGCCAATCCCTGTATCGCCAAGGCGCGCCAGGCTTGTGGCACGGACCGGGTGCGTTTGAAAAACGTGGATTCCCGACAAGCAGTGAGTGCCCCGGTGGCGCGGGGAGCTCCGGTAACGCTGGTGTATAACTACTCAGTGGTCTATTACTGCCAGGATTAGCGGCGGGATGCCGGGACATGCCCGCTGAAGGTATGAATCCGCATGGTATTCGCTGCCACGGCAGCTTCCCAGAGAGAGCTACGAAGCCGCTGTGGGAGGCTGCCTTGGCAGCGAATCAGCGTGTAGGATGTGTAGGAGTACGGTCTCTCAGCTGATAATCAGAATCCCACCCGGCAATGATCGCACCTCCGCGCCACGCACTTCCTTGACCAGAGCGGCGAAGTCTTCCAGTTTGTCCAATGACAGATAAGCCTGTACCGGAACCCGGCCGATCTGATCGTTCACCAACACGATCTGCCCCGGGCGGTAGCGGTTCACCTCGTCCACCACCCGGGCCAGTGGCGTGCCGTTGAACACCAGCATGCGTTGCCGCCAGGCCGTCACATGATCCGGGTCCACGTGTTGCACGGAGGACAAGCGGGCGCTGTTGTACACCACTTGCTGGGCAGGCTGGAGCTGGACACTCTGGTGTTGATGGCGCACCGCCACCTGGCCATCCAGGCAGGTCACCCGCACGCGGTCATCGGTGAAGCGCACATTGAAGCGTGCGTGGCGTGCTTCAATGAGGCCGTTCTGGGCGGTCACCGTGAAGGGAAGGCGGTTGCCGTCGGCGGTGGTGATCTCGGTTTCGCCGCTGTTCAACACCAGTCCGGTGATTTGTTCCGCCTGCCGATTCACGTCGATACTGGTGCGGGTGTTGAGCTGCACGGTGGCGGCGTTGGGCAGCACTACTTCGCGTTGCTCCCCGGTGCCAGTCCAAAGATCGGCGGACTGCATGCCCATGCGCGTCCACAAATCCAGAGGCGAGCGTAACGCCAGCCAGCCCGCCGCCGAAGCCGCCACGGCGCCGCCGAGAAAGGCCCGGCGAGTGAAACGGGAAGAACGGCGCCGGGGCAGCGGATGAGCGCCGGCTTCGATGCTCTCGCTGGTAGCGGCCTGTTCCATGCCCTGCCAGACCTGGCGGCAATGGACGAATGCCCGGGCGTGCTCCGGGCTCCGCGCGCACCAGCGGCGGAAAGCTTCACCGTCGGCGGCGCTGGCGCGTCCCGAGGAGAGGTGCACCACCCATTCTCTTGCCTCCCGGGTGATCCGGTCGGAAGAGGGGGCGGGGGCATTTCGATAATCGGTCATGATTGCGTCGGCCTTTTTTGTCTGGGCCCGTAACGTGGGGCGTAATCCCGCTCCAGCCTTTCGCAACAATGCTGTAATCCGGCGCGTAGTTCTTTTTCCACGGTGCGCAGGGACACACCGAAACGTTCGGCGATTTCCGCGTGGGGAGTGTCCTCGATACGCGCGGCGGTAACGATGGCGCGTCGGCGGCGTGGCAGTTCCGCCAGGGCTCTGCGAAATATCCGGATCTCCTGTTCACCCAGTGCCTCACGGGCGGGATCGGCCAGTTCATCCGCCATCTGATAGAGATCGTCCACTTCGTCCAGTGTCATCACTCTGGCGTGTTTTCGGCGTTGTTCCTCCGCCACGTTCATGGCGATGCGGAAAAGGTAGGCGGCGGGATGGTGAACACGGGTGCCCTCCTGCATACGTTCAATTCGCAACCAGGTTTCCTGCAAGGCGTCCTCCGCCAGTTGGTGGGAACCCAGACGGCTGTACAGACGCTGACGGAATTCGTCATAGCGTTGCACCAGCAGATCGCGCAGCGAATGGTGCGAAGTCTCGGCGGTACTCATTCCCTGGATTCTCCTTGGCAGGATGGCGTGCCCGGATGGAGTAGCAGTGTGATCGGTTGCGGCATGCCGGGCGGCGGTGGCGGCAGGATCAGATCCTTGAAGCTGGCGCGGACGCTTGCTCCCCAGCGTGCCTCGGCGTCGCCGTCCGGAAAGTGCACCCGGGTTACCCGGCCTTGAGGGTCGGCCCACAATTGCACCACCAGGCGAAACTGTCCCAGTTGTTCCGGTTGATGGCGACACAGGCCGGTCAGCACCGATTGTTGCAGTGAGCGGGCATAAGCGGGCGGTACCACGGATCGAGTCTTGGATGCGACGGTTTTGGCGTCGTCGTGCTGGGCAGGTACCAGCGTCAGGGCGGAATCGGTCAACCGGCGGCTGGTCAGCCCGGTACCGTTCAGCAATATCGTCAACGCCTGATCCGGAGGGAAATGGCCCCGTACGGCGCTGGCGGTTTTGTCCTGGATGCGATCACTGGTAACCAAGATCGATATCCCCGTTTGCTCACTGAAAGTCTCCAACGACAGCGGTAAAGGCTGCGCGGGAAGATCAAAAAAGGGGGCGCCGTCATTGGCGTAACCGGCCAGGGTCGATGCCAGCATCAATCCCGTCCCCACCAGCCGCAACAAACGGAGAAAGAGGCTCCGGTCGGCGAAAGAGGCGGTGATCGTCACGGGAAAGACGGCACTGGCATGGTCACCTGTAGACACTGCATCCGGGTCTTGAACCGGTGGATTCAATCCGTGCTCCACCATGCAGGCTCTGTATGTCAAATCCGTGTCGTGCACTGTAGAACCCGACACTGCCTGGATTGTGCCCCTTGATGAACTTTCCGTGAAAAAACGGCGGTCGTGGGGCGGGCCGATCATCTTTCTCACAAAGACCGTTCACGCTGGAGCCGATGCCGCGCCGGGGGCCGTTGGGGTTGTGCCGTGGCCGCCGTCGCTAGCGTGTAGGGATGCGGGGCGCGCCCGTCGCGCGCACCGCCATCGCCTTGGTGGTCGTCCACAGTCGTTGTTGAGAGCGCCTATTTCATGCTGACCAAAAACACCAGACCGGCCCGCCGCACTCCGGTACGTTCCGTGATTTCCCGCAAGCCTCTGGCCCTGGCCGTGGCCTCGATACTGGCGGTGGGTGCCGGGCAGGCCGAGGCCAGCAGCCCGCGCCCGTTCAGCCCGGAGTGGTTCGCCGCCGCCCGTGGCGCCGCGGCGCAGAACCGCGCCAATACCGCCCCCACCGCCCGGCCTCTGGCCCAGCAACGGCAAGCTCGCGAGCGCTTGCAACACTCGATCAACAATGTCGGCCGCACCGCCGCTGCCGTGGCCGCCCAGAGAGCGGCGCAGGAAGCGGCCCGCAAGGCCGCCCAACAGGCCGCGTCGAACATTCCCAACGGCCTCGGAGAAGGCGGCCTCAAGGTCGATGTGAACCCGGACACCGCCGGTTGGCTGGGCGCCAAGGATCCGACCCAGACCACCAAGGACGGCCACACCACCGTCCGCATCGAACAAACCGCCGACAAGGCCATCCTCAACTGGGAGACCTTCAACGTCGGCCGCGACACCACCGTGGACTTCGAGCAGCAGGCCAACTGGGCGGCGCTGAACCGGGTCAACGACCCCAACGCCCGCCCCAGCCAGATCCAGGGCCGGATCCAGGGCGACGGCACGGTGATGATCGTCAACCGCAATGGCGTGGTGTTCAGCGGCTCAAGCCAGGTCAATGTGCGCAACCTGGTGGCCGCTGCCGCCGACATCAGCGACCAGCAGTTCAGCGAACGCGGCCTGTACGTGGACACCAACGGCTCCCAGCCCACCTTCACCGACGCCGCTGGCAATGTGACGGTGGACGCCGGCGCCCGCATCACCACCCACGAACCGGAATCGGTGACCCAGGGCGGCGGCTATGTGCTGCTGATGGGCCGGGAGGTGAACAACGCCGGGGAAATCACCACCCGCCGGGGCCAGACCACCCTGGCCGCCGGTGAGGACTTCTACATCCGCAAGGGCGCGGGCACCGAAGCCAACCAGGCCTCCACCACCCGTGGCAACGAAGTGGCCAGCACCTGGGAAGCCGGCAGTGACGCCGGCACCGTCACCAATGAAGGCCTGATCGGGGCGCGGGAAGGGGACATCACCCTCACCGGTCACGACGTGCGCCAACAGGGCGTGGCCATGGCCACCACCACGGTGAACACCCGGGGTACCGTTCATCTGCTCAACTCGGCCAGCGACACCGAAGGCAAGGTGACCCTGGGCGAGGGGGCGGTGACCACGGTGGTGATCGAGGACGATGGCGAGACCGCCCTGGACAATCAGCGTGACGCCTTGATCGAGTCGTCGGCGGAACTGGATGGCCTGCGCGATGACATGATCACCGGCGCCTTCGACAACATCGGCCTGATGGCCGACCGCCGCGACCAGTCCCGGGTGGAGATCGTCTCCGGCGGCGATGTGGTGTTCGAGAAGGATTCCCTGACTCTGGCCACCGGCGGCCAGATCGCCGTGGACGCTGGCCGCCGCACCCACCTGAACGCGGGCTCGGAACTGGACGTGTCCGGCTCCGTGGGTGTGAAGGTGGCGATGGAATCCAACAACGTCCTGATCAACGTGCAGGGTAATGAGCAGCGGGATTCTCCGGACAACCGCGATAACGGCGGACTCAACAATGGCGATGTCTGGGTCGATCGCCGCAACCTGATCTTCGTGCCCGCCGGCACCGGCGGCTACGAGACGGATCGGTGGTATACCGCCGGCGGTCTGCTGGAAGTGAGCGGCTACCTGGATACCCAAGGCCACGGCATCGGGGAATGGTCGGCGGCGGGCGGCACCGTGCTGCTCGGCGGCAGCGAAGTGGTGACCCAGACTGGCTCGGCGGTGAACCTGTCCGGTGGCACCCTTGATGTGCAGACCGGCTACATCGCCAAAACCTGGCTCAAAGGAGCCGACGGCAGACTCTACGACGCCGCCAACGCCCCGGCGAGCATGCTTTACACGGGCATCTATCAGGGCTATGAACGGGTCAGCGAACGCTGGGGGCAGACCGATGCCTGGCGCAACCCGCTGATCGCGCCGGAGCGTCAACTGGAAAACGGCTACACGGTGGGCCGCGACGCCGGCACCCTGATCATCAACGCCCCCACCGCCGTGCTGGAGGGCGACATCGTCGCCGAAGTGTTCCAGGGCGAGCGCCAGAACCAGGCCCAGGACGCCGGGCGGGACAGCTACCAGCAAGCGCAGAACCGGGTGGTCCGCCGTGGCCGCCTGGCGGTGGGGCAATATGGCCAGTACGGCCTGGAAAACGCCTACGGCAGCGACATCCGCATCGGTGATTTCGACGACATCAGCGAACAGCTCACCCTGGAATCCGACCTCAGCGAACGGCTCAACACCGTCTGGTTGGACGCCGGCCGTTTGAATGAGCAACGCCTCGGCGGCTTGGATCTGGTGTCTGGGGGCAGCATTTCGGTGGAGAGTGATCTGACTCTGGCAGAGGGTGGACAGTTGAGTCTGGTGTCCGGGCAGGTGGCGGTGGATGCCACCGTCACCGCCCGGGGGGGCGATATCACGTTGACCAACATTCTGACACCTGACGGTGTTGTCAACACGACCCCGATTGCTCTCACGGATGAAGACAACAACAGCGAATTGCGTCTGACCGAAAACGGCCAGTTGGACGCCCGTGGCCTGTGGCACAACGGCCTGTTGGAAAGCGGTGAGAACTGGAAGCAGGCCTATGTGGATGGCGGCGATGTCACCATCGAAGGCACCCAGGATGTGACTTTGGCGGAAGGCAGCCTGGTTGATGTGTCTTCCGGGGCCGCCTTGAAGGCGGATGGGGAACTGCTGGGAGGGCGTGGCGGGGACATCACCCTGAGTGCCAGCGTGGCATTGAACAGCAGTATCGCCCCGGATGCCGCTTTGAGCACAAACGGTACCCTCAGAGGTTATGGCGTGGACGGCGGCGGCGTGCTGACCATTGGATCCGGGCAGGGTCAGGCCATTGTCCTCGGTGGCACGCCCGGGAATAGCGAAGAGGCTTCCGGCGAGGAACCGGCGTCGATGTTGAGGCTGGATGAGGCGTTGCTGCAAAGCGGCTTCAGTGCCTATGACATCAACGGCCGTGGAGGCTTGACGGTGTCCGGAGGCGCTGATCTGGCGGTGATGATGCCGGTTTTGCGTCGTACGGATCAGGCCGCGCGGGCCAATAGCCTTAACCAGGCTTTGGAACTCTGGCTGCCACCGCTCTATCTGGAGGACCCCCTGGCCGGCACCGCGCAACAGCGCCGAGGCGCCAGCCTGACCTTGACCTCGGAACGGCGTGGTGTTTTCGGCGACATTCAGGTTCAGAGTGGGGCTGAAATCAGCGTCGATCCGGGGCAGTCCATAGTGATTTCCGGTGGCAACACCGTTGCCGTGGAAGGCACCCTGAGAGCGCCCGGCGGAGAAATCGCCATTCTTTCGAGCTCTCATCCGGGCACCGAAGGGACCCTGGTGATCGGCGAGACGGCGGTGCTGGACGCGGCGGGCCGGGCCTATGTGATGACCGGGCCGGCCGGGCGCCGTTATGGTGAAGTCTGGGATGGCGGCACCGTGACTCTCGGCGCGTACCGCCCCGAGGAGATGAACAGCGGCACGGGTTTTCTTGAGTTGAGCGATGCGTTCGTGGTGGTACGCGAAGGCGCTTTGATCGACGTATCCGGTACCCGCGCGGATCTGGATCTGGGACGATCCGGATTGACTTCGGTGGCGAGTTCGGGAGGCGGTCTGGCGATGCGCTCCACATCGGGTATCTATTTCGACGGTACCCTTCGTGCCGATGCCGGCGGCAAGGGCGTCGGCGGAGGCCGCCTTGAGATGATGCTCGAGGGCAACGCCATCCATACCTCGGATCCCGACGATCCGCGTGCGGTTCTACGTAATATCACCATCAGTCAGAACGGTGATTCCGGTTACGGCGAGGAACTGGCTTTTGGCCGGGCTCGCATCGCGGTGAATGATCTTGAGAGCATGGGGATCGACCATCTCGCCCTCTGGGCCCGGGACGGCATTCTGTTCGATGGGGACACCGAGTTGGCGCTGGGCGGCAGTTTATCCCTGTCCGCGGCTACCCTGGCGGCGGCTCCGGACACGCCAGCGATCAGTGTGGCATTGGATGCCCCCTATGTGACCCTGGCGGGCCGGACCACTTTGCCTTCCAGTGCTGATGGCGGCGGTATTTTCCCCCGTCTCGATTACGATAACTGGGCGCCGTTATCGGCAGCGACGTCTGATTCCAGCCGTTTCACGGTGACCGCGGATCTTATTGATCTGGGGGAAGGCGCTCTGACATTCGGGGCCCAGGGACGCTATGAAACGCCCGCCGGGTATGCCGAGGTGGATCTACCGGGTTTTGCCTCCGTGACGTTACACAGCCGCGGTGATATCCGCCTTACCAACGCGGACGTGATGACCGGCAAAGAACTGCGTTTTATCTCCGAGCGATTGTACCCCACCACGCACAGCTCGAACCTGATCCGTGTGGGGCTCAGCGGTGAAGGGCGTGATGCTGATCCGATCGAAGATGCGGTGTTGCGTTTCGAAAGAGAAGGGGAAGGGGACGTGGCGGCGCCACTGTCCGCGTTCGGCTTCCTTACCCTGCAGGCGCCGCGAATCGAGCAGGCCGGCGTGCTATTGGCACCGTTGGGAAGGATCGACTTCTCCCGGGATGGGACGGAACGGAATCTGAAGTACAACACGTCTCCCCGGTATTTCAGCAATCTGGACATGGACGTGCAGCTCGAGGCCGGCAGTATCACCTCGATCAGCGCCGCCGGTTTAGTGTTGCCCTACGGTTATACCGCCGACGGATTGAAATACTTCTATAACGGTTCCGAGGTGGTTTACGACAGGTCCGGTGGCGCTGGCAGCCAAGGTGATGAACAGTCTCAGAGGGCCTGGGGCGGCATCTACTTCGATTCCCGAACCTTCGCGGCCAGCGAGGGCGCCGTGGTCGACGTCAGTGCCGGCGGAGAGCTGAGAGGCGTGGGGTTCACCTCCGGACGGGGCGGATCCGTGGACATCCTTAATACCGCTCTGGTCAATGCGTCCCCCTGGCACGCTGGTGACAGCAATGCCCGGGTTTACGCTATCGTCCCCGGTCTGGCCGAGGGCCAGGCCCCTCTCGACCCGGCCCTGGATACGGGTTCCAAGGTGGGACAACAGATCACCATTGGCGACGGTGTGCCCGGCCTGGCGGCGGGCACCTATACTCTGCTTCCAGCGGAATACGCCTTGATGCCCGGCGGGTTCCGGGTGGAACTGGGGAGTGACGCCGCCCAATACGCCGTACCCGGTATTGCCACGGCGGCCCCGGGTGTGTATCGGACCGCGGTGGAAACCACCAATGCCCTTACCGGGGCAGCCGGAAAACTGCCGTTATGGGCTTCGGTGATGTCCGGCGATACGGTGCGCCGCTACGCCAGCTATAACGAAACCACCTTGTCCCAATGGATGGCCACGCAGTTGGCGCGTTTCGGTGATACCTCGATCATGCAGCCTTTGCTTCCGGAACAGGCTCGGCCGCTGGTGTTCGATTTCACCAATGCGGAGCTGACCGGGAAGGCGGCCTTCCAATTCGCGGGAACCCTGGTGAACGAACGGGTGGAGGGCGGCCGTGGTGGATTGATCTCGTTCCATGGCAACCACCTGGAAGTACTGGGTGAGGGCAGTGACGGCACGGATGACCGTGTTTCCCTCGATGCCGACCAATTGAACGATCTGGACGCCAGCGTGCTGGCCTTGGGTTTGACACCACCCGGGGCCACTGGAACTGCGCGCTCATCGGGTAGCACGACAGTGCGCTCCGGGGCCACTTTGCGCGCCGGGACTCTGTTGCTGGCCGGTAATGGCGCGGACGCGGTGGTGGTGGAATCCGGCGCGGTCCTGGACAGCCGGGAACGGGGTGCGGCCGGCTGGACCGCGGAAAATGGTTTTCTGATCGACACTGATAGTGGTACCGGTCTGCTGGTGATCAGTAACGATCTGATGCAGCTCGGCGCGGCCGAAGGTCCTGGCAGTGTGCGCATCGAGGATGGGGCGGCGCTGCACGGCGAAGGCACCGTGGCGCTGGCGGCGCCCGGCGGTATCACCGTCGGCGATATCGATCTGAGCGCAAAGGATCTGCTGCTCTCGCTGGAAGACATTAATATTGGCACCAACGACGCCTTGGCCGAGGCGGAGGCGAGGGGTGTGCTGTCCGACGGCTGGCGGCTGAACCAAGGTATCCTGGATGGTTTGCTCGCTTTGGGGGAACTGGAGAGCTTCAGTCTGCAGGCGGCCGGCGCCATTAATTTCTTCGGTCCCGTGACTTTGGATACCTACGACCCCGCCACCGGCGAATCCCGCGCCGCCCTGCGTTTTATCTCCCCGGCCATTTACGGTCTGGGCGGTGAAGGCGACACCGTGACGATCCGTACCGACAGCTTCAATTGGAGCGGGCTGGGTGAAAATCGGGGGACCCCTTTCGTTCCGGATTATGTCTCGGTGACGCCGGGCGAGGTTATCGATGGCGGCGCGGGGACCGGCAGCGGCGGCTTCCTGGTGGACGCCAATGAAGTGGTGTTTGGCTTCAATGGTCTGGTGGGCGATCAAACCGCCAACGCCACCCTGGAGCGTCTGATGCTGGGCTTCGGTGAGGTCACTTTCCAGGCGCGGGAAAGGATCACCAGCGACCTGTACGGTGCTTTGTCCGTTTACCGGCAGGATAGCGATGGCACACGCAGCGGCGGTAATCTGACCCTGAGCTCCCCGGTGCTCACCGGCCAGGCCGGTTCCGAAATGACCTACCGGACCGGCGGCAACCTGCTGGTTACCCGGCCTGCCGATGCAGCCGCCGTGGACCCGGCGGACCTGGATCTGGGCGCTCAACTGACCTTGGAAGGCAACAGTGTCCGTGTCGAGGGCAGCATCATCGCCCCCAGCGGCAAGGTGGCCATCGAAGCCACCGAGGATCTGCTGCTGGCCGACGGCAGCCTGATCAACGTGGCCGGCCGGGCGGTGGAGTTCTTCGATGTCACCCGGTACAGCTTCGGTGGCGCGGTCAGCCTGGAAAGCGTTGAAGGCAATGTCCAGCAGGTCGCGGGCTCCCGTATCGATGTGTCCGCGCCATACAGCGACGCGGGCAAACTGGAAGCCACCGCCGTCAACGGCACCGTGGACCTGGCTGGTGAGCTGGTTGCCCGTAATCCAGGGGAGGACCCGGAAGGGGAGGGCGAAGGCGGCACCCTACGTATCAAGGCCAATACCTTGCCCGGTTTCGTGGCGCTCAATCAACGCCTCACCGACGGCGGCTTTGATTACCTGCGCGGCTTCGAAACCAACGAAGGCGACCTGACTCTGGACGAGGAAGTCCGCGCCCGCCATATCGAGGCCACCACCAATGGCGGCGACCTGATCGTCAACGGCAATCTGCGTGCCGGTGGTAAGTACGCCGGCAGTATCTACCTGGCCGCCGCCAATGATCTACGGGTGGAGGACAGCGCGACCCTGGACGCCAGTGGCGACACCCTGAAAGTGGATAGTCATGGTGACCCCATCGAGGGCAGCAACCGGGCCATCATCAACCTGACCAGCCGGGACGGCCGTTTGGCGCTGGGCGATAACGCCACTCTGGATGTGGGCGCTGGTGGCGAAGCCCGTGGCACCATCGACCTGAATGCCCACCGCCTGGGCGATCCATCTGAAACATCGGCAACGGGTAATGACGTAGCGGTGGATGCCGGTGACAACCTGACGGTGAACGGCGCCAAGCGGGTGTCGGTGAACGGATTCTGGACCTACGATGACGCCCCGGATGATCCTGAGAACAAAAACACCCAGGTTGTCGACCAGGATTGGTTGGATAAAACGAAAGAGAGAGTGCCTGAAGGTGAGGAAGAAAATCCGCATTGGGATGGTCTTGATGGTGTCCATGAGCATAGCAAGGACTTCATCAACGCGGCCCTGGCCAACGACGAGTTGCAACAGCGCTTGGTGAGCCTGAAAGACGCCGCCGGCGAGGTCTTCTCTCTGCGCCCGGGCGTGGAGATCGTCTCCGCCACCGAGGACGGCAATCTGCGTATCGATGGTGATCTGGATTTTGCCGGATACCGCTACGGACCGGACGCCGATGATGCTGTGTACGGTAGCGGCACCGCCGGGGTGTTCGTGATGCGCGCCGGGGGTGACCTTGATGTGAATGGCAATGTCACCGATGGTTTCTATCGGCCACCGACCACTCCGGATGACAGATATCCCGTTGATTTCGAACTGCCCGACGGACTGCTGGATAATCGCGGCCAATTAACGGAGAGCTACACTTTGTCCGAGCAGCTGATCCTGGCTGCCGGCTGGAATTTGGGCGTTGTATATGACACGGGTGGCACTCTGCCTTTTGATCTGACTGTGACTAGGCATCTGCAATTGATGAATGCCGATGCCCAGGTTCCCGTCGATATCACCGTGAACAATCGCACAAGATTGGCTAACACGACCCTGGATCAAGGCGTCATTTTGCTCTCGGAACCAGTAACGGATGCCCGGACCGGGGTGACCTACAGTGATGTGATCGACGCCGGTACGACCCTTGGAATGATCACTTTGCCGGTGGGGTCGGTAGTTCGGGCGGGGAGCGCATTTTCCGGAAGAGCTGTTGCTATTAGCTTTGACGGCGCTGTTGTCATCCCGGCGGGGAACGAGTTGGCTGGCTTGGGAGTCTCGAGTGCGGATGAATTCAATAGCCCCATCGAGTTGAACGTCGGCGATACGCTGCCCGCCGGGTTGGCTGTCTCCTCATTCGGCGGTGGCGAGCAGGAACAGATCATCTGGCCGCTGGCGGCGCTGTTGCCGGAAGGAATGCAAAGCTGGGATCTGAAGCTGGTCGCCGGCGCGGACCTGGCCGCGGCGGACCGCCGTTCAACACTCGAGGGTAGCGAAGGTGACCTGACGCTGAGTAACCCCTACCAGGTGAGACATCATTCGGGGAGCGCCGATACGCTGGAGGGAATCAGTGTGATCCGTACCGGCAGCGGTGACCTGGAGTTGATCGCTGCCCGGGATTATCAGCAGGAGACCCCCTTCGGGGTCTATACCGCCGGAACCGCGGTGGAGGCCGTGGAGGCGCCGGATAAACAGCGGGACCCCGCCACGCTGCCGGGTAGTGGCAGTGGCTACCGGGAAGTGGCCGAACAAAGTGGCGGTTTCTATGCCTCCGGCGGCGGCAACGTGCTGGTGAGCGCGGGCCGGGATATGAGGGGCAACACTTACTCGCGAAAGGGACAGATTTCCGACTGGCTGTGGACCTGGAGTGATCCGGAGAGCGGCGCCCTGGCCTGGTGGCTCAATACCGGCAGTTATGGTGCCGCTGACGAGCTGATTGCCTTTGACGGTATCGGTACTCTCGGTGGCGGTAATCTCTCTGTATCGGTAGGCGGGGACTTTGGCGTGTATTCCTATGGCCCGAGTGATGGCAGCGCCAGACCGGGCGGCTTGTCGCTGGCGGTAGGCTCCACTGGTTGGGAAAATGCCGATGGCGAAGGGCGCAAGTATGGCGGTGGCGACTTAAGGCTGGAAGTAGGGGGCGTGGTCAACAGCTGGGAGGCTAGAGGGACCGACACCTTGGGGGAAACAGATGGATATACAGCGAATCTGCGCGGCGATGTGCTGCTGCGGGCCGGAGCCGTCGGCCAGATTTGGCACACTTATGCTGTTGCCAATAACACCACGGATCCCCGGCCGGATGAGAATCTGCTACTGGTTGACCGGAGAGTTCATGGTGGATTACGTCTGATGCTGGGCGATGCCCAGGCCCGGGTACACACCTACGGTGACCAGATTGTCAACGCGGAGAACCTGAACAGCGGCGATGTGAAGCTGTGGACCGAACTGACCGAGGGTATGCTGTTCAGTGCCGGCGGGAATATGGGGTTAGGAGCAGTATCAAATGACGCCATACTTCTTCCCGCCCGTTTCAGTGTGGTCGCCGCGGAGGGCACGATTTATGGCAATGCTAGCACTCCTAGTAATTCCCCTTTGGGATCAGTGGCCGACACCTCCGCGGATGGGTGGCTGGAATTTCTGGCCGGAGACGCCATCTACAACCTGGGGCTGTCTTCAGCCTATGACCCGGATTTGCTCGGTACAGAGGTATCCCCCGCGCGGTTCTATGCCCGTGATGGCGATATCTACCAGCTCTACTATGGCTACTATGGCATCCGGAGTGAGCGTCTTATCAATCAGGCCGGGCGTCCGGCTCATGTTCGCGCCGGCCGGGATATCGTTGAATATGGGGGCGCAACCGCGGGGGGCCAGCCATCGGCGCTGGGGCACTATGGGCCGACGGACGTCTCGATCATCGAGGCGGGGCGCGATCTGATTCACATCAACACCAAAGTGATGGGCGAAGGCACGCTGGAACTGACCGCGGGACGCGGCTTCTATCAGGCAGATCGGGGGCAGATTCGTACTCTCGGGGCTTTTGGTGATGTCGTCGGCGGTGATCAGAACGGCGGCGCTGACATCGTCATCAATGTCGGCATGGGCGCGTCCGGCCCGGATTATCAGGCGCTCATCGATCGCTATCTGGATCCGGCCAATCTGGCCGAGGCCGGAAGGCCTCTGGCCGAGCAACCGGACAAGGTCGTCAAGGTGTACGACGAAGAACTGAGGGTCTGGCTGGAACAGCGTTTCGGGCTAACGGGTCTGGACCTCACCGATGCCCTGGCCTATTTCCAGAATCTGGCACCGGAGCAGCAGCGTATCTTCTTGCGCGAGCTCTATTACGCGGAACTGCGGGAAGGGGGACGGGAGTACACGGATTCCGAAGGACCCCGTTTCGGCAGCTACCTGCGTGGCCGCCGCATGATCGAGACACTGTTGCCGGAGATGGACAGCGAGGCCGGCACCTCGGGCTATGAAGGCGACTTCACCATGTTCACCACCCGGGACGGAAGCACCGAGCGCTCCGGTCTGATCCGCACCGAAGCCGGCGGCGACATCCAGATGCTGGTGCCCGGCGGTGATTTGATCATCGGCCTGGAATCGGTGCGCCCGGAGAGCGGCGACAATGGCATCCTCACTCAGGGCAGCGGCGATATTCAGCTGTTCAGCCAGGGCGATATCGCGCTGGGCCTGTCCCGCATCATGACCACCTACGGCGGCGACATCTTCGCCTGGTCCAACGCCGGTGACATCAACGCCGGCCGCGGCGCCAAGACCACCTTGGTGTACACCCCGCCGCGCCGCACTTACGACGATCTGGGTAATGTGACGCTGTCGCCGTCCGTGCCAAGCACTGGCGCGGGCATCGCCACCCTGGCTCCGATTCCGGAAGTGCCGCCGGGGGATATCGATCTGATCGCGCCGCTGGGCGTGATCGATGCTGGTGAGGCGGGTATTCGCGTGTCTGGCAGCATCAACGTGGCGGCGTTGCAGGTGGTGAACGCGGAAAACATCCAGGTGCAAGGGGAGTCCACCGGCTTGCCGGCGGTGGCGGCGGTGAACGTGGGGGCTCTGACCAGCGCCAGCAATGCCGCTTCCAGCGCGGTGCAGGCGGCGGAGCAGGTGGGCCGGCGCTATCAGCAGAACCAGCCTTCCATTATCAGCGTGGAAATTCTCGGTTACGGCCAGGAACGGCTGGAAGCGGGAGGCGACCGGACCAGCGCCGCCCCGGCCTCCCGGCCTGGAGAGGGCATGGTACAGGTGTTGGGGGCGGGGCCGTTGTCGGAGAACCAGACGGGCATGTTGACGCCCGCTGAGCGCCGGGGACTCAAGTCGCGCTGATCATCTCCGTTGAACCCCGGAGCAAGCCCGCTCCGGGGACATTGCCAGGAGGCACAAGGATGTTCTACGACCGTGACGCGGCCAGTCAGATATTGGCGATGACCCGGGTGACCACGCTGGCGCGCCTGCATGCCGCCACCACGTATCTGATTCAGATGCACGGGTTTCGCTTTTACTATTTTTCGCTGCGTGGGCAGCATGCGCTGACAGGCCGCGACCCGGTCACCTTGCACAATTTGCCGGTCAATGGCCGCCGGCCTGAAATGGATAGAGAGCCGGATCAGGATCCCCTCGCTCATTACGCCGCTACTCGTACCCTGCCCATGGATTGGAAGCAGATCATGGCGCTGCCCGGTTACCAGCACCGGGGTTATCTGCGCGTCATGGCGGCGCGGGCCCAACACGGACTATTAAGTGGTTGCACCGTGCCCTTGAGTCAGGCCAGTGGCGTTTTGGCGCGGCTGGATTTGATCTGTGATCATGATGACGAGGAAGCGGATCTCTGTATTCGCCGCTACCTGCCATACGCTTCTTTGCTGGGACAGGTCCTGTTGGATAAAACCCGGGGTCTGACCCGGCAAGAAGACGACGACCTGATGGAGCTCGATGGCGGCACACCGCTCACTCAACGGGAACGGGAGTGTTTGCTTTGGGCCAGTGAAGGCAAGACCAACGCGGAAATCGGTGCGCTGCTCGGCATCAGCGAACGTACCGTGGTGTATCACGTTCACCATGCCTGTGAAAAACTCCATGCCCGCAATCGCCAACACGCGGTCACCAAGGCCATCCTGTCTCGAAAGCTGTTTGGTCCCACCAGTGACAGTTCTCGGCTGGTTGGTAACATGGTGTAGCGCTTGTCGCTGATCGAAGGCGATCACATATCCTTTCATTCCCAACTCCAACCACGAATCCGCTGTGGGAGCGGCCTTGGCCGCGAATTATTTCTCCTGGCGCTGGCAATTCGCTTGCAAGCAAGCTTCCCACAGCGGCTTCGAATTCACCCCAAAGAGCGGCCTTTTTTGCTTTGCCAATTACAGCAATCTTATCCGCCAATTTATGACCTTCTGTCACATCTCTTCCCTGTTCGACAGCGGCCGAACCCGGGATGCAAGCGGGGTTCATAAAAGACAACGAAAAACCGGTTACAAACTGCTGGAAACAACAAAGCCGTGACAAGAAAACGTCGCCTGACCGACCGGTAATATTCCCTGAAATGAAAAGGTTTGGAAACGCGCCCTCTTTAGTGTGGTTCATGCGGTTCGCCGCACTTCGTTGCAATCGAATTAGACACCAAGAGGGTATTGTTGTTATGAACGCCATGATCAAGAAGGCAGCCTTGGCTGCCGCTATCGCTTCCGCTCCTTTCGCCGCTTCCGCCACCGATCTGGTAGGCGGTGGTGCCTCCCTGCCGGCTCTGGCTTATATCGGCGCTGATTTCACCCTGACCAGCCCGCAAGCCCGTCTGTCCACCAACGCGGGTTTGACCGCGGGTGCCGGTTATCTGGAATCTTTCGTTGGTATCGGTTCCATTTTCGATGAATATGAATTAAGCACCGGTAATACCGCTTCCTACTGCCAAACCGGAAGCGGCACGGGCCGCCGCGTTCTGCTCGGTGCTCCGGGCTGGTCCGCATCTGGTGACTGCCGGGACTACAGCGCTTCCCCCGCCGGTTTCAGCGGCCTGAATGCACTGCCTGATTTTGCCGGTTCTGATGCTCCGCTGAACGCGAGTGACATCGCTACCTTCCAGAATGGCAATCAAGCCACCCGCGATAATCTGGTACAGGTGCCTGCTCTGGGTGCATTGATCGGTCTGCCGGTGAACGTTGAGGATAACTTTGGCAACCCGATCACCAATGTGAATCTGACCACCAAGCAAGTGTGCGACATCTTCAGTGGGGATGCTCAGGTCTGGACCGATGTGGGCGTCAGCTCCTCCGACCCGATCACCATGGTGGTCCGTACCGATGAGAGCGGCACGGTTTTCGCCACGACCCAGTACTTTGCCGCTAACTGTAACGTTAACTATGGTGATGCTTTCGTCACTTCAGAAGACTTCACCGATTCCTACGGTCCTTCCGATTACAACTCCAGTGTTACCGCCAGCGGTAACGGTGGTGTGGTTGCCGCGGTAGCCGCCAACAGCGGGTCCATCGGTTTCGCCAACTTCGCCAACGTGGATGAGGCCGGTCTGGCCTATGCCTTGATCGAAGGGCACGATCCCGCTACCGCCTCCTCTGTAGGGTACGCTACTGGCGATCTGCTGCCGGATACCGTTCTGGGTGCTGTTGACCCGTCCACCGGTCTGCCGACCACGCAATCCCTGGCTTCCATTGATCCGGCCCTGGCCGAAGGGTGTCTGACAGTGATCAATCCGGCGGCCCAACTGGAAGGTGACTATCCGATTGCCGCCGTCACCAACCTGCTGACCTACACCGACAACAACGTGGATCCGGCGGCGACCCGGGATCTGTTCAAGGAAGTGATCAGCGGCTCTTCCGCTCTGCCGGTAGGCTTTGCCCGCCTGGCCAGCGGTATCCAAACCGCATCTGAAAACATCATCGACACCTGCATCAACTAAGCACCATATCCGGTCCTGACCGGAGGGGGCGCCCCAGGAGGGCGCCCCTTTTTTGTAAAGGCTGTACCCAGTCATCCCGGAGTAGAGAGTTCAATGGCTTAAGGCCATTGAACGCCCCCTGCGGGGCATCCAAACGGTGCTCTAAGCACCGTTGTGTGGCCCGGGATCTCCGTCTGAAGGGCGCGGCTTTGTAGAGGAAGAAGGAGATGCCGGATCAAGTTAGGCATGACATGAGGGCTGTGGGAAGATTGCTTGCAAGCGAATATTTCGACGGGCCGAGAATAAACATGCCGAGGCTTTTACCCGCTTCAGTCGCCCCCGCCACCCTGCGAATCAAACTGCACTGGCAGGCCTTCCAGTGGCAACTGCCGGGAAAGGATCGCCCGGGTCACCGCATGCTGACGATTACGGGCACGCAGTTTCCGGCAGGCGTTGCTGATGTGGTAGACCACGGTGCGTTCGGTGATGCCCAGGCGCTGGCCGATTTCGTTGTTGGTGTGGCCGGCGCTGGCCCATACCAGGCATTCCCGTTCGCGGCTGTTGAGCGCTTCGGCGCAATGGGCTTCACGTTGTTGTGCTGTGGTGGTGCCATCCTGGCCGCGCAGTGTGCGAGTGCGTTCCAGGATCACGTTGCCGAGCAACAGGGCATAGGGCAGGAACTGATGAACATGGTCCCAGGCGCGCTCGCCGTCTTCTTCGCTGATCAGGTTGAAACGGGCATGCAGCCCGCCGATGGCCAGGGGGACGGTGCAGCCGGAGGCCATGCCGTGGTGGGCACGCAGGATCATGACGCGGCGTTGCTCGCCGGTGTCGTAGTCCGGCAGGGTCATGAGGGACCGCCAGTCCAAGGGTAACTGGTGGTTCAGGGCATAGTGGACCAGCGGGTCGGTATTGATCAGGTGCTCGTCCCGGTAAAGTTGAACCCAGTCGTCGGCCAGATTATGCAGACGCAGCGGTTCTGGCTGGTTCAGAGATACCGTGCTGTTGATGACAAAAAAATAGCGTTGGAAGCCGTGTTCACGAATGAAGTACTCCACCGCGGTGTGCAAACGTGTAAGACGTGTAAGGCGGGTGATGGCCAGGATCTGGGCCACCACGCTTTTGTCGTAGAACATCCCCCTGAGCCTTCCCTGTGGTTTATGGGTGTTCGTTTTATGATTTTGATTCTCGGATTTTCATAACAGATTAGGCAGTAAGTGTTGCGGTTTCGTGATGATTGCCCTGTCTTTTTTTACAGCCTGTTAGGTGCGGAAGATGTCGCCACCGTGACAGAAAAAGGGGAAGGCCGGTTGTCATAAACTCTGTCACCTTCCGGTAATCGATTTGCCACCGTGCTCTCTTATCGTGCCCGATCTTTAGCGGGGTCTTTGCCCTGACATTTGCTTATCTAATCGGGAGAACATCATGGGAGCTTGCGTTCGCCACGCGGGCCGATGGCGTGCGGCTGTATTGCCGGCGTTGATCGCGTCCTTGCTGGCAGGTTGTGGTGGGGATACCGACACCAAGTTCGTTGACAAGATTGTCGAAGTGCCGGTGGAAGAGGACGTCCCCTATGTGGAGGACCTCTCCGGTGCGGAAACCTTTACCGCGAATATAATCGCCGCGCCGGATGGCGCTGATGACCAGTTCCAGCCGCACCCTGCCCCTGTGGTGAATGGTGTCACCGCGCGGGAAAAGGATGCGACGGTCATCAGTGGCTACCAGCGCTTCCAGGTCAATACCGATCTGAGCCTGACCAGCGGTCGTCTGAATCACGTTCGCGATGAAGGCATCTTCAGTGCGGAGTTCACCACCGGCGGCAGTTTGTCCCTGGTACCTCTGACCCGTTCCAACGGGCAATTCTCCTTTGAGCGCACCACCGCGTCCGCCAACCATGCCATCGACAACGGCCAGAACGTGATTCTGGCGGTAAACGCCGATCCGTATAACATGACCCAGGGCTGGAACATGGGTCTGATCAAAAAGGACGGGGTCACCTACACCGGGTTTTCCGATCGCAACGAACAGGCGATCGTGGTGTACCAGGACGGTTCGCCCGGCATTCTTGAGCAGGTGCCGGAGTTCACTCTGAATGTGTATCACAATGGCCAGTTGCTGGAGCCGCTGGGCAAGGTGCATTACTTCGATAACGCCAGCCAGGCCAACACCAGCTTTAGCCGTGGCAGTTCCGAACTGGAGCTGTACCCGGCGGAAAGCTATCGCGGCACTGTTGATCTGACCGGTCGCAGCGCCGCGCTGATCGCCGCCGAGGCCAATGGCGTCAGCGTGGTGGCGCGGGGCGACGGCGAGGTGAGCGTGCAATTACCGCCACTGTCCGGAACCGTGGTGGGGCGCGTGGAAGACCGTGCCCACTACGTGGTTCCCGCTGGTCATGCGTTGCTGGTGGATGGCGGCGCGCTGTCCGCGGGCAGCCGGGTGGATATCCGTTACGAAACCGACGATCCGTCCTGGGATCAGGTGGAAAGTGCCCTGGGGGCCGGCTTTGGCCGTGGTCTGTTGGTGAAGGACGGTCAGCTTGGCAGCAATCAGGATGAAGTGGCGGTAAGCAGCCGCACCGCTTTTGGCATTCGCGCCGATGGCAGCGCCTTTTTCCTGGTGGTGGACAAGCCGGTGGGCTCTCTCTACGACGGTATCACCCAGACCAAGCTGGGCCAGATCATGATCGGCTATGGCGCGGTGCAGGCGATCAACCTGGACGGCGGCGGCTCTTCCACGTTGGCGGCACGTCTGCCCGGCGAACGCTACACCTACCTAGTGAATACGCCCTCCGATGGCGCCGAGCGGGTCACCGCCACCAAGTGGGGCCTGGTGTTGAACGCGGAACAGGCGCGCTACGACGCTAACGCGGTGGCGGTTTACCCCCGGGAACTGACGGTGATGGCCGGAGCCGTTTATCGCCGCTTCCGGGGCGTGGGTTACGACAGTGCGTCCTGGGAAGGCGGCGGTGACATCCCGGAGTACGGCATCAGCGATGCGTCCCTGGGGTTGATCGACAGCCGCACCGGTGCCTTCAAAGCCGCCGATGCGGACGCGCAAGGGTATGTGGTGGTTCGGGTCGGCGAACAAAAGGGTGTGGCCCGTGTGCGCGTCACCAGTACCATCGACGAGATCCGCTTCCCCAGCGAGCAGTACGCGGTGGACAGCGGCAGCAGCCTGCAACTGACGCCGCTGCTGATCAGTGACGGCGACAGCGTGCACTATTCCAACGACGTCATCAGCTATGAGCTGGACAACACCGACGATTGCGCTCTGAATCCGGAAACCGGCGTGCTGTCCGTGGCGCCGGTGCAGGGGCGCAGCTGTACCGTCACCGCCACCGCCGCCGGAATGAGCGCCAGTACCGTGGTGAACATCGGCGTGGCGCCGGAA
Organism: Alloalcanivorax xenomutans; assembly: GCF_900217905.1. Lineage (GTDB taxonomy): Bacteria > Pseudomonadota > Gammaproteobacteria > Pseudomonadales > Alcanivoracaceae > Alloalcanivorax > Alloalcanivorax xenomutans. The sequence goes on from NZ_OBMO01000011.1 coordinate 33,790, forward strand.
CTGGTGACCGACTTCGAGGGTGACACCAGCGCCTTCGCGCCGGGCGGTGCGCGACACAAGGCGGTGAATATCGAGAAAGTATCCGATCAGGTATTTTCTGGTAACTACTCGATGAAGCTGAGCTGGGAAGCGGACCCCGCCCAGCCCGGCACTTTCGGCGCTTATCTCACCGATCCGGGCCAGGTCACCGAATTGCCGGGGTACCCCAAGTATCTGGGCGTGAACGTTTACATCCCGGATGAATTGGCCGGCAAGGTGTGGTGGGTGCGTGGCAGTCTCAAGGATGCCGACGGCAAGACCGTCACCTTGAACTACAACAACGATGGCGATGCCTTGCCGGAACGGGGCTGGCATTTCATGAAAGCGGAAATCGGGTCCGGCTACAGGGAACCGCTGCGTTTCTTCCAGCCGTTCCGCTTCCTGGTATTGAAGACCGCCGAGCGCATCGACTCCCACGTGATTCTGGACGACTTCACCGCCATCTACAGCGATGACACCGATCTCGCCGGACCAGGTGTGACGGTGTCGCCGCAAGCCGACGCCACGGTGGAGCAGCCTGATCCTTTGTTGTCCTTGCAGGTGCATGACGATTCCGGCGTGGATTTTGGCAGCGCTTATGTGGCTCTGGATGGCCAGGACGTTTCCGCCTCGCTCACCAACAATGGCCAGGACCGTATCGAATTTCAGAGCGCCGGTCTGGCGGACGGCTGGCACCGGGTGGACTACCGCGTGGCGGATACCAACGGCAACGTCACCGCCGGGGATTATCTGTTCCAGGTGCTGACCGGTGGTCCGCGCCTTTACATCGACAGTGCCAATATCCAGTTCTACCCCGGCGGCACCTTCCAGGTACCGATCCGCGTGGAGGGCGGCGGTAACTTCGGTGACTTGAATCTGAGTCTCGACTACGACGCCACCAAAGCCGCCATGACGGTGATCGACGGTGACCTGAGCGCCACCGATGTCAGCACCACGGAAGGCAACTGGAGCGGGCGCTTTACCGGGTTCAATGACGATACCGGCGTGGTGGCGTATCTGGAACTGAAGGTGCGCGACTACATCCAGAACACCTTCGTTTCGGTAGTGGTGAACGGCCAGTTGGATGGCGATACCTACTACCACCCGGTGGTGCGCAAGGAAGTGGGCAGCCGTTATCGTTTGCTGACCCACTGGGGCATCAGCGGCCAGCAATTGGACATGCTGGTGGTGGATCAGCAGGGTAACGCCGCCTCCGGGGTGACGGTGGAGACCTTCACCTACAACAGTGGCACGGACCAGATCAGTGACGTCGTGGTGCTCGGCACCACCGACGCGGAAGGCCGTCTGGCCGTGACCCTGCCCGCCGGCAGCGACTCCCAGGATTTGCTGTTCCGGGCCTATGACGATCAGGGCTCGTCGCTGATGACCGATGTGCAGGCATTGGTGGAACGGCTGACGCCGGCGCCGCGCCATGTGTACCTGACCCCGGGCAGTGATGGCTCTCAGGTGAACGTGACCTGGTACACCTCCACGGACGTGAGCGCCAGCGAGGTTGCCTACGGCGCTGGTTCCCTGAACCAGAGCGCCACCGGTGAATCCGGGATCCTGCCCTTCTTCTACGGCTCCGAAGCGGGCGTGGTGCGGGTGCATCATGTGGCGCTGGACAACCTGGCACCGGGCACCACCTACCGCTACCGGGTCGGCGATGGTGCGGGTAACCAAAGCGTCGAGTTCAGCTTCACCACCGATGACGGCGACGACCAGGTGAACATTCATCTGTTCGGTGATACCCAGACCCTGTCCAATGAAAACATCTTCAACGGCAGCGGTCTGGTGACGGAGCTGTACCAGAAAATGCAGGCGCAATTGCCGGACGGTGATCTGATTCTGCATGTGGGCGACCTGACCGAGGATTTGAGCGACTACCGTCTGGTGCGCTTGTTCCTGGAGTCCCTGGAAGGTGAGGGCATGTTGGCGTCCCATCTGCTGGCGCCCACCGAGGGGAACCACGAGGTGTACAACGAAGGCGCGGAGAAATTCGCCGCCATGTTCCGCTTCGACCCCACCGACAGCGGCGTGGCCGATCCCTTCGAAGGCGCTATCTACAGCTTCGATTACGGCAATACCCACATCGCCGTGCTGACCAGCGAACTCACCGAGGAACGTGACTGGCCGAAGATGATGGACTGGCTGCGCGCGGATATGAGCGCGTCCGACCAGACCTGGAAGATCGTCATGATTCACCGGCCGCCGTACAACGGCAACCCGGCCTCCGGCAATGGCCGCGTTATGCAGTACCTGCCACCGTTGGTGGATGAACTTGGCATCGATCTGGTGCTCTCCGGTCACGACCACATGTACTCGCGCAGTGTGCCGATGGCGGGCGGGCGGCCGCACCCGGCCGGTGCCACCTACCTGATCGCTGGTTCCGATTCGGCCAAGTACTACGACAACAACGGCGACGGTATCGCGAAGTTCGCCGATGTGCTGTTCGACGACAACGTCAATACCTACACCACGCTGCAAATCGACGGAGAGAACATGCATGTGCTGACGCGCACTCTCGATGGCACCGTGGTGGACGACACCATCATCACCCCGCGGGCGGGGCGTTAAGGAGCAGACCATGAAAATCGCCAAGACTTCGTTGAGCCTGGCCGTCATGGCCTTTGCGTTGACCGCCTGTGGCGGCGACGACACCCGTTACGTGGATCGTGTCACCGAAGTACCCGGTGACACCATCGAGAACCCGGTGGAGTACATGCCCGTGGATGGCCACGTGCTGGGTTTCTGGGTGATGGACGCGGATGCCGACTGCGAGGAGTTTTGCGTCAACGATTATTCCGCCTACGGTAATCCGCTGTACGCTCTGGATGGCAACTATCAGGAACTGGAAGCCGCGCCGCGGTCGGAGGAGGGCGGCGCTGTTGGCGGCGTGTTGGGTTTCGACGGCACCTATCAGCTGTCCACCCGGGAAAATTCGGTGCTGGCCAACACCGTGATCGGCGAGGCGTTCGCTTTGCATGTACGGGCTCGCAGTGCCGCTGACCCGCAGGGCTCGGTGTTCTCGCTGGGAAGCCAGGGCGCGCTGGCCTTTGATTTGCAAATGAACGGTGCCGCCGCGGTGCTGAACTTCCCGAACCAGGAGCGTCGTCTGGTGGTGGCGTTGGGGGACGCCGGCACCTGGCAGGAGTTGTGGGTGGGCAGTGACGGCAATCACGTCACGGTGCAGCTGGACTGTGAAACCGTGGCGGAGTTTGATCGCTCCGCCGGCATGCCTATTCTTTCCAGCCAGGCCACCGGTGCCATGGTCGGCGCCGCCTGGGGGAGCACGACGCGGACGCCATTCCAGGGAGATGTGGACCTGGTACGGCTGAGCGGTAGCGACGAAGCCAATCTGTTCTGCCCGGAATCCGACTAAAAGATATTGCCAAAAAAGGGGGCGGTCCGGGGCGGCATTGGCCGCCCCGGTCACCGTGTCCGGAATATCCCGCCAATGGATTGCTGCTTTTCGGTCATTGCCTGACCGGCCGGTCTCTCCTAATAAGGACGCTAGCCTGTTAAGGAGAGCCGATCATGACCGTCTATGCGTTAGCCCAAATCACCATCACCGACCGTGACGCTTACCAGCGTTACCTGTCCCGTTTCATGGAAGTCTTTCGGCAGTTCAGGGGACGGCTGCTCGCCGCCGACGAAGCGCCGGAGCAAGTGGAAGGGGAATGGGGTTACCAAAAAGCCATTCTGATGTCCTTCCCCGACGCCCAGGCCTTTCGGGAATGGTCACAGTCCGAGCAGTACATCACCATCGCCAGGGATCGCAAAGCGGGCTCTCATGGAGTGGTTTTGCTTCTTCAAGGTTTGCAGTAGCGGCGGTGGGGAGTAGATTGTAGACATCACTTTTGCAATCGGAGGGCAACGCATGCTGCGTCTTGATGTGGTGATCGCCAGTACCCGCCCCGGACGGGTGGGAAAAGCGGTGGCCGATTGGTTCTATCCCGTCGCCAGGGAGCACGGGGCGTTCGACGCCCGTCTGGTGGATCTGGCCGAGATGAATCTGCCTTTGTTGGACGAGCCCAATCACCCGAGAATGCAGAAGTACCAGCATGAACATACGCGCCGCTGGGCGGAGACGGTGGATGCCGCCGACGCCTTTGTCTTCGTGGTGCCGGAGTACAATTTCGGGCCGACACCGGCGTTGACCAACGCACTCAATTACCTGTACCTGGAGTGGAATTACAAGGCGGCGGGCTTCGTCAGCTATGGCGGCGTTTCCGGAGGACTGCGTTCGGTGCAGGCCACCAAGCCGTTGTTGACCACCTTGAAAATAATGCCGTTGGTGGAGCAGGTGATGGTGCCGATGGTGAACCAACACCTTAAGGACGGTGTCTTTGAAAGTAACGATCATCATCGGGACAGCGCTCAGGCCATGCTCGATGAACTGGAACGATGGGCCGGCGCCTTGAAGCCGCTGCGCGCTTCGTAATGCCGAGGGAGGGAGAGCACATGTCTGATCAATCCGATTTAATGGACGCCCTGCGTTTCGCGCTGAGTTCCCGGGCGGACGTGGACGCTTTGGAAACCGCCGAGGATTGGGCGCCGGAATGGCGGGCCCAGGCAGCCGAGGGTTTGTCGCCGGTGGCGCTGGCGGTCAGTGGTGGCTTTCTCTCCGATCGCCTTGCCTGGGCCTTCGCTGGCGGGTACCAGGCGGCGCTGCGCCGGTTGTTGACTCCCTTCCGGCCCCAATTGCTGGAGAACGAGTGGACGATGGCGCTGTGCGCCACGGAAAGCAGCGGTAACCGTCCCCGGGATATTCGTACCCAGGTAACCGACAACGGCGATGGCACGGTCACCGTCAGTGGTGAGAAGAGCTGGACCACGCTGGGGCCGGTGGCGGATGTGTTTCTGGTGGTGGCCCGCATCAACGGCCATGAACCGGAAGCCAGGCCGGCGTTGAAAGTAGTGGCGGTGCCGGCGTCTTCCGAAGGGATTTACTTCTCGGAGAAGACGCCGCTGGAATTCGTGCCGGAGGTGCCCCATCAGGCGGCGGCCTTCGACAATGTACGGGTGCCGCGAGAGGCGGTACTGCCCGGCGACGGTTACAGCGACTACGTCAAGCCGTTCCGCACCGTGGAAGACACCTTCATCGCCATCGCCACGCACGCCTATCTGTTGCGCGAAGCCCGCTATCGCGGCTGGCCGGATCCGCTCATCGAAGCTCTGGCCGCCAATTTGTTTTCGCTGGGCAGTCTGGCCAGCGTGGATGCCGGCAGCCCGGCGACCCACGTGGCGCTCGCCGGCCTGCTCGGTCAGGGGCAGGCCCTGTATGGCAGGGTGACCGATCAGTGGCGCGGCAGTGACAACGGGGACCCGGCATTGCGGCGCTGGCTGCGAGACCAGCCGTTATTCCAGATCGCCTCCAAACCACGGGAGCTGCGGGTCCAACGGGCCTGGGAACAGCTCGCCACCTTGTCCTGACCCCGGGTTGTCCTCAATCAGGGCCCGTGCCAGCCATGCTACCGGGACGGGCCTGTCTCACCGCCGAGATAGCCGACGATCATGTTGGTGAGCCCCTCGGCCACGTCTTCCTGCCGTAGCAGCCCTTCGTCCTGACTGACCTGTCGCACCATGGTGAACAAGGTGCTGTTGGCGACGATGAACATGCGCACCTGCAGATCCTCGATCGGGTACTTCTGGTGATGCTTGATGAAATACAGCCGCGCCAGCTCCAGGAAGTGCCCCTGTAGCACATCCGCCACGCGGGCCGTGGGCAGCCGGTGCCAGTTGCGGATCAGCTCCAGAAACAACCCCTCCCGGGAGTTGAGCATGTCGAAGCCGAAACGGATGGCGCCGCCCACCAGATCATGCAGGTTGGCGGATTCCGGCAGCGGCAGGCGTTTGAGCGCCCGCGCCACATCGTGGGCCAGTTTCTCTCCGAGGGCCTCGAACAAAGCGTCCTTGTCGCTGAAATACTGATACAGGGAACCGACGCTGACGCCGGCGCATTCGGCGATGCGCGGGGTGGTGGTGCCGTCCACGCCGTATTGGGTGATGCATTGGGCGGTGGCGTCGATGAGGGCGTCCACCATCCGCCGGGAGCGCCGCTGTCTGGGTTGTTTACGCATGACACTCCTTCAAGGCCAGGGTGGGCCCAAACGCGAATTGAATGCGAATACATATTCGCATTATGGTTCGGAGTAATACAAGAGGCCATCGCCCGCAGGAGATCCACCATGGACGCGTCCGTTACTCCCCGCCCGGCTCCGACCCGGGCCCGCCCGTTTGAAAAGACCCAGGGCCGCACGCCACTGTGGTTGCGGTTATGGTTGGGGCGCGATCTGGCGCCGAGCCGGGAGGAGTTCCAGGCGGCTCTGGACGGCCTGTGGGTAGGTGATCCGGCCATGGATGAACTGGTGGCGTGGATGGAAGAGTATGGCCGAGGCCGTGGCCACAAGTTGTTCCAGCAGGCACTGAAGCAAGGCGTGGACAGCCTGACGGATGCCCCCGAGCCGTTGGTGCGCTTCTTCCGGCGGGTGGAAACCAGGCCGGACTGGGTGAATCCGGAGCTGCTTGAGCTGGGCGCCCGCTTCATCCATGGCACCGGGGAGGGCGCCACCTTCGTGCTCCGTGATCTGGCGCTGATGGGGGGCTATCTGCTGTCCGGGTTCAATCAGTCGCTGGTGCTTACCGGGGCGCTTACCGAAGGTACCGGACGTCGGGTGGCACGTACCGGTCACTGGTGGATCGATTGCACCGAGGTCGGCGGTCTGGAGCCGCTGGCCGCGGGCTATCGCGCCACCTTGCAGGTACGCCTGGTGCATGCTCTGGTGCGTCGGGATCTGGACCGGCGTGAGGACTGGGATCATGAGCGCTGGGGATTGCCGCTGAGCCAGGTGGATATGGTGGCGACCTATCTGGGATTTTCGGTGGTCATGCTCAATGGTTTGCGCTTGCTTGGGATCCCGGTGACGCCCAGGGAGTCTCGGGCGGTCATGCACCTGTGGCGCTACGCCTGCTGGCTGATGGGCGTGCAGGAGCAGTGGCTGGTGGATACCGAAAAAGAGGGCGCGTTGCGTTTGCATCATACTTTGATGACCCAGAGCCAGCCGGACTGGACCACCCCGGAACTGGCGCGGGCGCTGGCCCGGGAGCCTCTGGCGCATCGTTTTCCCCGTCTTCAGAGCGTGCGCCGGCGGCTGCGCTATCACATGCATCTGAGCACCAGCCGCTATTTCCTCGGCAAGGAAAAGATGCGCCAGCTCGGTCTGCCGGAGCATATCCTGCCCTGGTTCCCGCTAATGACCATTGCTCCGCGCTTCACCTATTACAGCAGTCACCGTTTTCTGCCCGGGCTGCGGGAACGGCTGCAGCAACGCGGCCGTGCCTTCCAGAAAGCGGCGGTGGGCACGTTGCGGGAAAGCTGATCAAGAGCGTTGTCCCGATCCGGTCGGACACGGCACACTTGGGGCCTTGTCCTATCGGGAGAACCTCATGACAACAAGAACCTTTCTGATTACCGGTGCCAGCAAGGGCATCGGCCGTGCCCTGGCCCAGCGGCTGGCCGCCGCCGGCCACGGCGTGGTGGGCCTGGCCCGTAGCGCTGGCCAGGGGGACTTCCCCGGCACTTTGATCTCCGCGGACCTGAGCGATCGCGCCAGCACGGAGGAAGTGCTGGCGGATCTGGCCAACCGTTTTGACTTCGACGGCGTGGTCAACAATGTGGGCGCGGTGCGTCCGCAGCCGTTGGGCGAGATCGATCTGGATACCTTCGACAGCGTGCTGGCGCTGAATCTGCACCCGAGCATCCAGGCCACCCAGGCGGTATTGCCGGGGATGCGCCAGCGCGGCTGGGGGCGTGTGGTTAATATCTCCAGCCTGACCGTGCTGGGTATGCCGGGGCGCACCGCTTACGCCTCCGCCAAATCCGCTCTGGTCAATTTCACCCGCACCTGGGCGCTGGAACTGGCGAAAACCGGTATCACCGTCAATTCGGTGGCACCGGGCCCGACGGAAACCGAACTGTTTCGCGAAAACAACCCGCCCGGAAGTGAAGGTGAAGCGCGCTATCTGTCCGGTGTCCCCATGGACCGGCTCGGCCAGCCGGACGAAATCGCCGCCGCCATCGAATTTCTGCTCGGCGAGCATAGCGGCTACATCACCGGCCAGACCCTGTTCGTGGACGGCGGCGCCTCGGTGGGACGGGCGGCGTTTTCCTGACATGGCGTCAGTCCGGACAGGGCGTGCGGGAGCCCCCCCCTAGCCGAAGTTGCAGCAGCGAAAAAACTGGCCGCCCGCCATGGAGGACATGGAATCCGGTAGCGGAAGGTTGGTGACCCGGCAGAGGCCGGCGGCATCGGAGATAACCCACTTGCGGCCCCGGCCGCTGATCATATCGCTTTCCCGGAAGCGGGCCAGCAATCTGGAAAGCGTTTCCGGGGACATGTTCAATTGCCTGGCCAGAACCTTGACGCTGACCGGCAGGGTCAGCCAATGGCTTTTTTGTTCCTGGATCAAGTCAAGGAGGTACATCACCAATCGTTGGCTGGCATTGGTCACGGTCAAATGATCGAAGCGATTGACCGCCTGATACAACCGGCCCGACATCTGCTCCAGCAGATAGAGAGCAAAGCGGGAATCGTTGGTGGCCAGTTCGACGAGACCTTCTTTTTGTAACCGGTAAAGATCGCAGTCGCTCTCCGCCTGGGCGGAGAGCGGGTAGACGCAGGGGTTGGAAAACATGGCGGTTTCGGCGATCAAATCCCCCTCCCCCAAGACCTGGTAGACCTTGTCCTCACCGTCCAGGCCGGCACGGTAAAGGCGAACGATTCCCGTCTTTACCAGGAAGAATGCGTGTGCCTCATCACCTGACGCAAACAAATGTCCACCGCACGGCACGGATATGGAATGCGCGCCCCGCGTGATGACCCGCAAGGCCGGTAATGCCACCCCGGAAAACAGGGCGGTCTTGCTCAGTGCTTCGATTACGGACACGGCCCACCCACCGAACTGATAAAAGTCATTTTTGTTTGAGAATGATTATCAGATGATAGGCTCTCCTGTCTTCAGGAGCAAGGAACGACCTTTCATCTTCGGAGAAATGCCATGAAACCGCTTCTTAGCATTGCCACGATTCTGGGGATCTTCACGCTGCAACTGGGCGCCGGCGCGATGGCCGGAACCCCCGGACTGACCGGCGCCTACTATGGTGATTATCTGATTCAGGTCAGGACCACCGACGACAACACCATTTGCGCCACCGGCCTGGCTTATTACGACTGGGACTGGGATTTTGATAACGCGGAAATGACCATCACCAACGGCCAGGTGAACGCCAGCTTTCTGGGCATATCCGGCATTTTCAATTACGCCTTGACCGATATCAGCTCCGGGAGCACGACGATTCCGTTTACCGATAACGGCGATGGTACCTATTCGTTCAATTACAACTTCAAGGTGTTCAATCCGCTGTTTGGCAACCCCAACAAGGATACCGGGATCACGCTGGAGATCACCGACAGCGGTGGTGTTCTGATCATCGATACCATCGATTCCGATGGCGACGGGGTCATCGGGCACAACCTTCCGGCCTCGCCATTCCCGGCTAATTTGTCCATTGAACTGACCGGCTCCGCTTACTGACAGGCAACCGGCGAAGGCGGGCATGCCAGGCGTGCCCGCCACCGTAAACATCAGGATTGCTCCCATGAAAGCTGATACCAGATTGAGAATGGTCGCGCGCGTTGCCGCCGTCATCCTTGCATTGCAAAGCGCTCTCGGCCTGGCCGGGACCACGGGGCTGAACGGTACCTATATCGGTCGTTATTCCCTGCATATGAACAGTCCCATTACCTTACCGGCGGAGATTCCGCGGGCGCCGATCAACCAGTTGTTGACCAGCCCGTACGATAACAGCACTTACTACAACCGGCTTGGGGGCAGTCGTTCCACGCAGTATTGGCAGTGGGACTTTGACAACAAAACGATCACTCTCGGAGGAGGGTGGATATATGCCTTGCAGACGGCCTCGCCGCCGTTCCAGTTGTTCAGCCCGGGTCGGGAGCGAATCGATGGGCAGCTCTTTCCGGAAAAGACGCCTGATCCATCCGAGGTGACCGGCACTTTCATGGACAATGGCGACGGTACATACACCGCGCAATTCGCCTTACAGATCTTCCTTGATTTCGCCGGCTACCCTCTCGGCGTGATCACCACGGATTTCGAGATACAGGAAGCCGATGATGGCAGGCTTTCGATCACCACTCTTGATGGGCCTGATGGTGACAGGATTCCGGGGCGCTGGTTGCCGGCCATGTTCGAGGGGCAACCCAACGCGGTGTTTCCCTTCCGGGTCTCTCCCCAGTTCGAAAGCGCGGTGATGTACCCGGACGATGGTGCGGACAGTAACGGCGATGGCGTGACCGATGCCCAGGCACAGGCCTATGGCGTAGCCGTCGATACCGTTCTGGACGTTGCCAGGCGCGGTGACATCGTCACCATGCCGATCGATGCCGACAACGACGGTATCGCCGATTTGATCGAAGGCGCCAACGGCGCGGCGGATGATTCCGTGGCTGCCGGCATACAGCTGCTTGACGGGCGCTTGGTGACGTTGACCAACAGCAGGGGAAACCGCTTTCAATTGGGCAATACCGTCACCGGCATCGACACCCGTTATTTTGAACCCGGCTCGGTGGGCGAGTCCTTGCCCCTTATTGCCGGAGACGGCGCGGAGCTGAGCTACCATCTGGGCCAGATTCAGTTTGCCACCACCGCCAGGGATACCGATTGGGACCGGTGGAACAAGGAATTCATCGAGCCGTATGCGGGGGAATATCTCACCGCCAAGAAAGACTGGTTGTTCCGCAAGGCTGACTACGAGGCGTATAGGGACAGTCTCGGGGATCAACCGACCGAGCAGCAACAGACGTTGCTGGCGCGCAAGAAGACGCTGATGGACAACCATGCCGCCAGTATGGAACTGGCCCGGCCCGCGTTCGAAGCCGGAATCAGCGCGTGGCGTGCGCAGGGAACCGGACTTTTCGGCGAAGCCTTCGAAAATGACTTTGAAGGGTTCCTGGATGAAGCGGGTATTGTCGACTACGTCAAGCTGGGCGAAGAGCTGTCCGACGGCACGGTGGTGTATCGCCTGCTTCCCGATGCGCCACCCATGCAGCTGGAATTCGCCGGGGGGATCCCGGAAGGGCTCCGGTTGTTCACCGTCCGGCGCGTGCTCAACAGTACCTCCGAGGTGATCAACGGAGAGGAAATTCTGGCACCGACCATCTGGGCCAGCCTGGCGGTGGAGGTGCCGTATACCCGGCTTGACGAACAGAGCGTGCGGTTCACGGTTTCCACCCATATGTTTTCACCCATTGATGAAGACCAGGACATCGTCGCGCTACCGGACGATTACCCCTACGAGGACGGCGGGCGACTGGTCAACCTGGTGCTCGCCACCACCGAGCCAGAAGATTCCGGCGGGGACGGGGACGGAGGCGGAGATGGCGGCGGCGATGGTGATGGTAATGACGGCGCCGGTGGTGGCTCCGGTTCCGGGGGTGGCGGCACTCTCCCCCTGGGATTGCTGGGGTTGATTTCAGTCTTGCTCATCCGCCGCAAGAGATAGGTGCCGTGGGACGCCTGGCGTCCCTTATCACCATGACAAATGTCATTGAGGTTCCGGGAGTTGGTGAGCAATGATTCGGCTTTGCAACCGTTTAATGAGAGAGAATCGAATTGGAATACGGAGTACTGATCACGCTGCACCTGTTCTGCGCGATCTTCTTTATCGGCATCGTGGCGTTCGAGGTGATCTTTCTGGAGAACATCCGTCGGTATCTGCCCGCCGGTATGATGACGCTGGTGGAGGAGGGCATTCACCGAAGAGCGCGAAAGATCATGCCCTATGTGGTGGGGCTGCTCTTCCTCACCGGGATCGGATTACTGGTGAGGGTGTATTGGGCTGGCTGGTATCCTCCATTTTCCAGCGTTTTTTCCACACTCCTGACGGTGAAGATTGTGCTCGCGCTGAGTGTCCTGGTGCATTTCATTACCGCCATCCGGGCCTCCGTCTGTGGGAGTATGAGCTCCCTGCGCTTCAAGATTACCCACTACAGTGTTTTCATCCACATGGTGCTGATTGTGGTGTTGGCCAAGGCCATGTTCTACCTGACCTGATCGATCCGCCTTGCCCTCCGTGGGAGGCGAGCCGATGATCCGGCGTTGTTTGTCGTGTTGCCTGCTCGTTGCCACAACCGTTCTGGCGGCGGAGCCTAACCGTCTGGATCCGGTGACGGTCGAAGCCGGTAACGAAGCGGTGCATGAAAAGCGGGAACTGCAACGCCGGCTCGATGACGTGCCCGGTGCGACCAACCTGATCGATCCCGGAGAGAAGGAGGGTAGCCAGGCTACTCTGGCCAGGGTGCTGGATTTTGAGCCGGGGATCATCATCCAGGAGTTCTTCGGCGGCAATGATCAGCCAAGACTGAATATCCGTGGATCAGGCATTCAGGATAATCCGGTCAGTCGTGGCATCCAGATTCTTTACGACGGTCTGCCGATCAATCAGGCGGACGGTTCCTTTATTATCGGCCTGATTGATCCCGAGCAAACCAGCCTGATCTCCGTGTACCGTGGCGCCAACGCGCTCCGATATGGTGGTACCACTCTCGGCGGCGCCATTGATTTCAATATGCGCACGGCACGAAACAGTCCGTCCTCGGTCTCTCTGGAAGGGGGATCCTGGAACACCTGGCGGGGCAGTGTCGCCCTGGCTGAAAAAAAAGAGCAATGGGATGGCTACATACGCGCCGGGTATCAGGCATCCGACGGTTGGCGAAGCCACAGTGGCGCGCAAAGGAACACCTTCGTTGCCAACTTCGGATACCGGGGCGGGAACTGGATCAACCGAACCTATCTGAATCTGGCGGATAACCGTTTCGACATCCCCTTTCTGCTTACCAAGGACAGGGCCTTGTCCGATCCAGACTCGGTGATGGGGGACTACGCTGATCCGGACAATAAAAGCACAGAGGATTTTCTCAACGTCCGGGTGCGCCAGCCGGAACGGGACACCCGGCAGACCAGACTGGCCAACAAAACCATCTGGTACACGGAACAGGCTTCCCACAGTCTGGGGTTGTACGCTGAGTCAATACGGGACCGGTTCAAGAATCCGGCCTGGCAAGCCAATACCGAGGCGGGCAATTTCGGTCTGGATTACGGGACGGAAGTGTTTGTTCCCAATACGGATGGAACGGAGGCTCGCTATCAGGTATTCCTGTCCGCCAACTCTGGCGCCATGCCCAGGGAATACTATCTGGTGCATCCCGACGACGGCAGTCTGGAGAGGCGCTTCGCCGATCTCGATTTGCGGGCCAGCAACGTGGTCGGAGGAGCGCAGGTCAATTATCCCCTGTCCCGACGGTGGCAGGCAGTGGCCGCGTTTCAGTATGCGTGGCACCAACGGAATGTCGATGATGAGAGAGCCCCTGGTCTGCTCGACAGCGAGCTGACCTATCGCGCTCTCAATCCAAAGCTCGGACTGATTTATTCGCCTTTCGCCGGCACGCATTACTACGCCAATGTGAGCCGGAGTTCGGAAGCTCCCACCTTTTGGCAATTGGTGGACCTGGGGCCGGGGTCGGTGCCGGCGTCGCCGGCGAGCCTGTATCTGATGACCAAGCCCCTCGAAATGCAGATGGCGAACACCTTTGAAGTGGGCGCCCGGCGGATTGCCGGCTCCTTCGCCTGGGAAGGGGCGTACTTTTATTCGCGGGTCAAGGATGAGCTGATCGCGGAAGTTCAGAACTTCGCCATTGACGGCACCACGGTGAACTACGATCACGATACGGTGCATCAGGGTGTTGAACTGGCGGTGAGCGCCCGAAGCGGGCGTGGACTGTTCCGCTCCGGAGACTGGCTCTCCGTGCGTGGGGTCTACAACTACAGCGACTTCCGTTTCCATGGCGGGCGGTATGACGGTAAGCGGATCGCCGGCATTCCGGTTCACCTGGTGACCGCTGAATTGGGATATCACTGGTCGCGGCGGCTTGGCCTGACACTGTCCGCCCGTTGGCAGCCGCAAGACACCCATGTCGATCACTACAACGCGGGACTGAAGCAGGACAGCTATCTGCTGCTCGGGGCCGCTTTGTCATATCGTCCGACGCCATCTTGGGAGTGGTTCCTGGATCTGCGCAATCTCACCAACGAGACCTGGCAGACGGCCTACGTAGTCCGCGGGCTGTCGGCGGAAGATCCCGAGTCCAGCCTGACCGCTCCGACCTTCGTGCCCGGCGCGGAATTTCACGGTTACGCCGGAGTAACTTACCGATGGTGAAGGGGCGCCACGGCAGCCCCCGATATGGAACGAGGAAGGGGGTGATATGAAATTGAAGACTGCTTTGATGAGTGCTCCGCTGTTGATCATCTGCGGCGCGGCTATGGCCGGGACTCCCGGCCTGACCGGTGTCTATCATGGTCAGCACCTGCTCACCATGCGAGGTTGTCCCGGAGCTTGCCAGGCCGGCAGTGAGCTGGTGCTGGGCAAAGGCATCCAAAATGCGGACTGGAGCTGGAACTTCGATGAGGGGTGGGTGCTGATTCGCGGCACCACCCTGACCGTGGGATTCGATTACGAGGTCCAATCCATCGGTAATCAGGGGCAAGGGGATGATCGCTTTACCGCCGGGTTCACCGATAATCTGGATGGTACGTACACGGTTTATCACGGCTTTCAGATCTACAACCCGAATGTCGGTAATCCCCGTGCCGATACCAGCACCCGGTTCGAGATCACCGAGGACCCGGATAACCCCAATCGTATCTTGATCATCACCGTGGATGATGAGCCGGCGGGCGTACTCGACGGTATTCCGGGGACTCAGATCACGGGTGTTTTTCCGATGACCGTGCAGCCCGACTTCGAAGGTTACGCGCGCCTGGAAGGCAGCAGCAGCGGAGGTGATGGCATCAGTGACCAGTTGAAGGAACAGCTGGGGCTCAACCCGGATGCCGATAACGCGGATACCGACGGTGATGGCTTGCCCGATGCGGAGGAACTGGGGGAGGACCCGGAGAACCCGGTGGACACGGATGCGGATGGTCTCATCGACGCCCTGGAGCCTGGCGCGGCGGCTCTGGATCCCCGGTTGGCAGCCGGTGTGGCGCTGCTCGACGGTATCCCTGGGCGGCAGGTGACTGGAGACGCCTTGTCCGGCACCACCGCCGAGGCCGCCGTGGGCGAGCCTTGGCGCTTTGCCGGCGTCACCACCGGCTATATGTCCCTGGCCACGGACCCGGACGGAGATTCCTCCATTCCCGATACCACGCGCGGTGACGCCGGGCTGGAATACCAATACGGATTCATTCGGTTCGATTTGCAGGCAAGCGCCATGACAAGCGAGCCGGTGACGGTGCGTGTTACCTTCCAGGCACCGCTGCCGGAGTCTTCGCGTCTTCTTCTGTACGCCTCTCAAGTCATCGACGGCAACGAACGCTATCGATTAATGGCGTCCGATGCATATCGACGACTGAGCGATCATGCGCTGGAGATCCGATTGCATGACAATGGCCCCTGGGATCTGAACCCGGAGGCCGGTGTCCTGGCCTTCGGCGTGGCGCCGGTGGAGAACACCCTGGGAAGTCACCAGGAGAGCTCGGGCAATGGGGGCGGTATAGGTGCGGCTACTCTGGCATTGCTGGCTCTCCTGGCGGCATTCAGGCGCGGGCGCGTGGTCACCTGATAAAGCCGATCCGCGCCGTTGCCTGCCCGGCGCTGCCCGGTGACACGGATGGGAAACAGGGGAATTTGCCGAATCCCCATGGTCACGTGTACTTTCTTGTCTTTGCCGCGGCGCCATCGGGCGGCCCGCCCCAAGGAGAGAAGTATGGCCGGAACCAGTTTGCTGGCGCTGATCGATGACATCGCCACGTTGCTCGACGACGTATCCCTGATGACCAAGGTGGCGGCGAAGAAGACCGCCGGTGTGCTGGGGGATGACCTGGCCTTGAACGCCGAACAGGTATCCGGCGTGCGCGCCAATCGGGAATTGCCGGTGGTCTGGGCGGTGGCCAAAGGATCCCTGCTCAACAAAGTGATTCTGGTGCCGGCGGCGCTGCTGATCAGCGCCTTCGCACCCTGGGCGATCACCGTGCTGTTGATGATCGGTGGGGCTTACCTGTGCTATGAAGGCGCCGAGAAAGTCCTGCACAAGTTCCTGCATAGTGAGGACGAGCACAACCGGGAAGAACGGCTCCAGGCGTTACAGGATGCCAAGGTGGATCTGGTCGCCTTCGAGAAGAAAAAAATCAAAGGTGCCATTCGTACCGACTTCATCCTCTCCGCCGAAATCATCGTAATCTCCCTCGGTGCCATGCAAAGCGCCAGTTTCGGGGTGCAGGTGATTTCTCTCAGTACCCTCGCCTTGCTGCTGACCATCGGGGTGTACGCGTTGGTGGCCGGGATCGTCAAGCTGGACGACGCGGGCCTGTTGCTGATGAAAACTCCCGAGGACCGTTTCGCCGCTCCGGCCCGCATTGCTCTCGGCCGGGGATTGCTGACCTTGGCCCCGTGGCTGATGAAAACCTTGTCGGTGCTGGGTACCATCGCCATGTTCCTGGTGGGTGGTGGCATTCTGGTTCATGGTATTCCGGGTTCCCACGACTGGGTGCATCACCTTGGCGAACTGGCCGGGGCAGTGTCCTGGGCGATACCGGTGCTGGTGAATCTGATCGGTGGATTGATCGCCGGCCTCATCGTGCTGGCGGTGGTGAATCTGGTGGGGCGCTTGCGAGGCAAGAGTGAGGCACAGACCCACTAGGCTTCCCGCCGGGCTCAGGGCTTGATTGGCCGCTCCAGGACAGAAAAGCCTTAGGGGTTTCATGGATGGAAATGGTGGGCCCACCAGGACTTGAACCTGGAACCAACGGATTATGAGTCCGCTGCTCTAACCAATTGAGCTATAGGCCCTTGGAACTCGGAGGATGTGCAACAGCGGGAGGAGGTATCCTGCCCCGGCCGGCGGTCTCGGTGGCGAGATGCCGGTGTCCTTTGTGTCTTGGTTTTTCCCCGAAAAAACAAGGCCCGGATGGCGCTTGCCGTCCGGGCCGGTAGTTATATAACGAGTTACATGTCCGCGTCCAGGAAACTGCGCAGGTGCTCGCTGCGAGAGGGGTGGCGCAGCTTGCGCAGAGCCTTGGCTTCGATCTGCCGGATCCGCTCCCGGGTGACGTCGAACTGCTTGCCGACTTCTTCCAGGGTGTGGTCGGTGTTCATGTCGATGCCGAAGCGCATGCGCAGCACTTTCGCTTCCCGGGCGGTGAGGTTGGCCAGCACTTCCCGGGTGGCTTCCTCCAGACCCAGGGAGGTGGCGGAATCCACCGGGGAGTCCACGTTGCCGTCCTCGATGAAATCGCCCAGGCTGGAATCCTCGTCGTCGCCGATCGGGGTTTCCATGGAGATCGGCTCCTTGGCGATCTTCAGCACCTTGCGCACCTTGTCTTCCGGCATTTCCAGGCGCTGGCCCAGTTCTTCCGGAGTCGGCTCGCGGCCCATTTCCTGCAGCATCTGGCGCTGTACCCGAT
Source organism: Alloalcanivorax xenomutans (assembly GCF_900217905.1). Classification (GTDB taxonomy): domain Bacteria; phylum Pseudomonadota; class Gammaproteobacteria; order Pseudomonadales; family Alcanivoracaceae; genus Alloalcanivorax; species Alloalcanivorax xenomutans. The sequence goes on from NZ_OBMO01000011.1 coordinate 51,352, forward strand.
TGATCTTGTTGATCGTCTCTATCATGTGCACCGGGATACGGATGGTGCGCGCCTGGTCCGCGATGGAGCGGGTGATGGCCTGCCGGATCCACCAGGTGGCGTAGGTGGAGAACTTGTAGCCGCGGCGATATTCGAACTTGTCCACGGCCTTCATCAGGCCGATGTTGCCTTCCTGGATCAGATCCAGGAACTGCAGGCCACGGTTGGTGTACTTCTTGGCGATGGAGATCACCAACCGCAGGTTGGCTTCGACCATTTCCTTCTTGGCGCGGCGGGCCTTGGCTTCGCCGATGGAAATGCGGCGGTTGATTTCCTTGATGTCCGCCACCGGCAGGCCGATGACTTCTTCCACGGTGATGATCTTGCGCTGGTTGCGCTGAATGTCTTCCGCCACCGCCAGCAGGCGCTCGGAGTAGTCCTTGGCCTTTTTGGTCTTGGCGTGGGCGGCGACCCACTCCAGGTTGGTCTCGTTACCCGGGAATTGCTGTACGAAATCCTTGCGCGGCACGCCGGCACGGCGGATCGCCAGCGCCATGATCTGGCGCTCGAACTTGCGCACGATATCCAGGTGAGTACGGGCGCCTTGCAGCAGCTGGTCGTAGATGCGCGGTACCAGCTTGAACAGGGTGAAGTGCTCGGCCAGCGCTTCCAGCGCCTTGGCGCTGCTGGCGTGGTCGCGGCCGTTGCGCTTGAGCGCCCGTTCAGCTTTTTCGTAGCGCTTCTTCAGTTCGCCGAAACGTTCCGCCGCCAGAGCCGGATCCAGGCCGCCTTCATCCTCTTCGCCGTCGTCGTCGCTGTCGGTGCTGTCGTCGTCTTCGTCGTCGTCCTTATCCTTTTCCGCGGCCTCGGCCTGCTTCTTCTGGTTGAAGCGCGGCTCTTTGTTGGCGTTGGTGGCGGCGGCGCCGTCGTCGTCCGGATCCAGGTAACCGGCGATCACGTCGGTCAGCTTGCGCTCCTCGGACAGGATACGGTCATATTCATCCAGCACCATCTCCACCGCGCCGGGCCAGAAGGCCAGGGCATGCATGACTTCACGGGTGCCTTCCTCGATGCGCTTGGCGATCTCGATTTCGCCTTCCCGGGTGAGCAGCTCCACGGTGCCCATTTCGCGCATGTACATCCGCACGGGATCAGTGGTGCGGCCCGGCTCGCTCTCCACGGAGGCGAGTACGGCGGCGGCTTCCTCGGCAGCAACCTCGTCGGTGCTGTCGGCGCCTTCACCCATCATGATCTCATCGGCATCGGTGGCTTTTTCCACCACGGTGATGCCCATGTCGTTGATCATCTGGATGATGTCTTCCACCTGGTCCGTGTCGGTGATGGACTCGGGCAGGTGGTCGTTCACTTCGGCGTAGGTCAGGTAGCCCTGTTCCTTGCCCAGCGCGATCAACTGCTTCAGCTGTGACTGCTGTTGCTGCTTTTGAGTCGTCATGCGAAATGCCCGTAGTTGGAAGAGCCGTGGTCCTGGGAAAACGGCGTATTATACGCTGATATGGGGGGTTGAGCCAGTAATCACAAGACCCCCGCTATGGTTCAGCCTGGTGTCCGGCACGCGCTCTGGCGAGTGCGCGGTGAAGCTCTGAAAGCCGCGCCAGGTCTGGATTGGGGCGGGCTTCCTCGGTTTTCAAAGTCTGTTCCAATGCAAGAGTATGCAGGCGATGCAGGGCATCGTCCCAGTACCGCCGCGCGGTATCGTCATCCATGGTTGGCTTCAGCGCCTCACGCAGCAGACGGGACAGGGACTCGCCTTGTTCCAGTGCCATGATGGCGCCCAGCGCCGCCGCCGGGGTGGCGTGCTCGCGTACCGCGCCGGCCACCTGCAGCAGCAGATCGACCCGCGCCAGATCCAGTTCCTCGACCCCTTCGGGAAGAGGGCGGTCGCGCACCACCTGGGGGTGGGAGAGCAGCAGCAGGACCAGCCGTTCCACCAGGCCCAGGCCGGGCTGGCGCGCGCGCGATCCCAACCGCGGGCGGTCCGGGACAGGGTCCGGTTCATCCGCCATGGCCGGCGGGAAGTCCGGCGGCGGTGCGTCGTCCCAATCCGGTTGCTCCGCATGGTCGGTATGGCGGACGGCCCGCTGCGGCGGTGCCGCCGGCCTGGATGCCGGGGCTGGCCGAGGCGCGGGTTCCGCCGGCGCTTCCTGGCGCAGCCGCTCCAGAGAGGAGCGTTCCAGCCGTGTCAGCCGCGCCAGTTCCTCCTCCAGCAGCACCCGGTAGAACGGCCCCGAGGGCTTGCTCAGGTAAGGGAGCGCCAGCCGCGCCAGCCGCGCCCGGCCGTCCACGGTGTTGAGGTCCAGCCCCTCGGACAGGTGCCGGAACAGATAGCTGGACAGGGTGTCCGCCTTCTCGGTGAGCGCCAGCAGGGTTTCCGGCCCCTGGGCACGCACCAGGGTGTCCGGGTCCTCGCCGTCGGGCAGGAACAGGAAGCGCGCCTGCTTGCCGTCGTCCAGGGACGGCAGGGCGGATTCCAGAGCCCGCCAGGCGGCGCGTCTGCCGGCGTTGTCACCGTCGAAACAGAACACCACCTCGTTCACTTGCCGGAACAGGGTCTGGCAGTGCTCCGGGCTGGTGGCGGTGCCGAGGGTCGCCACCACGTTGGGCACCCCGTGCTGAGCCAGGGCGATCACATCCATGTAACCCTCCACCACGTAAAGACGATCACTGCGGTCGCGGCTGCGGCGCCATTCCCATAGCCCGTACAGTTCCCGGCCTTTGTGGAACACCGGGGTTTCCGGGCTGTTCAGGTATTTGGGTTTGCCGTCGCCGAGCACCCGGCCGCCGAAACCGATGGTGCGACCGCGGGCGTCCCGGATCGGGAACTGGATCCGGTCACGGAACTTGTCGTAAACCCGGCCGGTGTCCTCGCGCCGCACCAACAGGCCGGCAGTGAGGGCTTGCTCCAGCCCGGCCTGGTCCAGCGACAGCCCGGTCATCAGATTGTCAAAGCCGGGCGGGGCGAAGCCCAGACCGTATTGGGCGGCGATCTCGCCGCTGAGTCCCCGGCCTTTCAGGTAAGCCACTGCTTTTTGCCGATCCGGGGCGCTTTTTAATTGCTGACGGTAGTAGCGCTCCGCCCGTGCGAGCAAATCGTACAGGGTTTGCAACCGGCTCCGGCGTGCTTTCTCCTCACGACTGTCGTGATGCTCCTCGCGCGGGATGTCGACACCGGCGCGGCCGGCCAGTTGCTCCACCGCCTCGGGGAAGGAGAGATGGTCGTACTCCATGACGAAGCGCAGCGCATCGCCGGAAGCGCCACAGCCGAAGCAGTAATAGAATTGCTTGTCCGGGGACACCGTGAACGACGGCGTCTTCTCCTGGTGGAACGGGCAGCACGCGGAATAGTTGCGTCCGGTTTTCTTCAGCGGCACACGGGCGTCGATCAGCGGCACGATATCGATTCGCGCGAGAAGATCCTGAATAAAATGTTCGGGAATCAAACCGGCCATGGGAAGCAATATTCCGACTCACCCGGGCTGATGGCAAGTCCGGCTAATGAGAGAGTGGTGGAGGCCGGCACTCAACGGCTGATGGGGGCGCCGCCGGGGATGGGCGGGAACCGCGTGCCGGGTCCGGAATCAGCCAGTGAGCCTGGCTTTGACCTTGCCGCTGACCGCGCCGATATCGGCCCGGCCCTGCAGTTTGGGCTTGAGCAAGCCCATGACCTTGCCCATATCACCCATGCCGGCGGCGCCGGTACTGGTGATGGCCTCGTCGATCAACGCCTCGATTTCGGCATCGTTCAGGGGCTGGGGCAGGAATTCCTGGAGGATCAGAATTTCCGCTTCTTCCACCTCGGCCAGTTCCGGACGGTTGGCGTCACGGTACTGACCGGCGGAATCCTTGCGCTGCTTGACCAGTTTATCGAGCACGGCGAGGGCGCGGGCGTCATCCACTTCGATGCGCTCGTCCACCTCGATTTGCTTCAGCGCCGCCATGGCCATACGCAGAACACCCAGGCGCGCCTTGTCTTTGGCGCGCATGGCGTCTTTGGTGGCGCCGGCGAGCTGTGCTTTGATCGCGCTCATGGTCAAAGACCGGAAACGGTCTTAGTACAGACGCTTACGGGCGAGCTGCTCGCGTTGCAGCTTCTTCAGGTGACGCTTGACCGCGGCGGCGCGCTTACGCTTGCGTTCCTGAGTCGGCTTCTCGTAGTTCTCGCGACGGCGGACTTCGGACAGAACACCGGCTTTTTCACAGGAGCGCTTGAAGCGGCGCAGGGCCACGTCGAAGGGTTCGCCTTCTTTTACTTTCACCTGAGGCATGAAGTATCACCTACCTAAAAAGTGTTGAGTTGTGTGGGTTCCGCCACGGGCTCAGGTGGTCCCTCGGGGGCAAACGTCATGGGGACGGCCACCCAGGCGGCAGGGCGCGAATTCTACCCGTGACCGGCAGGTAAATGCAAATGGCGGCGCGCCGGGCTATCATGCCGGCCCTCGCCAGCGGGTGCGCCGCTGGCCGGATTCCGCTTTTTGAGGTGGCTAAATGCGCGTTTTGGGCATCGAAACCAGTTGCGACGAGACCGGCGTGGCCGTGTACGACACCGAACGGGGCCTGTTGAGCCAGGCCCTGTTCAGTCAGATCGACATGCACGCGGTCTATGGCGGTGTGGTGCCGGAGTTGGCCAGCCGCGACCATGTACGGCGCTTGTTGCCGCTGCTGCGCCAGGTCCTGTCCGACGCCGGCATTGGCGCCCGGGAATTGGACGGCGTCGCCTACACCGCCGGGCCGGGGCTGGCCGGGGCCCTGCTGGTGGGCGCCGGCGTGGCTCGCGCTCTGGCCTACGGCTGGGGCGTGCCGGCGTTACCGGTACACCATATGGAAGGGCACCTGCTGGCGCCGCTGCTGGAAGACGACGCCCCGGACTTTCCTTTTGTCGCGCTGCTGGTCAGTGGTGGGCACTCACTGCTGCTGGAAGCCCGCGCCCTGGGCGAATACGTCCCTTTGGGTGAATCCGTGGATGACGCCGCCGGTGAAGCCTTCGACAAGGCGGCGAAGATGATGGGGCTGGGTTACCCCGGCGGTCCGGCGATCAGCCGTCTGGCGGAGCAGGGACGGGTGGGGCGCTTTCGTTTTCCTCGGCCGATGACCGATCGGCCCGGCCTGGATATGAGCTTCTCCGGCCTCAAGACCTTCACGCTCAACACCATTCACGATCTGGGGGGCGCCACCGCGCTGAATGACCAGGACCGCGCCGATGTGGCCCTGGCGTTCCAGGAAGCGGTGGTGGACACCCTGGTGATCAAGTGCCGCCGGGCCATGCAGGCCACGGGCGCCAAGCGCCTGGTGGTGGCCGGTGGCGTCAGTGCCAATGGCATGTTGCGCGAGCGGCTGGCGCGGGCCATGGGCAAGCTGGGGGTGAAGGTGTATTACCCCGGGCTGGCGTATTGCACGGATAACGGTGCCATGATTGCTTACGCGGGGGCTTTGCGGCTGGCCGCCGGCGAGCGTCAGGAAGGGCTGGGCGTGAGCGTGCGGGCGCGTTGGCCGCTGTCGGAACTGGCGAGGGTGCCTTCTCATTGAGAACGATCGCGGTCCTTTCCTTGTATGAAGAGGGCCCTTGCTGTCCCCTATTCGCTGGCAAGCCAGCTTCCCACGGCAGCTCCGTAGCCCTTCTCCGTGGGAAGCTGCCTTGGCAGCGAATTGCCGTGTAAGCGGGCCCCTAGTCTTTCTTCCTGAACCCCAGTTCCTCGCCGCGCAGCAGTTTGGTCAGGTTGGCGCGGTGACGCACGATCATGATCAGGGTCAGGGCGGCCATCGGCAGCGCGGCGCCGGGCAGCCAGAACCACAGGCAGATGGGGGCCGCGACGAAGGCGCTCAGCGACGCCACCGAGGAAATGCGCAGCATCCCGAATACCACCAGCCACACCGCGCCGGCCACCAGACCGCTGGGCCAGTGCAGCGGAAACAGCACGCCAAAGGCGGTGGCCACGCCCTTGCCGCCCTTGAATTGGAAGAACACCGGGAACAAGTGGCCGAGGAAGGCGCAGAAACCGACCAGTGCCACGGCAAATGGGGAGAGCCCCAGGGCCGTCGCCGCCAGGACGGGCAGCACGCCTTTGAGCACATCGCCGAGCAGGGTCAGCGCCGCCGCCGGTTTGCCGGCGATGCGCAGCACATTGGTGGCGCCGGGATTGCTGGAACCCTGGGTGCGCGGGTCCGGATGGCCGAACAGACGGCAGACCAGGATGGCGCTGGAAATCGAGCCCAGCAGATACGCCACCGCGCATAAAGACAGCAACCAACCCCAGCTTTCCTGTAATGCCATGGCAACCACCGGCTATAATCCCCGAATCAACAGGCTGGACATTGTACACACAAGCCGCTTGTCGCGCGTCACCCCGGGTTCAGGCTCCCGGGAGTGGCGCGGCCAAACCTAACCGCGTATCAGGCCCGCGCGCGGCCGGACCGAGGAACAGCATGGACATCGTTTATATCAATGATTTGAAAGTCGATACGGTGATCGGCATTTTCGACTGGGAGCGGCGTATCCGTCAGACCGTCAGCCTGGATCTGGAGATGGCCGCGGATATCAGCAAGGGCGCCGCCACCGACCACATCGACGATGCCCTGGACTACAAAAGTATCAGCAAGCGCCTGATCGCCTTTATCGAGGAGAGTGAATTCCAGCTGGTGGAAACCCTGGCGGAACGGGTGGCGGCGCTGGTATTGGAGGAGTTCAACGTGCCCTGGCTGCGATTGCGGCTGAGCAAACCCGGTGCCCTGCGCGGTGCCCGTGACGTTGGCGTGATCATTGAGCGCGGGGAGCGTTCCTGATGGCGGAGGTGTTTCTCAGTCTCGGCTCCAACATCGACCGGCAACACAATATTCATTCCGGTCTCGATGCGCTGGCGGAGCGGTTCGGCGAGCTGAGGCTGAGCCCGGTGTATGAAAGCGAGGCAGTGGGCTTCAAGGGCAGCCCGTTCTTCAATTTGGTGGTGGCTCTGCATACGGAGCTGTCAGTGGGGGAACTGGCCGGGGCGCTGCATGATATCGAGCGCGGTCACGGCCGGGTTCGCGGCGAGAAGAAGTTCGCCAGCCGCACCCTGGATATCGACATCCTCACTTACGACGATGCGGTTGGCGAGGTGGATGGCGTCAAGCTGCCGCGCGGGGAAATTCTGAAGCACGCTTTCGTACTGCGTCCGCTGGCGGATCTGGCGCCGGAGACGCGGCACCCGGGGAATGGGCGCCGCTACCGGGAGTTGCTGGCGGAAACCGACTTCAAGGGACAGCGGCTCTGGCAAGTGCCGTTCCGCTGGCCCGATGGCGATATCACTGAATGAAGGAGTTCTCCGCTTCGATCATATAAGCTTCGAACTGCTCGCAAGTGTAATTGGTGGCGACACCATTGATGGTCACGACGATACCGTCCCGGTGCTCCACCAAAACCTCGGCGTGCGTGTTGTTGGCGCCGCGCAGTCGGATCTCGCCGGATTCGGGGCAGAATTCCTGGTCCAGGTTTCTTGTTAGCGGCTCTGCGGTGGTGATGCTGACTTTCTCGCTTCTACCGTTCACCAGGAGCGTCCCTTCTACCGTATAGGTGACATTTTCAGACGAGTAGTCCCAGGTGGTTTTAAGATCCTCCACGTGCCAGTTAGCGTTGTATTTGCCTTCGCCACTCTGGCTGGGGCCCTGAGCATCTATCTGAAGATCCGTATCAGCGAAATGATCGACGGCGTCCATAACGTAGTCGAATTCTCCACTGATCAGGATGTTGGCCTCTACAGGATTCCCCGCTACCAAGTTGAAACCGCTGGTGTCGACTTCCAAAGTGGAATCACCTTCAAAGTCGTAGCGGACGGTGCCCGCCAGGGTCACAGGGTCGGTGTTTTCGCCACTAAGGGTGCAATTATTGGCGGTGGCGCTGGTGGGAATGTCGTTGGTACCGTAAACCACGGTGATAGAGCCTTGGGTGCACTCCCCCTCTAAATCGGGGAGCATAATGGCATGCATCTGCACCGGCACCATTCCCAGGCTGCCCTCCAGGGCGAGATAGAGCAGCGGGCCTGTATTCTCGTTATTCAGGCTGACGAAGGGCTCTTGACCACCTCCCGAGCCGGAGGAACCACCGCCGCCACAGGCGGCAAGGGCAGAGGCGAGTAAGACAGGCGTCAGCGCCCGCGCACGGGTGGAGCCGATAGTGAAAAGTGACATGCGAGTATCCCTCTAAACCGAAATAAGGCGTTGTCGGCCCGGTTGGGGGATGGAACGGTAAGACAAGGCTGGCCTACGCTGGACTCCATCCCTGAGTCGACAGGATCAACCGCGTTGTTGATGTTGTGACGGTCGGCCCCACGGCCATCGCCCGTCGCTGCGGTCTTGGTTATCAACCATAGCGGTAAAGGACGTCAGTGCCAATCCCCTGAACGGCCTGCCTCAGGCTCCGGGAAAGGACTGGGAGCGACCGCCGTCCACGGCGATGATCTGTCCGGTAATGTAGGGGGCGTGATCGGCGAGCCAGGCCACCGTGTTGGCGATGTCATCCGGGTCGCCGGCGCGGCCCAGCGGCAAGGCGTCGAGGATCACCTGTTGGGATTCCTGGCCTTGTTCTGGCCACAATATTGGCCCGGGCGCCACGCCGTTGACGCGTACTTCAGGGCCGAGTTCCCGGGCCAGGCTGCGGGTCATCATTGCCAGTCCGGCCTTGGCCATGCAGTACAGCGGATGCTCTCGCAGTGGCTTCTCGGCATAAACATCCACCAGATTAACGATGGCGCCGTGATGCTGTTTCAGGGTCGCGGCCAGTGCCTGGCTGAGCAGAAACGGCGCCCGCAGGTTGCTGTGCATCAGTTGGTCCCAGTCCTCATCGCTGGCCTGATGTAAAGGCGTGCGATAGAACCGGGAGGCGTTGTTCACCAGCAACCGCAGGCCGGGCTTCAGAGCCAGTGCCTCGGCGGCCAGTTGCCGCACCTGGCCGGGCACCACCAGGTCCGCGTACAGGCAGGCCGCGCTGTCGTGGCGCTGCCGGTTGAGGTCTTCCACCAAGGTTCGCGCTTGTTCTTCGCTGTGGTGATAGTGAACGATCACATCGTAGCCCGATTGGTGCAGGCGACGGGCAATGCGAGCGCCGATGCGGCGCGCGGCGCCGGTGACCAGGGCTACGGGAGCGGCCATTTTTCCACGAACTCCTGTCGGTAAAGGCGGATGGCGCGAATGCGTTTGCTTTCCAGGGCGCGGCCGAGCGCCGGGCCGGACAGACCGGCCTGACGCAGCCCCGCCACGTCCACGGTACGGACCACTTCAGCGACGCCGAGCAGGAATTCGCCCTGCGGGAAGGGCGCTTTGGGATCGGCCTGGCAGGTGCGGTAATCCGCCTCGCAGGCGTCGACGAAGAAGCGCAACCGGCGGGGACGGCGGATCACATCCAGGGCGTGCAGGACTTCCCACACTCGCGGCGGGCGCAACTTGAGGACGCGACGTCCACGGTTCTGCCAGCGCGCCATGACGGCGGCGGCGTCGGCCATTTCCCTGGGAACCCGCAACCGCTTGGACATCTCCAGTGCCAGCGTTTCGCTCTGCCTTTCGTAATTTTGATGGCGCGGCCAGCGGTCCGGCGGAGTACTGGCCTTGCCGAGGTCATGGCAGAGCAGGGCGTAGCGGCCGGTCAGGGACAGGTTCTGCCGGGCCGCCTGGGCCAGACAGCGCCATTGGTGGGTAAGCACATCGACGGTGGGGTGATGGTCCGGAGACTGAGGGATGCCGTCCAGGTTGGCCAGTTCCGGAAACAACTCCGCCAGTGCGCCGCATTCATGCAGGATGCGGAAGAACGTTTGCGGTGAGCGTTCCATCAGTGCCCGGCTGGTTTCCTTCCAGACCCGTTCCGGACTGAGATGCTGCAGCTCGCCCGCCAGCACGATGTCGGTCATCAGATCCATGGTCTCGCGGGCCACGCGAAAGCCGAGCCAGTGATAGCGGGCGGCGAAACGGGCCACCCGCAGAACCCGCAGCGGGTCCTCGGCGAAGGCGGGGGACACATGGCGCAGCAGCCGCTCCTTGAGATCGTTTTGACCGTTATAGGGGTCGATCAAGCGGCCATCAGCGGCCCTGGCCATGGCGTTGATGGTCAGATCCCGGCGTTTCAGGTCGTCTTCCAGCGTCACATCCTCGGCGGTGTGGAAGAGAAAACCGCCGTGGCCGTGGCCATGCTTGCGTTCTGTACGGGCGAGAGCGTACTCCTCGCCGGTCCGCGGATGCAGGAACACCGGGAAGTCATTACCCACGGGTTTGTAGCCTTGTGCCAAAAGAGTATCGGGGGTGCCGTCCACCACCACCCAATCTTTCTCCTTGACCGGCAGTCCGAGCAATTCGTCGCGGACCGCACCGCCGACAAGATAGATATCCATCATGTTCGCTATCGCTTCCAGGTAAACATTAGAATGTCATGTCTGGTCTGGCCGGAAAACCGCCGGGGCAAGGAATGCGGTCGAAATCGACGCGAACGGTTATTTTCTGGTCTGCGGGTGTCCCTGCTCTGATCCTGGGTTGCGAATCTGGCCGGCGATGACGGGAAATGACAATCTACATGGCGTTTATCACCATTGAACCGGGCCTGGGGCCATGGTTTAGTGCTTCGTCGTTATTTGATTCGGATCATTGCCTGATTCGGGCATGTGGACACCAGCGTGCCATCCGTCATCACGGCGTCACCGGCCGATGCTTTGTCCGACCGCCCCTGGCTTAACGGGAGAGATAGTTTCATGAAAACACGTATTACCGAGATGCTGGGCATCGAGTACCCCATCGTTCAAGGGGGTATGCAGAATGTTGGTTATGCGGAGCTGGCTTCCGCCGTTTCCAACGCGGGTGCTCTCGGCATTATCACCGGCCTGACTCAGCCGACCCCGGAAGACCTGGACAAGGAAATCCGCCGTTGCAAGGAGATGACCGACAAGCCGTTCGGCGTCAACCTGACCCTGCTGCCGACCATCAAGCCGGTTCCCTATGAGGAATACGTGCGAGTGATCATTGAGGCCGGCATCAAAGTGGTGGAAACCGCTGGCCGCAGCCCGGAGCCCTTCATGGCTCAGTTCAATGAGAACGGCGTCAGCGTGATCCACAAGTGCACTTCCGTGCGGCATGCCCTGAAAGCGCAGAAACTCGGTTGTTCCGCGGTATCCGTGGACGGTTTCGAATGCGCCGGCCACCCCGGTGAGGACGATGTGCCCAACCTGGTGCTGTTGCCGGCGGCGGCCAAGGTGCTGGATATCCCGATGATTGCCTCCGGTGGTATCGGTACCGGCACGCAGATGGCGGCTTGCCTGGCGCTGGGCGCGGAAGGCATCAACATGGGCACCCGCTTCATGGCCACCAAGGAAGCGCCGATTCACGAGAACATCAAGAAGGCCATCGTCGAAGCCAGTGAACTGGATACCGCGCTGGTGTACCGTCCGCTGCGCAACACCGCCCGGGTTTACAAGAACAAGGTGGCGGAGAAGGTCAATGAGATCGAACGTGAAGCCGGCAAGGATATGAAGTTCGAACTGATCCGCGACATGGTCGCCGGTACTCGCGGCAAGGTGTCGCTGACCGAAGGTGACGTGGATTACGGTATCTGGACCAGCGGCATTGTGCAGGGGTTGATCCACAGCATCCCCTCCTGCGATGAGCTGGTGCAGGAGATCATGAGCGAATGCACCGAGACCATTCGCAATCGCCTGAACAATCTGCTGGCAGGCTGATTGATCGAAGCGCGGCCCTCTTCACCGGGTTCATATGGGAAAGAGGGCCGCGATGCCGCGTTTATTGCCCACCCTGAATTGACTGACGCTCAACGACCGTGCCGTTGTCCAAGCTGTCGAGGTGCACGTCGAATCCCCACAATCGATGCAGGTGCTTGAGCACTTCCCGGCTGCTGCTTTCGTCCAGGGGGCGGTGGTGCTGGCGGACGTGCTGTAGTACCAGCGACCGGTCTCCGCGCACATTGGCCTCGTAAACCTGGATATTCGGTTCCTGGATGCTCAGGTTGTATTGCTCGGCCAGTTTGTTGCGCACCTTTTGATAGCCGCGCTCATCGTGGATGGCGTTGATTTCGATGTATTCCTTCTCGGTATCATCCAACAGGCTGAACAGTTTGAATTCCCGGATCAGGCGCGGGGACAGGAACTGTTGGATAAAGCTCTCATCCTTGAAGCTCTCCATGGCGAACTTGAGTGTGGCCAGCCAGTCGCTGCCGGCGATGTCGGGGAACCAGTAACGGTCCTCTTCCTCCGGATTCTCACAGATGCGCCGCAGGTCCCGGAACATGGCGAAGCCCAGCGCGTACGGGTTTATGCCGGAGTAGTACTGAGAGTCGAAAGGCGGTTGATAGACCACCTGGCTGTGGTTGTGCAGAAATTCCAGCATGAAGCCGTCGGTGACCTGTTTCTGATCATAGAGATCATTGAGCAGGGTGTAGTGCCAGAACGTGGCCCACCCCTCGTTCATGACCTTGGTTTGACGCTGTGGATAAAAGTACTGGGCCATCTTCCGCACGATACGGATGACCTCCCGCTGCCAGGGTTCCAGCAGCGGCGCGTTCTTTTCAATGAAGTAGAGAATGTTTTCCTGGGGCTCCGGAGGAAAACGCTCGTTCTTTTCCCGCCTTTGCGTCGCGGGCTGCAGATCTGGAAAAGTCCGCCATAGTTCAGAGACCTGTTGCTGCAAAGCGGCCTCCCGTTCGCGCTGCCGCCGCCGCTCCTCCTGGGCGGAAATCGGCGTCGGGCGCTTGTAGCGATCGACACCGTAGTTCATCAGGGCGTGACAGGAATCAAGGATATCCTCCACCGCGTTGACGCCATGGCGCTGCTCGCATTCGGCGATGTATTTGCGGGCGAACACCAGATAATCGATGATCGCCGAAGCGTCGGTCCAGGACTTGAACAGGTAGTTGCCCTTGAAAAAGGAGTTGTGGCCATAACAGGCATGGGCGATCACCAGCGCCTGCATGGTGATGGTGTTCTCCTCCATCAAGTAAGCGATACAAGGGTTGGAGTTGATCACGATCTCGTAAGCCAGCCCCATTTGCCCGCGCCGATAGCGGTTTTCCACCTCCACGAATTGTTTGCCGAAGGACCAGTGGTGGTAACCCACCGGCATGCCCACGGAAGAATAGGCGTCCATCATCTGTTCCGAGGAAATGACCTCGATCTGGTTGGGGTAGGTGTCAAGGGCATACTTGCCGTGGGCCAGCTCGGAGATTGCCTCGTCATAGCGGGCAAGCAGGTTGAAGTCCCAGTCGGAGCCGGTGGACAACAGCATCAGGCGGCCTCCATGCGTTTATGGAACAGCTGGCGGAAAACCGGGTAAATATCCGCCGGGTCGTCGATCTGCGCCATGGAGAAGACATCCGGGTGCCGGTCCATGATGCCCTCGTACTGGTCCCAGAGTGCCTGGTGAGCGCGGGGCATGACTTCCACGTAGGAAAAATGCTGCATGCGGGGCAGCAATTCCTTCTCCAGCAACTCGGCGCAGCCGGGGGAGTCGTCGTTCCAGTTATCGCCGTCCGAGGCCTGGGCACCGTAGATGTTCCATTCCTCCACCGGGTAACGTTCCTTGATGATATCCCGGGTCAGCTTCAAGGCGCTGGAGACGATGGTGCCGCCGGTTTCCCGGGAGTAGAAGAATTCCTCTTCATCCACCTCCTTGGCGCTGGTGTGGTGGCGTATGAAGACGACCTCGGTGTGCTGGTAGTTGCGCTGCAGGAATAAATAAAGCAACAGGAAGAAACGCTTCGCCAGGTCCTTCATATCCTGATTCATGGAACCGGAAACATCCATGATGCAGAACATCACCGCCCGGCTCACCGGCACCGGGACCTTGATATGGTGGTTGTAGCGCAGATCCACGGTATCGATAAACGGGATCCGGTCGATACGCCGGCGCAGGCGCTCAATGTGCTCGTCCAGTTCCGCCAGGCGGGCCTGGCGCTGAGGGGATTGATCCTGCTGCAGCAAGGCCTCCCGTTCCTCCTCCAATTCGCGCAGTTTGCGCCGGCTGGCCGCCGTCAGCGCGCGTCGGCGCATGGACGCCTGGCGCATGGAACGGACGATATTGATCTTGGCGGGTATGCCATGGCTGACGATACCGCCATGGCGGATCTGGAAGGTGCGGGTGCCCTCCAGGTGGCGTTTGACCAGATTGGGTAACGCCAGGTCCTCGAACAGAAAGTTCAGAAACTCCTGCGGATCGATTTCAAAGGCGAAATCATCCTCGCCTTCGCCACTGTCGCTGGCCTGACCGGAGCCACTGCCCTGGCCGCCACCGCCGCTGGGTCGTTTGATGCGGTCGCCCTGCTGAAACTCCCGGTTGCCCGGGTGGACGATATTGCGTTGGCCTCCGGGGCCGTGGTGGAAGATGGGCTCGGAAATATCCTTGCGGGGAATGACAATGCGCTCGCCTTGTTCCATTTCCTTGATGGAGCGCTTGCCCACGGCGTCATTGACCGCTTCACGAATATGTCGCCGGTAGCGCTGCAGGAACCGTTGCCGGTTGACTGCGCTCTTATGCTTGCCGTTGAGACGCCGGTCGATGATATAGCTCATTGGGCTCTCCAGTCTCGGCCGATAGGGCGGTGGGACTGTGCTTCGCGGGCAGAGGGCCGGATTCCAATCCGGCCAGCCCCGCGCCACTATTCACTGTTCACTATTCATTGCCCTTTATTGCGCCTTGCGGACCCGCAGGTACCATTCGGACAGCAGCCGAACCTGTTTCTCGGTGTAGCCGCGATCCATCATGCGTTTGACGAAGTTGTCGTGCTTGCGGCGATCCTCTTCGCTGCCTTTCGGGTTGAAGGAAATGACCGGCAACAGCTCCTCGGTGTTGGAGAACATTTTCTTCTCGATGACATCACGAAGCTTCTGATAGCTGAGCCAGCTTGGATTGCGGCCGCTGTTGTTGGCCCGCGCCCGCAGCACGAAGTTGACCACCTCGTTGCGAAAGTCCTTCGGGTTGGAAATGCCCGCCGGCTTTTCGATCTTTTCCAGTTCCTCGTTGAGTGATTGGCGATCGAATATTTCGCCGGTATCCGGATCCCGGAATTCCTGATCCTGAATCCAGAAGTCGGCGTAAGTAACATAGCGGTCGAAAATGTTTTGCCCGTACTCGGAGTAGGATTCCAGATACGCGGTCTGGATTTCCTTGCCGATGAATTCCACGTAACGCGGAACCAGGTACTCCTTGATGAAGCGGTGGAATTGCTCCTGGCGTTCCTGGGGGAACTGCTCCTGTTCGATGCGCTGTTCGAGAACGTGGATCAAGTGCACCGGGTTGGCCGCTATCTCGGAGTGATCGAAGTTGAACACCTTGGAGAGGATCTTGAAGGCGAAACGGGTGGACAGGCCGTCCATGCCTTCGTCGACGCCGGCCATATCCCGGTATTCCTGAATCGACTTGGCTCTCGGGTCCACGTCCTTCAGGTTCTCGCCGTCGTAAACGCGCACTTTGGAGTAAATGCTGGAATTCTCCGGTTCGCTGATCCGCGTTAACACCGAGAACTGAGCCAGCATGTGCAGCGTGTCCGGGGCGCACTGGGCATCACGCAGACTGGAGTTGCGCAACAGCTTCTCGTAAATCATCTGTTCTTCGGTGACGCGCAGGCAGTAAGGCACCTTGACGATGTAGACGCGGTCGATGAACGCCTCATTGTTCTTGTTATTCTTGAAGGTGTGCCATTCGGCTTCGTTGGAGTGGGCCAGCACGATGCCATCGAAGGGAATCGCGCCCATGTGCTCGGTGCCGTTGTAGTTGCCTTCCTGGGTGGCGGTGAGTAGCGGGTGCAGCACCTTGATCGGCGCCTTGAACATCTCGACGAATTCCATCAGGCCCTGATTGGCCCGGCACAGGCCGCCGGAGAAGGCGTAGGAATCCGGGTCATCCTGGGAGAAATCCTCCAGCTTGCGGATGTCCACCTTGCCCACCAGAGCGGAGATGTCCTGATTGTTTTCGTCGCCGGGTTCGGTTTTCGATATGGCGATCTGATCCAGTATGGAGGGGTAGCATTTCACCACCCGGAACTGGCTGATATCACCACCGTATTCATGCAAACGCTTGACCGCCCAGGGCGACATGATGGTGCGCACGTAACGGCGCGGAATGCCGTACTCCTCTTCCAGAATGGGACCGTCCTCGTCGGCGTCGAACACGGACAGAGGGGACTCATTCACCGGCGATCCCTTGATGGCGTAGAACGGCACCTTCTGCATCAACGCCTTGAGTTTCTCCGCCAGGGAGGATTTGCCGCCGCCAACCGGGCCGAGCAGGTAGAGAATCTGTTTCTTTTCTTCCAGCCCCTGGGCGGCGTGGCGGAAGTAGCTGACGATATTCTCGATGACCTCTTCGAGGCCGTAGAATTCGTCGAAGGCGGGATAGCGACGGATGATTTTGTTGGAAAAGATCCGGGAAAGCCGTGGATCCTTGGAGGTGTCCACCAGTTCAGGCTCACCGATCGCCATGAGCATGCGCTCGGGAGCGCTGGCGTAGGCGCTGGGGTCGCTCTTGCAGAGCGCCAGATACTCCTCCAGGGACAACTCCTCCTGCTGAGTGGCGTCAAACCGGGCCTGATAATGGCTGATAATGCTCATTCCTCACTCCCTCCTGGCGGCGCTTGAATGTCAAGCCGTCACTTTCTACATGAAAATAAACCCTTAACGAAATGGATGCGGCGCGAAGATCAGGGAATCCCGTCCACGGGATGTCGGTGACCGGCCTTGTCTTTAGCATGGCGCCAAAACAAAGTCTGAGTCAAAGCCAAGTCGTAAAAAATCGTCAGGAACGATTTTTGACGTCGCCGCAGCGACGGCCCGGAGGGTGGCCGCCATGGACGGTGGCCACAAAAAAAATTTTGTTTTTTTTGCAGCGATGGAATGAACCGGCGGAGCTGAATTCGGTCACCGCCGGAACGTCATGAAAAGAGGGGAGGAGGGAGGATCAACGGCACTGGCAAGCGATACGGAGGCCGTCTTCCAGGCGCAGTGCGGTAAGCTGGCCGCCCCATACGCAGCCGGTATCCAGGGGTTCCACGTCATTGGCGCTGGCCCGGCCTTCCAGGGCCGCCCAGTGACCAAACAGGATGCGACGGCCCAGGTCGCGCCGGCGAGGATGTTCAAACCAGGGCATATAGCCCTCGGGCGGCTGATCCGCTTCGCCTTTGCTGCCCAGATCCAGTTCACCGGCATCGTTGACGAAGCGCATGCGGGTGAAATGGTTGGTGATCACTCGCCACCGCTCCGGACCTTGCAAGTCATCACGCCATCCCGCTGGTTCGTTGCCGTACATATGGGCGAAAAAGGTGCTCGCCTGCTCGCCATCGGCGAGTACCGCGGTGATTTCCCCGGCCCGTTCACGGGCTTGTTCCAGGCTCCATAGCGGGGGCATGCCGGCGTGGGCCATCACCGCGTTGAATTCGGGCAGGTCGATCAGCAGCGGTTGGCGCTGCAGCCAGTCCAGCAGGGTGTCCCGGTCCTTCGCCTCAAGGATCGCCGCCAGGGTATCCTTGCTCCTGGCGTGTGTCTGCCCGTGGGCCACCGCCAGCAGGTGCAGATCATGATTGCCCAGTACGGTGAGGACATTGTCCCGCAAGTCATGGATTCGCCGCAGGGTGCCGAGCGAGTCCGGGCCGCGATTGACCAGGTCCCCGGCCAGGACCAGTTGATCGCGGTCCGCCTTGAAGCGAATCCGCTCCAGCAGGGCCTCGAAGGGGCCCAGACAGCCCTGGATGTCGCCGATGGCGTAGGTGCTCATGGGAAAATTCCGTCAGGCTCGCTATGGGTGGTTATTCGGAGTCGGTCAGGGTGCCGCTTCCGCCGCCGGGGTTCAATGCAAGGCTCGATCGGCGGCCAGGGTGAAAGCCGGGATCGGCGCATTGAAGCAGGTGCCGTCCTCGGACAGCATCTGATAGTTGCCGCGCATGCTGCCGACGGCGGTTTCCAGGATGGCGCCGCTGGAGTACTGGAACTCCTGGCCCGGCGCCAGCTCCGGCTGCTGGCCGAGAACGCCTTCGCCGTGGACTTCCTGTACGCGCTGATCGCCGTCGGTGATGATCCAGTGCCGGGTCAGCAGGCGCGCGCCCTGGCTGCCGCGGTTGATGATGCGGATGTGGTAGGCGAACGCCCAGCGCTTCTGGTCGGCGTCGCTTTGCTCCGGCAGGTACTCGCTTTCCGCGAACACCTCGATGCGGTAGGCATCGTTGTTACTGTCGCTCATGATTCCCTCTCGCGGGGTCGGAAACCCGGTGGGCGGCGTCCTCCGCCGTCAGCCGGTGGCGTTGGCCAGCGCGACGTAATCCGCCACCGAAAGATGATCGGGACGCAGGCCGGGGTCGATGCCCAGGGCATCGAAAATGTCCGGTTCCACCAGGGTCTTCAGCGCATTGCGCACCGCCTTGCGGCGCTGGGTGAAGGCCTGGTTGACCAGTTTGCCAAGATAGACCGGATCCCGGGCCGGCCAGGGCGCGGTGGCGTGCGGGGTCAGTCTGACCACGGCGGAATCCACCTTGGGCGGCGGCTGGAACGCGCCCGGGGGCACGAAGAACAGATAATCCGCCTGGCAGTGGTATTGCACCATCACCGACAGCCGGCCGTAATCGCCCGTGCCCGGCGCCGCGGTGAGCCGGTCCACCACCTCCTTTTGCAACATGAATGTCATGTCGCCGATCACTTCCGCCTGTTCCAGCAGGTGGAAGATCAAGGGGGTTGAAATATTGTACGGCAAATTGCCCACCACCCGCAGCTTGAGGTCGCCGGCCAGGGGGCGGAAGTCGAAACGCAGGGCGTCCGCCTGATGGATGGTCAGACGTTCCTCGGGCACCGCCTCGCGCAGTAAGTGGATCAGGTCACGGTCCAGTTCCACCACGTCCAGATGCGCCACCTGCTCCAGTAGTGGATAGGTGAGCGCGCCGCGTCCGGGGCCGATTTCCACCAGCTTCTGGCCGGCCATGGGGGCCACCGTGCGGACCAGACGATCGATGATGCCCGGGTCATGCAGAAAGTGCTGCCCGAAGCGTTTGCGGGCGCGGTGTTCGGTCATGAGGAACGTTTCTCCACCAGTTCCAGAGCCAGGTCGATGGCGGCGTGCAGGCTGCCGGCGCGGATACGTCCGCTGCCGGCCAGATCGAAGGCGGTGCCGTGGTCCACTGAAGTGCGGATGAACGGCAACCCCAGGGTGATATTCACGGCTTCGCCGAAGCCGGCGTATTTGAGCACCGGCAGACCCTGGTCATGGTACATGGCCAGCACCGCGTCATGCCGCGCCAGCAGCTCCGGTTGGAAGGCGGTGTCGGCGGGCACCGGCCCGGTGAGCCGCAAACCTTGCCGGCGCAGCCTCTCCAGCGCCGGCTCGATAATCTCGAGCTCCTCCCGCCCCAGATGGCCGCCTTCGCCGGCGTGCGGGTTCAGCCCGAGGACCAGAATACGAGGCGAGTCGATAGCGAATTTGTCATGCAAGTCCTGGCACAGGATATGCAATGTGGTTTCCAGCGTGGGCCCGGTGATCGCCGCCGCCACCTGGGACAGCGGCAAATGAGTGGTGGCGAGGGCCACGCGCAGGGTCTTGGCGGCCAGCATCATCACCACCTGATCCACGCCGGCTTGCTCGGCGAAGAATTCGGTGTGCCCGGTAAACGCCGGATCCGCGCCTTCACGGATGATATTCTTGGCCACCGGTGCCGTGACCAGGGCGGCGAAATGGCCGTCCAGACAGCCCCGGGCAGCTCGCTCGAGCATCGTCAGGGTGCCGCCGGCGGTGGCCGGATCCGGCTGTCCGGCGGTCACCGGCGCACCGGCGGGGCAGTGCCAAAGGGCGGGGCCGGTGGGCGGGGCGTCGCCGGGTTGCCATTGCGGCCAGGTCGCCCGGACACCCAACTGCCGGGCACGATCTTGCAGCACCTGCCGATCCGCCAGTACGACGAGGGCGGTGTCGGCATAGCGGCCGGGCAGATCCAGCATCAGATCCGGGCCGATGCCCGCCGGGTCGCCACTGGTGATGACAATCGGCGCGGTCATTGATCCAGGCGGATATCGACGTAGGCTTCCGCCCGCTTTTCCTGCAGCCAGGTTTGCAGTTCTTCGTCGAATCGTTGTTTTTGCAGGGCCTGGCGGGCACGCATCTGGCGGAATTCGTCGCTCATGTCCGCTTCACGTTGCTCTTCCACCAGCAGGAAGTGGTAACCGAACTGGGTCTGGAACACCGGAGACACCTGGCCCACCGGAGTGGATTCCATCATTTGCTCGAACTCCGGCACCATCTGGCCGGGTGTGACCCAGCCCAGCTCGCCGCCCTGGTTGCGGCTGCCGGGATCATCGGAGTGCTCGCGGGCCACATCGGCCAGGCTGATGCTGCCGCTGATCACCTGCTGGTGCAGGCGCTGGGCCTCGGCCCGGGCCTGATCCTCGGTGGTCAGGGCATCCGCCTGAATCAGCACGTGCCGTACCCGATACTGAGTGACCACGTGCTCGCCGCCACCGCCGCGACGCTCAATCATTTTCAGAATGTGATAACCGGCTCCGGAGCGCAGCGGCTCGGAGATGTCACCGGGCTGCATGTCGATGGCGGTCTCGGCGAACAGGGTCGGCCACTGGGCCGCCGGCCGCCAGCCCAGATCGCCGCCTTCCAGCGCTTGTGGGCCGTCGGATTGTTCCACCGCGGTTTCGGCGAAGTCGGCGCCGCCGCGCAGGCGCTGAACGATGCCGTTGGCTTTGTTCCGGGCTTGCTCGAGCTGCTCCGGCGAGGCGCCGCTGGGGACTTGCACCAGAATATGGCCAAGATGGAAGTCGGCGGCGAACATGCGCCGGCCCAGGTCGGAGCTGAGGAAGCGGTCCACTTCCCGATCAGTGACACGCACCCGGGAGGAAACGGAACGCTGCTGCAGGCGGGAAATCACCATGTCGTTGCGCACCTGCTCACGGAACTCGGCCCAGGAGTAGCCGTCGGCGCGGACCGCGTTGGCGAACTGCTCCAGATCCATGTTGTTCTGCCGGGCGATGCCGGTCAGCGCCTGATTGAGGCTGCCGTCATCCACGCGGATACCGCCGCGCTCCGCCAGTTGCAGTTGAATGCGCTCGATGATCATGCGATCGAGTACTTGCTCGCGCAGCACCTGGGCCGGAGGCAGAGGGCGGTTGTCCGCCTCGAACTGACCAACGATGCCGGCAACCCGGGACTGCAACTCACTTTCCATGATGGCGCCGTCGTTGACCACCGCGACAATGCGGTCAAGGATCCGCACCTGTGCCTGGGCATTGACTGCCAGGCCCAGACACAGACAGACGGTCAGTAACGTCGACAAAGCCCTATTCATATTCTCTCCTGTATCCGGAAATGCTGCGCTCCAGCAGTGAGTCCACTCGCCCGCCGAAGCCGCCCAGTCCGGTCATTTCGATCTGCAACATCACGGTGGAGTCCGGCTCAAGGGTGCCGTCCCCATCATCGTCGTAGAGTTCCCGCTGGCTCACCAGTCGTACCCGCCAGCAGCAGTTTCGGTATTCCGCGCCCGCCAGGGTTTCCTGGGTGCGGTGGTTTTCCACGTCGTACATCCAGCGGCCGATCAGCCGCCAGTTACGGTGGATCGGCCAGATCGCCGCGACTTCCGATTGCCGCAGATTATCCTCCGGGCGGTCGTGGAAGCCCAGGTTGAAAATCCGCCGCTCGCGGTCGTTGTAGCCGAGCCGCAGGGTGGAGCGCTGGCGCTGGCCGCCGGAGGTATCCCATTGGCCTTCGGAATAGAGGTACCAATCGCGGCCAAAGTTCCATCGCATATCGGCCACCGCCGGTGTCTGATCGGCGGTGTCTTCTCCGGTGCCGTCCAGTTGCACCCTGCGGTCGTCCAGGTAGTAGCCCTGGCCGACGCGCAGACGCAGCTGTTCGCGGCCATCGTCGTCGCGCAGGAAACGGCTGGTCAAGCCCACCGCGATCTTCTCTTCATCGCCGATGCGGTCGTAGCCGATATAGCGGTTTTCCCGGAACAGGGTGTTGTAGGAGAAGGTCAGCTCACCGGCATCGAAATCCGGCAGATCATCCTGGTTTTCGTAGGCCACCTTGTTGACGAACACCCGGGGCTCCAGGGTCTGGGTATAGCCGCGGCCGAACAGGTTGGTGGAACGCTCGAAGAACATGCCGGCGTCGAGGCTGGCGCCCCAGGTATTGAGGGAGGGCTCGCTGCCGCTGGGGCCGCCATCATCCAGCTGATAACGGGTATGGTACAGGCGTGCCCTGGGCTCCACATAACCCCAGTTGTTTTCCAGCCGCGCCGACAGCGCTGGCTGCGCGTGCATGCGCACACCGGTGGGGTTGTTGCTGGTGTCCTTGTCGCTGCGGTCGAAGGCGGTAACGTCGCTGAGCCATAACAAGCGCAGCGGGCCGAGCAGATGCGGGCGGCCGGTCAGCTGCAACTGAGGCAGCCGGCGATAGGGGTGCAAGTCATCCGACAAGGTCGGATCGATGGTCTGCCAGGCTTGCAGCCGGCCCAGCGCCTGCCAAGTCTGGCCGTAATAGCGCAGCTCCCCGACCCGTGGCAGGTGGGTCTGCGAGCTCACCTGCAGACCGGTATCCAGGTCCTTGAAGTAGAAGTCGTCGGACACGTAATTCATGTCCACGTGCAGGCCCCAGCGGCCGATGGAGCCGTCGTGGCGCCAGGCCGCCAGCTCGCGGTCCTGATCGTCGAACTCGCGATCCTGGAACAGCACGCCGTAGCTGACCTGGCCCTGGCCATAGCGGGTCAGATAGCGGAACTCGGTTTCCAGACCGGCGCCACGGCCGTCCACATAGCGCGGGGCGACGGTGGCGTCCATTTGCGGGTGCAGGTTCAGATAGATCGGCTGGGAGAAATCCAGGCCACCGTTGTCGCTGGTGCTGATGGTCGGAAACAGCAGCCCGGATTTGCGCCGGTCATCGATGGGGAAGGTGATCCAGGGCAAATAGAACAGTGGCACGTCCCTGACCCGCAACACCACGTTGCGCGCCTCACCCCAGCCCTTGTCACGGTCCAGCAGGATCTGTTCGCCGGAGAGGCGCCAGCCATTGGAGCCGGGGGGGC
The DNA here is from genome assembly GCF_900217905.1 of Alloalcanivorax xenomutans. Classification (GTDB taxonomy): domain Bacteria; phylum Pseudomonadota; class Gammaproteobacteria; order Pseudomonadales; family Alcanivoracaceae; genus Alloalcanivorax; species Alloalcanivorax xenomutans. Next base: position 74,354 of record NZ_OBMO01000011.1, read on the forward strand.
AGGTGGTGTAGGTGCCATTGAACACCGAGGTCAGATTGCTGAGCTGATCGATATACTCGGCGGAGCCATGGGCGCCCGGCCCGAACAGCGAATAACGGGCATTGCCCAGGCTGACCTGGCGGCTACTGGTCTGGCCGCTCATGGAGTCGGCGAGAAAGGTGAATTGATTGGACTCCAGGCGCAGCGGGGTGTCCACTTCAAACTTGCCGCTGCTGCGGTCGAACAGGGCGGAATTGGTGACCACCCGGGAACCGGGTTGCTCAATCAGGACGTCGCCGCTCATTTCGATCAGGCCGTCCTCGGACGCGCTGGTCTGATCGGCGGTAATGATGGTATCGCTGGCTTCCGCCCGCGGGCCGACCCGGGGGTTGTAATAGATGCCGCCGCACCACACCGGAATGGGGCGTTGCAGCACCTCGGGAAGCTCCTTCATTGCCTCACGGTCAACCCAGTTCAGATCGTCCTTGGCTGCCGCGGTGCTGGCGAAACCCAGTACCAGGCAGGAAAACATCAGTCGTGAGTGCAGTGGCATCGGCTGCTCAGAACAGGTAAAAAGGCCGTTTTAAACCGCAGGACGCCCCCTTGGCCGGGATTTGTCCCGGTGTTTCCCGATGCCGGCGCTCGGGTCGGGGGCACCTCGGGGCAGGAAACAGGGCGACACGGTAGTCTTCGTCAATCGCCGCAGTGTAAACGAATGGGATGGGCAATGCAGCCAGAGAAGGATGATCGGGATCCGCGCAAGTCCGCGTTGGATCAATGGGTCGGTGAACAGACCGGCGAGGCGGTGAGAGGGGTGCCGGCGTCCGTGGACGCCAGTTTCCGCCGCTATTTTCGGTATTCACTGGGGCAGGCCTCGCTGGTGGCCATGGACGCGCCGCCGCCGCGGGAAGACTGCCGGCCCTTTGTCGATGTGGCCCGGCGGCTGGCCGATGCCGGTGTCAATGTGCCCCGGATTCGTGCCAGTGATCTGCCCCGTGGCTATTTGTTGCTGGATGACCTCGGCACCGACACCTGGTTACGGGCCCTGAATGACGGCAATGCCGATGCCTGGTTCGGCCAGGCCATCGATACCGTGGTGCGCATGCAGGTCCATGCCGATGCCGACGGCCTGCCGGTCTATGACCAGGCGCTGTTGCGCCGGGAACTGACGCTGTTCCCGGAGTGGTATCTACGGCATGAGCGGTCCTTGACGCCCACCGGCGAACAGCAGGCGCGTCTGCACCGGGTGTTTGATCTGCTGGTGGCGTCGGCTCTGGAACAGCCCCGGGTGTTCGTGCATCGGGACTATATGCCACGCAATCTGATGGTGACCGAGCCCAATCCGGGGGTCATCGACTTCCAGGATGCGGTGCTCGGCCCGATCAGTTACGACCCGATTTGTCTGTTCAAGGATGCGTTCATCAGCTGGCCCGAGCCGCGGGTGCTGGACTGGCTGCGGCTATACCATCAGCGTGGCCTGGCCGCCGGGCTGCCGCTGCCGGAGTTCGATGTTTTCCTGCGCTGGTGTGACCTGATGGGCGCCCAGCGTCATTTGAAGGTGATCGGGATCTTTGCCCGGATTATGCACCGGGACGGCAAGCCGGGTTATGTGAAGGATGTACCCCGCTTTTTCACTTACCTGCGTACCGTGATCGGCCGCCGCCCGGAACTGGCGGACCTGGGACGGCTGCTGGACGAGTGGGAGTGTCCCTGATGCGGGCGATGATCCTGGCGGCGGGCTATGGCAATCGCATGCGGCCACTCACCGACCATACCCCCAAGCCGTTGCTGGAGGCGGGCGGCAAGCCGTTGATCGAATATCTGATCGAAGGGCTGGCCCGCGCCGGGTTCCGCGAACTGGTGATCAATACCGGCTGGCTGGGCGGGCAACTACCGGCGCGGCTGGGGGACGGCGAGCGTTTCGGTGTGCATATCAGTTGGTCCCATGAAGGCACCCCGCTGGAAACCGCCGGCGGTATTCTGCGCGCCTTGCCGATGCTCGGCGATGAGCCGTTCGCCCTGGTCAATGGCGACATCTGGACCGATTACGATTTCAGCCGCCTGCACCTGGATCTGGCGGCCGACCACGCGCATTTGGTTCTGGTGGATAACCCGCCACACCACGCGGACGGGGATTTCCATTTAACAGAGCAGGGCCGGGTACGGGATAATGGCGCCTCGCGGCTGACCTACGCGGGCATCGCTTGCCTGCATCCGGCGTTGTTTCACGGTCTGGCATCCGGCGAGCAGAAGCTGGCGCCGCTGCTGCGCTCGGCCATGACGGCGGAGCGGGTCGGCGGCGAGCATCACCGGGGGCAGTGGTGGGACATCGGAACCCCGCGGCGGCTGGAACAACTGGATCACTTTTTACGCGCCTGAGCCCGCGGGGCCGGGCGGTGCTGGAGAATTTGATGGGTAAGCAAACCCCCTGGATCGCGCCTTCCATCCTGGCGGCGGATTTCGCCCGCCTGGGAGAGGAATGCGAGGCGGTACTGGCCGCCGGCGCCGACGTGATTCATTTCGACGTCATGGACAACCACTATGTGCCGAACCTGACGATCGGTCCGATGGTGTGCCAGGCGCTGCGCAAACATGGCATCGAAGCGCCCATCGACGTGCACCTGATGGTGTCGCCGGTGGACGATCTGATCGGCATGTTCGCCGACGCCGGTGCCTCCATGATCACCTTTCACCCGGACGCCTCCCGTCATGTGGACCGCTCCCTGCAACTGATCCGGGATGCCGGCTGCCAGGCCGGGCTGGTGTTGAATCCGGCGACCACGCCGGAGTGCCTGGAATACGTCATGGACAAGCTCGACATGATCCTGCTGATGAGCGTGAACCCGGGCTTCGGCGGGCAGAAGTTCATTCCCGGCACCCTCAAGAAGATCGAGCAGGTGCGCGCCCTGATCGATCGGCAAGAGCGGCCGATCCGTCTGGAAGTGGATGGCGGCGTGTCGGAGAAGAATATCCGCGATGTGGCCGCCGCCGGCGCCGATACCTTTGTCGCCGGGTCCGCCATTTTCGGCAAGAGCGACTATGGCGCGGTGATCGAACAGATGCGCGCCGAACTGGCCCGGGCCTGAATGAGCGGCATCCGCACCCGTGCCGCCGGGCATGGCGAAATGCTGGTGTGGTCGTTGCTGATCGGGACTTCCTTTCCCACCGCGGAATATCTGGTTCGGGACGCGCACCCGCTGCCTCTGACCGGGGTGCGGTTTCTGATCGCCGCGCTGCTATTGGTTCCGGCGGCCGCCCGGGTGGCGCTCAATCCGCGCCGTTTGATCATCTGGGCGATCCTTGGCGCGCTGCTGGCGGTGTTTTTCTGGGCGCAGTTCCAGGCTTTGCGAACTGTTGGCAGCGTCGAGTTGTCTCTGTTGTATCTGCTGTCGCCGCCGGGGACCGCGATCCTGGCCTGGTATGCCAACCGGGAGTATCTGCACCCGGTGCCGCTGGCGGGGTTCGCCGTGGTGTTGTATCTGGTGATCCAGTATTTGATCCTGCCGGTGCCCACCGACCTGATGGCGCTGCTGGCGCGGCCGGGAAGCCAGATCTATTTGCTCGGCTGCGCGGCGGTGATCGGCTACGCGGTGTTGTCCCGTGGGGCTATTTTGCGGAACTGGTTGCCCGCCGCGGCGGCTACCACCACTTTCTGGAGCTTGCTGTTCGCCGGCGTGCTGCTCTGCCTGGTGGGCGTCACGCGGTTACCGGAGGTGGCGCAATGGCATTGGGATCATTGGTGGCGGCTGGTTTACCTGGCGGTTTTCACCAGTATCCTTTCCTATTGGTTGATGCAGCGGGCGTTGCAGAAGCTGCACCCGGCCATCGTCGTTGCCTACGGCGCGGTGGTGCCGTTATGGGTGGCGCTGCTACCCTTTTGACGAGGAAGAAGCGGACTATCGAATGCGCCTGGTAAGCGGAGTGACGCTGTTGTGTATGCTGCTGGCCGGTTGTGCCAGCCGGCCGGTGGTGGTGGAAGATCGAAACGAGCCGGAGCCGGGTAGCCACGCCGACCCGGAACAGACCGTATCGATGGAGGATTACTCCGTGGATATGGCCAATCCAGGGATGGTGCACGCTTTGCTCAGCGCGCAGCTGCAGGAATGGGAAGGCACGCCTTACCGGCTGGGCGGGATGTCCCGCAAGGGTGTTGATTGCTCCGGATTCGTGTTTCTCACCTTTCACGATCGTTTGGGGGTGCGTCTGCCGCGTACCACGGACCAGCAGGCAAGGGTAGGGGAGAAAGTGGCCAAGGATCAGTTACAGACCGGCGATCTGGTGTTCTTCCGTACCGGCCGGGGGGTTCGTCATGTGGGGATCTATATGAACCACGGCCGTTTCATGCACGCTTCCACCAGCCGCGGAGTGATGGTTTCGTCGCTGGATAATGTCTACTGGCGTTCCCATTACTGGACCGCCCGCCGTATCGAAACGCGCTTCTGACTCAGGCGTCCTTCGCCAGACGTTCGGCCCCGGCATCCTCGAAACGTACATCGCGGACGGTAAGGGGCTGGCCGTCATCGCTTTCCACGCGGAGCTGGCGGATCGGGTGTCCGCTGATCCGGTCCACCAGCCGCAGATCGTCCCGATTGCCGTTCCAGCGTTCGCTCCATTGCCGCAGCGCGGTAATCACCGTGAACAGGTCGCGGCCCTTGTCGGTGAGCCGGTACTCGTAGCGGGTGCCGTGCTCGCCGGCATCCACCTTGCTCATCACGCCGCTGTCCACCAGTCGATTGAGGCGATTGCAGAGGATGTTCTTGGCGATGCCCAGCCGCTGCTGAAAGTCGACGAAGCGACGGGTGCCGAGCATGGCTTCCTTGACCACCAGCAGTGACCACCAGTCGCCCACTTGATCCAGGGCACAGGCCACGGAGCAGTCCAGGTCGTCAAAGCGTTTTCGGGTCACGGGCGCAGCCCTCCAAGGGATTCAGCATATATAAGAGCCACTTCAGTCTATCCAAAACGGTTGCATGATGAAACCGTCCTGGTTTACGGTTGCGATCTGCAACCAAATTGGACGGCGGCCGGGGCCGCCACGACTCGGGAGAACAGGCTATGAGTACCTCGCTGGACGCGTTGTTGCGTCCGTTTGAACACAAGTCCCTGAAGCTGCGTAACCGCGTGGCCATGGCGCCGATGACGCGCAATTTTTCTCCGGACTACATTCCCAATGAGGATGTGGCCGCTTACTACCGCCGCCGCGCCGAAGGCGAGGTGGGGCTGATCATTACCGAGGGCACCACCGTGGGCCATGTGGCGGCCAACGGTTACGAGCGGGTGCCGGCTTTTCATGGTGAGCTGGCATTGGCCGGCTGGAAACGGGTGGTGGAGCAGGTTCACCAGGCCGGCGGCGCCATTATTCCCCAGCTCTGGCACGTGGGGGCGGTGCGCCGGCCCGGTGTCGGCCCGGACAAGGACGTGCCCGGTTATTCCCCTTCCGGTCTGTTCAAGCCGGGTAAGGAGAGCGGCCATGCCATGACCCTGGAAGACATCGACGACGTTATCCGGGCTTTCGCCGAATCCGCCCGCCACGCCCGGGATCTGGGGTTCGATGGTGTGGAAATCCACGGGGCCCACGGCTATCTGCTTGATCAGTTCTTCTGGGAAGGCACCAATCAGCGGGATGACCAATACGGCGGCAACATGGACAACCGCGGGCGTTTCGTGGCGGACATCGTGCGCGCGGTGCGTGAGGCGGTGGGCGAGGACTTCGCCATCGTGCTGCGGTATTCCCAGTGGAAGCAGCAGGATTATGAGGCCCGGTTGGCCACCACGCCGCAGGAGCTGGAGCGCTTTCTGGCCCCGCTGGTGGACGCTGGCGTCGATCTGTTCCACGCCTCCACCCGCCGCTTCTGGGTGCCGGAATTCGAAGGTTCCGACCTCAATCTGGCTGGCTGGACCCGCAAGCTGACCGGCAAGCCGACCCTTTCCGTGGGCAGTGTGGGCCTGGATGACGATTTCATCGGCCATAACAATCAGGGTATGGGTGGCACCGCCAATCCGGTGAGTATCGACGAACTGGAACGGCGTATGGCCAACGACGAATTCGATCTGATCGCGGTCGGACGGGCTTTGTTGCAGGACCCGAACTGGCTGATCAAGATGCGGGAAGGTCGTGAGGAGGAGATCGAGATCTTCACCAAGAAAGCGCTGGGTTCGCTCAGCTGATTCGCCCCCGCTGATGCACCCTCTCCCCTGAAGGGAGAGGGTGCGACAACCTTAACTCGCTTCCAGTGACTTGTTGATACGCAGCGCCAGCAGCGTGCAAATCACCCCGGACAGCAGATAAACGCTGACGTAAGCCAAGCCGAATTTGGCCGACAGCCCCAGTGCCACCAGCGGCGCGAAGGCGGCGCCGAACAGCCAGGCGAAGTCGGAGGTCAATGCCGCTCCGGTATAGCGGAAGCGGCGCTGGAAGTTGGCGGTGACGGTGCCGGAAGCCTGGCCGTAGGACAGGCCCAGCAGAACGAAGCCGACCAGAATGAAGATATCCTGCTGTACCGCGTTACCATCCATCAGCAGCGGGGTGAACAGACTGAAGATCCCGATCAGCACCGCCAGCGAGCCGACGGTGTTGCGTTTGCCGATCCGTTCCGCGATCCAGCCGGAGGCGATGGTGCCGAAAATCGCCAGGATTGCCCCGATGGCCTGCACGATCAGCACATCCGGCACATTCTGGGAGCCGTTCAGTACGATCCAGGACAGCGGGAAGATGGTCACCAGGTGGAACAGCGCGTAGCTGGCCAGGGCGGCAAAGGCGCCAATGAAGATGTTGTAGCCCTGTTCTTGCAACATTTTGCGCGTGCTCAGAGGTTCCAGCTCGCTCTCTTCCAGCGCCGCGGTGTACTCATGGGTCAACACCAGCCGCAGGCGGGCGAACAGGGCCACCACGTTGATGGCGAACGCCACGAAGAACGGATAGCGCCAGCCCCAGCCAAGGAAATCCTCGGTGGACAGGCTCATATACAGAAACAGGAACAGGACGCTGGCCACCAGGAAACCGATAGGGGCGCCCAGTTGGCCGATCATGGCGAAGCGGGAGCGGCGGTTTTTCGGCGCGTTCAGCGCCAGCAAGGAGGGCAGGCCGTCCCAGGAGCCGCCCAGGGCCAGCCCCTGCAGAATACGCAGCAGCGACAACACCAGGATGGCGTAGCCACCCAGTACCGCGTGGCCGGGCAGGAAGGCGATGCCCGCGGTGGCGGTGCCGAGCAGGAACAAGGCGGCGGTCAGTTTGACGCTACGGCCCCAGTGGCGCTGGATGGTCATGAACAGCGCGGTACCGAAGGGGCGGGCGATGAAGGCGAAGGAAAAAATGGTGAAGGCGTACAGCAAACCCTCCAGGCGGCCGGCGAAGGGAAAAAACACCGACGGGAACACCAGAACCGAGGCTATTCCATAAACGAAGAAGTCGAAGTACTCTGAGGTGCGCCCGATCACCACGCCCACGGCGATCTCGTTCGGTGCCACGGCCTGATGGGCCTCGGGAGCGGAAGAGTAGGAGGGCACGGCGGCGGCGTCGTTAGTTGTTATCATTGCTGTACCTCACGGAATCAAGTCCAACCGATCATAATCACTTTCTCGATATCGTGACACCATTGGACAAAATGTCCAATTCAACATTCCGGGCTGGAGGCGTACAGTGCGCGGCACCCTGGACTACTTACAATACTCGGCAATGCCAATTCTCAAGCTAGTACGCGGGATGTCACTGGCCGCCGCCGTCGCTTTGCTGGCGGGGTGTGATGCAGTGGTCATGTCACCATCCGGTGATGTGGCCGCCCAACAACGTGATCTGATCGTCTGGGCCACGGTGTTGATGCTTCTGGTGATCGTGCCCGTCATCATCCTTACTCTGTTGTTCGCCTGGCGCTACCGTTCTTCCAACAAGGAAGCGACCTACAAGCCGGATTGGGACCATTCCACGGTGTTGGAACTGGTGATCTGGGGCGTGCCTCTGTTGATTATTATCGCCCTTGGGGCGATGACCTACGTCAGTACCCATAAACTGGACCCGTATCGCCCGCTGGATCGCATCGCGCCGGGCAAGCCGGTGCCCGAGGACATGGAGCCGCTGGTGGTGGAAGTGGTCTCCCTGGACTGGAAATGGCTGTTCTTCTACCCGGAACAGGGCATCGCCACGGTCAATGAACTGGCGGCGCCGGTGGACCGTCCGATCCGCTTCAAGATCACCTCCTCGTCCACCATGAACTCCTTCTTCATCCCGGCGCTGGCCGGCCAGATCTACGCCATGGCGGGCATGGAAACCAAGCTGCATGGGGTGATCAATGAAGAGGGCGTCTACGACGGTTTCTCCGCCAACTACAGCGGCGCCGGTTTCTCGCACATGCGCTTCAAGTTCCATGGCCTGAGCGAAGCCGGCTTCGATGAGTGGGTGGCGAAAGTCGCCGCCGAGGGCGGCACCCTGGATCGCGACGTTTATCGGGAGTTGGAGAAGCCGAGCGAGCGCGAGCCCGTACACTATTATGCCGAGGTGGATCCCACGCTCTACGACGCGATCCTGAATCTCTGCGTGGAGCCCGGCACGATGTGTATGAAAGACATGATGATGTTTGGTCACGGTGGCCACCACGGTGGTCATGGCGGTGACAAGGCCGACAAGGCTGAAGGCCACGGTGGTCATGGTGACCATGCCGCCGGGCACGAACAGCATCAGTGATGGAATGACACGGTCTTCCATCGTTCCGATACACCTTTCATGAAGCGCCTTGGGCGTCGGTGTGCAAAATGTTTGATCAAATCGACCTGACCAAGCTCATTTTCGGTCGCCTCACCTGGGAGGCGATTCCCTATCATGAGCCGATCCTGATCGCCACGTTCGCCGCGGTGGTCCTCGGTGGTATCGCGCTGCTAGGCGCGCTGACCTATTTCCGCCTTTGGGGTTACCTGTGGCGGGAATGGTTCACCAGCATCGACCACAAAAAGATCGGCATCATGTATATCATTCTGGCCCTGGTGATGCTGCTGCGCGGCTTCGCCGACGCCATCATGATGCGCATCCAGCAGGCCTGGGCTTTCGGCGACTCCGCCGGTTACCTGCCGCCGGATCACTATGATCAGATCTTCACCGCCCATGGTGTGATCATGATCTTCTTCGTCGCCATGCCTCTGGTGACCGGCATCATGAACTACGTGGTGCCGTTGCAGATCGGGGCCCGCGACGTGGCCTTCCCGTTCCTCAATAACTTTTCCTTCTGGATGACCACCTCCGGCGCCGTGCTGGTCATGGTGTCCCTGTTCATCGGTGAATTCGCCAAGACCGGCTGGTTGGCCTACCCACCCCTGGCGGGCATAGACAAGAGTCCCGGCGTCGGGGTGGATTACTACATATGGGCCTTGCAGATCGCGGGTGTCGGTACCCTCCTATCGGGCGTGAACCTGTTGGTGACCATCGTCAAGATGCGGGCGCCGGGTATGACCATGATGAAAATGCCGGTGTTCACCTGGACTGCTCTTTGCACCAACGTGCTCATCGTGGCCGCTTTCCCGGTGCTGACCGCCGTACTGGCGATGCTGACCCTGGACCGCTATCTCGGTACCAACTTTTTTACCGAAGATCTGGGTGGCAACGCCATGATGTACATCAATCTTATCTGGATTTGGGGTCACCCCGAGGTGTACATCCTGATTCTGCCGGCGTTCGGTGTGTTCTCCGAGATCGTTTCCACCTACTCCGGCAAGCGTTTGTTCGGCTATGCCTCCATGGTCTACGCCACCGTGGTGATCACCGTGCTGTCCTACCTGGTATGGCTGCACCACTTCTTCACCATGGGGTCGGGAGCCAGTGTGAACTCGTTCTTCGGGATCACCACGATGATCATCTCGATCCCCACCGGGGCCAAGGTGTTCAACTGGCTGTTCACCATGTATCGCGGCCGTATCCGCTTCGACGTGCCGATGCTGTGGACCGTGGGCTTCATGGTTACCTTTGTCATTGGTGGCATGACCGGGGTGCTGTTGGCGGTGCCGCCGGCGGACTTCGTGCTGCACAACAGCCTGTTCCTGATCGCCCACTTCCATAACGTGATCATCGGCGGTGTGCTGTTCGGCATGCTGGCGGCGATCACCTATTGGTTCCCGAAAGCCTTCGGCTTCAAGCTGGACCCGTTCTGGGGCAAGGTCTCGTTCTGGTTCTGGCTGACCGGCTTCTACTTCGCCTTCATGCCGTTGTATGTACTGGGCCTGATGGGCGTGACCCGCCGCATGAGCCAATTCGATGATCCGTCCCTGCAGATCTGGTTCCAGGTGGCCGCGTTCGGCGCCGTGCTGATCGCCATCGGTATCGCCGCCTTCCTGATTCAGTTGGTGGTGAGCTTCATGCGCCGGGAGTCCTTGCGTGACGAAACCGGTGATCCCTGGGATGGCCGTACCCTGGAGTGGTCCACCTCCTCGCCGCCGCCGGCTTACAACTTCGCGTTCACCCCGCGTGTGCACGATCTGGATGCCTGGTGGCAGATGAAGCAGCACGGCTACAAGCGTCCGGAGAGCGGTTTCCTGCCGATCCACATGCCCAAGAATACCGGGGCCGGGATCATTCTGGCGGGCATCAGCACGGTGCTGGGCTTCGCGCTGATCTGGCATATGTGGCTGCTGGCCGGCGTGTCCTTCCTGGGGCTGCTGGTGGTGGCCATCGGCCACACCTTCAACTACAACCGCGACTACCACATTCCGGTGGAAGAGGTAGTGCGCGTGGAAGCGGAACGGACACGGGTACTCGCGAACCATGGTTGATACGACTCAAACTCAACAAGCGCAAGGGCAGCCGCTGCAGTTCTACGAGACCGAGGAGCATCACCCGCAGACGGGCACGATGCTGGGTTTCTGGCTGTATCTGATGAGCGACTGTCTGATCTTCGCTTCTCTGTTCGCCACTTACGGGGTTCTGGGCCGCAGCTACGCCGGCGGCCCCACCGGCGCCGAGCTGTTCGACCTGCCGCTGGTGGCGATGAACACCGCGCTGCTGCTGCTGTCCTCCATCACCTATGGCTTCGCCATGTTGGAGATGCAGAAGAATCGGGTGCGCGGCACCATTGGCTGGCTGCTGATCACCGGCTTGTTCGGGGTCGGCTTCCTGAGCCTGGAGCTGTATGAGTTCGCGCATTTGATTCATGTCGGCGCGGGCCCGCAAACCAGTGCTTTCCTGACCTCGTTCTTCGCTCTGGTGGGGACCCACGGTCTGCACGTGTTCTTCGGCATCGTCTGGCTGGTGACCCTGTGCTTCCAGTTGCGCAAGCACGGTCTGATTCCGGAGAACAAGCGTCGCGTGGCGTGTCTGTCCATGTTCTGGCACTTCCTGGACGTGGTCTGGATCGGCGTGTTCACCTTCGTTTATCTGATGGGAGTGCTGGTATGAGCGAGCATCACGACAACGTTCACGAGCATCATCACGAACATCATGGCGACGAGCTGCCGCACGCCGATTTCAAAAGCTACATGATCGGTTTCATCCTGTCGGTGATCCTCACCGCGATCCCGTTCTGGATCGTGATGGGCGGCGTGTTCGAGACCTCCAGCACCACCGCCCTGGTGATTCTGGGGTTCGCCGCGGTGCAGATCGTGGTGCACATGATTTACTTCCTGCACATGAACTTCCAATCCGAAGGCGGTTGGAACATGTTGGCTCTGATCTTTACCGCGGTGATGGTATTCATCACCCTGGCGGGGTCGTTGTGGGTGATGTACCACCTTAACGTCAACATGATGCCCGGCCTGATGGAATCGGTGCACGGACAGTGAACCAACCCTCGCGCCCACGGCCCGCCGTGAGCCGCCCGCGCCGGGCGGCGCGGCTGGCGTGGATGCTGGTGGCGGTGGCCGCGTTCATCGGGCTGGTGTTCCTGGGCAACTGGCAGGTGGAGCGCCGGGCTTGGAAACTGGACCTGATCGAACGCGTCTCCAGCCGCGTGGACGCTCCGGCGGTGCCCGCCCCGGGCCCCGCCGAGTGGCCGCGAATCAGCCGCGAAGAGTATGAATATCAGCACGTTCAGCTCAGCGGCACCTTCCTTTCCGATCGCATCTCCCTGGTCCAGGCCAGCACCGAGCTGGGCAGTGGCTACTGGGTGATGACCCCGCTGAAACGGGACGACGGCACCGTGGTGCTGATCAACCGCGGCTATGTTCCCCAGCAACAGCGCGACCGGGCCGGCGCCGGCGCCTGGACCCCCGAAGGCAAGGTGCGGGTCAGCGGCCTGCTGCGCTTGAGCGAGCCCGGCGGCGGTTTTTTGCGGGACAATGTCCCCGCGGAGAGCCGTTGGTACTCCCGGGATGTGGCCGCCATTGCCCGGACCCATGACCTGACCCGGGTGGCACCGTACTTCGTCGATGCGGACGCCGGGCCGGCGCCGGCGGAGGGACCGGTGGGCGGGCTGACCGTAGTCTCTTTTCACAATAATCACCTGGTCTATGCGATCACCTGGTATACCCTTGCCTTGATGGTGGCCGCCGGCGCTGTGTTCGTGCTTCGTGAGGAACTGCGGTCACGGCGCTAGGAGCCTGTTCAGGGGCCAACCTCTCAGGAGAAGGTGACGATGACAGCCACGAAGGGGGCCGCGGCGGCGGTGCAAAGCCCCCAGCCGATTCCGGCGCAACGCGAGACCGACGACGGTGACGCCACCGGGCGCAAGAACATGCAGCAGTTGATCCAACTGCGCTGGATCGCCGTGCTGGGTCAGATCGGCACCATACTGCTGGTGCGGTACGGTTTTGGCATTTCGTTGCCGATGGCGTTCATGCTCGCGGTGCTGGCGGGGCTGATTGGGTTCAACCTGCTCAGCATGTTGCGGCTGCGGTGGTTGCGCCGGGATGTCAGCAACGGTGAACTGTTCCTGGCGCTGCTGGTGGACGTGGCGACACTGACGATGCAGCTTTACGCCAGCGGTGGCGCCACCAACCCCTTTATTTTCCTGTATCTGCTGCAAGTGGTGCTGGCCGCGGTGCTGTTGGAGGCGTGGTCCACCTGGACCATCCTGCTGGTGACCGCGGTCTGCTTCGTCTGGCTGGAATTCGCCGGGCTGCCCCTGGTGATGCCGCCGGATTACGAACGGGGGCCGCTGAGTCTGTATATCCAGGGGATGTTGATCTGCTTTGTTCTCAACGCCGTGCTGCTGGTGATTTTCATCAGCCGTATTACCCGCAACCGGCGCGAGCGGGACGCGCGGCTGGCGGATCTGCGTCAGCGCGCCGCCGAGGGGGAGCACATCGTCCGCATGGGGCTGCTGGCGTCCGGCGCCGCCCACGAACTGGGGACGCCGCTGGCGACGCTGTCGGTGATCCTGGGGGACTGGCGGCATATGCCGGTGTTCAAATCCGATCCGGATCTGCTCGACGAGATCACCGAAATGCAGACCCAGGTGCTGCGCTGCAAGTCCATCGTCAGCGGTATTTTGCTGTCCGCCGGTGAAGCCCGGGGTGAGTCCTCGGAAGAAACCACCGTGCATGCTTTCCTGGACGAGCTGGTGGAAGAGTGGCGGGCCACCCGCCCGGTGACCGGGTTCGATTATCACAACGCCTTTGGCGAGGATATGGATATCGTTTCCGACTCGGCGCTCAAACAAAGTTTGTGCAATGTATTGGATAATGCCCTGGAAGCCTCCCGTGACTGGGTGGGGCTGCAGGTGAGCCGTGACGGCGAATCCCTGATACTGACGGTTCTGGACCGGGGGCCGGGCTTCAGCGAGGAGATGCTTGGCCGTATTGGCCGTCCCTATCAATCCACCAAGGGGCGCCCCGGCAGCGGCCTGGGGCTGTTCCTGGTGGTTAATGTGGCGCGTACCCTGGGGGGTAACCTCACCGCCCGCAACCGGCCGCACAAAGGTGCCGAAGTGACGCTGACGTTGCCACTATCGGCGATTGCCCTGGAGGAGGAGCATGGTGAACGAGCATAACCAGCATGAAGACAGCGCGGACACCCTGTTGATTGTCGAGGACGATGCCCCCTTTGCCCGCACCCTGGCCCGCTCTTTCGAGCGCCGCGGGTACGCGGTGATCAGTGCCGATGGCATGGAATCGATGATGACGCTGCTGGAGAGTCACTCACCCCGTTACGCGGTGGTGGATCTCAAGCTGAAGGGGGAGGCCACCGGGCTGTCCTGCGTCCAGGCCTTGCACGCCCATGATGAGGATATGCTGATCGTGGTGCTGACCGGTTACGCCAGTATCGCCACCGCGGTGGAGGCGGTGAAGCTCGGCGCCTGCCATTACCTCGCCAAGCCTTCCAATACCGATGACATCGAAGCCGCGTTTCATCGTGCCGACGGCAGCACCGAGGTGGAAGTGGTGGGACGGCCGACCTCGATCAAGACCCTCGAGTGGGAGCGCATCCACGAAACCCTGGCGGAAACCGGTTTCAACATTTCCGAAACCGCGCGCCGGCTCGGCATGCATCGCCGCACCCTGGCCCGCAAGCTGGGCAAACAGCAGGTGAAGTAGGGCGGCACGCTATTCGCCGGGGCGTGTTGCGCCCCGGCCCAGCACGTCCTAGAATCCGGTCTCAATACAAAAAGCCGAAGGAAAGCCGGTGAGCCGCACCGACCTCCAAATCAAGTTCCTGCCCCGTTCCGTCGCCGCCTGGCGATGGTGACGCTCTTCGCTTGCCGCTTCTACTGCCGATAGCGGCACCCCTCGCGTTTTATTTCCGTCTACAATCTGTCGTCTGTATCAAGATCGGGGACCACCATGTCACCACGAAATCTGGATGAGTATGCCCGCCAGGGTTACACCCGCGTACCGGTGGTACGCGAAGTGCTGGCGGATCTGGACACGCCGCTGTCCGCCTATCGCAAACTGGCCGCCGGGCCCTACAGCTACCTGTTCGAATCCGTGCAGGGCGGGGAGCGCTGGGGGCGCTATTCCATGATCGGCCTGCCAGCGGCGGAGGTGATCCGCATCCACGGCCAGCGCATTCTGATTACCGATGCCGACGGCGAGCGCCAGTTGGACGTGCCGGATCCGATCGCCTGGATCGAGGCCTACCGGCAGGAATACAACACCCCGGAGATCCCCGGTCTGCCCCGTTTCAACGGTGGTCTGGTGGGCTACTTCGGCTATGACAGCGTGCGCTACTTCGAGCCGCGTCTGGGGCCGGCGCCGGGGGAGGATGTGCTCGGCGTACCGGATATCCTGCTGATGCGCTCCGAGGAAGTGGTGGTGTTCGATAACCTGCGCGGCAGCCTGTTCCTGATCGTGCAGGTGGACCCGGCGGACAGCCACGCCGAAGGCCGGGCGCTGCGCCGTCTGGACGAGCTGGAGGCGAAGCTGCGGGCGCCGTTGTCCGAGCCCGGCCACCATCGCTATGGCGAACCGGTGGGAGAAGAGGATTTCGTCTCTGAGTTTCCCCGCGACCGGCATGGCCAGGCGGTGGAAACGATTCGTGAATACATCCTGGCGGGAGATGTGATGCAGGTGGTGCCAGCGCAGCGCATGAGCTGTGAATTCCCGGCACCGGCCATGGATCTTTATCGCGCTTTGCGCTATCTCAACCCTTCCCCGTACATGTTCTATCTGGACCTGGAAGATTTTCACATCGCCGGCTCCTCGCCGGAGATTCTCACCCGGGTCGAGGGCGATACCGTCACCGTGCGGCCCATCGCGGGTACCCGCAAACGGGGGGAAACGCCGGAGCGGGACCGGGAATTGGAAGAGGAACTGCTGGCGGATCCGAAGGAACTGGCCGAACACCTGATGCTGATCGATCTGGGCCGCAACGATGTCGGCCGGGTGGCCAAGCCAGGGGAGGTGAAGCTGACCGAGAAAATGGCGGTGGAGCGCTATTCCCACGTGATGCATATCGTCTCCAATGTGGAAGGCAAACTGCGCCCGGAACTGGGGCCGCTGGACGTGCTGCGGGCCACTTTCCCCGCCGGCACCCTGAGCGGCGCGCCGAAGATCCGCGCCATGGAAATCATCGACGAACTGGAACCCACCAAGCGCGGTGTCTACGGCGGTGCCGTGGGCTATATCGGCTTCGATGGCGACATGGACATGGCGATCGCCATCCGCACCGCGGTGGTCAAGGACGGCCGGCTTTACGTGCAGGCCGGCGGCGGCGTGGTGGCGGATTCCCAGCCCGATCTGGAATGGAAAGAGACCATGAACAAGGCCCGTGCCGTATTCCGCGCGGTGAACATGGCCCTGGGCGGGCTTAATCTGGACGAGGGGGAACGCTGATGCGGGTCTTGATGATCGATAACTATGACAGCTTCACCTATAACCTGGTCCAGTACCTGCAGGAACTGGGGGCCGAGGTGCTGGTGCACCGCAATGACCAGATCGATCTGGCCGGCATGGAAGCGCTGGAGGCGGATCGGTTGATGATCTCGCCGGGGCCCTGCTCGCCCAATGAGGCCGGTATTTCCGTGGAGGCGATTCGCCATTTCGCTGGCAAGCTGCCGATTCTCGGCGTCTGTCTGGGACATCAGTCCCTGGGGCAGGCGTTCGGCGGAGAGGTGGTGCGTGCCGGGCAAGTGATGCACGGCAAGACCTCGTCGGTGCACCATACCGGCCAGGGGGTGTTCGCCGGACTGCCGAGCCCGTTCACCGCCACTCGCTATCATTCCCTGGTGGTGGCCCGGGAGACACTGCCCGAATGTTTTGAAATCACCGCCTGGACCGAGAATGAGCAGGGCGAAATGGAAGAGATCATGGGCATGCGGCATAAAGAGCTGCCCCTGGAAGGGGTGCAGTTCCATCCAGAGTCGATTCTGACCGAGCATGGCCACGCCATGTTGAAGAACTTTCTCGAGCACGGGGGGCAATAACAATGAACATTCAGGACGCGCTGGCGCGGGTGGTGGAGCATATCGATCTGTCCACCGAGGAAATGCGGGAAGTAATGCGCCAGATCATGACCGGCGGTGCCACCGACGCTCAGATCGGCGGTTTCCTGGTGGGGTTGCGGATGAAGAGCGAATCCCTGGACGAGATCACCGGTGCCGCCATGGTGATGCGCGAGCTGGTGAAACCGGTGACCATCGAGAACCGCCGCCATCTGGTGGATATCGTCGGTACCGGTGGTGATGGTGCCAATCTGTTCAATGTATCCTCCGCCAGCGCCTTCGTCGCCGCCGCCGCCGGCTGCCGGGTGGCCAAGCACGGTGGCCGCTCGGTCAGTTCCAAAAGCGGCTCCGCGGACTTGCTGGAGGCCGCCGGTATCGATCTTGACCTGACCCCGGAGCAGGTGGCCCAGTGCGTGGACGCGGTGGGAGTGGGGTTCATGTTCGCTCCCGGCCATCACAGCGCCATGAAATACGCCATCGGCCCGCGCAAGGAGCTGGGCATGCGCACACTGTTCAATATTCTCGGCCCGATGACCAATCCCGCCTCCGTCCAGAGGCTGGTGGTCGGTGTCTTCTCCGACCGGCTTTGCCGGCCCATGGCCGAAGTCATGGGACGCCTGGGCGCGGAGCACGTGATGGTGGTGCATGGCCATGATGGCCTGGACGAGATCACTCTGGCGGGGCGCACGCATGTGGCGGAATTCCGGGATGGTGAAGTACGGGAGTTCCAGATCACACCGGAAGACGTGGGCATCGAGTCCGATTCCCTGGTGGGGCTGGACGTGACCGATCCCGAGGCGTCGCTGGCGCTGATCCGGGATGCGTTCGGCAAGCGCACCGGGCCGGTGGCGGCCAAGGCCGCGGACATGGTGGCCCTGAACGCCGGCGCGGCGATCTATGTGTCCGGGGTGACCCGCACACTGGCGGAAGGTGTGCGGATGGCGGATGATTTGATTCATAACGGTGAAGCCGCCGAGCGCATGCGGGAACTGGCCCAGTTTTGCCGTGCCTTGAAAGCGGCGGACTGAGAGCGGCGGGTTGGACAGGATTTAACATAAGCCCTTTGAACATCCCCCGCCGGGAGCGTTCTAATGGGAGTGGCTTGACCACCCTCGATAAAGAAAGCGGGCCGGCGCACGGCCCGCTCAGACAGCCAGGAGCGGCCATGAGCAACGGCACCATTCTTGATCGCATCATCGAACGTAAAGAGCAGGAGATCGTCGACGGCAAACGCCGTTACAGCATGGGGGATTTGCGGGCGCTGGCGGAGAATCAGCGTCGGGCGAGAGGTTTCCATCGCAAGCTGTATGATCGCGTGGCCGAGGGCAAACCGGCGGTGATCGCGGAAATCAAGAAAGCCTCCCCCAGCAAAGGGGTTATTCGTGAGGACTTCGATCCGGTGGATATCGCCCGGCGCTATGAGGAAAATGGCGCCGCCTGCCTGTCCGTGCTCACCGATCAGGAGTTCTTCCAGGGGCATGAGGACTATCTGCGCGCCGCCCGTAACGCGGTGTCGTTGCCGGTACTGCGCAAGGATTTCATTGTTGACCCCTGGCAGGTGTTCGAAACCCGGGCCATGGGGGCGGACGCCATTCTGCTGATCGTGGCGGCACTGTCCGATGCTCAGATGGATGAGCTCTACCACGCCGCCCAGCAGGCCGGCTGTGATGTGCTGGTGGAAGTGCACTCCGGTGAGGAGCTGGAGCGGGCGATGAAGCTGAACGTGGAAGTGGTCGGCATCAACAACCGCGACCTGCGCACCTTCGAAACCCGTCTGGACACCACTCTGGAACTGGCTCCGCAAGTACCCGCCGATCACCTTGTGGTCACCGAGAGCGGCATCCACACCCGCGCCGACGTGCGCCTGATGCGTGACAACGGTATCCACGGTTTCCTGGTCGGCGAGGCCTTCATGCGCGAGGAAGACCCCGGCGCGGCGCTGAAAAAGCTGTTTTTCTAGTTAATAGTGAACAGTGAATAGTTAGCAGCGAAAATCAAAAGCAAAGAAAAAGCCAAGAGGCCGCTCCAACTTCTGGACGCGGCCTCTTGGCTTTCAGTGTCCGCGGCGCTTTATCCGCGAGCTATTCTCTGTTCCCTATTAACTATTCGCTGCCTTCATCAGCGCGTGCCATACACCACCATGGTCTTGCCCTTCACGGACACCAGGCCCTGTTCTTCCAGATTCTTCAGGACCCGGCCGACCATCTCGCGGGAGCAGCCGACGATCCGGCCGATCTCCTGGCGGGTGACCTTGATCTGCATACCATCGGGATGGGTCATGGCGTCGGGCTGCTTGCACAGGTCCAGCAGAGTGCCGGCGACCCGGCCGGTGACGTCAAGGAACGCCAGGTCGCCCACCTTGCGGGTGGTGGCGCGCAGACGGCCGGCCAGTTGCGCCGATACGGCGAACAGAATGTCGGCGTCTTCCCGGGTCAACTGACGGAATTTGGCGTAGCTCACCTCGGCCACTTCGCACTCGGTTTTCGCTTTCACCCAGGCGGAACGGGAAGGGTCGCTCTCGAACAGGCCCATTTCACCGAAGAAGTCACCTTCGTTGAGATACGCCATGATCATTTCGCGACCGTCGTCGTCCTCGATCATCACCGTGACCGAGCCACGGAGAATGTAATAAAGGGCGTCGGACTCATCGCCAGCGTAAATAATGGTGCTCTTCGCCGGATACCGCCGACGGTGGCAGTTGGCCAGAAAGTGGTCCAGATTGGGAATAATCTTGTTGCCGTCGCTCATGGGGTCTCTGCTTAAGCCAGAAGAATGTCTTAGCCGATTAAGCTCAAGGATATTGCCTGTTTTTCACATCGCTGCCAAGGGTAGGAGCCCGCGAGAGCTCGAAGGGGTGACGCCGGTCCGCTGTTGGGGGCGGGCGGAGGTGGTAAACAGGGCGGCGTGGAGACCATGAGCGGGCTCTAAGGGTATGGTCGCGGGGTCGCTCTGTGGTAATCTGCGCGCCCATTTGGGGGCGGGCCCGGCGGGCCGCTCCGGTGCCGAGCAGGAGTAGGTGATGAAAGCTGTGGTTGAATGGCAGGGCGAAGCCTGTTTTCAGGCGGAATCCGGTTCCGGTCACACCATCCTTATGGACGGTCCGCCCGATCATGGCGGCCAGAATCGCGGTGCGCGCCCGATGGAAACCCTGCTAATGAGCGTTGGCGGTTGTTCCGCGTTCGATGTGGTGCATATTCTGCGTAAATCCCGTCAGAACGTGACAGGCTGCCGCTGTGAGCTGAGCGCGGAGCGGGCGGAGGATGAAGTCCCCGCCGTATTCACCAAAATTCATTTGCACTTCGTGGTATCCGGCGAGGATCTCAAGGAGGCGCAGGTGAAACGGGCGGTGTCATTGTCGGCGGAGAAGTACTGCTCCGCGTCGATCATGCTCACCCGTGGTGGTGTGGAGGTCACCCACAGCTATACCATCGAAGCCTGAGCGGATACCCTTCGCCAAGGCGGCGAGGTGCCGGGCGGACCTGGGCCGGCGCCAAAAACCTGCGGATTCCCGGTGCGGTCAGCCGTATCCGGGGTTGAGTGAGTTAACCACGGGCGGTGACGACCGCCAACGGGGAAATGCGGTGGTAAAAGATCCCAATCCCAAGATTTCGGTGCACGGTTTCAACAACCTGACCAAGTCGCTCAGCTTCAATATTTTCGACATCGCCTATGCGAAGACCGAGCAGCACCGCAAGGAGTACATCGAGTACATCGATGAGCTCTACAACGCGGAGCGGTTGACTGAAATCCTCACCAACGTGACGCGCATCATTGGCGCCAACGTCCTCAACGTGGCCCGTCAGGACTACGATCCGCAGGGCGCCAGTGTGACCATGCTGATCGCGGAACACGAAACCCCGCCGAGCGGTACCGACTGGGACGAAGAAGCGCCCGGGCCGCTGCCGGACACGGTGGTGGCGCACCTGGACAAGAGCCATGTGACTGTCCACACCTATCCGGAGTCCCATCCGGACAACGGTATCTCCACTTTCCGGGTGGATGTGGATGTGTCCACCTGTGGCGTGATCTCACCGCTGCGGGCGCTGAACTACCTGATTCACAGCTTCGACTCCGATATCGTCACCATCGACTATCGGGTCCGCGGCATGACCCGGGATCTGGACGGCACCAAGCACTACATCGATCACGATATCACGTCGATCCAGAACTTCCTGGTGGAGGACACGCAGAACGCCTACCAGATGATCGATGTCAACGTGTACCAGGAGAACATCTTCCACACCAAGATGCTGCTCAAGGACTTCGACATCGAAAACTACCTGTTCGGCGCCGGCAGTGACGAGTTCGACGACGCCGAACTGGCCGAAATCAAGGAACGTCTGCAGACCGAAATGCTGGAGATTTTCTACAGCCGGAACATGTAAAAAAAGCAGTGAAGAGTTAACAATTAACAGTTAACAGCGAAAATCAAAAGATAAAGAGGCCGCGCCCAACACCTGGACGCGGCCTCTTTCGTTGCAGCGTACGGAGAAATTCATCCGCGCGCTATTCACTGTTAACTATTCACTGTTCACTAGATCCTGTAGGTGGTGAGCGTCATCACCTTGCTCATCAGGGTCATGGCGCGGCGGATCGGGGTGGGGAGGGGAGCGCCGCCGGCGTCTTCGGCGGTGACGGCGTGTTTCAGCTCGTCTTCGCGCATCTGTTCAAGGATGGCACGGGTGCGGTGATCGGCGGCGGGCAGTTCGGACAGGTGGCGCTCCAGATGGCGCACCACCTGATGCTCGGTTTCCGAGACAAAGCCCAGGCTCCAGCGGTCTCCGGCCAGCCCGGCGCCGGCACCGAGAGTGTAGCTCATGGCGTAGAACAGCGGATTCAGACGGCTGGGCACGCTGCCCAGTTCGCGGATACGGTCCTCGCACCAAGCCAGATGATCTTCCTCCTCCCGGGCGGCTTCCTCCATGGCATGGCGCACGTGGGGCAAGGTGGCGGTGCTGGCCTGGCCCTGATACAGCGCCTGGGCACAGACCTCACCGGTGTGGTTGATACGCATCAGGCCGGCGATATGGCGCCGCTGCCGGGCGTCCAGGGCGGCGCTCGGGTCCTTGATGACGGCTTCGTCACCGCCGGGCTGGGCGGCGGGCTGCCGGGAGGCCCGGGTGGACCCGGGAGTGAGGGTGCGCAGCGCGTTGTCCACGCGGCTAAGCAATTGGTCCACTGGCGTCAGGTGACGACCCGTCATCACGACTTCTCCACGATGCTCACGGGGCGGATGGTAAGCCGGCCATGCCGATGTCCGTGGCGGACGGTGGCATGGCCGGGCCGATAGTGTAGCAGGCAACGCTCGCCATCGTCGCGGCGGCGCGCCTCGCGCGGGTCAGGTTTCTTCCCCGGATTCCTCGACCTGGCCGCGCCGGGTAAAGCGGATCAGCACGTCACGAAGCACATTGAGTTCCACCGGTTTGGGAATGTGGGCGTTCATGCCGGAGGCCAGGCTGCGCTCCCGGTGCTCGCGCAGGATATGGGCGGTGAGGGCGACGATGGGGACCGCCACCAGGCCGTTTTCCCGCTCGTGGGCACGGATCCGCCGGGTGGCCTCGAACCCGTCCATCTCCGGCATTTCGCAATCCATCAGGATCAGGTCATAACGCTTCTGGGTGGCACGGTGGAGGGCTTCCAGGCCGTTGGCGGCCAGTTCCGGAGTAATGCCCAGTTTGTTGAGCATGCCGCGGATAACTTTCTGGCTCAGCTTGTGGTCCTCGACCACCAGTACCTGCAATCCGGGGTCCGGGCTTTCGCTGCGTTGGCGGGGCGCCGACGGGCGCTGCAGGCCCAACTCCTCACTCAGTACCTGTTTGAGGCGCGGCGCCGACACCGGTTTGGTCAGCACCCGATGAATACTGACGTTACGCGCGTCCACATCGGTGGGGGAGCTGCTGATACCGGTGAGCATGATCAGCACCGGTGAGTGGGTGATGACCGGATCCTCGTGGATCCGCGCCGCCAGCTGCACCCCGGTCATGCCCGGCATCTGGTGGTCGAGCAGCACCACATCGTAGGGCTCATTGATATTGGCCTGGGTACGTAACGAGGCCAGCGCTTCGCGCGGATCGTTGCTGGCGGTGACGCGCATGCCCCAGCTCAGGGCCAGATGGCGGATTACCCGGGTCACGGTGGTGGAGTCATCCACCACCAGCATGCTGCGGCCCAGCAGGGGCACCCGGTCCGCCGGATTGTCCGGTGCCGGATCATCCAGCGCCGACAACGGCACGATGAACCAATAGGCCGGTTCCTGGTTGTGCCCGTCGCGGTGTCCACAGCGGCCACTCATGGCTTCCACCAGCTGTTCGGCGATGGCCAGATTCAGCGTGCTGCTGTCCTGGCGGGCGCCGTTTTCCCGTAGATCATGCAGGGTGCCGGCACGCAGAGCGGTACCGGAGAATTCAAAGCGCACCTGACCGGCCTGGCCGGTGGGTTCCAGCGACACATCGATGATCAACTCGCCGTGCTGGGCCTGGCGGATGAAGGCGCCGATCAGGTTGGTCAGCACCTGACGCAGGCGCCCGGGGTCCCCCTCCATGCGCGCCGGCACATTGGTGTGCACGTGGGTGATCAGTTCCACCTGCTTTTCCTCGGCCCGCTCGCGGAACAGGTCCACGGCGTCCACCAGCAGCTCGTGTACATCCAGGGCTTCATGGCTGATTTCGGCGCCGGAGGTCGACAGCTGGGAGTACTCCAGCACATCGTTGATGATCTTCAACAGGCTTTCGCCCGCATTGTGAATGGCGCTGACGCACTCCTTCTGGTTCGGTGTCAGCGGGGTATCGTCGAGCAATTCGGCCATGCCGAGGATGCCGCTGAGCGGGGTGCGGGCGTCATGGCCCATGCGCGCCAGGGTTTCGCGCCGGGTGGTCTCGACGGTCTCGGCGACGGCCTGATTGCGCAGTTGTTCCGCCTTGAGTCTTTGGCGGCGCTGATGCTGCAGGTGCAGACCGGCGGTTTGCAAGGTGCCCGCCACGGTGAATACCAAAAGCAGCGTCAGGGGCACGTCCAGGCCGGTGTGCAGCAGCCCCAGGGTGACCAGGCAGAGAATGGCCGCCGGAATGCCGACCAGGATGCTGGTGAAGAAGAACAGGGCTCCGGCCGGCACTTCCCGATGCCAGGCCTGATAGCCCAGCGCGATTAAACAGGGCGCGGTGAGCAGCACCAGTATGCAGCACAGTCCCATGGCCGCCGGTGACGGCAGAATCAATAGCAATGGGATCTGAACCAGGGCCAACGCGCCCAGCACCAGCAGAATGTAATGCAGCGCCGGGCTGTGCTGACGGCTGTCGACAAAGGTGCGCCCGGCGCCGCAGGCGGCGAACAGAGCGCCGGAAAGCAGGGTCAGGCGCAGCGGATGATCCCAACTGCTGAGATCGTCCAGATGGCCCAGAAAGCCGCTGCCGATGACGATCAGGCCGACGACACAGAAACCGAACAGGGCGTGGTAACCATGGCTGGCGGCGGAGCGCATCAAGGCCAGGGCCAGATGGTACAGGGACATGGCCAGCAACATGCCGATCAGCAGCCAGTAGACGCCGTACAGTGGGTTGTCGCCGAGCGCTTTCTGCATGGTGGTGAGCGTCAATGAATAGACCAGCTCACCATGAGGATTTACCCGCCAGTAGAACACCTGGGGCTGGCCCAGCGGCAGATCGAGCACCTGGATCGGGTAGCGGTGGACAAAGGACTCATCCGGCAGTGGCGTACGATAACGGGTGGTACCGGGTGGGCCATCGGGAAGGTAGAACTGGCTGTCCTGGTAGGCGCGGGGCGCCATCACCAGCGCGAAACGCTGCTGGTCGGACAGCTCATTGTGGATGGAAACGCGGATCCACCAGTCGTGGTTGCTCAGCCCGAGCCGCTCAACGAAACGGGAGGCCGGTTGGAACCGGTGGTCCAGGCCGCCGCTGACCACATCCTCCAGGGAATAGTGGTTGTCCGGGTCGGGCAGGTACTCGGAATAGATGGTGATGCGGGCGTTGTCCGGCTCGCTGTTGACCACGAACGGCGGCGGGGGAGCCGCCCAGGCGCGACCGGCGACCAGCCAGAGCAGGCCGAATATCAGCGGCAGCCATCGCGCTGGTGTGTTATTCCGTGGCCAAAACGTCCTTGGTGGCATCATCCGTCGTCGTTTCCCGATCCAGCACATACGCTTCCAGGCCGGCTTCGGAAAGGATATAGGCTCCCAACTCGCTGCGTCGACCGGCGGAACACAGTATATAAGTGAAATCCCGCTCCAGGGCGGGGGCTTTTTGTCTCAATTCGCCCAATGGAATGTTGCGGGCCCCGGGAGTCCGGTCGTGCCGGAACTCCGCCGCCAGCCGCACGTCGAGCAAAATACAGGCGTGATCGCCGTCGCGAACCATGTCGTTGAGAGTAGCCTCATTCAGATGGCGGATCACCGAGGCTTGCAGAATTTCCTGGAAATCATCCTGCCCCAGGCACATCAGCACGCCATCGCTGGTCATGGTAACGGTGGCGTTGCGCGGCTGATCGCTGATCAGAGCATCTTCGCCGAAAAAGCGGCCCGGGCCCAGGGTGGCCAGGGTATTGGCGCCGCGCCCCTGGCCGCGGGTGACCATGGCCTGGCCCTGTTTGAGCACATAGAAGGTGTCTCCGCTGTCTCCTTCGCGGACCACGGTGGTGCCCATTTCCACTTCCCGGGGCTGGAACTTCATGAACAGCGTATGCAGTTTCGCTGGCGCGATGCGGGCGAACAGGCCGGAAGCCAGCAGCGCGTCGGTCCAGTCCCTTTGCTCGTCCTGCCCTGGCGGCGGCAGCAGATCAACCGCGCCGGTCCAGGCCATCAATAAGTCCAGCTTGTCCCGATCCAGGGTGTACAGGGTGGCGTCGGTGCGGGTAATGGCGTTGACGGTATGGGGCGCGTAGTTGTCCAGGGCAAGGTAATTCTCGTCGTCGGTGGCGGAGAAGGGCCGCACGCTGAAGCCGGCATCGATCAGATCCAGCTCACCGTCCACCAGAAAGTAGGCCTTGTCACTGTGCTGGCCCCGTTTGAACACCATCCGGCCGGGTGGCAGATTCAGCGCTTCCAACTGGCCCTGGATGGCGTGCAGGTGAGTGTGGCTGAGACTGTCGAACGGAATAAACTCGGCGAGCCGGGACGGATCCGGCGTGGTGATGGACATACTTTCCCCCTGAACAAACGCACGGCATCAAAAGAAGCCGGGCACCCTTATCGGGCGGCGATCATTATGGTTGTGATGAGACTCTCGGTCCCGAAACGTCGCGTTTGGGCTGATGATAGCGGCTACTCCAAGCGTTTTCCCGCCGTGCTGCCCGGCGGGCCGCGGTTTTGTGATAAGAGTCCCGCCAGAGGGAGGGGCGGCACGCCAAATCCAAAGCCCAACGGTCGCTACAAAGTCGCTGTAGGTCAGGCGGTCAGTGCCATCAGCAAGGTGCCGCCGCCGGAAAGCATCAGCAGGGCGAAGATGCCGCGCCGCATGGTGCGCTCGCTGACCGGCGGCGGGAAGCGGTTGCCGACCCAGGCCATCGCCGCCACCACCGGCAGCGACAGCAGCCCGATTTTGACCACATCCAGGGTCAGATCACCGTGCAGTCCGACCACCACCAGGCGCCCCAGCGAAGCCAGTGAGAACAGGGTCAGCAGGGTGATGCGGATGGTCTGGACCGGGATCGGCTGCCGATAGAGCTGATAGACGATGGGCGGACCGCTGACGCTGAACAGGCCGCCAAAGAACCCGCCCAGGAAGCCGGTGCCGACAAAGGCGGCCGGCGAGGAACGCCGGGGCAGTGGATCGGGGCGGCAGACCAGTACCAGGCCGGCGGCGATGATGACGGCGCCGAGCAGGGCCTTGAGCAGGTTCTGGGCATTGCTGTTGAGATAGCTGAGCAGCAGTACACCGATGACCATGGCCGGCACCAGTCCGATCAGGCTCTGTGCGACGATACGGCCATCCGCCTTTCTCAGCTGGGGAACCACCACCACCGCGCCAAGGGCCAGGTTCATGATGTTCAGGGCCGTCGCCGTGGCGGGGATGGAACCAAGATGGAGCAGGGTCACGGCGGCCAGCAAAAAGATGCCAAGGGCGAAACCGGTGACAGCCTGAATATAGGTGCCGATGGCAACGGCCAGCAGAAACAGCGGCAGCGATTCAGGCATGGAACTCCCTGCGTGGGCTGACGGCGGCCGGTCAGGCCGCCGGGGTAATTGGCACGGAGGCTAGGGCCTGTTCACCCTAGTTCTGTTCCCGGGCCACGGCGCGATAGCCGATATCGGTACGGTGGTAGGCGTCTTTCCAGGAAATCCTGGCAACGCCCTGGTAAGCGTTGCGTTGCGCGTCGGCGACGCTGTCACCGAGGGCGGTGACACAGAGTACCCGGCCGCCGTTGGTGACCACCTGGCCGTCCTGCTCGCGGGTGCCGGCGTGGAACACTTTCACCAGATCGGAATCGGCCTGCTCCAGCCCTTCGATGGCATCCCCTTTGCCGTAGTCATCCGGGTAGCCACCGGCGGCCAGCACCACACCCAGTGCCGGGCGTGGATCCCATTGGGCTTCCACCTGGTCCAGGCGGCGATCCAGGGCCGCCTGGCAGAGCCCGGCCAGATCCGATTGCAGACGCAGCATGATCGGCTGGGTTTCCGGGTCACCGAAACGGCAGTTGTACTCGATCACCTTGGGCTGGCCGGTGGCGTCGATCATCAGACCCGCGTACAGGAAACCGGTATAGGGCATGCCTTCCGCGGCCATGCCGGCCACGGTGGGGCGGATCACCTGATCCATGATGCGCTGGTGCACGGCGTCGCTGACCACTGGCGCCGGCGAATAAGCGCCCATGCCGCCGGTATTGGGGCCGGTGTCGCCGTCGCCCACCCGTTTGTGGTCCTGGCTGGTGGCCATCGGCAGGATGTGCTCACCGTCGGCCATGACGATGAAGCTGGCTTCCTCGCCGTCGAGAAACTCTTCCACCACCACGCGGTGGCCGGCGTCTCCGAAACGGTTGCCGGCGAGCATGTCGCGCACCGCGTCTTCCGCCTCTTGCAGCGTCATGGCGACGATCACGCCTTTGCCGGCGGCCAGGCCGTCGGCCTTGATCACGATTGGCGCGCCCTGTTCACGAACGTAGGTCAGGGCTTCGTCCACATCAGTGAAGTTGCCGTAAGCGGCGGTGGGGATCCGGTGGCGGGCGAGAAAATCCTTGGTGAAAGCCTTGGAGCCCTCCAATTGGGCGGCGGCCTTGCTCGGGCCGAAGCAGCGCAGGCCGCGTTCCTGGAAGTAATCCACCACGCCCGCCACCAGCGGTGCTTCCGGACCGACGATGGTCAGAGCCACCTGCTCGCGCTCGGCCAGGTCAGCCAGGGCCGGCAGATCAAGCACGTCCACCGCCACGTTTTCCAGCTTGGCTTCGCGGGCGGTGCCGGCATTGCCCGGCGCCACCAGCACTTTTTCCACGTGCTCCGCCTGGGCCACTTTCCAGGCCAGGGCGTGTTCACGGCCGCCGGAACCGATGATCAGAACTTTCATCCGTGTGTCTCCGTTGCTGGCCGGTTAGTGACGGAAGTGGCGCATGCCGGTGAAGACCATGGCCATGTCCGCCTCGTCGGCGGCGGCGATGACTTCCTCGTCGCGGATCGATCCGCCCGGCTGAATCACGCAGCGGATGCCATTCTCGGCGGCGTTGTCGATGCCGTCGCGGAACGGGAAGAAGGCGTCGGACGCCATCACCGAGCCCTTCACTTCCAGGCCGGCGTGTTCCGCCTTGATGGCGGCGATGCGGGCGGAGTTCACCCGGCTCATCTGACCGGCGCCAACCCCCACGGTCTGCCGGTTTTTGGCATAGACGATGGCGTTGGATTTGACGAACTTGGCGACCTTCCAGGCGAAGATCAGGTCGTGCATCTCGGCTTCCGTCGGCGCCCGCTTGGTGACCACTTTCAGATCCCCCTCGGTGATCATGCCGACGTCCCGGTCCTGCACCAGCAGGCCGCCGTTGACCCGCTTGTAGTCCAGGCCGGCGGCTGCCGGCCCGTTGATTTCACCGCATTCCAGCACACGGACGTTTTTCTTGGCGCCGGTGATCGCCAGGGCTTCCTGGCTGACCTTCGGCGCGATGATCACTTCCACGAACTGACGGTCGACGATTGCCCTGGCGGTGTCCGCGTCCAGCTCACGGTTGAACGCGATGATGCCGCCGAAGGCGGATTCCGGATCGGTCTGGAAAGCCAGCTCATAGGCCTTGCCGATGCCGTCCAGGCTCACCGACACGCCGCAAGGATTGGCGTGCTTGACGATCACGCAGGCCGGTTTGGTGAACGACTTGACGCATTCCAGCGCGGCATCGGTATCGGCGATGTTGTTGTAGCTCAGTTCCTTGCCCTGCAACTGGCGGGAGGTGGCCACGGACGCCTGGGCAGGTTGCCGCTCGGTGTAGAACGCCGCCTTCTGATGCGGGTTCTCGCCATAGCGCATTTCCTGGGCTTTGATGAAATTCAGGTTGATGGTGCGCGGGAAGTCGGCGCTGCCGTTGCCGACCCGGCGGCCAAAGTAGTTGGCGATGGCGCTGTCGTAGGCGGCGGTGTGCTCGAACGCCTTGATCGCCAGATCGAAGCGCAACCCATCGGACAAGGCACCACTATTGGCGTCCATGTCCTCCAGCACGCGGGCGTAGTCGCCGGCGTCGGTGACGATGCCCACGTGGGCATTGTTCTTCGCCGCGGAGCGCACCATGGTGGGGCCGCCGATATCGATGTTCTCGATGGCGTCTTCCAGGCTGCAATCCGGGTTGGCGACGGTCCGCTCGAAGGGGTAGAGGTTCACCACCACCAGATCAATGGGCTGGATAGCGTTGTCCGCCATGACCTGATCATCCTGGCCGCGCCGGCCAAGGATGCCGCCGTGCACTTTGGGGTGCAGGGTCTTCACCCGTCCGTCCATCATTTCCGGGAAGCCGGTGTAATCGGATACTTCGCGAACGGCGATGCCGGCCTCCTGAATGGCACGGAAAGTGCCGCCCGTGGAGAGCAGTTCCACGCCCCGGTCGGCCAGGGCCCGGGCGAAGTCGACAATACCGGTTTTATCGGAAACGCTGATCAGCGCGCGTTCTACCACCTTGCTCATGGGAGAGTCACCGAGTCTGGGTCAAACAAAAAAGGGCAGTCAGCACTGCCCTTGGATCATCAGGGAAAGGGTTACAGCAAACCGTACTGCTTGAGTTTCTTGCGCAGCGTCCCGCGGTTCAGGCCCAGTAACTCGGCGGCCTTGGTTTGGTTGCCACGGGTGTATTCCAGGACTTTTTCCAGCAGCGGGATTTCCATCTCCGCCAGCACCATCTGGTACAGGTCGCTGACCGCTTCCCCATCCAGCTGATTGAAATAGTCGGTGATGGACCGTCGCACGCAGTTACGCAGTGTATCGTGGGTTTCGCTGCGGGCGAGAGTCAGATGCGGTTTACGCGATTCAGCGGTGTTCATTTCTGTCAGTGTCCGTGCAGTGACTGTCTTCATGGAAGAAAGGGTCATGCGGCCAATGCTCCGTCTTTGTTCCGGGCAGACACCCCGCCATAGCAACCGATGCGCAACCGGTCACTGCTGGCGCTGATCTGTTGGAAAAACTGCTCGATGGCCCGCCGTTGGTCGGTGGCCTTTTCCAGGTTGTTGAATCCGCGCCGGAAATGCTCCCCGCCCGGCAGATTCTGGGTGTACCAGCCCAGATGTTTGCGAGCGATGCGCACACCGGAATACGTGCCGTAGAAGTCATGCAAGTCACTCAAATGAGCGAGCACGCGAGCGCGTACTTCTTCCACCGATGGCGCCGGGGCTAAACGACCGTGCTCCAGGTAATGCACCGTATCCTGGAATATCCAGGGGTTACCCTGAGCAGCGCGGCCGATCATGATACCACCGGCACCAGTGCTTTGCAGTATCCGTTGCGCTTTTTGTGGGGAATCGATATCGCCGTTGGCGATAACCGGGATCTCCACGGAGCGTGCCACCTCACCAATGGTTTCGAATTCCGCTTCGCCATTGAAGCGGTCGGCGCGGGTGCGGCCATGAATGGCCAGCGCCTGAATGCCGGATTGCTCGGCGATGCGCGCGATCATTACCGCGTTGCGGTTGTCGCGGGTGGGGCCGGTGCGGATTTTCAGGGTGACCGGTACCGGCACGGCGGCCACCACCGATTCGAGAATCCGTGCCACCAGCTCCGGCTCGGACAGCAAGGCGGAGCCGGCGGCCCGTTTGCAGACCTTTTTCGCCGGACAGCCCATATTGATGTCGATGATCTGGGCGCCCAGGTCCACATTGGCGCGGGCGGCCTCCGCCATCATCAAAGGGTCGGCGCCGGCGATCTGCACCGAGATCGGGCCGGGCTCGCCGCTGTGATCAAGCCGGCGCGAGGATTTTGCCGACTGCCAGAGGCGGGTGTCCGAGGTCACCATTTCCGACACCACCAGACCGGCGCCCAGTTCCCGGCACAGCCGCCGGAACGGGCGGTCCGTGACGCCGGCCATGGGAGCCAGGATCACTGGGTTGGGCAGGGCATGGGGGCCGATGCGCATGATTGTCCTCGGTTGGACGCAACAGGTTCACCGGGTGGAGACGCCGGCATGGGGGCGCCAATCATAGAGGTCCGGGCGCCGGGAGAAAAGGCCGGTGCCGGGGTTCCGCGGGTCAGTGGGCATCGGAAAGCCGTGCCGCCGGCGTTTCGCCCGCCGGCAGCAGCCGCAGATGGTAGCTGACCGCCTTGCGCCCCGGGTCGACGATTTCCAGGGAAACGTGTACCGGTGTCCGGATTGGCATGGCCGTGGCGCCAGCCAATTCCCCGCGCAGGTATTCATCGGCATGGAAGCGCCGCCGGGCCACCGGCTTGCCTTGCAGGTCAATAAAGGTCAGCTCCAGTTCCGGGAACGGCTGCGGCCAGGACGCCTCATTGAACAGCAGAGCGTCCACCACCAGGGCATTGTCGAACCTCGGGTGACTGCGCACCACCAGGTTGGTGCCGCGCAAGCGGTTGGCATCCACTCGTGGCGGCAGGGTGCAGCCGGCCACCGCGCAGGCCTCGGCAAAGGCGGGGCGCCAGCGCGGGTCCCGGCTCAGGCTGTCGAAGTGAAAAATCAAATACTGACCGGCCAGCACCGCCAGGGCCGCCAGTGAAGCCGCTGTCCAGCCGAGCAGTGCCAGCGGGCTGCGGCGGGGAGGGGAATCCAGTTCGCGGCGCGCCGCCGAGCGGGCGGTGGCCGGTCCGTTGAGAAATTCAAAGGCGTCGTCCGTGGCCGCTTCCGGCTCGGCGCGAGCGGGCTCCGGCGTCGCGGGTTCGGCATCGGCGGTTACCGGTTCCGGTTTTGGCTCGGGGTCCGATTCGAGCTCTCGCAGCAGGGCTTCGGCCCAGGACTCATCGGTTTGTTCATGGGGGTGGTTACCCAGCTCCAGATCCAGGTCTGGGATCGGGTCTTCCTTTTCCAGAGACAGGAAACTGTCGCTGAGTTGCAATTGGCCGTCGTCTTCCGCGTGAGGGCGGTCATGGCCATCGGTGGCCGGAGCCGGTGCTTCCTCGGGCAGGGCCGCCGACCAGTCCACCGCGGGCGGCCGCGTTTCTTCCCGCACCAGCGGCGGACCTTCCAGAAGATGCTCGGTGGCTTGAAAGACCCGCAAACAGGAGCCGCAGCGCACCGCCCCCTTGGCCTGGGCCAGGTGTTCCTCGCTGATCTTGAATTGCGCCTCACAATGGGGGCAGCGGGTCTTGTAAGGGCCGGTCATGCGCTGGCGGTCCGTGGGTCGGATTTTTCGTGTAGGGACTGTGTAAGGTGTTTTACCGAATCATGGTGCCCCGCCGCAACTGTTATGCGGACAGCTTGCGAACCCCGTCCACTCTTACCCAGTCTCCGCGCTGCTCGATCGGTGACAGATCGAACCAGGGCCGGTAGGCCTCCGCCACGGCTTGGGCCTGCTCGGCGAGAATGCCCGATAACGCCAGCAGCGCACCGGGTTTGCAATAGCTGGCCAGGGTCGGGGCCAGCTCGATCAGGGGCGCCGCCAGAATGTTGGCGACCAGAACATCGCACTGGAATCCCGCCGGCATGGCGTCCGCCGGGCACAGATCGAGCCGGTCGGCCACCTGGTTGGCTTCGGCGTTGGCGCGGCTGGCCAGCAAGGCCTGTTCATCGATGTCATTGCCCAGGGCCTGCCCAGCGCCAAGCAGCAAGGCGGCGATGGACAGCACGCCGGAACCGCAGCCCACGTCCAGCACCCGTTTTCCGGCCAGCGGCGCCGCTTCCAGCCATTCCAGGCACAGCGCGGTGGTTTCATGGGTGCCGGTACCAAAAGCCAGCCCCGGATCCAGGCGCAGGTTGACCGCCTCCGGATCCGGCGGCTCACACCAGGTGGGGACGATCCATAGCCGCTCACCGAAGCGCATCGGTGCGAAGTCGTCCATCCAGGCCCGCTCCCAGACCTGATCCTCCAGCCTTTCGATACGGTGATCCTGGGGCGTCAGGCCCAACGCATCCAGGCGTTGGAGAACTTTTTGCAGGTCGTCCTGGTCCGAGAACAAGGCGGTGACCACGGTGGCCCGCCATAGCGGCCGTGCGCCGGGCGGCGGTTCGAATACCGGTTGGTCGGCGCCGTCGGTCAGCGTCACCGCCACCGCGCCCAGGGTTTCCAATGCGTCTTGCAGGGCGTCCGCTTGTTGCGAGTCGGAAGCCAGATGTAGTTGTTGCCAGGTCATGACACCTCCATGGAGAAGCGGCAGTATAGCGATGACAGGAAAAATTTGCGCCGTGGTGGGCTTGGCCGTCATGGCCATTGACACTTGCGGACCGGCTATTTTTTCACCGGCCGTTAAGGGGTACTATCCGGATTCGTCTATCGGACTGACCAGCCTATGACTGAAGATGCCGCCGAGTTGATATTGGTGCTGATGGTGATCGCCAGCGCCTTGCTGTACCGGTTCGCGATGCCGCGTTTGCGGCGTCCGCGTGTGCCGGCGCGCACCTCGCTGGATCTCGAGAAAGTCATTCTGGTCGGCATGATGTTTTGCACCATGGCGGTGATTCCTTTCCTGGATATGATGGTGCCCTGGTTCGAGTTCGCCGACATCGTATTCATGGATGAAGTGGCCTGGCTGGGGCTGCTGCTCGGCAGTGCCGCGGTGTGGCTGTTCTGGCGGGCCAAGGAGGATCTGGCCCGATGCTCCCGACGTCCGGTGGATAGCGGTATCTATCGTTATCTGCGCCATCCGGCCTGTGCCGCCATGCTGCTTTGGTCCCTGGCGCAGTTGCTGCTGTTACAGAACTGGCTGGCTGGCCCCGCGGCGGCCCTGACCTTTACAATGGTTTACTTGCTGCAGTTGCCCAGGGAAGAGCAACGTATGCTGGAGCGGTACGGTCATCGCTATCTGGACTATATGGCGCGCACTCCGGCGATTCTGCCGCGTTTCTCTCGTTATCGTTGATTTTCCCTTTTCGCGCCCCCATAGCGGTGGTCGCCTTTAAAACGGTTCAGGAGCCGTTTTACCATGATTCGGATTCATCCCCTCCGCCGCCAGCAGCTGGAGGACGTGATCAGCCACTCGGAAGTGGTCGAAAGCGACGGGCACGGCATCAAGGTGCTGCGTCTGCGTGATGGCCGCTACCTGAAATACTTCCGGCGCAAGCGTTTCTTCAACCGCGAATTGTTGTCCCCGGCGGCGGTACGGTTTGCCCGCCATGCCCGGCAACTGGCACAACTGCGCATCCCCACCCTGGAGGTGGAAAGCCTGCACCGCATTATCGGTGAGCCGCATACGGTGGCGGTGTACCAGCCGATGCCGGGTCTGACGTTGCGTCAGATGTTGGCTCGCGGGCAGGTGGATACCCAACTGATGTACCGGGTGGGCGTATTTATCGCCCGTCTGCACCGGCTGGGTGTGTTTTTCCGTTCCGTGCATCCGGGCAACATCGTCATCGACGGTCTGCGCATTGGTCTGATCGATGTGCTGGATATGAAGGTGCGGCCCTGGTCCATGTCCCGTTGGGCCCGGCGCCGTAACTGGCTGCACTTCCTGCGTTGCGAGGAAGATCGCCCGCATCTGCGTGATGATCTGGTGGAGGCGTTACTGGTGGGCTACCGGGATGCCGCCGACCTGCCGTCCCATGAGATCGGCGAGGTGGCGGAGCGGGTCCGGCATTTGCTGGGCTGAGGCATCGCGGCTCTTTCCATACAAGAAAGAGCCGCGATGCCTTAATGATTACCCAGCTTCTTTTCCAGGTGGTGGATATCCACGCCGCCTTCCTGGAACGCGGTGTCGCGGAAGATCTTGTCCCGATGCAGGGCCACGTTGGTCTTGATGCCTTCCACCACGATCTCGTCCAGAGCGTTACGCATGCGGGCAAACGCCACGTCGCGGTTCTCGCCCCAGGTGATGATCTTGCCGATCAGTGAGTCGTAGTAGGGCGGTACGGTATAACCGCCATAGACGTGGGAATCCACCCGCACCCCATTGCCGCCCGGTGCGTGGAAGTAGGTGATCTTGCCGGGGCTGGGTACGAAGGTATTGGGATCCTCGGCATTGACCCGCACCTCGATGGCGTGGCCAAGAAAAGTGATGTCTTCCTGCTTCAACGTCAGGCCTTCGCCGCCGGCGATGCGCAGCTGTTCCTTGACGATGTCGACGCCGGTGATCATCTCACTGACCGGGTGCTCCACCTGCACGCGCGTGTTCATCTCGATGAAGTAGAAGCCTTCATTTTCGTACAGGAACTCAAAGGTTCCGGCGCCCCGGTAGTTGATCTCCTTGCAGGCATTGACGCAGCGTTGCGCCACTTCTTCCTTCAGGTGAGCCGGAATGCCGGGGGCCGGAGCCTCTTCCACCACTTTCTGGTGACGGCGCTGCAGGGAGCAGTCCCGGTCGCCGAGGTGTATGGCGTGGCCGGCACCGTCGGAGAGCACCTGAATCTCCACATGGCGTGGCTTCTGCAGGAATTTCTCCATGTACACGGTGGCATCGCCGAAAGCGTTTTTCGCTTCGGAACGGGTTAGGGTCACCGCGTTGAGCAATTGATCCGCATGCTCCACCACGCGCATGCCCCGCCCGCCACCACCGGCGGCGGCCTTGATGATGACCGGATAGCCAATCTGCTCGGCCATGGCCTGGGTGGCTTCCGGGTCATCGCCCACCGGACCATTGGAGCCGGGAACGGTGGGGACGCCGGCTTTTTTCATCGCCTCGATGGCGGACACCTTGTTGCCCATCAGGCGGATGGTGTCGGCGCGCGGCCCGATGAAGGTGAAGCCGGAACGTTCCACGCTTTCGGCGAAGTCGGCGTTTTCCGCCAGAAAGCCGTAACCGGGGTGAATGGCATCCGCGTCGGTCACTTCCGCCGCGCTGATGATGGCGGGGATGTTCAAATAGGAATCGGTGGATGGCGCCGGGCCGATACACACCGCTTCATCGGCGAGACGCACGTGCATCAGATCGCGGTCCGCCTTGGAGTACACCGCCACGGTACGGATGCCCATTTCCTTGCACGCGCGCAGCACGCGCAGGGCGATCTCGCCGCGGTTGGCAATGACGACTTTTTCCAGCATTTCGACCTCCGTTAAACGATGGAGAACAACGGCTGGTCGAATTCCACCGGTTCGCCGTCCTCGACCAGGATGGCATCAATAGTGCCGGATTTGTCCGCTTCGATCTGATTCATCATTTTCATCGCTTCGACGATGCACAGCACGTCGCCGGCGTTGACCTTCTGGCCCACTTGGGCGAACGGGGTGGCGCCGGGGGAGGAGGCCCGGTAGAAAGTGCCCACCATGGGAGAGCGCACCAGATGGCCGGCCGGGGAGGCCGGTTCCGGTTCGGCCGCCGGGGCCGCGGCGGGTTGCGGAGCCGCCGGAGCGGGCGCCACCGGGGCGGGGGCAGCGGGGGCGGGCGCGGCGTTGCGCCAGCCGCCCCGGGTGATGCGTACGGATTCTTCGTTTTCGTGAATTTCCAGTTCTTCGATTCCGGATTCTTCCAGCAGCTCGATCAATTTCTTGATTTTTCGAATATCCATGTCCAGTCCTGTTGGGAGCTGTTGATGTTAAAAGTCAGATGTCGTCGTCGGTGCCCAGACGGCGGATGGCCGCGTCCAGCGCCAACTGGTAACCGTCGGCGCCGAGACCGCAGATCACTCCCTCGGCGATATCCGAGAAATAAGAGTGATGGCGAAAGGTTTCGCGCCGGTGAATATTGGAAAGGTGCACCTCGATAAACGGAATGCTCACCGCCAGCAGGGCATCTCTCAGCGCCACGCTGGTGTGGGTGAAGGCCGCCGGGTTGATCAGAATGAAGTCGACACCTTCCGCGCGGGCGGCATGGATGCGCTCAATCAACTCGTATTCCGCATTGCTTTGCATATGCTGAAGATGATGGCCGGCCTTCCGGGCCCGGATCTGCAGGGCCTGGTCGATTTGCGCCAAACTAGTGGCGCCATATTTGTCCGGCTCGCGTTGGCCGAGCAGATTCAGGTTGGGTCCGTGCAGAACCAGAATGGTGGCCAAGATGGATACCCCTGAATGTGTCGTTATCTGCGGTGAACAGGAGGGAAAAACGGCATCAGGCCGGGGCTTTTCCCGAAGTTTGCAGTCTAGGGGGAATCGCCCGGCGAAAAAAGAACTTTACACTATTCGTTACATGTACCGGCGCCCCTGATGACGGGATCGGGACGCCGGTCACGGCGGCGGGTCAGGAGGCGGTGACCGGCAAGACAGTTTGTTCCAGATGGCGGATGAACCGCTCTGGCCCCATCTCGCCGAGCACCCGGGACTCCGGGACTTCCTCGCCAGCGGGGGTGAAGAACACCAGGCTGGGCAGACCGAAGATGTTGTATTCGGTCATGATCGCCTGGTTTTCGCTGTTGATGTCGGTGATATCCACCCGATAAAGATCGAACCCCTCCATGGTGGCCAGCACGTCCGGGTGGCTCAGCGTGGTTTCCTCCAGCACCTTGCAGGCCACGCACCACTCGGCGAAGAAGTCCACCAGCACCGGCCGTCCGGCCCGGGAGGACTCCGCCAGGGCCTGACGCAGCGCCGCCTGGCCGGTGAGTGTGCGCCAGGGACCGTGGTCCTCCTTGGCCGCCGTGGGTTGCGCCGTACCGGTAGTAACGGCCACCGGTGCCGCCGGTTGCCGCCAGTGGGCCAGCGGCTGCCATGGGTCGCGGGCGCCGGAGGCGGCGCCGATCAACAAAATCACGCCATACAGCGTCAGCACCAGAGCCAGGCCCCGTTTCAGGCGGGAGCCGCCTTCTTTCACCGGTTCCAGGGCGCCCAGTTGGACGCCGTAAATGGCCAGCAACAGGCCGTACAGCGCCAGGGTCACCGGCGCCGGCACGATGCGGTCCAGCAGCCAGATGGCGACCCCGAGCATGACCACGCCGAAGAAGCGTTTGATCTCCTCCATCCACAGGCCGGCCCGGGGCAGCAAATGGCCGCCGCCGGTGCCGAACAGGATCAGCGGCACGCCCATGCCGATGGACAGCGCGAACAGGCTGGCGGCGCCGGTCAGGGCATCGCCGCTGCCAGCCACATAGATCAAGGCGCCGGCGAGGATCGGGGTGACGCAGGGGGATACCACCAGGGCGGAGATCATGCCAAGCAGGGCGGCGCCGGCCAGCCCCTTGCGCTTCGGTCCAGTCTGGTTGAGACGGTCGCGCAGCGCCGCCGGTAACTGCAACTCATAAAGGCCGAACATGGCCAGTGCCAGCAGCACGAAGATCACTACACTGGTGATGATCGCGGCCGGCTGTTGCAACAGGAACTGGAGGTTCAGCCCGGCTCCGAACAGGGCCACCAACAGCCCCGCCAGGGTGTAGGGCACCGCCACGCCGAGCACATAGGCGCTGCTGAGCAGGAAGCCACGGCGGGCGCTGGGGTGCTGTTCCCCGGCGATGATACCGGAGAGGATCGGAATCATCGGGAAGACACAGGGCGTGAATGCCAGCAATAGACCGCCGGCGAAGAACAGGGCGATCACCAGCCCCAGGCTCTGACCGGAGATCCAGCGATTAAAGGCGTTGGCGTCCTCTGAAAACAGCGTTTCCAGGAACCCCCCGTCGCCTGTGCTCGCGGCGGCGGTTGGCGTGGCGGCCGGTGCGGTGGCGCTCAGCGCCGTGGGGGGCTTGCCGGGACGGGGCTCCTCGAAGGCGAAGGTCTTGCTGGCCGGCGGGTAGCACAGCAAATCCTCGATGCAGCCCTGATAACGCACCTCCAACTCGGTATCGGCCAGCGGCACGCTGCGCAACGGCAACGACACTTCCAGCCGCTGGTAGAATACCTCGACGTCACCGAATATGGGATCCACCTTCGGTTTGCCCGCGGGCATCTGGAAACCGGAAAAGTCATCGAGAACGTTGCCGTTGGTGTCGCGGAGAATGAACTCAAAGCGTTGGCGGTACAGATAGACGTCGTCGAGAAGTTCAAACCCCACCAGCACGGTTTGTTTGTCCCAGTCGGCATCCGCCATCACCTGGATCGCCTCGTCCACCGTGGGCGGCTGGTCGTTGCCCAACCCGCCGCTGCTTCCCCCGCCCAGAGACAGCGCAAGCGCGGGGCTGGCGAGCAGCCCCAGCACAAAAAGGGATAATAGTGAACGCAAGCGTTGTGACATTGATTCCTCCAGATAACCGGTTTTGTCCCTGGCCCGGTCTCCCCCAAACATAAGAGCACGGCCATGACCCGCTGGCGGTGGCCCCGGTGCTACCCGTATTCCTGATACTCCGGGTAAATATAGAGGCCGCCTGCGCGGATCGGTTCCCAGTCTGCGCCTCGTGGATTAAAGGGGCTTTAAGGCAGTGATAGCAGGTGGCGGTGAAGAACGCATTGTGCCCCCATGCCGAAATGGACGCAAAGACCGCCGCCGGCGGCCGGGATCCTGTCGTTGGCGACAAAGACTGCTATATTGGCGCACAATGCCGTGGAGTCCCGAGCGCGGACTCCGAGATGATACAAAAGGCCGTTCCCGGCCTGACAGGATGCAAGTGGGGATCACCGATGAGTAATGAGAAGTTCTCCCAGAAGATGGGCGACCGGTTGCTGGACCCGGCCAATAACCGGATATGGAAAGGCGCCCTGTGGCTGATCGTGATCCTGCTTCTGGTGGACGTACTGCTCGGCTGGTACTGGAGCTGGGAGCCGGATCTCCAGGAAGTGCGGGCACTCGCCAATGCCCAGCCTGGAGAGGTCACTACGCTGGAAGTGATCAACGTGGCCAGTACCCTGCTGGACAAACCGGGCGGTTATTTGAGCAACGACGTGCTGCCGCATCGACTGTGGCTGGATAACATGCCGTCCTGGGAGTTCGGCGTGTTGGTGCAGTTACGCGATATGGTGCGGGTGATGCGCCGGGACATGAGCCGCTCCCAGTCCCAGAGTCAGGAAGACCGTAATCTGGCGATTGCCGAGCCGCAGTTCAATTTCGACTCCCGCAGTTGGGCCATGCCCGCCACGGAAAGCGAGTACCGTAGGGGTATCCGCGCGCTGGAGCGTTACCTGGAGAGCCTGCGCAGTGGCGATGGCCGGTTCTACGCCCGGGCCGACAACCTGAATTCCTGGCTCAACGAAGTACAGAACCGGCTTGGCGCCCTCAGCCAGGACCTCAGCCGCAGCGTCGGGCGCACCACGCTGGACACCGAGGAAAATACCCCGGTGACTCAGCTGGACAGCAAGGAACGGGTGGTGAAAACCCCGTGGATGAAAATCGATAATGTTTTCTATGAAGCGAGAGGGGCGTCCTGGGCGCTGGTGCAACTGATGCGGGCGCTGGAAGTGGATTTCGCCGACGTGCTGCGCAAGAAGAACGCCACCGTCAGCTTCCGGCAGATGGTGCGCGAACTGGAAGCCACCCAGGAAACGCTGTGGAGCCCGATGGTTCTGAACGGCTCCGGCTTCGGCATCTTCGCCAACCATTCCCTGGTCATGGCCAACTACCTGTCCCGCGCCAACGCCTCCCTGATTGATCTTCGGAAGTTGCTGCAGGAGGGGTAGGAAAAGCAGGGAACAGTTAATAGTGAATAGTTAATAGCGAAGAAAAAGGTTTGCGGTTCCGCAAGGCGTGTTTGTGTATCCGCAACTTTCTCTGAGAAACCTGTTTGATGGTTTTTCCTGAAAACGAAGAGGCCGCGCCCAGCCCTTGGACGCGGCCTCTTTGCTGTCCGATCAACCTTTCTTGTCTCGCGCGCTATTCACTGTTCACTATTAACTATTCACTGCTTTTTTTGTTCCGAGAAAACCGGCGAAGTTATACCACTTGAAAAACACGTCCACGTTGTCCAGGCCGGCGCGGGAGAGGAGCTTGAGGTTCTCATCCAGGCGGTAGGGGATCAGGACGTTTTCCAGGGCCTCGCGTTTTTGCGCGATTTCGGTTTCCGAATAGCCGTTGCGCTTCTTCATGTCGTAATAGAGCTTGATCCACAGACGGTTGAGGAAGGCGTCGTTGCCCAGCACTTTTTCCACCAGAATCAAGGTGCCGCCGGGTCTTAGTCCCGAGACGATTGAGTACAGCAGGGCCTCGCGATTGAGCGGGCGCACGAATTGCAGGGTGAGATTGAGCACCACCACCGAGGCGTCTTGTACCTGGACGCCCTCATTGAGATCGGCGTATTCCAGACGCACACGGCCAGACAGGCATTGCTCGGCCAGATTGTGCCGGGCCCGTTCGAGCATCGCCGGGGAGTAATCGCAGCCCACCAGTTCCACACCCGGCGCCACGGTTTGATCCAGCGTTTTCAAGGTGATGCCGGTGGAGCAACCCAGGTCGTAGATGCGGGAGCCCGGTACCGCGAATTCCCGGGCCAGTTCCCCGATCATCCGCTGTTGCTCCCAATATTGAGGGATGCTGCGATCGAGCATGTCGTCGAAAACGGCGGCGGTGTTCTCGCCGAAATCGAAATCGCTGATTGCCTGTTCCTCGGCGGCGAAGA
This sequence comes from Alloalcanivorax xenomutans, assembly GCF_900217905.1. Taxonomy (GTDB): domain Bacteria; phylum Pseudomonadota; class Gammaproteobacteria; order Pseudomonadales; family Alcanivoracaceae; genus Alloalcanivorax; species Alloalcanivorax xenomutans. The sequence goes on from NZ_OBMO01000011.1 coordinate 116,038, forward strand.
GACGGTCCTTTTTTTGGGATGTCATAAAGTTGTCCCCGAAATCAACCAGGATCGGTGGTCATTGCCTTGGTTCTGATGCGCTGGCGCATGCCGTCTCCCTGGAGTATCCCGCAGGATCATGACAGTTGTGTTGATTTCGGGGCCACGGCTGGAATTCAGGGCGCGCGCGGAAAGAGGGTATTCCGCGCGGTACACACCCAATTGATGCGATAGTCGAACGGGAGGGCCTCTTGTCCAAAACCTCGATGCATAAGTATAAGTGGGAAAAATACCTTCCTATCCGGCGCACCAAACTGCGCAGCTATCTGGTGGGGGGCGGCGTGCTGCTCGGCCTGGCGGGGTTCAATACCATGGCGGCGTTGCCGTTTTCGGTGGGCGCGGTGTTCATGGCCCTGGCGGCCTGGCTGCACGTTTGGGCGAAAGGGCATTTGGACAAAAACGCCACTCTGACCCGGTCCGGTCCTTACCGTTGGGTCCGCGACCCATTTCATCTGTCCAATTTTTTCATGGACCTGGGGCTGTGCCTGATCATCAATAACGGGGTGTTCAGCTTGGTGATGATGACGTTCTGGGTCATCGCCTATCGGCACCGGTTATGGGAGGAGGATCAGCAACTGGTGGAGATTTTTGGTGACGAGTACCTGGATTACCGCGCCCGGATTCCACGCATGATTCCCTACAGGCCGCCGATGGAAAAGAAGTACGACAAACCTTTCTCGGTCAGGCACGCGCCGATCTACCGGGGCAGCGTCTGCACCCGGCTATTCCGGCTCGCTTCTTATCCTTATTTATTTTTTGTTGCCGCGGAGATCGGTCAGAAAGGCACCGACCTGCTTGCGGCGCAAGAGCATCCCGCTTTTTACTGGGCTCTGACGGGCTTTCTGTTCTTCCACTTCCTGTCCCGAGCGGCGGGTGAGATCACTAAAAGGCGAGCCTCCATCTTGCCGCTGTGGACGTTGCGTCATCCGGCCCGGGGCGTGATCGTGTCGATAATGGTGGCGGCGCTGCTGGCGGTGGACATGTTGTGGTCCGGACCGCGCATTCTGGAATGGCATCTGGACAGAGGGCAGTGGCTGATTTTGTTGGTGGCGGCGATGTTGTTGGTGGCGACGCTGCGCGGGCTCTGGCACAGCGTGCGCTTTCGCCGTCTGATCGAGGGCACCGCTCTGGTCGTGGCCTGGTTGTTCACCCCGGTGCCGTGGCTGGCGCTGGTGCCGGCCTGTTATTTCTCCGCCGCCTTTCTGTACGGTGATCCGGACCAGCCCGAGGCCGATGTGGACCATGTCTTTCTGGCCACGAAAACCGACGGCGCGGCGTTGGCGGCACTGGGGTTGTGGATGCCACTGATACTGATCGGTCTACCCGCCACCTGGTTCTAGGGCGTTCCATAAGACGGGGCCGCGCCCAGGGCTAGGGCGCGGCCTCCATGCTTTCGGATGAACCTGTCCTGTCTCGCGCGCTGTTAACTATTCCCTGTTAACTATTAACTGCCTTCACGCCACCGAACTGACCGCCGGCTCCGGCAGGGTGTCACGCCATTTCGCCACCAGATCGGTGTTGTCGTCGTCCCAGGGATGGAAGCGCGGGCTCAGATAGCGGAACCAGGCCGGTACGGTGGAGCTGATCACGCCCCGGTAACCGAACAGACGCCACAGGCCCTTGGCCAGCGTCAGCGGTTGCCGGTGGACGCCGTCCTGCTTCAGAAACTGCCAGGTGAAATAGCTGGTGAAGGTGATCAGATAGGCGGTGCTGATCAGGAAAGCGCGCTGGCGTTGCCAGTAGCCGCCATCCACATCCTGGTACAGATCGAAGGCCACGGCCTTGTGTTCGGTTTCCTCGATGGCGTGCCAGACCCACAAGGGGCGCACGGAAGGATCCATGCTCTCGATCACGTCCTTGTGGCTAAGAATGGTGTCGGCGAGGATCGCGGTGATGTGTTCCAGACCGGCGGTGGCGGCCAGTTGCCGCTCTGGCGGCAAATGCTTGCGGGCGCCGGCCAGCAGCTTCTGCGTGACGTTCAGGGCGCGTTCGACCAGCGCATCGTAACCCTGTCCCGCCACCAGATCGTTGAAGGCCTTGTGCTCCAGGGAATGCATCGCCTCCTGGCCAATGAAGCCGGAGATGTCCTTCTGCCGTTGCGGGTCGTCGACGCGGTCGCGGAAGGCGCGTACCGCGTCCACGAAAAAGCGTTCGCCATCAGGAAAGGTGATGGAAAGGACGTTGAGAAGATGGGTGGCCACCGGATCATCGCCATACCAATAGCCGGCTTTCTCCAGACCTTTGAAATCGAAGTTCATGCGCCGCACCTTGATCGGCTGGCGTGATTCGCTACGTCGACGGGAAAACAATCGCATCGGGCTCTCCTGGCGATTCTGCCAATGTTGAATGTCCGTCAATATGCTCCAGTAGCGGTGACGGGTCTTGTCGTGGAGGGCCAACCTGTGGTGACTTTGGGCCGTGCCTGGTTCGATGCCGGTATCCCCGGCATCTATGTGGTGCTGTTGTGTGATGTGATGAAAGGGCTGGGCAAGGACCCCGCCGCTTTGCTGGGGGGCGTCGGCGAAAGCCGTGAGCAGCTGCTGGCGCCGCAGAGCCGGGTGCCGCTGGAGCTGGCCCAGCGATGCGCCGAGCAGGCCCTGGACATGGCCGGCACCGCCGGGCTGGGGTTCCGTTATGCCCGGGCCATGCGCATTACTCTGCATGGTCCGGTGGGGCTGCTGGCGCTGTCCAGCGCCACTCTCGGGGATGGTCTCGATGCCGCCCGGCGCTACCTGGGGCTGCGGGCGCCGTTCTGGCACATGGACCGGCGTGAGGAGGCGGGCCGGGTGATTTTCCCGCTGGTGGCCACGGCCGACCCTGGACGGATCCATGCCTTCGTGGTGGAGGCCATGCTGGTGGGGTTCATCCATATGTTGGAACAGCTGCTGGAAGCGGTACCGGAAGGGGCGGAGCTGCACTTCCGGCAACCGCCACCGGCCCATGCCATGGCGCTGAGAGGGGAAGTGCCGGTGCCGGTTTGCTTCAACCAGGATGAGGACGCGCTGGTTTTGCCGCAAGCACTGCTGTCGGTGACGCCGCTGTTGGCGGATCCGCAGACCGCGGCATTGGCGCGGGAACAATGCGAGGCGGAAGTCAGCCGCTGGCGTGCGGAACAGGAGGGGCCGCTGGCCGAACGGGTGAGGGCGGTGCTGCGTGATACGGCGGCACCGTTACCGGATCTGGCGGCCATGGCGGAACGCATGGCGGTATCGCCGCGGACACTGAAACGGCATCTCCAACAGGCCGGGTCAAGCTACCGGCAAGTGCAGGACGAAGTGCTTTATGAACGGGCCCGGACGCTGCTCAAGGATCGCCATCAGCGGGTCAGCGATGTGGCCTATGCCTTGGGCTATAACGATGTGGCGAACTTTTCCCGGGCGTTCAAACGCTGGAGCGGGGAAACGCCGAAACAATTCCGGGAACGCGGGTATTGAGAAGCGGACAGGGGAAGAAGCGGGCAGCGGCAGGACGATGATGAGGGGCGCCGCGACCGGAGGGGCCGGTCGCGGACCGCGGACACTTACTTGCTGTTGAAGGCTTCCACGGACTTGAGGATTTCCTTCTTGGCGGCTTCGGCGCCGTCCCAGCCGTCCACTTTCACCCATTTGCCGGCTTCGAGATCCTTGTAGTTCTCGAAGAAGTGCTTGATCTGGGCCAGCAGCAGTTCGGGCAGGTCGTTGATGTCCTTGACGTTGTCGTACAGCTTGGTCAGCTTGGTGTGCGGTACCGCCACCAGCTTGGCGTCCTTACCGGCTTCGTCGGTCATGTTGAGAATGCCCACCGGCCGGCAGCGGATCACGGAGCCGGGTACCACGGGGTACGGGGTCACCACCAGCACGTCCAGGGGATCGCCGTCCTCGGACAGGGTGTTGGGGATGTAGCCGTAGTTGGCCGGGTAGAACATCGGGGTGGCCATGAAGCGGTCGACGAAGACGGCGTTGCTGTCCTTGTCGATCTCGTACTTGATCGGATCGGCATTGGCCGGGATTTCGATCGCCACGTAGATGTCTTCGGGAATCTCTTTCCCGGCGGGTACCTTGGTAAAATCCATGAATCGGTCCTTTCAGCGAGGGTTCAAATCGACGATGGGCGCGGATTATAGCAACCGTGACGCGGCGCTGGCTAATAGCCAAAAGTACCGACCTCATGCCCGGTCGAAGTGACCGGCCGAAAAGCGCAAATGCCCGGCATGCCCGGCCTCCGGGTTTGTTCAGCGGCGGATAACCCGACACAATAGCGGCTCTTACTAGATCGTACCCGAAGCGCTGAAAACGGAGCCTCCATTCGATGAGTGTGAAAGAAGTTGCCCATCCGCTGGTGAAACACAAATTGGGACTGCTGCGGCAGCACAAACTGAGTACCCGCAGTTTCCGCCAGATCACCAGTGAATTGGCGGTCTTGCTGACCTACGAAGCCACCGCCGACATGGAGCTGGAGCCGGCCACGGTGGAAGGCTGGTCCGGACCGGTGGAAGTGCAGCGCATCAAGGGTAAAAAGGTCACCGTGGTACCGATTCTGCGTGCCGGGATCGGCATGCTCGATGGTGTGTTGGAGCTGATCCCCAGCGCCAAGGTCAGCGTGGTGGGCCTTTATCGCAATGAGGAAACTCTGCAGCCGGTGGCCTATTTCGAGAAGCTGGCCCATGACATTCATGAGCGCACCGCCCTGATCATCGATCCGATGCTGGCCACTGGCGGCTCGCTGATGGCCACCATCGATATGCTGAAGGCGGCGGGCTGTGAACGGATCCGCGCTCTGGTATTGGTGGCGGCCCCGGAGGGCATCCATAAGGTAGCGCAGGCCCATCCGGACGTGGACATCTATACCGCCTCGGTGGACGAGGGCTTGAACCAGGACGGCTATATCGTGCCGGGCCTGGGCGATGCCGGGGACCGCATTTTCGGTACCCGCTAACCGATCACGTCACGGAGCCTCCATGTCCGCCACTCCCGGTTTCTTCGCGCCACGCACCGTTCTGGTGGGGGCGCAAATGTTGTTCGTTGCCTTCGGTGCTCTGGTATTGATGCCATTGCTCACCGGACTGGACCCGAGCGTGGCGCTGTTCACCGCCGGGGTCGGCACCTTGTTGTTCCAATGCATCACCGGCTTCTCGATCCCGGTGTTCCTGGCGTCCTCCTTTGTCTTCATCGCGCCCATATCCCACGGCGTGCAGGCCTGGGGCCTGCCGGCCACCATGGGCGCGCTGATGGTCACCGCCGTGGTCTATGTGGTGCTGGCGGCACTGGTGCGCTGGCGCGGGCCGGGATTCCTGCACGTGTTGATGCCACCGGTGGTGACCGGGCCGATCATCATGGTGATTGGTCTGAGTCTGGCGCCCACCGCGGTGAACATGGCCATGGGCATGGACGGCAGCGGCCAGAAGACCTTGTTTCCGTACGGGCAGGCACTGACGGTGTCGATGGTGTCGCTGGTCACCACCTTGCTGGTGGCCACCCTGGCAAAGGGGTTTTTCCGGCTGTTACCGATCATGGTGGGGGTGCTGTGCGGTTACCTTTCCGCCCTGATGCTGGGCATGGTGGACTTCGCCGTGGTCACCGAGCGCGCCTGGCTGGCGCCGCCGGAGTTCGTGCTGCCGACGTTCGAATGGCAAGCGATCGTGTTCATGGTGCCGGTGGCATTGGCGCCGGCTATTGAGCACGTTGGTGATGTGCTCGCCATCAGCAATGTCACCGGGCGGGATTATGTGCGCAAACCCGGCTTGCATCGCACCCTGCTCGGGGATGGCGTCGCCAGCATGGGCGCGGCGATGGTTGGCGGACCACCCAATACCACCTATTCGGAAGTGACCGGGGCGGTCATGCTGACCCGGGTATTCGACCCCCGGGTGATGGTGTGGGCCGCGGTTTTCGCCATTGCGTTGTCCTTCCTGTCCCGCTTTGGCGGGTTGTTGCAGAGTATCCCGGCGCCGGTGATGGGGGGCATCCTGATCCTCATGTTCGGCTCCATCGCCAGTGTCGGCATGAACACCCTGATCAAGGCGAAGGTGGATCTGGCGCGCCAGCGTAATTTGGTGATCGTCGCCACCACGTTGGTGTTCGGCATTGGTGGCATGGTCATCAGCGGTGGTGGCTTCACCTTGCAGGGGATCAGCTTGTGCGGAGTGCTGGCGGTGGTGCTGAACCTGCTGCTGCCCGGCCGTGATCCCGTGGTTACCGATCTGCGCCAGGAGCAAGCGGTGGTGGATGATCTCATCGAGCATACCCGCTCAAAGGATTGAGACCATGCAAAGAGCCGAGCGGCTGATCGTATTGGTCGACACTTTGCGCCGGCATCGCTGGCCGGTAACCGCCAGCGCTCTCGGCGAGCAGCTCGGAGTGTCCACCCGCACCATCTATCGCGATATCCAGAGTCTGATTGGTCTGGGCGCGCCGATCGATGGTGAGGCCGGAGTCGGTTATCTGCTGCGCAAAGGGTTTTTCATGCCGCCGTTGATGTTCAGTCCGGTGGAGCTGGAGGCGCTGTTGCTTGGTGCCCGCTGGGTCGGGCAGCAGGGCGACAAGGAACTGGCCGATGCCGCCAATAGCGCTCTGGACAAGATCGCCACGGCGGTGCCGCCGGCGTTGCGCGAAGTGCTGGAGGACACGGGCCTGTGGGCGGGCCCCTCCAGCGCCCCCCGACGTGGCGAGCCGCTGTTCGTATTGCGCCGCGCTCTGCGTGAGGAACTGAAGCTGCGAATCGTCTACCGGGATGTGGAGGGCCGGGAAACCGAGCGTACCGTCTGGCCTTTGACTTTGGCGTTTTTCGAAGGCGCCCGGATCCTGGCGGCCTGGTGCGAACTACGCGAGGATTTCCGCCATTTTCGCACGGATCGCATCGCCGATTTGCAGGTCATGGAAGAAAGCTATCCGGGATCCCGCCGGTTATTGGCGCAGCGTTGGTTGCAGGCGGAGCGCCAGCGGCGGTCCGGGAAAGAGTCGTAGTCCCGCTGTGGGAAGCTGGCTTGCCAGCGAATACGGTGTTCGCGCCGGAATCAATTCCTCGACAAATGCTCCTGGTAGTGGGCTTCCAGTTCGCTGTGCAACGCCCAGAATGACGGTGGCATGGTTTCGTTGAGCGTCGCCATCAGGATCGCCAGATGAGTATGCCAGCCGGATGCCACGCTGGTTTTTTCGGTGTCGCCCAAGCGCCGATGGGTAATCCGCAAACGCACCCGGTCGTCCTCGGGGATCAACTCGAAGGTCACTTCCGAACCGCCTTCTCCCCAGGTGAATGCCAGAAGATGCGGGGCCTCACAGCGGGTAACCGTGCCTTTCAGCACCGCGCCCTCGGCGTCGGCATGGTATTCGGGGGCGGTATCGCCGGGTTCCGACAGTTCATTATGATGAAATTCCAGGGTGACCGCGCCGCCGGCGAACAGTCCCATGGGGCCGGCGGCCAGCCAGCGGGCGCGTTTTTCGGACTCGGTCAGAAAGGCCCAGATCCGTTCCACCGGGCCCGGCAGCAGCCGCTCCAGTGTCAGAGTGTCGGGTTTGGTCAGCTTGGCGTAATCATCCATGGTGTTCTCCTTAAGAGTGGGGCCCGGGTCGGGGTGAAGGTCAGTCGCCCTGGCGCAGGGCCTGTTCCAGAGCGTCCAGCCGTTCGTTCCAGAACGCCTGATAATGGCGTAGCCAGTCCATGGCCCCGGCCATGGGAGCGGCATTCAGCCGGCAGACGTGGACGCGCCCTTGCTTTTCCCGGGTCAGTAGTCCCGCCTGTTCCAGCGCTTTGATGTGCTTTGAGGCACCGGCCAGGCTCATGGAGAAAGGCGCCGCCAGCTCTCCCACCTTGCGCTCACCATCAGCGAGCAATGCCAGCATGGCGCGGCGGGTGGGGTCGGCCAGGGCCTGGAAAACGGCATCGAGTGTGTCGGGATTATTGTTAACCATGTGGTTGAATATGGGGGTGGGTGTTTTAATTGTCAACCAAAAGGTTAATTATTTTCAGGAAGGCGGCGGCCGTTTAAGTGGCCCGCATTACAGGTCGCCGGCAGTGCTTTGAGCTGACGCATCAGGCCGCCAGCGGTGAGGACCCCGCGTATTGGTGCTCCGGCTTGCCGTAGCCGCTCCGAGCTCCAGCGATTGCAGGTGCGGCCGAGCCAGAAGGTGCCCTCGGCCTGGAAGAACAGGCTGGCGCCATACAAACCGGGGCCCACCGTCCGCACTGTTCCGTCCGCGTTCCGTTGAAAGTCCGCCGCCAGTGCCCGGGTCAGGCGGTGCCAGTGATCCGGTTCCGGACACAGCGCGGCCAGATCCTTGTGCGGCAGTTGCGCCGGATGCCGTTCCAGAGCCACCACGTGCAGCACGCTGTCGGTGGGCCAGAACAGTGCTTTGAGCAGACGCGGGATGCTGTTGTTGTGTTGGTAGAAGTCGGCGTCGCCCCAACCGAACTCGTAATAGCCGGTATCCGGCAGATGATCGCGCAGAAACCGCAGGTGAGGGTCGAGCTTGCCGGCGGGTATCACCAGACCGGTATGCCAGCGGTGCCGTACCACCAGCAAGGATTCTCCAGGGTCGGCGTGGGCCGGTACGGCGAGGATCAACACTGCAATCGCCAACAGAAATTTCATCAGCTCATCCCCGTTCGGGGCCGTGGAGGTGGTGTCAGGTTCCGTTACGGAACGGTCCCATATCAATACTGGAAGACACCAATCCATGGTAGCATCGCCCCGCTTTGTTTCCGTGCGCGTATCTTTGATTCAGAAAGGCTTGTCATGTTGAGACCTCTGGACATCTCCCAATATCGATTCCTTCCCGGCGGAGCAGGCCGGATTCTGTTCGCCATCCTGGCTCTGCTGTTTGCTCCCGGTGCCCTGGCCGCCACCGGTGGCCTTGATCTGACCGGCTCGGTGGCCGGGTTCATTGCCCTCGCTATCTTCGTCCTCGCCTATGCCCTGGTGATGGCCGAGGAAAAGCTGCACATGCGCAAGTCCAAGCCGGTACTGGTGGCCGCCGGTATTATCTGGGCGTTGATCGGCTGGGTTTACGTCCAGTCCGGCATGCCTGATGAGGCCGAGCACGCGTTCCGCCACACCCTGCTCGAATTCACCGAACTGATGCTGTTCCTGCTGGTGGCGATGACCTACATCAACGCCATGGACGAGCGCCGGGTATTTGATGCCCTGCGTGCCTGGATGGTGCGCAAGGGGTTCAGCTACCGGCAGCTGTTCTGGATCACCGGTATCCTGGCCTTTCTGATCTCGCCGGTCGCCGATAACCTGACCACCGCGCTGTTGATGTGCGCCGTGGTGACGAAGGTGGCGGAAGGGGACAAACCCTTCATCAACGTGGCCTGTATCAATATCGTGGTGGCCGCCAACGCCGGTGGCGCCTTCAGTCCGTTCGGCGATATCACCACTCTGATGGTGTGGCAGGCGGGCCTGATTCATTTCACTGAATTCTTCGATCTGCTGATCCCGTCGCTGATCAACTATCTGATCCCGGCGGTGGTAATGAGCCTGTTCATCAAGAGCCGTAAGCCCAGCGGCGTGAAGGAAGAGGTTGAGCTCAAGCGCGGTGCCCGCCGTATTATCGCCTTGTTCCTGCTCACCGTGGCCACCGCGGTGGCTTGCCACTCCGTGCTGCATCTGCCGCCGGTGTTGGGGATGATGACGGGTTTGGGTTATCTGCAGTTCTTCGGCTATTTCCTGCGCCGGACCCTGCCGCGTTCCTTGGAGAAGAAGCGCCGCCATTACCTGCGCCGTGGTGATGATAAACGCCTGTCTCAACTGGGCAGCATCGTGCCTTTCGATGTGTTCAACCGTGTGGCGCGGGCCGAGTGGGACACCTTGCTGTTCTTCTACGGCGTGGTGATGTGCGTGGGCGGCCTGGGCTTCATGGGATATCTGGGCATGCTGTCCGAGGCTCTCTATACCGGCTGGAACGCGACCTGGGCCAATATCGCCCTGGGTATCATTTCCGCGGTGGTGGACAATATTCCGGTGATGTTCGCGGTGCTGACCATGGAGCCGGAAATGTCCCACGGCCACTGGTTGCTGATCACCCTCACCGCCGGCGTCGGCGGCAGCCTGCTGTCCATTGGCTCCGCCGCCGGGGTGGCGCTGATGGGGCAGGCACGAGGCCTTTATACGTTCATGGGCCACCTGAAATGGAGCCCGGTGATTGCGCTGGGCTACGCCGCCAGTGTGCTCGCTCACCTGTGGTTGAACGCGGAAAGCTTCACCGTTTTCAACTAGTCGAAGTCCTTCTCGCCGGAATCGCGGCTCTTGTTCCACGCAAAGAGCCGCTCTTCGGCAAGTTTCCACGGCGGCCGCGCCGTTCTGTCCTCAGTGGGAGCCAGCCTGCTGGCGAATCAATCAGCTTTGGTATGAGGCTATTCGCTTGCAGCGGCCCGCCCCCCGGACGAGCTCCCACAGTGGCTGCCTGGCACGATCAGCGCCGTCTTTTCATCGCCCATCCGATGATTACCAAGGGCACCGCCAACCCCACCCACGACACCACATCCAGGACGCCATCTCCCAGCAATGCCGCGATCAGGCCGATCAGACTGGTGAGGGCGATCAGTACAGGCACCGCGAAAATGCGCGCCGGCGTATTGTGGCGCCGGTTGGGTGACAGCCGGCTCATGAGGCGCCTCCCGTGGGGGACGCTTGTGTCTGGCGGTGTGCCGCGCCCGCGACGGGGGAGCGGCGGGCGAGCCATAAGTAAAGGCCACTAATCAGCACCACGATGGTGATCACGTCGAGCAGCGCCCAGAGGATTTTCAGCGGCAAACCGCCATAGTCACCGAAATGCAGCGGTCCGGACAGCGCCAGGGTCTTGTTATACCAGGGCATTTCACGCATGGCCGCGAACGCTCCGGTGCGGGCGTCCACCAGCGCTGGCGTGACGATGTGAGAGGTCAGCGGTGTGTTGCCGTGCAGAAACACCGCGTAGTGATAGTCCGTGGACCAATCGCCGCCGGGAAAAGCCACGAACTGCAAAGTCATGTCCTCGGCGGCCTCGCGAGCCTGGGCCACGGCGTCGTCCAGGGAAGCCATCTCCCGCGGAGTGGGCACGGTGGCGCCCTGATAGCCGGCGGTGAGATCGGCCAATGACCGGTTTTGCCAGGTTTCCAGAATCGGGGTGGCAAGGGTGTTGACCACGCCAGTGAGGCCCACCACGGTGAGCCAGGCCACGGTAACGATGCCGAGCAGGTTGTGATAGTCCAGCCATTTAAGCCGCTTTGAGCGGTTGTATCGCAGCGTGCCGAAGTCCAGTTTGCGCATGAACGGGGCGTAGAGCACCACGCCGGAAACGATGGCGAGCACCAGCAGTACCCCCATGGCGCCCAGGAATAACATGCCGGGCAGGCCCAGGAACAAATCGGTGTGCAGCTGCAGAACGAAATCCATGATACCGCCTTCGTGCCCGGGCACCAGCTCGCCGCTGGTGCGATCGAAGGAAGCGAAGTGCATGTCGCTGGCGGCGGCGTCCGGGGTGGGGCCGGTAGTGACGTTGACCACCGGCCGGTCGGTATCGAAGCTCATGAACAGAGGCACCTCGCCAGGGCGATGGGCGAGGGCGGCGTCGAGTAACTGATCCAGAGACAGTAGGGGACCGTCCGGATTGGCGGGCTGCCAATCGCCGCTGTCCGTCAGCGCGTCGATCTCGTCATGAAAAATCAACGGCAGGCCGGTGAGGCACAGCATCAGCATGAAGGCGGTGCAGATCAGACTGGTCCATTTGTGGATGGCGGACCAGAACGTCAGGGTTTTCTGTTTCATAGAGGAGAACTGCCTAGGCGCCCCGGGGCGGGGCGCCTGGGTTGTCGGGTTAGTAGTCGAGGGTCGCCGACAGCAGGACCGTGCGGGGGGCGCCGACGGTCAGGTAACCGGCGCCCGGATAACCGCCGGCCGAGGCCCAATAATCCTCGCCGGTGACGTTCTCCACCCGCCCGCGCAGGGTCAGGAACATGGAATCATTCAGCGCGATCAGATAGCGGGCGCCCAGATCCAGCCGGGTCCAGGAATCCACTTTCTGGGTGTTGGCTTCATCCGCGTATTGGGAGCTAGTGTGGATCACCCGGCCATCCAGCGCCAGATCCGGTAATTGCGGCACCCGGTATTCCAGATTCAGGTTGGCCTGGGTTTCCGGTGAGCCGATGGCGTCGTTGCCGTCCACATCCGCGTCCAGGAAGCTGACGCCACCGAGCACGGTGAGGTCACGGGTAAGGTTGCCGTAGGCCATCAACTCCACGCCAGTGTTTTCCTGATCATAGAGCTCTTCGTAAATGTTGGCGTCATTGAGACCGGCTACCGGCTTGCGGCTGCGATACACGGACAAGCTGCCGCCGAGACTTCCGCCATCGTATTTCACGCCGACTTCGGCCTGCTCGGTTCTATACGGGTCCAGTACTTCGCCGATGTTGTCGGCCCCCGCCGATTTAAAATCACCGCCAACCCGCTCGCCTTTCTGCAACCCCTCGATATAGCTGGCGTAGACGGAAACGCTAGGCGCGATCTTATAAAGCACGCCGACGGTGGGAGTAACGGCTTCTTTGTCATAGCTGGAGGCCAGCCGGTCGCCGGACTCATAGTCATAGGCGTAATCCTTGAGCGCCTGGTAGCGCGCACCGAGGGTCACCAGCAACCGATCTCCCAGCATCGACAGCTGGTCGGCCACCGCGACACTCCGGAAACGTGTCCTGATGGTACGGCCCGGATCATCAAGGTCGCCTCCACCAACATCGTTGAGGGACGGACGGGCGAGAGGGGTAGGGTTGTAGATGTTGCCGCTCAGGCCACCGATATCGGAGTAAGCAAAGGCGTTATTGGACTTCAACTGGTAGCTGGCGCCACTGACGGTGACGCTGTGACCCACGGCCCCGGTCTGGAATGTGAACCGCACGCCGGTTTCACCGGTTCGCACCGAATCTTCACGGGCGGTATCAAACCGGTAAGCGGTGTAATGGCCCATGGCATTATCAACCGTGGGATTGGCGAAAATCGAATCTTCTTCGCCTTCCCGGGCCCCAAAGGCCGCCCAGGCAGTGATGTTGTCGGTAAAGTCGTACTCGGCGCGCAGAGTGCCGAACAGATCGTTGGAATCCGAATAGGTCCAGGACTGGCCGATGGACTCGTCCGCATCCGGAGCGTCCAGGATCGGAACTCCGGAGGCGAAAGTAATGCTGGGTTGCCCGCCGTCGATACGATGCTTCTGGAAACCCAGGTCGGCGGAGACGCGCAGGGCATCACCGCGGTAATCCAGGCCGATATGGGCCATGGACAGTTCCGACTCCTCGCCGTCCACGGCGGTGTCACCGTCACGACGGGCGGCGTTCACGCGGATACCGAAGCGGCCGTCGTCGGAGCGGTTGGCCACATCGGCGGCAACCATGCCCTGACCGCCGCTCCGCGCCCCCAGTGTGATCTGATTGATCGGCTCGTTGGGGGCGCGCTTGGGCAGCACGTTGACGCCGCCGCCAAGGCCACTGCCACCGGGAGCGGCGCCTTTTAGGAAGGTATTGGCGCCACGGAACACCTGCACCCGCTCGACGAATTCCGACGCCAGGTACTGGCGCGGCAGCAGACCGTACAGGCCGTTGTAGGTCATGTCATCGGAATACACCGGCAGGCCGCGCACCAGATACACCTGCTGGTAATTGCCGAAGCCCCGGGCCACCCGCACCGCCGGATCGTTGAGCAGGATCTCGCCGACACTGGCGGCCTGCTGGTCCTCGATCAATTGCTCAGTGTAGCTGGTGAAGCTGTACGGGGTCTCCATAACCGACTGGTTGCCGAGAATGCCGACGGAGCCACCTTCCGCCACCTGGCCGCCGGCGTAAGCCTTGCTCAGGCCTTCGGCGGAGGCGTCCGCGCTGGATTGCACCTCCACCGGCGCCAGCTGATACGGCTCGGCGCCATCTTCTTCCCCGGAGGTTTGCGCCTGCGCGGTGGGGAAGGCGCCGATGGCAAGCAGGGACAATGAGAGAGAGGAAAGCCGCAAGGTGATTGGTCGCATGGTGATCCCCGTTATGGTTGGTTACCCAGGTGGGCAGGGGGAATTGTGGCAATAATGAGAATGGTTTGCTTTGGTGGCGAGCCGGTCATCAATGATATCGCCGCCCCTGGGGCACTGTTGCCCCGCAGTTTCGGGAGATCCTGCCTGCCTCGCCGTATTAACAGGTCTTGGGGGCATAAACTGAGAGGGTGCCACAAGGCCGCTGTAGGAGCTTGCCTGCAAGCGAATTACGTCGCGCTTCAAAAAATTCGCTTGCAGGCAAGCTCCTACAGCGGCTACGTCTCGGTGGGGGAGACATCAGCGTGCAGGCGCGTCCCGAAACTGTGGGACAGTAGTGGTCCCCGGAGTCTGATTGTGAGGGGGCGGCGGCGGATCGCGGTCCTCTTCATGCTGGAAAGGGCCGGACCGCGACCGCTGCTGGGTTCCAGGGTCTTATACCTCGAACTTATCGTTCAGCTTTTTCGGCACCGCGGCCAGCTTCAGCTTGGCGAATTGCGGCAGGCCGTTCTTGTAAGGCGGGTAGGACTCGCCCTCGATCAGCGGCGCCAGGTACTCGCGGGCGGACGGGGTGATGCCGAAACCATCCTTGGTGATGAACTTACGCGGCATTTTCTTTTCCACGTTGGCCACCTTCTTCAGCGGCGCTTCACCGATGGTCCAGCCGTACTTCTTGGTTTTCTTGCGCTCGATGGTGGGCATCACGGCGTTCTTACCGGCCACGGCGAACTCCACCGCCGCGCGGCCCACCGCGTAGGCCTGCTCCACATCGGTGGCGGAGGCGATATGGCGCGCCGCCCGCTGCAGATAATCACTGACCGCCCAGTGGTATTTGTAGCCCAGCTCGTTCTTCACCATCTGCGCCAGTACCGGCGCCACGCCTCCCAGTTGTTTGTGGCCGAAGGCATCGGTGGTGCCGGCGTCCGCCAGGAAGGTGCCGTCGGCGGTGCGGGCCCCTTCCGAGACGACGATCACGCAGTAGCCCACCTTCTTCACCGTCTCGTCCACTTTCTTCAGGAACGCCTGCTGATCGAAGGCGATTTCCGGGAACAGGATCAGATGCGGGGCGTCCTCGTTCTGTTCCTTGGCGAGACCGGCGGCGGCGGCGATCCAGCCGGCGTGGCGGCCCATCACTTCCATCACGAATACCTTGGTGGAGGTGGCGCACATGCTGGCCACGTCCAGGGCCGCCTCGCGGCAGCTCACCGCGGTGTATTTGGCGACGGAGCCGAAGCCCGGGCAGACATCGGTGATCGGCAGGTCGTTATCCACGGTTTTCGGTACGTGAATCGCCTGGATCGGATATCCCATGGTCTTGGACAGCTGCGAAATCTTCAGGCAGGTATCGGCGGAATCACCACCGCCGTTATAGAAGAAGTAGCCGATGTCGTGGGCCTTGAACACCTCGATCAGACGCTCGTATTCGCGCTGGGAGGTTTTCAGATCCTTCAGCTTGTAGCGGCAGGAACCGAAGGCGCCGCCGGGGGTGTGCTTGAGCGCGGCGATGGCGCTTTTGCTTTCCTTGCTGGTGTCGATCAGATCCTCGGTGAGGGCACCGATGATGCCGTTACGACCGGCATAGACCTTGCCGATCACGCCCTTGTGGGCGCGGGCGGTTTCGATCACTCCCGCCGCGGAGGCGTTGATCACGGCGGTAACCCCGCCGGACTGTGCGTAAAAGGCGTTTCTGGACCCCATTGCAAACTCCCTGAGCTGGCCGCGCCGGCGCGGCGGCCTACCGTTGAAATCGCGCGCATTCTAGCGGAAAAGACACCGGCCTGTCCCCCGGGATGGTGTCCGGCTGCCGGCTCTGGAACAATAGCGCTCCGGGAGGAGATATGAACGCTTTGATTCGCCTGTTCTGGCGCCTGAGTCTGTTTCGCAAGGGGCCGGAGGATATGCCCTATGCGCCGCCGTTGCTGGTGATCCTGCTGGTGGCCTGGCTGATCATGCAAGGGCTCAGCGCCAATCTGCAGACCAGCCTGCCCGCCGGCCAGTTGATCGCCGTGCAGTGGATTTCGCTGTTGCTGGTCACCGCCGTCACCACCGCCGCGCTGGCCTTCAAGGGTTTGCTGACACGTTGGGTGCAGACCATGATGGCGCTGCTGGGGCTGGACCTGTTGCTGTCCCTGGTGGCGCTGCCGCTGCTGATCGTCAACATGGCCGCGGCGCAGCCGATCCCGATCATCGACGGCCTCTACTTCATGCTGGTGAGCTGGCAACTGGCGGTGCAGAGTTTTATCTATCACCGTTCCCTGGATGTCAGCCCGCTGCTGGGGTTGGCGCTGGCGTTCTCCCTGCTGATTCTCACCTACATGACACTGGCGGCGTTCATGCCGGAGGTGCTGAACCGCTAACGCGCCGCCTGGACTACGAAGCCGCTGTGGGAGCTTGTAGACATCTCTGTGTCCAGGTCTGCAAGAGGCACCTACACCCCCAGGCACCCCAGCGCCATGGCCGCCGCCGAGGTGCGGTTTTCCACCCCCAGTTTGCGGAACACCTGCTCCAGGTGCTTGTTCACGGTACGCGGGCTCAGGGTCAGAATCTGGCCGATTTCCCGGTTGGTCTTGCCCTGGGCGATCCACAGCAGCACCTGGGCTTCCCGGGGCGTCAGCCGCAATTGGGCGCGCAGGCGTTCCGCGCCCTCTTCCTCGTCGTGCTGGTGGATACGGAACAGGAACTCGCCGGGGGTGACCTCGCCCAAAAAGCGCAGGCGAAAGGCGGTATCGCCATCACTGACGGTATGCAGATCCGACGGTTGCGGCGCCCGGGCCAGCCAGTCCTCGATGTGCCGGGCGAGCAGCGCCAGCCGTTTGTCGCGATTGCCGGCATCGTCATTGAGCAACTGCTCCGCTTGCGGTGTGGCCCATTGCCAGCGGCCGTCGCGGCCGGTGGAGAAGGCGGCCTGGGCGAAGCGGTCCAGGGCGCTGCGGGCGCTCTGGGTCTGACGGGCATTGGTCAAATGCACGCGAATGCGGGCGATCAACTCCGAGGGGCGCACCGGTTTGGTGACATAGTCCACGCCGCCGGCCTCGAGCCCGCGCACCACGTCCTCGGCATCGCTGAGCCCGGTCATGAAAATCACCGGAATGGGCGCCAGCGGCGACCGGTTTTTCAGTTGCCGGCAGGTCTCGAAGCCATCCATCTGCGGCATCATCGCGTCCAGAAGGATCAGATCCGGCACCATCTTTTCGGCGATATTGAGCGCCTGCTGGCCGTCCAGCGCGAGCAGGGCGGTCAGGTCCGCCTGTTCCAGGGCCTGGTGGATCATGCCCAGGGAGTCCGGGGAATCGTCCACCACCAGAACCAGGTCCTTGCGATCGGGTTGGCTCATGGCGCGCGCTCCAGCACTTGTATCACCTGATGGAAGTCGAAGCGGCGCAGGGAGGCGGCCAGGGTCTCGGCCAGGGGCGCCGGCAGATGCTGGTCCCGGAGGGCGCGTTCCAGACGTTCCTGCAAGCCCCGCAAGTGACCGATTTCCGCCAGCGCCACCAACTCGTCACGCAGTGTCTTGTCCAACGGCGGGATGGGGGTATCCCCGGCGGGGGCCGCCGGCGGGCGGTGTTCCCAGTCCAGGCGGAGGTGGCGTGCCAGGGTTTCCAATAGCGTGCTCAGTTTGAACGGTTTCACCAGATAGTCGTCGTGGGGACCGTCATTGAAAGCGTTGGCGCGGGCGGCTTCGCGGGCGTTGGCCGACAGCATCACGATCGGCGCCTGGCAGCCGGCCTGGCGCAGGCCCTGGGTGGTTTGCCAGCCGTTCAGCCCGGGCATGGCCACGTCCATCAGGATCAGATCCGGTGTGCTCTGGGCCTGCATCGCCAGGGCGGTGCGGCCGTCCGGCGCTTCCAGAACCTGAAAGCCCAACGGGGTCAGCAGATCGCTGATCAAGCCACGGTGGGAGGGATCGTCGTCCACCACCAGCAGGGTGCGGCGCGGGCCCCGGTAACCGTGCACCGGGCGGGTTGGTTCGCGGTCCTGGCCGTTGCCGTGTTCCAGGCTGGAGAGCATGACCGAGAGCCGGAATTCGCTGCCTTGTCCCGGGATGCTGCTGACCTGGATGTCTCCGCCCATGATATCGGCAAGCAGCTTGGTGATGGTCAGGCCCAGACCGGTGCCGTGAACCACCGGCATGCCCGGCTTGCGCACCCGTTCGAACGGTCGGAAGATGCGCGCCTGATCCTCCTCGGCGATGCCGACACCGGTGTCGCGCACGGTGAACTCCGCCACCTGCGAGCGATAGCGGAAGTGCAGCGTGACCCGGCCCTGGTCGGTGAATTTGATGGCGTTGGATAACAGATTGATCAGAATCTGGCGCAGTCGCTTCTCATCGGTGGCTACCCACTCCGGAATGCGCCCTTGCGGCATGAACTCGAAGCCGATGCCCTTGTCCTCCGCCTGCAGCCGGAACATGGTCACCAGTTCGTCGATCAACGCCGGTACCCGCACCCGGTTGCGGTATAGCTCCAGTCTGCCGGCCTCGATCTTGGAGATTTCCAGCAGCCCTTCGATCAGATCGGAGAGGTGGCCGGTGCTGCGGCGGATGGCGGCGATGGCTTCGCGACGGCTGTCCGGGATGGCCGGGTCGTGCTCCAGCAGCTGGGCGTAGCCATAGGCGGCGTTCAAGGGCGAGCGCAGCTCGTGGCTGAGGCCAGTGAGATAGCGGCTCTTGGCCTGATTGGCGGCTTCCGCCAGTTCCTTGGCCTTTTGCAGTTCACGGTCGGTCTTTTCGTGGGCCTTGATCTCCGCCATCAGGGCGCGGGTCTGCTTCTGGGTTTCTTCTTCCGCCACCCGGCGGCTTTCGTGGGCGAGCACGAACAGCCACGCCACCACACCGCTCATGATCACCAGAATCACGAACAGCTTGGCCAGGGTGGCGGCCAGCACCGCCCGTGCCGGCGGTTCGCCGGCGGCGGCCTGGTAGTAGACCAGTGTCAGAAAGGCGGCCAGCAGCAACGTCACCACCAGCAACAGGCCTAGAAAATGCCCGATGCGGGTGCGCAGGTGGTTGAGGGCGCGATCCGGCAGGATGCCCGCGAGCCAGCCCATCAGTTGCTGCTGGAAGCGGGCATCCTGCTTGCAGCTGTCGTGGCAGCGGGCGTCCAGGGAACAGCATAGCGAACAGATCGGTCCGTTGTAGGCGGGGCAGAACGCCATGTCTTCCTGGTCGAAGGCGTGTTCGCAGATGCAACAGGGTTTGCCCTCCACCGACTCCGGCCGTGATGGCGGCCGGGCGATGTAGTAGCGCCCTCCAGTGGCCACGGCGATCAGCGGCGCGAAAACGAAGGCGGCGAACAAGGTGATGAACGAGGCCAGCGCCTCGCTGGCGGCGCCCAGCACGCCGGCCTTGCAGGCCAGGCCCACCAGGGTGGCCAGCAGCATGGCGCCGCAGCCCACCGGGTTGAGGTCATACAGATAGGCGCGTTTGAACTCGATGTGCCTGGGGCTCAGACCGAGCGGCTTGTTGATCACCAGATCCGCCACCAGGGCGCCGATCCAGGCCACCGCCACCATGGCGTAGCTGCTCAGAATCGACTCGAACGCCCGGTAAATACCGATCTCCATCAGCAGCAAGGCGATCATCACGTTGAACACCAGCCAGACCACCCGGCCGGGGTGGCTGTGGGTCAGCCGCGAGAAAAAATTGGACCAGGCGATGGAGCCGGCATAGGCGTTGGTGACGTTGATCTTCAACTGTGACAGCACCACGAAAATGCCGGCCAGCGCCAGCAGGGCGGCCGGATGGCTGGTGACGTGGGCAAACGCCATCAGGTACATGTGCATCGGTTCCTGGGCCTGGCCTTGCGGCAGACCGTGATGAAGCGCCAATACCACCAGAAAGGAGCCGGCCAGTGCCTTGAGGGCGCCGACCACGATCCAGCCGGGGCCGCCGGCGAGCATGGCCGCCCACCAGCGAACCCGGGTGGCGGGGGTCTTCTCCGGCAGGAAACGCAGAAAATCCACTTGCTCACCGATCTGCGCCACAAGCGAGAACAACACCGTGGAGGCGGCGCCGAACAGCAACAGGTCAAAACCGCCATGGCGGGTGTCGCCACCGGGGAACTGGAACCAGCGGTCCAGGGATTGCGGGTCCTGCCAGAGAATGAACACGAATGGCAGCAACTGCAGGATCACCCAGAATGGCTGGGTCCAGGCCTGGAACCGGGTCAGCTGGGTGATACCGTGGGTGACCAGTGGAATCACCACGATGGAACTGGCCACATAGCCCAACGTCAGCGGCAGACCGAACAGGACTTCCAGGGCCATCGCCATGATGGCCGATTCCAGGGCGAAGAAGATGAAAGTGAAGGACGCGTAGATCAGCGAGGCGATGGTCGAGCCCAGGTAGCCGAAGCCGGCGCCGCGGGTGAGCAGATCAATGTCGACGCCGTCTCGGGCGGCGTAGTAGCTGACCGGGATGCCGAGCAGGAAGATGGTGACGCTGAATACGGCGATGGCCCAGGCGGCGTTGGTGAAACCATGGTTCAGGGTGATGGCGGCGCCGATCGCTTCCAGGGCAAGAAACGAGATCGCGCCCAGAGCCGTCAGCGCCACCCGGCCCGGTGACCAGCGCCGGGCGGACTTGGCGGTGAACCTCAGGGCGTAGTCTTCCAGAGTCTGGTTGGCGACCCATTGGTTGTAATTGCGCCGCACCGGAAAGATTCGTTGCTGCATGTCAGCGTCGTTCACCCACCCGAATGGAAGTGGTGCACGGTCTGGAAACACCGTGCACAGCGTCAAAGCCTCTTTGAATCAACGTTCTGCAAATCAAGGAAGCAGGATTCGTGCCCAACCTTTGATCATGGGCTGTCTTTATTCCCCGGGCCCGACGGTACCCTCGGAATAGCGGGCCGCCTATGGGGAGAATGACGTAGGGACCTGACCCAATCACCGAATGGGCCGCCCGCTGGCCCCTTCCCATACTCGTTGCCAATGACCGCCGGTCCTGGGGCCGGTCGGTCCGAACCGCTGACGAGGGGAAGACCATGACGAGAGCAAAGGTAACGGCGCCGGGTTTGAAACGGCGATTGGGGTGGGCCGGTCTGCTGGCCTGGGCCGCCTTGGGGCTGCCCGGGATAAGTGTGGCCGATGACGTCAACAGCACCGGCCTGGCGGTGACCGAGGACACCGTCAAAGTGGGGATCCTGCATTCCATCACCGGCACCATGGCGATCAGTGAAACCGGTTCGGTGCAGGCGGAAAAACTCGCCATCGAGCAGATCAACGCCCAGGGCGGCGTGCTGGGACGCAAAATCGAGTATATCCAGGAAGATGGTGCCAGCGACTGGCCCACTTTCGCCGAGAAAGCGCGCAAGTTGCTGGTCAACGACAAAGTGGCGACGGTGTTCGGGTGCTGGACTTCCGCCTCCCGCAAGGCGGTGCTGCCGGTGTTCGAGCAATACAACGGCATGCTCTATTACCCGACCTTCTATGAAGGGCTGGAGCAATCGCCCAATGTGATCTACACCGGCCAGGAAGCGACGCAACAGATCCTCGCCAGCATCGATTGGGTGGTGAAGGAGAAGGGCGCCAAGACGTTCTATCTGCTCGGCTCCGACTACATCTGGCCGCGCACCTCCAACAAGATCGCCCGCAAGCATATCGAGAAGAAAGGTCTGAAAGTGGTGGGGGAGGAGTACTACCCGCTGGGTCACACTCAGTTCAACTCGGTGATCAACAAGATCAAGCTGCGTAAGCCGGACGTCATCTTTGCTTCCGTGGTGGGCGGTTCCAACGTGGCCTTTTACAAGCAGCTCAAAGCCGCCGGCATTGATCTGACCAAGGAGAAGCCGCTGCTGCTGACCATCTCCGTCACCGAGGATGAAATTCTGGGCATCGGCGGTGAGAACGTGGAGGGCGCCTATGCCTCCATGAAGTACTTCCAGAGTCTGGACAACCCGAACAACGAAGCCTTCGTCAAGGCGTTCAAGGAACGCTGGGGCGATGACATCGTGATCGGCGACGTGACTCAGGCGGCTTATCTCGGCCCCTGGCTGTGGAAAGCGGCGGTGGAGAAGGCTGGTTCCTTCGACGTCGACAAGATCCGAGAGGTATTCCCGGGCATCGAACTGAAGACCGCGCCGGAAGGTTATGTCCGCATCCACGAGAATCATCACCTGTGGTCCAAGGCACGCATCGGCCAGGCGCAAAAAGACGGCCAATACAAAGTGGTGTACGAGACCGAGGATCTGATGGAGCCGGATCCGTTCCCCGAAGGCTACAAGTAAGCAGACCGCCGGCACCCGTGAGGGTGCCGGCCCGATTCGACGCGAAAGGTTGCCCGGGAGAACGCCATGTTCGCTGATTATTCCATGCCGGAGCTGATGTCGATTTTCGCCATGCAAGGCTTTGCCGGCTTGTCGTTGTTTTCCATTTTCGTGCTGATGGCCCTGGGGCTGGCGATTATTTTCGGCCAGATGGGCGTCATCAACATGGCCCACGGTGAGTTCATGATTCTGGGGGCCTATACCACCTACCTGACCGCCGGCCTGTTTGAAACTGTGATGCCCGGCCTGTACGGCATTTATTTCTTTGTCGCCATGTTCCTCGCGTTCATTGCCAGCGCTTTGCTCGGCATGCTGGTGGAATGGTTGATGATACGTCATCTGTACCACCGGCCGTTGGATACGCTGTTGGCCACCTGGGGGCTGAGCCTGATTCTGCAGCAGGCCTACCGATCGATCTTCGGTGCCCGGGAAGTGGGCGTCAGTCTGCCGGACTGGATGATGGGCTCCATCGCCGTCACCGACCTGGTGGAAATTCCCATCAACGGATTGATCGTGATGATGCTGACGCTGGTCATCGCCACTCTGGTTTATCTGTTGATGTTCCGTTCCGGCTGGGGGAGGCAGGTGCGCGCGGTGGTGCAGAACCGGCCCATGGCGGAAGCGGTGGGGATCGATACCGGCAAAGTGGACCGGATCACCTTTGCCCTGGGTTGCGGTATCGCCGGCGTCGCCGGCGCGGCCTTTACCATGATCGGATCCACCGGCCCCACTTCCGGACAGCTTTACATCGTCGACACCTTCCTGGTGGTGGTGTTCGGCGGCGCTCAAAGCCTGCTCGGCACCATTGCATCCGCGTTCACCATTTCCCAGGCCCAGTCGACCATGGAATTCTTCCTCAGCGGCTCCATGGCCAAGGTGCTGACGCTGCTGGTGGTGGTGGGCATTCTCATGTTGCGTCCTCAGGGTTTGTTCGCCCTCAAGGTTCGCCGTTAGGAGGCCGTGATGAAAACAACTCCATCCGCATCGTCATTGATGTCCCGGGAGAACCTCTATTTCCTGGTGCTGGCGGCACTGCTATTGCTGGTGTTTCCGGTACTGCTGGATGCCTTCCGTCTCAATCTGGTG
Organism: Alloalcanivorax xenomutans; assembly: GCF_900217905.1. Lineage (GTDB taxonomy): Bacteria > Pseudomonadota > Gammaproteobacteria > Pseudomonadales > Alcanivoracaceae > Alloalcanivorax > Alloalcanivorax xenomutans. The sequence continues at coordinate 139,382 of NZ_OBMO01000011.1, forward strand.
GGCAAGTACCTGACCTACGCCTTCGTCGCCGTGGGGCTGGTGCTGTGCTGGGGCAAGGGGGGCATTCTCAGTCTCGGGCAGGGCGTCTTTTTCGGACTTGGCGGCTATTGCATGGCCATGTTCCTGAAACTGGAAGCGTCCAGCCCCGAGGCCACCGCCAGTCAGTCCACGCCGGGCATTCCCGACTTCATGGACTGGAATCAGGTCACCGAACTGCCCTGGTTCTGGCAGCCGTTCCACAGTTTCTCCTTCACTCTGATCGCGGTGGTGATGGTGCCGGTGATCCTCGCCTTCATCATCGGCGTGGCCATGTTCAAACGGCGTGTCGGCGGCGTCTACTTCGCCATCATTACCCAGGCGATCGCCGCCATTCTCACCATCCTGATCATCGGGCAGCAGGGCTTTACCGGCGGCGCCAATGGCATCACCGACCTGCGCACGCTGATGGGCTGGGACATCCGCGGCAATGAAGCCAAGACAGTGCTGTACTTTGTTACCTCCGGTTTGCTGTTGGCCTGCGTGTTGCTGGCCCGCCATGTACTGGGCAGCAAACTCGGCCGCATTCTGGTGGCGATGCGGGACCAGGAAGACCGGGTTCGTTTTTCCGGTTACGACGTGGCCTCGTTCAAGGTGTTCGTGTTCTGCCTGGCGGCGGCGCTGTCCGGTATCGGCGGTGCCCTGTTCACCTTGCAGGTGGGCTTCATGTCGCCGTCCTTTGTCGGCATCGTGCCGTCCATTGAAATGGTGATCTTCTGCGCCGTGGGCGGACGACATTCATTGCTCGGCGCGGTGTATGGCGCGTTGTTGGTGAACGCGGCGAAAACCGGATTCTCCGAATCCTTTCCGGAACTCTGGCTGTACGCCATGGGCGCGCTGTTCATTGCCGTGGTGTTGGCATTCCCCAACGGCATCGCCGGACTGTATCAGCGCTATCTGATGCCGTTGGAGAAAAAAATACTGGGTGGTCTGGGTAAAGCCGCCAACACGCCGCCCACGGCCGCGGCCCGCCGGATGGAGGAGACCCCATGAGCACGTCCCGGGATTTTATTCTCAGCGTGGAAGGCCTGACCGTATCCTTTGATGGCTTCAAGGCGGTCAATGATCTGTCCCTGTACCTGGAGCACAACGAAATCCGCGTCATTATTGGCCCTAACGGCGCCGGTAAGACCACCGTGCTGGACCTGATTTGCGGCAAGACCCGTGCCACCGACGGCGCCATCCGTTTCAAGGGCCAGGAACTGACGCGCATGAAGGAGCACCAGATCGTTCGCTCCGGAGTGGGCCGAAAGTTCCAGAACCCGTCCATATATGACGACCTCACCGTGTTCGAGAACCTGGAGGTGTCCTATCCGCGCGGGCGGTCGGTGATGGGCGCGCTGGCGTTTCGCCGCGATCAGCAGGTCCTCGATGCGGTACACGAGGTGGCGGAGACCATCTTTCTGGCGGATCAGCTCGACTGCCGTGCCGATCTGCTCAGTCATGGGCAAAAGCAGTGGCTGGAGATCGGCATGCTGCTGATCCAGAAGCCGGATCTGCTGATGCTGGACGAACCGGTGGCGGGCATGTCGGTGGCGGAGCGCAAGAAAACCGCCGAGCTGCTCAAAGTGATAACCCGCAATCACACGGTGCTGGTGATCGAGCACGACATGCAGTTCGTTGGCGATATCGCCGATCGTGTCACCGTGATGCATCAGGGCCAGGTGTTGTCCGAAGGCTCCCTGGCCCACGTCAAAGCCGACCCGAAAGTGGTCGAGGTCTATCTGGGGCACTGATTATGCTGAAACTGCAGAACTACTCCGTGGCCTATGGGCAGAGCAAGGTGATCCATGACTTGCAACTGGACGTGGGCGAGAACGAGATTGTCGCCGTGGTTGGCCGCAACGGCATGGGCAAGACCACGTTAATGAAATCCATGGTGGGCATGGTGCCGGCCAGGGAAGGCGTGTTGTCCATGCAGGGCGTCGATCTGATGCCGCTGAAAAGCCATCAAAGGGTCAAGGCCGGGCTCGGCTTCGTACCGCAGGGCAGGATGATCTTTCCCACTTTGACGGTGAAGGAAAATATCGAGACCGGCCTGGCCGCGTCCGGGCGCAAGGGTATCCCCGCCGATCTCTACGAGTTGTTCCCGGTGCTCAAGGATATGGCGTCGCGCAAGGGCGGCAATCTGTCTGGTGGGCAGCAACAACAACTGGCTATCGCCCGTGCCCTGGCCACTGATCCCAAAGTGCTGATTCTCGATGAACCCACCGAGGGGATCCAGCCTTCCATCATCCAGGAGCTGGCGCGAACGCTGCGCAAAATCCGTGACACGCGGGGACTCTCCATTCTGGTTTCCGAGCAGGTACTGAGTTTCGTCATGAACGTGGCGGACCGGATTCTGGTGATCGAGAAAGGGCGCTTCGTGCATCAGGAAGAGCGCGAAGGCGCGAACCAGGAAAAAATCGCCGCCTATCTGGCGGTCTGAATTCGAGGAGACAAGCAATGCGTCATGGTGATATTTCCAGCAGCGCCGATACCGTCGGCGTGGCGGTGGTGAACTATAAAATGCCGCGTCTGCACACCCGTGAGGAGGTGCTGGATAACGCGCGCCACATCGCCGAAATGATCAAGGGGATGAAGCTCGGATTGCCGGGCATGGACCTGGTGGTCTTCCCCGAATACAGCACCATGGGGATCATGTACGACCCCGATGAAATGATGGCCACCGCCGCCACCGTGCCCGGCGATGAAACCGATATTTTCGCCGCCGCCTGTCGTGAGGCGAACACCTGGGGGGTGTTCTCGCTTACCGGCGAGCGCCATGAAGAACATCCCGACAAGGCGCCGTACAACACCCTGGTGCTGATCGATAATCAGGGCCGTATCGTGCAGAAATACCGTAAGTGCATTCCCTGGTGCCCGATCGAGGGCTGGTATCCCGGTGACAGCACCTACGTTACCGAAGGGCCGAAAGGGCTGAAGATCAGCCTGATTATCTGTGACGACGGTAACTATCCGGAGATCTGGCGGGATTGTGCCATGAAGGGCGCGGAGTTGATCGTGCGTTGTCAGGGCTACATGTATCCGGCCAAGGAACAACAGATCATGATGGCCAAGACCATGGCCTGGGCCAACAACTGCTACGTGGCGGTGGCCAACGCCACCGGTTTCGACGGTGTCTATTCCTACTTCGGACACTCCGCTCTGGTCGGCTTCGATGGCCGCACCCTGGGGGAATGCGGCGAAGAGGAGATGGGCGTGCAATACGCCCAGCTCTCGGTCAGCCAGATCCGTGATGCCCGCGCCAACGATCAGTCCCAGAACCATTTGTTCAAGTTGCTGCATCGCGGTTACACCGGTGTGTACAACTCCGGTGACGGTGACAAGGGCGTGGCCGATTGTCCGTTCGATTTTTATCGAACCTGGGTGCTGGATGCGCGGAAAGCCCAGCAACAAGTGGAGGCCATGACCCGCGATACGGTTGGTGTGGCGGACTGTCCGGTGGGAGACTTGCCGGTACCGGACAAGGAAAGGGTGGCGGGGGAGTAGACGCCGGTGCCCTTCATCAACGATCGCCTGATGGAACAGGCGGAGTCCCGGCCACCGCCGTTGACGCCGGGGGGCCGCGTTTCCCGCTTCCAGTTCGAGCCGGAACAGGTGATGGCACGGCTGAGCGCCCGCATCGTCGGCCAGGATCCGGTGCTGGCGGACCTGGAGGCCATGCTGACGCGGATCAAAGCGGATATTTCCGATACCGAACGGCCGTTGGCGGTGCACCTGTTTGTCGGTCCCACCGGTGTTGGCAAGACCGAAACCGCGCGCCTGCTGGCCGAGGCGCTGCACGGTCGCGCCGACGCGCTGTGCCGGGTCGATATGAACACTCTGGCCCAGGAGCATTACGCCGCCGCCTTGACCGGCGCGCCACCTGGATATGTGGGCAGTAAGGAAGGCCATACCCTGCTGGATGAGGACCGGCTGCGTGGCACCTTGCGCAAGCCAGCAGTGGTGCTGTTCGACGAAATTGAGAAGGCCGACGCCCGGGTCATAAGGGCCTTGATGAACGTGCTGGATCACGGCCGTTTGCCATTGTCCGCAGGCACCCGGGAGCTGGATTTCCGCAACAGTCTGATCTTCATGACCAGTAACCTCGGCGCCCGTGAAGCTCAGGCCAGATTGTCCCTCTATCGCGGCGGCTGGCGCCGCTGGCTGGGAATGCGTCCGGGAGAAGTGGAGCGTATTCCGGAACAAGCGGTGCTCGAGCACTTTGATCCGGAGTTCATTAATCGTATCGACCGCATTCATTACTTTCAGCCGTTGGCGCCACAAAGGGCCGAGGCGCTGCTGGATATCGAATTGGATCGCCTGGCGGACCGCCTGCGAAGACGGGAAGTCCATCTGTCCTGGCAACCGGCGGCGCGGGCCTGGTTATGCGCCAGGCAGGATATCCGCTACGGAGCCCGTGATCTGCGGCGGCGGCTGCGCAACGAACTGGAACCCAAAGTGGCCGCGGCCATGTTCAGCCATCCCGGCACTCGTCAGTTTCTGGTGCGGGCCTCCGGTGGTACCTTGGAGGTCGTGCCGGTGATGGATACCGAACCCCACGACGCACTACGTCATACAACGTAGGCGCCGGGGTGTTTTCACCAATGGCGCCGGCCGGTGGCCGGCGCGATAGTGTCAGAGCCTGCCCGGCAGGCTCTGATTCATGATCCCTGCCTGGGCATGGGATGACGACATTGAGCGGAGGGAAGCACACCATGGCTGAGACCATCATTAAAATTGATCTGAACAAGTCCCCATACGAGAACGAGAAAGTACATAACCGGTGGCATCCGGATATTCCCATGGCCGCCATGGTGAAACCCGGTGATGACTTCATCGTGGAATGCCACGACTGGACTGGCGGGCAAATCAACAACGACGACAACGCCGAGGACGTTCGCGACGTGGACCTGACTCAGGTGCACTTCCTGTCCGGTCCGGTGGGTGTGGAAGGCGCCGAGCCCGGAGATCTTCTGGTGGTGGATATTCTCGATATCGGCACCTTCGAGGAAAGCCAGTGGGGTTTCAACGGCTTCTTTTCCAAACAGAATGGTGGCGGCTTTCTGACCGAGCACTTTCCGGAAGCGCAGAAAACCATCTGGGACTTCAATGGCATGTTCACCAAATCCCGCCACATTCCCGGCGTGGAATTCGCCGGTCTGATTCACCCGGGATTGATTGGCTGCCTGCCGTCCAAGAGCATGCTGGACGAATGGAACAAGCGGGAAAAAGAACTTTATGATACCGACCCGGACCGGGTGCCCGGCCTGGTCAATCTGCCGTTCGCCGATACCGCTCACATGGGCAAGCTGAACGGTGATGCCCGTAATGCCGCGGCGGCGGAAGGCGCGCGTACGGTGCCTCCGAGAGAGCATGGCGGTAACTGCGACATCAAGGACCTTTCCCGGGGCTCGCAAATCTACTTCCCGGTGTATGTGAAGGACGCGGGGCTTTCCGTGGGCGATCTGCACTTCAGCCAGGGGGATGGCGAGATCACCTTCTGCGGCGCCATTGAAATGGCCGGCTGGATTCACATGAGGGTGAATCTGATCAAAGGTGGCATGGAAAAATACGCGATCAAGAACCCGATCTTCAAACCCAGCCCGATGGCGCCGAAGTATGATGACTATCTGATCTTCGAGGGTATTTCCGTGGATGAGGAAGGCAAGCAGCACTACCTGGACGTGCATATTGCGTATCGTCAGGCTTGCCTCAACGCCATCGAGTACCTGAAGAAATTCGGCTATTCCGGTGCCCAGGCCTATTCGCTACTGGGATGCGCGCCGGTGCAGGGCCATATCAGCGGTGTGGTGGACGTACCGAACGCCTGTGCCACTTTGTGGTTGCCCACCGACATTTTCGAGTTTGACCTCAAACCTGGCGTGGATGGCCCTCAGCACAGCGTGGCCGGATCCATGGATGTGCCACTGGCGAAAGACAAGTAACGCCCGGATAAAGGAGAACGGCGATGCCGTTGTACGACTATAAATGCGCGAACCATGGGCTGTTCCATGCGCTGGTGGCGGTGGCCGAATCCGGTATCGCCCACGCCTGCCCACAATGCGGTGAACTGGCGCCGCGGGTGATCATGGTGCCGCCGGAGGTGCTCGATATGGCCCCGGCCCGCCGTCAGGCCATGGAACGCAATGAACGCGCCGCCCATGAACCCCGGCGAGGCAATGACCACAGTGAAAAGGAACAAGGCTGCTGCCACCACGCCAAGCCCTCGCCAAAAGTGTTCTACACCGCCGACGGCAAGAAAATGTTCCCCTCGGCGCGGCCTTGGATGATTAGCCACTAGGAGAGGCAGTTAAGAGTGAACAGTGAATAGTTAATAGTTACGCGGACCGAGTTCGCGGGAACTGAAAACAGAGAGGCCGCGTACCAGCGTTGGGCGCGGCCTCTGACGTTTCAAGATGGCGAGGTTATTCTTCGCGAAACTGTTAACTGTTCACTATTACTTGTTAACTAAAAAAGCACCATCCCCAGGCTTTCCGCCACGCAGGCGGGTTTGTCGCTGCCTTCCAGCTCGATGGTGACTTCGTTGCAGAGCAGGTAGCGGCCTTCGCCTTTCTGGGTGACGGATTTCATCACGAAGCGGGCGCGGACGCGGGCACCGGCGGGGACGGGGGCGAGGAAGCGGCAGCCGTTGAGGCCGTAGTTGATGCCGGCTTTGACGCCTTCGATGGCGTAGATCTGATCCTTGAACATGGGGATCAGGGAAAGGGTCAGGTAACCGTGGGCGATGGGGCCGCCCATGGGGGACTCCTTGTTGGCCCGTTCCACGTCCACGTGGATCCACTGGTGGTCGCCGGTGGCTTCGGCGAACTGGTTGATGCGCTCCTGGCTGATGGTCTCCCATTCGGAAACGCCGAGCTCCTTACCTTCCCAGCTTTGCAGTTCTTCGGGACTTTTAATTGTCAGCATGGTTTCTCCCAAGACAGTAACGATAAGAAAAACGGGCCACCGCTTCCGTGAGGAAGAGAGGGGCGGCCACGCTCCATGGTAATCCATTAACTGGCTCGGGTAACCGCGGTGACGGGAACCTTTGGCGCCAGAGCCTGAATGTGATCTGGCGGGAGTGTGTAATCTTTGTATAATGCGGATGCAAATCATTCCTGTTTATTGCCTGTTATCATTCAGGAGACTTTATGGCTAGCCGATCCGGTAACACACAACAACGGCGGGGATGGGGCCCGCGTCATCCTCTGGTTTGGGCGGTGACCGCCGCCATGATCAGCGGCCCGGCCTGGGCTCAGGACAGCTCCGGGACGCAGCAACTGGACACCGTGGAGGTGGGCGCCGAGAGCGGTAGCGCCTTGGGGGAAGGGGACTTTGGTTACGTGGGACAACGCAGCCTCACGGCTACCAAGATTGATACCCCGGTGAGCGAGACCCCGAGGGCCATCTCCATTGTCACCCGTGAACAAATGGAAGACCGTGCCTCGATCAGTATCGCCGATGCCCTGCAATACACACCCAGCATCCAGGCGAACTATTTCGGCGAGGACAACAAACAGGACTGGTTTGTCATCCGTGGTTTTGATCAGGCCAATAACGGCTTGTATCGCGATGGTACCCGGGTCTATTCGTACGGCTTCTATAGCTGGCAGATCGATCCCTTTGGTCTGGAGCGGGTGGAGATTCTGCGTGGCGCGCCGTCCGCCTTGTACGGACAGAACCCTCCAGGCGGTGCCATCAACACCGTCAGCAAGCGCCCGCGCTCTTATTCCAGCGGCTATGTGGGGTTGGAGTATGGCAGCTACGACCGTAAACAGTTGTCCGTGGACGTTACCGGGCCGGTGGGGGATGGCCATGCCTACCGCCTGGTGGCGTTAAGACGTGAGAATGAAACCCGGGTGGACGATGTGGATGCCGAACGCACCTTGATCGCGCCATCTTTCAAAGCCGCGTTGGGAGAGAATACCGATCTGACCCTGCTGGCTTCCTATCAAAAAGACGATTCCGACCCCTATCTGCAGTTCCTGCCCACCAGCGGGGTGATCACGCCGAACCCGAATGGCGAGATTGATGATGACGTGGCCGTTGGTAATCCGGACTATGAAAAATTCGAGCGTGAGCAAGCCACGCTTGGATACGAATTCGAGCACCGTTTCAGCGACAACACCAGGTTCCAGCAGTACACCCGCTATCAGCACATGAAGATGGATCTGCGGCAGATGTACTCCCTGGGTTATATGCCCAATTCCGGCGACTCCCAGCTACTGCGTGGGCTGTCCGATGAGGAAGGCGACGCCGATGGGATCAACGTGGATAACCGGCTGATCCATAAGTGGAGTTTCAACGGTATCGATCATACCCTGTTGTTGGGGCTGGATTATCAGAGTCTGTCCATTGACGGCAAAAGCTATGGCAACCCGGTCATGGGCTACGAAGCGGCGCCTGGCTTTTATACGCCAGCAATGCTCAACCCTTACGATCCCCGCTATCGGGATGCGCACTCGTTGGTACCGTTGCGGTGCGATTTTTCCACCGGTGCTTGTCAGCTCGAAGCTGACCGGCAAGACAGGGAAATCGATTTCTATCAGGCTGGTGCCTACCTGCAGGACCAAATGAAGTTCAACGACCGTTTTATCTTCCTGTTCGGTGTTCGTTTCGATCACGCCACACAGGAATACAAAAACAAGACGCTTACCACGCGGCAGAAGACGCGAAACGAGGAGTGGACCACCAGCACCGGTCTGGCGTACCTGTTTGATAATGGAGTAACGGCTTACGCCAACTACTCCCAGTATTTCCTGCCGGTACGAATCGAAATCGCCAGGGAGGGTACTAACGAGGCCAAACCGGAATCTGGCGATAATGTCGAACTGGGCCTCAAGTATCAGCCGCATGGTTTCGACGGCTACTTCAATATGGCGCTGTTCCAGGCTACCAAGGAAAACATGGCCACGGGGGCCGCGCTTACCTTGCAGCAGATCGGCGAGGTCGAGAACAAAGGGGTGGAACTGGAGGCCGTGGCCAACATTACGCCCAGTTTCAGCGTGATCGCCAACGCCACCTTCATGGACCCGGAAATCAAGGAGAACGGTAACGCGGCCCAGGAAGGCAACCGTCCGGAGCAGGTGGCGAAGACCCTCGCTTCCGCCTGGGCCAAATACAGCTTCCTTGAAGGGCCGATGAAAGGGGTTTCCGTGGGTACCGGGGTGCGTTATGTCGGTGACACCTATGGCGATAACGACAATACCCGCGAGCATCGCGTGCCGTCGTTCACGCTTTGGGACGCCACGGTGAGCTATCAGTGGCGGGACTGGAAATTCCAGGTGGCGGCCAAGAATCTGGCCGATAAGGAGTATGTTGCCACTTGTTCCGGCGCCTATTATTGCTGGTACGGGGATCGCCGTAACGTTATCGGCAGCGTGAGCTATGCCTGGTAGCACGGTACATTGATCCGGCTGGGTGTCTGCTAGTGCGCTGATTTCACCAGTTGAACGGGGCGCCGGCTCTTCACCTGACCGCCGGTTATCGCTATGGTGCGGAGGTTTCGCCCGGGATCACCGGGGCACCGGCGAGAGGAACTCGATGCACATTCATATTCTGGGTATTTGCGGTACCTTCATGGGATCGCTGGCGCAGCTGGCCCGGGCCCAAGGGCACCGGGTCACCGGTGCCGATCAGAACGTCTATCCGCCGATGAGCGATCAACTGGCCGCCGCCGGTATCGACATCACCGCGGGCTATGACCCGTCGCAACTGGAGCCGGCGCCGGATCTGGTGGTGATCGGCAATGCCCTGAGCCGTGGCAATCCGGCGGTGGAAGCGGTGCTGGATCGTGGTTTGCCGTACACCTCCGGGGCACAGATGCTGGCGGAAGTGGTGTTGCCCGGACGCTGGGTGTTGGCGGTGGCCGGTACCCATGGCAAGACCACCACCAGCAGCATGCTGGCCTGGATTCTGGAACACGCGGGATTGAATCCCGGTTACCTGATCGGTGGCGTGCCGGCCAACTTCGGTGTTTCCGCCCGTCTGGGCGAGAGTCCGTTCTTCGTGGTCGAGGCGGACGAGTATGACACCGCGTTTTTCGACAAGCGCAGCAAGTTCGTTCACTACCGTCCGCGCACCGCCATTCTCAATAATCTGGAGTTCGACCACGCCGATATCTTCGCTGATCTGGCCGCGATCCAGACCCAGTTCCACCATCTGATCCGCACCATTCCCGCCCAGGGCAGGATCATTCTGCCGCAAGGAGAACCGGCTCTGGAGGAGACCCTGGAAAAAGGGTGCTGGAGTGAGCTGGAACGTTTCGGCGAAGACGCCGATCCCGGTTACCGTCTGCTGGCGGAGGACGGCTCCGCCTTCGAGGTGCTGGAAAACGGCCGGGTGGTGGGCCGGGTGAACTGGTCGCAAACTGGCCGCCATAGTGTCAACAACGGCATGGCGGCGTTGTTGGCGGCGCGGCATGTGGGCGTGACGCTGGCCCAGGGGGCGGAGGCGTTGAGTGAGTTCCAGGGCGTGAAGCGCCGCATGGAGCTGCGTGGCGAGATAGCGGGCGTGCACGTTTACGACGATTTCGCCCATCATCCCACCGCCATCGCCACGACGCTCGACGGGCTGCGGCGCAAGGTCGGTGAGCAGCGCATCGTGGCGATCATCGAACCGCGCTCCAATACCATGCGCCTGGGCCGTCATCGCGATACGCTGGCACAAAGCACCAGCGCCGCCGACCAGGTGATCTGGTACCAGCCGCCGGGTCTGGACTGGTCTCTGGATGAGGTGGTGGCGCAGTCACCGGTACCGGCACGGGTGGAGCAGGATCTCGATGCGCTGGTGGCGGCGGTGGCCGCCAGTGAGCGCGGCCCCTGCCATCTGGTGGTAATGAGCAACGGCGGCTTTGGTGGCATCCACGGCAAGCTGCTGGACGCGCTGGATGCGGCACGGTCCTGAAGGGGAGAGAGCGCGATGCGACAACGGATCACCCTGGCGTTCACCGGCGCTTCCGGCGCCCCTTACGGGTTGCGCTTGCTGCAATGTCTGCTGGAAGCGGACTGCGAGGTCTACGTCTTGCTGTCGAAGGCGGCGCGGGTGGTGATCGGTACCGAGACCGATCTCAAGCTGCCCGCCGGCACCGGTGCCGCGGAGACCGCATTGCGGGACTGGAGCGGTACCGATAAGGGCCGTCTGGTGGTCTGTGGCCTGGAGCAGTGGACCGCGCCGGTGGCGTCCGGCAGCGGCGCGCCGGCGGCCATGGTGGTGTGTCCCTGTTCCACCGGCACGCTGTCCGCCATTGCCAATGGCGCCAGCGATAATCTGATTGAACGGGCCGCGGATGTGGCCATCAAGGAACGCCGCCACCTGATCCTGGTGCCCCGGGAAGCGCCGTTATCCGCTTTACACTTGGAAAATATGCTGAAGCTGGCGCGGCTGGGCGTCACCATCCTGCCGGCGGCGCCGGGCTTCTACCATCGCCCGCGGCGAGTGGAGGATCTGGTGGACTTCGTGGTGGCGCGTCTGCTGGATCACCTGGGCGTGCCGCAGACGCTGGTGGCGCGCTGGGGAGAGAAAGGGGAATAGGATAGTTCGCTGGCACGCAACGTGTTCGTCGGTTTCTGTTCGGCAAATAGGGTGCCACGAAGCCGCTGTGGGAGCTTGCCCGCAAGCGAATATTGCAAACGCCTGGCAAGCCCCCTTCGCTTGCGGGCAAGCTCCCACAGCGGCTTCGTAGTGTGATCCGTGGGAGCCAGCCTGCTGGCGAATGGCGCTAACGTGGTGGTCCTTACAGCGTGTAATTGATCGGAATCCGCACCGCCACCGGATCGCTTCCCAACTGGGCCGGGGGGGGCGGGAAGCGCAGCCGGCGTACCAGTTCCAGGGATTGCTGATCGAGAATGCGGCTGTTGGAGCTGCCCACCAGTTCCACATTTTCCGCGCGGCCCTGGGCGTTGACCCGGAAACTGACTTCCACTTCACCCTGTTGCCGGCGCATGCGTGCCCGGGCCGGGTAGACCTTGTTGTACTCGATGGTATCCCGCACCTTGCCGAGATAGCGGTTCAGAGCGTTGTCGTTGTCACCGCTGCGATGAACGCCCTTGCCGATTTCCCCGGCGATGCCTTTCTGGCCCTTGGGTTGAGGCGCTCCGCCCGCCACCTGTTCGGTTGGCTCCGCGTCCGGTTCCGCTTCGGGAGAACCGGCGGGTTCGGCCCGTGGTTCAGGGGCGGGTTCCGGCGCGGGCTTCGGCTCCGGTTTGGGGGCCGGCTTCGGCTCGGGCCTGGGTTCCGGTTTCGGTTCGGGTTTGGGCTCCGGCTTGGGTTTGGGCTTTGGTTTCGGCTTCGGTTTGGGCTCGGGTTTGGGTTCCGGCTTGGGCTTGGGCTCGGGCTTCGGTTGCGGTTTGGGTTCCGCCTGAGCCACTTGAGGCGCTGGTGCCGGCGGTGCCGGATTGGGCGCCAGCGACAACGTCATGGCCTGCTGACCACCCTGAATGCCCACGCGACCGCCGGCCAGGGTGAGCGAATTCACCGTCACCAGCAGGCTGCCGTGAACCAGGATCGCGAGGGCCCAACTAATGATCAGTCGTATACTTCGCCTCACGGAGTGTTCTCGCTCTGGGTTACCAAACGAACTTCTTCCACACCCAGGTCCCGCAGTTTGCCCAGGTTTTCGCGCAATACGCTGAGTGGCACGCCGGCATCGGCCAGCAGACGTACCAGCGGTAATGTCGTTTCTTGCCCGCCCTCGGCGGCGGGTGCCGCCGGGATTTCCGCGGCGCCGTTTGCGGCCGCTTTGTCAGCCGCCTCCTTTTCCCGCTCCGCCTGATGCTTGGCGATCAACGTGGCGAGGCTGGCCTCGGCCACCGGCTCGCCGTCATGGAACAGCACGCCTTGCTTATCCAGAATCAACATCAACTGGCTGGGGTCTTCCTCGGTGGCGGCCTCGGCGCTGTTTGGCGCGGTCACATCCACGGTGGGGCGTGGCGCCAGCTGGCCGGCCACCATGAAGAAAATCAACAGAAGAAAGACCACATTGATCAGCGGCAGCACCGGCTCCAGCGGTGGCCGGCGAGGGCTGTTGTCTTCCAGATTCATGGCAGCAGCTCCAGCTGCACTTCCTTGAGGCCGGCGGCCCGGGCCACGTCAACGGCGGCAAGGGCGGCCTGCAAAGGCGCGTCCGGGTCGCCGGTGATCAGCACGGCTTCGTCGTGGCCGGCCAGCCTTTCACCCAGTTGTTCAAGGGACAATGCTTCGCCGTTCCAGTCCACCTTGCCTTCCGCGTTGACGTGCAACTCCAGCCAGGTTTTGTCGTCCTGCCGTTCCACGGCTTCGCTGGGTACCACACTCACCGGCAGGTCCTTCCAGGCCCCGAAGCGGGTGGCCAGCATGAAGAACACCAGCAAAATAAAAACCACATCGATCAGTGGTGTGAGACTGATAGCCGGCGAACGGTGACGTTCGGGCTCAAGATACATGGGCGATACGGGCCTCGCTGCTGGGAACACTGTCCCGGGTCGGAGCGCTGCTGTCCTGGTCGAGGCGGCGGCGTTGTACTTTCAGCTGGGACAGGCGGTCCTGCAGTTTTTCCCGGCACACCTCAATGGTGCGGTCCGCCCAGTGGAAGGCGGCCAGGGCCGGAATCGCCACGGTCAAACCCGCGGCGGTGGTCAGCAGTGCTTCCCAGATACCGCCGGAGAGAATCGCCGGATCCACCTGGGAGCCGGCCTGTTCCAGAGCCTGGAAAGCGCCGATCATGCCGAATACGGTACCGAGCAGCCCCAACAGCGGCGCCAGCGCGCTGATCACCTCGAGAATCCGCAGCCCGCCACGCAACTCATCCAGGGATTCGCGGGCGCGGCGCAGACAGTCTTCTTCCCAGCTTTGCTCGTCCATATCGCGCTGGTTCCAGGAGGTCAGCACCACCTGGTCGATGGGCGTGCGGCCCGGCTTTTGTTGGGCCGGAATTTCACCACGCTCCAGGCTCGCCAGCAGGGCATCCGCCTGGCGGCTTGCCTTGGGGCGCACACGGGCGAACTGCAGTATCTTGGAAATCAGGGTGGCCAGGCCGATCACGGACATCAGGCCAAGCACCCACATGGTGATACCACCGGAAACGAACCACTCGGGAAGGTGAAACTGCAGAGAAGAGGTCATCGCCGAACTCCATCGTGGAAAAGGCGGATATCGTCGTCGACCGGGGCGTACTAAAGCGGATAACGGCACCAGGGGCGCCGTAACGGGACGATATCTCAGTGTGCGGGCGAGTCTAGCACTTCGCACAGTGAATGCAAGTCATTCCTATTTACAGGAATGTGACGATGGATAGGCTGTTTCAATAAGTGCGGAAGATGAGGGAGAGGGGGAGGCGCCCGGTGGGCGCCTCCCCATGAGGTTATTGCTTGATCAGGGTGTAGTTGAGTTCGGACTCGATGCGATCGCCGTTGATATCCAGCATTTCCAGCGCATTCAGCGCGGTTTCCAGGTAGCGCAGCTGGCTTTCGACATCCTCGGACTCCGGATTCAGCACCACGGTGCGATAAGCGGTACCGTCCATTTCCTTATTGCCATAAGTCCACTGGCCGCGCTCAACTTCGGTATGACCCACGCGGGAACTGTCCATGTACTCTTCACGCAACTCGTATTGGGTCGGACGGTCTTTCTCGTCGCTGTACAGGGTCAGGGAGGTACGGATCCCGGAGCAGTCCGCGCAGGGCAGCATGCCGCTGTACAGGGCTTTGTCCGCCTGAGGGTTGGAGGGAGTGGAAGAACAGCCCGCCAGTACCAGACCGGAGGCCAGACCAAGAGTAAGCAAAATCTTTTTCATGCTTCTATCTCCATATAGATCAAGCGTTATGTGATCCTAGTCGATTAGAAGCTGCCGGTGTGAACACGTTCACGCTTTTAACAGTCTTTAACCAGCGCGGGGCCGGGAGGGAAAGGACAGCGGGTCGCGCCGGCTAATCGCGGCGGCGGGCATGGATTCTCTGGGCCACTTCGATGACCGCGATGGCCACCGCCAGGGCGATGAAAAAATACAGCAGAATCATGGATCCCCACTTCATGGCTATGGCCGGAATACACCCCCTGGTCAGGAACTGACCTGAATAGGATGTTAGGGTGTGACCAAAACTAAGCATAACGTCTTATGTATGGATGGCCATAGCAAAGTGCGGGGAATGGGCACTGGAGCACATTCCCCCAGGGACGATCAACCGAGCGGTTTCAGAGACCCGCCACGTTCCTCCGCCTTGCGGTAGGCGGGGCGGTTTTCCAGCCGTTCAATGAATGCCCGGATGTTGGGCATGTTCCCGGGCGCGCGGGCCAGCGCCGCCTGCAGCGGGAAGCTCATCTGGATATCGGCGGCGCTGAACTCGTCGCCGGCGAACCAGACATGTTCGCCAAGATGGCGCTCGACGAAGCCCAGATGATCGCTGAGGCGAGGGTCCAGGAAGCCCTGATTCAGTCCCTGGCTGATTTTCCTGGCCACCGGGCGGATAAAGAACGGCATCGGTGATTGTGGCACCCGGGAGAACACCAGCTTCATCACCAGCAGCGGCATCAATGACCCCTCGGCGTAGTGCAGCCAGTATTGGTAGGCTTCGCGGCCGGGAGCGCCCGGTTCCGGGCGGAAGCGGCCCTGGCCGTAATGGTCCAGCAGGTATTCAAGAATGGCGCCGGACTCGGCCACCACCCGGTCATCGTCCTGCAGTATCGGCGCTTTACCCAGGGGATGAATTTCGCGCAGGCTTTCCGGTGCCAGCATGGTGACGGGGTCGCGCTTGTAATGGATGATTTCGTAGGGGAGGCCGAGTTCTTCCAGAAGCCAGAGAACCCGCAGGGAGCGGGAGTTTTCCAGGTGGTGAACAGTGATCATTGGGATGCTCCGGACCGTGGCGTGACAATGTCAAAGCCCGGAGCATAGCAGAGACGGGGTGAACGGGGTTATCGGCCGCCGCCGGCGGAAGCCGCGGTGACCCGGCTGGCGTCGGTGCCTGGTTCCACCAGGGTGTGCACGGCTTTCAGCACCTCATCCAGTACCGCTCGGGACTTCCAGGCGCTGCGATCGTTGATCATGGCCGCCACCGCCCAGGTGGTATTGTTCTGGTCGCGGGTAAAGCCGGCGATGGACCGCACATTCCTCAGCGTGCCGGTCTTGATATGGCCCTCGCCCACCAGAGCGGTATTGCGCAGCCGGTTACGCATGGTGCCATCCATGGCCACCAGCGGCAGCGAGGCGATCAACTCGGCGGCGAACGGGCTGCGCCAGGCCTGTTGCAGCATCAGGGCCTGTTGGTGAGCGGTGATACGCTCCACACGGGACAATCCCGAGCCGTTTTCCAACACCACTTGACTGATGTCGATACCCTTCAGCCGCATCCATTCTAGGATGGCCCGGTCGGCCGCCGCCAGGTCGTCCTTGTCCCCGGCCAGCCGGTTCTCGGCGCCGATGGTCAGGAACAACTGGCGGGCCATGATGTTACTGCTCCATTTATTGATGTCGCGCACCATGGTGACCAGATCCGGCGAGGAGGTGGTCACCAGCAGCTTGGCGCCCCGTGCCAGCCGGCCGGTGCGGTCGCGGCCGGACAGGGTACCGCCCATTTCCCGCCACAGGCCGCGGATCAGATTGGCGGTGTAGTCTTCCTGGGACATCAGCGACAGGTAGCGGTCGGCGCGGCAGTTCTCCGGCAAGGCGCCGGTGATGGTAACTGTGATCTTGCGGCGGTCGGAAAAGTCCGGCTCATACTGTAGCGCCTTGGAATTGTGCACCGGACAACGACCCCGCTCGGGTGCGGTGACTTGATTGTCGATAACGATCTTGCTGACCGGCGGCTCGGTGCTGACATGCACTTTGCCATCCCGGCTCATCATGCGAATGCGGAACACATTCAGATTGGTGAGCAGGGCACTGGGCTCCACCAGATAGGGCGCGTAGGGATTGTCGCCATCGTCATTGAAATGGGGGATGCCGTTGGGCAGATGGAAGTAGCTGCCGTCGAGCACCAGATCACCGCGAATATGCTTGATGCCCATGGCGCGCAGGTCGCGCAGCAGCAGCCACATACGTTCCAGGGTCAGCTTGGGATCGCCGACACCGACGTAGTAAAGGTTACCTTTGAGCGTGTCGCCCTTCTGCTCGCCGTCGGTGTACAGCCGGGTGTGCCACTGGAAGTTGGGGCCAAGCAGTTCCAGAGCGGCGTAAGTGGTGACCAGCTTCATGGTGGAACCCGGATTCATTTGCTCATCGGCATTGACGAAGCGGGGCTCGCCGGGACCGTCCAGGGGAATCGCCGCCAGTGACAGGGATTCTTCCGGCAATTTCCGTTCCTGCAGGCTTTCATAGATGCTGTCGGCCCAGGATTCGGCGCCGGCCGGGGATATGGCGACAAACATCAGAAACAGTGACAACCAGAACGGACGGCAAGTCATGGTCAATGCGGGCTCCCTTGAATACTGCATACGGATCCTCTGTCATGGGCAGCGGATCGGGGCTTCCTTGGCGCGGCGACGGCTGGGGACCCGTGCGGCCACGTTAATACGGATTGGTATAAACTATACGAATTGCCGGTCACGGTCAGTGGCAAGCCGGGCCGCACTTTGTAAAACCTTAGAGCCTGTTTGGGACCTTCACGTCACTGTGCGACCCAAAGGGCCGGGCCTCGCTTTCTTTCGGTCCACAGCGGCTTCGTAGCCCCTTCCGTGCCAGCGATAAACGGGATCCCGGAAGACCTCCGTACAGACCCGTGCCCCGATGGAGAGACTCATTCCCGCCAAACCGTGATTACGCGTGTTCATGTAGAATGACTACACTGCGCAACCGGAATCACGACCTGATGACCTTATGACCACCTTGCTGTTGAATCTGCGCCGGGTACCGGACGACGAGGCGGACGAAGTCCGCGCGTTGCTGGAGCGGCATGACATTCCTTTCTATGAAACCACCCCCAGCCTTTGGGGCGTCTCCGCCGGTGGGATCTGGCTGACCCGTCCGGAGGATCGGCAGCGGGCACGGGCACTGATGGCGGAGTACCAGCAAGAGCGGGGCCAGCGGCAACGGGCCGCCTATGAGGAGGCCCGCCGTCTGGGGACCGCACCGACCCTGTGGCGCCGATTGCGGGAACAGCCGGTACAGGCGCTGGCCATGTTGCTGGCGGTGATCGCGCTATTGCTGATCACGCTGCTGCCGTTTTTGACCCTTTGATTTCAGGTGGTGGCGGGCACCGGTCTCGGTGTAAGCCGGGAGGCCATGACCATCAGGATCAGCACGCCCACGGCCATGACCGCCCAGGCATAGGAGAGAGCGCTTAGCTGTTCGCGCAGTATTCCGGCGACCAGTGGCATGGTGCTGGCAATGATGTAGCCGCCACCTTGCACGAAGCCCATCAGGGTGCCGGCCTCGGCGGGATTGGCGGCATGGTCCATGGTCACGATCAGCGATGACGGGAACAGGGCGCCGATGCCCAGGCCGAGCACGATGACCACCGGCAGTGCCAACGGTATCGGCGCCAGTATCAGGCCGGCCAGGCCGGCGAGAACAAGCGACAGCACCACCAGCAGCGGACCGCGCCGGTCCGGGAAGCGGCCGATCCAGGCGGAGACAGCCAGTCCGGCGGCAACTTCCGCCAGGGTCAGCAGCCCCAGCAGCAGGCCACCCTGATTGGCGCTCAGGCCCAGTTCCACGTAATAAGGCGGCAGCCAGGCCAGTACCAGGGTATAGGCGCCGGTGCCAATGCCGAAGAACGTCATTAGTAGCCAGGCGCGGGGGGAATGGATCGGCAAGGATACTCTGGTGGCATCCACTGGCGCCGCGTGGGCGGAAGCGGCAAGCCACCACAGCACGGCGGCCAGGAAGGCCGGCAGGGCCCAGATGGCCAGGGCGCCGGGCCAGCCGAGGCTGCCGCTGAGGGGAGAGGTGCTGGCGGCGGCGAAGGCCGCGCCGCCCATGATGCCGCAGCTGTACAATCCCATGACCATGCCGATACGGGTGGGGAAAACGCGCTTGATGAAAGCGGGAAGCAGGGCCTGGATCAGAGCGATGCCCAGGCCGCCCAGGGCGGCACCAAGAATCAGGCTGCCGCCATCGTGCCGGATCAGGCGCGACCCGCAGGCCAGGGCGATGATTATAATGCCGAGGGTGACCCCCCTGAATTCCCCCAGTTGCCGTTGCAGGGCACCGGCCAGCAGGGCGCAGACGCCCATCGCCAGGACCGGCAGAGTGGTAAGCAGGCCGGCGCCGCTGTCCCCAAGGCTGGTGGCGGCCTGGATATCGTCCAGCACCGGGCCCACGGCGGCGAGAATCGGCCGCAGATTGAGGCCGGTTAGGACGATGGCCAACAGCAGTATCAGGGTGCTGGCGGGACGTGCGGGAATAGCGGAAGGCATGATCGTTGCAATTTTGTCTTCGGGATAAGTATCTTAACATAAAGATACTTATTTGAAGAACCATCAAGATTGAAGAATCACCAGGACCAGAGAGCCACTATGAAAGATCGAGCGGAATGGGCGGGGGAACAGTGGCGGCGGGAGCGGCCGGATGTGGACCCGTTCCCGATGCAGATATTGGGGCGCTTCGCGGAGTTGGCCCAGCGTATCGAGCGGGATCACTTGAATCCCTTGTTCGCCGACCACGGATTGCGGCCCGGGGAGTTCGATGTGCTCGCCACGCTGCGCCGTTCCGGGACACCCTATGCATTGACGCCGACGGCCCTGTACGAAGCCCTGATGATCACCTCCGGTGGCATGACCAACCGGGTGGACCGGTTGCAGAAAGCCGGATTGGTGGAGCGCCGCAAGCACCCTTCGGATCGGCGCGGGGTCTTGGTGACCCTGACCGGGGAAGGGTTATCCCTGATCGACCGGTTGATGCCGTTGCACGTGGACAATGAGCGGCGTGTTCTCAGTGGGCTGGGACCGGACGACCAGCAGCGCCTGTATGCGCTGCTGGGAGGGCTGCTGGAAGGCCTGGAAAAAGAAGGCGGTTGATGCGCCTCAGGCCGGGTGGGCCAGATCGTCGGGGTCGCCGACATTGACGCCTTTGTGCTGCAGATCGGCGTGGTAGGAACTGCGCACCATCGGGCCGGAAGCGATGGAGGTGAAGCCCATCTTGCGGCCTTCCTCGGCGAACATCTTGAAATCGTCCGGGTGCACGTAGCGCTCCACCGGAGCATGGAAGCGACTCGGCTGCAGGTACTGGCCGATGGTGATCATGTCCACATCGTGGTCGCGCAGATCCCGCAGGGTTTCCAGTACCTGATCGTTGGTTTCGCCCAGGCCGACCATGATGCCGGATTTGGTGGGCACATCCGGGCGGCGGGCGCCGAACTGCCGCAGCAGCTTCAGGGAATGCTCGTAACGGGCCCCCGGCCGGGCTTTCTTGTACAGGTGCGGCACGGTTTCGATGTTGTGGTTGAACACATCCGGTGGCGTCGCATCAAGGATATCGAGCGCATCCTCCAGGCACGGGCGGAAGTCCGGCGTCAGGATCTCGATCTTGGTGTCCGGGCTGGTGGCGCGGATCTCGCGGATACAGTCGGCGAAGTGGCCGGCGCCGCCGTCGGCCAGATCATCCCGGTCCACCGAGGTGATGACCACGTATTTCAGGGCCAGATCGGCCACTGACTCGGCCAGGTGACGGGGCTCTTCCGGGTCCAGCGCGTTGGGACGGCCGAAGCCCACGTCACAGAACGAACAGCGGCGGGTGCAGATATCGCCCATGATCATGAAGGTGGCGGTGCCGCCGCCGAAACATTCCGGCAGGTTGGGGCAGGACGCCTCTTCACACACGGTGTGCAGTTTCTGCCGGCGCAGCATGCTCTTGATACGCTGGATCTCGCCGTTGGCGGGCACTCGCACCCGGATCCAGTCCGGCTTGCGCTCGCGTACCGGCGCTTCCTCGTTAACCATGGGAATGGTGCGGACCTTGTCGGCGCCACGCAGCTTGTCGCCGATACGGACTTTCTGTTTTGCCGGACGTTTCGCCTGTGCTTCGCTCATCTGTTCTCTCGCGTTGGCGTGTAGGCGCCTTTTGGGCGCTTGCTCAATGTCATCAGGGCCGGGTAGGCCTCCGTTACCGCTGAAGCCGTCAGGCCTCGGGTTTCCGCTGGGGTAAAGTGTACCAGTCCGGTGGCGGTGCTGTCCGGGGCTCAAGCCCCAGGCGGTGGGCGAGAATCGTAACCAGATCCTCTTCCACCTGCTGCCGGGTCAGTGTCAGGCCTTCGGCGGCCAGGCTGGTCATGGGCTGGCCGGCGTAGCCGCATGGGTTGATGCGCTGCCAGGGCGTGGCGTCCGCGTCCCGATTCAGCGCCAGGCCATGATAGCTGCCCTTGCGGCGAATGCGCAGGCCCAGTGAGGCGATCTTGGCGCCGTTCACGTAAACGCCAGGGGCGTCCGTGCGATTGACGGCCTTGATGCCCTGCGCCGCCAGATAGTCCACCACCGCTTGTTCGATGGCGTTGACCAGCCCACGGCTGCCCAGTCCCAGACGCCGCACATCGAGCATCAGATAGACCACGGTCTGGCCGGGACCGTGGTAGGTGACCTGGCCGCCGCGATCACTGCGCACCACCGGGATATCACCGGGGTTGAGCACGTGTTCAGGCTTGCCGGCCTGGCCCAGGGTGTACACCGGGGGGTGTTCCAGCACCCACAGTTCATCCGGCGTGCTGTCATCCCGTTGCTCGGTGAAATCCCGCATGGCCCGCCAGCAGGTATCGTAATCCGCCTGTGGCAGATAGCGGACGAGCAGGTTCATCGGCACGCTCCGGTTCGTGTTACAGGGTGATTTTCACATGGGGGCAGGCGTTCAGTTCCCGATACAGGGCTTCCACCTGTCCTTTGTCCTGAACCGTGATGCGGGCGGTGAGGGCAATGAAATTGCCACGGCTGCTGGGGCGGGCGCTGAGGTTGCGCGGACGGTCGAATTCCTGCTCCAGCACACGCTCGATGATGTCCACCACGGCATCTTCCAGCGGCGCGTCCACGGCGCCCATGACTTTCAAATGCATGGTGTGGGGAAATTCCCAAAGCTCTTCACGGATGGCCATGTCGATTCTCGCTGCGGTGGCGGATACTTACACGCCGCAAAGGCGGCGCTTGAACGCTATATAGTGGCGGGCGAGGATTTTCCAAGTCTCGCCGGGGCGGCCAGAGCCCACCGGGCGGCCGTCCAGGGAGACCACCGGCACCACGTCTCGGGTGGAACTGGAGATCCACACTTCGTCGGCATCGCCCAGTTCGGCCTCGCTGATTTCCCGTTCGCGCAGCGGCAGGTCCTGCGCCCGGCACAGCTCGATGACCAGATCGCGAGTGATGCCGCCGAGAATGGCATGGCTGGCCGGAGGGGTGGCGATTTCGCCGTCCTTGACGATAAAGACGTTGCTGGCGGCGCCTTCGGTGACGAAGCCGTCGTGGATCAGTATCGCCTCGCGGGCACCGGAAGCGATCGCCTGCTGCCGCAGCAAAATATTGGGCAGCAATGATATGGACTTGATATCGCAACGGGCCCAGCGGATATCGTCCAGAGTGATGGCCGCGGCGCCGGTGATCCGGTCCGGGCTGTCCTCCGTCGGCACCGTCAGCGGCGCGGTGCTCATGAACACCGTGGGTGGCACCGGCGGATCGGGAAAGGCGTGATCACGCTTGTCGGCGGCACCGCGGGTGATTTGCAGATACAGTGACAGATTGCCGCCGCCATTGCGCTGAATCAGTTCCTCGCAGCGGCGGCGCCAACCGGTGCGGTCGTGCGGGTTGATCAGGTACAGCGCCGACAGGGAGCGTTCCAGCCGGCGCAGGTGTTCCTCGAAGCGGAACAGCACCCCATTGAAGGCGGGGATCACCTCGTATACCCCGTCGGCGAACAGGAAACCGCGATCCATTGGCGAGATGCGGGCCTGCTCCATGGCCATGAAGGCGCCGTTGAGGTAGACCGTGCTCATCAGAACAGGCCCTTGAAGAACAGCATGATGTGGTCCCAAAGGCGGGAGAAAAAGCCGCCTTCTTCCACGCTTTCCAGCGCCACCAGCGGCGTTTCGCTGATCACTTCGTCGTCCAGACGGATGGTGACCGTGCCGTATTGCTGGCCTTTCTCGATCGGAGCGCGCAGTTGCGGGTTGATCGTCATCTCCGCCTGCAAACGGTCGGCGCTATCCCGCGGCACGGTCAGTTGCACGTCTTTTTCCGGACCCAGACGCACGGTGTCGGCGGCGCCCAGCCAGACATCCGGATTGGCCAGCACGTCGTTGGCGCTGTAGGCCTTGTAGGATTCGAAGAAACGGAACCCGTAAGTCAGCAGCTTTTGCGTTTCCTGAGCGCGGGCCTGTTCGGAGGCGGTGCCCATGACCACGCTGATCAGGCGCATCTCGTCGCGCTTGGCGGAGGCCACCAGACAATAACCGGCTTCGTCGGTGTGGCCGGTTTTCAGGCCGTCGACGGTGGAATCCCGCCACAACAGCAGATTGCGGTTGGTCTGGGTGATGCCGTTGTAGGTGAATTCCTTCTCGGCGTAGATATCGTAGTGTTCCGGATAGTCGTTAATAATGGCCCGGGCCAGCCGTGCCATGTCGTGGGCGGTACTGTGGTGATTCTCCGCCGGCCAGCCGGTGGCGTTCATGAAGTGGGTATCGTTCATGTTCAGGGCCCGCGCCTGTTGGTTCATCAGGTCGGCGAAGGCGTCCTCGGAGCCGGCGATATACTCGGCCATGGCGACACTGGCGTCGTTCCCGGACTGGATGATGATGCCGCGCAGCAGGTCGTCGATGGAGACCTGGGTACCTTCCTTGAGAAAGGTGCGTGACCCCCCCATGCGCCAAGCCTTGACGCTGACTGGCGCCTGGTCCTGAAGCGAAATATTACCGGATTGAATCTCCCGCTCGGCGATATAGGCGGTCATCATCTTGGTCAGGCTGGCCGGGGGCATGGTCTGGTCGGCGTTGTGCTGGACGATAATGTGGCCGCTGCGGGCGTCCATCAAAATATAGCTGCGGGCTTCCACCGAGGGCGCGCGTGGCACGGTGCTCTGGGCCTGCCCGGTCAGCGGCAGCAGCGCCAGACAGGCGGCGGCGAACAAAAAAAAGATATCGCGAAGGGCAATTCTCTGGGTCATGGTTTCCTGCCTGTTAGTACTTCTTGTCGAATCCGGCTCGGGTCCGGATACCGTGATGGCCTGTCTCCAACGTCAACGCAGCCGTGAGGCACGGACCTTGGAAAAAATCACAGGGCCTGAAATATAGGGCCTTAGCGAACCGGCATCGGGTTGCCGAAGCCGGCCTGCTGGCATGCCTGACGGGCCTGTTCCTGGTCGTCCAGACTGGCGAAGGGGCCCAGCCACACCTTGTAGTAGGCGCTGTCCTCCAATTTGCGCACGGTTACCGGCAACTTCAGCCGGTTGCGCAACTGGCGTTCCAGATCACGGGCGCCGTCCAGAGCACGGAAGGCACCGGCCTGGAGATAGAGATCCCCGGATCTGGCCTGGTTCTTACCGGCCTCCGGTGGCGGGCTGTCCAGTGCCGCCCGTACCGCGGTGGGCACGGTGCCCTGACGGCGGCCGCCGGGGCGCTCCTCCGGTGTCAGCGCTTCCACCCTTACATGGCCGGTGCCGTTCTGCTCGATGCCGAGACGAACCGCGGCGGCCCAGGACAGATCGATGATGCGGTCGGAATGGAAGGGACCACGGTCGTTGACCCGCACCACCAGCTGCTTGTTGTTGTCCAGATTGGTGACGCGCACATAAGTGGGCAGCGGCAGGGTGCGGTGGGCGGCGGTGAACCGGTACATGTCATAGGGTTCGCCGCTGGAGGTCCGATAGCCATGGAACTTGCGGCCATACCAGGACGCCAGCCCTTCCTCCTCATAGCCCTCGGAGGAGGGCAGCACATGATAGGTTTGTCCCCACACGGAGTAGGTGGCCGGATTGCCGTATCGGCTCGGCGGCTCGGATTTGGGAACCGGCTCCGGTATCCGCTCGATACTGCTGCGATCCTCGGCGGGCGGCGGACTGTCGGTGCTATGGGCATAACGGTCCGAGCCCGGCGCGCCGGCGGGGTCGCGGGCAGGGGGCTGGGTCGGTGAGGCATCACCGGTGCTCTTTTTGGGGAGACCGGTTGGCGCGTCCTGTGTGGTCGCCGGAGGGGTCAGGCTACAGGCCCCCAGAGCCAGGGCCAACGCACTGATCAGAAGGGCACGCATCAAGACCGGTCCTCTTCCAGCGCATGGGCCAGCTGCCGGGACAGTTGCAGCACCGCCATGGCGTAAAGTTCGCTGTGGTTGTATCGAGTGATCACGTAAAAGTTGCGCGTCACCATCCAGAATTCGTGTCCTTTTTCACCGGTCAGGTCCAGCAGTGCCACCTGGGTGTCATCCGCCAGATCAAAACAGTATTCGCTGCCGAGGGTATCATCCTGGCAGCTCACTGCCACTACGCCGTTTTTCCGGGCCGTGGCGAGACTGAAGGAAGGCTTGTAGCCTTTCTTCGCCAACGCCTGATAGCCCTGACCTTCGATTCTGGCGCGGGCGGCCACCGGCAAGCCGGGCTGCCAGTGGTGGCGATGGAAATAATTTGCAACACTGCCGATGGCGTCGGCGGGGCTGTTGACCAGATCGGTCACGCCATCCTGGTCATAGTCCACCGCGTAGGCCTGGTAACTGGTGGGAATGAACTGCGCCAGTCCCATGGCGCCGGCATAGGAACCGGTGATCTCGCTGGCGTCGATATGGGCCTGGTTTTCCATCTCCATCAGGGCCACCAACTGGCCGCGGAAAAAGGACGCCCGCGGCGGGTAATCGAAGCCCAGGGTGGTCAGGGCGTCCAGCACCCGGTAGGTGCCTTTATGACGGCCGTAATAGGTCTCCACGCCGATGATGGCAAGGATGATCTCACGGGGTACGCCATACTCGGCCTCGGCCCGGGCCAGTTCTTCCCGGTTTTCTCTGGCGAAGGCGACACCGGCGTCAACCCGTTCCTGCTGTAAAAAGATTTTCTGATAACGGGCCCAGGTCATGGTGTGTTCCGCCGGGCGCGCGATGGATTCGAGAATCTTGTCCTGCCGCCGGGCCTGGGACAGCAGCTCCCGGGCCCGTTTTTCGTCCACGCCTTTTTTCACCACTTCCTGGATCAGGGCTTCCGCCTGGGGGTGATCGGCATACCCTTGCTCTTCGGCGAAGGCCGTGGCCGCGGGGAAAACGGCGGCGAGGAAAGCAAAGGGGGGGAGCAGGGCGGACAGTCTTACACCCATGAGTTTCTCCATAAAAACAGGGGGGACGGGGCTGGGGCCATAATATCGAGGTCGGCGAGGTTAAACCATGATCGCGGCGCGCCGCATCGGCGACTGATAAGTGCAGACCATGGAATCCGTCACCGGTTCAGAAGTTGATGAAGCGTCGATGGGTATGGATCGACATCAGCATGCCGAAACTGGCCAGCAGGGTGACGATCGAGGTACCGCCATAACTGACCAGCGGCAGCGGTACCCCCACCACCGGCAGCAGGCCGGACACCATGCCCACGTTGACAAACACGTAGATGAAGAAAGTCATGGTCAGCGCCGCCGCCAACAATCGGCTGAAAGTCTCCTGGGCTTGCCAGCTGATAAAAAAGCCTCGCCCGATGATCACCAAATAGACCGCCAGTAATAGCAGGAACCCGATCAGCCCGAACTCTTCACCAAGCACGGCGAGAATGAAATCGGTGTGGGACTCCGGCAGGAAATCCAGCCGCGATTGGGTCCCGTCCTGCCAGCCCTTGCCGCCGATGCCGCCGGAGCCGATGGCGGTCTTCGACTGGATGATGTTCCAGCCGGCCCCGCGCGGGTCCGCTTCCGGGTTCAGAAAGGTATCCACCCGGGTGCGCTGGTAATCGTGCAGAACGAAGAAATACATCAGCGGCGCGGCCACCACCAGCACCAGCACCGCCAGCCCGATCAGCCGCCAGGACAGCCCCGCCATGAACAGAACCACCAGGCCGGCGGCGGCAATAAGAAGGGCGGTGCCCAGATCCGGCTGCATGGCGATCAGTACCGTCGGCAGAAAGATGAGCACCAGTGATCCGAGCACATTGCGTTTTGACGGTGGCAGAGTGCGGTCGCTGAAGAACCAGGCGACCATGGCCGGCACCGCCAGTTTCATCAGCTCCGCGGGCTGGAAACGGCCGATGCCGGGCAGGCTCAGCCAGCGCTGGGCGCCCTTGGCCTCGGTGCCTACCAGAATCACCAGTGCCAGCAGGACCAGGCCGACGCCGTACACCAGGGGAGCCCAGAAACGGAACGTCCTCGGCGGCAGTTGCGCCAGCACCAGCATCACCAGCAAACCGCCTCCGAAGCGGATGGCCTGGCGGATCACCGTGTCCATGCTGCCGCCGCTGGCGCTGTAGAGGACCGCCAGGCCGCCCAGCATGGTCAACAGAAGGGCCGCCAGCAGCGGCGGGTCCAGATGCAGGCGCGTGGCCACCGGGGTGCGGAAGATGGCATGGCCACCGTTGTCGGTGGTTCTGACAGGATCGACTTGGCTCATGGGGCGGCCGTCCTGGTCGCTTGGGCGGTGGTACTGGCCTGTGTCGGCAACGCATTCTGTATGGGGGGCCGCGCCAGCGGTTCCGGAATATTCAGGTTACCGTCCTCGTCCAGCAGCCAGGCGTCCATCACCTGACGGGCCACCGGGCCGGCCACGGAGCCGCCGTGGCGGCCGTTTTCCACCATCACCGCCACGGCGATGGCCGGGTTCTCCACCGGTGCGAAGGATACGATCAGAGCATGGTCGAGCATGCGTTCCGCCAATTCTTCCTCGTTATAGGTTTCTTCCTGGCCAACCGAAAACACCTGAGCGGTGCCGCTTTTGGCGCCCATATGATAGCGGGCGTCCTTGGCCATGACACGGCCGGTGCCACGGTTGCTGTGGACCACCGCTTCCATGGCGTGCTTCATGCGCTCCCAGTCCCGGGGATCCTTGAGCGTGATATCCGGGCGCAGCGGCGGATGGGTTTCATCGGCGGCCAGGGTGGGTACCACCTGGTGGCCATCGTTGGCCAGGATCGCCGTGGCCACCGCCAGTTGCAGCGGGGTGGTGAGCATGAACCCCTGACCGATACTGGTGTTGATGGTGTCGCCGTGGAACCAGGGTGCGTTACGGGCGGCCCTTTTCCATTCCCGCGAAGGCATATTCCCTTCGGATTCGTTGAGCAGGTCGATGCCGGTGGCCTCGCCGATGGAGAAGCCGACCATGAAATCATGCATGCGGTCGATACCGAGCCGGAACCCCATATCGTAGAAGTAAGTGTCGCAGGATTGCACCACCGCTTTTTCCATATCCACCTGGCCATGCCCCCAGCGCTTCCAGTCCCGGTAACGGTGGGGGTTGCCCTCGAGGCTGAAATAGCCGGGATCGTGGATGGTCCTCTCCCAACTGGTGACACCGGCATCCAGGCCCGCCAGACCGAGCATGGGTTTCACCGTGGAGCCCGGTGGATAACGGCCCTGCAGGGCACGGTTGAACAGCGGGTGATCGTGATCCTGCTGATAACGGGCGTAGTCCTTGTGGGAAATGCCGGTGACGAACAGATTGGGGTCGAAACCGGGGCGGCTGACAAAGGCGAGCACGCTGCCATCCCGGGGATCGATGGCGACCACCGCGCCGCGCCGCTCGCCGAGGGCGTCGTAGGCGGCCTGTTGTACTTTCAGATCCAGGGACAGACGCAGATCGTCACCGGGTACCGGCGGTTGTTCCTCCAGAACGCGCAGGATCCGGCCGCGGGCATTGGTTTCCACCTGACGATAGCCGACCTGGCCGTGCAGCCGATGCTCGTAATAGCGTTCCACACCGGTGCGGCCGTAATAATGAGTGCCGCTGTAGTTACGCTGCTCGGCCAGGGTCATGTTGTCCAGATCCTCGGCACTGAGGCGGTTGACGTACCCGAGCACATGGGAAAACAGGTGGCTGTGAGGGTAGTAGCGCACCGGTGACGCGGTGACCCGGGCGCCGGGCAGCTCGTGTTGATGCACCGCGATGCGGGCGATTTCCTCCTCGGTGAGCCGGCCGCGCAGCGGGATCGGTTCCCACGGGCGGCGGGCGCTGGTGCGGCGCCGCTCGAACCGCTCCAGGTCATCGTCGGTCAACGGGATCAACTGACGAATGCGGTTCAGGGTGTCGTTCAGGTCCGCGCTTTGTTCCACCGCCAGTTCCAGGGTGAAGTCCGGCCGGTTCACCGCCAGGATTTCGCCGTTGCGGTCGGTGATCAGGCCGCGCGGAGGCGACATCGCCTGGGTCAGCACCCGGTTGTTGTCACTAAGGGTGGTGAACCGGCTGTGCTGGGCGATCTGCAGCCAGGCCATGCGCCCGACCAGTACCAGCGACAACACCAGAACCAGCGCTACCGCCACCAGCAGACGCAGGCTGAACAGACGGTGCTCGTGATGGTGGTCCTTGAGGGTCAGCGGTTGGCGCATGTGGATCCTGTGACCGGCTCCGCGCCCGGTCGCCGTGGCACGGGGATCGGAACGAAATGTGAGTGTGGATCGCGCATGGCTGCCAGATTATCGGGTGGTTTTGCTCAGCGATGATAGGGGTGGCCGGCAAGCAGCGTCCAGCCGCGATACAGCTGTTCGGCGAGCAATACCCGTACCAGCGGGTGCGGCAGCGTCAACGCCGACAGCGACCAGCGCTCGTCGGCGTCGGCGGACAACCTGGCACACAAGCCATCCGGACCTCCCACCAGCAGCGCCAGATCCTGCCCCAGATCCCGCAATTCGCCGAGACGTTGTGACAGCATCGGCGTGTCCACCGCTTTGCCGGTGACCTCCAGGGCCACCACGCGGGCGCCGGGCAGTTTCTCCAGCCGCTTGCGGATGGCCTCACCCTCGGCTCGCACCAGAGCGGCGACGTCGCCCTTGGCCCGTTTGGGCAGCGGGATTTCCTCCAGCAGCAGGCGCATGTCCGGGGGCAGCCGCTTCTGGTACTCCTGGAAGCCCTGCTCGACCCAGGCCGGCATGCGAGTGCCGACGGCAAACAGATGGATGCGCATAGACTCTCCTGCGGCGCCCCCCTGACCCTGCCCTGAATGATGCCGGCTCAGGCAAATGGGACTGCGAAACGGCTCGAGGGTTCAGCCCGGATCCTTGTTGGCCGGCGTGCCGGTCCGCTCGGGATGATGATCCGGATTGCGCCACAGACGTTCCAGGTCATAGAACTCGCGAGTGGCGGGCAACATCAGGTGGACAATGACGTCACCGAGATCCACCAGGATCCACTCGGCGCCTTTTTCGCCTTCGGTGCCCAGCGGGCGATAACCGGCCTGTTTGGCCCGTTCCACCACGTTGTCCGCCAGTGCTTTGACGTGACGGTTGGAGGTGCCGCTGGCGATGACCATGTCGTCCGCCACACTGGTGAGCTCGCGAACATCCAGGTGAGTGACGTTCCGTGCTTTCAGCTCTTCGAGAGCGTCGAGTACCAGATCCAGCAGAGAGGTGTCAGAACTCATGGGGCCTCGTTGTTTCCATTGTATTGGCGTCGGTATAGGTATTGGCGTCGATGTTGGCAGTGACGTCGGTGTCGGGTTCTATGGTTCCGGGCGCCGCCGGGGCAGCCGATGTCCGCACATTATACAAACCATGGCGGCGGATATGCGCTTCCACCACCGGGGTCAGGGCACGGCATTGCCCCCGGTGCTCCAGCGCCTCGCGGATGGCGGTGGCGGAAATGTCCATATGCGGATGCGTCAGCATCAGCCGGCGCCCGGCCGGAAGGGCCTGCAGCAGGCGTGGCCGGCCGCGCGGAAAGGCCTTTTCCACCGACGGCAGTGGTGCCGGCGCGCCGGGGCGGGGCACCACCGCCAAATGGCACAGGGCGGCGAAGCGGCGCCAGCCATGCCATTGATGCAGGCTGGCGAAGCTGTCGGCGCCGATCATGAACACCAATGGCCGCCGCCGGCCAATAAGACGGCGAAAGTGTTGCAACGTCAGATGAGTATAGGACGGGCCGGCCTGGCGTAACTCCCAATCATCCGCCTGCAGGGCCGGATGTCCGGCACAGGCCAGGCGCACCATGGCCAGGCGCTCGCTGGCGTCCGCCAGGGGCTGGGGCCGGTGTGGAGGCACTGCATTGGGGAGCAAGCGCACCGGCGCGTTACCGAGCACCTGGGACACGGCCAGGGCGGCGCGCACATGAGCGCCGTGAACCGGATCGAAGGTGCCACCGAAAAGAATCAGCGGCTTTACGCCGCTGATTTCGGATGTCGGACGTCGCACGTCGGACGTTTTAAACATGAAGTCTTCCGGCAAGCGGGGGAAGCGAATGTCCGTTGGCGGAAATTCGATTCATTTTTGGCGGCAAACCCGGCATCGCGAAGGCGACCTTACTGACGCACATGCCCGTCGCCCAGCACCACCCATTTTTGACTGGTCAGCCCTTCCAGACCCACCGGGCCCCGGGCATGGAGCTTATCGGTGGAAATGCCGATCTCCGCGCCAAGACCGTATTCGAAGCCGTCGGCGAAGCGGGTGGAAGCGTTGACCATCACCGAGCTGGAATCCACTTCGGCGAGAAAGCGCCGTGCCCGGGTGTAGTTCTCGGTGATGATCGCCTCGCTGTGTTGGGAACTGTAGCGATGGATATGATCCATGGCCTGATCCAGATCATCGACGATGCGAATGGCCAGAATCGGTGCCAGATACTCTTCTTCCCAGTCACTTTCAGTGGCGGCGTTGATGTCCTTCAGCAGCGCCCGGGTGCGTTCGCAGCCACGCAACTCCACACCCTCTTCCCGGTACATCCGGGCCAGCTCCGGCAGCACGG
The DNA here is from genome assembly GCF_900217905.1 of Alloalcanivorax xenomutans. Lineage (GTDB taxonomy): Bacteria > Pseudomonadota > Gammaproteobacteria > Pseudomonadales > Alcanivoracaceae > Alloalcanivorax > Alloalcanivorax xenomutans. The sequence goes on from NZ_OBMO01000011.1 coordinate 171,122, forward strand.
TGGCGGCGATATCCCGATGCACCAGCAGCGTTTCCATGGTGTTGCAGGTGCCATAGCGCTGGGTCTTGGCGTTGTAGGCGACCTTGATCGCCTTGTCGGCATCGGCGTCCACATCGATGTAGGTGTGGCAGTTGCCGTCCAGATGCTTGATCACCGGCACCCGGGCTTCCCGGCTGATGCGCTCGATCAGGCCCTTGCCGCCACGGGGGACGATCACGTCCACATACTCGGGATGGGTGATCAACTCGCCCACCGCGGCGCGGTCGGTGGTTTCCAGCACCTGTACCGCGGTTTCCGGCAGGCCGGCGGCGGCCAGACCCTGGCGCAGGCAGGCGGCGATGGCCTGATTGGAATCAATGGCTTCGGAGCCGCCACGCAGAATCGCCGCGTTGCCGGATTTCAGACACAGCGCCGCCGCGTCGATAGTGACGTTGGGACGGGATTCATAAATGATGCCGATCACGCCCAGGGGCACGCGCATGCGGCCCACCTGGATGCCGGAGGGGCGATAGTTCAGATCGGTGATTTCCCCCACCGGATCGGCCAGCGCGATGACCTGCTCGAGCCCTTCCACCATGCCCTCGAAGCGCGCCGGGGTCAGTTCCAGGCGATCCAGCAAGGCCGCGTCCAGGCCATTGTCGCGGCCCCGTGCCAGGTCGCCCTGGTTGGCGGCGAGAATGGTGTCACGGTGCTCGCGCAACGCTCCGGCGATGGCCATCAGGGCGTTGTTCTTGTCACCGGCGCTGGCCCGGGCCATGGCCCGGGCGGCGTCGCGGGCGTGCTCGCCCACGTTGGCCATGTACTGCTGGATATCCATGTGTTCTGTCATGCCGTGTCGATCGGAAGCCCCATAGTATAGGTGCAGGACGACAGCGGCGAAACCGGCGCCGTCACGCCGGCCCGGTACGGGCTTCCAGGACCCGTACCATCGGGGCGCGACGGGTGCGCGGAATGGGCAGCCGCTGGTAGTAATCCGCCGGGTCGTGAATATCGAGATCCTGGAAGCCGAGGGCGCGAAAATGGGCCCGGCTTTCCTCTTCGGAATCGAAATGGAAGCTGACCTGACTGCGGGACAGGACACCGAGCAGACCCCCCAGGGTTTTCAGGGTCCGCTGGAAACGGCGGTTGGCGTAGAGCGGATAGTTGTCGGTGAGATAACGGCCATCGGGAAAGCCGGCCAGTGACGCCGCCAGCCGCTGCCAGAACGGGCTGATCGAGGTGAGCGAGAAATAATTGATCAGGCCTTCGGTGACCACCGCCACCGGCTTGTCCGGGGCGAAGCGGGCCAGCAGGGCGGGCACGCTGTCCTCGCCCTGCTCCAGCAGAATGTTCACCGTTTCCACCCGGTGCCGGTCACCAAGCGCCCCCAGCCGTGCCAGCAGCCGCCGTTTGCGCCGGGCCATGTCCGGTAGATCCGCCTCCACATAGGTGATGCCGGAGTGCTGCTGACGAAAGCGATAGCCGCGCGGGCTCAGACCACAGGCGATTTCCAGGATCTGCAAGTCCGGATAGCGTTGGATCAGTGACTGCAGGCGGGCGTCGATGAGGTAATGGCGTTGCAATAGGAAAGTACGGATGTTGCCGCCCAGAAGCTGTTTGCCCGCCGCCTCGAAGGGGGTCATCGCATGGTATAGCAAGGCCCCGGCGCGGGTCTGGAAATCCGCCGAGGAAAGCCCGTTTCGAACCCACACCTGGCCGGTATAAAGAGCGGTAAAGCTGATCGAAGAGGTGTCCAGACGCTGCGGCATGGTTCTTTCCTGGCGACAATGGAAATAGCGTGAACAGACCCTAGCAGAGTGGCGGATTCCGAGCGGGCCAATCCGGGCCTGACCCGGGATCGCTTTCAACGGAGCCCTGTGGTTGTAGAGGGAACAGAGGGTGATGCCGGATCAAGGCCGACATGACGCTTTTCGGCTTTGGCTTTGGTTATGGCGTGTCGGCGTGTTGCGTGTAAGCGTGCCAGCGGTCGACCTTACCTTTCCAGAATTGGCGGCAGGGGTTGGCCGGTGAGACGCAGCACCAGGCTGCTGAGGTGTTTCCAGGGATCGCCGGGGGCCATGCCCTTGACGGTGCGGTCGGCGCGGATCGCCAGGGCCTGGGCCTGATGCAACTGGCGCGGCCGCAGGCGCGAAGCCTGGGTCTCCATGGCGCGCATGCGGGCGGGGGGCATGCGTGGCGGGTTGCCGCCGGTGAGCAGGGCGTCCAGGCCACGCAGATGGCGGCTCAGGGCCCACAGAATTACTGGCGGTTCCACGCCCTCGGCCCGCAGTGTCCGCAGGACCCGCAGGGCGCGGGCGGGATCGCCCTGGGCGGTGGCGTCGGTGAGATCGAAAGGCGTGTAGCGGCTGGAATCGCCCACCGACTGTTGCACGGTTTCCGGGGTGACGTGGCCGTTCTCGGCCAGCAGGGCGAGTTTGTCCACCTCCTGGGCGGCGGCCAGCAGATTGCCTTCGCTGCGCTGGATCAGCAGTTCCAGGGCGTCTTCGTCCGCGTTGAGGCCGCGGCTGGCCAGACGGTCTCTTAACCAGGGGTAAAGCTGGCGCCCTTCCACCGGCCAGATCTCAATGACCGCGCCGCAGCCGTCCAGCGCCTTGATCCAGGCGCTGCCCCAGTCCTTGCGGCGGTCCAGCCGTGAACAGCGGATCAGCAGCAGGGTATCGGGGGAAGGGGTGGCCATCAGGTCCCGCAGAATCTGGCTGCCGGCTTTGTCCGGGCGCTTGTCGTTGAGCACCACCTCGAGGATCCGGCGTCCGCCAAACAGGCTCAGGCTTTGCGCCTCGTTGAGCAGCGCATTCCAGTCGATGCCGGTGTCGGCGCTGAAGCGTTGCCGCTCCTCGAAGCCGCGCTGGCGGGCCGCGGAGCGCAAGGCATCAAGGGTTTCGTCCTGTTGCAGGGGTTCGTCGCCGGCCACCAGGTAGACCGGCAGCAGCTCTTCGTCCTTGAGGTGTTTGCCCAGTTGGTCCGCGCGCAGCCGCATGGCGGTCAGTTCCGTTGTACTTTGCGGGAAGCGTCCGCCAGCTGGTTGATCAGGCGGTAGACGATGTCGTCGTACAGGTCCTGGCGGATCATTTCTTCCTCATCGGAAGAGGCGGTGATGTTGTCCGGGTAGTAAGCCAGGTTACGCAGTGCCCTGATGTGGCGGGGCGGGTTGAGCGGCGCCTGGGTGTCGCGGTCGATCAACTGCCACACCAGCTCGTAATGCAGTTCCAGTTCAGCGATCCGCCCGCGCTCGTCCACCGCCGCCGTGCGCCGGTCCCAACGCTCGTCGATGACCTTGATCACGTAGGGTGACTCGTTGTGCAGCAGCACGCCCAGCGGCGTCAGTTCCCGTTCCAGGGTGTAGCGCAACTGAGCCGCTCCGCCGGCCAGGGTCACGCTTTCGAACTGCGGCGTGTGGGTCTGGCCGCGTAGCTGCCAGCCGCTGCACGCCGTCAGCAGAAGTGTGGCGAGAACAAGCAACAGTGTGCGATGCGGGACGAGCGTCATGAACATCTCCGTGAGCCGCCGGTCTTGAGTTGGCGACAAAGTCAGTTGGCAACCATTAATTGGCAACAATATTAACCAGTTTGCCGGGCACCACGATGACCTTGCGCACGGTCTTGCCGTCGATGAACTTGCGCACGTTCTCTTCGGCCATGGCCAGCGTTTCCAGGGCAGCGTTGTCGGCGTCCGCCGGTGCTTCCAGTTTGGCGCGCACCTTGCCATTTACCTGCACCACCAACTCCACACTGTCCTTGACCAGAGCGCTTTCGTCCACTTCGGGCCAGGCGGCGTCGATCACCGCGTCATCATGGCCCAGTGCCCGCCACAGCTGATGGGAGGCATGGGGGATAATCGGTGACAGCAACAGCACCGCGGCTTCCAGCGCCTCCTGACGGACCGCGCCGGCCTGCGGGTCATCGGCGGCAAGACGGCCGGTGTCGTTGATCAGTTCCATCACCGCGGCGATGGCGGTATTGAAGGTGTAACGGCGGCTGAAGTCGTCACTGACCTTCTGAATGGTCTCATGGGTCTTGCGGCGCACGGCCTTGGCCGCGGCGCTCAGAGCACTCGGATTCAGTGCCGGCGCGGCGCCGCCTTCGACATGCTCGGCAACCATCCGCCACAACCGCTTGATAAAGCGGTGCGCGCCTTCAACGCCGGCGTCGTTCCATTCCAGGGACTGCTCCGGCGGTGCCGCGAACATCATGAACAGCCGCACGGTGTCGGCGCCGTACTGCTCGATCATCTGCTGCGGGTCCACGGTGTTGCCCTTGGACTTGGACATCTTGGCGCCGTCCTTGAGCACCATGCCCTGGCACAACAGCCGCTTGAACGGCTCATCACTGTCGAGCAGGCCGGCGTCACGCATCAGCTTGTGGAAGAAGCGTGAGTACAGCAGGTGCAGAATAGCGTGTTCGATACCACCCACGTACTGATCCACCGGCAGCCAGTAATTGGCGGCGGCCGGGTCCAGCATGGCCTGGTCGTTCTGCGGGCAGCAGTAACGGGCGTAATACCAACTGGACTCCATGAAGGTGTCGAAGGTGTCGGTCTCACGCAGGGCAGGATGACCGTTCCAGGTGGTTTTGGCCCATTCGGGGTCCGCTTTGATGGGGCTCTTTACGCCATCCATTTCCACGTCGGTGGGCAGTTCCACCGGCAGTTGGTCTTCCGGGGCGGGGTGCAGCTCGCCGTCTTCGGTTTCCACCATTGGGATGGGGGCGCCCCAATAACGCTGACGGGACACGCCCCAGTCGCGCAGACGGTAGTTTACTTTTTTCTCGCCCAGGTTGCGTTCGTTCAGCCAGGCGGCAATAGCGTCGAAGGCCTCGGCGGAGGTCTTGCCGCTGAACTCGGCGGAGTTCACCAGCCTGCCTTTTCCGGTGAAGGCTTCCTTTTCCAGATCAATCGCTTCACCGTTTGCCGGTTCGATCACCTGCTTGATGGGCAGATCGTACTTGCGGGCAAATTCGAAATCGCGCTGATCGTGGGCGGGCACGGCCATGACGGCGCCGGTGCCGTAGCTCATCAGAACGAAGTTGGCGATCCACACGGGCACTTGCTCACCACTGATCGGATGAGTGGCGTGGAGGCCGGTAAAGATGCCTTTCTTTTCCATGGTGGCCATGTCGGCTTCGGCCACTTTGTTGTGCAGGCACTCTTCCACGAAGTCGGCCACTTCATGGTTGGCGGCCGCCGCCTTTTTCGCCAGCGGGTGGGCCGCGGCCACGGCCACGTAGCTGACGCCCATCAGGGTGTCCGGGCGGGTGGTGTAGACGCGCAGCGGCGCTTCACCGTCGATGGCGAAGGCCATTTCCACCCCTTCGGAGCGGCCAATCCAGTTGCGCTGCATGGTCTTGACCTGCTCCGGCCAGCCGTCGAGCTGGTCCAGATCATTGAGCAGTTCGTCGGCGTAATCGGTGATCTTGATGAACCACTGGGGAATCTCTTTCTGTTCCACCAGGGCGCCGGAGCGCCAGCCCCGGCCATCGATGACCTGCTCGTTGGCCAGTACGGTCTGGTCTTCCGGGTCCCAGTTCACCGTGGACATCTTGCGGTACACCAGACCCTTCTCATAAAGCTTGGTGAAGAACCACTGCTCCCAGCGATAGTACTCCGGGGTGCAGGTGGCCAGTTCCCGGTCCCAGTCGTAGCCGAAACCCAGACGCTTGAGCTGACCCTTCATGTAGTCGATGTTCTCGAAGGTCCACTTGGCCGGGGCCACCTTGTTCTTGATGGCGGCGTTCTCGGCGGGCAGACCAAATGCGTCCCAGCCCATCGGCTGCATCACGTTCTTGCCCTGCATGCGCTGATACCGGCTGATCACGTCGCCGATGGTGTAGTTGCGCACATGGCCCATGTGTAGTCGACCGGAGGGATAGGGGAACATGCTCAGGCAATAGAATTTTTCCTTGCCCGGCTGCTCGGTGACTTTGAAGGTCTCCTGATTTTCCCAGTATTCCTGGGCTTCCCGTTCTACCTGGTCGGGGCGATACTGTGCGTCCATCGGTTCTCTTAGTGCTTGGTTAGTGTTTGGTCAGTCGGTGTCTGTCAGTGTGTCGTCGCGTAAGTCGTGTCACATGGCTGACGAACGGTGTACGGGTCGGGCACATAACATAAAAGGAAACATAGGATACATGAGCGGGGCGCGGGCAGACAGCGAATGGACGAGGTAATGATTCTGGGCATGGTGGCGCTGGTGATGGCCGGTGCCACCCTGCCGGCGGTGGTCGCCCGGTTCTACCCGCCGGTGCCGCCGCGGCGTGGCTCGTCGCCGCCGCGGGCGGTGGTGGTGCTGGGGGCAGGCCGGCGCCGTGAGGGTGATGGTTACCGTCTCAACACGCTTGGCCTGAAGCGGTTGCGGGTGGCGCTGGAACTGGCCCGCGAGCGGCAATTGCCGTTATTGCTTTGCGGTGGCGCCCCCGGCGCCGAGCCGCTGCTTGCGGAGCAATCCGAGGCCGCGCTGATGGCCGAGGTGGTGCGCCGGGCCTGGCCGGATGCGCCCCTGATGCTGGAAGCGGAGAGCCGCAATACCTGGGAAAACGCGGTGATGGCGGCCCGGGTTCTGCGTCTTCGCGGTATCGAGAGTCTGGTGCTGGTCACTGACCAGGCCCATCTGTGCCGGGCCACGCTTTGTTTTCAAGCCCAGCGCCTTGAGGTGACACCCCATGCGGTGATTTCCCTGCCACGCCGCCCCTGGATGCCCTCCGCCGGGGCATTGTCACAGATGCCGTTGATCTGGCGCGAATGGCTGGCGCTGATCTGGTATCACTGCAAATACCCGTTGTGATGATCGCGGTAAAAACAGCTTCCCTCAGACCGTACTTCGTAGCCGTTGTAATCGGATGGACTCGCCCTCGCCGAGGCGTCTAGGCGCCACGGTGGCATTCTAAACATGTCAACGACAGCGAGGGCGAGCCCATGAAACAGC
>NZ_OBMO01000007.1 GCF_900217905.1 Alloalcanivorax xenomutans
CCACAGTCTGTACCCTAGGGTCAGAAGCTTGCCTGGTCCCTCCACCCCGACAAGTCTCTTCTTTCTAAGACTTGCCGGGTAACCATACAAGCTTGCCTGCAAGCGAATAGTGGGGGTCCGGAAGCCTATTCGCTTGAAGGCAATCTCCCACAAATGCTGTTGCGGCCCGGAAGGCCTTCGTGCCCCGGTGGAAAGGTTTCCGCGGCGAACCTTTCCCTTCGATGGTGACAGCGCGCGTCAGTGTGCTATTGTTGGCCTCTGTTATGTTTACGGCGTAAACAATAAAGCGCGAAGATAATTCCTGACGATAAAATCCAACGAGAGGAACTGGCCGTGATAGAAAAAACCATCGCCGAATGGCATAAGCTGGTGGAAGCCCGGGATGCCGCCGGGCTGGATGCGATTCTGGCCGACAACGTGGTATTCCATTCGCCGGTGGTGCATACCCCCCAGGAAGGCAAGGCGATCACCTCCCTGTACCTGACCGCCGCTCTGCGTACCCTGAATAATGAGCACTTCCGTTATGAACGGGAGATTCTTGACGGTAACAACGCGGTGCTGGAATTCACCACCAATCTGGAAGGGATCCACATCAATGGCATCGACATGATCCACTGCGATGATCAGGGCCGTATCGATGACTTCAAGGTGATGGTCCGCCCATTGAAGGCGGTGAACAAGATCCACCAGATGATGGCGGCGATGCTGGAGAAGCTGAAATAGGATAGAAGCGTCTGACGCCGGAAGGCCGGCGTCAGAGCCTGATGCGGGGTTTAGTCGAACAGAATCACCTGGCGGATCGCTTCGCCATCGGCCAGACGGTCGAAGCCTTCATTGATGTCTTCCAGTTTCAACCGATGGGTGAGCAGCTTGTCCACCGGCAGACGGCCGGCCAGGTATAGGGCCACGTACTCGGGAATATCCAGGGCCGGCACATGGCCGCCCAAATAAGAGCCCAGCAGACTGCGCTCTTCCGCCACCAACTGCACCGGGCTCACCGCCATGCGAGTGCTGGGGTGCGGCAAGCCGGCGGTCACCGTTTTGCCGCCCTTGCCGGTGGCGGCGAAAGCGAACTCAAGCGCCGGGCCGACCCCGGCGAACTCCGCGGCGATGTCCACACCGCCGCCGCTGATCGCCTTGACCTGTTCCACCGCGTCCTCGTCTCTGGAATTCACCACATGAGTGGCGCCCAGGGACTTGGCCATGTCCAGTTTGTCCTGGGCGATATCGGCGGCGATGATCTGACGGGCGCCGCCGGCCACCGCTCCCAGTACCGCTGACAACCCGACACCGCCGAGGCCCACCACCAGCACGGACTGGCCGGCGCGCAGACCGGCGGTGTGCACCACCGCACCGACCCCGGTGAGCACGGCGCAGCCGAAGACGGCGGCGATATCGAACGGCAGGTCCTTATTGACCTTCACCGCGGAGCGCCGTGAGGTCACCGCGTACTCGGCGAAGCCGGATACGCCCAGGTGGTGATTCACGGTGTGCTCGTTCTGGTGCAGGCGCATGCCGCCGCCGAGCAGGGTGCCTTCGTTGTTGGCGGCGGCGCCCGGCGCGCACAGAGCGGCACGGCCATCGAGGCAATAATCGCAGGTGCCGCAGCTGGGAACGAAGGAGAACACCACATGATCGCCGACCTCCAGATCGGTGACGCCATCACCCACTTCCATCACTTCGCCGGCGGCTTCGTGACCCAGGGCCATGGGCAGAGGGCGCGGACGGTTGCCGTCGATCACTGACAGATCCGAGTGGCACAGGCCGGCGGCGCGTACCCGCACCAGAATCTCGCCGTGTCCGGGGGCATCCAGTTCCAGCTCTTCGATCTTCAGCGGCTGGGATGTTTTGTAGGGGCGCTGGGCGCCCATTTCGCGCAATACCGCGGCACGTGTTTTCATCGCTCTCCCCTTACTCTTCCGGAGCCTTTTGCTCCAGATCCTTCGTGAAGGTCTGATCGTTTTCACCAGTAAAGAACTGGCGGCCGTAAATCAAAACACACAGGGCCACGCCAACGGCGAAGGCCCAGGTGGCACCCTGGGTGGCAAGGACCGCGGCGGTAACGCCGGCGATACCCAGATCCCGCTGACTGCGGGCCTCCAGAATGCCAATGCGCACGCTGACATAACCCTGGATCAGCAGGGTCAGCGCCAGCGCCACGCCAAGAATCGGTTCCACCAGGCTGACGATGGGCATCAGCAGCAGGCCGGTGTTGGTGCCCCAGCGGAACGAGCCGGCGCCACCGAAAATAGAGTCCATGGCCTTGCGGCCTTCCTTGAAACGCTCGGTAATGACCACGTGCATGGCCGCCCACAGCGGGCCGCACATGGCCACATCAGGGCCGATGATGCTCATGGTGGCATTGCGGCCGCCAAAAATCATATGCGCCCGGTTGGGGTCGTAGTCGATCTTCTCGTCCTTGCGGGCTTCGTCCGCCTCGGTGAGCAGCGCCTTGCCCTGCAGCACATCGCCGAACAGCACGATATAAGCCGCCAGCATGGTCGGGATCGCCTGCAGGAACATACCCGCCGAGGGCAGTCCCAGGCCGAACACGGTGTACTCATTCCAGAGCGTGGCGAAGTCCGGTTTGGTGAAGCCCCATTCGATGGTTGGCCAGGGCGCTTCACCAAAGATCGGCGCCACCACGATGGCCAGAGCGATGATCGGAAAAATGCCCAGTTTCCCGAGTGTGGCCCAGAACGCATTGCGTTTCTTCAGGACATTGAAGTGGCGGGAAAAGATCAGATAGAAGGCGATACCGATGGCAATGGAGATGGTCCAGGGGAAGCTTTCAAAGCGGCCGCCGACCTTGAACACGGTGATCACCGCGGCGATGCCGGCACCCATGATGATGCCGGCCTTGATGGCCGGCGGCACCACATTGACCACCTTGCGGGACAGGCCGGTGAGGCCCAGGAAAATACAAAATCCTCCCAGTAACAGCTGGAAGGCGATCAGCGCGTGCACACGCTCCGGGCCTTCCGGGAAGCCGCCGCAATAGGCCATCAGCAATGGGATCGCCGGAGTGATCCAGCCCGGCACCACCGGGTCGCCCAGCAGGTGGTGAGTCAGATACAGAATGCCGTTGAGCAGTACCACGGCGAGGGCCGCCTCGAAGGGCATGCCGAGCAGCTCGGTCATCAGCGGAATGGCCGCCAGATCCACCGCGCACATCAACAGCCCTTGCAGATAATCGGGCCACTCAAAACGATAGTGGATAAAAGGCAGACGCAGTTTAAACGGGCCGAGAGGCCAATAGAGAGTTTCGCCGTCCGGGCGTCGGTAGTCACGCATAGTGAGGGCCGTACCTACTGGAGGGAATGACAGGGGTCAGTTTAGGGCCTGTTCACCCTATTTGCATCCCGCCTGCCGGATGCAAATAGGGTGAACAGGCCCTGGAGCGCAGCCCTCCCGGGTCAAGCGCCGCCGCCCAGTGTGGTCGCCAGATAGCGAGCCAGCATGGCGACGCAGACCACCACGATCAAAGGCCGGATCAGCCGGGCGCCGCCGCCGATCACCGCGTGAGCACCGAGGCGCGCGCCCAGCAACTGGCCGGCCACCATCACCGCGCCGGTGGCCCAGAGTACCTTGCCGCCGGCGATGAACAACGCGAGCGAGGCGATATTGCTGGCGAAGTTGAGCGCCTTGGCGCGGGCGGTGGCGGTAATCAGGTCGCGGCCGCGCAATGCCACTTCCACCAGGGCGAAAAAGGAACCGGTGCCGGGGCCGAAGAAACCGTCATAAAAGCCGATGCCCGGCACCAGGGTGCGCTCATAGATCTTGTCGCTGACCCGGGGCGCCCGTTCCACCTGGCCGGCGCCCTTTGAGAACAAAAAATAGAGGGCGATGATCACCAACACCACCGGCACCAGAATCTCCAGAATGTCGGTGTGCATGACTTGCACCAGGACAGTGCCGAGGGCGCTGCCAATCAGAGAGGCGAGGAAGGCCCGGCGCACCTCGGCAATGCGGAAGCGTCGCCGGCGCCACAACGTGAACGCGGCCATGCCGGAGCCGAAAGTGCCCTGCAGCTTATTGGTGGCCAGTGCCTGCACGGGCGACAGGCCGGCCAGCATCAAGGCGGGCAATGTCAGCAAGCCGCCGCCGCCGGCCAGGGTGTCGATGAAACCGGCGAGCAGCGACACCGCCGCCAATATCAGCAATATGGAGAGGTCTAATTCCACGATGTCCCTTCCTGGCGAGGGCCTACTTTACCCCGGTCGATGGGGGGCTGGCGATGGCCGTCACTATGTTGCAGCATGATCTGCGTTACCATCGCGGAAAGGGACAGGATGGTGCGGCGTCGCCGGGGCCTCCGGCGTGGACGATTGAGGGCGTTATTGATGGTGGTGTCGGGACAAGGAAGGCTGGAGGGCTGGCTCACGGCGCTGCTGGCGTTGTGGTCACTGACGCTGAGCGGATGCCAGCTGTTACCGCGGGAGCCGCTGCCCGAACCGGGCGTTGCCGGCGATGCCGGGCGGGATCAGCCTGGTACCCTGCATTTCCAGATTTCGCCCGGGCATACCGGATCCTATTACGGCTGGCAGGTGGAAGTGGCCGCCGCCGAGCATAACAAGGGCTTCATCTCATTCACCTCGCGGCCAATGGAGGCGGGTGAGCGCCTGGACGCGCAGCTTTGGGCGGATCGATATCAGGTGCGGGTGTTGCATTTGGGGCGGGTGCGGTTTCAGGAATGGGTGCCGGTGTCCGCTGGTGGCGATACGCTGATCTCGGTGAAACTGAGCTTTCTGCGGAGTACCGTTACCCCCCATGTGGGCGCGGAAGCTCGCGGTCGCCTGTATGGCAAGCCTTCCCGGATACGCGACCTTTCCAGCAACTATCAGCCGTTTACCGTGCATGCCGGTGACGGTCTGCGGGTGATTTTTGATGGGCCCCAATACCGTGGCGAACTGGCTGGCCCGGGGCGGCTCGAGTTCATCCAGAATGGCGCCACGCTGGCCACCATGGAGCAGGCGCGCATCGCCGCCAACGAGATCATCGGTGAGTTGCGTTTCAAGGACGAGCGTAAAGTGGATCAGGCGCTGAACGGCGCCTTCTCGTTTCCCGATGGTACCGTGTCCGAATGGTCCGACGGCCGCCGCTTCGAAGGGGCTTACCGGGGGCTGCAGCCGGATCAGGGCAAATTGCAATTGCCCGACGGCGATCTCTGGTACGGCTCGGTGGAGTTGTTGATGCCGAGGGGGCCGGGTGTGCTCAAGCGTCGCGATGGCAGCTGGCTGGAATTACCGGCGGGCAGTGATTTGCTTACCCTTACCGGAACCGTGCCTTGTGGACGGAGTAGTGGTGGCAGCCGCCAATGCCATTACCTGGATGGCCAGCGCCTGTCCTCGGAAGCGGATTTGAAACGGCGCCTGGCCAGCCGCCAGACCTCCTCCTCCGGCCCCGCCGCCGGGTGCCAACTGGCCCAGGGCCATTTCAGCCGTGGCCTCGGCCGCAGCCGGTTGTTGCTGGGACCCGGTGGCGAAGGGGAGTTTGAGCAGTACTCCGGCAGCCGCCGGTTCCGTTTTTATTCCGCGTTCGAGTACCAGGCGCAGCCCGAGCGGTTGGATGTGAAGTACGGGGAGGGCAGTTACATTCACGTGGAGAGCGGACAGGTCCTGCATCGTACCGGTATCAGTGAGGTGGCTTTGCCGTGCCGTTTCGACGGCCACACCCTGTGGCTGGAAGGAAAGCCCTACCAGCGTGATTGAAGCGTAAGCGCGAATGGGACGTCCCTGAATAAGTATGACGATGTTCCAGCAGACGTCGTCATACTTATTCAGAGACCAGGTGGGTGCCATCATGCGTTGGCGAGGAAGACGGCAAAGCAGCAATGTGGAGGATCGCCGGGGCCAGCCGCTCAGCGCCGGCAGTGGCGGTGGCGGCGCGGCTCTGTTAGTGCTCCGGGTAGTGCCCTGGTTGTTGCGCAGCAAGACCGGCCGGGTGCTGCTTCTGGTGGGCGCGGTGGGGTATGTCGGAGCCCGTTTGCTGGGAATTGACGTGCTGTCGATGGGGCAGGGAAGCATGACGGCGGAGCGCGGGCAGCCATTGTCCGCCGAGCAGCAGGAACTGGCGGAATTCTCCGCCGTGGTGCTGGCGGAAACGGAAGACACCTGGCGACGTATCTTCGCCGGTATGGGGAAACAATACCGCGAACCGACTCTGGTGTTGTTCAGTAATGGGGTGCGATCCGCCTGCGGCACCGCCAGTTCCGCGGTCGGCCCTTTCTATTGCCCCGGCGACCAGAAGCTTTATCTGGATCTGACCTTCTTTAACGAGCTGCGCCGGCGCCATGGCGCGCCCGGCGATTTCGCCCAGGCCTATGTGATCGCCCACGAGGTGGGCCATCATGTGCAGACCCTGCTGGGCATCAGCCAGCGGGTGCGCCAGGCCCAGTCCGGCCTTTCCCAAGCCGACGCCAATGCCCTGTCGGTGCGGCAGGAATTACAGGCGGATTGCTTTGCCGGGGTATGGGGACATGATGCCGGGCAAAAGCAGCTGTTGGAGGAAGGGGACCTGGAAGAAGCCCTGACCGCCGCCAACGCCATCGGTGACGATACGTTGCAGAAGCAGGCGGGGCGCGCCGCGGTGCCGGACAGCTTCACCCATGGCAGCTCGGCCCAGCGGATAAAATGGTTCCGGCGCGGATTTGATAGCGGTGATATCAGCGCCTGCGATACGTTCGCGGGTTGAGACAAAAGGGTTCATTGCGGAATGACGGGAATGAGTGTCTCCATCGGGGGCACGGGTCTGCACGGAGGCCTTCCGGGATCGCCGTGAATACGTCCCTGTAGGCTCCCGGTTTGACGTCCCTGTCAAACAGGGTCCCGGAAGGCCTCCGTGCAGACCCGCTTCGAGTGAACCGCCGTGTTCCGGGCTCCAACAACGACGAACCTTTCTGGAAAGGGAGGAGAATGCCCTCCATCCCGGCGTGGTGGTTTCGTCGCGGTCGAAAGGACACCCTCACTTGCCGATCGCCTCGAAGCGGAGCCGCGTTACGCCTTTGCGGGACCCTGCTTTACGGGGTTCCGCAAAGGCGTAACGCGGCTCCGCTGTCCCTGATGGAGGGCAATTCCTGTTCCCGCCAAACCGCGATGAACCAAAAAAAGGGGGGGCTTGCGCCCCCCATGTGGACTACCCTTTGCCTGGATTAGCGGGCCGGACGAGGAACCCTGAACCAGGCGGCGTACAGCGCGGGCAGAAACAGCAGTGTCAGAGCGGTGGCGACGATCAGTCCGCCCATGATCGCCACGGCCATCGGGCCGAAGAAATCACTGCGGGACAACGGAATCATCGCCAGCACCGCGGTGAGCGCGGTGAGGGCGATAGGCCGGAAGCGCCGCACCGTGGACTCGATGATGGCTTCATGTTGGCCACGGCCCTGGGCCAGATCCTGGCCGATCTGATCCACCAGGATCACCGAGTTGCGCATGATCATGCCGGCCAGCGCGATGGTGCCCAGCATGGCGACGAAACCGAACGGTTGGCCGAAGAACAGCAGGAACAGGGTGACGCCGATCAGTCCCAGGGGCGCGGTCAGGAACACCATCACCGTCAGTGAGAAGCTGCGCAGCTGCAGCATCAGCAGCGTCAACACCACCAGCACGAACAGCGGCATGCCGGCGTTCACCGATTTCTGGCCGCGGGCGGATTCCTCCACGGTGCCGCCCACTTCCAGCAGATAGCCCGGCGGCAGTGCATCACGGATATCCTGCAAGGTGGGCTGGATCTTGTTGACCAGCGTGGCCGGCTGTTCGTCGCCGTAGATATCCGCGCGGACGGTCACCGTGGGCAACCGATTGCGGTGCCAGATGACGCCTTCCTCGAAGCCGTATTCCAGGGTGGCGATCTGGGACAGCGGCACACTGCGGCCGTCCTCGTTCTGCACCGCCAGACTCGGCAACAGCCCCAGCGCCTCGCGCTCGCGGGCATCACCACGGACTTCCACATCGATCAACTCGTTGTCTTCCCGGTACTGGCTGACCGCTACCCCGGACAACGAACTTTGCAGCGCCTGGGACAGATCGGCGGTGTTGACGCCGAGCGCCCGGGCACGGTCCTGGTCGATGTTCAGGCGCACCACCTTGCTGGGTTCTTCCCAGTCCAGGTGCACGTTACTGACCTGTGGTTGCTCGCGTATCCGTTCCGCCACCTGCCTGGCCAGATCACGAACTTCGCCGATGTGTTCCCCGGATACCCGGAACTGGATCGGGTAGCCCACCGGCGGGCCGTTCTCCAGACGCGACACCCGCGAACGCACGGTGGGGAACTCCGCCGCCAGCGTGTCGATCAGCCAGGAGCGTACTTCTTCCCGCTCCTCGATATTGCGGGTCAGTACAACGAACTGGGCGAAGCTCGCCGCCGGCAGTTGCTGGTCCAGAGGCAGATAGAAGCGGGGAGAGCCGGTGCCGACATACGCCACGTAGTTCTCCACCTGGTCATTTTCCGCCAGCAACGCCTCCAGCCGCTCCGCCTGGGCCTGGCTGGCTTCCAGTGAGCTGCCTTCGCTCAGCTTCAGGTCCACCATCAGTTCCAGCCGCGCGGATGGCGGGAAGAACTGTTGCGGCACGAAACGGAACAGCGCCACCGCGCCAATGAAGATCGCCACCGTCATCACGATCACGGTTTTGCGGTGGTAAACGCACCAGCTCACCAGCGCGCGGAAACGGCGATAAAACGGCTTCTGGTAGGGGTCGTGAACTTCACCGGCGTCATCGCGGCGGACCAGATTGGGTAGCAGTTTGTCGCCCAGGTAAGGCACGAACACCACGGCGGTAATCCAGGACACCAGCAACGACAACGTCACCACCTGGAAAATGGAGCGGGTGTATTCGCCGGTGCCGGACTGAGCCGTGGCGATCGGTAGAAAACCGGCCGCGGTGATCAGGGTGCCGGTGAGCATGGGGAAGGCGGTACTGGTCCAGGCGAAACTGGCCGCCTTGATCCGGCTGAGCCCTTGTTCCATCTTGATCGCCATCATCTCCACCGCGATGATGGCGTCGTCCACCATCAGCCCCAGCGCCAGCACCAGCGCCCCCAGCGAAATCTTGTGCAGGCCGATGTCGAAGTAATTCATCAGCGCGAAGGTCATCGCCAGGACCAGGGGAATGGATAACGCCACCACCAGACCAGTGCGCAGTCCCAGCGAGAAAAAACTCACCAGCAGCACGATCACCAGGGCCTCCACCAGCACCCGCACAAAGTCGCCAACGCTGGCGCGTACCGCCGCTGGCTGGTCGGAGACCTTATGCAGTGACAGGCCGGCCGGCAGAGTCTCCTGCAGGCGCGCGAATTCCTTTTCCAGGTTTTCACCGAGGGCGAGAATGTCGCCGCCGGCCTTCATGGAGACCGCCAGGCCGATGGCGTCCTCGCCCATGAAGCGCATGCGTGGTGCCGGCGGGTCGTCAAAGCCACGGTAAACCTTGGCGATGTCCGCCAGACGCAGGGTGCGGCCCTCGAACCGGATGGGGAAGCGGCGGATCTCCTCCACGCTTTGAAAATTACCGGAGGCACGCAGGCGCACGCGGTCGGTAGGGGTCTCAAAATAACCGGCGTCGGAAACCGCGTTCTGTTGTTGCAGGGCCTGCTGCACCGCGCCGAGCGGGATGCCCAGGGCGGCCAGCTTGGTATTGGACAGCTCCACCCAGATTTTCTCGTCCTGCAGGCCAAGCAGCTCCACCTTGCCCACGTCCTCGACCCGTTGCAGGGCCAGTTGCAGGCGGTCGGCGTAGTCTTTCTTCAGCGCGTAATCGAAGCCGTCACCGGTGAGCGCGTAGATATTGCCGTAGGTGGTGCCGAACTCGTCATTGAAGAACGGGCCCTGGATACCCTGGGGCAGGGTGTGGCGGATATCGCCCACCTTCTTGCGCACCTGATACCAGAGATCGGGAATGTCGTCGGAGTGCATATCGTCCCGCGCCATGAACATGACCTGGGACTGACCGGGGCGGGAGAAGGACGTGATGCGGTCATAGTCCCCGGTCTCCATCAGCTTCTTTTCAATACGCTCGGTGACCTGGCGGGAGACGTCCTCGGCGCTGGCGCCGGGCCACAGCGTATTCACCACCATGACCTTGAAAGTGAACGGCGGGTCCTCGCTTTGTCCAAGCTGGCTGTAGGAAAGCGCGCCGAGGGCGCCCAGGAGGATCATCGCGTAGAGCACCAGGGAGCGGTTGTGCAGCGCCCATTCGGACAGATTGAAACGCATCCTCAGTGTCCCCCGTCGCCGAAGTCCACCTGGCGATTGCGCCGGTCCACCGGTTTCACGGTCTGGCCTTCGCGAAATAACTGGGTACCGGCGGCGACGATCCAGTCACCGGCTTGCAGGCCGGCCAGCACCGGTACCTGGTCTTCCTGGTAAGGCCCCACGCGGACGGGGGTCTTCACCAGGGTCTGGTCCGCGGGATTCACTTTCCAGACATAAGGGGCGCCGTCCTCGGCGGTGAGCGCGCTAAGCGGGATGCTCATGCGGGTGCCACCCTGAGGGAAGAATACCCGGGCACTTTGTCCCAGATCGGCGGGTACGTCGCCACTGGTGAAAGCCACCCGCGTCGCGTAGGTGCGCAATTGCGGATCGGCGGAGGGGGCGATCTCGCGGACCCGGCCGTCATAGTGGTCACCGGGCCGCGACCACAGCTCCACTTTGACGTCCTGCTGGAGAGAAACCTGGTTGACGCGGTTTTCCGGGAGATGGATCAGCACTTCACGATCGCCGTCGGCGGCCAGAGTGAACACGGTCTGACCGGCCGCCACCACCTGCCCGACTTCGACCTGGCGGCTCATGATGACCCCGTTCCGGGGCGCACGCAGTTCGGCGTAACCGGCCTGGTTCCGGGCTACTTCCAGATCGGCGCGGGCTTGGCGTAATTGCGCCGCGGCGGCTTCGAGCTGGCTGCTCACCGAATCGTACTGGGACTGGCTGATCACCTTGCGTTCCAGCAGGGTCTGGTAGCGTTTCTGCTCACTGAGCGCCAGATCATGGTCGGCCTTGGCGGCGGCCACCCGGGCCCGGGAAGCATCCAGCCGCAGGCGCACGTCGCGAGGGTCGATACGGGCCAGCGGCTGTCCCTTCTCCACCCGGTCTCCGACTTCCACCGAACGCTCGATCACCTTGCCACCGACCTGGAACGCCAGATCGGGCTCGTAGCGGGCGCGGACCTCGCCGGCGAAGCTGTCATGGCCGGCGTGGGTACTGTCCGGCTGGACCACCAAAGCAGTACTGATGGTGTGCTCGGTGGTGGCGGCATCACCGCTGCAGCCGCCAAGCGCGCTGGCAAGCAGGGCGCCGAGAAACAACAGAGGCAGGCCGGAAGCGCCCACGCGATGAGTGGGTAAATGCGATGTGGATCGGTTGCGGCGAGTCATGGAACACCTTATCCCTTGTTGGTACCCCCGGGCGGGAAAGAGCGCCTGCGGATAGCAGCAACAACAACGTCGTTATTTTGTCGGTTGAATGGTAAACTCGCCGGTATAGTAAAATTAGTGAACTCGCCAGTCCACCATTTGTTGAGATCATGTCGAACAATCTGACCCGCAGCGGCCCGGGCCGCCCCAAAGACCCCGCCAAACGCGACGCCATCCTGGCCGCCGCCACCACCCTGTTTCTGGAACAGGGATATTCCGGCACCAGCATGGATGCCATCGCCGCCGCCGCCGGTGTCTCCAAGCTCACGGTTTACAGCCACTTCAAGGACAAGGAGGCGCTGTTCGCCGCCGCGGTGGAGATCAAATGCCAGGGACAGATGCCCTTGCCGATCTTCCATTTCGACGAGAGCCAGTCGGTGGAACAGGTGTTGCTGCGCATCGCCCGCTCCTTCCATGAACTGGTGACCCAGGACGACGCGGTCAATCTGATGCGGCTGATGGCGGCTCAGGCCGGGCAGGACCAGACCATGGCCCGGTTGTTCTTCGAAGTGGGGCCGCAGAAGACGCTGCTGGATATGGAGCGGCTGCTGGCGGAACTGGACCGGCGCGGATTATTGCGGGTGGCGGCGCCGGATCGCGCCGCCGATCATTTCTTTTCCCTGATCAAGGGTTGCCATGAGATGCAGGTGCTGATCGGTTGCGGCGAGCCGATGACGGCGGAGGAGGCGGAAGCCCATATCACCGATGTGGTGGCCATGTTCCTGCGCGCTTATGCGCCATAGAGACGCACGGCGAGCAGTACCACCAGCAGGGCCAGCACGGCACTGACGCTCTGCCAGAAGCGCACCGGATGGCGTTCCATCAGCGGCGGCCGGATGGGGTGCGCCAGACCCGGACCAGGGTGGCGCAGATCATGGATAAATTCCGATAACTCCCGGTAGCGCTTGTCCGGGTGGGGATGCACCGCCTTGCGCAGCGCTCCGTCCACCCAGGCCGGCAGATCGCGGTCATCGCGCAAGGCGCTGCGATAGCGGAGCCGGTTCTGCGCGGACCGGGTCCGGCACTGGGACACGGCGGTACCGTAGGGCAAATCCCCGGTCAGCAGTTGATAGGCAATGACACCGAGGGAAAACAGATCAGAGGCGGTATTGCCCGGTTCTCCGAGAAAGTATTCCGGTGCCATGTAGGGCAGGGTGCCTTGCGGCGCTTCCCGGTCCCGGGGCGGGGCCAGCTCCGCCAATCCGGCCACGCGGGCGGCGCCGAAGTCGATCAGGGTGATGGTGCCGTTGGCGTCGACCATCACGTTCTCCGGGCGCAGGTCCTGGTGCAGGATCTCGCGCCGATGAAAGGCGTACAGCGCGCGGGCGATCTGTTCCACCAGATCCCGAACTGTTTCCAGCGAAGGGTTGGGGTGGTCGCGCATCCACTGAGTCAGGGTTTCCCCCTCCACATAGTCCGTCACCGTGTACAGGTAACGACGTTGCCGTTGCCGTGGCGGCGCCTTGAGAACATGGGGATGGTCAATGCGGTGGGCGATCCACTCCTCCATCATGAACCGTTCCAGAAAGGCGCGATCATCGGCGCGGTCGATGGCCGGGGTTTTCAGCACCACGGTGACGCCGCTGTCCAGATCTTCCGCCAGGTAGACGTGGCTGCGGCTGCTCGCATGCAACTCCCGCAGGATGCGGAAGCCGTCGAATTCCATGCGCGCATGCAGCTCCGGCGGTAGCGGCAGATCGTCAAGACGGCCGGACAAGGCGGAAGATTCATCCCGCGGCAACCGATCGACGCGCAGGACCTGCACGGTCAGGTTATCCTCACTGCCGCGTTCGTAGGCCAGCGCCGCCAGGGTCCGCGCCGCCTGTCGCGGATCGGTTTGCGAGGCCAGAGTGCTGGTCAGGGTGTCGGTATCCAGATACTCGTGGACGCCGTCGGTGGCCAGCACGAACCAGTCCCCTTCCGTCACCGGCATGCTGAGATGATCGATTTCCGCGCGGGCGTTCATGCCCAGCGCCCGGCTCAGGTAACTCTGTTCCCGTGACACCCATAACCGGTGGTCTTCGGTGAGCTGTTCCAGGACGCCGTTACTCAGCCGATACAGACGGGCATCACCCAGATGGAAGCAGTGGGCGCTGTCCCCCTTGATGACCAGAGCGGTAAACGTGCATACGTAGCCCCGGTCCAGGTCATAACGGTATTGGCTTTGGCGGGTTTGCGCGTGCAGCCAGGCATTGGTGGCGTTGATCACCCGTTGCGCGGACTGCCGTACCGACCAGGTTTCCGGGGTGCTGAAGTAGTCTTCGAGAAAGCTGCTGACCGCGGTTTCCGAGGCGATGTGACTGACGTTGCTGCTGCCGATGCCATCGGCCAGCGCCAGCACCAGCCCCTTGCTGATCAGCGCCATCCCTTCGGGAATCAGGGCGCCGTGGAAATCCTGATTGACGGCTTTGCGGCCTTTGTCGGAGTACTGTCCCAGGGATACCTGAAGGGAGGAAGGCATGGCGTTGGGTGCTCCGGCCATGACCGGAGCACGTTCCTGTTGGTTTTCGTTCCTTCGATTACAGGGAACGTTTCGGCGCGGTGCGCACATGGGTGGTATAGAGGGTCAGACCAGTGAAGGCGAGGCCGCCCACCAGGTTGCCCAGCGCGGTGGGGATCTCGTTCCAGATAAAGTAGTCGGCCACGGAGAAATCGCCGCCCATGAGCATGGCGCAGGGGAACAGGAACATGTTCACCACCGAGTGCTCGAAGCCCATGTAGAAGAACAGGAAGATCGGCATCCACATGGCGATCACCTTGCCGGAAACCGTGGTGGAAATCATCGCGCCCACCACGCCCATGGACACCATCCAGTTGCACAACATGCCGCGGATGAAAATGGTGATCCAGCCAGCCAGGCCGAACTCGGCATAGCCCAGCGTACGGGATTCACCAATGGCCGCCAGCTTTTCGCCCACGGTTCCCGGCTCGGTGTTGAAGCCGTAGGTAAGGATGAAAGACATCATGAACGCCACGGTGAGCGCGCCGGCGAAATTGCCCAGGAACACAAGGCCCCAATTCTTCAGGACGCGATTGGTGGTCACTCCCGGGCGCCGGTCCAACAGCGCCAGCGGGGTCAGCATGAATACGCCGGTCAGGAGATCGAACCCCATCAGATACAGCATGCAGAATCCCACCGGAAACAGCAGGGCACCGATCAGGGGATTACCGGTTTGTACCGTGATGGTCACCGCCATGGCCGCCGCCAGGGCGAGGATGGCGCCGGCCATGTAGGCACGGATCAAAGTGTCGCGGGTCGCCATGTAAATCTTCGATTCACCGGCATCCACCATCTTGGTGACGAATTCGGAAGGCACTAAGTAAGACATGGTCGCACTCTCTGGATCATCAATGTTTGCGGAAAGCCCTTAAAAGCGTCGTTCTATTGCTATGGAGAGGGTCAGCAAGAACCGCACCAGGAGCGCGAGTGAGTTTTTAAGTTGTTGATATAAAATAAGTTTTTATTTTTGTTGGTAGGGGTGATCAAGGGCCGGGCCGCACGCGTGGCGCCATTATGGTGCAGGGCGCCGGGTCCGTTTTGGTGCTTTTCCGGAAGGGGGGCGTCAATTGTGCGGTGTCGGCAATCGGGGTAGGCTGCCGGCTTCCCCCTGCCGGCCTTCACCATGCTTCAACACTTCCTGGAACACTTTGGCTATCCCGCCCTGTTCGTGGGGACCTTTCTGGAAGGCGAGACGATTCTGGTGCTGGCGGGGTTCCTGGCGTTCCATGACTATCTGCGTCTGGATCTGGTGATATTCACCGCTTTCGCCGGTGCTTTTTGCGGGGACCAGCTCTGGTTTCTGCTCGGGCGCCACCATGGCCGGCGGTTGTTGCGACGTAAACCCCGCTGGGAAGCGACGGGCGAAAAGGCTTTGAGGCTGGTGCGGCGTCACCCTGATTTGTGGGTGCTCGGTTTCCGTTTCGTCTATGGCCTGCGAACCGTAATGCCGGTGGTGATTGGCTTGTCCGGCTACCCGCCGCGCCGGTATTTGCTTTTCAACGCTCTGGGCGCCGCGATCTGGGCGACGGCGCTGGGCTTCGCCGCCTTCCATTTCGGTACCTTGCTGGAAGGGCTGCTTGGTCATCTGAAACGCTACGAGTTTTATGTCTTGGGGGCGCTGTTTCTGATCGGTGTACTGATGTGGCTGTGGCGCTATTTTCGCGCACCCCGCTGACACAGGATTCGCTGCCAAGGCCGCTTCCCACAGAATGAGCGCTACGGAGCCGCCGTGGAACCTGCCTTGGCTGCGACCGGCGTGTAGGCGTGCCCGCCCTCAGCGGTGGGACATCCATGGTCCACGGGCCGCTTTAGCCTTTCTATACTCTGAGCTCAGTACATATCGTTTTCCCCGAGCCCGTGGTCCGGCTACCTTGCGATTCTGGTTTTTCTGACAGAGAAGCGAGCCGGGCCCATGATCACCGTATTCACGGATTCTTCCCCCAACGGCTTCAAGGTCACTATTGCCCTTGAAGAGCTGGGGCTGCCTTATACACTGGAACAGATCAATCTTCATGCTGGCGAGCAGCGCCAGTCGTCGTTCCTGGCAATCAACCCCCATGGCCGGATTCCCGTCCTGCGTGATGAACAAACCGGAGTGACGCTTTTTGAGTCCTCGGCGATCCTGTTGTATCTGGCGGAAAAAACCGGGCGCCTGCTGCCGGAGGCGTTGACGGCCCGTTGGGAAGCCATCAAATGGCTGCAGTTTCATTCCGCCAGCATGGGGCCGATACTGGGGCAGCGCGTGCATTTCGAGTTGTTCGCGCCGACCCGGTTGCGCGAGGCTATTGATCGTTACCGGAGCTTGAGCGAGGAAGCCTTCGCCACGCTGGACCGTCATCTGAGTAGCCGGGTCTTTCTGGCTGGCGACAGCTATTCCATCGCCGATATCGCCACCTTCGGCTGGACGCATATCGCCGTGATTTGCGGCTTCGGATTCGAGCACCATCGCCATTTGACACGCTGGCATGATGCCGTGGCGCGGCGGCCGGCGGTGCGGCGTGGCGTGATGCTGCCGGCACCGGCCACCGGGCCGTAACGCCACCTATAAAGATCAAGAACAGATTCCAAGGTGAATCGGGTATGACGTACAGGGCTGATGTGTTAACCACGCCGCTGGGGCCGATGATGGCTCTGGTCGATGATCAGGGCGCTCTGGTTCGTCTGGAGTTCGTTGATGGGCAGCACCATCCGGCCAGTGTGCATTGGCGCGGCCTGTCTATGTTCGGGATGCGGCGGCTGTCCGTCCTGTGGCGGAGCAACTGGACGCTTATTTCGCTGAGCAATTGACGGATTTCGACGTGCCGCTGGCGCCCCTGGGTAACGCTTTTCTGCAAGAGGCCTGGCGCCATCTGCGGCGAGTGCCCTACGGCACCACCATCTCCTATGGCGAGTTGGCAACGCGGCTGCCCCGGCCCACTTCGGCGCGGGCTATTGGCCGTGCCAATGCGGTCAATCCGATCGCCATTATTGTCCCCTGCCACCGGGTGATCGGTGCCGACGGCAGCCTTACCGGCTACGCCGGCGGGATCGAACGCAAGCAGGCTTTGCTTGAGCTGGAGCGCGCGCTGCCGCAGCGGAGTTTGTTGTGATCAGTCCTCGCCGCACGATGCCTCCTGTGCCAGCCATTCTCTGAAGAGTGTCATGGCCGGCTTTTCCTGTACCGAAGAAGGCCACACCAGATAATAGGCGAAATCCGATGGCCAGGGCTGATCCAGGGCCAGTACCAGCCGGCCGGCATCAATTTCCGCCCGGGCATGCACGTCCCGGATCAAAGCGAGACCCTGCCCGGCCTCCGCCGCCCGGATCAGCAGCAGCTCGTCATTGAAGGCGGGCCCCCGGTCGGCATGAGCCGGTTCGTTTATTCCCAGTGCCTTCAGCCACAGTACCCAGTCCGCCCGGTTGCTGTTTTGCAGTAATGGAAAGGCCAGACAGTCGGCGGGTTCCCGGATCGGTGGGCCCTGGGCCAACAGGGCGGGGCTGGCCACCGGCACCAGCACCGAAGCCATCAGTCTCTGGCACGCCAGCCCGGGATAATCGCCCAGGCCATGACGGATCGCCACATCCACCCGGTCGCGCTGAAAGTGGATCAAATCGGATGAGGCCTCCACGCGAACATCGATATCCGGGTGACGCTCGGTGAAGCGGCCGAGACGGGGCACCAGCCAGGAGGCGGCAAAGGACGGCGTGGTGCTCACGGTCAGTGTTTGCCGGGCGTTCCGGGCTTCCAGGCTGCCCAGGCTGCGTTCGATCTGTTCGAAGGCCTGGAGCAGGGCGGGATAAACCTGTTCGCCGGCTTCGGTGAGCTGCATGCCCTGGCGGGTTCGGATAAACAGAGGGGCTCCGATCCGCTCTTCGAGCTGTTTCAGTTGCTGACTGACGGCTCCGGGCGTAACCCCCATCACCCCGGCGGCGCGCTTGACGCTGCCATGGCGTCCGATTTCAGTGAAGGCGCGTAGGGCCAGTAACGGCAGAACCGCACTCATGATTTAGTTTGCCTATGTGGAATGTTTGAGAAAGATTGGATTGCTGTTCTTTCAAAAAAGGGAGTTTCTCTCTTTTGGTGTCATTTTGGAATTTAGTTTTTCTGAATAAAAAACAAAAATCTCGAGGTCCGAAAAGGGCGAGTAGCGGACGCCGCGGCGGGGTATGATCGATGCCATGTGGATTGACGATGATCAGTGTTATCAGGCCCTGCGCACCCGCGATGTTCGTTTCGACGGGCGCTTTTTCGTGGCGGTGTCCTCCACCGGCGTGTACTGCCGGCCGGTGTGTCCGGCGCGTCTGCCGAAGCGGGAGAACTGCCGCTTCTTCGCCAGCGCCGCGGCGGCGGAATCCGAGGGCTACCGTCCTTGTTTGCGCTGCCGGCCGGAACTGGCGCCGGGGGATGCCAGCGTGGACGCGAACCGGCGCCTGGCCAGACAGGCGGCGGAATATCTGGATGCCGGGGCGGGCGATGGGGAATCGCTGGCGGCTCTGGCCGAACGCCTTGGCGTCACCGATCGCCATTTACGAAGGGTTTTCCACTCCGAGTTCGGCGTGGCGCCGGTGGAATACGTGCAAACCCGGCGCTTATTGCTGGCTCGGCGCCTGTTGCGCGACACAGGCCTGACCATTACCGAGGTGGCGCTGGCCGCTGGTTTCAACAGTTTGCGGCGCTTCAACACTCTGTTCCGGGGGCGTTATGGCCAGCCGCCCTCGGCATGGCGACGGGCCGCGTCGGGGCGCCGTACCAGCGACGGCGAATTGGTTTTTCATTTGAGCTATCGGCCGCCCTTTGATTGGGAGGCGCTGCGCGATTTTCTCGCCGCCCGGGCCATTCCCGGAGTGGAAGGCATGGAGCGGGGGCAATACCGGCGTACCGCGTTGATCCGGCGTGGCGGCAACGTTCACCGTGGCTGGCTGACCGTGGCGCCGGGGCCGCGCAACGGACTCACGGTGACGTTGTCCGAGTCTCTGTCACCGGTGGTACCGGAGGTGTTGGTTCGCTTGCGCCGGCTGTTCGATCTGGACGCCCAGCCGGCGCTGGTGGCGCAACGGCTGGGTTCGCTGGCGGCGGCGCGGCCGGGGCTGCGGGTGCCGGGGGCCTTCGATGGTTTTGAAGCGGCGGTGCGCGCGGTGCTGGGACAGCAGATCACGGTCAAGGCGGCGCGAACCCTGGCCGGCCGGGTGGCGGCGTCACTGGGCGAGCCGCTGGACACGCCGTTCGAGGATCTGACCACCAGCTTTCCGGAGGCCGCCGTGGTGGCCGCCGCCGAGGCGGAAACGCTGGGATTGCTGGGCATCATCCGTGCCCGGGTTAAGGCGATCCAGGCGCTGGCCGCGGCCTGCGCCGAGGATCCCATGCTGCTGTCGCCGACGGCGGATGTGGAGCGTACCCTCGCCGAGCTCAAGGCTCTGCCCGGCATTGGTGACTGGACCGCCCAATATCTGGCGATGCGGGCGCTGTCCTGGCCGGATGCGTTTCCCGCCGCCGACCTTGGCGTGCTCAAGGCGTTGGGGGAGACTTCGGCGGTGGCGGTGAGACGGCGGGCGGAGGCCTGGCGCCCCTGGCGCGCTTATGCGGTGATGCATCTTTGGTTTAGCGGCCAGGAGAACAAGACCCCATGATCGAGTATCACGCTTTACCCACATCCCTGGGCGCCTTGTTGCTGGCGGCGGAAGACGACGCGCTGGTGGGCGCCTGGTTCGAAGGACAGAAATACCATCCCGACCCGCGACCCTGGCGGCACAACCCGGCCCATCCCCTGCTGTTGACCGCCGCCGAGCAGGTGCGCGCCTACTTCAGCGGGGAGCGCCGCGATTTCGATTTGCCGCTGGCGCCACGCGGGACCGAATTTCAGCGCCAGGTCTGGGGCGCTCTGAGGGAAATCCGTTGCGGGAACACCTCCACCTATGGCGAATTGGCGCACCGGCTCGGCCGGCCCCGGGCGGTACGGGCGGTGGGGGCCGCCGTGGGCCGCAACCCCTGCTCGGTGATCATTCCCTGCCACCGGGTGCTGGGTGCGAACGGCAGCCTGACCGGCTATGCCGGCGGTGTCGACCGCAAAGCCCGACTGTTGGCACTGGAAGGCGGCGGACCGGATAACGGCACCCTGTTCGATTGACCACGGCTGCAGGTTGATTCGCGAGCAAGCGCTCATGGTGGACCCACGAAAGCATCGCGAAGAACCGCTTGGGCAGGGACCGGACTTTTTTGTCGAAATCCGGAGGCGTGGTACGACTAACCGGGAAACGGCGGCTCCAGCCGTCTTTTTGACCACCACCTTGAGAGGTCCCGAACATGTCCAAAATGATTTTCGTCAACCTGCCCGTGGCGGATTTGCCTGCGTCCATGGCGTTCTATGCCGCGCTCGGCTTCGAGAACAATCCGCATTTCACCGATGACACCGCCGCGTGCATGGTCTGGAGCGAGTCGATCCACGTCATGCTGCTCACCCATGACAAATGGCGCTCATTCACCCAGAGGCCGATTCCGCCCGCCACCGCCAGTGAAGTGATGCTGGCGCTCAGCCTTGATGATCGCGAGGCGGTGGATGCCATGAACGACACCGCCGCCGCCCATGGCGGCACCGCCGACATCAATCCGGTCCAGGATCTGGGGTTCATGTACAACCGCAACCTGGCGGACCCGGACGGCCATGTCTGGGAGGCGTTCTGGATGGACCCGTCGGCGATTCCCGGGCAATAAGCCGGATTCAGTCGGCCAGGCCGGCGCAGGTTTGCGGGGGCGGTCGCTGGTAACGGCGGCTGCGATGCCCCAGGTAGACACCCAGGGCCAACACCACCGAGGTGGCGGCGAAAGTGGCCCGAAAGCCGCCGCTCCACTCAATGATCAACGAGGCGGCGGCCGGGCCGATCAGCTGGCCGACGGCGTAGAACAGGGTGACGAAACTCACCGCCACGGCGGCCTGATGGGGCGCCACGGTTTCGGTGGAGGCGGCCAGGATGGACGTGAACAGGCCGGAGATGCACAGGCCCAGAATCAGGAAGTGGGCGACGAACATGGGCTGTACCGGCCACAGCACCGGCAGGGCGGTGCCCACCAGCGACAGCGTCATCGCCAGCACCAGACTGTTGGAATAGCCCAGCCGGTCCGCCAGGCCGCCCCACAGCGGACCGGTGAACACGGACATGATGCCCATCATTGACACCAGATGACCGGTGGTCAGCGCCGGCACTTCCGACTCCAGGGCATAGCTGTACATGAACGTGGTCTGCACGATGTAGGTAAGACCCTGTACGCCGTACACCAGTCCCACCGTGATCACATGGGGATTGCGGAACACCGGCAAATCCTTGGTGCGTAGCTTGGGTCTGGCGGCGTTGGAATGGCCCAGAGGGTTGCGCAGAATCAGCACTGACATAATCAGCACCGCCAACCCGCCGGTGGCGAACAGCAGCCAGACATCGCGCCAGCCCTGCTCGGCGCTGCGTTCGGTCATGGCCGGAACGATCAGGCCAACCAGCAGCATGCCCAGCCCCACGCCACTGTTGGCGAAGCCGATCACCGCGCCGCGCCGGTGCGGGAAAGTGTTGGCCAGCAGCGAGATCAAAGGGGTGTAGCCGAAGGCCGTGCCCATGCCCAATACCAGCATCAACAGCAGGATCGGCACGAAGTCACTGGCGTGGGCGAGGCCGAAGAAGCCGCCGGTCACCAGCATGAGTCCGAGTACCACCGAAGTCTTGCCGCCGAAGCGGGCGGCGAACACGCCGGCCACCATCACCAGCAGCAAATAACCGAGGGCGTTCACCGTGCTCAGGTTCGCCGCCTGGGCGTTGCTCAGCCCCAGCCCGTCGCGCATGGCCGGCAGCACCAGACCATAGCTGAGGCGGGCAAATACCAGGATGGCGATGGTGCATAAAGCCCCGTTGATCACCATCAAGGCGAAGGGCGGGCGGCGGCGGAAAAACGGCATGGTGGCCTCGGATTGATCTGATGTTTTTATTCGTGCTCCCGGTTCGTCACCTCCGGTCGGGGAAGACGGATCAAGGCGCTTGCCATATTGGCTGCATTTGAGTGTAGCTCAACAAGTGGTGGTGGGCATACTGGTTGGTTTGATGGTCGATGAGTCCGTGGCGATGGAAAGGCTGGTCTGCGGGTGTTGGAGACATGGATTCACGCTGCATTCGCTGGCAAGCCAGCTTCCCACGGAGGCGTTACGAAGCCGCTGTGGGAAGCGGCTTTAGCAGCGAATGATGTTTATTCCCGCCCCTGGAAGAACCGTAAAACCTTGCGGATTCGCCGACGGTCCGAGTGATTGAGCCGGGAGCGGCCGGTATAGCGCAGATAAAAGCGCAGACGTTGCGTGCGGCTGAGAGTGTGCTTGGCGACTTTGTCCAGGCAGGCGAGATCCTTGATCACGCGGTAGCGCAGGAACGGGCCGAACCAGAAGCGTCCGGCGGGGCAATCAATGAAGAACACCCGGGGCGGGGTACCGGTAACCAGAATATTGCGCCACTTCATGTCGCCATGGCAGAAGCCCCGGGCATGCATGACACGCAGGCCGTCGGCGACCTGATCGGATACCGCGGCCACCCAGGCCCGGTCCCGCAGGCAGCCCGCGCCGGAGCGGGCCAGAGTGGCGAGATCGGTGCTGTCGGGGATACCCACGGTGATCAGGGCGCCCTGATGAAAGCGGCCCCGGCGCCGGCGGAAACCGGCGCCGACCACGTCCGGTACCGGCAGTCCCCAGCGACGGAACAGGTCCAGGTTGCGCCATTCCCGCTGCACTCGTGGGGTGCCGATCCAGTTGTGCAGATGGCCGCCGCCGTTACGGTACCGTTTGACGAAGAAGGTTCGCTCGCCACGGCGCAGGTGCACCACGTCTCCCATGGGGCCATCGGAGACCACCTGGCCCTGGAGTTGAAACACGGCGTCCAGACCGTCGAAAGCGTGTTGGTCCGGGGCGCTTTTGACCCACCATCTCATGGCCATGCCCGTCCCCTTGTATAAAAAGTCTCGCCCGAAAACAGCGTCTATTGTAACGCCGCGATCCGGGAAAATCCGGTGCTGGCGGGGCCGGCTCTCGCGGACACGGTAAAACCCCCTTAAAGCGGGCGCAAATCCGTTACACTACGCCTCTTGGCCCGACCGCTGGCGGGTGGGTAACGATGCGAGGAGAGAATGGCATGACGGGGTTCGCCGAACTGGGGCTGCATGAGCGCTTGCTTAAGGGCATAGAGGCGTGCTCGATGGAGACGCCCACGGAAGTGCAAAGCGAGGCGATTCCACAGGCGTTGGCCGGACACGATCTGCGTGTCACCGCCCGCACCGGCAGTGGCAAGACCGCCGCCTTCGCGCTGCCTTTGCTGCAACATCTGTTGCTGGAGCCCAAGCCGCTGGCTGGTACCCGTGCTTTGATCCTGTCTCCCACCCGGGAGCTGGCCAGCCAGTTGCAGAAACAGGTGCAGGCGCTGGCGGGATTCACTTTCATTCAGTCGGAAGTGGTCACGGGTGGCGAGGATTTCAAAGTCCAGGCGGCCCGCATTCGCAAGAATCCGGAAATCCTGGTGGGGACACCGGGGCGCCTGCTGGAACATCTGGAAGCGGGTAATCTGGCCCTGGCGGATCTGGCGGTGCTGGTGATCGACGAAGCCGACCGCATGCTCGATCTCGGCTTTGGCGAGGATGTCAGCCGTCTGGCCGCGGCCTGTCCGGAACAGCGCCACACCTGGCTGTTCTCCGCCACCCCGGGAGATGCCAACATGGAGCGCCTGGTGCGCGGCGTGCTGCGTGAACCCCGGGTTCTGGCGTTGCATACCGTCCGTGAAATCCACCACGGCATTCGCCAGCAGGTGATTACCGCCGACGACGCGGCGCACAAGGAGCGCCTGACCCAATGGCTGCTGGCCCACGAAACCTATGCCAAGGCCATGGTGTTCACCAATACCCGGGTGCAGGCGGATCGTCTCGGCGGGGTGCTGCGCGCCACCGCCCGCAACAAGGTTTATGTGTTGCATGGAGAGAAAGCGCAGAAAGAACGCAAACAGGCCATGGACCGTTTACGCAATGGTGATGTGGATATCCTGGTGGCCACTGACGTGGCCGCCCGTGGTCTGGATGTTTCCGGTCTGGATCTGGTGATCAATTTTGACATGCCGCGCAGCGGTGACGATTACGTCCATCGCATTGGCCGTACCGGCCGGCTTGGCGGCGAGGGGGTGGCGGTATCGCTGGTGAGTGCCAGCGAATGGAATCTGATGGCGAGCATCCAGCGTTATCTCGATCAGCAGTTCGAGTTTCGCATCATCGAACCGCTCAAGGCCCGCTATCAAGGGCCGAAGAAACGGCGCGCCGATGGCCGTGCGGTGGGCAGCAAAAGCAAAAAGCTGAAACGCAAGGCCGCCGCCAAAAGCGGCGTGAAAGGAACGAAAGCGGCGAAAGGCGCAAAGAAAGCCGCCAACCCCCGCCGTAAGGCAAAACCCGCCGCCCAGGAACTCAAGGGCGGCCATGCCACCCTCAAGCGCAAACCCCGTTCCCAAGACTGATTTGCGGTCCATTTCTTTAAGGTGCTGTCATGAGTGAATCGACCCCGGTGATCCGGTTGAAGAAAAACGAGGAACGCCGGCTCAAGGCCGGGCACGAGTGGATTTACGCCAATGAGATCGACACTCGCGAGCAGCCGCTGAAAACCCTGCCCGCCGGTGGCGCCTGTGTGGTGGAAGACCATCGTGGCAAAGTGCTGGGGCGGGCATTGCTCAGCCCCAACTCCCTGATCGCCGCGCGCCTGTACAGCCGCGATGTCCGTCAGGAACCCAGTAAGAGTTTCTTCAAGAAGCGCATTGCCGAAGCTCTGGCGATGCGCGATACCCTGTTTGCTGAACCTTTCTATCGGCTGATCTACGGCGAGGCCGACGGCCTTCCGGGGCTGGTGGTGGATCGTTTCGGCGATACCCTGGTGCTGCAGTGCGGCACCGCCGGCATGGAAGCGTATCTGCCTTTGCTGGTGGAAGCCCTGGACGCGGTACTGGAACCGGCTTGCATCGTTGTCAAAAACGACGCCTCCGTGCGCGCCCTCGAGGGTCTGCCCATTTATGTGCGGGCGGAAAAGGGCGAACTGCCGACGGTTTTGTCGCTGCGCGAGAACGGGGTGGACTTTCAGGCGCCACTGGCGGAAGGGCAGAAAACCGGTTGGTTCTTCGATCACCGTGCCGCCCGGGCGCGCATGGCGCCACTGGCGAAGGGCGCGCGGGTGCTGGATGTCTTTTCCTACTGCGGTGGCTGGGGCGTGCAGGCGGCGGTGGCCGGGGCTGGAGAAGTGACCTGTATAGACAGCTCCTCCACGGCGCTGGATTTCGTGCACGCCAATGCCGAGCGCAACGGTGTGGCGGATAAAATGCGGACCCTGGAAGGCGATGCCACCGCCGCCATGAAGCAACTGGTGAGCGACGGCGAAAAGTTCGATCTGGTGGTGCTGGACCCGCCGGCATTCGTCAAGCGGCGCAAGGATTTCAAGAACGGTCTGGCCGGCTATCACGCCATCAATGAGCTGGCGGTGCGGCTGGTGAAACCCGGTGGTTACTTCGTATCGGCGTCCTGTTCCATGTTGCTGCCAGCGGAGAAGCTGCTGGATGTGGTGCGCGCCAGCGCCCGCCACATTGACCGGCGTCTACAGGTGATTGGCTATGAAGGGCAGGGGCCGGATCACCCGATCCACCCGTCGATACCGGAAACCGCTTACCTGAAGAGCTGGTTCACCCGGGTGCTGTTCAAGGTCTGAGGCCGGACATACCGACCAGCGCATGAATTCACATGTTGCCACGAAGCCGCTGTGGGAGCTTGCTTGCAAGCGAATGTCCCAAACGTCGGAGGGCGAATTCGCCAGCAAGCTGGCTCCCACAGGCCCTGCCACGAAGCCGCTGTGGGAGCTTGCCTGCAAGCGAATGCCCAACGCCGGAGGGCCGTATTCGCCAGCAGGCTGGCTCCCACTGGCGGACATTGGAGTCATAAAGCAATCCGCGCCAGCACCGCCAAGGCCAGTCCCGCCAGAATCAGCGCGGTTCCTCTTTCCAGCCAGTCGTGATGCCGCGCCAGCCAGGCCGGCGCCGGCCCTCGCGCCAGGACCAGTGCGAACAGGCTGTACCAGGCGCCGTCGATGACCACGGCGGTGGTGGCCATCTGGATCCGCGCCGGGGTACCCATATCCGCCTCGATGAACTGGCTGAACAACGCCAGGAAGAACAGAGCCACCTTGGGGTTCAGCAATGCAATGAGGAAACCGTCGCGGGCGGCACCGTGAGTGGCTTGTACCTCGGCTTCGGGAGCCGGTCCGGCGGCGGCGCGCCAACTTTTCCAGGCCAGCCACAACAGGAACAGCGCCCCGGCCGCCGAGATCAGGGTTTCCAGCCAGGGGAAGCGGTGCAGCAGCGCCGCCAGTCCCGCCACCGAGGCCGCGGCGTAGACGGCGATGCCGCCGGCGTGGGCCAGACCGGCGGCGACCCCGCCGCGCGCACCGCTCAGCACCGTGTGGCGGGTCACCACCGCCAGACTGGCGCCCGGCGTCATCGCGCCGAACAGACACACCGCCGCGAGAATCAGCCAGGAATGAAGATCCAACATGCTATCGGCCCCCATGGCAAAGAGGGCATTTCAGTGCGCCGGGGCCTTGCCGTCAATATTGCGCGTAGACCCTGGTACCTTTGTCATCGAACAGCAGCACCTGATAGGGATCCTGGCGATCGCCCATTTCCATGCCGGGAGAGCCGATCGGCATGGCCGGCACGGTCAGGCCAACGGCCTCGGGCCGCTCTTCCAGCAGGCGTTTTACTTCCTTGGCCGGCACATGGCCCTCGATGGTATAGCCATCGATAAAGGCGGTGTGGCAGGAACCCAGTCCCGCCCGCAGCCCGGCTTTTTCCTTGATCGGTTGCAGGTTTTGGGTTTCGTGTACCTTCACGTCGAAACCGTTTTCGCGCATGTGCTCCACCCACTTGATGCAACAGCCGCAGGTGGGGGATTTGTACACCTCGAGGCTGGCGGCGGAGACGGCCATGCTGGCCAGGGTAAGGGCGGCGCCCAGCAGTAGTTTTTTCATGGTGCGGTTCCTTTTCTCAAAAAAAATTATTCGTTGACGATCAATGTACCCTGGTACATCTGCATCTGGCAGGTGAAACGGTACTCGCCCGGCCGCTCCGGGGTCAGCGTTACGGTGGTGGCTTTGCCGGTGTCGAGGAATTCGGAGACGCCGAGCTCATGGAAGATCACTTGCTCCGCGCACGGACTCGGGTCCCGGCGCAGGAAGCGCAGCGTCAGTGGCTGCCCGGCCCGGGCCTGAATCACCGACGGCTCGTAGACACCGTTGTCCACCACAATATCCAGCGGCGCGTCACCGGCGCGCTTGGCCGGGCCGCGACCGGATAGCCAGAACCACCAGACGATCAGGGCCATCAGCAACAGCCCGCCGAGATTGATTAGCCAGGTTGTCATTCGCTTGTCTCCGCTTTATCGCCCACCACCACCAGACGTTCCTTATCCATCATCTGGCCGAGTACGTTGACGGTCTCCTCCCGGGCCTGCTCCAGGCGCACGGAGTGGAACCCCGCTGCTTCCAGGGCGGCGACCAGATCGGGGCCGTCATACAGGGCGAAACCATGTTCGAATACCGGCAGTTCCCGCATGCTGGCGCGGCTGCGCAGACCCAGGGCGCAGCGCCCGCCGGGAGCGAGCAGCGCATGGATACGTTCCAGTGCCGGCGCCAGCGGTTGCCAGAAATAAACCACGTTCACCGCCACTATCCGGTCCATGCCGCCGTCCGCCAGGGGCGGGGCCAGCAGATCGCCGAGCAGGAAACGGGCGCGGCCTTTCTCCACCCAGTCATGATTGGCGGCCCGTGCTTCACGGACCATCAACGGGGACAGGTCCAGGCCGGTGTAATCGAGCCCCGGCCGGTCCCGCAGCAAGGTGGCCACATGACCGCCGCCGCCGGGGCCGATTTCCAGTACTCGCTGGCCGGCGCGGCAATCGAGGGCGGCATAAGCCGCCTCGATCACTTCGGCGTTGCGCTGGTCCATGCTGGAGGCCACCTTGAGTCCGTCGTCGTCGTGGGGGCAGCGCAGTTGCGCCGCCAGTTGTTCAGGATTCACCACGGGTCTCCTTGTTGCCGCGGGATGCGCCACGGGGCCGAAACAGACGCAGCCGGTTGGCGTTGGTGACCACCGTCACCGAGCTCAGTGACATGGCGGCGCCGGCGATCACCGGGCTGAGCAGCCAGCCGGTGAAGGGATAAAGAATGCCCGCCGCCACCGGTACGCCGAGCGTGTTATAGGCAAAGGCGCCGAACAGATTCTGCTTGATGTTGCGCACGGTGACCCGGGAAATCGCCATGGCATCCGCCACGCCGTGCAGCGAGCCGCCCATCAGAGTGATGGCGGCGGACTCGATGGCCACATCGGTGCCGGTACCGATGGCGAAGCCCACGTCCGCCTGGGCCAGTGCCGGAGCGTCGTTGATGCCGTCGCCGACCATGGCCACCTTGCGGCCTTCGCCCTGCAGACGCTCGACCTCGCGGGCCTTGTCCTCGGGCAGCACCTCGGCCAGCACCTTGTCCACCCCGGCCTGGCGGGCAATGGCCTCGGCGCTGGTGCGCACGTCCCCGGTGATCATCACCACGGTGAGACCCAGGTCGTGCAGGCGTTGAATGGCGGCGCGGGAGTCCTGCTTGATCGGGTCGGCGACGCCGATCACGCCCAGCAGTTGCTGATCCCGTGCCAGGAACAGCGGCGTGGCGCCATCCCGGCCCAACGCTTCCGCCTGCTCTTGCAAGCCGCCGGCCACGCCTTCCCGGTCCAGCCAGCGGCGGTTGCCGAGCCGGAGCAGGGCGCCGTCCAGGCGGGCGCTGACGCCCTTGCCGTTGTGAGCCTGGAAATCGGTGACCGCTTCGGTTCGCAGGCCGCGTTCCTCGGCGGCGGCAAGGATGGCCCGTGCCAGTGGATGTTCCGATCCCGTTTCCAGGGACGCCGCCAGCGTCAGCAAGGTGGCCTCGCTTTCGCCGTTGATGGCGTGTACGCCGGTCACCGCCGGATGCCCCTCGGTGATGGTGCCGGTTTTATCCAGCACAATGGTGTCCAGGTCCCCGGCGGTTTGCAGCGCCTCGCCCTGGCGGATCAGGATGCCGGCCTCCGCCGCCTTGCCGACGCCGACCATCACCGACATCGGCGTGGCCAGTCCCAGGGCGCAGGGGCAGGCAATGATCAGCACGGTGGTGGCGGCTACCATCATGTGCACGATGCGCGGGTCCGGTCCCAGGTTGTACCAGGCCAGAGCCGAGGCCACCGCGATCAGCAGGATGGTGGGCACGAACACCGCCGAGATACGGTCCGCCAGGCGTCCGATGGGCGGCTTGGCGCCCTGGGCTTTTTTTACCAGGGCGATGATCTGCGCCAGGGCGGTATCCCGTCCCACCCGGGTGGCGCGATAGATCAGGGTGCCGCTGTCGTTGACGGTGCCGGCGGCGACGCTGTCGCCGGGGCCCTTGCTCACTGGCATTGGTTCCCCGGTGAGCATGGACTCGTCCAGGCGGCTTTCGCCTTCCTCCACTTCGCCGTCCACGGCGATTTTCTCGCCGGGGCGGACGCGCAGCAGGTCGCCGGCCTGTACCGATTCCACCGGTATGTCCCGTTCCTCGCCGTCACGGATGACCCGGGCGGTGCGGGCGCCCAGGTCCAGAAGCCGGCGGACCGCCTCGCTGGTCTTGCCGCGGGCGCGCATCTCCAGGGCCTGGCCCAGGTTGATCAGGCCGATGATCATGGCGCTGGCCTCGAAATAAACGTGGCGCGCCGCCTCCGGCAGCCAGTCCGGGAACAGCACCACCACCATGGAATAGGCCCAGGCCGCGCCGGTGCCCAGGGCGATCAGGGTGTCCATGTTGGCATTGTGGTGGCGGCCCGCTTTCCAGGCGCCGATGAAGAAATGCCGCCCGGACCAGGCCAGCACGCCGAGGGTGACCAGGCCCACCGCCAGCCAGCCCCACTGGCTGGCGGTGCCCGCCGTCACCATCATGGTGCCGCCGGCCAGCCCCCATGCCATCAGCGGGATACCCACCGCCAGGCCGATCACGGTGTGGCGGATCAACTCGCGGTAATGCGCTTGTTCCTGCTCATCACGCTGCTGATCGGCCTGTTGCTCATCGTCGATCACGCTGGCGCCATAGCCGGCGGCTTTTACGGCTTCTATCAGGGCCTCGGTATCGGCGTCACCGGCCACCCGGGCAGTGCGATCAGCCAGGTTCATACTGGCCTCGTCAACGCCGGCCACCCCGTTCAGCGCGGACTCGATGGTGCGCACACAGGAGGCGCAGGTGGCGCCGGTGATCGCCAGCAGATGCTCGCTGGTGCCCTGGGTGGTGTCCCCGTGTCCCGCGGTGCCGCCATGGTGGTGGTCGCCGCTGCCTTGCGCCGGCTGGCGCGGGGCTTCGATATGACACTCGGGCGCGGATTGTTCCGGTGAGGGAGAGGGGGCTTCCACCCCGTAGCCGCTTTCCAGCAGCGCCTCGCGCAGGGCATCGCCGTCGGCGTCACCGCTGACAGTCACCGTTTGTTGCTCCAGATCAACCTCGGCGCCGGAGACCCCGGGTACCGCCAGCAGGGCGGTACGGATCTTGCGGGCGCAGCCCTGGCAGGTAGCGCCCTGAATCGGCAGAGTCTGTTCATTCATGGAATAGTCCTCCATGGACAGCACTATCCAAGCTTGGGGTAACCCCAGGGTCAAGAAGGAAACGCTTCGAGCCGACAGCCTTTTTCCTCACAGCGGCATAGCACGCCGGATTTAAATCGCAAACTTTTATAAAAGCGTCATAAAACAACGACTGCCCCATGGCGGGGCAGCGGCCCCGGGTGCACCATGGGCGCACTATTTAGGCTGGGTGACGGGCCAACCTGTATCAGGCGGCGCCCGCGTTGTTCGACCGGTTAAAGAGGACCTGAATCATGAAAAAGACGTTGATGTTTTCCGCGCTTGCCGCTGCCACTCTGACCGGCAATGCGCTGGCCCAGAACGCGCCGGTGCGCGATAACGGTTTTTCCTATACCTACGGCCAGCTCGGCTACGATCGTTGGGATTATGACAATGGCCTGGACGTCGACGCACTGACCGCGGAAGGGGCCTTCGCTCTGGATGAGCACGTCTTCCTGCGTGGTGGCGTTAGCTTCTATGACGGTGACTACAACCGCTCCCATTGGGACGACGACGTGGATGGCCATCGCATGTACATCGGTGCCGGCATGCATACCCCGCTGAACCGGGGTCTGGATCTGGAACTGATGGGTGATGTGATTTACGACGATAACGACTTCGACGATGAAATGGGTTATGCCCTGCGCGCGGGTCTGCGTCACCGTACCCTGGACATGGTGGAGCTGTCCGGTGGCGTGGTTTACGAGGACATTTATGACGACCAGTTCGGTGTCTATGGCCAGGGCCTGCTGAATATCACCCCGGCGGTGGATGTGGGGGCCCGCATCACCCTCGCCGATGATGTGGATACCTTCGGCGTTTTCGGTCGCTATAACTTCTAAGCGGCACGCTGATTGCTTTCTCACCGAGAGGGCTGCGAAGCCGCTTCCCACAGCGGCTTCGTAATCAGGTCGAAGGGACCGCGGTCCCTATTCGGGAAAATCCCTAGGGCCCGCTCTGATCGTTGTTCAGCCAATTGCTGATCGGCGCCCACTGCCCGCTTTCACTGGCCTGTTGCAAGGCCTTCTTGAACCCCTGTTTTTGTTTTTCCAGTGCCGCCCGCAAGGGGGCGAGATCGTCGCCGTTCAGCTGTGCCAAAGCGGCATCCGGTAAGGTCTCGTGCACTATCGCCAGACTTTCCCCGGGCACCATCCGGTCTCCTTTCGTGGCCTCGCCTTTCGAGTCCGCCATCCAGCGGCGCGCTTGACGCAATCGCCGATCCAGCAGCCGCAAGCCGCAGCGTAACTCCGCCGCGCTGACACCGTTGGCGTCCCGTAGTGGCGTCAGATCGTCCATCAGCAGGGTGCCGGCCACGCGCACATAATCGTGGCGGCGCTGAGTGATCGGGCTGCCGGTATCGAATTCGGAGGCCGCCCGGGGCGAGCCGTCACTGTTATGCAGTAATAGCCATAGCGGCTGAAATCCCAGGCTTACTTCGCCGGGCGCGGCCATCCGGTGCTGCTCCAGCAAGGTATCGCGGCGGATCGGCAGGGCCTGGTCGTTGACGATGCCGGACTCCGGCCAGCTTGGCGTGGCATCCACGTAAGCCGGGTAGAGCGGCCAGTCGTCCACGCGTTCCAGGGAGGCCACCTGGTCCCGGCCGCAGGCGCGGGTGGCCAGCACCAGCCAGAACTGGTTGGTGGTGCGGTACAGCGCCCGCCACTGCTCGATCAGCGTGGCGAGGGTCTGGTCGTCGGCGCCGCTGGTGAAGGCTTCCAGGGCCTGTCGCCAATCCTCGAGAGCCGGTGCCAGCGCCTGGTCCGCCTGGCTGTCCAGGGTTTCCACCAGAGGGACGCGTGCCGGTTCCGCCTCCTGTTTCGACGGCTCGTTGCAGCCGGCCAGGGACAGCGCCGTCAGCATCAGCAGAGCCGCTTTTCTCATTGGCTCCGCCGCAGCGAGATGATCGGCCAGTCCCGTTCACGGGCCGCCGCCGCCAGCTTGTCGTCCGGGTCCACGGCCACCGGATGGGCGACCTCGCCCAGCAGGGGCAGGTCATTGTGGGAATCGCTGTAGAACCAGCTGCCGTCCAGGGACTCGTCGTGCTCCTCCAGCCATTGATGCAGGCGCTTGACCTTGCCGTCCTGATAGCAGGGGATTCCCGCCACCCTGCCGGTGTAACCCTGGCTGGTCATTTCCGCCCGGGTGGCCAGCAGATGCGGCACGCCCAGCCGTTCGGCGATGGGGGCGGTGATGAAATCGTTGGTGGCGGTAATGATCATCAGGGTATGGCCCTGGTCGCGGTGCTTTTGCAGCAACGCTTCGGCCGCCGGCAGCCACAGGTCTTGGATCACCTCCTCCATGTATTGCTCGCGCCAGGCGTGGAGCTGCTCCAGAGGACGGCCCGCCAACTCGCCGAGCACGAATTCCTGGTAGGCGATGATGTCCAGAGTGCCGTCCAGGTAGTCCTGATAAAAGCGGTCATTGGCGGCCTGGTAGGCGGCGGCGTCCACCAGGGACTGGCTTACCAGCCATTCCCCCCACTGATGGTCGGAGTCGCCGGCAATGAGGGTGTTGTCCAGGTCAAAGATGGCCAGAGTCATGCTGGATCCCATGAAATAGAGAGAAAGGTTGGCGCGAGGAGCATAGCAAAGGCCGATCCGTTCGGCAGCCGATTGATCGAGGCTACCGGGACAAGGTTTAATGAGTGAGTATCGGAGCCGCCATGATGGCCATGGCGCGGCACGCCCTGTGTGTGCCCCTCCGGCCCCGGCGGGCCGGATGTCGCTGGCTCCCCCGGGTTTGGAAGACCATGACTGGCATTATTGATGAACAGGGGTACCGGCTGAATGTCGGTATCGTGATCGCGGGGCCCGATGGCCGGGTGTTCTGGGGGCGCCGCGTCGGTAACCGGGATGCCTGGCAGTTTCCCCAGGGCGGCATGATGCCGGGGGAGACGCCGGAAGAGACCCTGTTCCGGGAACTGGAAGAAGAGGTGGGACTGCGCCAGGAGCACGTCAGCATTCTCGCCCACACCGAAGGCTGGCTGACCTACCGCCTGCCGCGCCGCTTCCTGCGGCCTCCACGCAACCGGCCCCGCTGTATCGGCCAGCGGCAAAAATGGTTCCTGCTGCGGCTTAACGCGGAGGAAGCAGCCATCGACCTGACTCTGGGACCGGAGCCGGAGTTTCAGGACTGGCGTTGGGTAAACTACTGGTACCCGATCCGCAAGGTGGTGCATTTCAAGCGCGCGGTCTATGCGCGGGCCCTGAGAGAGTTGGCCCCCGCCCTACCCAAGAGGAGCAAACATGCTTGATACCCTGCGCCGCATTGTGCAGGAAGTGAATAACGCGCCGGACATCCGCTCGGCCCTGGATCTTATGGCCCAGCGGGTGCGTGATGCCATGGGCACCGAGGTGTGCTCCATTTACTTGCGGGACAACGACCGGGAACGCTACGTGCTGATGGCTTCCGAGGGCCTCAAGCGCGAAGCGGTGGGCCGGGTCAGCCTGGGCCTGTCCGAGGGGCTGGTGGGACAGGTGGGGCAGCGCGAGGAACCGATCAACCTGGAAGATGCCTTCGCCCACCCGAAATTCCATTATCTGGCCGAGACCGGCGAGGATCCGTTCCACGCCTTCCTCGGCGTGCCGGTGATGCACCACGGCGAGGTGCTGGGCGTGCTGGTGGTGCAGCAGCGCGATGCCCGCCGCTTCGATCAAAGCGAAGAGGCGTTTCTGGTCACCATCTCCGCCCAATTGTCGGCGGTGATCGCTCATGCCCATGCGTCCGGCATTCTGTTCGAGCAACTGGAAACCCGCGAGCGGCAGGCCAGCATGTACGACGGCCAGCCCGGCTCCTCCGGTGCCGCCATCGGCATCGCCAAACTGCTGTTTCCGGCGGCCGACTTGTCGGCGGTGCCGGACCGGGAAGCGGAGGACATCAGCGCCGAGATCGCCCGCCTGGACGATGCGCTGGTACGGGTGCGCAAGGAAATCCGTGACCTGGCCGAGCGCGCCAAGGCAAGCCTCGGGGCCGAGGAGCAGGCCCTGTTCGATGTCTATTTACGCATGCTTGACCGCCATGCCCTGCCGGCGGAAGTAGTGGCCAAGATTCGCGAAGGCCACTGGGCGCAGGGTGCCTTGCGCATCGTGGTGGACGCCCATGTGCACAATTTCGAGATGATGGATGATCCTTACCTGCGTGAGCGGGCGGCGGACGTTCGTGATCTGGGGCGCCGGGTGCTGGCGCAACTGCAAAGCTACAACCGGCGTGAGCTGGAGTTTCCCGACCACTGCATTCTGCTTGGCGAGGATATTTCCGCGCCGATGCTGATGGAGCTGCCGCAGGAGCGCATTGCCGGCATCGTCACCACGCGCGGCTCGCGTAACTCGCATATGGCCATCGTGGCCCGGGCCATGAGCATTCCCACCGTGGTGGGGGTGGCCAACCTGCCGCTGAAGAAACTGGACGGCAAGGAGCTGATCGTCGACGGTTTTCGCGGCCGGGTGGTGGCCAACGCCACTCCGGAGCTGAAACATCAGTTCGAGGAATTGATCGCCGAAGAGCAGAGTCTGCTGGAAGGGCTGGAGAAGCTGCGCGATCTGCCGGCGGAAACCGAGGACGGGGTCAGTGTTCAATTGCAGGTGAACACCGGTCTGATGACCGACATCAACCGCTCCCTGGAGCGCGGCGCCCAGGGCGTGGGGCTGTACCGCAGCGAAATTCCGTTCATGATCCGTGACCGCTTCCCCTCCGAGGAAGAGCAGCGTGTGTTGTACCGGGAGCAGTTGCAGGCGTTCGCGCCGCTGCCGGTGACCATGCGCACGCTGGACGTGGGGGGCGACAAGTCACTGAGCTATTTCCCCATTGAGGAGGACAACCCGTTCCTCGGCTGGCGCGGTATCCGGGTCACTCTGGACCACCCGGAAATTTTCATCGTCCAGGTACGGGCCATGCTCAAGGCCGCCGCCGGCCTGAACAATCTGCGCATCATGCTGCCGATGATCACCAATGTGTTCGAGGCCGAGGAGGCCCAGCACCTGATTCATCGCGCCTGGCTGGAGGTGCGCGAAGAGAACGTGGACGTGGAAATGCCGCCGGTGGGCGTGATGATCGAAGTGCCGGCTACCATCTATCAGGCCCGGGCGCTGGCCCAGCGGGTGGATTTCCTGTCCGTGGGCACCAACGACCTGACCCAGTATCTGCTGGCGGTGGATCGCAACAACCGCCAGGTGTCGGACCTGTACAACTCGTTCCATCCGTCGGTGCTGCATGCGCTGCTGCATGTGGTGGAGCAGGCCCATGCCGAGGGCAAACCGGTGTCGGTGTGCGGGGAAATGGCCGGCGATCCGGCGTCCGCTCTGCTGCTGATGGCGATGGGCTTCGACGCCTTGTCCATGAACGCCTCCAACCTGTTACGGGTCAAGGCGGCGGTGCGTCAGGTCAACATGGGCTTCCTGCGCCGTCTGCTCAATGAGGTGCTGGCCATGGACAACGGTGAAGTGATCACCGCCTACATGGATCTGCAATTGACCAAGGTCGGCCTGGGCGATCTGATCCGCCACCGCGCGCCCGCGGCGGCGTAGTTCGCGTGCAAGCACGCTTCCCACAGCGGCTTCGTATCGACTTGTGGGAAGCGTGCTTGCACGCGAATGATCCTTCCCCTGGATCGGCGGGATGCCCCGCTCAACTGTCCGTGGGCGCCCCGTCCGCCTCGCCATCCGCCCGCCAGCACTGCTCGCGCATCATCGGAGCCCCTTCCCGGGGCAGCAGCACCGCCGAACTGGCGCGGGTGCCGTACTGTTGCGACTGAATGAAGATCGGCGCCACCAGTCGCTCCAGCTCCCGCTCCACGCCGGTATCCGGCAGGTCTTCTTCCGGCGGCTGGTAAGGGTCCACCACCACGCCGAGTAGATCGCGGAGAGACGGGGGATTGGAAGCGGCGCCGTCCAGCACCCGGGCCAGCCGCTGTTTGCCCCGTTCCACCTTGGGCCAGGGATCGTCCAGGATGCCGTTGGAAAGGCCGTGCAGGCCCGGCTTCACCGGCTGCGCCGCCGGCCCCCGGTTACTCAGGTACCACAGGCTTTCACGGTCGCCCACCAGCAGATTGAAACCGGAGTAACGATGCTCCTCCGCTTCCAGCGAAAGGCAAAACAGTTCCGGGCTCTGATGGCTCTCCAGGAAGGACTGTGGCAACAACCCCCGGGACAGCTCGCCGACGGTGCGTTCGGCCACCGGCTCGCGGTAATTGGTGACTACCGCGAAACGGCCGTCGCGGTGGATGCCCAGCCAGGTGCCGCCGGCCCGCAAATCCAGGCCGCAGAACACATCACCGCGCCAGCGGGCCGGCTCCGCCGGGCGCTGGTGGAATTCGTCACGATTGGCGGAAACCGCCAGAGGGTAGGCATCGCCGGGCTGCCAGCGGAACAAAACAATACACATGGGCGTCTCTTTCGGGGTCGGAAAACGAAATAGTGTGAACAGGCCCTAGCTGCTAGCATACCGGCTCGGCGCGTACCTGGCGAAAGCGGTCGGTGGCGCGGCGCTTTATCTGTTTGCCTGACCTGTTTACCAGAGGAATGGGCCTACCATGACCCTGTTTTTGATCTGTGCCCTGATCGGTGTGTTCGCCGGCCTGTTGGGCGGCGCCCTGGGGCTCGGCGGTGGTGTGGTGATCGTGCCGCCGCTGATTTACCTTTATCACGCCATGGGCATCGACCCTCAGGTGGTGGCCCAATTGGCGGTGGGTACCTCGCTTTGCACTATCATCGTCACCTCGATCAGTTCCGTGCACACCCACCACCGGGCCGGCTTCGTGCGCTGGCCGGTGGCGTTTCGGCTCGGTGTCGGTATCGTGGTGG
The DNA here is from genome assembly GCF_900217905.1 of Alloalcanivorax xenomutans. Classification (GTDB taxonomy): domain Bacteria; phylum Pseudomonadota; class Gammaproteobacteria; order Pseudomonadales; family Alcanivoracaceae; genus Alloalcanivorax; species Alloalcanivorax xenomutans. The sequence goes on from NZ_OBMO01000007.1 coordinate 37,370, forward strand.
GAGCGCTGATCGGCGCGGTCATCGCCGACCGCCTGTCCGGCCCGATGCTGACCCGGTTGTTCGGCGTGTTCGCGGTACTGGTGGCGTTGCAGATGCTGCTCAGCGGCCGCCGCAAGCAGCAACAGGGCGAGGAACGGGTGCCGGGAAGCGCCGGTCTTGCCGGGGCCGGCGGTGTGATCGGCACCATCTCCAGTCTGTTTGGTATCGGTGGCGGTTCGCTGACCGTCCCGTTTTTGTCCTGGTGCCGGTTGCCGATGCAAAATGCGGTGGCGATCTCCGCCGCCTGCGGGCTGCCCATCGCGCTGGCCGGCACGCTGGGCTTCATGGTCACCGGCTGGGGCAAGCCGGAATTGCCGGAATGGGCACTGGGCTATGTGTATTTTCCGGCGGCGCTGGCCATCGTCGTCACCAGTTTTCCGATGGCACGGGTGGGGGCGCGGCTCAGTCACCGCCTGCCCTCCGCCACTCTGAAGCGTATTTTCGCCGTGGTGCTGATCGTGATCGGCACTGAACTGATGCTTGGTTAGGGAGCCTTTGATGACCTTCCCGCAAATCGATCCCGTGCTGGTCTCCCTGGGGCCGTTGCAGATTCACTGGTACGGGGTGATGTACATGATCGGCTTCGCCGGCGGCTGGTGGCTGGCGAAGACGCGAGCGGACCGGCCCGGCAGCGGCTGGACCCGGCAGCAGGTCAGTGACCTGCTGTTCTACGCGGCGCTGGGTGTGATCCTCGGCGGCCGCGTGGGCTACGTTCTGTTCTATGGTTTCGACCGGTTTCTCGACAACCCGCTGTGGTTGTTCCAGATCTGGACCGGCGGCATGAGCTTCCATGGCGGCGCCCTGGGCGTGCTGTTCGCGTTCTGGCTGTTCGCCCGCCGCACCGGCAAGCGCTATTTCCAGGTGGCGGATTTCGCCGTGCCGGTGGTGCCCATCGGTCTGGGTGCCGGTCGTTTCGGTAACTTCATCAACGGCGAACTGTGGGGGCGCGCCTCGGACATGCCCTGGGCCATGGTCTTCCCCTCCGACCCCATGGGCGTGCCGCGCCATCCTTCCCAGCTCTATGAGTTTTTTCTGGAAGGCGTGGTGTTGTTCCTGGTGCTGTGGATCTACTCCGCCAAACCGCGACCGGCGGGTTCGGTCACCGGCTTGTTTGGCATTGGCTACGGGCTTTCGCGGATACTGGTGGAATTCTTCCGCGAGCCGGATGCGCACATCGGTTACCTGGCCGGCGGCTGGCTGACCATGGGCATGCTGTTGAGCCTCCCCATGGTGCTGATCGGCGCCGCCATGGTGGTCTGGGCGTATCGACATGATCAACGGAGAGCGGCGGCATGAAGCAATATCTCGATCTGTTGCGCGAAGTGCGTGAGCACGGCATTCAGAAAGGGGATCGTACCGGTACTGGTACCTTGTCCCTGTTCGGTTATCAGATGCGCTTCGATCTGCGCGACGGCTTCCCGTTGCTGACCACCAAGAAGGTGCATCTCAAGTCCATCATCCATGAGTTGCTGTGGTTCCTGGCCGGTGATACCAACATCGGCTATTTGAAGGACAACGGGGTGTCGATCTGGGATGAGTGGGCCACCGAAGAGGGAGACCTGGGGCCGGTGTACGGGGCGCAGTGGCGTTCCTGGGCGACGCCGGACGGCCGTGTCATCGACCAGATCAGTGAAGTGGTGGACGAGATTCGCCGCAATCCGGATTCCCGGCGGCTGATCGTGAGCGCCTGGAATCCGGCGGTGTTGCCGGATCCGGCGGTGTCTCCGGATCAGAACGCGGCGCAAGGCCGGCAGGCGCTGCCGCCCTGCCATTGCCTGTTCCAGTTCTACGTGTCCGACGGCCGGCTCAGTTGCCAGCTTTATCAGCGCAGTGGCGACGTGTTCCTGGGCGTGCCCTTCAACATCGCTTCCTATGCACTGCTGACCCTGATGATGGCCCAGGTCTGTGATCTGCAGCCGGGGGTGTTCGTGCACACCCTGGGCGACGCCCATCTCTACAGCAATCACCTGGAACAGGCGGATACGCAATTGGCGCGGGAGCCCCGCGCTCTGCCCACCATGCATCTCAATCCGCGGGTGCGTGATCTGTTCGCCTTCCGTTATGAGGACTTCACCCTGGAAGGCTATGACCCCCACCCCCTGATCAAGGCGCCGATCGCGGTATGAAGGCAAGCAATGAACAAGGCGTGCGAGTGGCGATGATCGTGGCCATGGCCCGTAATCGGGTGATCGGCCGCGACAACAAGCTGCCCTGGTATCTGCCCAACGATCTCAAGTACTTCAAGCGCACCACCCTGGGCAAACCGGTGGTGATGGGGCGGCTGACCTGGGAATCTCTGGGGCGGCCATTACCGGGCCGTACCAATATCGTCATCAGCCGGGATCCGGACTATCAGGCCGAGGGCGCCAGGGTGGTGGCGGATCTGGATCAGGCTCTGGCGCTGGCGGAGAACGTGGCGTTCATCGACGGTCAGGACGAAGTGATGATTCTGGGTGGCGCGCAGATCTATGCTCTGGCGCTGCCCCGGGCGGACCGGCTCTACATCACCGAAGTGCAGGCGGAGGTGGATGGGGACGCCTGGTTCCCGCAATGGGACCGGTCACAGTGGGTGGAGCGGGGCCGGGAGTCCTTCAAAGCGGAAGGGCCGAACCCTTACGATTACGACTTCGTGGTTTTTGACCGCCGCTGACGGCGGCGGGCAGCGGGCGTGCGTTTGGCCAGGACCCGGGCCATTTCCACCAGCGTGATACGGTCCGCCGGGCTCATGGTGCCCACCACCGACAGTAATTCCCGGGTATGTTTGTCGAAGGCCGCTGCGGGATCGCTCAAGGCAGCGCCGCTACGGCCTTGCAGTTCCTGAAAGAAGTCCGCCAGCGTTATTTCCAGGGCGTCGCAAAGCCGCCCCAGCCGCTGTACCGTGACGTCCTGCCGATTGCGCTCGATGCGCGACAGATTGCCCGCGTCGGTGTCCGCCCGGAACGCCACGTCCTCGAGAGTTTCGTTGCGGCTAAGCCGCCGCCTTTTCAAGATGCCGCCGATATCCGTGTCCATGGAATAAGTGTCGGGAAGCGCTCTTTTGCCCGCCATGACCTATTTGCAAGAATGCAAAAGAGCGAATTTGCATTTATGCAATAATAGAGCAGATGCTCTTGCCATTGCGCAAGGGAAATCGTGCTCAAGCCAGCCGGCCGCTTTTGGCGATGGTCTCGGTGATTTCCAGAATCAGGCGCCGCCGGGTCGGCGGGACGGTCTTGATCGTCTTCAGCAGCCAGCGGGTTTCCTTGTCGAAAGCCGCGGTGGGATCGCTGAGCCGGTTGCCGCCGTCTCGTTTCTCCAGCTCCGCGAAGAACTCGGAAAGGCTTATTTCCAGGGCTTCACACAGTTTGATCAGACGATTGACGGAAAGATCCTGCCGGTTGCGCTCGATGCGGGACAAATTGCCCGGATCGGTGCCCGCGCGAAACGCCACCTCTTCCAGAGTTTCTTTGCGGCGCTCGCGCCGTTCCTTGAGTAGTGCCCCGATATCCATGATGAAAGTTTCATAGGCCGATGTCCGGGGCGCAATGACATAATTGCAACATCGCAAAGAGCGACATTTGCAATTGAGCAAAGAGAGCTGCGTCACATTTGTTGAACTGCAAGGCGGTGACTTGCCGGTCGCTCTAATTTATTTCCATATTGCGTTTATGCAAACCAAAATGCTCTGCTTCGTGCTACGGTTACTCCACGGAGGGCCGTGGAAAAGTCGGTAATTAAAGAGCGAAGTGAGCACTGATGGATATGGATGGGGCTGCTGTTCGTAATTTTTATTATAGACCTTCCAGCAAGAATGATTTTGCAAATTCGCAAACCGGATTTTCCCTCAACGACCCTCGTGACAATGGCGGTTTCGGCCTTTACTGGCCAGGCAAGGAGGCCATGCTTGCCGAGCTGGCCCGGGTGCCCGCTGGCCGTCTGGAACACCTGGAGCGGCCGCCGCTGACCGGCGGGGCGGCCCCTCATCGCATCATCGAGGGCGACAACCTGGCGGTGCTCCATCATCTGCAGCCGGACCTGCGCGGCCAGGTGAAAATGATCTATATCGATCCGCCCTATAATACCGGCCGAGGCTTTCTGTATCCGGACAATTATCGCCATTCCGTGGCCGCCTATCTGGCCCTGGCCGGTGACATCGGCGAGAACGATGACAGTGGCCGCCTGCATGCCCGCTGGCTGAACATGATGTACCCGCGGCTGCTGCTGGCGCGGGAGCTGTTGCGTGATGACGGGGTACTGTTCGTCAGCATCGATGATCACGAGGTACACACTCTGCGCCTGATTCTCGACGAGATCTTCGGCCCGGACAATTTCGTCGCCACTTTTCCCTGGCAGTCGCGCACCTCACGGCAAAACGACACCGATCTCAGCGTGCAGCACGAATACATCCTTGCCTATGCCCGGACGCGGCGGCGCCAGCAGCGGCGTCTGACCGCCAGTAATCAGGAAGTATGGGATCGTTTGCCCGGGTTCGCGGTGCGCCCCGGCCCGTTGATCGATGACCGTTACAGCAATCCGGATGACGATCCGCGCGGCCCCTGGAAGCTGGACCCCTTCGACGCGCCCAACCGCCGCCCGGGGTTGACCTACGCGATCACCAATCCAAACACCGGCGAAACATTCTGGCCGCCGGAGGGACGGTGCTGGCGTACCGGTGAGGAACGGTTCAAGGAGCTGAACGGGCAGAAGCGCATCCTGTTCGGGCGGCGCGGGAGGGGGCGGCCGCAACTGAAAGTATTCCTGCGCGAGAAAGCGCCTTTTGGCGAGGTGCCGGTGACCTGGCTGGATGGGCACCACTACGGCACCGCGCGCTCCGGTACCCAGGAGCTGCAGGCCCTGTTCGGCGGTCAGGCGCCGTTCTCCTATCCCAAGCCCACCCGCTTGATCCGCTTTCTGCTCGAGATCGCCACCGGCCCCAGGGATCTGGTGCTGGACTTCTTTGCCGGCAGCGGCACCACTGGGCAGGCGGTGTTGGAATTGAACCGGGATCAGCACAGCCGCCGCCGCTTCGTCCTGGTGCAGGGCAGCGAACCCACCGGTGATGCTCGCTGGCCCACCATCGCCGAGCTGACCCGCGAGCGGGTGCGGCGGGTATTGGAGCGGGATGCTTTGGTGAACCAGGGATTCCGGGCCCTGCGCTGGGTGCCGCGGGGCCGCTGAGGGTCAGGCTTGCTGAGTGCCGGGATCGTTCAGCAGCCAGAAACGGAATACCACGACGTTGATCAGAGTGGTGATCAGGGAGGCCAGCACGTTGATCACCAGGCCGACCCCGGCGCTTTCACCAAGCAGACCGACGAACAGGGTATTGGTCAGGCCGATCAGGCCGAACATGATCAGCCCGGTGAGGAGGATGGCGCCCAGCAGCGGCCACTGGCAAGGGCCGCTGTACTGGAAGGCGCCACGCAAGGCGGCGATCGGGGACTGCCGGTGCAACACGACCCGGAAGGGGGCGAAGCACAGGCGGGTGTAAACCCACAGAGCCGGGAAGAACAGCAGCGTCCAGCCCAGAGTGACGCCGATACCGATCAGAAAGTAGGTCAGCACCAGTGCCGGGTACAGCATCAGCGCGGGCAGGGTACATGCGATCACACCCTGGGCACGGCCCTGGTGTATCGACGCCAGCTGCATGATCAGCGCGCCCTCCGCCAATGGCCGGATCAGCAGCATGACCATGCCCACGCTCAGATTGATGCCGGTCAGTTGATCCCCGTCGAACATCAGAAACGGGCCCATCACCCACTGCGCGGCTTCACCGAGCAGGGCGAAAGGGGCACTGATCAGAAACAGGGCGGCCAAGTGGCGTCGCCAGAAATAAAGGGCTTCCTTGAGGCGCTCGAAGATCATCGGTCTGCATGTCTGGACGGGTCGCGCGTCACCTTACTTGAGGCGCGCGGTCTTGGCTACCGGCCGGGAATAAATCCCGGCTCGTGGGCCTCGATCACCACCAATACTTGCCCCAGTTCTCCGGATTGGCCCAGAAGCGCGGATTATTCCAGGCGCGTTTGAAATTGTACGAATCCAGGTCGTAGCTATAGAGCAGAAGTTCTCTTTGATCGTGAGCGAAATGACCTTCCTCCCGGCACCCCAGAGCGAGGAAGCCATTGCTGGGCCAGCGCAGTTTTTCCGGTGCCAGGTGCGGTTGGTAGACCGCCACCAGGGAATCGGTGTGCAGGTTGCGCAGCAGGCCGATCAAGGATTCACCGTCACGCTGACTCATGTATTCCAACTGATCGGCGACGATCGCCATGTCCACCCGGTCGATGTGATCCAGAGCCTCGAACGGGTTTTGTTCCTGGATGCGGATCAACTCGCAATCATGATCGTCGCACCAGTGTTCGGCGACCGGGACCGGGTTAAGGCTGACGGTGAGCAGGCGACGGGGTTGGTGGCTGTCGAGGATGGCAGCCAGTTTTTCTTGCGGCGTACGAATGGCGGAAGCAGCTATCGATGTCATCATGATTTCGAGTGTAACCAGGATCGAACGGCGCGGCGAGATGATGAGGGTCGGATTTCTTGTAAACAAAGGTTGACGGCACTATTGAGGTGTGATGATAATCATTCTCAGTTAAAGGATGAGCGAACAGGAGCCCGCCATGTCGCAATGGAAAAAACCGGTGACCATCGCCACTCGCAGTGGTCGACGCATCGCCGTACAGGAAGACAGCGTCGCCAGCCGTGCCTTGCTCAACGCCGATGGCAAACTCTGGATCGAGCACGGCGGCGAGCGTTACCTGTTACGGCGCACCGCCAATGACCGCTTGATTCTGACCAAGTAGCTTGATTCTGACTAACCAGAATGCCGGCCACGCCCGTGGCCCCCGACAGTTCTCCCTGACTGTGGAAAGCCAGCCGCCGCCAGCTGCCCACACCCTAATTTCTTCGCGTACCTTGGAGGTAGGATCGTGACGGTAATGGCCATAGGCGGCACTGCCCAGTCGGCGACCCTGCGACATTGTCGTGCCGCCCTGGGTGATCGCGTACTGAGGCTCCAGGAAGAGCCCATGGCGATTCTCAAAGGGCTCTATCGGCTTGGTTCCCTGGTGGTAACCACTTTCGCCAGCGGCGGCCGGGTCTCCCAGTCAATACGCTATCCGGCCCTGACCGGTTCCAGCCCTGGGCTGGACTGCCGCGGTGAGCAGTGCCGCATGCGTCAGGAACTGGACGTTCGCCAATGGCGCTCGGTGCTGGCGGTACTGGCACCGGTGGCGGATCTGCCGGCACGCAGCCTGCTGTTTTTCGACGACTACGGTGAGCCGGTACAACAAATGGCGGTGGCGCCGGAAAGCGGCGGCCTGGCCTTCGAGGAACTGGTCTGCGCCATGCTGCATCCGGATCAGCAGCAATTGGGCTGCCCGCTCGCTGTTCGTGCGCCGCACCGCCCGACAGGCTCGCTCATGGATTGGGAACGACGCTGGTCGCAAAGCGACGAGGACGCGTTCGAGGAACTACTGCGCCAGGTGGGGGATCGCCGGCAGGTGTTGTATCAGGCGGTGCGAGACAAGTTCGCCTGTCCGATACGCAGTGAAACGGTACCGTCACTATTGTCTCTGGCCGCCGAGCGCGCCACGCCATTGACGGTGTGTACCGGTAACCGTGGCGTCAGGTTGTGCCTGAGCGCGCCCTGGTCTTCGCCACGTTGGCAGCAAGGGCAATGTCATCTGGCCCATAACGGCACCCTGATCAGTCTCGATATGGGACGGGTGGCATCGGTGTGGCGTCTGCGCCGCCCGGGACCGGGCCGGGTGCTGACCGCGCTGGAAGCGCTCGACTCGGAAGGGCGTTGGTTGTGGACGCTGTCTTCCGGCGGGGACGAGGATGCCTGGTTGGCCTTGCTCGGTGAAGCCCTGATTCAGGAGGGCCGCCCCGGCGCTTTGTTCGCCTGAGGCCGGGGGACCGAGATCACTACGAAGCCGCTGTGGGAGCTTGCCTGCAAGCGAATCTTGGGGCCCGGAAGTCCATTCGCTTGCAGGCAAGCTCCCACAGCGGCTTCGTAGCTCTCTTTGTTAACTGTTCACTGCCTTTTCCGCCTCTTCCAAGGCTTCCATCGCTTCCAGCAGCGCCATTTCCTGTTCTTCCTTCTCGTTGCGCAGTTGCCCCTGGCGGGCGAGCAGATCGGCCAGCTCCTGTTTGCGTGCGCTGTCGGTATACAAGCCCTCATCACCCAGCAGCATTTCCACCTCGGCCAGTTCCCGGCCAGCGACTTCCAGCCGCTGCTCGTATTTCTCCACCGTTTTCTTCAACGGCCGCAGCTGTTCGCGGCGGCGGGCCGCGTCTTGGCGCCGCTGTTTGGCGTCATCGCGTACCGGTGTCCGGGTGTCGTCCGCTTTCGCTTCGGCCTGCTCATCGCGGCGGGCTTGTTGCAGCCAGCGGGCGTAGTCATCCAGGTCGCCATCGAAGGGGCGCACGCCGCCGTCCGCCACCAGCAGAAACTCGTCGACGGTGGTTTCCAGCAGATGGCGGTCGTGGGAAACCAGTACCACGGCGCCGGCGAAGTCCTGCAGCGCCATGGTCAGCGCTTCGCGCATATCCAGATCCAGGTGGTTGGCGGGTTCGTCGAGCAGCAGCAGCGACGGTTTCCGCTGCACGATCAGTGACAGCGCCAAACGCGCCTTCTCGCCGCCGGAAAAACGGCCGATCGGGGCGAACACCTCGTCGCCATGAAAACCGAAGCCGCCCAGCTCATTGCGAATCTGCTGTTCGCTCCATTGCGGATATTCGCGGTTGAGCAGCTGGTAAGGGGTGTCCTTGGCGTCCAGCCGGTCCACCTGTTGTTGATGGAAGTAACCGATTACCAGGTCCGGGCCGTGCAACAGATGGCCGCCGATGGCCGGCAGCTCGCCCACCAGGGTGCGGATCAGGGTGGACTTGCCGGCGCCGTTCTGGCCAAGCAGACCGAGCCGGGATTCCGGGCGCAGATTCAGGGTGACATTGGTGAGCACTGGCTGACCGTCGTAACCGCAGCCGACCCCTTCCAGGTCGATCATCGGATCCGGCAGCCGCTTGGGCGTGTGAAACGAGAAGCGGAACGCGGAATCCACATGGGCCGGGGCAATACGCTCCAGCTTTTCCAGCGCTTTTACCCGGCTCTGCGCCTGTTTCGCCTTGGATGCCTTGGCCTTGAAGCGGTCCACGAATTTCTGCAAATGAGCAATCTGGGTCTGCTGCTTCTCGTACAGCTTTTGTTGTTGCGAGAGCTGTTCCGCCCGTTGCCGTTCGAAGTCCGAATAAGTGCCGGTATAGCGCTTGAGCCGCCCCTGGTCGATGTGCAGGATCTCGCCCACGGTGGCGTCGAGAAAAGCGCGGTCGTGGGAAATCACCATCAAGGCGCCGGGCTGCTGCACCAGCCATTGCTGCAACCAGAGAATGGCGTCCAGATCCAGGTGGTTGGTGGGCTCGTCGAGCAGCACCAGATCGGCGTTGGCGAGCAGCACCTGGGCCAGATTCAGACGCATGCGCCAGCCGCCGGAAAAGGCGCTGACCGGCTGTTGCTGTTGCGCTTCACTGAATCCCAGCCCGGCCAGCAGGGTGGCGGCGCGGGCCGGCTGCTCCCAGGCACGCAGGGTGTCCAGGCGGGCATGGGCGTGGGCCATGGCGTGGCTGTCGTCGTTGTCCTGGGCGCGGGCCAGCTCCCGCTCGGCGTCGCGCAGCTCCTGGTGGCCGTCCAGAACATAGTCGATGGCCGGTTGGGGCAGGGCCGGGACTTCCTGGGCCATCATCGCCAGACGCCAGTCGGCGGGGCGGAATAACTGGCCGGCGTCGGTGTCCAGCTCGCCGCTGATCAACTTGAACAGGGAGCTTTTGCCGCTGCCGTTCTTGCCCACCAATCCGACTCTCTGACCCTGATGCAGAGTGAAATTGGCGTCTTCCAGCAGCAGGCTGGTGCCACGGCGCAGGTTGATGTGTTCCAGGGAGAGCATGGTATAAGGACTCAGCGACAATTGAGTGGAAACCGGCGCAGTGTAGGGTATGGCCGCGCGCAACTGAAGGACTGCCGATGACCGAGGACTCGCTTTGGACTTTCGCGCTGCGTTTGTGGCGACGAGCGGATGTGGAGCGCTTGTGCCTGCGCCTGCAGGATGAGTATCAGGTGCCGGTGGCGGCGGTGCTGGCGGCGCTGTGGCTGAGTCGCCGGCCCAGTCCGGCGGACGCGGCCCTGGGCCGGCGTTTGCTGGCACGGGCGGAGACCATGGAGAAGGATTATCTGCGGCCGCTGCGGGAGGTGCGCCGCCGGGCCGCCGCCGAGAGCTGGGCGCGGGAGCTGAAACGGCAGATCCAGGAGGCGGAACTGGAGGCGGAGCGCCTGCTATTGAATCAACTGGCGGATATGACTCAGGGGGCGCCGCCCACGGATCAGCCGGTATCGGCATTGTCCTGGTTGTTGATGGTGGCGCCGGAAGCCGGCGTTTGCCAGGGTTTGCAGGCGACCCTGGAGGCGTTGTGCGAGGCGGCGGAGTTGGCGCGGTGACGCCGCTGGTATACCTGGCGGCGGCACTGGCGGAGATCGCCGGGTGCTTCTCATTCTGGGCCTGGTGGCGGCTGGATCGCTCGGTGCTCTGGCTGGTGCCGGGGATGCTCAGTCTGGCGGCGTTTGCCTGGTTGCTGAGTTTGGTGGACGCCGACTACGCCGGGCGTGCCTACGCCGCCTATGGCGGTGTCTATATCGCGACGTCGCTGTTGTGGCTGTGGGTGGTGGAGCAGCGCGCGCCGGATCGTTGGGATCTGATCGGCGCGGCGGTTTGCCTGGCCGGCGCCGGCATTATTCTGCTTGGCCCGCGGTCGGCCTGAGACGGTTTCCCACGGTGGTGTCGTGGCTCCCTGTGGGAAGCTGGCTCGCCAGCGAATCCGGCGTGAGTTTGATCTCGGGACCTTTTCGCTGCCAAGGCAGTCTTCCACAGTGGCTTCGTAGCGCTTTCCGTGGGAGGCGGCAATGGCGTGCCGGTACGGCCTCTCAGCTGCCGGGCAGCAGTCCTTTGGGCACCGGGATTTCCATATCCAGTAACACCTGGGCATAGGTCTTGGCCTGCGCGTCCAGGTGCAGGGAGGCGACACCGCCGCCGTCCAGAGCGTGGCGCAACAGAAAGTTCATGGCGTGGCTGCCGGGCAGATCGAAGCGCTCCACCTTGCCCTTGAGAGTATGGGAGAAGCGTTCGGCGACCGCGTCCTCGGTGAGCGCCGCGCGCAGTGCCGGCAGATATTCCGGCCGCCGGGCGATGACTCCGATATTGGCGTGGTCGCCTTTATCGCCGCTGCGTGCCACGGCCAGGCGATACAGTGGCACCTTGACCGCGCTATCTTCCAGTGCCGGCGCCGGATCGGACTGGCTGGCCACCGGCCGGCCGCCGCCGCGCTCCGCTGCCTGCGCCAAAGATACCGGTTCCCCATCCACCGCCACCTGTACCGGCACCCGCTCCTTGTCGATCAGGAACGAGAACAGCCGCACGATCGGCGTGGGGCGCGGCCGCCCAGGGCTGAGGCCGGTGATGCCCGGCGCCATGGACAGGCCGGCGCCGACGAATTCCTTGGAGAACAGTTCCACCCCTTCCCGGCGTGGATGGTGCACGCCCAGACGCAGTACCACCTCCCGCACCTGCCGGGCACTGTCGCTGGCGTGATCGCCGTAGCTGCTTTCCGCGCCAACCAGTTGCATCGCGGTTTTGCTGAAGTCGCCCAATTCCGACTGATCCAGCAGACGGCGGACTTTTTTCAGCACCGCTTCCCCTTGCCGGCGGGCCTTGGTGGCGGCGTCGCGTCCGGCGATAACGAAGGTGCCGACACAACCGAAGCCGTCGGCGTAGGTGGCGCTGACCTTGTAGGTATCGGTGGGGGCATGGCCCCGGGCGCCCTCGATGCGGACCCGGTCCGGTCCGTCCTGTTCCAGGGTCACCTGGCGGAAATCCGCGATCACGTCCGGCAGCACATAGGCGCCCGGATCACCGATCTCATAGAGCATCTGTTCGCCGGCGGTGAACGGGGTGACGGTGCCGCCGGTATCACGGGGTTTGGTCAGTACGAAAGCGCCATTGGCGGAGACCTCGGCGACCGGGAAGCCGGTGTCGTCCCAGCCGTCCACGGTATCCGGCCAGTCGCTGTAATTACCGCCGGTGGCCTGGGCGCCGCACTCGATCACGTGGCCCACCAGGGCTCCGGCGGCGAGGCGGTCATACTCGTCCGGCCGCCAGCCGAATTCGTGGATCAGTGGGCCCACCGCCAGGGCACTGTCCACGCAACGGCCGGTGAGCACGATGTCGGCGCCGGCATCGAGGGCGGCGGCGATCGGGAAGGCGCCCAGATAGGCGTTCATACTCATCAGTTTGGCGGGTAACGGGGCGCCGGTGTCCAGTTCGGTGGGACCAAGAGCACGTACCGATTCCACTTGAGGGAGCAGGTTGTCGCCTTCCACGGTGCCGATGCGCAAAGGCAGGCCGGCATCAGCCGCCACCTTCTCCAAAGCCTGGCGGCAGGCGGTCAGATTCACGCCGCCGGCGTTGGCGATCACCTTGATGCCCTGGCGGTGGATCTCCGGCAGCAAAGGCACCATCACCCGTTCAATGAAATCGGTGGCATAGCCCAGGGCCGGGTCGCGGGCCTGGGCCTTGGCCAGAATCGACATGGTGATTTCCGCCAGATAGTCGAAGATCAGGTAGTCCACCTGCCCCTGGCGAATCAACTGCACGGGGCCAATGGCGGTATCGCCCCAGTAGCCGGAAGCGCCGCCGATGCGGATCGTTTTGCTCATAGTCTTTCACCCATTACTACAGTCCCATTTGCCGCACGGCCAGGTCGCGCATGATTTCCTCGGCGCCACCACCGATGGCGTTGACGCGGACCTCCCGGTAGATTCTTTCCGACTTGCAGCCGCGCAGATAACCGGCGCCGCCGAGGGTCTGCACCGCTTCGCGGGCGCAGTATTCCATGGTCCGGGTCGCCTGGTTTTTCAGCAGACAGACGTCCGCCACCGGGTTCTGACCGTTCTGCACCCGCCACGTCAGTTGTTCCAGATAGGCCTGAGTGGCGTTGATGCGCATGCACATGTCCGCCACTTTATGGCGGATCACCTGATGTTCCATCAGGGCTTTGCCGAAGGTCCTGCGCTGCTGGCCGTACTCGATCATCTCCTCCAGGCAGACCCGCGCGTAGGCGGTACAGGCGGCGGCCATGAACAGCCGCTCGCTATTGAAATTCTGCATGATCAGCTTGGAACCCTGGTTCTCCTCGCCCAGCAGGTTTTCCACCGGCACCCGGCAATTGTCGAAATACAGGGTGGCGGTGTCGGAGCACCACCAGCCCATTTTTTTCTCCAACTGGGTGCGGGTGAATCCGGGTGTGTCGCGCTCGATGGCGAGCAGGGAAATGCCCTTGTGGCCGGGCTCGCCAGTGCGCACCGCCACGGTATAAATATCGGCGCGCATCCCCGAGGTAATAAAGGTTTTGCTGCCGTTGACGACATAATGGTCGCCGTCACGTCGGGCGGTGGTGGTCAACGCCGCCACGTCCGAGCCGCCGCCCGGTTCGGTAATCGCCAGGGCGCTGATCTTGTCACCGCGAAGCACCGCCGGCACCCATTTGTCCTTTAACGCCGGGAGGCCGGCGCGGATGATCGGCGGCAGGCCGATGTGGTGGCTCATCAGGCTGGCGTGGAGGCCACCGACACCGGCGCGGGCCAGTTCCTGGGCATTGATCAACATGTAGAACAAATCCAGATCCAGACCGCCGTACTGCTCCGGATAACCGGCCGCGAACAGGCCGACCTCGGCGGCTTTGCGGTACAGCTCACGGGGAAAGGTGCCTTCCTCATCCCATTGCGCCGCGTGGGGTTCCAGTTCCTTGCCGACGAAGGCGCGCAGCGTGTCGCGGTAGGCTTCGTGCTCTTCGGTATAGAACGGACTGCTGACTGCGTTCATTACTTACTCCAGGCTTGGGACGGCGCGAGACGGCGTCCGGGATCAGGCGCCGGTGAACCGGTCGCGCAGGGTGCGTTTAAGTATTTTTCCAGTGGCGTTGCGGGGCAGTTCGTCCACCAGAGCCAGGTGTTTGGGAATCTTGAAACGGCCCAGTTTGCCGTCGCAGAAGTCACGCAGGGATTCCAGTGTCGGCGTCTGGCCGTCCCTGGGGACCACCACCGCCATGGGCACTTCGCCCCATTTGTCATCGGGGACGCCGATCACCGCCACTTCCAGCACCTGCTCGTGTTTGTAGAGCACCTGCTCCACTTCGGTGGGGTAGACGTTTTCGCCACCGGAAATCAGCATGTCCTTCTTCCGGTCGACGATGTAATAGAAGCCTTCCTCGTCACGGCGGGCCAGGTCACCGGAGTGGAACCAGCCGTTGCGGCAGGCCTCCTCGGTGGCGTCCGGTCGCCCCCAATAGCCCAGGAACATGGTCGGGCCGCGCAGGATCAGTTCGCCCACCTCGCCGGTCGCCACATCCTGGTCGTTTTCGTCGACGATGCGCATCTGCACGTACACCAGGGGCTTGCCCACCGAGCCGTTTTTGCGCACCGCGTCGGCGCTGCCGAGGATGCAGGCACCGGCGCAGGTCTCGGTCATGCCGAACCCTTCCTGAAAGGCCAGGCCCCGTTTTTGGAAGAACTCGATCACCGGTATGGGGCAAGGCGCGCCGCCGGAAAGCAGGCTGCGCAGGGAAGACAAATCGTAGTCGTCGACGTTGGGTAACTGACTCAGTGCCTGCCACATGGCCGGCAGCAGGAACAGTTCCGTGATTCGTTCCTCCTGTACCGTGGCCAGCGTGTGTCGTGGATCGAACTGCGCGTGCAGCACCACCTGGGCGCCGATATTCAAGGCCGGCAGGGTATGCACGGCGAGCCCGCCGATATGAAACAGCGGGGCGATCGTCAGGATCACGCTGTCACGGCTGATGGCCGCGTCGCTGGCGACCATGTCGGCGGTCAGCCAGGTCGGATTGCCGTGGCTGAGCAGGGCGCCCTTGGGTTTGCCGGTGGTGCCGGAGGTGTACATCATCATCAGTGGATCGTTCTGATTCAACGGCACCCCGGGCTCGCTGGCGGGCGCGGCGTCGAGCAGGGCGTCATAGTGGTGATCTCCCGGTTCCGCCTCGCCTTCGGTGGCGATGCCGTGACGCAGGGCGGAGCTCTGGCGAATCGGGCGGAACAGATCCGCCAGGGCCGGCTGGTAGAGCAACACGGTGGCGCCGGCGTCGCCGAGGATGAAGCCGATTTCCTCGGCACTGAGGCGGTAGTTCAGAGGCAGGGCGATGGCGCCCAGCTTGGCGCAGGCGAAAAAGCTCTCGATGAAGTGGTTGCCGTTGAGCATCAGCAAGGCGACACGGTCGCCCTTGCCGACGCCGAGATCGGTAAGGGCGTTGGCGAGCCGATTAATGCGCTGGTTCAGCTCCGAGTAGGTCAATCTCAGATCGCCGAACACCAGCGCCATGCGTTGCGGATCCTGGGTGGCGTGATGGGTTATCCAGTCGCCGACCCCACCCAGATAGTGCACATCCTGGTGGGTTGGGAAGGAGGAGGGTTGGGTCACCTTGGTGTCTCCTGAGCGAGTGTTGTTATCGGTATGGGGCGGCGCCCGGGAAGACGCCTTTGTAGAAAGGAACGCTAGCAACGGCCACGGTGCTGGTCTTGTGTTAACTGGCTGGTCTTGGAGACATGAGTCAAACGGCCGCTGCAAGGCCGCTGTAGGAGCTTGCCCTGCAAGCGAATTTCTTGAGGCCGTGCCCATTCGCTTGCAGGGCAAACTCCTGCAGGGGCTCCGTAGCTCTCATGGAGGGAGAGCAATCAGCATATGGAGCTGCCAGCGGGGCGCCCGGAAACCATTGGACAGCTATAGCCCGTAACGGTCGACATCGACCTTGGATTGCACCTCTTGCCAGTACAGATCGGCCAGGGCCTCGGTGCTATCGATATCGGCGGTGAGTTCCAGCCATTTCTTCACCAGTGGCCGCATCACCTCGATCTTGCCGGCCGCGTCGCGGACCTGGTGTTTTTCTTCATAATATTGAACGATGTTTTTCGCATCCTGGCGAACAAAGTCACGGGAGGCGGCGATCAGCGCCTCGCTGGCCTCATGCCGTTTGGCGCCCCGTTGCTCGGCGGCTTTCAGATCCCGCTCTCCATAGTCCCGGTAGAGAACAGCGGCGTTGGCGGACATAACGGTACCGGCATGCAGAAGCGCTTTGCGTTGATCAGCATCGAGATCCTGCCAGACTTTTTGGTTGATATTGGCGGGCCCGGAACCACCGAACACGCCGCCGGGCACCGACATGGTGATATCGCTGACCGCGTCCATCAGCCCCAAACCGCTCAGTTCGGCCGCCGATTGAATGGTACAGTCCACCACGCCCTGATTCAGAGCCTCGAAAATCTCGTTACCGGGCAGTGACACCGGAGAGGCCTCGAAATGCTTGGCCCAGCGTGCCCATTGCGCGCCGCCGGCACGCAGGCGCTTGCCTTTAAGATCGGCGGCGGTGGTGACCGGTGTGGTGCACAGAAGACCGTACTGAGGGCTGGCGCCGCCACCGGTAAAGACCTGGTTTTGCTGCTTCAACTCCGCCACGCAGTCGTCGCAGTGCAGCATGATGTATTCGCTCATGGCGCCGGCGTAGGCCAGCCCTTCGTTTCCGGTGGGGTCATTCAGCGCCAGCAGCATGGACAGCTCCGCCGCCATGTTGATATTGGGGTATTCGGCCGGGAAGTAGGGCGTCAGCAGGTAGCCCACGTCGGCAATGCCCTGCTTGAGCCCGCCGCTCATCTCGGCCAGGTTGAGCAGGGAAAGCTCGTAGATTTTTATTTCCAGATCGCCGCCGGAATAGTCCGCCACCGCCTTGGCATAAGCCTTGGCGGCATCCACGTTGGCGGAAGCGGAAGGGAAGCCCACGGCGAATCGCAGAGATTCAGCCTGGGCCGTTGACGTCAGCGCGGTAACACCTGCCAGCGCGGAGCTGGCCAGAAGCGTGGTGAATCGTTTCATTTTATTCTCCTTATCGATTGGTCGCGCGGAGATTTCGGCGCGGCCATTAGCGAGCAAAATGGGCGTGGAGGTGGTGATCGGGCTGTTAGCGTTTGTCCGGAAAAGTACCCATGAATTTGGCGATGATGCCGAGCATCACTTCATCGGCGCCGCCGCCGATGGAGGTCAGACGGGTATCCCGATACATGCGCGTGATTGGCGTTTCGTTCATGAAACCCATGCCGCCGTAGTACTGCAGGCAGCTGTCGGCGACTTCGCGGCACAGCCGGCCGGTCTTCAGCTTCGCCATGGACGCGAGATAGGTGACGTCCTCGCCATTGATCATCTGTTCGACGGCGCGATACACCATGGAACGCAGCGCTTCGATTTCCGTTTGCAATTCCGCCAGGCGGAAATGCACCACCTGATTGTCCAGCAGTGACTTGCCAAAGGCCTGGCGGTCGCGGGTGTAGGTGATGACGTCCTGTACCGCGATATCCATGTAGCGCAGATTGCAGGCCGCTCCCCACAGTCGCTCTTCCTGGAACTGCTGCATCTGGTAAATGAAGCCCATGCCTTCTTCGCCAATACGGTAGCGCTGCGGCACGCGCACATCCTCGAACCAGATTTCGGCGGTGTCGGAAGCGCGCATGCCGAGTTTGTCGAGCTTACGGGCGATGGTGACACCTTTGCTTTTCAGTGGCAGCACAATCAGGGATTTGTTCTTGTGCACCGGGCCATCACCGGTGTTGGCGAGCAGGCACATGAAGTCCGCCTGGGTGCCATTGGTGATCCACATCTTGCCGCCGTTGATGATGTAATCGTCGCCATCCTTGCGGGCGTGGGTGCGGATGGACGCTACGTCGGAGCCGGCTCCCGGTTCGGATACGCCGATGCAGGCCACGTAATCGCCGGCGATGGCCGGTACCAGAAATTCTTCACGCAGGGCATCGGAGCCCTGTTTGGCCAGGGCGGGAGTGGCCATGTCGGTTTGCACACCCACCGCCATTGGAATGGAGCCGCCGTTGACTTCGCCCATGGCTTCGCAGAAGGCCAGGTTGTAGCTCCAATCCAGGCCCATGCCGCCAAACTGTTCCGGTTTGGCAATGCCAAGAAAACCCTTGTCTCCCATTTTCTTGAACAACTCATGGGCGGGGAAAATACCCTCCTTCTCCCATTCATCCACGTAGGGGTTGATCTGCGTGGCGACAAACTTCTTCACCGATTCCGACAGCGCCCGGTGCTCGTTAGTGAACAGCATTTTCAAATTCTCCTGTTGTTTGGATTCGCGGCGCGGCTGTTGATGTGACGACGCATGCGCGCAATCGACATGATGGTATGGCTATAAAAAACACGGGAATCAAGCGTTAAAAAAGCGAAAAACAAAAAAAGAGAAATAAAGTAAGGATTAGCCAGTTGGCACAAGTCCATGACCGGGGCAGTGACTATGCTGAAGGATTGCAGCGTGCCGGTCCTGCCTGGGTATGCGGGTCGGGAACCCCTGCCGGGGCGGCGCGGAAGGGTGCGGCCGTGAGCCGATGTAACCTTTCAAAGACCAGGTCCAGTGGTCGTTGCATTTAGCCGATCGTTTGGTTTAAGTTCGAACACGCCTTCATGGCTCGGGATTTATATTTTTGGCCGATGGTTTTTGATATTTTTCGCCAATCGGCTATGTGGGAATAAGGGTAAATCCTTTTTCTTATATTCCTCGCAGGCCTGTGTGGATACGGGCCCTGCGGTGACGTTGTCACCGGAGGAGGCAATGATGACAACAAAGACAAGTTCCCGTCGGCGTCGTGGACGGGTCATGCTGCTCGGGCCTGAGCGGGTCTGCTACCTGGGTCTGCTGGGACGGCCACGTCTGCGCAGTTTTGGTTCCTTGACCGTCTATTGCGGCCCGGACCAGCCATTCCGTTTCAGCATTGACGGCCGCAATTGGCAGGAAACCGCGGTGGCGGTGGTGCCCCCCTATTTGCCGCACTGGGTGGAAACCGGTGAGCGTTTGCTCGGCTCGGTGATGGTGGAGCCGGAAACCGTGAATATGGGGGCGTTGCCCCCCATGTTACGCAGCGATTATTGTGGCGACCGTGATGAGCTGCTGCAAACCCTGAGACGTGGCTTCGCCCGCATTCAGGCGCTGGCGGAAGACGGGGCTGATCCTCGCGTGGAAGTGGACCCGCTGTTTCTCGGGCAGACGTTGCCGCGCCGCGAACTGGACCCTCGCGTGGCTCGAGTGCTGGCGTATCTGAGAGAGGATCCCTCCCGCCATTGTCCTGCGGAGGAGGCGGCGCTGCTCAGCGGTCTGTCGTTTTCCCGTTTCCTTCATCTGTTCAAGGAAGACCTGGGTATCACTTTCCGCAAGTTCCGCGCCTGGAAGCGCGCCCGAAGCCTGCTTTACCACGTTAATCGTCGTGACACCCTTACCGACATCGCCCTGGATGTGGGCTATCCGGATTCCACCCACTTCAGTCATTCCATTCGGCAGTTCTACGGCCTGACACCCAAGGACATCCTGGTCGGGTCGCGCAAACTGGCGATCCTGTTGCAGAGCCGGGTTGGCGCGCCGGACGCCCTGGTCAACGCCGGCCTGTGATCTCCCGGAAGCCTTTGCGGGCTCCCAAAACGTCGACCTCCAGCACAGAAAGGGCTACGAAGCCGCTGTGGGAGCCTGCCTGCAAGCGAATGGGTTTCCCGGTCGCAAGTTTCGCTTGCAGGCAAGCTCCCACAGCGGCCCCCGAATTTATGTCTACAAGGCGGCTCCGCTGTCCTTGATGGAGGATAAGGCTGGTTCTCTCTAAACCGCGATGCCCCCCAAAAAGCCATTCACAAAAGTTCACCTTAATGTCCGACAAAGCGCCCCCGACAGCGCGCCAGACTGTTTAAAATACGCCCCTTGTCTGATGCGAGCGGATTGCCGGCGGAGCGTAAAGAGTGAATACCCGAGGACGAAGCGTCATCGCCTTGCTGATGTTGCTACTGACGGCGGTATCGGTGGCGCAGCCGCGGATACTGGTGCGGGAATGGGATACCCGGGAGCGGCTTTATCGGGGTGAGCAAGGAGACCAGCCGCTGACGTTGATGCTGAGAGTGCATGAATTCTCGCCTGGTCACCGTGATATCTACTCTCTCAGCGGGGCCTATCGCCGTGGAGATTCGCGCACCTGGGTGCCCGTGGTGGGGCTGCATGACACCGATGGCTGGGTGCTTTATCGCTTCGACAGTCCGCTGCCAGGGCGGGAGTTGCTGGATTTCACCTACGAGGGCAGCCGCTTTTGGGACAGCATTGCCTACTACCGTGCGCTGACCGGCTGGACTGAACGGTTCGAGGTGAATCAGGAGGGCGTGGGGATTTGGCGTGACGAAGACGACAGTGCCCCCTTGCGCCTGTATAACCCGGATCTGTCGGTATACCGCCGGTATTCTTTTCTGCATCTGGAAGACGGCGACCGCGAGAGGGAGCTGGACCTGACCGCGTTCGATATGCCGACGGCGGGTAACCAGGTGCTGGACTGGCGTGAGGACGAGCAGGGTCTGGTGGTCTTGCTAGGTTATCAACACCCATCCCGCCCCTATGCGTTGGGCATGTGTGGCGCCGGCGACGAGAGCGGCCTGGTACGCGTGCGGTTGGACACGCAATGGCGGCTGCTGGACTGGCGTACGCTGGCGCTGGACAGCTGCCTGAAGAATCAGATCTCCGAGCGCGAGGTCACCCGGGACGGCGACTATCGCTACCGGGTGCAGGACAGCGACGGCCGCTGGCGCACCTGGCTGCTGGATCAGGAAACCCTGGATTGGAAGCCGGTGGACGACGACGCTTGAGCATTGGCGCCGGTCTTGGCATGGTGCTCGGGCTTTCCCTGTAAACCGCTGTCCCCGTAAACAGCCGTCCTCTTAAATAGGTAGTCCCATGGCCTCCATCGACCTCGATTTCGACCGCGACCATCTCTGGCATCCTTACACCTCCACCTCCCGGCCCTTGCCGGTGTACCCGGTACGCGCCGCCGAAGGCGTCTACCTGGAGCTGGAAGACGGGCGCCGGCTGGTGGACGGCATGTCGTCCTGGTGGGCGGCGATCCACGGCTATAACCACCCGCGTCTGAATCAGGCCCTGCGTGACCAGACCGAACGCATGGCCCACGTGATGTTCGGCGGCATCACTCACGAGCCGGCGGTGGAACTGGGCAAGCGGCTGGTGGCGTTGACGCCCGCCGAATTGACCAAGGTATTCCTGGCGGACAGCGGTTCGGTGTCGGTGGAAGTGGCGATCAAGATGGCGCTGCAATACTGGATGAGCCAGGGCAAGACCGGCAAACACCGGTTGCTGGCGCTGCGCAACGGCTATCATGGCGACACCTTCGGGGCCATGGCGGTGTGCGATCCGGTCAACGGCATGCACGATCTGTTCAGCGGCATTCTGCCGCGGCATTACTTCGCCGAGGCGCCCTCGGTGCGGTTCGACGGCGTCTGGGACGATGGCGCTCTGGACTCCGTGCGCACGCAACTGGAGCAGCACGCGGACGAGATCGCCGCGCTGATTCTGGAGCCAGTGGTGCAGGGGGCCGGCGGTATGTGGCTGTACCACCCGGAATTCCTGAAAGGTTGCCGCCGTCTGTGCGACGAGCATGGCGTGCTGCTGATTTTCGATGAGATCGCCACCGGTTTCGGCCGCAGCGGCAAGTTGTTCGCCCTGGAGCACGCTGATGTGGTGCCGGATATCCTCTGCCTTGGCAAGGCCATTACCGGCGGCTACATGACCCTCGCCGCCACCCTCTGCAATGATCGCGTGGCGGCCGGCATTTGCGACGGTCAGGCCGGCGTCCTGATGCATGGCCCTACTTTCATGGGCAACCCGCTCGCCTGCGCGGTAGCCAACGCCAGCATCGACCTGCTGTTGGAAAGCCCCTGGCAGCAGCGCGTTCAGGCCATCGAAGCGCAGTTATGGACGGAACTGACGCCCTGCCTGGAATCCGACAAAGTGGCGGATGTGCGGGTGCTCGGCGCCATCGGCGTGGTGGAACTCAAACAGCCTTGCGATGTGGGCCAGGTGCAGAAGCAACTGGTGGACCTGGGGGTCTGGATTCGCCCGTTCGGTAAACTGCTTTACATCATGCCCCCGTTCATCATCGAGCCGGAGCAACTGAGGCAACTGACTCACGCCATGCGGGTGGTGAGCCAATGACGATCTGACGGCGCAGAACGAAGAGACAAAACAGCCCGTTATCAGCCGCTGTGGGAGCTTGTCCGGGCGGCGGGCCGCTGCAAGCGAATTTCTTGAGGGCCGGGATCCCATTCGCTTGCAGCGGCCCGCCGCCCGGACAAGCTCCCACAGCGGCTAAAGATCATTCGCTTTTGATTTCCGCTGTTACCTGTTCACTATTCACCGTTAACTTTCCTTCCCCCCATAGCTATTTTTCGCAAGACCCGCCGCTTTGCCGCTGCGTAGGCTACCAGCACTGTTTTAACACCAAGGCGCCGGTGATCCCCGGTGCCGACAGACTGGGAAGCCCTTTTCATGGCAGTACTCGAAACCCAAGTGTCCTCCGCGGACACCACTTTCCGGGAAAACCGGGCCGGTATGGAGGCGCTGCTGACGCGTTTGCGCTCGGTGGAGCAACGGACCCGGGACAAGTCCGCCGCCGCCAAGGGGCGCTTTGAAAAGCGCGGGCAACTGCTGCCGCGTGAGCGTGTGGCGCTGGTGCTGGACCCCGGCGCCCCTTTTCTGGAACTGGCTACCCTGGCCGGTTACGGCATGGACAACCCGGATCCGGAGAAAACCATCCCCGGCGGCGGCAATATCGCCGGCATCGGCTATGTCCGCGGCGTGCGCTGCATGATCCTCGCCACCGATTCCGGCATCGACGCCGGTGCCGCCCAGCCCATGGGGCTGGACAAGGTGCTGCGGGTGCAGGAGCTGGCACTGGAAAACAAGCTGCCGTACGTGCAACTGGTGGAAAGCGCCGGGGCCAACCTGCTCAAGTACCGGGTCGAGGAGTTCATCCTGGGCGGCTCCTCGTTCCGCAACCTGGCGCGTCTGTCCGCCGCCGGTCTGCCGGTGGTGACCGTCACCCACGGCTCCTCCACCGCCGGCGGCGCATACCAAACCGGACTGTCGGACTACATCATCATGGTGCGCGGCCGCTCCAAGGCCTTCCTGGCCGGTCCGCCGTTGCTGAAGGCGGCCACCGGTGAAGAAGCCACCGATGAGGAACTGGGCGGGGCCGAGATGCACACCACCTTGTCCGGCCTGGGGGACTACCTGGCCGAGGATGATCGCGACGCCCTGCGTCTGGTACGCGACATCATGGGCAAGCTGGACTGGAATCGGGATATCCCGGCGGCGGCCGCTGAACCGGCTCCACCGCCCCGTTACGACGGCGAGGAACTGCTCGGCATCATGCCCATGGACCACAAAAGACCGGTGGATATGAAGGAAGTGATCGCGCGCATCGTCGACGATTCCGACTTCCTCGAGTTCGGTGCCAACTACGGCCCCGCCACCGTCTGCGGGCAGGCGCGCATCGAAGGCATGGCGCTGGGCATCATTACCAATAACGGGCCGATCGACCCCGCCGGGGCGACCAAGGCCACCCATTTCATTCAGGCCTGTTGCCAGTCGCGCACACCGATCCTGTATCTGAACAACACCACCGGTTTTATCGTCGGCAAGGACTATGAGCAGGCCGGCATCATCAAGCATGGCTCCAAGATGATCCAGGCGGTGACCAACGCCACCGTGCCGCAAATCACCCTGTACTGCGGTGCTTCCTTCGGCGCCGGTAATTACGGCATGTGCGGCCGGGGTTTTCACCCGCGTTTCTGTTTCTCCTGGCCCAACGCCAAGACCGCGGTAATGGGCGGGGAACAGGCCGCCCGCACCATGAGTATCGTCACCGAATCGGCGGCCAAACGCCGTGGCCAGGAAGTGGATCGCGCCGCCCTGGAGGATCTGGAAGGGCGCATTATCGAGACCTTTGAAAAGCAAATGGACGTGTTCGCCACCAGCGGCCGCCTGCTGGACGATGGTGTCATCGACCCGCGCGATACCCGCGGCGTGATCGCCTATGTGCTGTCCATCTGCCGCGAAGCGGAGCAGCGGCAAACCCAGCCGATGCAGTTCTCCGTGGCCCGTCCCTGATCCGAGCGGTAACGATATGAGTAAAGCGACCCCTTTCAGCAAGATTCTGATCGCCAACCGTGGCGAAATCGCCCTGCGCATCCAATGTAGCGCCAGGGAGCTGGGCTACCGAACGGTGGCGGTTTATTCCAGTGCCGACCGCGATGCCCGCCACGTCCTGGAGGCGGATCAGGCGGTTTGCATCGGTGAGGCTTTGCCGGCGCAATCCTATCTGAATATCGACCGCATCGTTGACGCCGCCAGACGCGCTGGCGCCGACGCGGTGCATCCCGGCTATGGTTTTTTGGCGGAGAATCCGGCGCTGGCCAAGGCCTGCGCCGACGCCGGCCTGGTGTTCATCGGCCCCTCCGCCGAGGCCATCGAAGCCATGGGGCACAAGGCCCGCGCCAAACAGTTGATGGAGCAGGCCGGCGTGCCCTGCGTGCCCGGTTATCAGGGCCAGGACCAAAGCGAACAACGGCTGCATCGGGAAGCGGATGACATCGGCTACCCGGTGATGATCAAAGCCACCGCCGGTGGTGGCGGACGCGGTATGCGTCTGGTGGAAAGCACGGACACTTTTCTGGAGGCATTGGCCAGCGCCCGTTCGGAGGCGCAAAGCGCTTTTGGCGATCCGGAAGTGATTCTGGAAAAAGCCATCGTCGAACCGAGGCATGTGGAAATCCAGGTAGTGGCGGATCGTCACGGCAAGGCGCTGCATTTCGGTGAGCGGGATTGTTCGGTGCAGCGCCGTCATCAGAAAGTGGTGGAAGAAGCGCCATCTCCGGCCGTGGATCAGGCGCTGCGTGAGCAGATGGGCGAGACCGCCGTGCGGGCGGTGCGGGCCATCGGCTATGAAGGCGCCGGCACCCTGGAATTCCTGCTGGATGGCGAGGGCCGCTTCTACTTCATGGAAATGAACACGCGCCTGCAGGTGGAACACCCGGTTACCGAGGCGATCACTGGTGTGGACCTGGTGGCCCTGCAATTGCGGGTGGCCGCCGGGGAGGCCCTGGCTTTGGAACAGGATGACATCCGCTTCCGGGGGCACGCGATCGAAGTACGTCTCTGCGCGGAAAGTCCGCGCCAGGGCTTCATGCCGCAAAGCGGCACTCTGGTGCGCTGGCGCGCGCCGCGAACTCTGCGGGTGGACAGTGCCTTGCGGGACGGCGCCGAGGTGCCGCCGTTCTATGACTCCATGGTGGCCAAGTTGATCGCCTGGGGCGAGAACCGCGACGAAGCCCGCCGCCGTCTGGCCACGGGGCTGGAAGAACTGGTGGCGCTGGGGGTCGAAACCAACCAGGGCTTTCTGGCGCGCTGCCTGCGCGACCCGGTGTTCGCCGCCGGCGAAGCGACTACCGCTTTCGTGGAACAGCGGCAGGCCGACTTGCTGCACCAGGATGAGGAACACGGGCAGCAACTGCGGGCGCTGGCCGCCGCTTTGTTGTATCTCACCGACAGTGGGGCCGGCAGCGCCAGATCCGGTTTGTCTTCCCGGTTGCCGCTGATCGTGCGCTATCAACTGCGTGATGAAGACGGCGCCGCGACCTTGACCCGCTTGCGGGCGGATCGTTTGCAAGTGGTCATCGAGGATGTCGCCACGGAGTTCGGGCTGCTCGGTTTCACCGCTGACGGGGTGCGACTGGAGCGCGGCGGCGTGGTGGAGACGGTGCCGCTGGCGCGGCGCGGTGACGTGCTGCACTTCCTCCATGGCGGCGAAGGTTATTCGGTTACGGACCGCACCTATGCCGCCGCCGCCCAGGGTGCCGCCGATGGTGGCGACGGCCGGGTACGGGCGTCCATGAACGGCCGCCTGGTATCGGTGGCGGTTAGCGAAGGTCAGCGGGTGGAAGCCGGCGAAGCGGTCCTCACCTTGGAAGCGATGAAGATGGAGCACGTGCACCGGGCCGGTGTCGGCGGTGTGGTCTCGGTGATCAGCGCCGCCGAAGGAGATCAGGTGGCCGCCGGCCGGGTGCTGGTGGAAATCGAAGCGGATGCCAGTGAGGAGAACAAACCGGAATGAGTACGGAACAAGCGGTACTACTGGAAAAACGCGGCCGGGCGCTGTGGATCACGGTGAACCGGCCGGACAAACGCAACGCCATCAATCAGGCGGTGATCGACGGTATCCGCCAGGGTTATGAGCAGGCCCAGGCGGATCCGCAAGTGCGTGTGATCGTGCTCACCGGCAGTGGTGACAAGGCCTTTTGCGCCGGCGCCGATCTGCGTCCCGGAGAGGGGTTTGTCTTCGATTACGCCAAACCCAATGCCGACTACGCCGATCTGATGCGTCTCGCCAGCAACAGTACGGTGCCGAGTATCGCCCGGGTGAACGGGGTCTGCATGGCTGGAGGCATGGGACTGTTGTGCATGACCGATATGGCGGTGGCGGTGGATACAGTGCGCTTCGGCTTGCCGGAAGTGAAGGTCGGGGTCTTCCCGATGCAGGTGTTGAGTTTGTTGCAACGGCTGGTGCCGCAGCGGGTGCTGCGTGAATGGTGCTTCACCGGTGAGCCTTTCACCGCCGACGAAGCGCTGCAGGCGGGGCTGGTCAATCATTTGGCGCCAGCGGCGGAATTGGACGCCAAGGTCGAGTGGTTGATTGACCGCCTGGTGGACAAATCCCCCACCGCTATTCGCCGGGGCAAGTACGCGTTACGTGCCATCGAGGCAATGTCCTTCGATCAGGCCATCGCCTACACCGAAACCCAGATCGCCACCCTGGCGCTTACCGAGGATGCCAAGGAGGGCCTGGCCGCGTTCAATGAGAAGCGCGCGCCGGATTGGCCCGGGCGGTAGCCCGGATATCCCACCAACTGGTGAGATATCCGGGCTGGCCGCCCTTCCCATAAGCACAACAACAGGAGAGCCGTATCATGACAGTGAATCTCGACGAAGAAGCTTTCGGCCGGCATATGGTGGACCGGGTCTGTGTCGGTGACATGAGCACCCGGGCCGCGGACTTGTTTCCTGACAGAGTGGCGCTGGTTTGTGGCGAGCAAAGCCTTACTTACGGTGAACTGGATCGGCGCGCGAACCGTCTGGGCAGTGCCTTGCTCGGCCTGGGTTTGAAGCATCAGGACGTGGTCGGGGTGATGGCCGGCAACTGCCTGGAAATCCTGATCACTTATCTGGCCTGTGCCAAGGCCGGGTTGATCTGCGCGCCGGCCAATCTGGGGCTGCGTCCCTCGGAAATCGCCTATTGCTTCCAGGATTCCGCGGCGAAGGTGCTGATCGTGCAGGACCAATTGCTGGCGGTGGCGAAGGAACTGGTGCCGTCGTTGCCTGAGCTTCAGGGTGTTTATTGGACCGGCGCGCGGGCGCCGGAGGCCCTGCCCAAGGACGCCGGTTCGTTCGACGGGTTGCTGGAGCAGGGCGACGATGCCGAACTGCAGGTGCCGGTGTTTGATCGTGACGCGGTGCAATTGCTCTACACCAGCGGCACCACCGCTTTGCCCAAGGGCGTGCTCACCAGCCATCTGGCGGTGACCATGGCCGGGTTGTCCGGGGCGCTTGCCCATCAAGCCGATCACAATACCAAGGCACTGGTGGTGCTGCCGCTGTTCCATTGCGCCATGCTCAATTCCATGACCGTGCCCATGTTCACGGTGGGGGCTCGGGTGATTCTGGCGCCAGGGTTCGATACACCGGAAAACATGCTGGCTCTGATCGAAAAGCACCAGGCCAATGTGATCATGTTTCTGCCGATGATGTACGGGCAGCTGCTGGACGCCGCGGCGCGCGGCAACCATGACCTTACCTCGGTAACACGGGCGGTCTATGCCATGGCGCCGATGCCGGATGAACGGCTGCGCGCTCTGCACGAGCTGTTTCCCAATGCCGATGTGGTGCTCGGTTCCGGCCAGACCGAATTCACTCCGGCCACCTGCATGCAGCGCCCGGAGCATCAATGGAGCAAGGCCGCCACCTGGGGCACCGCCACCGCCATGACGCGGGTGGCGATCATGGATGATCATGGCCGCCTGTTGCCCCGTGGCGAGCCGGGGGAAATCGTCTATCGCGGCCCGCAGACCATGAACGGCTATCTGAATCAGCCGGACAAGACCCGCGAGAGCTTTCAGCACGGCTGGTTTCACAGTGGCGACATTGCCTGGATGGACGAAGACGGCGCCATCTGGTTCACCGATCGCAAGAAGGACGTGATCAAGACCGGTGGTGAAAACGTGGCGTCGATCGAAGTGGAACGCTGCCTGATGGAGCATGAAACCGTGGCGGAAGCCGCGGTGGTGGGGCTGCCCCATGAACACTGGGGAGAGGCGATTACCGCGATGGTGATCCTCAAACCCGGCGCGCGCGCGGACGAAGAAGGAGTGCTGGAGCACTGCCGGGAACGGCTGGCGGGCTTCAAGGTGCCCAAGGCGGTGCTGTTCACGGAAGAATTTCCACGCACTGGAACCGGCAAAGTGCAAAAGCACATGATTCGCTCCGAGCACGAGGCCTATTACCAGCAGGGTTAAGGATGCCGTGTGGCCGCTTTCCCTCAAATCGGACTACGAAGCCGCTGTGGGAGCTTGCTTGCAAGCGAATTTGGGGGCCGAAAGCTCCATTCGCTTGCAGGCAAGCTCCCACAGTGGCTTCGTGGCCATCTTTGAATTCATGTCTCCAAGGCTCGCGATTGGCGGTGGAGCACTCTGATTCATGCCCCCTCTTGTGCTTACGCGTCGCCCACTACCCCCTTTTCCTGCCAAATGCTTGTTATTGCACGACATTGACACGGTTTTCCGCGCCAGGGTTTTGACAGCCGTTTCGCCACGGGCAGAATGAAGGCTGACTGGAACTCTTGGGGGAAATGCCGGTCAGCTTCAGACGTTACATCTTTGTTTCTCCTGTTGGTCGGGGTGTTTTCGGTTCCGTTGGACCATGGCGACCCCCGACCCTTGTCGGCGTTCACGGTTTAGCGCTGGCGCGAGGGGGCGGGAAACTGGCAGTATGGCCAGATTCCGCCGCCGGGTGCTGGGGCGCGGCCGTTACTTCGGCGGGCGAGCGGGAAATAACCACAGGCCAATGGAGGCAGAATGAAAAAGTTGGGAATCGTGCTGGCCGGTACCGTCCTGGTGGCGGCTTGCGGTCAACAGGACGGCGGTGAGGATGCCGCCAAGGTGGAGATCAAAACGGACGACCAGAAAGCGTCCTACGCGCTGGGTTATCGCAGCGCCGAGCAGATGAGTGCCATGGAGGGACTGGATACCGAAGCGATGATTGCCGGTATCCGCGACGGTCACACTGGCACGGATTCCCGCCTTGGGGATGAGGACCTGAACCAGCTGATCCAGGACTTCCAGATGCGTCTGGTGGAAAAGCGCCAGGCCAAACTGGAACAGGAAGCCGAGGACAACCTGAAGAAAGGCGAGGAATTCCTGGCCGAGAACGGTAAGCGCGATGGTGTTACCACCACCGACAGCGGGCTGCAGTACGAAGTGCTGAAGTCCGGCGAGGAAGGCGCGCCGTCCCCCACCGTGGAGGACACCGTTACTGTCCATTACGAAGGCAGCACCACCGATGGTGAAGTATTCGACAGCTCCATCGAGCGGGACCAGCCGGCCACGTTCGGTCTGGCCCACATTATCCCGGGTTGGCAGGAAGCGCTGCCGATGATGAAAGTCGGTGATAAGTGGAAGCTCTATCTGCCGGCGGAACTGGGCTACGGCAAGCAGGGCGCCGGTGGTGATATCGGCCCCAATGAAGTGCTGATCTTCGAAGTGGAGTTGCTGGGCATTCAGGGTCAGGGCGATGACGCCGCCGATGACCAGGCCGCGGAAGAATCCGCAGCGGACGATGCCGAATAATACCGCCGTTCCGGCCGGCCCCGATGGGCCGGCCGGAAACCGCTACCTTTGCTCGGCTCGCGCCGCCGGCGCCGGTTCCTGGTAAAGACTCACTATCAACTGATCTTCCAGCGCGAACCGCTCCTCCAGCGCCACCATCAAGCGCGCCACCCGTTCCGGTAATTCCGTCAGCCGCGTCATGCAGTGGGTCGGGCTGTCGTAATCCTCGTTGAATGCCAGTGCTTCCTCGGTGGAGGCATCCAGCCTCTGGATCAATTGTTCCGCCCACTGTGGTGGCCCGCTGCCGTAATGGCGCGCCGCTCGCACCAGGGCGTTGTACACCTCGAAATAACCCGCGCTGAGATAGTCCATCAATACCTGACAGAGGTCCTGGATGCGTTGATGGACGGGGGTGTCCGGTTCTTCCCGCGACGGCGTGTGGTCGATGCCTTGTACCTGGCAAAGGAGCACGATCAATTGCCGCCGCTCCTCCAGCCAGGCTTGTACCAGTGCCTCAATATGCTGCCATTGGGCCAATGCTGTGGAACTGGAACTTGCCATTGTTCGCTCTCCTTTTTCGGGCATGGCTGACAGATTTTTTTCCTTGGGGGAAGTCGAGACTAGAGCCGGCGAGCGGCCACTGGCAACGGGTGAGAATGGGACACGATCGGGGTGGAGGGGAAAAAGCACGCGCCATCAGTGAGTTGCCGCAAAAGATGATTTCTTCATAACCCTCCCGCTCTCTTATAAGTCCCACGGAGAGCCCTGGCTATGGCATTGAAATACCAGAGGTTATTGGCTCCGGGTCATTAAAGTGTCACGGCCACCTTCTAGGGTCTGCAGGGTTTTCCCACCCTCGAATCCGGATAAGGAGGTCTCGTGCGACGATTGCTGATCGCGGTGTTGGGTTCGCTGGCCTTGCAGGCGCAAGCCAACCCCGATGTTATTTCCCGGGAATACAAATTGATTCTGGATGCCAGCCGGTTTCAATCGCAAACCGAATCGGGTGATGTGCTGGCCCTGATGCAAGCGGTGAAACCGGCCATCGAGAATGCCATTGGCCGCGATGTCAGCGGGGCCATCAGCCTGGATCACGACCGCCAGGTGCGTTTTTATGACACCGCCTCGACGTGCCGGCTTAGGGAATTGGGCTACAGCTTTCGTGAGCGAGTGGAAAACGGCGAGTCCGAGGTCACTCTGAAATTCCGCGGTCCGGACCGGTACATCGCGGACTTCGAGGATGTGTCGTCCTCCACCAATGGCGCGGAGAGCAAGCTGGAAGCGGATGTCGGCGCCACCAGAGCGATTCCTTTCAAGGTGGTTTATAGCCACTCCACCAAGGCGCCCAATACTCGCACGCTCAATCGCATGGACGATATTCATGCCCATTTTCCCGGTTTCCAGTCCGACTACGGCCTGGATGACAAC
Organism: Alloalcanivorax xenomutans; assembly: GCF_900217905.1. Classification (GTDB taxonomy): domain Bacteria; phylum Pseudomonadota; class Gammaproteobacteria; order Pseudomonadales; family Alcanivoracaceae; genus Alloalcanivorax; species Alloalcanivorax xenomutans. Next base: position 68,668 of record NZ_OBMO01000007.1, read on the forward strand.
CTCACTCTGTCCCTGGTCGGGGGGCTGACCATACGGGAGAGAGCGTACCGGAACGTGGATATTGATCTGGGCCAGCACGACGCCGAAATCAGCGTCACGCTCTGGTATCAGGGCACACCTTCGGGCAGCCAGTCACCGGTAGTGGCGGAGCTGTCCTTCAAATACGAAGACCCGTCCGCGGACTACACACGCAAAGTGGTGAACCGGGCCCGCCAGGCCTTTGATGCCCTGCGCGGCCTGGAGCAATGGGTGGAAGCGGACGGGCAGACCAAGACCGGTTTCGTCTACCAGTACGACAGCGCTTTTTGTCAGCCCTGAAACAACAACACCAAGGATCTTCCCATGTTCAAAAAAACTTTGCTTGCCACTCTGGTGGCGTCCTCGTTACTGGCGGGATGCGGTAGCGACTCCGACAATGACCCGGCGCCCGCCAATCCGTCCTCCCTGGCGGACATCGTGCCGGCGGAGGGCGCGTTACTGCCATACTCGGTGCTGCGCTCCGATCTGATCGACGCCAGCGACCAGCAACCTTTCGAAGTACGTAACGGGGGGTTTGGTTCCGCCATGACCGCGGATCCGGAAGCGGACCGGCGTTTCTATGCGCTGACCGACCGTGGTCCCAACGCCACCTATACCGGCAATTATGGCAAGGGCAAGAAATTCCCCACGCCGGAATACACCCCGCGTATCGGCCATTTCGAAGTCACCGACGACGGTGAAGTGGTATTGCTGAACGAAATTCTGTTGAAACGTCCGGACGGAACCCTGATCACAGGCTTGCCCAACAGCGACGGTCTCGGCGGCACTGGTGAAACACCTTATAACGCCGACGGTTCGCCAATTCTGGTTGACCCCAGCTCGCCCTATGACGAAGAGAGCAACCCCCTGCGCCTGGATGATTATGGTCTGGACGGTGAAGGGCTGGTGGCGCTCAGTGACGGCACTTTCTGGGTCAGCGACGAGTATGGCCCGCACATGGTGCACTTCGATGCTGACGGCAAGGAGATTGAACGCATCAATCCGTTTGTCGCGGACTCACGCAACACCCATACGCTGCCGGCGGAGTTTGACCACCGGCGCGCCAATCGCGGCATGGAAGGGCTGACGATTACTCCGGATGAGAAGACTCTGGTGGGTATCATGCAGTCCACCATGGATCTGCCCAGCAAGGATGTGCGGGCGCTGGATATCACCCGTATCGTTACCGTTGATCTGGAAAGCGGCCGGGTCGGCCAGTATCTCTACAAGCAGCAGAAAGCGCAGAACTCCAATTCGGAGTTGGCGGCGCTGAGCGAGAACCAGTTTCTGGTGCTGGAACGGGACGGCAAGTTTCTCTACGGCGGCCCCGACGGCGTTGACGCCGCGACTCCGGATGCCCAGAAGCATGTCTACCGTATCGATCTGACTACCGGCACCAACCTGGAAGAGCTGGCGGTGGGCGGCGATCTGGTCCAGGACGACGCCTTGGGGTTGACCATCAACGGTGAGACCCTGGAGCAGGTGGTGATGAACCAGGGCTGGCAGGCATTGGCCGCGCATAACATCGTGCCGGTGGAAAAGAGCCTGGTGGTGGATATGGTGGCCCAGGTGAGCTATCCCCACGACAAGATGGAAGGGCTGTGGGTGATCGACAGTGAAACCCTGGGCGTGCTCAACGACGATGATTTCGCCACCTGGTCCGTTGATGGCGAGCTGGTCCAGAAGCGCTTGGACAGCAACACCATCGACGGCAACCGGCTCTACGTAGTGCCGGCGGATCTGTCGGTGCAATAACCCTCCAGGCTTCCCCGCTTGTCGCGGCCCTTGCACCGGAGGGCCGCGATGCTCATCCCATCAACGAGGAAACCCACGGCCAGATCCAGGGCAGGGCCAGGGCGGTCAGCAGGCCGGTCAGGCCCAGCGCCAGACCACCGAAGGCACCCGCCTTTTCGCTGAACTCGAAGGCGCGGGCGGTGCCGATGGCGTGGGCCACCAAGCCGAGGGCGAAGCCGCGGATGCGGTCATCCTCCACCCGCAACAGCCGGAATACCGGGCCGGCGGCCAGGGCGCCGACGATGCCAGTGATCGCCACCGCGCCGGCGGCCAGGGAAACATCCCCATTGGTGACCCTCGCCACCTCGATGGCGATAGGCGTGGTGATGGATTTGGGCGCCAGGGAGCCGACCACGGTTTCCGGCGCGCCCAGCCACCAGGCCAGGCCCACCGCCAGCCCGGAGGCCAGAGCCGCGCCGATCACCACGGTGATCAGCAATGGCCGCCAGACGCTGCGCACGGTATGCAGCTGACGATACAGTGGCCAGGCCAGGGCCACGGTGGCGGGACCGAGCAGGAAGGAAATCAGAGCGGTCTGCTCACGGTATTCCTCGTAAGGCACGCCCACCAGCGGCAGCACGATAATGACCGGAATGGCGGCGACGATGAACGGGTGAAACAGCGCCAGGCTGTTGGATTTGGCGTAGGCCCATTGGGCGAAACGGTAGCTGGCCAGCGTCAGCAGTAATCCGAACAAAGGGGTGTGCAGCAGCTCACCGAGCAGAGGAGTGTGCATCAACTCAGCCATGGTGCGAGTCTCCTCCACCGCTGCCATGGGAAGAGCGCCGCAGCAGCACCTTCAGCAGCAGAGTCACCAGTACCAGGGCGATCAGAGTGCCGAACACCACCGACACCGCCAGGGCCAGGGCATTGTCCTGGTAGCGGTGCCATTGCAGCACGATGCCGACGCCGAGAGGAAAGATCAGCAAGGTGATATGGCGAATCAGGGCCCCGGCGGCCTCGGAGACTTTATCCATCCCCGGTGCGCCCAGCATCAGCGCGAACAGCAGCAGGATCATGCCCACCACCGGTGCCGGCAGGGGCAGGCCGGTGAGGTGGATCAGCACCTCGCCAAGAAATTGAAACAACAACAGAATCAGCAGGCCATCAATCATCAGGATCTCCCGGAAGTCCCTACCTCTGGACAAAGCCCGGAATCACGGCGCTGCGGACCTGAAGTGGTGGAATGGGGGAATCGGCGGAACGGCCTGAATCAGGCCCGAAAGGCCCGCGTCGAGTGCCTCCCTGCAGCGTCGTGGCGCCTGGCCCGGAGGCATGAAGCCGGCGGCCAGTGAAAAGGGCCGCCGGCGACAACCGGTCAGGCGCGTAACGGACGGAACAATTGTACCAGGGCGAACAGCAACAGTCCGGTAAACACCACCAGCGACCAGCCGGGGATACTCAGGCCAAGAAAGGTCCAACTGATCTCGGCGCACTCGCCGGAGCCGGACAGCACCTGCGCCAGGACGTCATGGAGCGGGAACACGTCGAGCATGTAATCCAGGCCGGGACCGCAGCCGGGCACCTGATCCGGCGGCAGGCTTTGCAGCCATAGATGGCGGATGGCGATGCCGCCTCCCACCAGGGCGGCGAGAGCGGTGAGCACGGCATAGATACGCACGCCGATACCGCGCGGACCGTGCAGGAACGCCACCAGCAGAATGGCCATCGCCGCGAACACGGCGATGCGTTGGAAGATACACAGCGGGCAGGGCTCCAGGCCATCCACGTGCTGCAAATACAGGGCGCTGGCCATGGCGATAACGCAGGCCAGCAGGGCGAGCCCGTTAAGGGCCCGGGGCGAAGGCAGTTTGGACCACATCGATTTGATTCCTTTCCGGCCTGTTTATTGTTCACCCTCTCCCTCGGCCCCTCTCCCGGAGAGGGGAGACAAGACAACCCATCTATTCGGTCCCCTCTCCCTTGAGGGGAGAGGGACAGGGAGGGTGAGAAGGACATGATGGTATGGAGTGCAGGGGAGACACAATGGTTCCCGCGCCGTCGTCAGTCCTTGAAATAGGTGTCCAGATAACTTTCGAAATCCATGTCGTCCGCCGCTTCCCAGGCGGCCTGTTCGGTCAGGCTGTGGCGAGCCAGCGTGGCCAGTTGCGCCTCGCGGTCGGCGTCCAGCGGCCGGGAGCGGAAGTGGTCCCTGTGGGCCAGAGCCTGGTTCATGGCGAACTGGAAGAAGGTCTGGTCGCGGCTTTCCAGCTTGTCCATGATCTGCCCGGATGGCGTGGCGTCCGGTTCTTCCACCTTCAAGCGTTGACGCTTCAAGGCGTCGCAATAGTTGTTGCCGCCGTGACAGCGGTCGAACAATTCGGCGATCGGCACCATCTGGTCCAGCTTCTCCAGCGCCCACTGTTTCAGTGTCACGCTCTCACCCCAGTTATTCAGGGCCACGGAGGTGTCCCGGCCGTTGTAGACCACCTGGCGCAGGTTGTCCTTGCTGGCGTTCAGATCGCAGCTTTCCAATTGCGGCGAGGTACGCAGCAGGCAATAGGTGGCGAACAGGTCGAGGAAGCGGATTTCCTGCTGATTGATGCCCACCGGTTCGAACGGATTGAGATCCAGAGCGCGGATCTCGATGTACTCGACGCCGCGCCGCTTGAGCGCCAGGGTGGGGCGCTCTCCTTTGTTGATGGTCCGTTTGGGCCGGATCGAGGAGTAGTACTCGTTTTCGATTTGCAGGATGTTGGCGTTGAGCTGTTGATAGTCGCCTTTGGCATCCAGTACGCCGATGGCGTCGTAGGCCGGTTCCGGTGTTTTGATGGCGTGGGTCAGCGTCTCCACGTATTCGTCGAGGTTGTTGTAGCTGATCGCCAGGGACGACTGGGCATTGTTCTGGTAGCCCAGATCGCTCATCCGCAGGCTGGTGGCATGGGGCCGGTAGAGACTGTGGTCGAAGCGCTCCAGCAGGTGGTGCTCGCGGCCGGCCAGGAACGACGCGCACAATGCCGGCGAAGCGCCGAACAGGTACACCAGCAGCCAGGAATAACGCTGGAAGTTACGGGTCAGATCGAAGTAGCGCCGGGAAATGAAATCCTGCAGCGGCTCCTCGCTGCCCTCCTGGGCCTGATGCAGTTGCCAGAATGATTCCGGGAAGGAAAAGTTGTAGTGAATGCCGGCGATGGTCTGCATTTTGCGGCCGTAGCGGTGGCCCAGACCGATGCGGTAGATGTGCTTCATGCGGCCCACATTGGAGCTGCCGTAGCGGGCCACCGGCACTTCGCTGTCCTCTTTCACCCGGCAGGGCATGGAATTGACCCACAGCAACTCGTCACCGATGTGGCGGTAGGTGTAGCGGTGCAGTTGATCGAGAAATTCCAGCGGGCTGTGCAGATCGCTGCTGGCGGGCGTGATGAACTCCAGCAACGCTTCGGAGTAGTCGGTGGTGATGTAGGGATGGGTCAGGGCTGAGCCGAGCGCCTCGGGGTGGCCGGTTTGCGCCAGGTTGCCATCGGTGCTGATACGCAGGCTTTCTTTTTCGATGCCCCGGCGAATTCCCACCAGGGTGCTGGCGGCGTCGGAGTCCAGGAGGGCCTGAATGCGTTGACTGAGCAAGTCGGTCATGGGGCTGTCCCATTCTTGGGCGGTGATCGGGGCGGTGTCGGTCCGCCGCCCGTGTTGATGATCCTTTACCGGCGGCGTGCCGCCGCTTTGGCCGGCACGCTGCCCGCTGGCTGCTTGGCGGAAGGTTAGCCGCGCTTCTTCTGTTGCTCCAGAGCCTTGGCGAAAGCCGCTCCCAGAGCGCCTTGCGGTGCCGCCGCCGGTTTGTTGCCGCCGCCACGCTGACGCTGGCCCTGGCCGCCGCCACGCCGGCCCTTGCCCGCCGGTGCGCCCTGGCTTTGACCAGCCTGACGTTCCTGATGGCGATCGTCCATACGCATGGTCAGGCTGATGCGTTTGCGCGCCTGATCCACCTCCAGCACCTTCACCTTGACGATGTCGCCGGGGTTGACCACATCATGGGGATCCTCGACGAATTTGTCGGCCAGCGCCGACACGTGCACCAGGCCGTCCTGATGCACGCCGATGTCGACGAAGGCGCCAAAGTTGGTGACGTTGGTCACCGCGCCTTCCAGGATCATGCCCGGCTTCAGGTCGGCCAGGGTTTCCACCCCTTCCTTGAACTCCGCCGCCTTGAATTCCGGTCGCGGGTCGCGGCCCGGTTTTTCCAGCTCTCCGAGGATGTCGGTAACGGTGGGCAGACCGAAATGCTCGTCGGTGAATTCGGCCGGTTTGACGCTCTTCAGAAACGGGATGTCGCCGATCAGATCCTTGATCGGGCGGTCGTGTTTCTTGGCGATCCGTTCCACCACCGGGTAGGCCTCCGGGTGCACGGCGGAACCATCCAGCGGGTTTTCACCGTTCATGACCCGCAGGAAGCCGGCGGCCTGTTCGAAGGTTTTTTCCCCAAGACGCGGCACCTGCTTGAGAGCGTCACGATTGTTGAAGGCGCCGTTCTTCTCGCGGAAGCTGACAATGTTGCCGGCGATGGTGCTGTTGAGGCCGGCGATGCGGGCCAGCAGCGGCGCGCTGGCGGTGTTCACGTCCACGCCGACGGCGTTCACGCAGTCTTCCACCACCGCGTCCAGGGAGCGCGACAGCTTCACCTGGCTGACGTCGTGCTGGTACTGGCCGACGCCGATGGATTTCGGGTCGATCTTGACCAACTCCGCCAGCGGGTCCTGCAGACGGCGGGCGATGGACACGGCACCGCGGAAGGACACATCCAGTTCCGGGAATTCCCGCGCCGCCAGCTCGGAGGCCGAGTACACCGAGGCGCCGGCCTCGGACACCATGATCTTCTGGATCTGCTGTTTGTCCTTGAGCGCCTTGACCAGTTCACCGGCGAGCTTGTCGGTTTCGCGGCTGGCGGTGCCGTTGCCGATCGCCACCAGATCCACTTGATGCTTGATGCTCAGCTTGGTCAGCGCCGCCAGGGACTGCGCCCACTGGTTCTTCGGCTGGTGCGGGAAGACCGTGGTGTGTTCCAGCAGCTTGCCGGTGGCGTCCACCACCACCACCTTGACCCCGGTACGCAGCCCCGGGTCCAGGCCCATGGTGGCTTTCGGGCCCGCCGGGGAGGCCATCAGCAGGCTCTTGAGGTTGCGGGCGAACACCTGGATCGCCTCTTCCTCGGCCAGTTCGCGCACGCGGCCGAGCAGTTCGGTTTCCAGGTGGGTGTTGAGTTTGATCTTCCAGGTCCAGCGCATCACTTCGCCGAGCCAGTTATCGGCGCCGCGGCCCTGATCACGCCAGCCGGCCACTTCACGGACCATGGCCACGCAGGGATGGGGCTCGGCGTTTTCCAATTCTTCCGGCAGTACCATGGCGACGTGCAGCACGCCTTCGTTGCGGCCGCGAAACAAAGCCAGGGCACGGTGGCTGGGGATGCTCTTGAGGGCTTCCTGATGCTCGAAATAGTCGCGGAACTTGGCGCCCTCTTCTTCCTTGCCATCGGCCACCCTGGACTGGATCTGGGCCCGTTCCCAAAGGAAGGTGCGCATGCGGGTGAGCAGCTCGGCGTTTTCGGCGAAGCGCTCCATCAGGATCTGCTTGGCGCCGTCCAGGGCATCCTTGGCGGAAGCGATCTTGTGCTCCTCGTTGAGGTAGCCGGCGGCCTCGCTCTCCGGATCCAGGCCGGGGTCGTTCAGCAGGGCGTCCGCCAGCGGCTCCAGGCCGGCTTCGCGGGCCATTTGCGCGCGGGTGCGGCGCTTGGGCTTGTACGGCAGATACAGATCCTCGAGCCGGGTCTTGGTGTCCGCCTCGCGGATCGCCTTCTCCAGCTCCGGGGTCAGCTTCTCCTGCTCGTCGATGCTCTTGAGGATCGCTTCGCGGCGCTCCTCCAGCTCGCGCAGGTAGCGCAGTCGCTCTTCCAGGGTCCGCAACTGGGTGTCATCCAGCCCGCCGGTGGCCTCTTTCCGATAACGGGCGATAAACGGCACGGTGGCTCCTTCGTCCAGCAGGGCGACGGCGGCGGTCACCTGTTGCGGCTGGGCGTTGAGTTCCTGGGCGATGATCTGTTCGATGCTCTGCATGGGTATTCCTGGATTGCACGCTGATCCGCATCACGCCGGCGTTTCCGGCACGTATATAAGAAACGACCGGAATCATAGGGAATGACTCCGGCCGTTCATAGATTGACTTGCCAGGATGGCTGTGGTTATCGCCGCGGATCAGCGCAGAACCCGGTCGATTTCCGCCAGTAGCTCCGCTTCCCTGGGAGGCTTGACGATGTAGCCGGAGGCGCCCTGGCGCTCGCCCCAGACTTTGTCGGTCTCCTGATCCTTGGTGGTCACCAGGATCACCGGAATGCCCCCCAGCTCCGCGTCCCGGGTAATCTTGCGGGTGGCCTGGAAACCATTCAGTTCCGGCATCACCACGTCCATCAGAATCAGGTCCGGGCGTTCGCTGCGCGCCCGTTCAATGCCCTCCACGCCGTTCACCGCGGTGATCACCTGATGCCCCTGCCCCTCAACGATCTTCGCCAGATTGGTGAGCTGGGTGGGTGAATCGTCCACCACCAGTATCTTGGCCATGCGTATTATCCCCCCTGAAAACGGCATTTTGGCAAAATGATAGCAGCCCGTCCGGCAAAGGTAAGCTGATGAAAAACGTCAGCCGGGTGCCGTTTCCGGTCAGGCCGGAGGTCGGGATACCAGGTACCGACAGTAATCTTTATATACAATCTTAATCATCGTAAAACTTGCCCGCCGTCACAGTGACGGGTATGAGACGGGGGCATCTGGCAGTTAAAAACGATTCGGGAAGCCTCATGAGCGAACAAGTGGACAAGATTCTGGTGGTGGACGACGACGCCCGCCTGCGCGGCCTGCTGCAACGGTTCCTCGAGGAGCAGGGCTACGCGGTGAAAGCGGTGGCGGACGCCGAGCAGATGGATCGGGCCTTGTCCCGGGAGATCTACTCGCTGATGGTGCTGGATCTGATGCTGCCCGGTGAGGACGGCTTGTCGATCTGCCGGCGTCTGCGCGAGAGCGAGAACGACCTGCCGATCATCATGCTCACCGCCAAGGGCGATGACGCCGAACGCATCGAAGGGTTGGATGCAGGTGCCGACGATTATCTGCCCAAGCCGTTCAATCCGAAGGAACTGAGCGCCCGCATCCGCGCGGTGTTGCGCCGTCACGTGCGTGAAGTGCCGGGGGCGCCGAGCAAGGCGGAGGGCAGCGTGGACTTCGGGCCCTGGACGCTGGACCTGTCCAGCCGCACGCTGAGCCGTGACGGTGAGCCGCAGGCGCTGACCACCGGTGAGTTCGCCGTGCTCAAGGCGCTGATCCAGCATCAGCGGGAGCCGCTGACCCGGGACAAGCTGATGAGCCTGGCCCGGGGGCGGGAATGGTCCGCCATGGAGCGTTCCATTGACGTGCAGGTGTCGCGGTTGCGCCGCCTGTTGGAGGAGGATCCCTCCAAGCCCCGCTATATCCAGACCGTATGGGGCGTGGGTTATGTGTTCGTGCCGGACTGAAATAATTCGCTTGCAGCGGCCCGCCGCCCGGACCAAGCGCCTGCAGCGGCTTCGTGGCCCTTCGTGAACACCGCCCTGGCAGCGCGCTGGAATGAGAACCTATGCCCAAACTTTACCCCCGTACCGCCTTTTTCCGCGCTGCCCTGATCGTCGGGCTGGTGATCGGCTTGAGCCAGGCCATCACCCTGTGGTTTTTCGCCCGTAACGCCTATCTTCCGGGTATCCGCGAGTACGCCCGGCTTACCGCCCTGCAAGCGGAATTGATCTTCGAGGAGGGCGCCGACAGCGACTTTCTGGAAGAACGTCTGGGAGCCACCACCGGTATTGGCGTGGGGGCGCCGCCGAGCTTGCGAGAGCCGGACAGCCTGTTGCTGACGCGGCCAGTGGTGAATCAATTCGGTGATGAACTGGCGGAACTGCTGGACGAGCCGGTGACGGTCCGTCTGGAGGACGCCCGCCAACCGGTGCTGTGGGTCAACGCGCCGTCGTTCGAGGGCACCTGGCTGCGCGTGCCGATGGTGTTCTTCCGCGACTATGATCGTTACCTGCTGCTGGGCTGGGGGGTCACCGTGCCGCTATTGGCGGTGATCGGCGGCTTGCTGATCGCCCGCAGCCTGAACCGGCCGCTGCGCCGGCTGGCGCGGGTCGCTCTTAAAGTCGGCCGGGGGGAAGCGGTGCCGGTGCTGGACGACACCATCGGTCCCACCGAGATCCAGGCGGTGAACCGCGCCTTCAATCGCATGACCCGGGATCTGCAACAAGCGCAGCGCGACCGGGCGTTGCTGCTGGCGGGGGTCTCCCACGATTTGCGCACGCCGCTGACCCGGCTGCGGCTGTCCGCTGAATTCCTCGATGACGAGGAGCTGTCCCAGGGCATCATCGCCGATATCGAGGACATGGACGCGATCCTCGAACAGTTCATTGCCTTCATCCGCGACGGCGCCGACGAGCAGCCTTCCTATGAAAGCCTCAACGCGCTGATCGAGGAAGTGTGCGGCAAATACCCGGCGGAGCAGCTCCGTGTCGCTCTGGCTGAGGTGCCGCGCCTGATGCTCAAGCGGCTCACCGCCAAGCGCATGCTCACCAATCTGATCACCAATGCGCTCAAATACGGCGCCGCGCCGGTGGAGATCCACACCATGGTGGATGACAACGCGGTGTTGCTGATTGTCCGCGACCATGGCCGGGGCGTGCGCGAGGAGGACATTCCCATGCTGTTGCAGCCATTCTCTCGCGGGGAGAAAGCACGCACGCTCAGCGGCAGTGGCCTGGGCCTGGCCATCGTCAAGCGCATCGTCGACATGCACCATGGCCAGATGGCGCTGGACAACCACCCGGATGGCGGCTTGCAAGTGCGCATCCGCTTCCCGGTCACCGGCCAATTGGTACAGCCGGAGACCCTCTCCGCCGGGGTGCGGTGAACCGGAGCTGGTGACGTCAAGCGCCATCCATGGGCCTCCGCCGTTGAAGAGCCGGCTTGCACGCAACACGACTACTGCCAAGGCAACTGGCTTCCCACGGATTGGGCTACGAAGCCGCTGTGGGAAGCTTGCTTGCAAGCGAATGGTCAACGGCCCGAAGGCATTCGCGGCCAAGGCCGCTTCCCACAGCGGCTTCGTGGTTCGGTCTGTGTGAAGCGGTTGGGCGGTTAATGGTCGGTGGCCCGCTCCACCGCCCGGCCGGCGAAGAACACCAGCAGGCCACCCAGGGCCAGAGCGGTGCCCACCAGCCCGGTGGTGGACCAGGGCAGGTCGCCGCGGGTGGCGACGCCGGCCAGCCAGGCGCCGAGGGCGTTGGCCAGGTTGAAGGCGGCATGATTGAGAGACGCGGCCATGGTCTGGCCGTCGCCGGCCACATCCATCAGCCGCGTCTGCAGCGCCGGACCGAGCGCCATGCTGGTGCCCACCAGGCCCACGAACAGCAATCCCCACCACATGGAATTGGCGGCAACGAAGAACAGGCCCTGGATCACCGCGCACCAGATCAGAATGCCGGGGATGGCCTTCATCAGATTGCCGTCGGCGGCACGGGCGCCGGCCAGGGTGCCGAGAATGGTGCCGATACCGAAGATGGCCAGCACCAGCGGGCCCAGGGATTCGTCCATACCGGCCTGTTCGGTGAGCGTGGGCATCACATAGCTGAACACCGCGAACATGCCGCCGAAGCCGATGCTGGCGATGCCCAGGGTGAACAACACCCGGTGCTTGAGCAGCGCGGACAGTTCACGCAGCGGGCTGGCGTGGGGATCCACCGGTTGCATCGGCACGAAAATCCGCACCATCAGCGCGGTGAGCAGAGCGATGGCGCCGACCCCGGCGAACGCCACCGGCCAGCCGAACTGATTGCCGGCCCAGGTGCCCAGAGGGGCGCCCAACAGGATCGCCACGGTCAGGCCGGTCATCACCCGGGCTACTGCTCTGGCCCGTTGATGAAACGGCACCGCCGAGGCGGCGACCAGAGCGGCGACGCCGAAATAGGCCCCGTGTGGCAGACCGGCGATGAACCGTAACGCCACGAAGGACCAGAAGCCGGGAGCCAGGGCGCTGGCCAGATTACCCACTGCGAACACCAGCATAAGTACGATCAACAAGGCGCGGCGTGGTACCCGGGCCGCCAGGGTGGAGATGATCGGCGCGCCCACCACCACCCCCATGGCATAGCTGCTGATGGCATAGCCCACATCCTGCGGATCCACCTGAAGATCCAGCGCGACCCGGTTGAGCAGGCCCATGATCACGAATTCCCCGGTGCCGATCCCAAAGCCCCCCAGCGCCAGGGCCAGTTCGGCGATACGGGGGTGTCGGGCCATGGCGGCCTTGGGTTGCTGGACGGACATGCGCGCTCCTCGCTGCCGCGGCAAACAAAAAGCCGCCGGAGAAGCCGGCGGCCGGGAATGAGGTATGGGAAGACGCCTATTTTGACAGATTGGTTCCTAAACAAAAGAAAAGATTTTGTTTAGGACGCTGATGGGCGGCGGGCGCCACTTCTTTCCGATTGTTTACGGCTCTGTGACGTGGCGGTAAAAGCGTTATGCTGGAACCTGCCCGTGATCAGGAGAACAACGATGACTGAAGACAAACGCCGCCGTTATTCCGCGCCGGTGGTGGACGGTATTGCCAAGGCGCCGAGTCGGGCCATGTTGCGTGCCACCGGGTTTACCGACGAAGATTTCCAGAAACCGCAGGTCGGCATCGCCTCCACCTGGAGCCGGGTGACGCCCTGCAACATGCATATCGACGGGCTCGCTCGCGAGGCCGGCGAGGGCGCCGACGCCGCCGGCGGCAAGAGCGTGATCTTCAACACCATCACCATTTCCGATGGCATCGCCAATGGCACCGAGGGCATGAAGTATTCCCTGGTTTCCCGTGAGGTGATCGCCGACTCCATTGAAACCGTGGCCGGTTGCGAAGGCTTCGACGGGCTGGTGGCCATTGGCGGTTGCGACAAGAACATGCCCGGTTGTCTGATGGGGCTGGCACGGCTTAACCGGCCGTCGGTGTTCGTTTATGGCGGCACCATCAAGCCCGGCCCCGGGCATACGGACCTGATTTCCGTGTTCGAGGCGGTGGGTGCCTACACCAAGGGCGACAAGCGCCTGATCGAGGTGGAGCAGGTGGAAAAAGTGGCGGTGCCCGGCCCGGGTTCCTGTGGCGGCATGTACACCGCCAACACCATGGCCAGCGCCATCGAGGCACTGGGTATGAGCCTGCCGGGCAGCTCCGCGCAGAACGCGGAATCCGAGGACAAGCTGGCCGACTGCCGGGCGGCCGGGGCCGCCGTGCTGGCTCTGTTGGAACGGGACATCAAGCCCAGCGATATTCTGACCCGGGAAGCGTTCGAGAACGCCATCACCGTGGTCATCGCCCTGGCCGGCTCCACCAATGCCGTGCTCCATCTGATGGCCATGGCCCATACCATTGGCGTGCCGTTGAGCCTGGAAGACTTCACCCGCATCGGTAAAAGGGTGCCGGTGCTGGCGGACGTGCGCCCCAGCGGGCATTACCTGATGAGTGAACTGGTGGCCATTGGCGGCATTCAGCCACTGATGAAAACACTGCTGGAGGAAGGCTTGCTGCACGGCGATTGCCTGACCGTCACCGGTCGTACGCTGGCGGAGAATCTGGCCAAGGTGGCGCCTTATCCCGACGAGCAGAACATCATCCGCGCGCTGGATAACCCGATCAAGAAAGACAGCCATCTGCGTATTCTCTACGGCAACCTGGCGCCGACCGGCGCGGTGGCCAAGATCACCGGCCATGAGGGCACCCACTTCAGTGGCAAGGCACGGGTGTTTTCCTCCGAGGAAGACGCCACCGTCGGCATCATGGAAGGTGCCGTGGTGGCCGGCGACGTGGTGGTGATCCGCTACGAAGGCCCGCGCGGCGGTCCGGGCATGCGTGAAATGCTGACACCCACTTCTGCGATCATGGGACGTGGTCTGGGCAAGGACGTGGCGCTGATCACCGATGGCCGTTTTTCCGGTGGCAGCCACGGCTTCGTGGTGGGCCACATTACTCCCGAGGCGCAGGAAGGCGGTCCCATCGCCTTGGTGGAGGACGGTGACGAAATCGTCATCGACGCGGAGAGCAACACCATCACCCTGAAGGTTTCCGAGCAGACGATGATCGAACGCCATGCCCGCTGGCAGGCACCGGCACCCCGCTATACCCGCGGGGTGCTGGCCAAGTACGCCCGCACCGTGGGGTCGGCCTCCCTGGGAGCGGTGACCGACGGCGATTAACGTTCCGACATGCCCGCGAATGGTGGACACCGGTGGTCCTTGCCATGAAGGGAAGGGCCACGTTGTTTTCTCAATCCGGCGCGCGCCGGAACCCCACGCCGAAGCGGTTGAGCATGTTGATCACGCCGATCACATAAGTGAGATCGGTGCATTCCTTCTCGGTGAACTGATTCGCCAGCGCCTGGTAAAGCGCCTCGTCGTCGTGGCCGGCGTCGCTGAGGCGGGTCAGGTGATCGGTCCAGGCCAGGGCGGCCCTTTCCCGCTGGCTGAACCAGGGCGCTTCGTGCCAGCCTGGCAGAGTATCCAGCACTTCGTCGGGAATGCCCCGGTTACGGGCATCCGCCGCGTGCATGGACATACAGAACAGGCAGCCGTTGATCTGCGAAGCGCGCAGTTTCACCAGCTCCACCAGGCGCTGTTCCAGACCGGTGGCATCGATGACTTTTTGCGTGGCGAACACCGCCTTCATGGTGTCCGGTGAGGCGCTGTAGAAATCGAAGCGGGCTTTCATCTTTATCTCCTTCAACAAGAAAGTTATTCCGGCTCGTGACGGAAGCCAACGTTGAACCGGTTCCACATGTTGATGACGCCGATGGCGTAGGTCAGATCGGTGCGTTCTTTTTCGCTGAAGTGGGCGGCCAACTGGTCGTATTCCGCCTCGTCGTCACGATGGCCTTCGCCGAGGCGAGTGAGGCATTCGGTCCAGGCCAGAGCGGCCCGTTCCCGTTCACTGAACCAGGGGGCTTCACGCCAGCCGGACACGGTATCGAGGACTTCATTGGGCACGCCGGCGGCGCGGGCATCCCGGGCATGCATGTGGAGACAGAAGGCACAGCCGTTGATCTGCGACGCTCGTATCTTGATCAGTTCCAACAGACGGTGATCCAGGCCGGTGTTCTCGATCACTTCCGAGGTACCGAGCATGGCTTTCATGGTGTCCGGCGAAGCGGTGAAGAAGTTGATACGGGCTTTCATGGTTGCTCCTGTTAAACAAGCGGGCCTGTTGAACAGGCCAGGTGGCAAAGAGGTTGAAAAGCCGGTTCAGATTAGGGCTGAATTGGAAGGCCTGGCAGATCCAATTCGAATGATTTTGGGAGACCAATTTGCAAATCCATCTACCGCTGAATGGCACCGGCACGGTACCCCAGCGGCTCTACCGCGACCTGCGTTCGGCTCTGGCGGAGGGGCGTCTGACCCCCGGCGAGCGGTTGCCGCCCAGCCGCGCGCTGGCGGCGGAGCTGGGTATCGCCCGGCAGGCGGTGGTGGATACCTATGAGCGTTTGGTCGCCGAGGGCTTCTTTGAAGCGCGCCGGGGGGCCGGAACCTTTGTCCGCCGGCTGCCGCCGGTGGTGGACGGCGAATCGGCGGAACCGGGAGTAGGTCCGGGCCGCCACTGGCGTCCGTTATCCGTGTGGGGGGACCGGGAGGCGCCGAGGCGCTATAACTTCGCTGGGGGCGTGACTGATCGGCGCCTGCTGCCAATGACGGATTGGCGCCGGGCGGTGATGCGTGCACTACGTGAGGAAGCCCAGGACCGCACTCTGCAGGGTGAGTGCCAGGGGTACATCGGTTTGCGCGAAGGTATCTCCCATTATCTGGGCTACAGCCGCGGTTTACCGTGCGCGGCGGGCGAGGTGATGGTCACTCAGGGCGCCATGCAGGGGATGGATTTGCTGTCCCGGGTGCGCATCGAGCCGGGAGCGGTGGTGGCGGTGGAGGAGCCGGGCTATCCACCGGCGCGCTGGGTGTTTGAGTCCCATGGCGCGCGCGTGGTGGGAGTACCGGTGGATGAGCAGGGGCTGTGCGTGGATCAGGTGCCGGAGTCGGCCTCGATGATCTATGTGACGCCATCCCACCAGTTTCCCCTGGGTATGCCGATGACCCTGGAACGGCGGCTGCAACTGCTGGACTTCGTTCACGGTCGTGACGTGTTGATCGTGGAGGACGATTACGATGGTGAGTTCCGCTTCGATGGCCGATCCCTGGAAGCGCTCAAGAGTCTGGACCGGCACCAGCAGGTAGCGTATCTCGGCTCGTTCTCCAAAGTGCTGCACGCGGATCTGAGACTCGGCTATATGATCATGCCGAAGGGGCTGCAACCGGCGCTGCGCCAGGCCAAGAGCCTGACCGACGGGCGTGCCCCCAATCTGATGCAAAAAGCCCTGGCCAATCTGATCCAGGAGGGCGCTTTCGCCCGGCACTTGCGCCGCATGCAGAGGCTCTATCAGCGGCGCAGGCAACGGCTGCTGGCGGCGCTGGCGCAGCGGCCGGATCTGTGGGAGTGTCTGCCGCAGGTGGCCGGCATTCATCTGGCGCTGGCATTCCGGCAATCGGTGGACAAGCTGGAAGCCCGATTGCTAGGGGCCGGCATCAACGCGGAAGATCTGAGCGACTTTCACGCTTCGTCCGAAGGGACGAAGGGACTGCTGATCGGCTTCGGTATGATTGATGATGAGGACATTGAGGTCGGTGTACGCGCGCTGGCGCGGGCCTTATCGGCGTAGAGATCCTCAACAGGCTCTCAGGCTTTGGGGCGCCGTAGCCCGCGGATCAAGGAGAATAATGAATGACCTATCTTCGCTTCCGTCAGTTGTGTTTGGTGGCCCGCCAGTTGGAACCGGTGGTGGAGGATCTGGCCGAGGTTTTCGGCATCCAGGTTTGTCATCGGGATCCGGCGGTGCGGGCGTTCGGTCTGCACAATGCGCTGCTGCCGGTGGGCAATACCTTCATCGAGGTGGTGGCGCCGGTTCGCGAGGACACCACCGCCGGCCGCTTCCTGCAACGCCGGGGCGGTGACAGCGGTTACATGGTGATTCTCGATACCGATGATGTGGACCGCTGGGGCCCCCATGTGGATGCGCAGGGCGTGCGGGTGGCGGCTTTTCTCGGCCACGGTGACTATCGGGGCATGCAGCTGCACCCCAAGGATCTTGGTGGCACTTTGCTGGAAATCAATCACACCCGTTACGGTGAATCTCTGGACGGTCCCTATAACCCGGCGGGGCCGGACTGGCAGAGTTTCGTTAACACCGACCGGGTGGAACGCATGGTCGGTGTGGAGTTGCAGGGCGAAGAGCCGGAGGCCATGGCGAGCCGTTGGGGAAGCCTGTTGCGCCGCCCCCTGGAGAATAGTGGAGAAAGCGGTGGCGGCGGTCATCAGGTGACGCTGGATAACGCCTATCTGCATTTCGTCGCCGATCGGGATGGACGTGGTGAAGGGCTGAGTGGCGTGGATATTCTGGTGAATGACCTGGAGGCGATCAAGGAGCGTGCTCTTGAACGGGGCCTGCCGGTGGATCAAAGCCAGGTCAGCATTGGTGGCGTCCGTTTCCACCTGGTCCATTCCGAAGCCTTGAACTGACCGGCTGGCGCAAGGCCGGGATCCAGGGCGGCGTTCAATCCGGCTCCACCCGCAGCAGTTGCCCGTCATTGCTGTCGGTGAGCAAATACAGGTAACCCTCCGGGCCCTGGCGCACATCGCGGATACGTTGCTCGCGCTGCCGCAGATAACGCACTTCCTGCTTCGGTGTCTCACCCTCGAATCGCACCCGGTTCAGATGCGTCAGTTTAAGCGCGCCGGATAACGCATCGCCCCGCCATTGCGGATATCGATCGCCCCCGACGAAAGCGAAACCGGAAGGGGCAATGGAGGGTACCCAATAATGCAGTGGTTGGGCCAAGCCTTCCTGGTGGGTCTCGCCGATGGCGGGGCCGTAATATTCGCGGCCGTAGGTGATTTCCGGCCAGCCGTAGTTCGCTCCCGGTTTCACCGCGTTGATTTCATCGCCGCCGCGCGGGCCATGCTCGTTGAGCCAGGGCTGGCGGGTGTCGGGGTGTAACGCCAGGCCCTGGGGGTTTCGATGCCCCCAACTCCAGATTTCCGCGCGGCCGTTGCCGCCGTTGGCGAACGGATTACCGCTGGCGGCGGCGCCGTCCTGATCCAGACGCAACACACTGCCCGCGTGATCGCCGGTGTCCTGGGCTCGCTGCCGTTGTCCCCGGTCGCCGATGGTGAGAAACAGATGGCCGTCGTCATCGAACAGCAGCCGCCCGCCAAAGTGCTGGCCGGTATCACTGCAGGCGTCGGCCACCAACACATCGCGGAAGCCATGTAGCTCGCCGTCACGATATTCACCGTGGCCCACCGCGGTGGTGGCGCCGCCGTCACAGGCTTTGGCGTAGCTCAGATACAGCCGCCGGTTATCCTCGAAGAGGGGGTGAGGCAGCACATCGAACAGGCCGCCCTGGCCCCGGGCCACCACGGCGGGAACACCGGGAACCGGTTCTTCCACCAGTACACCATCATGGAAACGGCGC
Organism: Alloalcanivorax xenomutans; assembly: GCF_900217905.1. GTDB lineage: Bacteria > Pseudomonadota > Gammaproteobacteria > Pseudomonadales > Alcanivoracaceae > Alloalcanivorax > Alloalcanivorax xenomutans. Next base: position 87,030 of record NZ_OBMO01000007.1, read on the forward strand.
AGGGTACCGCCCCTTTCGGTAATCAGAACCTCGCCTCCGGGCAGAAAGGCCAGGGACCAGGGATGCTCAAGCCCTTCAGCGAGAACGGTGACGGTGAGTGGTGGCCCGTTTTCCGGGGTAATGGGGGAGGTGGCGTCGGCGCAGCCGCTCAACAGAGCAACGAGGGGAAGCGCCAAGCAAGAGCGGAGCCGCATGACGGAGAGTCCTGGCTGAAAGGCCCGGTCAGCTTAGCGGGATGGAGGGCGGCAAAAAAGTGCCGGTGTCGCGGTCCGTGAACCGCTGCCGCCCTGGAGTTTCGGACATGAATTCAGAGATCGCTACAAGGACGCCGTGGGAGCTTGTCCTGCAAGCGAATCCTTGGGAAACGAGCCGCTTGCGGCGGCCCGCCGCCCTGACCAAGTTCTTACAACGCCTTACTTGCCGCCGCGCACATGAGCCATAAACTCGGCCATGCCGGCTTTGCGTTCCTCGTCCACCTGGCGCGCGCTGTCTCTTTGGTTGAGTTGATCAAGCAGCGCCTTGCTGCCGGGGATCTCCGCCAGCAGGTCCAGATCAAACAGCTTGCCGGCGATACCGGCGGCCAGATCCAGACTGTAGAGCAGGACGGCGTCGGCGGCGGTAAGTTGGGCGCCGGCCACGAACGGATCGAACTTCGCCACCCGCTTCAGGGCGGCGGCGCCTTTGATCAGCGCGTCCCGTGTCTGTTGCTTGGTTTCGTCGCTGACCTTGCCGCCGAAGAACACCTCCGGATAGCAGCGGCGGGCCGGCAGTTCGATATACAACTCGATCAGCTTGGCCAACTCCTTGACCTGGGCGCGCTGGAACGGATCGGCGGGATACAGCGCCGGGCCCTCGCCGGTTTCATCGATGTATTCCAGGATCACGTTGGTTTCGGCGAGAAAGCCCTGGTCGGTTTCCAGCACCGGCACCTTGCCCATGGGGCTGATGTCGAGAAAGGAGGCTTCCTGGGACGGGTAGTCGTTGACCTGCTCGAAGGCCATGCCTTTTTCCAGCAGCGCGAACTTCACCATGTTGACGTAGTTGCTGGCACTGAAGCCATGCAGTTTGAGCATTGTTGTTCTCCTGAACAGTCCGTTTTATAGCGCGGTCAGGCCACCGTCCACCGACAGTTGATGACCGGTGACGAAAGAGGACGCGTCCGACAGCAACCACTGAACCGCCTGCGCCACTTCCGTTGCTTCACCGACACGGCCCATGGGATGCAGCGCCGCGTGCAGGCGCCGTTGCTGTTCGGCGTCGATGCCGTCGTCGCGCTCCACCTGAGAGATGGCACGCTCCATCATGGCGGTACGGATGATGCCTGGACAGACCGCGTTGACGCGAATGTTCTGACGGGCGTATTCCGCCGCCACGCTCTTGGTCAATCCCACCACCGCGTGTTTGCTGGCGGCGTAGGCGGCGCGCTTGGGAGCGCCCACCAGGCCGGCGATGGACGCGGTATTGACGATGCTGCCACCGTCACCCTGTTTGGCCATGGCAGCGATCTGGTATTTCATGCACAGCCACACGCCTTTGACATTGATATCGATGATGCGGTCGAACAGGCTCTCTTCCACGGCCACGATCTTGGCGTTTTCTTCCTCCACGCCGGCGTTGTTGAAAGCGCCATCCAGACGTTCATAGGCCTCCAGCGTGGCCTGCACCAGGGCGGACACCTGATCCGCGCGGGTGACATCCACAGCCATGGCTCTGGCGGTGCCGCCGGCTTCGCGGATGGCGGCGGCGGTGGACTCCACGGCGTGTGCGTCGATATCGGACAGCATCAATCGTGCTCCCGCCGCGCCCAGGCTTTCCGCCGTGACCCGGCCGATGCCGCCGCCGGCACCGGTGATCAGAATGACCTTGCCGGCCAGTTGTTCATCCCGCATCTGTCGTGTCTCCGTTGAGGTTCGCTCTCTACTGTAGCGGATTCCAGTGGAAAACCCGCATGTCGAAAGCGGCACGAAGGCGGCGACAGGCGACCCGTGAGCCTGAACAGGCTCTTGGGTCAGGACGGGATGGGTACCATCAAGGCCTCGCCGACCGCGAACGGTGTTTCATCGGTGTCGGCCAGATCCCCCAACTCGGCATTCACGAATACCTGCCGACGGCCGGCCTTGAGCACCCGGGCACGTACCACGAAAGTCTCCGCCACCGCCGGTCTCAGGCAGCGCACGGAAAATTGTGAAGCGGTGACGTTGCCGACTTGTGACGCGGCGGCGAAGCCGCAGGCGGTATCGATCAGACCGCCAATCAGAGCGGCATGCAAAAAACCACTGTATTGGGCGAACTCGTCGCGCCATCTCAAGTGCAGCTCCGCCTCACCGGATTCGATTCGGTGTACCTCGAGATTGAGCCAGTTATTGAAGGGCGCCAGACGGGAAAGGTCGCGGATGCGTTCCAGTATCTCTGGGGTGTCGCTCATGCTGAGGTCTCCGCTGAAGGGCGCGGTGCCAACGCCTTGAAGACGGCGGTGGCGCGGGCGCACAGGGTATCGTCCGCCCATACCTGGGCGGCGGCGAAGTTCAGGGAAGGTCCGGTCCGGGTGGCCTCGGCGCGGATTTCCACCCACTGGCCGAGGCGGGCGCTGCCCAGGAAATCCAGCGTCATGCTCACCGTGACGAGGCCGGAAATACCTCCCAGCCGGTCGGCGCAACTGAGCCCCATGGCGTTGTCCGCCAGTGCTGAGATCAGGCCGCCATGAACAAAGCCCCGGCTGTTGGCATGGGGCTGGTCGGCGCGGATGGCGAGGCTGAGCCCGTGATCATGATGGCGGATGAAAATCGGCTCCCAGGGCGCGGTGAGCCCGCTGGCGCGGCGGTGCCGCTGATAACCAGCGGGAACGGCGAGGTCGGACATGACAGGTCTCCAATTATTTTTAATTAGACCAGTCTATATAATTTTGAGGCAACGACAAGCCTTGCATGAACATCGAAGGGGGGCATCAGGGGCGCAGGGCGTTGATCTGGTCCGCCAGGCTGGCGCAGGCGTCGGCGATGGCCTGGCCGTGGCATTCCACCCGGGCCTGGACCAGGGCGCCTTCCAGAGCGGAGAGGATCAACGATGCCAGGGGGCGGGCCCGGTCGGCCTGGATACCATCGTCGATCAACAGGGCTTCCCATTCCCGGCGCCAGTTTTGTATGGCTTCGCGGCCGGCGTCGGTGATCAGGCGGGAAGCAGGGGTGGTTTCCAGCAGGGTGGTGGCCAGCGGACAGCCATCAGCGAAACCGGACTGCGCCATCCAGCCGGCCAGCAGCTCACCATAGGCACGTAAAGCGTCGGCGCTATTGCCATGCTGACGGCGCAGGTCACGCAATGTATCCAGTACCCGCTCCCCGGCGTGGCGCACGGCGGCTTCGCCAAGCTGCTCCTTGCCGTTGGGAAAGTAATGGTAAAACGAGCCTTTGGGGGCGCCGGCGGCGGCCAGTATGTCGTTGATGCCGGTGGCGGCGTAACCCTGTTTGCGGAACAGGGCCACGGCGCTGTGGATCAGGCGGTCGCGATGTTTGGGGCGGGCAGCCATGGCGTGGGTCCGTCAACGAATAATCTAGACCAGTCTATACAGTGGGCAAGGCACTGTCATGATTCAGCCCAGGCCGCCCACCGCCAGGCCGCCGGCAACCAGCGGCAGCGCCCAGGCCAGATGGCGTGCCAGCGCTGGCCGGTAGGGCAACAGAAAGATCAGCGGCAGCCCCACCAGGGTCACCAGAATGGGCACCATGGACAAAGCCAGCCCCAGCGGCCAAAGCATCAGGCAGGCAGCCGTGGTGGCCAGGAGCAACAGCCAGCCGATGGCCTTGAACAACCGCAGCCGTGCTTCGGTGGGTTTGCGTCCAAGCAGTTCCTGGTGGTGACGCTTCATGCCCAGCGCAAGACAGGTGAGGCCGGTATAACCGAGAGCGAGAGCCAGCAGGACCGTCATGTGTTGCCCTCCGCCAGAGCCGGTTGGCGGGCACGCGCTGGTTTCCGTTTATCCGGTTTGGGCCGCGCCACCCGCCAAAGCGTGTAGCCCCACAGGGCGCCGAGCAACAGGCAGATCAGATCGAAGCCGGCCAGAGCGCCCAGGCGCCAGGCGGCGGCACTGAACAGGTGGCTGTCGGTGGTGGCCATATCCACGAACGGCAGGGCCAGCCACAACACCGTGATGACCGCCAGTTGCTCGATCCAGCCGCGACGATGCGGGCGCAGCAGGCCATGCACCAGACTCACCAGCCAGACCAGGAAAAACACCCGGATCTCCCAGGAGGAGCGCTCAGCCAGGGCCGTCGGTAGCAGCCGGTTGGCGGCGAAGTAGGCGCCGATGGCAGCCAGAAGGCCGGTGATCGACGCCATGTTGAGACCGTTCACCAGTTTCAGCGCGGCGCCCGGCTGTTGCCGGCGCAGTTGCTGGGTGCGTTTCGATACCCAGAGCAACATGCCGGTGGCCACCATGGCCGAGCCGGCCAGCCCGGAGAAGAAGAACAACAGCCGCACCACCGGGTCGGCGAAACGCACCAGGTGAAGGTTGGTCATAACATTGTAGACCTTGCCCATCAGCGGAGCCGGCGCTTGCGATGGCTCGATGGTTTCCAGCAGATCGCCGCTGGAGCCCTGGAATACCTGGGTGGGCGAGCCGCCGCGCCGCCGTCCGCTAATGGCCACGTCCTGCTCGACGCTGATGCGAATCCGCGCGTTTTCGCGGTTGGGGTGCTGCACCTCGATACGGCTCACCGGGCGTTCGAAGCGGGCGGCGGTGGCCTCGGCCAGCGGTCCGATAGCAACCATGTCCGCCGGTTCGCCGGCCGGCCCGGGCGCCTCGGTGGAACGCGGAAACGCCTCATCGAAGAAGGCGCGGCGGTCGCCATCGTAGGCGGCGTCGATACCCCACGGCATCAGCATCACCATGAACAGCAGCAGCCCCGAGTAGGTGATCATGAAGTGAAACGGCAGCGCCAGAACGGCGCTGGCGTTATGGGCGTCGAGCCAGGATCGCTGTCCCTTGCCCGGGCGGAAGGTGAAGAAATCCTTGAAGATCTTCTTGTGGGTGATCACCCCGCTGATGATCGCCACCAGCATGAACATGGTGGCGACGCAGATCAGCCAACGCGCCCACAAACGCGGCACGCCGTACAGCTCGAAGTGGAAGCGGTAGAGGAAATGGCCGCCACGGGTTTCCCGTGGCGTGAGCACCTCGCCACTGCCCGCGTCCATCCACGCCTGCTCACCACGGTTACGGCCTCCGCCCTGACGCGGCTGCTCCTCTCCGGCGGGCTGCCATCGCAGTTGTACCGCCGGATTGCGGGCATCCGGCAGGGATATATCCCAGGAGCGGGCCTCAGGGGCGATCCGCCCCAGTGTTTGCCAGGCCAGATCCATGGTGTCATCGGAGGCGGTGGACTGATGCAGTTCCGGCTCCATCCACAGGGAAATCTCCTCGCGGTAGTAGGCGCTGGTGCCGGTCACGAACACGGCCACCAACAGCCACCCCAGCAATAGCCCGCTCCAGGTATGCAGCCAGGCCATGGACTGCCGCAGGGAGCCGTTCATGATGCCGGCCCCAGCAGCCAGACCAGAGCACCGCACAGCAGGGTGGGGATGGCGATGCCGGCCCAGGCGCGGGCGGTGGTGGCGCAGGCGAAGGCCCAGATCACCGCCACGCTGTAGATGAGAAACGACAGCACCGAGGCGGTGATCACCGCGTCCATGCGGGACATCGGCAACCCCACACTGAGGGCGGCGGTGGCGGTGGCGCTCAGTGCGTATCCCCCCAGCACCGCGGCGATTGCACGCGACGCCACCGACAGCCGGGTGGCGTTCTTTAATTGTGACATGGTGTTTCTCTAGTCGGATCGGCGGAGAGTGGTGCCATTATGGGCAGTGAATGATAATTGTTGCTATCGGCAAATCAATATCGAAAATGTGTAAGAAATGTGCAGGGCAGGGCTTGCCCCTGTGAGAATCGATCCCTAGACTTCATTTCTTATTGATAATTATTACTAACCGCTATTCGTTTTTATTTGCTGCCATGTCCGGACGATAGCCCGCTGATGATGACGAACGCCACGCAAACCGACATCGGTTCGCTGTACCGCGATCATGCCCATTGGTTACTGGGCTGGCTGCGCCGGCGCCTGGGCGGAGACGGCGCTGATGCCGCCGATCTGGTCCAGGACACTTATGTCCGGTTGATGGTCTCCGGCCGCTTTCCGGCGCCGGAGCAGTCCCGGGCATTCCTGGCCCGCATCGCCAAGGGGCTGATGGTCGATATGCACCGCCGGCGCCGGTTGGAGCTTGCCTACCGGGAAGCCCTGGCGGCACTGCCGGAAGACAGCGCGCCTTCCGCTGAGCAGCGTGCGCTGACCCTGGAGACTCTGGCCCGTATTGACCAGGCGCTGGACGAACTGCCCTCCAAGGTGCGCGAGGCCTTCCTGTGTTCCCGTTTCGAGGGTTTGACCTATAGCCGTATCGCCGAGCGTTTGGGTGTGTCCCATGGATCGGTTCGCAAGTACATGCTGCGGGCCGCCCAGTCCTGTCTGTTGGCGCTGAGCGAATTCGAACCGGTATGAGTGACGCTTTGCCCGGCCCTCTGCGCCAGTACGCCGACCGTCATGGTCTGGACAGCGCCAGCCTGCAAGCTGCTCTGGACTGGCAGGTGCTGTTCTGGTCCGGGGAACAGCAAGCCGCCGACCGGGAGCGTTGGCGCCGCTGGCTCAACGCCGACGCGGAGCATCGCCAGGCCTGGGACGTGGTGGCGAGGATGGCGGGCACACTGGGTACTCTGAGTCCGCAAGTGGCGCGGCGCACCCTGGAGCGGCCATCGTCAGTGGGCCGGCGCCGGGCGCTCGGTGCTCTGGCGGCGGTGGGGGTGGGATCGATGCTGATGCTTGCCGGAGCGCGTGGCGGGTTCTGGCAAAAAGCGATGGCGGATTATCGCTGTGCCCGTGGCGAACAGCAGCGGTTCCGGTTGGAAGATGGCTCGTCGTTGATACTGAACACCGCCAGTGCCGTGTCGGTGGACTTCGGCCAAGACCGCCGCCGAATCTCCCTGGCGCCGGAAAGTGAAGTCGCCCTGGATACGCGATCCTCCACCCTGAAGAAGGCCGGCCCATTATCGCTGGCCCTGCCGGCGGCATTGTTGAATGTGCAAGGCGCCTGGCTGACCGCGCGTGACCTGGGGCATGGGGCCGGCACGGTGGGTGTGCTGGCCGGCGGGGCGCAACTGGTTACCGCCTATCCCCGCCAGGCCGCCGTCACCCTGAATGCCGGCCAGCAGGTTCATTTTGACCCGGACGGGCTGTCGGTAACGCCATTGTCCAGGCAGCGGGCGCTGGCCTGGACCCGCGGCGTATTGCAGGCGGACCGTTGGCGGCTGGCGGATTTTCTCGATGAGCTGAGCCGTTATCGCGACGGCCTGCTCTATTGCGACGACGAGGTGGCGGACCTGATCGTGTCCGGTGCCTATCCGCTCAAGGATACCGACTATGTGTTGGAATCCCTGGCCCGGGCGCTGCCGGTGGCGATTCATTACCGCACCCCCTGGCTGGTGCGCGTGGCGGCGGTCTAGCGTTTTGGTTTCCCCCAATGGGGTGCAAGAATCGGGATCCGAAAAAAATCCAATTCGGGGTAGCACTTTTCCGGCGCCCGTTCGGGATAACAGGTAATACACCCTGTTAAGGATCGGAACATGATGTGTTTTTCCCGTTTTCGGCATCTGCCATTGACGTTGTCGTTGTGTGGAGTGATGGCCGGGGCCGCCGTGGTCAGCGGGCCGGCGGTGGCCCAGGAGAGTGCCGGCACCCGCCTCTACCAGGTGGCTGCCGGGCCGTTGGACGGTGCCCTGGCTGAATTCGCTGGTGCCGCCGGTCTGACTCTGGTGATTGATGGCCGTCTTACCGAGGGCAAGCGCAGCGCCGGATTGAGCGGCGAATACTCACCGCTGGAAGGGTTGGGCGTGCTGCTGGCCGGTTCCGGGCTGGAGGCGGTGGCCCAGGGTAACGGCAGCTACCGTCTGCGCGCGCGCCCGGTGCGGTCCGGCTCTCCTCATACTCTGGAAAAAGTCACTGTCACGTCCGCCTCGGCGTCCGGGCAGGCGGTGGATGTGACCAATGCCCCGGCCAGCATTTCCGTGATTACCCGCGAGGAGTTGGAAGGCAAGGCGTATCGCGACATTACCGAGGCGCTGCAGGCGGTACCCGGTGTGTACGTGGACGACGGCCCGTCCGGCAAGGGCGGCACCGAGGAAATTTCCATCCGTGGCATGGATTCCAAGTACACCCTGATTCTGGTGGACGGCAAACCGCAGGGATCCGGGCAGGGTTATTACAACGGTTTTGGCGCCGGTGCCGAGTACGGCTGGTTGCCGCCGGTGTCCGCCATCGAGCGGATCGAAGTGATTCGCGGGCCCATGTCCTCGCTGTACGGTTCCGACGCCTTGGGGGGCGTCATCAACGTCATCACCAAAAAAACGCCGGACCAGTGGAGCGGTTCGGTGACGCTGGACCGGGTCATGCAGGAAAGCCACGATGCCGGCGATTACCATCAGAACCGCTACTATCTGAGCGGGCCGCTGGTTCCGGACCGGTTATCGTTCACCATGTTCGGTTCCCGCTATGTGCGTGACGAAGACGATATCCCCAGCGGCTACCGCGATCTGGACCGTGACAACACCACGGCGCGGCTGGGCTGGACCCCGAGCGAGCGCCAGTCCCTGCAACTGGAAGCAGGGTATGCCACCCAGGATATCGTTGGCACCGCGGCGCGCACCGGCAGCGACAGCGAATTGGAAACGGTGCGGCGCCATCAGGCGCTGTCCTACGATCTCACCTGGGGCAACGGCTTCACCACCAAGAGCTATGTGCAGCATGAGGAAATGCTGAACCGTACTCAGAGCGCGTTGTACGAGCGCACCACCGCCAACACTTCCACGGTGCTGCCGTTCGACAGCCATGTGATGACGGTGGGGGCTCAGTATCGGTTGCAGAAAACCGAGAACCCGGCGCGCGCCATCAACAAAGCGAATCTGGAACGTTGGGATGCGGCGTTGTTCGCCGAGGACCAGTGGTTCATTAGTGACCCGCTGTCTCTCACCGGCGGCCTGCGTTGGGTCAAGGACGAGAACTACGGCAGCGAAGTGGTGCCACGGGCCTATGCGGTCCATGCGCTGTCGCCGGCCTTCACTCTGAAAGGCGGCGTCAGCGCCGGCTATCGCACGCCGGATCTTAAACAGGGTGATTCCAACTGGGTGGAAGGCGGCGGTGGCCCGTCCACCGACGGTGGCGACATCGGCAATTCCGATCTGAAACCGGAAAAAAGTGTCACCTATGAGCTGGCGGGGTTGTGGCAGGGCCGTAACGGCATCGAAACCAGCGTCACCGTGTTTCACACCGACTACAAGGACAAAATCGAGAAACCGTTGATCTGTGATCGCGTCAGCGGAACCGACACCGACTGTATTTATCAGGGCTACGACTACGAAAAACTGTATCAGTACACCAACGTGGACGAGGCCAGGGTACGGGGAGTGGAAGTGACGTTCGGTTTTCCGATACGTCACGATATGCGCGTGCACACCAACTACACCTTCACCGACAGCGAGCAGCTTTCCGGCGACAACAAAGGCAACCCGCTCAACGATCAGCCCCGTCATCGCGCCAATATCGCTTTCGACTGGCAAGCCACCGACAAAGCCCGGATCTGGTCCAAGGCCCGGTTCAAGGGCCGTGCCGAACAAGTGGCCGGACGCGGCGGCCTGACCGAGCGTTACCCGAGCTATACGCTGGTGGATACGGGTATGCAGTATCAGCTTTCCGAGTTGGTGAGCGTGTACGGCGGCGTCTATAACTTGCTCGACAAGGAAGTGGACAGCGATACCTATGGCCGGGTGCTGGATGGCCGGCGTTATAACGCCGGCATCACCGTGCGGTTCTGACGCTCGTTCAGCGAACCTGATCGACGTCCTTTTCCGCCGCCGCGTCATCCAGCACATAAGCGATCACGGCATCGCGGCTCGGGCCCCGGGTGCCGATGGCGCTGTGGCCGCCGGCCACCACCAGCAGGATCTGCCGGCCGGTGTCGTCCAGATAGGTCATCGGTGTGGCGTGACCGCCAATGGGCAGATGGTCTTCCCATAGCGTGCGCCCGCTGGTGATGTCGTAGGCGCGCACCTTGTTATCCAGGCCGCCGCTCATGAACGCCACGCCGCCGGCGGTGATGATCGGTCCGCCGATATCCGGCACGCCGATGGTCACCGGCAACGCGATCGGTGACGGGTAGCCGATGGTGCCGTTGCGATGACGCCATACCACTTCGCCGGTACGCAGATCGGCGCCGGCCACGTAACCCCAGGGCGGTTGCTGGCAGGGCAGGCCCAGTGGCGACAGGAACGGTTTCATCTCCACCGCATAGGGGGCGCCATAGTTTTCGTTGGCGCCGGGCCCCCGTGAGGAAACATGGCGGCTATGGTCGTCTTTTCTGGGAACCAGAGTGGAGACGTAGGCGAGATAGGAGGGCGAGGTGAATGCCACCTGGCGGACCGGATCCACCGCCAGGGCGCCCCAATTGAATACGCCGAAGTTTCCCGGGTAAATCAGGCTTCCTTGTTCCGAAGGCGGTGTATAACGGCCCTGGTACTGAAGCTGGCGAAAGCGGATGCGGCAAAATAATTGATCCACCGGCGTGGCGCCCCACATGTCCCGCTCACGCAATGGCGGTGGATTGAAGTTGAGGGCGGAGCTGGGCTGGCTGGTGGCCACGGTCTGATAACCGAGACTGGCCGGCGCCGGTTGTTCACGTACCGGCAACACCGGATCGCCGGTGCGGCGGTCGAGCACATAGATGTCGCCCTGTTTGGTCGGTTGCACCAGCACCGGCACGCGGCCCTGGGGGGTATCCAGGTCCAGCAGGCTGGGCTGTGCCGGTACATCCATGTCCCAGAGATCGTGACGCACGGTCTGAAACACCCAGCGCACCTTGCCGGTGGCCAGATCCAGCGCCACCACCGAGGAACTGAAACGTTCGGCATCGGGGTCGCGCTGTTCCCCCCATTGATCCGGAGTGTGATTGCCCATGGGCAGATAGACCATGCCCAGAGCTTCGTCGACGCTGGCCACCGACCAACTGTTGGGACTGCTGGCGCTGTAGGTTTCGCCCTCCGGTAGCGGTTCGGTCCGTTCCGGGTTGCCGGGGTCCCAGTTCCACACCAGCCGGCCGTCGTCCACATCGTAGGCGCGGATGACACCGGAGGGCTGGGCGACGGAAACGTTGTCGCTGATCAGGCCGCCGATGATCACCAACTGGTCAGTGACCGCCGGTGGTGAGGATGGATAGTAGAGCGGCGGCTCGGGATTGGGCATGCCGTTCCAAAGGTTTACTTCGCCGTTGTCGCCAAACCGGGCGCACCGTTCACCGGTGTCCGCGTCGAGCGCGATGAGGCGGGCGTCGGCGGTGGGCAGGAACAGCCGTTGTTCACAATGCAGATCTTCCGGATCGATCAGGCTGTCCCGTTCGCTGCCGGTGGCGGCGAGCATTTCCTCTGGCTGTGGATTGGTGCGTTCCACCGTGGCCAGCGGCGGCTGACGATGACCGGGGAAATAAGCCACGCCGCGACAGATCTGGCGCCGGCGATTGAGCTCCGGTTCGATGTCGGGATCGAAACGCCAGCGTTCCACGCCGGTGGTGGCGTCCAGCGCGATCAGCTCATGGCGCGGCGTGCACAGGTACAGGGTGTCGCCCACTTTCAGCGGCGTGGCCTCGAACGTGGTGGCGTCGGTATCGCCGGTATGGAACACCCAGGCCCGGCGCAACCGGGTCACGTTGTCGGGGGTGATTTGCGTCAATGGCGAATACCGCTGGCCCAAGGCGGTACGTCCGTAGGCGTGCCAGTCTCCTTTGGGTACCAACTCGGAGTGGCCGGCGTCCGGGCTGACCGGGCCGGGCAGCTCTCCGTTCAGATTATGGGGGTCCTGATAGTAGCCGACAGCGGCAACCGCCGTGCTCAGCAAGACCGCCAGCAGCAAGGGCGCGCGCCCGCCCCGGATCGGGGACGTCACGCCGGGAATCACCAGCAGCAAACCAAACAGCACCAGCAATGCGCCGCGTGGCGCCAGGGCCCACCAGTCCAGTCCTGCCTCCCACAGGCTCCAACCGAGGGTGCCGATCAACAGTAGAGCGTAAAGACTCAGGGCGCTGCGCCGCTTCATCAGCAGCAGCAATGCGCAAAGTACCAGCACCGCGCCAGCCACCAGGTAATAGGGGCTGCCATTCAGGGATACCAGCCAGCCGCCGCCGGCGGCCATGGCCAGACCCAGCAATAGCATCAGTAGGGCGATGACGACACGAATCACGGTACAGCTCCTATTCCTGCGGCGTCCGTGGCGATCCGCCGGGTTTGGCTTCCGCCTCTTCCTTGAGAATGCCCAATGCCTTGAGACTGGCTTCGTCCGGGAAACCGTCGGCCGGCAGCCCCTGTTGTTGCTGGAAGCGCCCAAGCGCGGCGCGAGTGCCCGGACCGAGCAGCCCGTCTTCGGAGCCGGCCTTGAAGCCGTCGGCGTTCAGGCGCGCTTGCAACGCCTTGACCTGGTCCCGGTGCAGACGCGGCGCCGGGACCGGTGCCCGGCTGAGTTCGCCGGCGCCATTGATCCGGTCCGCCAGACGGCCCACCGCCAGCGCGTAGGCTTCGGAGCGATTCCAGCCCATGATCACGCGGAAGTTCTCGTACACCAGAAAGGCGGGGCCATGGGCGCCGGAGGGCACCAACAGCGACGCGTTCATCGGTGCCTCCGGCAGTGGCTGGCCGTTGGGAAGTCGCACGTTGCGTTCGCGCCAGTAACTCAGCGGCCAGGATTCACCGAGGCCGGCCAGGCCATAGTCGAACTGGTCCGGTAACGAGACTTCGCGGCCCCAGCGCTCGCCGGTCCGCCAGCCCAGGGCGTTGAGGAAATTGGCGGCGGAAGAGAGTGCGTCCGGCAGGCTGTGCCAGAGATCCCGGCGGCCGTCACCGTCGCCGTCCACGGCGTAACGGAGAAAGGTGGAGGGCATGAATTGCACATGGCCCATGGCGCCGGCCCAGGAGCCTTCCATTTGTGGCACGGCAATGGCGCCTTCCTCGACGATGCGCAGAGCGTTCATCAACTCGGCGGTGAAGAAAGCGCCGCGACGGCCTTCACAGGCCAGTGTGGCGAGCGCGTCGAGTACCGGCGTGTTGCCGTAAAAACCGCCATAGTTGGTCTCCAGCCCCCAGAACGCCAGCAAGTAGGCGGTGGGGACACCGTACTCGGCTTCCACCTTGGCCAGCAGATCGGCGTGTTGGCGGCGCAGCTCCCGGCCTTGTTTTATCCGCTGCGACGTTACCCGGCGCCCATAATAGTCGGCGAAGCTGCTGGTGAATTCCGGTTGTTTGCGATCCAGCTCGACCACCTTGGTCTGCAGGGTCAGAGCGGGGATCCGCTGGCGGGCCAGCTCCGGATCGATGCCGTCCTCGATGGCTTTTTGTTCCAGCTCACCCAGGCACGCCCGGAAATCTTCCTGTTCCAAGGCATGGGCGCCGGTAATCAGACCGAACAACAAAACCGGCATGGTGATGAAAAAGGGGCGGGGCATAATCTCTCCATGACATCAGGGGGCGGGCCGGGGCCCGGGTTATTGATCTTCCAGTACGCGTCGTACCCGTACCGCCGTGGCGCGCGGGCGGACGGTGCTGTTGCGGGCTTCCGCGCGGGCGCGGGTGACGGCGGCGCCGAACAGCAGGATCAACGACGAGTAGTACACCCACAACAACAGCAACACCAGGGAGCCGGCGGCGCCGTAGGTGGAGGCGGTGGCGGTATGGGAAAGATACAACGCGATCAGGAAGCGGCCGAGGATGAACAGCAAGGCGGTGACCAGTGCGCCGAGCAGCACGTCGCGCCAGCTCAGGATGGCGTCCGGCAGGACCTTGAAGATGGTGGCGAACAGCAATGTGATCACCGTCACCGATACCAGTGTTTCCACTACCACCATGAACATGCCGGGTACCGGCAGCCAGTCCTGAGCGAACACCATCAGCGCTTGGGTGATCACACTGAGCAGCAACGACACCATCATCACGAAACCGATGGAGAGCACCACGGTAAGCGACAACAGCCGGTTCTTGATCAGCGCGAAAAGAGTATTGCGCGACGGGCGGGGGGCGATATCCCAGATGTTGTTGAGTGAACGCTGCATCTGGGCAAAAACCGTGGTGGCACCGAGCAACATGGCGCCGACACCGATGATGGTGGGCAACAGGCCGCCGTCGGTGATGCGGGTACGCGCCACCGCTTCCGCCACCGCCTGGGCGGCTTCGGCGCCGACGTTGTCTTCCAGCAGACTCATGATCTGTTGCATGGCGGCATCGGTGCTCATCACCAGACCGATCACCTGGACCGCCAGAATCACCACTGGCGCGATGGAGAACAGCGTGAAGAACGCCAGCGCGCCGGCGTGGATCAGGGCATCACCTCTTAACCAATAGCCGATGGACGCTTTGAGAATACCGAACCAATAGAGGACGATGTCCTTGATTTTCTGCATGCCGTGTCGTCCTGGCGGCGATTAATGATGGGACTATTGTTCCGCTATGCGCGCCGAGAAGAAAGTCCACTTTTCTTCGTAGAAGGACAACCGGATCTGGTGCATCGGGTGCCGAGCGTTAAAGACAGATGTTCAGAATTGCCACGAAGCCGCGGTGGGAGCCCGTTGTCGTCAATGCAGCTTCAAACGCGGTCGCACCAAACGGCTGAAACGGCCCGCTGTGAGCAGCATGATCGTTCGTGGCCAGCCATACAACGCGGCCTGGTGCATGCGATACAACGCCACGTACATGATCCGCGCCAGCCAGCCTTCGACGAAGAAGTTGCCGCCTTTCAGGTTGCCCATCAGCATGCCCACGGAACTGTAGTTGGACAGCGACACCAGCGAACCGTGGTCCTTGTACTCGAACGGCTTCAGCTCCTGACTGTTGAGCAAGCGAACCAGATTCCGGGCGGTGTGATGGGCCATTTGCTGCGCCGATTGCGCGCGCGGCGGAATCGGCCGCTCCGCCCCTTCCGGTTTAAGGAAAGCGCTGTCGCCGATAATGAAGACATTGTCGTGGCCCTTGGCCAGCAGATTCGGTTCCACCTCGATCTGGTTGACGCGAGTGACGGCGAATCCCTCCAGCTGTCCGAAAACATCCGGGCCTTTTACCCCCGCGGCCCACACCATCAGGTCGGCCTTGATCTCCTCGCCGTCCTTGGTGACCAGCGCCTGCTCGGTGGCCTCCGCCACCATCACGCCGGTGCGGACTGATACACCGAGCGCCTGCAACCGTTCGGTGGCGGCGGCGGATACCCGCTCACTGAGAGCGGGCAGAATCCGTGGCAGTGCCTCGACCACGGTGACGCGCAGTTGCTTGCGGTCCAGATGTTCGTGGCCGTAGAGCTTGAGCATGGCCACCGCATGATGGATTTCCGCCGCCAGCTCCACACCGGTGGCGCCGCCGCCGACAATTGCCACGGACACCGGATCATTGCGGTAGTTGGCGTGCAGACAGGTGTTCAGGAAGCGCTCGCGAAAGCGTTCCGCCTGGGTGCGGGTATCCATGAACAGGCAATGCTGGCGCACGCCGGGAGTGCCGAAATCATTGCTCTGGCTGCCGATGGCAAGCACCAGGTAGTCGTAGTCGAGCTGGCGTTCGGGCAGTACCTCTTCGCCGTCCGGGCCGTTCATCGCCGCCAGGGTGACGGTCCGCGCGGCGGCATCCACGTGGGTCAGGGTGCCCGGCTCGAACCGGTAGTGATTGAGTCGGGCATGGGCGCGGTAGTCCACGGCATCCAGGTCAGCGTCGATGGCGCCGGTGGCCACTTCGTGATAGCGCGGTTTCCACACGTGAATGTTGCTGGTATCCACCAGGGTGATGTCGGCGCGACCGCGCTTGCCCAGCTTCCGTCCGAGTTGGGTGACCAGCGGCAGGCCGCCGGCACCGCCTCCTACTACCAGGATTTTGGGTTTGCTCATGCAGGGGCTCCGTCCTTCAAAGCAGGGCCGCCCCGGTCCCGGGAAGGGAAGGGGGCGGCGAAAAGAACAGTTTACCGGCATCTCCGGACGAACGGAAAAGCCCAAGCTAGTGCTTAGGAACTAAAAGCGTGGACAGCCAGTCACGACTTAAGTATAAGTGACGTCGTGCAAGTTTACCTTTACGTTAACGTAAAGGCGTAAAGCGGGGCTGGACGGGCCCCTCATACCGACAACAATGAACGACAAGGAGCCTGCCATGACGGAGTCCTATACCCGTGGGCCGCGGGACAAGACGCTGCTGACCTCCACCATTGGCGATGCCTTTGACAATACGGTGGCCGCATACGGTGAACGGGAGGCGCTGGTGGCCAGTCATCAGCAGCTTCGTTACTCCTGGAATCAACTGGCCGAGGAAGTGGAACGCTATGCCCGCGCTTTCATGGCCCTTGGTCTGCAACCCGGTGATCGTCTTGGTATCTGGGCGCCAAACTGCGCCGAATGGTGCATTACCCAGTTCGCCAGCGCCAAAATGGGTGCCATCCTGGTCAACATCAATCCCGCCTACCGCCTCAATGAGCTGGAATACGCGCTAAAGCAATCCGGTTGCCGCTGGCTGGTCTGCGCCGATAACTTCAAGACCTCGGATTACCAGAGCATGTTGATGGAGCTGGTGCCGGAGCTGGCATCGTGCCGTCCCGGGGACGTGCACAGCGAAGTCCTGCCCGAGTTGCGCGGCGTGGTGAGCCTCGCCGATCAACCGCCCGCCGGTTTCGTCAGTTGGCGAGAGCTGGGCGCGCTGTCGGAATCGGTGGCGGTGGACGACCTCGGGAAGCGCCAGGCCGGCCTCAAGCCCGATGACCCGATCAACATCCAGTACACCTCCGGTACCACCGGCTTTCCCAAGGGCGCCACGCTCAGCCACCGCAACATCCTCAATAACGGCTATATGGTGGCCGAGAGCATGGGCTTTACCGAACGTGACCGGCTGGTGATCCCGGTACCGCTTTATCATTGCTTCGGCATGGTGATGGGGAATCTCGGTTGCATGACCCATGGCAGCACCATGATCTATCCGGCGCCGGGCTTTGACCCCGAAGCCACGCTGGAAGCGGTGGCCAGTGAACGGGCCACCGCCCTGTACGGCGTGCCCACCATGTTCATCGCCGAGCTGGGCCATCCGCGCATCAAGGAATTTGATCTTTCCTCCCTGCGCACCGGCATCATGGCCGGCGCGACCTGTCCCATTGAAGTCATGCGGCGGGTGATCAGCGAAATGCACATGGAGGAGGTGCAAATCGCCTACGGCATGACCGAGACCAGCCCGGTATCACTGCAAACCGGCGCCGATGATGAACTGGAGCGCCGTGTCTCCACCGTTGGCCGCACGCAGCCGCACCTGGAAACCAAGGTTGTCGACGAGCAGGGCAATACCGTGCCGCGTGGTGAAATCGGCGAGCTGTGCACCCGGGGCTACAGTGTGATGTTGGGTTATTGGAATAATCCGGACGCCACCGCCGATGCCATCGACGAGGACGGCTGGATGCACACCGGTGATCTGGCGGTGATGGACGCCGCCGGCTATGTCCGCATCGTGGGACGCAGCAAGGACATGATCATTCGCGGTGGCGAGAATATTTATCCCCGTGAAATCGAGGAGTTTCTCTACACCCATCCCGCCGTGGCCGACGTCCAGGTGATTGGTATTCCCGACGATAAGTACGGCGAGGAAATTGTCGCCTGGGTGAAACTGAAAGGTGACGAAAATACCGATGCGGAGCAGTTGCGTGACTACTGCAAGAACCGCATCGCTCACTTCAAGACTCCCCGGCATTTCAAATTCGTGGACGATTTTCCGATGACAGTGACTGGCAAGATCCAGAAATTTCGTATGCGTGAGATCAGCATCGAGGAGGTTCGCGTCACCGTTACCGAATCCTGATGTTCCCGAGCCTGTGACGACAGGGCCCGGCTGGCCGCCGGGCCGCGAGATACAAAAAAAGAAGGAGAGCGACCCATGCGCCAGTACAACGAGGCGGTGGACCAATTCGATATTCAACAGGTGGCGAAAGCCACTCTGGGCGGCTCCCTTGAGAGCCTGAATGCCTGCGTGGAATGCTGTGACCGCCATGCCCTGCCGGGGCGGATCGCCCTGTTCTGGGAAGGCGCCGACGGTGACAGCGCCACCTACACATTCAGCGAGTTGCGCGACCAGGCCTCCCGTTTCGCTGCCTTTCTCGCCAATCAGGGTGTGGGCGCGGGCGACTGCGTGGCGGGGCTGTTACCACGCCGGGTGGAGCTGCTGATCACGGTGCTGGCCACCTGGCGGCTTGGCGCGGTGTATCAACCGTTGTTCACCGCCTTCGGTCCGAAGGCCATCGACCACCGGCTGCAAACCGCCGGTACCCGGGTTGTGGTCACCGACGGTGACAATCGCGGCAAACTGGACGGTCTGGAAAGCGATCCATTGGTGGTCACCGTGGGTGGAGATAAAGGCCGGGGTATCCGCCGTGGTGACTTCAGTTTCTGGGCGGAACTGGAGAGCCAGCAGGACGGCGCCGAGCCGGTAATGCGCAGTGCCGATGACCCCTTTCTGATGATGTTCACCTCCGGCACCACCGGCTTGCCCAAGGCGGTACCGGTACCGCTCAAGGCCATCGTCGCTTTCGCCGGTTACATGCAACACGCGGTTGGATTGCGTGAAGACGATGCATTCTGGAATCTGGCCGATCCCGGCTGGGCTTACGGGCTTTACTATGCGGTGACCGGGCCGCTGTCCCTTGGTCACCCCACCACCTTCTATGACGGCGGCTTCACCGTGGAAAGCACCTGCCGGGTGATCAACAAATACGGTATTACCAACCTGGCCGGCTCGCCCACCGCTTACCGATTGTTGATGGCCGGCGGGGACACCGTGGTAAAGGCGTTGCGCGGCAAATTACGGGCGGTGAGCAGTGCCGGTGAACCGCTGACGCCGGAGGTGATCCGCTGGTTCGCCAAGGAACTGGGCACCACCATCCACGATCACTACGGCCAGACCGAGCTGGGCATGGTGCTGTGTAACCATCACGAACTGGAGCATCCGGTGCGGATCGGTGCCGCCGGCTTCGCCGTGCCCGGGCATCGGGTGGTGGTGGTCAACGAAGAGGGCGAGGAATTGCCGGCGGGACAGCCGGGAATTCTTGCCGTGGATCGCAATCAATCGCCGTTATTCTGGTTCCCGGGGTATCCCGCGGATCCGCAAAAGTCGATGCTGAAACACTATTATATGAGCGGCGATACGGTGGAGCTGAACGACGACGGCAGCATCAGCTTTGTTGGCCGTTCCGATGATGTGATCACCACTTCCGGTTACCGGGTTGGCCCGTTCGATGTGGAAAGCGCCCTGATCGAACACCCATCAGTGGTGGAAGCGGCGGTGATCGGCAAACCCGACGAAGAGCGTACCGAATTGGTAAAAGCGTTCGTGGTGTTGGGGGCGGGCTATCGAGGGGATGACGACCTGGCGAAGGAACTGCAGCAAGCGGTTCGCCAGCGGTTGTCCGCTCACGCCTATCCGCGCGAAATTGAGTTCGTGGAGTCGCTGCCGAAGACACCCAGTGGTAAGATACAGCGATTCCTGCTGCGCAACGAAGAAGTGGCGCGGCAACGCCAGGCGGCCGCCACGGCCTGATCCTGACGTTTTTTGTTCTGCCTTGCGCCGGCCCATTGGGCCGGCTTTTTATTGGGTTGATCGCGGTTTAGCGGCATCCGGCCCTACCCGCCATCGTAGACAGCGGAGCCGCGTTACGTTAAACCCCAAGCCTGTTGCGGGCCTTGGAGATATAAATTGGCGGGGGGCACTACAACACCACTGTGGGAGCTTGCCTGCAAGCGAATGGGCTTCCGGGCCCCAAGATTCGCTTGCAGGCAAGCTCCCACAGTGGTGTTGTAGCCCGTTCCGTGCCAGTGGTTGGTCCGGAAGGCCTTCGTACAACCCCGCTTCGAGTGAACCGCAGCTTCCCTGGCTCCAGAAACGACGAACCTTTCTGGACAGGAGAGATTGCACGTCCTCCCCTTCATGGCGCTTCGGCGGCGATCGGAAGGATTCCCGCGCTTGCCGCTCACCTCGAAGCGGAGCCGCGTTATACCTTTGCGGGACCCTGTCGAACAGGGACGTTCGACCGGGAGCCTACATGGACGTATTCACGGCGTTCCCGCAAAGGTATAACGCGGCTCCGCTGTCCCGAATGGGGAGGTGGAGAGGAACCAAACCGCGATCGTGTCTTTAATACCGCACCGTCACCGACTTCAGTTCGGTGTAATCCTCGATGAAGGCGCTGCCGAACTCCCGGCCGATGCCGGAGCCCTTGACGCCACCGAACGGCACCGCCGGATCGATGAAGGTGTGCATGTTCACCCACACCGTGCCCGCTTCAATGCGCGGCACCAGACGCAGGGCCCGGGACAAATCGTTGGTCCAGAGGCTGGCGGTGAGGCCGTAGGGACTGTCGTTCATGAGGGAGAGCAATTCCTCTTCGTCATCGAAAGGCAGGAAGCACGCCACCGGGCCGAACACTTCCTCTTGCAGCAAAGTGGCATCGCGACGATCCGCCACCGCCAGGGTTGGTTCGATAAAGAAGCCAGGGCGGTCCAGCGCCCGGCCACCGTGGACGATCTCGCAACCCTGATCGGGGGCACTGGCGAAGTACTGGCTGACTTTTTCGAAGTGCGGGCGGTTGGAGAGCGGTCCAAAGTCGGTGCTTTCATCCAGCGGCGAGCCGATTTTGAGCTGCTTCAGCTGTGCCGCCACGCCGTCGACGATTTCATCCAGCCGTGAGCGGTGCACGTAGAACCGTTCCGCCGCCGCGCACACCTGGCCTTGATGCAGATAGGCCGCTTCCATGACACCCGCCACTGCTTTTTGGGTGTCGATATCAGCGAGAAAGCCGGCGGCGTTCTTGCCGCCCAGCTCCAGAGTGGCACGGGTCAGGTTGGCTTGCATGGCCTGGGCGCCAACCCTACGGCCGGTGCTCATGGAGCCGGTGAACGAGACCTTGTTGATCTTTTCGTGCTCGATCAGCGCCTGGCCGCAGGCGCCGGTGCCGCAGACCACGTTGAGAACGCCGTCGGGCAGGCCGGCTTCCTTTGCCAACCCGGCCAAACGCAGCAGGGTGAAGGGCGTGAACTCGCTGGGCTTGATCACCACGGTACAACCGCAGATCAGTGCCGAGGCAATTTTCCAGATGGCGATCATCAATGAGAAGTTCCACGGCACGATACCGGCCACCACGCCGACCGGTTCGCGTAACGTGAAGGCGGTGTAGCGTTCGCCCTGCATGGAAGGCAGTGACGGTGTCAGTGTCTCACCGTTGATCTTGCCGGCCCAGCCGGCGTAATAGCGAAGGAAATGGCTGCTTTGTCCTACTTCGAAGGCCCGGGACAACTGAATGGTCTTGCCGGAGCACAGCGTTTCCAATTGCGCGAGCTCCTCCCCATGCTGATCGATCAGATCGGCGAGCCGGTTAAGGATGGCGCCACGCTGGAGTGGCGCCATATCCCGCCAGACGCTGTGAAAGGCGTGGTGGGCGGCGTTCACCGCAGCGTCTGTTTGCGCCGGTTCCGCCTCCCGTACCTCCGCGAAGGTTTCGCCGGTGCCGGGGTTCACCACCGGATGGGCCGGACCGGTGGCCCGGCCATAGTCGCCGTTGATGAAACAATCATGGCCTTGCTGCAGGAATGCCCGCACCTCGGGTAATAAAGCGATGTCGCTCATGGTCCAGTCCTCATTGCATTAAAACGAAAAGGCGACGATCAATTGGCTGTACAGGTTGCGATCGTCATTACCTAATTGCGTGCCACCATCGGCGGCGGCGCGGTCCGGTTGGTACAGGCCGATGACCGGAATCAGGGCGAGGTGGTCGTTCACCGCCCATTCCAGATAGAGGTCGTATTCCCGGGCACTGGTGTCCGCTCCGGCGTCCCGGTCCAGAGTGGTGAAGTCGTAGGCCAGCAAACCGAGCGACAGGTTTTCCTTTGGCGTCACGGTCGCGGCGAGATGATGGACTCGTGAATTGGTGTTGAACGGTCCAGCGTAATTCGCCGCCACTTCGCCCTGGAACCAGGTGCCTAGAGCGCGGCCATTACCGTAGAGCAGCGGATCGTAGCCGGTGGAGAAACGGCTGAATCGATAATGGATACTGGGCCGCCAGGGCATCCCGGAGAAGGTCCAGCCCAGTTCCGCGTACCAGGCGTTTTCATCACCCTGGTCCTGATCCTGCCAGGCGTATTCCGCGGCCAGGAAAAGATTCTCCACGCCAGCGTTGCCCTGAGCGCGCAGGCTGACGGTTTCCATGTCATCCCGTTGCGGATAGAGGAAGGCGAATTCGTCGTCGAGATCGGTGACCTTGACGTAGGTGAGGCCCACGGTGCCTTTGTCGTTTACATGCTCCAGCACACCAATGTTGAGCTCCGGTTTGGCCTGGGCCGGGTTATCGGATTGCAGCCACATGACGTCACCGCGCCAGCCTTGTTCGCCACCCAGGCTGATGATGGCAGTCTTGTCGAAGGCGCTGCGGCCGGCAAGATAGTAAGCACCGCCGCGGTTCAGCGCGCCGTCGGCGATGCCCTTGCCGAAGTTCAGCGAATCACTGGTGATCAGAAAGCCGTCGCCGACGATCACGCTCTGGCGGCCGGCGGACACCGCCAAGCCATCGTTGCCGAGGACGGGAAACAGGGCGCCGGAGTGCCAGGTCAGGAAAGCATCCTCCAGTTTGGTGGTGCGCTCGCCGCCATCGGAGAAACCGGCGGCGTCACCATCACCCCAGGTGCCGGTGGAGGTCCATCTCAGGGCGCCGGTGACACGTTGATCCCGGGCCAGCCGGTGTTCGCCGCTGATGCCATACTTCACCGCGCCTTCCTGCCAGGTGACGCTGCCCTCGTCGAGAGTGCCGGCCTGGTCGTAGCTTTCCTGACTGTGCAGCCAGGCGGCGGTGCCGGAAACATCGAAATTCAAAGTAGTATGATCGTTGTTGGTCAATTCCAGCGCTTGTGCACTGGTGGCCATTAGCAGGAGAGAGCCCCCGGCAAGGGGGGCGAGCCTGATGCGCATGATGAATGTCCTCTGTTGTTATGGCGCTGTGGCGGGCATGCCGTCGTTGATGTCGATACCCTGGTCGCGCATGGCACGGATCAGTCCGGCCCGGGTGCCGGGAATGTTGTCCATCATCCGGTGTCGAATCGCCGCCACTTCATCGGCGCTATAGGGCTCGGCGCCGGCCGGGGTGCTGTCCCCGGCGATGCCATCGCGGCGCAGGATCCAGTTCAGCAGCGCCGCCAGTTGTTCGTCGTTCAGCGCCGCCTGAGCCACGCCAGGTACGCGCACCAGAAATTCCCTTCCCCCCGGTACGCGCAGAAAGTTGCCGACAAAGCCGATCATGTTGGGTACATCGTTGGCGGGCGCGCCTTGCCCCTGGGGCAGATGGCAGCCCGCGCATTGCAGCTGATAGTTCACCTCCGGGCGATAGCCGGCCCGTGACAGTGGCACCTGCGGTTGTTCATTACCGGGTGCTGGTTTCTGCCCGGGGTCGGGAAACGCCCGGGCATGCCCGGCAGGGGTGGCCAGACAGGCAACGACCAGCAACAGTGGCGGCAACGGCTTCATACCGGGCTCAGGCGCTGGCCACGCCGCGAATCACCGCGACGGTGCAGTTGTAGACGTTGGCCTTGGCGCCCAGGCACCAGTTGATGTCGTTGTTGTTGAACGGCCGGTACATCGGTTCCTCGCTGTCGTTACGGGTGCAGGCGCACTGACCGCAGCTGTGCTTACCGCAGCAATCGTTGTAGGAGATGATGTAGTCCAGGCCGTCCGCCGGGTTGCGGCAGGTGCCGATCCAGGTGACTTGGGAGACTTCCGTGCCCGGCGGACAACTGGTCACCGAGCCGCCGCAGCAACTGCACAGAAAGCCGTCCACGGAGCAGTAACGCCAGTAGTCGCAGCTGTTGGGATCGCCCGGATCACCGGCGGATGGCGACTCCGCGGCCAGCGCCTTGGCGGTGCGGTCGATGGGTAGCAGCACCGGCATGGCGGTGCCCACCACCATCAGGGAACCAAGTTTGGAAAGAAAATTCCGCCGCGACGTGGTGTTGGCCACGTGCCGGCTGGAGCGTTCGAAAAAACGGTCGAGAAATTTCATGGTCGGACTCCTGGCTCAGGACGGCGTATGCATGGAAGGGGAGGGCTTGTTGAGGTATTCCTGCAGGGTGGCCGCGCCCAGGTGCTCGGTTTCGAACAGGCTGTCCAGGTGTTCCCGTGAGTTCACCAGCCCTTTGGCCTTGAGCACGCCCTGACCATCGATCATCACCGCGTAGGGCAGCTTGCCGATCTGATAGGTCATGCCCACCTGCGGGCTGACCACGTAGCGAGTGCCTTCCAGCCCGAATTCCTTGATCAGTTTTCGTTGCTGTTCCGGCTCACCGTCGCTGATGTACACCACTTCCAGATCGTCGCGGGCCTTATCGATGGCACGCAACGCCGGCAACAGGGATTTGCAGATCGGGCAAGTCGGTGACAGGAAGAACAGCAGTTGAGTGCGATCGGCGGCGTAGCCGAAGTTCACCGGACGCCCCAACAGATCCTCGGCGGTAACCTGGGGCGCGGGCTGATTCACCGCCACGCCTTTGTCCACCATAAGAGCGCCGGCGGGGGCGATACGAGCGTGCAGAACACCGATCTGACGGATCAGGCCAAACACCACCAGAGCCAGGGCGATCAGTAAGCACCAGAGCAGAATGTTGGAAATCAATAGAGCAGTCATAGCGTATTACCTTCCGGTCAAAGCAAGCAGGCGCGGCCGATTCGCCAAGAGGGCATCGGTCGCGGCGTAAATCAGCAGGGTCGCGGCGCCGGCGGCCAACACCACGAAACCGTCGAATAAACCCAGGGTGCGTTCGGCCACGGGCAGGCCGGCCGGTATCGCCAGGGCGATCAGCAAGCCATTGCGGATCAGCAGCAACGGATGCAGGGGTTGCTGACTGTTGGGGCCGGCGCAGCCGCAATCGAGATCGTGGCGCCCGCGCAGCAGATTGGTGATCATGGCCAGGGCGTAGAGCGCGAGCAGGCCGGCGGCGAGAACGGCGCTGGTGACGCGGCTGGGCTGGAACAGCAAGCCCAGGGCCAACGCGCCTTCCAGAACCGGCAGTGCGCGGGCGGTGACCGTGGTCAGACTCGTTGGCAACAGCTGGTAGGCATCCAACTGGCGTTCGAACCAGGCCGGTGCCTGCAATTTATGCAGCGCCGCGCTGGCCAGGATCACCGCCAGGGCCAGGGCGCCGGCGATGCTGATAATCGGATCCAGCGTCATGGTTATTCCTCCACTCAGTGATTGAGGATCAGCGTTGGGGTTTTGCTGACGCCTTCCATGGTGTGAAGGTGCTTGCCGGTTTTCAGATCAAAGGTCTCCAGGCCGCCCTCGATGTTGGTGCCCAGCAGCAGCGGCGCGTCATCGTTGGTGGCGTTGAGGCTCCAGATCAGATTAGGAGCCTCCAGCGTGCCGACCTTTTTGTGGGTCTTCAGATCGAACGCCCAGATGATGGTGCTCGGATCTTCCCACTTGTGCCGCTCATGATCCGGATGCATCAGTACGTAGAGACGATTCAGTCGCGGTGCGATGGCCATCAACTGCCAGCCGCCGGGGGCCCAGCCGTCTTTCTTTTCTTGTTCGCTGGTCAGGGACCAAGTGGGCAGGACCTTGGGTTTGGCGCCGGAGAAATCGACACCGTGAATGACGCCCTCGGTGGTAACGAAATAGAAGGTGTCGCCCAGATGGATGGCCCTTTCCACCAGCTTCTCCTGCTCCGGGTCGAAGAATTGGGTGGTGGTGCGATCACTGACCTTGCCGTTGTCATCCAGGGTGGTGACTTGCAGATCACCACTGCCGCACAGGGATGCGAAACGCCGGTCACCAATCGGGTAAGCGAGAATGCAGCCGTTGATGTTGACCTCGCTGGCCACTTTTTGGGCCTGGGTATCGACCACGGTAATGGTTTGTGACGGCGTGAAGTTGTAAACGTAAACAAAGCGGTCATCGCCGCTCATCGACAGCGCGTACTTCTCGGTCAGCGTGGAGGCGCGCTTGGCGGGGATTTCCACTTCCCAGGAGGGGGACAGGGTGCGGGTATCCCAGGCGGTCAGCACATCGGTACGGGTGCCGCGCACATAGCGGCTGAAAAAGATATCGGCGGTGTAGACCGTCTTCTGATCGTGGGCCAGCACCGCCGGCGCGGCGCCGCCGGTACTGAGCATGCCCAGCACTTTTTGTCGGTCCGGATCCACCACCACCACCCGGGTGGCGACCATGTTGTCGAACTCGAAGTCGATCAGATAACTGCGATGAGGACTGGGAGGGAAAGGCAGTTCGGCCTGGCCGACGGTTTCGGTCGGCAGCGCCGCGTACAAGGACGGTGGGATCAGTGCGGATCCCAGCGCCAGCAGGCCGGCGGCAAATTTGGACAAAGGCATGGTGATTCCCTGTTTTTGGTTATCGATGGCATGGAACACTGCCTTCAGTCTGCGCCGGTCAGGGAAGGGGAAGCTTGAGAATGGGTGCCAACCCGTTGGCTATTCTTGCCAAGACTAAGAGCAGGCTCTTAGAGGCGGGCGCGTACCCGTTGCTGAATGTCGCGAAGCTGGGGTTCGCTGAGTGTGGTGAGCGTATGCAGGCGTTCGGGCAGTCCGCTGCTCTTGCGCTGAACGTAGAGATTGAAGCCTTTGCGTCGATCCCCGCGCACCTGAATATCGGCGATATCCTCATAGGGTATGAGGGCCAGCCGTGGGCGCAAGGTGGTGCCGAACAGAACCCGGAGGATGTCCCCGAACAGGGCTGGCCGGTCGGGCAGCGGCGCCAGAGGGACGTAGTGGATCCCGTGATCGTCCAGTCGGCAACGGATAACCCGGCCGGTACACCACAGCAAGGCCAGCCCGATCATCAGAAACGACAGGCTCATGCCCGCCATGATGACGCCGGGAAAGCTGACCAGCGAGGTCAGATAGAAAAGAATGCTGTCCTTCAGCGATTCACCCGTGCCCAGGCAGATCCAGACCGGCAGGAACCCCATGAAAGTGAAGATGGTGCCCGAGATGGCGGTGGGATAGCGCTTCAGGTAGTAGGATGTTGCCATGTCCGTATTTCGCCGGTAAGCGTCCATGAACGGATTCAAGCACAAAATGGCGGTCAATACCGCCGATCCTGCCCGCGGCTTTCTCTTTGTGGCGTTGCTGTGGCTATGGCCGGTGGTGCCTTGGGCTACGGAGATTGGTCCGCCGGGCGTTTATCTGGATTTTGCCGGCGACCGTCAGGACCGGTACCAGGGGCAACTGACGGCGCCGGAATTCACCGAGCCGCTTTATTTTCTGCTATCGGATTGGGTCGCCGCCGATATCGACGTTGCTGGCGCCGAAGGCACGGTGGTGGCCCGGTTGAGCCGGGAGATGGGGGATATCTGGGGCGGGCCGGGCAGCTATGATCTGGCGGAAGGGCCGGCGCCGGACAGCGGCTCCTGGTTCGCCGGCGTCCTGGCGCCGGGACGCTATGCGCTGTGGGTGGCGTCACCGCAACGCAAGTCCCTCTCCTACACCGTACTCATGACGGCGCCATCGCGCCGGCCCCCAGAGGTTTGGAGCGTGGCGCTCGGGCGTCTGTCGCGGGAGCCGATCCTGGTTACCGAACAACTGGAGGCACCGGTACTGACGCATCGTTATCAGGTGAGGATCGACCGTGAGGTGTTGTTGGAAGCGACGCTCGGCGTGACCGGGCCGATACCTCGGCTGCGGATTCTGTCCGCCGGTGGCCACCACGCCGTGGCACATACCCATGATGGGGAGGATGGCGTGCGCGTCCGGGTGCCGCCGGGCCGTTATCAAGTGGAGATCAGTGGCGAGCGGCCCGCGCACTATGACCTGACACTCCATGCCACGGGGTTTTCCGCAAGCAGGCCCTGACCGACATCAGTTGTGACGGCCCCGTGCCTGCAGACGCCAGTCGCTGGGGCTGATGGCGAAGGCCGCCTTGAAGCTGCGGCTAAAGGACGCACTGTCGGTAAAGCCGTAATCCAGAGCCACTTCAAGAATGCTGCGATGGTCATTGTCGGGCAAGGCGAGAGCGTCGCGCACCGCATCCAGCCGCACCTGGCGGATGAAGCGTCCGGGGGTGACCTGGTGCTCCTGAAACAGGCGGTACAGGGCGCGCCGGGACACATGCAGCGCCTCGGCCAGTTCGTCCGGGCTCAAATGCGGGTCGTCGATATGGGCAAGCACATGCTGATGGGCGGTATCCAGCCGAAGGGTAGGCGAGGCCTGACCCGCCGGCCTGACGGAACAATGGATCAGGGCGGACAGCATTAATTGCACCGCCTGAAAAATGGTCTGGGCGCTGTCGCCGTCGCCGGGGCGCTCCAGTAAAGCCAGCAGGGCGGCAAGGGCCGCGCGGGCGGTGGTGCGATCACTCAACGAACGGCCGCAAAGACGGTCACTAATCTGGTGCCAGCCGGGCACCGCGTGATAGGGCAGGGTCAACACCGTCAATTGCGCCTGGTGATCTTTCTCCAACCGATAGGGGCGGCTGGTATCGCACACGGTGATATCGCCGGGGCGCAGCACCGTACGGTGGCCATCCTGCTCCACCAGCATGCGCCCGGCCTGCTGCCACATGACCTTGAGGTAGCCGGTTTCCGCCCGTTTGATGGCGTAATCGGTGCGGGTGAGCTGGCACTGGTCGGCACGGATCACCGCCACCGAGCGCTCGCCGAGGCTGGTCAGGCGCACCCGGGCATGGAAGTCGTCGTCCCGGGGCGAGGCGATCCTGAGCCAGGGGAAGTTGTCGTTGACGAACTGCCGCCACGGCTGAAATCCCCGCAGGGTGCGGGTTTCCACAAGATGACTGGTGCTGGCTGCGGGTTCCATCGGGACCCTCCGCGTAGGCGTTGGCGAAAAGAAGAGGACGGCTACCGCTTTCCGGTAATGCCGCTACCGGAGCAGCAAACGCCGTGCCAATGCTTCCTTTCCGCCTGGGATTGTTGGACTTTTAAGGAAATATAACAAATTAATGAATTGGGGCAATCAGGCAGAGGGAGGAGGGGGCCGCCATGGACTGCGGCCCACAAAAAAGCCCGCCTAAGCGGGCTTTTTTACTACCGGGCGCTGATCAGGAGATCAGGCCTTGGGGCCGGCGGCGTGGATCTCTTCGGACACATCCGCGTATTTCTCGGCGAAGTTTTTCTCGAACTGCTGCGCCAGGTCACGGGCCTTGGCGTCGTACTCTTCCGGGTTGGCCCAGGTGTTTTTCGGTTGCAGCAGGTTGTCGTCCACACCGGGCACGGTCTTCGGCACATCCAGATTGATGATGTCCAGGTGCTCGGTTTCCGCGTCGTCCAGGGCGCCGCTGAGGATGGCATTGACCACGCCACGGGTGGTGGGGATGCTGAAGCGCTCGCCCTGACCGTAGGGGCCGCCGGTCCAGCCGGTGTTGACCAGGAACACCTTGGAGCCGAATTCTTCCATGCGCTTGATCAGCAGCTCGGCATATTCACCGGCACGGCGCGGGAAGAACGGGGCGCCGAAGCAGGTGGAGAAGGTGCTCTTGATGCCGGGCTCGGAGCCCATTTCGGTGGAGCCGACCAGGGCGGTGTAGCCGCTCAGGAAGTGGTAGGCGGCGGCTTCCTTGCTCAGACAGGACACCGGCGGTAGCACGCCGGTCAGGTCGCAGGTCAGGAAGATCACGTGCTTGGGTTCGCCGGCGCGGTTCTGCGGTACCCGCTTCTCGATGTTTTCCAGCGGGTAGGCGGCGCGGGTGTTCTGGGTCAGGGACACATCGCTGTAGTCCGGCAGGCGGGTTTCGTCGTTAATGATGACGTTTTCCAGCACCGCGCCGAATTTGATCGCGTCCCAGATCACCGGCTCGTTCTTCTGGCTCAGGTCGATGCACTTGGCGTAGCAGCCGCCTTCGATGTTGAACACCACGCCCTTGCCCCAACCGTGCTCATCGTCGCCGATCAGATAGCGGGCCGGGTCCGCGGACAGGGTGGTCTTGCCGGTGCCGGAGAGGCCGAAGAACAGGGCCACATCGCCGCTTTCGCCAACGTTGGCGGAGCAGTGCATCGGCAGCACGTCCTTGGCCGGCAGCAGGAAGTTCTGTACCGAGAACATGGCTTTCTTCATTTCACCGGCGTAGCGCATGCCAGCGATCAGCACTTTGCGCTGGGCGAAGTTGAGGATCACGCAACCGTCGGAGTTGGTGCCGTCGCGTTCCGGATCACACTGGAAGTCCACCGCGTGCAGGATCTGCCATTGGTCCTTGCCGGCCGGATTGTAGGTGTCCGGGCGGATGAAAAGGGTGTTGGCGAACAGATTGTGCCAGGCGGTCTGGGCGGTGACCTTCACCGGCAGGTAGTGCTCTTCGGCGGCGCCAACGTGAAGATGGGAAACAAAGCTGTCACTTTCAGTAACGAAGGACGCCACCCGATCCCAGAGGGCGTCGAACTTGTCCACCGGGAACGGGCGGTTCACCGGACCCCAGTGGATCTGCTCACTGGTGGAGGGTTCGTCGACGATGAAACGGTCCATCGGGGAGCGGCCGGTACGGTGACCGGTTTCCACCACCAGGGACCCGTTGGCGGCCAGTTGGCCTTCGTTGCGCTGAATCGCCAGCTCCACCAGTTGGGCCGGGCTCAAATCGTTGTAAATAATGGGATCGGTCATGGTTTTTCCTGGGCTTGTGGCCGAGCTGCGGGCTTGTACTCGGCGGCCGAAACCGCGTTCAAGGTAGCAAAGCCCCCTAGTTCGCATTGCGGGTGACAGTGCCGGTCTCGTGCCCTTTCGGGGCAAGACCTGAACCGGTGGTGTTTCCCACCTTTCGCCGTTTCCGGACCCGGAAAAACAGGCCAAGGGTAGCCGGACGGCGACTGCACGGGCCCAAGGAAGCAACCGGGTGGATGGCTTCGGGAAGCCCGACAGGGGCGCGATTATGCCAGAAAAGCCAAAAGGTGGCGACGCCGCGCCGGGGTCCGTTGCCACGGTTTTATGTTTCTTTGTGAATCAGCTCAGCCAAATCCACCGCATCGAAGTGTTCCTGGTGGCCGCAGAAGTCGCAGGTCAGGGTGGCTTCCCCCTGTTCGTCCAGGATCGCCTGCAGCTCTTCCTTGCCCAGGGAAACCAGTGCCCGCTGGGTGCGTTCCCGGGAGCAGGTGCAGCCGAATGCCAGCGGCTGCGCCGGCGGCAGCTGGGGCGGCGTGTCGTGGAACAGCCGGTGCAGTACGGTGGCGGTGTCGAGGTCCAGCAACTCCTCGCCACTGAGGGTGCTGGCCAGCGTTTCCAGGTGTTCCCAGGTGATGGCGTTGTGGTCGGCTTCGGCGATCTGATTGGGCAGGCGTTGCAGCATCAGACCGGCGGCACGGCCGTTGCCCGCCGCCAGCCACAGGCGGGTGGGCAGTTGCTCGGATTGGCGGAAATAGCCTTCCAGACAGGTGGCCAGGTCCGGCCCTTCCAGGGGCACGATGCCCTGATACTGGCGGCCCTGCTCCGGGCTGATGGTGATCACCATGGTGCCTTCGCCCAGCAGCGCCGGCAGGTTGGTGCGATCCGCCGGCAGGGATTCGGCGTGGCGAGCCAGCGCGCGCACCTTGCCGTCGTCGCTGCATTCCGCCATCAGTAGGGACAGCGGTCCCTTGCCCTGGGCCTGCAGTGCCAGGCGGCCCTTGAATTTGAGGGTGCTGGCGAGCAGGGCCACGGCCACTACTGCTTCGCTGATCAGGCTCTGCACCACCATTGGGTAGTCGCGGTTGCCGGTGATCGACGCCAGACTGCTTTCCAGGCGGATCAGTTCGCCACGGATGTCGGAGTCCGGGAAGAGAAAACGTTGCTTTTGGTCCTGCATTGGTGCCTTTCCTGCTGTTTTTGGGGCCATGACGACTATGAACAGGCGCCTAGATGTCGTTGTCGCGCTTGAAACGGGCCAGGTCGCGCCGTTCCTTCTTGCTGGGGCGGTGATCCGGGCTGGCGTTGGCACTGTGCGCCAGGCGCCGCTGTTCCGACTTGTCCTGCCGTTGCTGGCGGCTCTCCTCGGTTTCCTGATAGAGCGTCTGAGCGACGCTGGCCGGGCCACGCTTATTGCTGAGGCCTTCGACCCGCACCGTCCACTGCTCATCCCCTTTGCGGATCACCACTTCGCTGCCGGGCTGCACGGTTTTGCTGGGCTTGGCCTTGGCGCCATCGACCTGGATCTTGCCGCCCTCAACGGCCTGCTTGGCGAGACTGCGGGTCTTGAAGAAGCGGGCCGCCCACAGCCAGGAATCAATGCGGGTGCCTTCGCTCATGGCAGCACCCGCAGGAAATCATCGATGGCCTGGAACGGGCGGGTGTCGTCGCGCTCCGGCAGGCTGGAGTCGGGGCGGCGGATGGAAACCAGATGGCCAAGGCCGAAACGGCGTCCGGAATGCAGCACCGGCAGCGAATCGTCCACCAGCAGCGTGCGGGCCGGGTCGAACGGGTGCGCCTCACGCAGATTCCGCCAGAACGGCTGATGCTCCTTGGCGTGGCCATAGTCGTGGCTGGACACCAGGGCATCGAAGTAACGTTCGATGCCGGTGCGTTCCAGTTTCACCTGCAGCGCGTCGCGGTGGGCGTTGGTGACCATGACCACCCGCCGGGAACTGGCCGCGAGGGCGTCCAGGAAAGCCTCGGCACCGGGGCGGATAGCGATACGGTCCGCCGCCGCCCGCTTCAGTTCGGCGATGTTGAGTCCCAGTTCCGAGGTCCAGAAGTCCAGGCAATACCAGTTCAGGGTACCCTGGTGGCGGCCGATCCAGTCATGCAGCTTACGCTCCGCCTGATCGGCGGGCAGCCCATGGGCCTTGGCGTATTGTTCGGGGACGTGCTGCTGCCAGAACCAGTTGTCGAAGCGCAGATCCAGCAGGGTGCCGTCCATGTCCAGCAGCACCGTGTCGATAGCGTTCCAGTCGATCATTGTCATGCCTGTCGGGGGAAGTGCCTGTCGCGGTGGCACAGTATGCAGGATCGGCGCCGGCGCCGAAATACACCGGGTGTCCGGTCCTGGTGCGGCGGTGCATAATCGGGACACATACGACAATAAAATGAGAAGGTTCGGTGAACGAAGAAGGGTTCCTCTACGAGCGGATCAGTCGCCGGCTGTTGGAGCAAATCGGGGCTGGCAGCTATGCCGTGGGGCAGAAGCTGCCCTCGGTGCGGCACTTGAGCCGCCTGTTCCAGGTCAGCGTCAACACGGTGATGCAAAGCTATCGCCAGCTGGAGGCGGAAGGTTATCTGGAGATTCGTCCCCAGTCCGGCGCCTATGTGCGTCATTGCGATGTCCATGACGTGCCGGAGCCGGATGGCTCGCGCTACCCGCTGCTGCCGGTGGAAGTGTCGCTGAGCGAGGAGGTGCTGCATTACATGGAATTGCATGTGGTGCCGCACCAGGTGCGGCTCGGTATCGCCCTGCCGGGCGTCGAGGTGATGCCGGTGGAGCGGGTCACCCAGACGATTCGCGAGGTGGCCCGGCATTACCCCCAGGAAACCTGGGATTACATGCACCCCCATGGCTTTCCGCAGTTCACCCACCATCTGGCCCGCCGCAGCCTGTCGTACGATGTGCCGGTGGTGCCGGACGATATTATCGTCACCGGCGGCGCCATGGAGGGGCTGTCCCTGGCGCTGCGCAGCGTCAGCCGGCCCGGCGACGCGGTGGCGGTGGAGTCTCCCACCTATTACGGCACTTTGTTGCTGCTGAAGACACACCAGCGCCGGGTGGTGGAAATTCCCACCCATCCGCGCCACGGCATCAGCCTGTCGGCATTGGAGCGGGTGTTCGCCGAGCGCGGGGTGTCCGCTTGCATCGTGTCCGCCAATGCTCAGAATCCGCTCGGGTTCACCATGAGCCTGGAACGCAAGCAGGCGCTGTCGGCGCTGGCCCGGCGTTATCAGATCCCGCTGATCGAGAACGATGTTTGGGGCGACACCGTCTACGAAGACGGCGCGCTGCCGGTCAAGGCGTTCGATGAAGACGGCTGGGTGCTGTACTGCAACAGTTTTTCCAAGACCCTGATGCCCGGCCTGCGCATTGGCTGGGTGGCACCGGGCCGGTTCCAGCGGCGCTTCCTGGAACTCAAACAGCTAAGCACCATCACCTCCACCTCCCTGTCGCAGATCGTCATGGGGCGGTTGCTGGAAAGTGGTTTCTACGCTCAGCATATCCGGGATTTGCGCGCTACCCTGCAGAGGCAGGTGGAGGCCACGGCCCGGGAGGTGCGCGCGGCGTTCCCATCGGGTACCCGATTGACCCGCCCCACTGGCGGCTGCGTGCTGTGGGTACGGTTGCCGGGCCGGGTGAATGCCGCGGCGCTGTTCGAAAAAGCGGCCCGGGAAGGGATCCATGTCTTCCCCGGCGGTGTGTTCTCGCTGGACAACAAGCACTCGGATTACTTGCGCCTGAACGCTGGTGGCCCGGTCACTGGAGAGGTAGTGCGGGCGTTACGCTGGCTGGGAAAAGCGGCCGCCGAGCTGGCGGCCGTGGCGGGGAACGCTAATCGCGGCTGAGGCCGGTGTAGTCGTCCGTGTAGCAGGGCGATTCCCCGCATACATCGATCACCGAACCGAACTGTTCCAGGAACGCTGATTTCTGTTGCCGTGCGCTCACTGTGTTGCGCGGGGACTCGTGAGGATCCTCGCCGGCGCTTGGGCCGGTATTGGTCAGCGGAGCATAGGGCGTGCCGTGGCCACTGTCCGGGTCATGGGCGCCGCTGTCCCAGACCATCAGGGCATGGCCGTGATAGGGGTACTGCTGGATGCGCTCAATATCGACATAGGGCACGGTGTCCGGGTGCTCTCCCAATCGGGCGGTCGGCTCATGCATGGCCGCGCCGATGGTGCGAGCCATGATTTCCGCGCTCCAGGTGGTGACCAGGTGATCACCCAGGGCGGGGTGAAGAAGAACGCGCTTGCCGGTGGGGGTGCCGGGCAGGGAACGGCCGGCAAGATGGCTGAGGTAGCCGTTGTTTTCCGCTCTGTCCCAGAGCATTTGCATCAATCCCAGCACCAGGCTGCGATCCAGTTCGTTCGGGTAAGCCTGGTTGAGAATGACGCCGAACCGTTCATTGAAAGGGCCGTACCGGCGCAGTAAAAGGCTGTAGTTGCTGCCGGGCACGCCCAGGACACCACGATGCAGATTCGGGGCGGTGGCAATGAGGGCGCCGCCCAGGATGCCGCCCTGGCTGTTGCCGTCGTAGAACACCTCGGTGGGGTCGTAGATCAGGGTGTTGTCCGGGCCATGGTGGAACGCTGGGTCGGAGGCGAAGCCATCGGGATGGCGCAGCAGCTCGGCCAGGAACATGGCATTGAGCAGGCCCTGTTGGCTACGGTCGAGTTGGCGCGGTAACAGAGAGATGTCAGCGAGGATGTGATGGATCACGCCGGCGATAAAATCCTCTTGAGCCATGCCTATCCAGTCGGTGGCGCAAAACAGGATGTTGTGCTCCGTTTGCATGGCGCGCACGTTTCCGGAGCGGAACTCACCGCCAGGGCCTTCGCCAAACAGACCATGGCCGTAAAGCGCGGGCCGGGCGGGAGTCACCGGGCTGTCCGGATCGGAGAAATCCTGCACCGTGGAGTCCGGGACCTGGCAGCGAAAGCGGGCGGTAAGGGTGTCATCGCCGTTCCACTGTTCCGGCAGAGCGTCCGGTGCGTTGTTCCCGGAATAGTTGAAGCTGGCACCGGGAACGCCTCCAGTTTTATTCAGAAAGTTGGGGACTTCGAAGGTGCCGGTGATGCCACGGCTAAGGCCGGAGCGGGGTTTGCCCTCAATATCCGTGCCGACCTGATCAATGGTGAACGCGGGGGCGCCTCCTCCCAGATTGGCGAAGGCCTGATCGCGGATATGAAGGAGCCGCTCGGTCAGGTTTTTCTGGCTGGCGACGGTAAAGGTCCATGCCTGTATCAGGTCCCGCCGTGCGATACCGTGGCTTTCCAGGGATGCAAACAGGGTGTTCATGCTTTCCCGGCGGGCTTCCAGCACCGGCTCCCCGGTATCTTGACCATCCCGGTAGGCTTTGAAGAGCGCGGACGCTTCAAGGGCTTCCCCCTGGTCATCAACCAGGTTGCGCAGGGCCACGATGTAGGTCCGTCCTTCCAGCAAATTCCGGGCGGGCCGGATGAGCAGGGCGCGGCCTTCCGTGCTGGAGGCATTGGCGTCCATCTCCACCCAGATCAGTTGCCGCTCACCGGTTTCCGCGTCGAGCAGCAGTACTGGGGCGTCCGTGTCCATCGCCTTGGACAGATCGTCGATAGTGACGGCGCCGCTGGCCTCAAGATCCACGTTTCCGGTCCAGGTCTGGATCATGGCGCCGGGCGAGAAACCATCGTTCCGGTTCCACTCGGCGGGATCCACTGGCGTGGCCTCGGTGGTATGTACTCCGGTTGGGGCATAGGGGTTGGCGTCGATGGCGACCGGCTGGGCGATGGGCATCGCCTGCCGCTGGAAATTGACCCGGAGGCCGGTTGGTGTGGCCGCATCGGCTTTGGTGAAGTAGTTGTTCGGAAACGGGTACAGACAACGAGCGGTGACGGTCAGATCGCAGTATTCGGCGCTGGACAGGTCCAGATCGGACAGGTCGGGGGGCGGCTCCCCGGTGGCGGGACCGGACGATGAGCCGGAGCCCCCGCAGGCGGTGAGCAAAAGGAAGGAGCATGCCGCACCGGCAATGGCCAGGCGAGGATGTCGGATACTAAACATGAATCATTCTCCAGAACGACATTTTGTTGTTGTTGGCCTTTTTATCTAGCCATCACCGGGGCCTTTGATGAAAGGCACAGTTTGGAAGAAGCGGCTGGAACAGTGGGGAAAATCCTGGATTTGAAGCCGCCGGGTAGCCGCGGACCGGCTTGGGAAAATAGGGGGGACGCGATAAAAAACGCCGGCTGACGCCGGCGTGGTGAGGCAGTGCAAAAGGTAAGGACGTTAATAGCTCTCCCGAGAGCGCTCACTAATAGCTAACGACCTCGGCGGTTATCTAACCGTCTCGCGCGGCGGCATAACAGATACAGTTGCCGCCATTTGGCTGAAACAGTTGCATAGCCTGATCCGGCCACTTCCGATGACGATACTGTGTCAGCAACTTTGCCGGAACTGTGTCTGTTTTGGCGATGCCGCCATGCCTACCTTCTAAACCGATAACAACAACATCGAGGAGAGACATGATGTCCGTGACAGGATCGGGCGCGCGCGCGTTGTCGGGCTATAGACGGTCGGATTATAGAAGGCCGGGCCGCAAAGGGTCGGACAGTAACGGGTCGGACAACAACGGATGGAAGCAGGGGGTGGCCGGCGCTTTGCTGGTTGGCGCGGCCCTGGCGCTGAGTGCTTGCGGGGGCAGTTCAAGTTCCCATGACAGCACTCCCGAGGTATCCCTGAGCGTGCTGTCCAGTGACCCGCAGTGGGTTAGCGGTGGCGATGCGCGGATTCGCATCGAAGGGGCGCCAGAGGGAGCGACCCTGGCCCTGAACGGCGAGCCGGTGACCGCCGATAGCCTGTCAGAGAAAGAAGAAGGTCTGGAAGGCGTGATCTCCGGCCTGGTTCTGGGCGACAACGCACTGACCGTGAGCGACTCGGAAGGTGGCGTCCTGGCCACGCTCACGCTTACCAATTACCCGCAGGAAGGCCCCATGTTTTCCGGGCCGCATCAGTATCCGTTCGTATGCACCACGGTATCCGAGTTCGGCAAGCAGCCGCTGGTGGATACCGACGGCGACGAAGGCTTCCCGGTTTATGACGAGGGCGGACAGCAGATTGGCCTGAGCCGGGACTGTGGCCTGGAGCCGTTCGTGGAGTACGTTTACCGCGGCACCGACGGCAGCTACAAGCCGATGCCCGAGGACGGTTCCCGGCCGGCGGACATCGCCACCACCACGCTGCTGGACGGTCGCGAGGTGGATTTCGTGGTGCGTTGGGAACGCGGCACCATTAACCGCTTCCTCTATTCCATCGCGATGCTGGCGGAAGCCGGCGAGGATCCCGATTCGCTGGACACCGGCCTTTGGAACGGACGGCTCATGTACCGCTTCCAGGGCGGCGTCGGTATCGGCCACACCCAGGGGCGCATGGACGTTAATCGCCGGGCGTTACAGCCGGACGTTCTGGGCAAGGGCTACGCCATCATCTATTCCACCGGCACCCGCATGTCCGAACACTACAACGTGCAGGTGGGCGGCGAGACCGCGCTAATGGTCAAGGAACGCTTTGTCGAGCTGTACGGCAAACCGCTCTATACGGTTGGACTGGGTGCTTCCGGTGGCGCTATCCAGCAGTACGTATACGGTCAGAACCACCCCGGTCTGATCGACGCGGCGATTCCGGTGCAAAGCTATCCGGACATGGTCACCCAGACCATTCACATCGGCGACTGTGAGTTGCTGGAGTACTTCATGGACGCCACTGACCGGGATAACACCAAGTGGCATGCCACCAAGAACCGCACCTGGCTGGTGGGGCTGAACGCCACTGATGAGGTACCCGATCCATTGGCCGGCGCCAAAACGCAACTGGGGTATGGCACCGCGCCCGGCTCCACCGAGTGCGTGGAATCCTGGCGCGGGCTCACTCCTTTGACCATGAACCCGCATTACGGCCAGGCCCGCAACCAGGAGCAGATGCAGCCGCCGGGGATCATGGATTCGGTGAACTGGAGCCACTACGACGACCTGCGCAACGTCTACGGCGTGGACGGCGAAGGCTATCCCCGCCGCCTGTTCGACAATGTCGGTGTGCAGTACGGTCTGCAATCCTTCCTGGACGGCCATATCTCCGCCGAGGAGTTCCTCAAACTGAACGCCACTGTCGGCGGCTGGAAGCCGCAGAAAGAGATGGTGCAGGAAGGCTTTCCGTTCCTGGGTACCCAGGACGACGTGCTGGCGGACCCAAGCACATTCGACCCCTGGAGCAGCCGCAACATGACCCTCAGTGAGGATCCGTCCACGCCGGCGCCGCGTACCGAGGGTAATCTGGAGGCGATTCGCGCCGCCTATGACGCGGGTATCGTGTTCCACGGGGAGATCGACATTCCGGTGATCGACTGGCGCCCGTATCTGGAGGAAGAACTGGACATGCACAATGCCCACCAGTCCTTCGCCGTGCGCCAGCGCATGATCGATTTCGCCGGCAACGCCGACAATCAGGTGATCTGGTTCAGCGACGCCCGCCCCGAGGAAGGGCCGGACCAGGTGGCGCTGGCACTGGAAGTGGTGGATGAATGGATGGCCAACCTGCTCGCCGACCCGCAAGCGTCGGTGGCCCAAAGCCGGCCAGAGCGCGCCCGGGACGCCTGTTTCGCCACCGATGGCAGCCTGATCGCCCGTGGTGATGATGTGTGGAACGGCGTGCTCGATGAGCAAGCGGATGGGGCCTGTACCCAGACATTCCCGCTCTATTCCACATCGCGCATCGTCGCCGGCGCACCCTATCAGGGGGATGTCTTCAAATGCGCGCTGAAACCCGTCAGCACGGCGCTGCAAGACGGAACCTACGGCGATTGGGCGCCTACGGCGGAGCAGATCGCCGAACTCAACGCCATCTTCCCGCAAGGGGTATGTGACTACAGCCAACCGGATCAGGGCCGGCCCTGATCCTCATCCGGGGCGTCCGGCCGGGCGCCCCGTCTACCTTTCACCGCTCAATCCCGTTACGCTTGGGGCCGAGAGCCTGTTCATGATCTTTACGCCGCCGCGCCGGAGTTCCCTGTTTACCCGGTAGAGAGTGTTGTCAGGTTGTGATTCCGATTGTGCGGTGTAGTCCATCTACATAAACAAGCGTAATCGCGGCCTGGCGGACTCTCCACCTAAGGAAAGTGGAGCCCGGCCCTTCGGGTTGCGCTGGAAAAGCCGCAACGCGGCGGCGTAAAGATCATGAACAGGCTCCTGACACAGGAGCCCCCATGGACGAACAAAAGCCGCGTATTCTGGATACCCGCCTGGTGGCGCAAAGCCGCCTGTTCGGCATCGAAGAGATGCATCTCCGCTTCTCCAACGGCGAGGAGAGAACCTACGAACGCCTGCGTACGCCGCCCTTGGCCGGTGTCATGTGCGTGCCGATGCTGGACCAGGATACGGTGCTGCTGATCCGGGAATACGGCGCCGGCGTCGAGGAATATCTGCTGACCCTGCCCAAGGGGGCCTATGAGCACGGCGAGGACTGGCGCGAGGCGGCCAATCGCGAGTTGAAGGAAGAAGCCGGCCACGGTGCCCGCAAGCTGACCTTCCTGAAGCGCATGTCCTTGTCTCCCGGCTATATGGGCCACCATATCGGTGTGGTGCTGGCGGAGGAACTTTATGAGGAATCGCTGCCCGGCGATGAACCGGAGCCGCTGGAAGTGGTCCCCTGGAAACTGTCCGAGCTGGATCGTCTGATCGAGCGGGACGATATGACCGAAGCGCGGGTCATCGCCGCGCTGTATATGACGCAACGCATTCTCGACCAACGCCATTCTTGACCAACGAAAAGCGGAAAGCCGTAATGACTGACTTTAATGCCCTGCTGGACTCCCTCTCCAAGATCGCTCGTGACGCGGGCAGCGCCATTCTGACAGTGTATGAGCGGGATGATTTGGGCGTGGAAACCAAAGACGACAAATCGCCGATCACCGAGGCGGATAAAGCCGCCCACGACATCATTGTCGCCGGCCTCGAGACGCTGACGCCGGAGATTCCGGTGTATTCCGAGGAATCCGGAGACATCGACTACGCCACCCGCAAGGACTGGCCGCGGTTCTGGCTGGTGGACCCGCTGGATGGGACCAAGGAGTTCATCAAGCGTAATGGTGAGTTCACCGTGAACATCGCGCTGATCGAAGGTGATACGCCGGTGCTGGGCGTGGTCTATGTGCCGGTCACCGGTGTGCTGTACCTGGGTGGGCGCGGCGTTGGCGCCTTCAAGGAGGAGAATGGCGACCGCGCTGCCATTCAATGCCGTGAGCGCACCACACCGGTGGTAATGGTGGCCAGCCGCAGCCATGGTGGTGAAGCGGTGGAGAAACTGGAGGCCTTCATTCGCGAGGAAGTCGGCGAAGTGGAGCGCACCTCCATGGGGTCGTCGCTTAAGCTGTGTCTGGTGGCGGAAGGCAAGGCGGACCTCTATCCGCGCCTGGCGCCCACCAGCGAATGGGACACCGCCGCCGCCCATGCGGTGGTGTCCGCCGCCGGTGGCGTGGTGGTGAACACCGCCTTTCAGCCGTTGGTCTACAATAAACCGGACATCCTCAATCCCCACTTTCTGGTGCTCGGCCAGGCGGTGGACAGCTGGCGGTTTATCGCCCCCGCCCTGGAGTAACCATGAGTCAGAGCGAAGCCATCCGATTCGTCAGCGCCGGTCAGTCCTGTTGTGGTGATTTGTTCCTGCCGGAAGGGGACGGGCCCTTCGCCACCCTGATCATGGCCCACGGCTTCGGCTTGACCCGGGAGTGCGGGCTGGCGCCGTTCCGGGACGCCTTTCTGGCCGCCGGTTACGCGGTGTTCTGGTTCGATTACCGCCATTTCGGCGACAGTGAAGGCATGCCCCGGCAACTGTTGTCACCGGCCCGTCAGGTGGCGGACTGGCAGGCGGCATTGCACACCGTGCGGGGCCTTGCGCAGGTGGATTCGGATCGCATCGTCCTGTGGGGAACGTCGTTTTCCGGCGGTCTGGTCACCGCGGTGGCGGCCCGTGAACGGGTGGCCGGCATCATCAGCCAGTGCCCGATGATGGACGGCTTCAACGCGGTGCTGGAAGTGATCCGCTACGCGGGGCTTATGCAGGGGCTGAAACTTACCGCCCTGGGGGCTCTGGACGCGGTGCGCGGCGCGGTGGGGTTGGCGCCGTACTATGTGGCCAGCGCCGGCCAACCTGGTGAGGTGGCGGCGATGAGCAGCGACGACGCTTATCAGGGTTACACCGCTTTGCTGGCGGACGGCGTCCCCAACCAGGTGGCGGCGCGGATCGCGTTCAGCCTGCCGCTGTTTCGCCCGGTGACCGTGGCCGACCGGGTGCAATGCCCGGCGTTGGTGCTGGTCTGCGATGAGGACACGGTGGCGCCGGCGCGGGACGCGGACCGGGCGATCGCCCGGATGCCGGACGCGACGGTGCGCCGCTATTCCATCGGACACTTCGACATCTATCAGGGCGAACACCGCGAGCGCAGTCTGCGGGAGCAATTGGCCTTCCTGCGGCGGATTCTGGCTCCGAGTGATGAGCCGGCCACGCCAGAGGCCGGCCAGTAGCCGCGGACTTTCAGCTTAGCCAGGGCGGCAGCAGCTCAATCAGCTGTTGGGTCATATAGCCATGGCTGAGATGAAAGGCCATGCCGAACAGGCACAGATTCAACGCCGGCAACATCATCCCCAGCACCAGGAAATTCACCACCACGGTTTGGCGGATGCGTCCGCTCCACAGCAGCGCGCTGATCACCACCACCACCGCCAGTGGCGCCGCCAACCAGTCCGGCGGCGTGATTTCGGTCCAGCCTGGAGGCAGGACGGGCAAGGTCAGGTCAGGCAATAAATCGGAAAACAACGGCGGTGCCCCCACAGCAAGCCGTCCTTGAATGTCCGTGGCGGTTCTTTATTCCGTGTTCCGCCAATAATGATTTGGTGGCGAAATGCTATCATGGTTAATACTAAAGTGTTAACCGTGTCTAGCCAGAAAGTCACACTAGTGCCGGTCCAGGTAGTACCGCAGGGCCTGGGGATCGGGCAGGGTAACCGTACCGTAGCCGAACCGGACCAGCCCTTCCTTCTCCAGCTGCTTGAGCACACCATGCACGCCTTGGCGGCTCATACCCAGCATGCTGGCGATATGCTCCCGGGTAAGCTTGAAGGTCACCGGCTCGGTGAGGGCGTGCCCGTCCAGGGTTTCCGCCAGAAACAACAGGCGCCGGCCAAGCCGGCCCGGCATGTCGCGCAGAGCGTTGTCCTCGATCACGGAAATGGCCGACCACAGACGGCGGCTGAGCATGTCCAGAGTGCGGGGATAGGCCTCCGGGTATCGGCTCAGCAGGGCCCGGTAATCCTGGCCGGGGATTTCCAGCAGCTCGCCATCGCTGTGGGCGGTGGCGCCGAACACCCTGGGCATGCCCGGCGAGAACACGGTGTCGCCGAACCAGGCGCCGGCATGGAACAGGGTCAGGATGACCTCGCGCCCCTCGGGATTGGTGGAACTGATCCGCACAT
Source organism: Alloalcanivorax xenomutans (assembly GCF_900217905.1). Classification (GTDB taxonomy): domain Bacteria; phylum Pseudomonadota; class Gammaproteobacteria; order Pseudomonadales; family Alcanivoracaceae; genus Alloalcanivorax; species Alloalcanivorax xenomutans. The sequence goes on from NZ_OBMO01000007.1 coordinate 130,249, forward strand.
TACCGGTGCCCACCACCGACAGGGTCGATTGCACCTCTCCCCGCTCGTACAGCACCTGGCCGGTCTGGAACGGCCGGATGCGGGCCGCCGTGGCCGCTTCCCGCAAGGCTGATTCGGGCAATCCCGAGAGCAAGGAACAGCTGCGTAAAATAGCCAGGGCCCGGTCACTCATGGTCGTTTCCCAATTGCTCTCTTCGCCATTCTTCCCGCCTCTTCGTCCTTCCATCGGCCAAGTGTAAAGAAATTGACAGTTTGCCGCTGCCCCCGGACCTAGACTGAACCCACGGTTCCGTTGTTTGGCGCCCGCCGTGGCGCGGACCGATAGCAGGGCCTGTTCACACTATTTCCATCCAGCAGGCGGGATGGAAATAGTGTGAACAGGCCCTAAATAACGTTCAATAATGACCCGTCGCGCCAGCCCGCCGCCACCGCGACCCGTTCTCCGGGCCGTGCCATCGGGGACCCTCCGCGCCGGGGTTCGGGAGAACCACATCATGCAAGGTCAGCACGACGAACTCAGAGCCAGCTTCACCCACATGGAAGACGGCAAGGCCGAGGACTGGCAGATCATTTCCGATGCCTTCGGCGGTTTCGCCCGGGAACTGCCGGACCGGGTGATCGAACACCTGCGTTTGCTGGAAGGCGATTGCGGCGGCTTCCCGGTGGACCGTCTCACCCACTGTTTGCAGACCGCCACCCTGGCCCATCAGGACGGCAAGGACGAGGAATATGTAGTGTGCGCGCTGCTGCATGACATTGGCGACACTCTGGGCCCGTACAACCACGCCGACATCGCCGCCTCCCTGCTGGAACCGTTCGTCAGCGAGGAGAATCACTGGATGGTGAAACACCATGCCATTTTCCAGGGCTACTATTTCTTCCACCATCTGGGGCTGGATCGCAATCTGCGTGACCAGTTCCGGGACCATCCGTGTTTCGAACGTACCGTGGAGTTTTGCGCGAAATACGACGGCGCCGCCTTCGACCCGGAAGCGGAAACCCTGCCTTTGTCGTTCTTCGAGCCGATGCTGCGACGGGTAATGGAAAAACCGAAACGCTCCCTGTACAAGAAGACCTTCGATAAGCAGGAAGCCACCGCCTGATCATCGCCCGCCTGATCGCCAATACCGATGGACATACCTGTCGGTATTGGCACTTCTGTTATTGAAATGACATTTCATCGTCACCGCCTGGTCACCTCCGTTTTCTAAAGTACGCGCCCAGTCCTTATCGTGATTGCGGAGCTTGCTAATGAATGCGTTGAGACCCGGCGGGTGGCGTGCCACCTGGCTCGTTATTCTTTTGTCTTTGTTTCTGAGCGCCTGTGGTGGCGACAGCAGCAGCCATTCCGGAGGCGAGCCCACGCCACCGGATACCGGAAACGGCGATAATGGCGGCGACGGAGACGGTGGTGGGGATGACGGCGGTGATGACGGTGGGGAAACCGGCCAGAGCTTCACCGTGGCGGTGATCCCGGACACCCAGAAGTATTCCCGTTATTCTCCGGAACGTTACATCGCCCAGACGCAATGGATCGCGGACAATTACCAGGAATACAACATTCCCTTTACTCTGCATCTGGGGGACGTGGTGGACCTTCCCCGCGAGGATTCCGAATGGGCGGCGGCGATGGAAGCCATGCAGATTCTCGACGTCAATCCGGAAACACCCTACAGCATCCTCGCTGGCAACCACGATGTGCTGAACAGCGGGCAGTGGGACGCGGACCGGGATCTGGCCGCCGAGCCTTTTCCGCGTTACTTCTCCGCGGCCCGCCAGGCCGGCAACTTCTCCACCTTCCAGGGGGCGGACGATACGGGTTTCAACAGCTACCACATCTTCGAAGCCGAAGGGCGTGAGTATCTGGTGCTGGCCCTGGACTGGCGAGTGTCCGATCAGTCGCTGGAATGGGCCCGTGGTGTGCTGGATGCGCACCCGGACGTTCCCACCATTTTGACTACGCACCAGTTGCTCAACATCGCCGGTGATGGCGAGACCGCTATTTTCACCGAGCATGGCGCCCGTTTGTGGGATCAACTGATTCGCAGCCACGATCAGATTTTCCTGACTTTCAACGGCCACCACCACGGCGAAGCGATGATGGTGGGCAAGAACGACTACGGCCGTGATGTGGTCATGGTGGTGGTGGATTACCAATCCGGTTTCTGGGGCGGTAATGGCATGATGCAGCTGGTGACGTTCGACCTCACCAACGACGAACTGGATTTCATGTCCTACTCACCCTGGGTGGCGGCCATCGACGAAGCCAGCCGTCAGCCCCAGGACGAATTGTCGCGCTGGGAATTCAGCGTGCCGATGGACTTCGAGCAGCGCTTCGCCGACCTGAACCAGGGCGAGGGGATCGTGGCGCCGGGCAGCATCGAGGGCACCCAGGCCTACTGGATTCTGGATTCGGCGCACCAACTCACCGCCACCGACAACAGCGTCAAGTTCATGGACGCCTCCGGCAACGGCAACACCATGACGTTGGTGCCCTATAAAGATGCCGAAGGTAACGATCCGCAAGGTGCACTCTCCGACTTCTTTCAGGTCACCGCGGAGGCGCCCGCGTTCGGCTACGCCACCGGCAGCGCCCGCTTCATGGGGCGCAACGAAATCGGCGGCTATTACCTGACCACCGACGGCCCGAGCCTGACCTTCGAACAGAGCGCCGCCGGCCAGCCGGGCTTCCTGCCACAGTACACCATCGAGGCCGTCGTCCGTCTGCCCGGAGGCTGGACTCCCGAGAACAATCAGTGGTCCGGTATCCTCAATCACCAGCCCGGCATTTCCCAGGTGTGTAACTATCACTCGGTTTCTTGCTCAGGCAGCGACGCATCCCTGGGCCTGAACGTCTCTTCCCTGAAAGAGTTCCAGTGGGTGAGCACCTCTCAGAACGGCAAGGGCCAGGACAACTGGTCCTGGGAAGTGAGCAACGAGTACTGGTACCACATCGCGCTGGTCAACGACGGTGAGCGGGTGCAGATGTACGTGGACGGCTCCCTGGTCATGCGCACCGGTGTCGATGAGCAACAGGGTCTGCTGGTGGAGCCGGGCCAGCCCTGGTCCATCGGCGTGAACAGCTGGCAGGGCAACCCCAGCAATCTGTTCGCCGGCGATATCGCCGAGATCCGTATTAACAACCGCGCCTTGGGACGGGACGAGTGGTTGTATAACCAGAGATAACCATAAAAGTAACTACCCTCATTTTCAGGGCGCCGGATGGCGCCCTTTTTTTGGGCTCAGCCGCCCAGCCGCCGCGCCATGGCCTCCATGACACGGCGCCAGCCTTCGTGATCATCGCCGGTCTCGGCGAAGGACTCTCTTAACAACTGGTGCTGGATACCGGTGAGATGGGCCTGCAGGGCCTTGCCTTGCTCGGTGAGGGACAGGCGCTTGATGCGTTTGTCGTTGTCGTCCCGGCGCACGTCCACGTAACCCTGCTCGGCCAGGGTCTTCAGAGGTTTGTGAATGGCCTGCTTGGTGAGGCGCATGGCTTCCACCAGCTCATTGACGCTGAGGTCGTTGTAGCGGTTGATGAAGAACAGCAGACGGTGATGGATACGGGACAGGCCATAGGTCTTGAGGATGGCGTCGGGTTCCGCGACCAGGCCGCGAAAGGCGAAATGGAGGGTCTCCAGGGTGGCGTCCAGGTCTTCGGAGGAAAGGCTCTCTGTCATCATCGACTCACTGTCTCGATTGGCTGAGGGTCATTGGTCAGAATGATTGACTTTCTTGGGGGTATTATGCAACCCGGTTGGGGCTAAAAGATGAGTCGGGAGCGCACGCGGGAAAGTAAATAATACGATATTAATGAAATGCGCGGATAGGAATAGGGGCGGTGCCGGTGGGAACCGGCCGCCGCCCCGAGCAGGATCGGGTATTAGTCCGCCAGCTCGGACTCTACCCGGTAGATGGCGGTGGTGCCGCTCACTTCGTTGCCCACGATCAGCAGCGCCTCTTCATTGGGAGACTGGTCCGCGGGGATGAATACCAGGCCTTCCGGGCCCAGGTCTCCGGCTTCCACGGTGGACGGGTCTTCCGTTGTCCAGTCTTCACGGGTGTTCAGATAGTCCTGGAAGATCGGCGCGGCGGGGTCGGTGATGTCATACACCAGAATGCCGCCCATGCGCTCCAGGCCCAGGAACAGGAAGTGCTTGTCGCCGATCTGGCCGATGGTCAGGCCTTCCGGCTCCGGCCCTTTGTTGTCGCTGCGGCTTTCCAGGGCGCTGCCTTCGTCGTGATTGCTGTTGAAGAAGTCCTTGCATGGAATATCGCGATTGCTGCCCAGCATGCACTCATCGCCGGCCAGAAACTGTTCGATGGCGTCGCCGGAATCCCATACCAGAGCGCCTTGTTCGTCCCAGATGGAGAACGAGCGGCCGCCAAAGGCGTACAGGTTGTCGTACATGAGGCGGTCGCCGTTGGCGTCTTCCAGACCCTGGTCGTTGAACATCACCGGGTTGCCAGCCTCGTCGGTGCGATAGCCTTCGGTCCAGGTGATGTTGAGACGGCCGAGTTTTTCATCGTCACGGCAGGTGCCCGGGTCGCCGGCGGTGGCGCCGCAGTAGCTGAAGGTTTCCGGATTGAGCAGTGCTCCAGCGGCCAGGGCGCGCAGGTGGGCCGGCAGGTCGTCGCCGCAGCGGCGATCGAAGCCGTTGGCGTGCACCAGATGTTTGACGCGCCATTCCTCGACGAAGCCCTGGGTGACGTCGCCGTCGCAGGGCGCGGCGTCCTCGGTGCCGAAGTAGGCGGCGTTGTCTTCGCCCCAGGCGCGGGCGTCACCTTCGTTGGCGGTGACCAGATAGGTGGCGCCACCGGATGGGTAGGCGGCGATGGCATCCGGCAGGTACAGACCTTTGACACCGGGCCAGGTGGTGATGTTGATGGCGCCGTCGTCATCGGAGACGTCGAGCCCGTTGCCGTCTTCACCATGGTCCTTGGCGCCCAGCGCTACAATGTTGGTGACCTTGGCGCCGGCGATGTCGACAATCGCCAGAGCGTTGTTTTCCTGCAGGGTGACCCAGGCCTTGCCGCTGTCGGTGGAAACCGCGATGTATTCCGGTTCCAGGTCCATGGCCACGGAGGCGCCGGGGCCGTAGATGCGCACGCCGGCGGCCAATAGCTCGTCCTTGCGGTCATCAAAGCCGGTGAAATCCGCGGTGTTTTCCTGCGGGCTGGCCGGGTCGGTGATGTCCACGACACTGATGGAGCCTTCCGGATCCACGCTGTAGTCATCGCTGGGTTCGCCTTCGTTGGCGAGCAGGACGTATTGGCCGTTCGGGGTGAAGGTCACCATGTCCGGTTGAGCGCCAACCGATGTGGTGGAGATCAGTTGGAGGGTGCTGGCGTCATACAGCGCCAGATGGCCCTGATCGGTCTTGGTGGGTGCCTCCACCGCCAGAGCCACCAGATCGCCGTGCACGGCGACGCTGTTGACCACGGTGCCCTCACCAATGCTTTCGGTGGTCAGGGTGTCGGCGTGAACCGGGTTGGCCGGATCGCTCAGATCCAGCACGTCCACCGCGCCTTTCTGGGCGTTGACCACGAAGGCCCGCTTGGTGCCGGCATGATAGGCGGTGATTTCCGCCGCGCTGACGCCGAATTCCTGGCTGCTGTAGCGGCCCAGCAGTTGCAGGCTGATGCTTTCCGGGGTGATTACCGGCGGATCCACCGGTCCCGGGTTGTCGTTGTTGTCACTGTCTCCCCCACAGGCACTGAGGGCGGCGGCCAGTACCGTTGTGGTGGCCAGAAGTCGCCAAGTCGCCATGAATCGTCTCCAGTTGTCATTTTGGTCGCCCTTGGGGTGTACAGAACGGCGATGACAATGGCGTGACGAAACGGTGACCGCCGTATGACGGCGGTCACCGTGAACAGGCTCTTAATCCTTCAGTAGACGGCGCAGTACCTTGCCGGCGGGGGTGGCCGGCAGGCTGTCAATAAAGGCAATGTGGCGCGGGTACTTGTACGCCGCCATGTGCTCCCTGGCCCAGTCGATCAGGTCCTGCTCGCTGACCTTGCCTTTATGCTCGGGTTTGAGCACCACGAACAGTTTGACCGTCTCGCCGCGTTTGTCATCGGGGATGCCGATGGCGGCGCTCTGGGCGACCGCGGGATGGTCCTGCATCAGCGCTTCCACGTCCTCGGGGAACACGCTGTAGCCCGAGCATTTGATCATTTCCTTCACCCGGCCGGTGAAGAACAGGTAACCGTCCTCGTCCAGATAGCCGACATCGCCGGTGTGCACCCAGCCGTCACGCAGGGTTTCCGCGGTGGCTTCGTCCCGCTTCCAGTAGCCTTTGAATACCGCAGGGTTGCGCACCACGATTTCGCCGCTCTGGTTGGGGCCCAGTGGCGTTTTGCTTTCCATATCGAGAATGCGGATCTCGTTGCCCGCCACCGGTACACCGCAACTGCCCCACTTGATGCGATCCTTGGGCATGAAGGTATCGGAAGTATGGGTTTCGCTCAGGCCATAGGAGGCTTCGTGCATCTGGCAGCCGGTCAGCGCTTTCCATTCCTCGGCCAGCTTTTCCGTCACCGGCATGCCGAAGCTGGTGGCCGGGTTATTGATCAGGCTGCTCAGGTCGTAGTCGCGGATGTTGGGCATGTCCAGCAGCGCCCGATTCATCGGCGCGATGGAGTACCACATGTCGCAACGGTATTGGTGCAACGCCCTGGCGGTGGTTTCCGGATCGAAGCGTGCCAGGATCACGGTGGTGCGGCGCGCGTACACCGGCATGTACACACCCATGTTCATGCCGGCGATATGGCATAGAGGCGCGATGGCCAGGCCAATGCCATCCGCCTTCAGGCGGTTGGCCTGGAACGACGCCGCCATTTTGAAAAGGCTGCTGCCGTAGCTGAGCATGGCGCCCTTGGGGCGGCCGGTAGTGCCGGAGGTGAAGGTCATCAGGCCGATGCCGTTCCACAGATCAGCGGCCGGCAGTTCGGCCAGCGGCGCGGTGTCACGCAGTACCTGGCTCAGATCCACGGTATCCGCCGGTGCCTGGTCCGGTTCGTCCAGCAGTTCGCCGGGAATTTCCAGGGTGGGCTCCGCTGGCAGGTAATCACCATAGGCGACGGTCAGAATGGTGTTCAGGGTCGGGACCTGGTCCCGCGCCTGCGCCACGTTCGGGTACAGATTGCGCGCGGCGATCAGCGCGCAAACCTCGGCATTGCTCAACTGGTAGGCGATTTCCGCCGCTTTGTACTGCGGGTTCACCGGTGTCACGATGCCGCCCAGGCTTTGTACCGCGTAGTGCGCAATGATGTATTGCGGGCAGTTTTGCATGTACAGCGCTACCCGGTCACCTTTGCCGACGCCTTGCTGGCTCAGGTAGGCGGCAAGGCGCCGTACCTTGTCGCCCACCTCTCCCCAGGTCAGTTCGGTGCCGTAATAGATGTAGGCGCGGCGATCGGGCACCTCCTCGGCGTGTTGTTGCAGGTATTCATGCAGGGGTTTTTCACCGCGCAGGTATTCCACGGTTTCCCCGGCCCAGGCGGAACCGGGAACCGCCACCGGATTGAGCTCGGCTTGGGTCTGGCTGGACATCTGGTTGCTCTCCTTATTGGCCTTATCGGCCTCGATCAATACAAAGAGCGCCCCGACCTGCCTCTGACGGCGGGGCGCTAAAAAATGGCCGGGAGCCATTTTCAACGTCGCTTCAGCGACGGCCCTATGGGTGACCGCCATGGACGGCGGCCAAAAAAAGGGGTTATCCGTGGCCCTGGGTGGTTGGGTCGAGGGCCGATCGCAGGGACTCGCCGAGGGCGTTGAAGGCTACCGCTGTGATCATGATCAGCAGTCCGGGTGCGTACATTTGCTCCGGCACGATGGACATGTACAGGTAGCCACGGGCAATCATCGAGCCCCAGCTGACTTCCGGCGGCTGCACGCCAAGTCCGAGAAAACTCAGACTCGCTTCCGCCAGCAGCGCCACCGCCAGCAGCAGGGTGCTCTGCACGATCACCGGCTGTACCGCGTTCGGCAGTACGTGTTTGATCAGCAGCCGCGCCGGCGAGGCGCCGAAACAGCGGGCGGCGTCCACATACAGTTCCTGGCGCACCACCAGAGTACGGGCACGAATCAGGCGAGCGATTTGCGGGGCGAACACCAGCCCCACGGAAAACATGGCGTTGGTCAGGCCGATGCCCATGGCGCCGGTGACCGCCACCGCCAGGATGATCGCCGGAAACGACAGAAAGGTATCGATCAGACGGCTGATCACCTGATCCACCCAGCCCCCGGCGAAACCGGCGATCAGGCCCAGCGGCAAGCCGATCGCCAGCGCCACGGTCACCGCCAGCAGTGCGGCGTAGAGCGAGTTGGCGCCGCCATGGATCAGGCGGCTGAACACGTCCCGGCCGAGATCGTCGGTGCCGAGCCAGTGATCCGCGCTGGGACCGGCCAGCATCAGGTCGATGTTCTGGTCGGTGGGGGAGTGCGGGGCGATCCAGGGCGCCAGTAGGGCGGTGCCGAGGATGATTACCAGAATCGCCAGGCTGACGGCCGCGCGCGGGTCGCGGCGCAGCCAGCGTAGAAGGCGGACCGGTAACGCCGGCTCTTCCCAGTGCGGCAAGGGTTCCGCTTCGGACAGCGTCAGGTTGGTCATGATGCGTTGATCCTCGGGTCAAGAAGAGTGCACAGCAGGTCGGTCACCAGGTTGACCACGATGACCGTGACCACCATGGCCAGTACCGCGCCCTGTACCACCGGGAAATCACCCTGCAATACCGCGTTGACGATGCTGCTGCCGATGCCGGGAATGGCGAACACCGCTTCCACCACCACGGTGGCGGCGAGGATTTTGTTGAACAGCAGCCCGACCACGGTGAGCAGGTTGACACTGACGTTTTTCAAGCCGTGCAGCCAGAGGATGCGCGCCGGGCTCAGACCCTTGGCGTGCAGGGTGCGTACATGTTGGGAGGACTGGATTTCCACCAGGGAGCTGCGTAGCTGTCGCGCCACCTCGGCGATACCGTTAGTGCACAGGGCCAGGGCGGGCAGCGTGGCGTACCACACCGCCTGGCCGAAATCCTCGAATGGAGAAACAAAGCCGGTAGCGGGGAACCACTTGAAGGTCAGCGCGAAGTACAGCACCAGGATCATGCCGAACCAGAAATTGGGCAGAGCCACGCCGAGGGAGGCGGCGCCCATGATGCCGCCGTCCAATTTGGAACCGGAACGAGTGGCGGCGAGTATGCCCAGTGGTACGCCGATCACGATCGACAACAGGGTGGCGTATACGGCCACCAACAGAGTGTTGGGGAAGGTCCGGGCAACGGTTTGCGCCACCGGCTCACCGGACAGCAGCGCCGTGCCAAGATCGCCACCGGCGGCTTGCCACAGCCATTGGCCGTATTGCACGAAGAACGGCTGATCCAGACCATAAGCCTGGCGAATCTGGGCGATCCGTTCCACCGAGGCATTTTCTCCGGCCAGAGTGACGGCCACGTCACCGGGGATCAACTGCATCAGGCAGAACACAATAAAGGTGGCCAGCACCAGAATGGGGATCGCCTGCAGCAGGCGCGCAACCACCATTCGTTGTTTTACACGAGTGACCATGGGGGGAACTCCCGCCCGGGCGCGCGCCTCAAGGCGCGCGCCACGGACGTCAGGCTTTCAGGGAAACGTTGTCGAATTTGGGTTTGCCCAGCAGGTTGTTCTTGAAACCCTGCACCTGAGCGGTGGTGGCGACGATGCTCTGGCGGAAAGCCAGCGGTACCACCAGGGCGTTCTCCATGACGATGCGTTGCAGCCGCGCCAGGGCCTCCTGGCGTTTCTGCTGATCATCACTGCTGCGGGAATCCAGCAGAGCCTGATCGAACCCGTCCGGCGCCTTGACCCGCCCGGCGTTGAAATAAGCGTTGCTGCTGTAGAGCAGGCCATAGGCCTGGCTGGGATCGGGGCGGCCGGTCCAGGCGGACAGCAGCATATGGCCGGCTTTTTCCTGACCAAAGTAAGCGGCGGACATGTCGGCGATGGTACCGGTGCGGAAGCGGCCACGGATGCCCACCTTGGAGAATTGCTCCATCAGCACTTCCTGCATTTGCACCGAGGACTGATCGTTGTAACCGCGCAGGTCCAGCTCGATCCCGTCGGCATGGCCGGCTTCCTTGAGAAGAGCCCTGGCCTTGTCCGGATCGTGGGGGTAGAGCTTGGCGGTTTCCGGATCGTAGGCCCAGTGCGTTTTCGGCAGGTTCATGTGCGCGGGCTCACCGGCGCCGGCCATGGCGGCGCGGATGAAGGTTTCGCGATCCACCGCGTAGTTGATCGCCTGCCGCACCCGCACATCATCCAGCGGCTTGCGCGACATATTCAGGTAGAACTGGTAACAGTAAATAGTAGGATCGGCGAAGCCCTGTACGGTGGGCAGTTTTTCGATCATCTGTTTCTGGCGCCCGTCCAGATGGTAGGCCACGTGGGCCTGGCCGGACATCACCGAACGCAGACGGGTGGCACTGTCGGTGATGATCTTGAAGCTGATGGCCGCCACTTCGGGTTTATTGGGGCCCTTGTAATCGGCGTAGCGGGTCATCGCCACTTCGCTGCCGTCGTTCCATTTCTCAAAGCGCATGAAACCGGCACCCACCGGGTTGCGATCCACGCGGTTATTGTTATCCGCCAGGGCCTTGGGGCTGACCATCATGCCGGCGCGGTCGGAAAGAATCAGCGGCAGGGCGCTGTCCGGGTTCTTCAGATGCAGGGTCACCACGTGCTCACCGCTGACCTCGATATGATCCACCGAACCGAGCTCCTCGCGGATATTGGAAAAATCGGCGGTGCGGCTACGGTCCAGATTGATCTTCACCGCTTCCGCGTTGACCGGCGTGCCGTCGTGGAAGGTCATGCCGGGACGCAGCTCCAGCACCAGTGTTTTGGGATCGGGGAAGGACCACTTCTGTGCCAGGCCGGGGATCGGCGTGAGCGATGAGGGATTCCAATTGATCAAGGTGTCGTACAGCGGGAACAGCAACGCGTGATCGGAGCCGGAGCCGCCGGTGGTGGGGTCCAGGCTGGAAGGGTTGGCCGGTGCGCTTACCATCAAGGTGGCGCCACCACCGGCCTGCGCCCAACTCCATGAGGGCGACATCAGGGTGCCGGCCGCCACCGCGCCGGACAGCATACCGAGAAAAGCCCGGCGTCCCATGGGCACGCCGTTGATGATCAGATCGTCGTCGTTGTTGTCGTGATGGTTCATGATGCCCTACCTGTTGTTGTTGTGCTCAAATTCGGGCGCGCTAAACCGTTTCGGTGGCGCTTTCCCGTCCAAACGAGATCGATTGTTCCCGGTCCAGCGGACCGCCTTCACTGTCGGCGAAATGACAGGCCACCCAATGTTCGGGTGCGACTTCCCGCCAGGCCGGCTCCTGCTCGGCGCAGCGGGACTGCGCCGCCGGACAACGGGTGCGGAAGCGGCACCCGGAAGGCGGCGCCAACGGACTGGGAATTTCCCCTTGCAGGCGGATGGCGCGGCGTTGGTCGCGCTGGTCGCTGGGCAGTGGCAGAGGCTCCGCCGACAACAGTGCCTGGGTGTAGGGGTGAATGGGTTTTTCGGTGACCGCCGCCGCCGGGCCCACTTCCATCAAGCGGCCCAGATACAACACGCCAACGCGATCGCTGACGTGGGACACCACCGAGATATCGTGGGTAATGAAGGCATAGGTGATGCCCAGTTCTTTCTGCAGATCGGCGAACAGGTTCAGCACCGAGCCGCGAATGGACACGTCCAGTGCCGCCACCACTTCGTCGCAAACAATGAAGCGGGGCTTCAGGGTCAGAGTGCGGGCGATGTTCACCCGTTGCTTCTGGCCGCCGGACAGTTCGTGCGGATAACGCCTGCCGATTTCCGCTGGCAGGCCCACCCGTTCCAACGCTTCCTTGGCGACCCGTTGGCGCTGGCGGGCGTCGCCGTCGCGCAGGATCTCCATCGGTTCCATCACCGATTGCAGAATGGTCATGCGCGGGTTCAGCGCGGCATGCGGGTCCTGAAAGATAATCTGATAATCCCGGCGGATCTGGCGCTGCTCGGCCTTGGATAGTGCCGCCGGTTCCCGGCCCTGATAGCGGATGTGGCCGTCAGTGGCTTTGAGCAAACCGGCCAGGGCCCGGCCCAGGGTGGTTTTGCCGGAACCGGATTCGCCGATGATGCCGAAGGTTTCCCCGGGGCGGATATCGAAGCTGACACCGTCCACCGCCTTCACGGTACCGGCGCGAGTGTGGAAATGAATCACCAGGTCGTCCACCGAGACGGCGTCGTCACGATTGTCGATGGGGTTGGAAGCCAAAGCGTTCATATTCATACCGCTCCCGTCAGCGTCAGTTCGTCCTTGCGCCAGCAGCGTACTTCGCGGGGGCCCTGGAACGGCTCCAGCTCCGGATGCTGTTCACATAAAGGCGCGGCATGGGGGCAGCGCTGTTGGAAGCGACAGCCCGCCGGCATCTGATCCGGCGCCGGGACCCGGCCGGGAATCGAAGGCAGGCGGCTGCCACGCTCGCTCAGTCCGGGCAGGGAGCGCAACAGGCCAGAAGAATAAGGATGGCCCGGGCGCAGCAGGACATCGTCCACCGGCGCATTCTCCACCACCTCGCCGGCGTACATGGTCAGCAGCCGGGAACAGGTTTCCGCCACCACGCCAAGATCGTGGGTGATGAACAGCAGGGCGGTGCCGTGGCTGTCGCTGAGCGAGCGCAGCAGATCGATGATCTGCGCCTGCACGGTGACGTCCAGTGCGGTGGTGGGTTCGTCGGCGATGACCAGCTTCGGCCGGCAGATCAGCGCCATGGCGATCATCACCCGTTGCCGCATGCCGCCGGAAAACTGATAGGGATACTCGTCGATGCGAGTGTGGGGAGAAGGAATGCCCACCTCCTCCAGAGCGGCGATGGCCCGCTCGCGGGCCTCCGCGCGGCTGACTTTTTCGTGGCTGCGCAGGGTCTCGGTGAGTTGCTCGCCGACCGTGAACACCGGATCCAGGGCGCTCATCGGTTCCTGGAAGATCATACTGATGTCACGGCCGCGCAGGCGTCGGAACTCCCGCGCCGGCATGGTCAGCAAATCCCGGCCCTGAAACAGAATCCGCCCGCGAACCCGGGCGGTACGTCGCGGCAGCAGGCCGAGCAGGGCAAGGCCCGTGACAGTCTTGCCGCACCCGCTTTCGCCGACCACGCCGACCCGTTCGCCGGCGTTCACATCGAACGACACGTTGCGAGTGATCGACGTTTCGCCACCGGGTCGGGCGAAGGAAATACTCAGATCACGCACTTCCAACAGCGGACTGTCGGTGCGCGCTTCCGATGTTTGCGCCATGTTTGCCTCCGGCACTGGCCCGCGTGGTGTGTTGTCGCGGGCCTGTTGTTATCTGAATGTGTGCTGGGCCCTGTCGCGCGTGGGGTTACGCGTCGTCAGGTGTGCCATAGGCCGCGTTGATGGTGGTGCGCACCGCGGCATAGTGGTCCATCAGTTTTTTCAGGCCGCTGTGTTGGGTCAGCAGCGAGCCGAAATTCCATATCGGCGAAATCATCAGAACGATGGTGCGGACCGGCGCATCGTGGCGCAGCTCGCCGTTGCCGATGGCCAGCTTCACCGCATGGGTCACGTAGTCCTCGAAGCGGCGGGACATATTGGAAATGCCGGTCTGCACCTTGGGCGAAATATGCTGGCTGGTGAAACGGGCCTGGGCGGAAAGACTCCAGGGCCGGCGGCCTTTTTCGTGATCGTTGAACTGGTAAAAGCGCTCCGCGCTGTCCTTCGCCGTCAGTTCTATGCGCTGATCCAGGGTCAGGCCGGGCTTGGCCCAGATCTCCTGGAAGGTGTTCTCGACGCTGTCGAAGGTCTCCTGGAACACCGCTTCGATCAGCGCTTCCTTGTTGCCGAAGTGGTAGTGCAGGTTGGCCCGGGTGGTATTCACCACCTCGGCGATATCGCCGTAGCTGACGTCACCGATGCCGCGCTGGATAAACAGATCCCGGGCCGCCTGTTTGATCTGTGTCTTCATGGGCGGCTGGCCGAGTCGTGCTTTTTTCTCCGGGCGTCCCACGGGGGCGATCTCCGACTGGTCCAAATTGGCCTCCTAATCTGCAAGTAAATAAAAACCCTGTCAATACTAATTGACGTGTAAGTAAGTAAATCGCTATCGTCGTACCCCGTGACCGGTGCTCCCTGATGTAGGCACCTATTCGAATAACAGGACGGACCAGCCCCATGACCATTTCCAGACTGCTGATTGCCAACCGTGGAGAGGTGGCGGTACGCATTGCCCGAGCCGCCGCCGATCTGAATATCGCCACCGTGGCGGTGTACCCCGAGGACGATGCCGCTTCCCTGCATACACGCCTGGCGGATCAGGCGGTGGCCCTGGAAGGGCGTGGCGTGGCGGCGTACCTGGATGGTGAGCAACTGTTGCGGGTGGCCAGGGAACACGGCTGCGACGCGGTCCACCCCGGCTATGGCTTCCTCAGCGAAAGCCCCACCTTCGCCGCCTTGTGCGAGCAGGCCGGCATCATTTTCGTCGGCCCCTCATCGGAAACCCTGTCCCTGTTGGGGGACAAAGCCCGGGCCCGGGAACTGGCGCAGGAATGCGAGGTGCCGGTGGTGCCTGGCACCAATGGCGTTACCTCGCTGGAACAGGCCCGGGCTTTCCGGGCGCAACTGGGCGAGCAGAGCACGGTGATCGTCAAGGCCATCGCTGGTGGCGGCGGACGCGGCATGCGCATCGTCGGCCCGAATGACGACCTCGACGAAGCCTATCGCCGTTGCCAGGCGGAGGCCGCCTCTTCATTCGGTAACGACGCGGTCTATGTGGAGCGCTTCGTGGCGCGGGCCCGTCACATTGAGGTGCAGATCGTCGGCGATGGCGGGGCCGAGCCGGTGCATTTGTGGGAGCGCGAATGCAGCGTGCAGCGCCGCAATCAGAAGCTGCTGGAAATCGCGCCGAGCCCCACCCTTTCGGAAGGCATGCGCCAGCAACTGCTGGACGCGGCCCAGCGTATCGCCGCCAAGGTCGGTTATCGCGGTCTCGGCACCTTCGAGTTTCTGGTTGACGCGGATGAATCGCACTTTGCCTTCATCGAAGCGAACCCGCGCTTGCAGGTGGAACATACCGTCACCGAGGAAGTCACCGGCGTGGACCTGGTGCAGACGCAACTGCGCCTGTTCGGCGGTTGCTCCCTGGCTGAAATGGGGCTGGTATCCGGGCGCGAGCCGGCGCCGGTGGGGTATGCGATCCAGCTGCGTATCAACATGGAAACCATGAGCGCCAACGGTGACACCCAGCCCAGTGGCGGCACACTGGCCACCTTCGAAGCGCCGGGCGGCCCCGGCGTGCGCGTGGATACCTTCGGTTATCGCGGCTACCGCACCAGCCCCCACTACGATTCCCTGCTGGCGAAGCTGATCGTGCACAGTCGCGGCGCCGACTATGCGGACGCCGTGGGGCGCGCTTACCGGGCCTTGTGCCAGTTCCGTATCGAGGGCGTGGAAACCAACATCGGTTTCCTGCAGAACCTGCTGCAACGCGATGAAGTGGTGAGCAATACGCTGCACACCCGCTTCGTGGATCAGCATATGGCGGAACTGGTGGGCGATGGCGAACATCGGCGGCTGCACTTCAGCAGCGGCGCCGAGGAGCAGGCCGCCACCGTCCAGCGGGTTCAGGGGCCCGCGGGTACCGAGCCGGTGATCACGCCGATGCAGGGCGTGCTGGTGGAATACATGGTGGCGGAAGGCGATACCGTGCGTGAAGGTCAGCCGGTGGCCTTCGTCGAGGCAATGAAGATGCAGCACCAGGTGGTGGCCTCCATGAGCGGCATCGTGCGTCTGTGCGCGTTGGACGTGGGCGACGCGGTTGGCAAGGATGAGCCGCTGTTGTTCGTGGAGCCGGCGGAAGTGGGCGGCGAGCAGGGGGTCGAGGAAGAGGACATCGATCTGGACTACATCCGCCCGGACCTGGCACGGCTGAAACAGCGGCTGGCACTGCTGGAGGATGAGAACCGCCCCGACGCGGTGGCCAAGCGCCGCCGCACCGGCCAGCGTACCGCCCGCGAGAACGTGGCGGCGATTTGTGATGCGGACAGCTTCATCGAATACGGCGGGCTGACCATCGCCGCCCAGAAGGCCCGTCGCAGTGTCGAGGATCTGATCAAGAATACCCCGGCGGACGGCATGGTCACCGGCATTGGTTCGGTGAACGGCGATCTGTTCGACGACAGCAAGAGCCGCTGCGTGGTGCTGGCCTACGATTACACCGTGCTGGCCGGTACCCAGGGCACCATGAACCACAAGAAAACCGACCGTATTCTGGAAGTGGCGGAGAAGCACCGGCTGCCGGTGATCTTTTTCGCCGAAGGCGGCGGCGGCCGGCCCGGTGATACCGATAACGCCACCAAGGTGGCGGGCCTGGATGGCCCCAGCTTCCTGCAATACGCGCGCCTCAGCGGTCTGGTGCCGCGCATTGCCGTGGTGTCCGGACGCTGCTTCGCCGGCAACGCGGTGTTCGCCGGCTGTAGTGATCTGATGATCGCCACCGAGAACGCCTGCATTGGTATGGCCGGCCCGGCGATGATCGAAGGCGGTGGCCTCGGCTCTTTCCGCCCCGAGGAAGTGGGGCCGGTATCGGTTCAGCGCCACAACGGTGTGATCGATTGCGTGGTCAAGGATGAGGAAGAAGGGGCTGCCCTGGCGAAGAAGCTGATGGGCTACTTTCAGGGGCCGGTGGACAATTGGGACTGCGAGGATCAGCGCTGGTTGCGCCGGGCCATCCCGGAAAACCGCCTGCACGCCTATGACGTACGCTCGCTGATCCGCACTCTGGTGGACAGCGACTCCTACCTGGAGCTGCGACCGGACTTCGCGCCGGGCATGATCACCGCCTTTATCCGCATCGAGGGCCGTCCGCTGGGGCTGATCGCCAACGACCCGAAAGTGCTGGGGGGGGCCATCGACGCGCCGGGGGCGGACAAGGCGTCCCGCTTCATGCAACTGTGCGATGCCTTTTCCATTCCGATGCTGAGCCTGTGCGATACCCCCGGATTCATGGTCGGTCCGGAGGAAGAAAAGACCGCCACCGTGCGCCACACCTGCCGCATGTTCGTCACCGCCGCCAGCCTGTCCGTGCCGCTGTTCTCCATCGTGCTGCGCAAGGGGTATGGATTGGGTGCCCAGGGCATGACGGGCGGTTCCTTCCATGCGCCTTTCTATTGCGCTTCCTGGCCCACCGGCGAATTCGGTGGTATGGGGCTGGAGGGGGCGGTGAACCTGGCGTACCGCAAGGAACTGGATGCTCAGGAAACGCCGGAAGAACGCCAGGCGCTGTACGAGAAACTGGTGGCTCAGCTGTATGAGAAAGGACAGGCGCTGAGCATGGCCGCGGCGCTGGAAATCGATGCCGTGATCGATCCGGTGGATACCCGTGCCTGGGTGATGCGCGGCCTGCGCGCGCAACCGCCGGAAGGCATGGCGCCGATCGCCGGCAAGCGGCGCCCGATGATCGATACCTGGTAAGGAAGGCAGGGTAGGAAACCATATCGCGGTCCGTGGTGTACTCCATGGGCCGCGATGTTTTTCTGGCCTGCTGGATTCAGCTCGTTACATTCAACTTACTATATTTAATAAGGGCTCACCCCGCGCGATCCGCCCCACTTGGTCGCGCAGGAACGCCGACAGCCGGGGCTTCAGTCCCTCGCTGCGGCCGCCCACGTGCGGTGTGATCAAGGTGTTTGGCGCGTCCCAAAGAGGGTGATCTTCGGGCAGGGGCTCCGGCTCCACCACATCCAGAGCGGCACGCAGCCGTCCGCTTCGCAGCTCCGCCAGCAGGGCATCGGTGTCCACCACCGGGCCTCGTGCCACGTTCACCACCAGTGCGCCATCGGGTAGGCGTGCCAGAAAATCGGCGTTCACCAGATGGCGAGTGGCGTCGTTAAGCGGGGTGATCAGCACCACGATGTCCGCTTGCGGCAGCAATGCCGGCAGTTCGGTGTTGGCCCGGATGACGCCCAGGTCGTCTTCCCGGGCTCTCTGTCCCACCCGCAGCAACGTCACACCGAATGGCAGCAGCCGCTCGGCGATGGCGCGGCCGATACCTCCGGCGCCGATGATCAGCACGGTGCGGTCCACCAGTCCTGGTGTTTGTTTCGGCGCCCAGCGATGGGCTTTTTGATCCACGGCAAAATCAAAGAGTGACCGCTGGCCCGCCAGGATCAGGCCCAACGCCAATTCGGCGGTGGCTTCCGCATGCAGGCCATAGGCGTTGGCCACGGTAGCGCCGCCGGCGGCCTCGACGAAGCCGTCATAACCGGTGGATTGAGTCTGCACCAGTTTCAGATTGGGGAGTTGCCCCAGCCGCGCCAGCCCGGCCTCGCCGGCGGGATGATGAAACACCACCGCGTCGATCTCCTCTGCCGGTATCGGCGGGTCATCACGCAGATCCCACTTCACCAGACGTAGCGGTCCCGCCACATCCCGCACAGTATCCATATGCCAGGAGGTGGGCAGGGCAAGGGTCTTGATGTCCAGAGTGGTCATGATGGTTTCCCTTTGGCGGCAATAGGACAAGAAAGTTTCCATTGTAGGGGAAGTGGGGATCGGGTACAGCGAGGGCGAACCGGTCCCGGGGAAAGGATCAATGGTTCCGTCCGCCAGCCGAATGCTCTATAACGAGGGGCTGTTGCATAACGATAGCGGAGAGAGCTTGTGTCTGAACGGCCCATATCAGAACGGGGAGCAGAACGGAGAGCAGAGCGGACAGCCGAGGTCGACCCGGAGGGCTTGCTGGAGTATTCCGTGGTCTTCACCGACCGCTCCCTGAACCATATGTCCCAGGCTTTCCAGGCGGTAATGCGGGATATTTCCGGGACCCTGCGGCAGGTCTACAACGCCGCCTCGGTGGCGGTGGTGCCGGGCGGGGGAAGTTACGGCATGGAGTCGGTGGCCCGTCAATTCGCCACCGGCAAGAAGGTACTGGTGATCCGGAATGGATTTTTCAGCTATCGCTGGAGCCAGATCTTCGAGATGGGCGCGATCCCCGCCGAGGAGATCGTGATGAAGGCGCGGATGGTGTCCGATCAGCCCCAGGCGCCGTTCGCCCCGCCCCCCATTGATGAAGTGGTGGCGCGTATTCGCGGCGAAAAGCCGGATCTGGTGTTCGCTCCTCACGTGGAAACCGCCGCCGGCCTGCTGTTACCGGATGACTACCTGCAAGCCGTGGCCGCCGCGGTGCACGAACATGGGGGTCTGTTTGTCCTGGACTGCATCGCCTCGGGGACGTTGTGGGTGGATATGGCCGCCAACGGTGTCGACATCCTGATCAGCGCGCCGCAAAAAGGCTGGAGCTCCTCACCGTGCAGCGCCCTGGTGATGTTCGGTGAAGAGGCGGCCAAACGTCTGGAACAAACGCAAAGCACCAGTTTCGCCATGGATCTGCTCAAATGGCGGCGGATCATGGAAGCCTACGAAAACGGTGGTCATGCCTACCATGCCACCATGCCCACCGACGCCTTGCGCAAATTCCGCGATGCCATGCTGGAAACCCGGGACGCCGGCTTTGAAGCGGTCCGCGAGAAGCAATGGGAGCTGGGGCGCCGGGTACGGGAGCTGTTCGCGGAACGGGGGCTGGCCAGTGTGGCGGCGCCGGGATTCGAAGCGCCTGGTGTGGTGGTGTGCTACACCGAGGACGACGGGATGCACAACGGCAGCAAATTCATTGCCAAGGGGTTGCAGACCGCCGCCGGTGTACCGCTGATGTGCGATGAACCGGCCGGATTCAAGACTTTCCGCGTGGGCCTGTTCGGCCTGGATAAACTGGGTGACGTGGACCGGGCGGTGCGGCGTTTGGCCGAGGCGTTGGACAACATTTAACGATCCGATGCGGTAATCATGATGTCGCGCAAGGACAAGTCGGCGTAATTGGTATACCCTTTCTCGCACTTTGTATACGCGTGCGGAGGTTCCAATATGCTGAAAGTCCTGACCAGCAGTGTTTTGCTGCTCATGAGTGTGTATGCCTACGCCGGCGCCGATGCGATCCAGGGTATCTGGGAAACGGAAGATGGCGGCTACGTCTATATCCACCCGGAAGGCGACACCTGGGTGGGTACCGCGGTGGGTTCCCGGGACGGTGAGCACCGTTACGACAACGAGAACCCCGATGAAGAACTGCGTGGCCGCCGGCTGCTCGGCGTGGATGTGGTCACCGGCCTGAAGTACGACGGCGATGATCGTTGGGACGATGGCAAGGTCTACTCACCGGATAACGGCAAAACCTACGATCTGAGTGCTGAACTGAAGGATCAGGATACTCTGAAGGTGCGCGGTTACATTGGTGTCAGCCTGCTTGGCCGCAGCCAGACCTGGCAGCGCATCGATGAAAGCGCGCCTCATGTGCAGAAGGAATTTCTGCAGTAGTGCCCGGATCTTTAGCAACTGTAGGAGCCAGCCCTGTTGGCGAATTTTTCTCCAGACCCTATTCGTCAGCAGGGCTGGCTCCTACAGCGGCGTCGGACTCCGGTTAATCCTCCTTCCTCAATTCCCCTTCCACGAAGTGCGCGACCATGTCGCCCAGCCCCTTGACCAGTTCCTCGAAACCGATGGTGGGATTGGGTTCGCTCAGATAGCGCAGTACCGTGAAGACGCCGCCATTGATCATGATATAGCCCATGGCCGGCAGATTGCCCAGACGCGCCAGTTGCGGGTGATGAATCACATACTGCAATAGCAGGTTCATCAGCAGCCGCTGGATCGGCTCCATGTGATTGCGGGGCGCGAAGTAGGCGGCGTAGCTCATGTAACGCAGATAGCGGCCCTGGTTTTTTTCCAGCAGATCCCGGAACCCGAACAATAATTCCTTGATCAGGTCGCGGATTTCCATCCTCACCAGCGCCGGTGTCATCGGTTCCACCATGGCCACGACCTCCGCCACCATATGGTGGTGCATGGCTTCGAACACCTCCTCCTTATTGGCGAAGTATTCGTAAAGTGAGCCAACGCTTACTCCCGCCAGATCCGCTATATGGCGCGTGGTCGTGCCCTGCACCCCGTGCTCCGACAAGGACAGGAAGCCAGCCTCGACAATGGCATTGACGGTGGCTTTGGCGCGCGGCTGGCGGGGCGTGCGTGGCATCTGAGCTCCTCATTGGCGTTAGCGGCGGGAATCCGAATTGAATCCGAACAAACAGTCGGCTTAATTTGCCATTACTGAATGTAACGGTCAATTTGTCATCGTTGTCGCGAGGAGCCGGCATGCCCCAACAACATTTGTCCCATGGCGCCCGCGCGGTGGTAACCGGAGCAGGTAGCGGCATTGGTCGTGCGTTCGCGCTGGCTTTGGCCAAGCGTGGAGGCCGTGTGGTCTGCGCCGATCTGAATATGGCCGCCGCCGAGGATACGGTGGCGATCATCGAACGGGCGGGTGGCCACGGTCTGGCTGTGTCCTGCGACGTGTCCGAGCTGGCGGCGGTGGAACGCCTTGCCGCTGAGGCCGTCGACTGGTTCGGCGAGTCTCCCAATCTGGTGATCAACAACGCCGGCGTCGGCGCCGGCGGCAAGGCCATCGGCGATATGTCGATGGCGGACTGGAAGTGGGTGCTGGATGTGAATATGTGGGGCGTGATCCACGGTTGCCACGTGTTCACACCGTTGCTGCGCGAGCTGCCGCGGGCGGGCGTGATCAATGTCTGTTCCACCGCCAGCTTCGCCGCCGCGCCGCGCATGGGCGCTTACAACACCAGCAAGGCCGCGGTGCTGGCGCTGTCGGAAACCCTGGCGGCGGAAAACGCCGGCAGCGGTCTGCGCGTGACCGCGCTGTGTCCCACCGTGGTGAAAACCAACATCTTCAGCGCTGGCCGTATCGATCAGGCGCTTACCCCGTTCATGGACCGGATTATCTCGCTCACCGGCGTATCCGCCGAGAGTGTGGCGGCCACGACTCTGAAAGCCCTCGATCGTGGCCGCTTCTATGTCATGCCGCAATTTGATGCCCGGCTGATCTGGCGTGCCAAACGCTTCCTGCCGGTGACCTACACCCGTGGCGCCAGCCTGCTAGGCAGGCTGGTCAGCGAACGCCTCAAAACCAACCCGGCTCAGTAACAGGCCCACTCAGTAACAGGAGAGCCAAAATGGCGAATATCGATCTGGATAAAATGCTGGCCAAGGTGAAAAGCAGCCAGTGGGCGTTGGCGGACATTGATTGGGACGCCCCTGGCGCGGACCTGATCACCGAAGAACAGTGGCCGAAACTGAAAGCGTTCATGGCCGACCTGATGTGGATCGAACATGTGGGCGCCCGCGGTTTCGCCGCTATGGCCAAGAAGGCGCCCGATGACACCCTCAAGCAAATCTATACCTATTTCCACGCCGAGGAGCAGCGCCACGCCAATGCGGAAATGGCACTGATGAAACGGTGGGGCATGCTCGATGGCGATGAGCTGCCGGAACCCAACAAGAACCTGAAGCTGGTGATCCAATGGCTGGATAAATACAGCGATGACATGCCGCTGGAAGTGCTGGGGTCGGTAATCCCGATGCTGGAGATTGCCCTGGATGGCGCGCTGTGCACCTTCCTGCTGGATACCGTGGACGATCCGGTGTGTCACCAGGCGTTTGCCCGTATCAACGACGATGAATCCCGGCATCTGGGGGTTGGCTTCCACGTTCTGGAAATGCAGGGGCGCGGTGACCTCTACATCAAGGCATTGAAAACCGTGGCCACGGTGCTCGATCCACGTCTGATTCTCGGCATCGCGTCCTATGTGCCGCTGCTGAATCGCATGCGTGACAACGTGGTGGCCATGGGGCTGAGCGAAGAGAAGCTCTATGCCTGCATGAAAAAGTTCGAGCGCATCGGCGGACGCACCGCGCAGGGGCGCCGCAATCCCTGGTATCAAATCATCAGCCGCCACGGCCGCATGGTGGTGAACCGCGATAACCGCGCTTATCACGCTCCGGTGGATCTGATGGTCCGGTTGACGGATTACATTCCGGAGCGGCTCATGCCCTCGCGAGTGCCCACCTGGGTCAAGGGCATCAGCTACCGGCCCACCGCCTGAGCCCGGATGCGCCATCCACTATCCGATTGTCTGATACATTGAACGGACCGCCATGAGCAACGAGAACGAGCAGAATCAGAACACCACCGCGCCGGCTCCAGCGGCGAAAAAGAAAAAGGCCGCCACCCGCAAGGCGGCAGCCAGGCCAGCTGCGAAAAAAGCCGCGGTGAAGCGTAAAGCCACGGCACGGAAGAAAGCCGTGGCCGCCAAATCCAGCCGCCGTAGCGACGCGCAAAGCAAACGCAATGCGGTGAAAGAGGCGTCCGTGGTCATCGTGGGCGCTGGTTTCGCCGGTCTGGGCATGGCGATCCGGCTTCGTCAGGCGGGCGTGGATGATTTCGTGCTGTTGGAGCGTGCCGACAAGGTGGGCGGCACCTGGCGCGACAACACCTACCCCGGCGCCGCCTGTGATATTCCCTCCCACCTTTATTCCTACTCTTTCGCGCCGAATCCACATTGGTCCCGGCATTTTTCCGGCAGTGCCGAGATCCTGGGTTACATCGAGCACTTGGTGAAACAGTACGGTTTGCGCGACAAGATTCACTTCCAGCAGGACGTCACCGATGCGCGCTTCGATGAAACGAAAGGCCAATGGCGCGTGGATACCCGCCAGGGTGATGTCTGGCAGGGGCGGGCGGTGGTCATGGCTCAGGGGCCGCTTTCCAATGCCAGCTTTCCGGACATCGAAGGTCTGACGGACTTTAAAGGCAAGCGCATCCACAGTGCCCGCTGGGACCACGATTACGATTTCTCCGGCAAGCGGGTGGCGGTGATCGGCACCGGCGCCAGCGCGGTGCAGATCATTCCGGAATTGGCGAAAACCGCTGGTACTCTGAAAGTGTTTCAACGTACTCCGGCCTGGGTGATTCCACGCCCGGATTACGCCACTCCGGATTGGAACAAGGCGCTGTTCGAGAAACTGCCGCTGACCCGTAAGGCCATGCGCCAGGCGTTGTACTGGACGCATGAAACCATGGCGCTGGCGGTGATCTGGAATTCGCCGCTGACCCGTCTGGCGGAGCGGCTCAGCCTGACGCACCTGCGTAGCCAGGTGAAGGACGACTGGATGCGCCGGCAATTGACGCCGGATTTCCGCATCGGCTGCAAGCGGGTCTTGCTCTCCAATGATTACTACCCTGCTCTGCAGAGGGACAACGTGGACCTGATCACCTGGCCCATCGCCCGCATCGCCGAGAACGGCGTCCGCACCTGTGATGGCATTGAGCACCAGTTCGACTGCATCGTCTTCGCCACCGGTTTTGATGTGCCCAAGAGTGGCACGCCGTTCCCGATCCGTGGTCTCAATGGTCGCGAGCTTGGGGAGGAATGGTCCGGCGGCGCGCGGGCCTACAAGAGCGTCAGTGTGGCCGGTTATCCGAACCTGTTCTTTACCTTCGGGCCCAACTCCGGTCCTGGCCATAATTCGGCGCTGGTGTACATGGAAGCGCAACTGGACTATGCGGTAGAGGGTATTCGCCGCATTCTCGATCATGACCTGAAGATCCTTGATGTGCGCGAGAGTGTGCAGCAGCGCCATAATCGTCATTTGCAAAAGCGGCTGGCCCGGACCAACTGGAACTCCGGGTGTAAAAGCTGGTATCTGACGGAGGATGGCTATAACGCCACCATGTACCCGGGCTTCGCCAGCCAGTACCGCCGTCAGATGTCCCGGTTCGTGGATCAGCACTATCGGCGGGTGCCGCAAACCGGGAGCGCGTGAGTCGGGGGCTCTTATCAGGGAGGGAGAGCCTCGGAGCCGCCGTTTGGGCCGCCCGGGCGGCGCTCCGCTTGGCAGCGAATCGGCGCAGGGGCTCGCCAATGCACGTTCGAGGGTTATAAGCGGTTTACGTATACTCTCTGAAACACGGCGCTAACGGGCCTTGATACGAGAACAGGCATCAGGATGGAGCACATGGGGCAACGCTTCAAACACATCGCGGACAGTGCTCTGGAACCCTGTGAAGGCACGGTCTGTCATCATTGCGAGCGTGACGACCGTCCGATCTTCGAATACTCCGGCCGAATTGTTGATCCGAAACTGGCCGCCGATCCGGCTCTGGCCGAGGAAGAACCGGAGGTGTCGGAGTTATGTGCCGACTGTATTCTCGGCGGTAATGTGGTGAGTGACATGGATGACCGTTTGCGCGCCTTGGTCGACAAACTCTCCGATTCGCGGCGGCTATGGCGGGAGTTTCAGCAGTTGCCGGAGATTCCGCTGTTTATGCAGGGGTTCGACTGGCCTTTGTGTTGCGATGATTGGTGTGAGTTCGTCGGTTGCGCGGAAAACCACCAGAGTCTGATCGAACGCCACGAGCAATCCCGCGCCTGGGATCGGGGGCCCACCTCCTATCGCCGTGATTTCAGGAGAGACGGGGCTCCCGAATCCCTGCGGGAAATTTCGTTCTTCCGCTGCCACCATTGCCGGCGGGAAACGCACATCGACCAGTTCACCTGATTCGAATGTCCCACTCAAATACCGGTAACCGCGAAATCCAGGGCCGCGATGATGTTTTCCCTGAAATGCGCAAGAGAACCGACGGGGGCATCGAGACGCTTCACCGGCAGGGAAGAAATCTGAGGTGTCAGCAACAGTAGCACCTCATCTTCAAAATGGATTTCCGGGGTCAGTCCCCGCATGGCCTGGTCGCCAAAGGCAGAGCGCTTGGCCAACGGAATGACGATACGCGTGGCCAGATCCTCCAGAATGGGACTCTGTATATCCACCAGGTAGGGGTAGAGGGCTCGGCTGGTATTGCTCGGATTGCGGTAAACGTCGAACTGGGCCATCAAAATTCCCGAAACTCATCTCCGAAACAGCCGTGCTGCTCAACGCTCTCGTTATACTTCCTGATTGCTGCCCGGTTCTCCTCGACCCAGCGGGCGCCCTCGTGCCGGGCCAGTTCTTCCTTGAGTGCCCTCTCCAAAGTGGCCGACAAATTGATATTGAGCGCCCGGGTCTTCTTGAGAAGGTCGCTGTTGATGGACAAATTAGCTGCTTTTTTGGGGGCCGTGGTGTCGTAAATTTCGTGCATTGCAGCCTCCATGGGAGCTGTGGGTAACGTTCCTGAAGTGTATGCGCA
Organism: Alloalcanivorax xenomutans; assembly: GCF_900217905.1. Taxonomy (GTDB): domain Bacteria; phylum Pseudomonadota; class Gammaproteobacteria; order Pseudomonadales; family Alcanivoracaceae; genus Alloalcanivorax; species Alloalcanivorax xenomutans. Next base: position 156,373 of record NZ_OBMO01000007.1, read on the forward strand.
TTGGTGTGCGCATACAAGGCGCTGACCGCGGAGCACTCCGCCGTCGCCAGACATCACAGCGTGAAATACACCGCCGTGGCACCGCGGTTTTCCCGTGCCCGGCGCAGCTCTTCCCGTGCCACGGTGCGCAGGTGCACCTCATCCGGACCGTCCATGAAACGCAGGGCGCGGCCCCAGGTCCACAGATAGGCGAGCGGTGTATCGGGGCTGAGGCCCATGGCGCCGAAGATCTGCATGGCCCGGTCCAGTACCCGGGTTTGCAGGCGCGCGGCCACCACCTTGATGGCGGATACCGCGACCCTGGCGGCCGGGTTGCCGTGGCGGTCCATCCGCCAGGCCGCCTGCAGCACCAGCAACCGGGCCTGATCGATCTCCAGCCGGCTCTCGGCGATCCAGTCGCGAATGTTGTCGAAATCGCACAGGAACTTGCCGAAGGCGCGCCGTTCCAAAGCCCGTTCACACATCATCTCCAGGGCCAGCTCGCATTGGCCGATGGTGCGCATGCAGTGATGCACACGGCCCGGGCCGAGCCGGGCCTGAGCCATGGCGAAACCGGCGCCGGGCTCGCCGAGCAGAAACTCGACGGGCAGCCGCACCTGACGAAACAGCAACTCGCAGTGACCTTCCGGGGAGTGGTGCTGGAGGATGGGAATGTTGCGTTCCACACTCACGCCCGGGGTGTTGAGAGGCACCATGATCATGGAATGCTGGTGGTGGGGGCCGCCGCCTTCATGGTCATCGCAGCGCGCCAGCACGATGGCGAAGTCGCAGCGGGGGTGGGCGGCGCCGGTGATGAACCACTTGCGACCGTCCAGTACATAGTGATCGCCGTCCCGGCGCAGAGTGGTGGCGATGTTGGTGGCGTCGGAGGACGCCACGTCCGGCTCGCTCATGGCGAAACAGGATCTTACCTCGCCTTCCAGCAGGGGGCGCAGCCAGCGGTCGTACTGCGCCGGGGTGGCGAAACGGTGCAGTAATTCCATGTTGCCGGTGTCCGGAGCGCTGCAATTGAACACCTCCGCGGCCCACGGGATGCGGCCCATGATTTCCGCCAGCGGCGCGTAGTCCAGGTTGTCCAGGCGGGTGCCGGGTTCCTCCTCGCGAAGCTCGGGCAGGAACAGGTTCCACAGGCCGTCTTCCCGGGCCTGGAGCTTGAGCGGATCGATCACCGGCAGAGGGTATTCTCCGGCGTTGGCCAGCCGGTGCCATTCCGCGTTGCGGGGCATCACCCGGCGTCGCATGAACTGGTGCATCACGTCCTGGACCTGGCGGCTGTATTCGGGGAATTCGAACTCCATGGGGCGCTCCTCGCTGAATGGACCCTTCAGCCTAGGACATTGGGATGGCGGGGCTTTTGATGATGATCAAGAAAGCGGCCGGCACGGTGGATTAGGATTTGACCTACTGGTTGGCAGGTACGGTGATCGCTGTCATTTCCTTGTCACGGTAATCCCGCCGGGGGCCTGCCATAATCGAGCGGCTTTTTGCACTCCCCGGAGGTATCCATGAGTTCCCCCATGCTGGAACGGCTGGTGGCCGTGGCCTGTGACCAGGATTGTCAGGCCCTTGCATCGTTGATGGACCAACAGCAATTGACACCGGAACAGGTTCATTCCTTACGTGTGCTAATCAAGCGTCAGCGCGCGTTATGGCAACTGATGTCCACCCAGGGAGAGAGCAAACGCGCGCAGAAACAGGACAAGGCCCTGCGTGCCGGAGCCAGACTGCTGGCCGCTTCCCGTGATCGTCAGGTCACCGAAGAGACTCTGGCCACGTTGAAGCAGACCACGGGGCGGGATTATGAGCTGGAGGCCCTGGAGCGGGTGATGGCCTGGCTGGCGGAGGAACAAAGCGATCCGGTGGCGCCGCCGGTGCCGGAAGCGCTGCCGCTGGTATTCCAGGCAGACCTGGACGCCTGGCAGGCACTCAAGCGCAAAGGGGAAGATCAGGATGTGATCCGCAAGGGTTACGTCACTTTGTATCGGCAATTACGCCAGCAAGCTCTGGAGACATTGTCCGAGGGCAAGGACGAGGACTGGCACCGCCTGCGCCGCGACGTGAAATACCTGCTGTATCAACTGGAACCCCTGGGCGGCACGCTGGCGGACGCCGAGGTGGATATAAAGCGGATCCGCAAGCTGGGCAGCCAGCTTGGCGACTTGCACGATCTGCATATGCTCGGTGACCAGTTGAAACGCCGTCTCAAGAAAACCGGAGACGCGGGGCTCCGTGAAGCCCTGGTCTGTGTGCGCCAACTGGCGGCCCGTCGCGAAGAGAGGGTGATGACGGAGTGCCGGCAGCGCACCCGCCGTGTGTTTGAACTGAAGCCCAAAATGCTGCGACAGGCCCTGGAGCAGCTTGCCCTTCCCATCTGAGTTTTCTCTGGAGGTGATCGGCTGTCGGAATGACCCCGGCGCCGGTCCGGTTCCGGCGTCATCATGGCGCAAACATCCTTTACATCAGTCAATGTCAAGGACATTGGCCGCAGCGCCCCGATCGGGCCACCCGCTTGGCCGTAGCGCCGATGATTCGGCACCATCCGACCTTCCGATCCCCCTTGGGATACCCGCATTATGGGCCAATGTCACGAGCCACTGCCCCGCCCGCGCGAGGAGGACGGCTCAGCCCATACGGCGGAGAGAATCATGTCCAACAACCACTTCGATGTTCTGATCATTGGCGCCGGCCTGTCCGGTATCGGCGCCGCCTGTCATTTGAGCCGCCAATGCCCGGAGCGCAGCTACGCCATCATCGAGCGCCGTGAGCGCATGGGAGGCACCTGGGACCTGTTCCGTTACCCGGGTATCCGTTCCGACTCGGACATGTTCACCCTGGGCTACAACTTCCGCCCCTGGACCGAAGCGAAGGTGCTGGCGGACGGGCCGTCGATCCGTAATTACATTGTCGACACCGCCAAGGAATACAAGGTCGAGGATAAAATCCGCTACGGCCGCAAGATGACCGGCGCGCGCTGGTCGTCATCACAGAACCGCTGGACCGTGGACCTGGTCCGTGAGGGAGACGGCAGTGCCGAGCAGGTCACCTGCCAGTTCCTCTATTGCTGCACCGGTTACTATAACTACGATGCCGGCTATACCCCGGACTTTCCCGGCGTGGACGACTTCAAAGGTCAACTGGTCCATCCGCAGAAATGGCCCGAGGACCTGGATTACTCCGGCAAGAAGGTTGTGGTGATTGGCAGTGGCGCCACCGCCGTGACGCTGGTGCCGGCGATGGCGGACAAAGCCGGCAGCATCACCATGCTGCAGCGTTCGCCCACCTATGTGGCCACGGTGCCGCAGGAAGACCCGATCTCCGCCAATCTGCGCCGGTTTCTGCCGGAAATGGCGGTGTACCGTCTGGCCCGGGCGCGCAATATCGCGCTGCAGCGCATGGTCTTCAAGCTGTCCAAACAGCGGCCGAAGCTGGTGCGGCGCGCCCTGCTGGCCGCCGCCCGCCGTCAGTTGGGCTCCGAGTTCGACATGACCCACTTCAAACCCCAGTACAACCCCTGGGACGAGCGCCTGTGCGCGGTCCCCAACGGCGATTTGTTCAAGGTGCTGCGCAAGGGTAAGGCGGACGTGGTGACCGATCATATCGATACCTTCACCGAGAAAGGCATCCGTTTGAAATCCGGCAAGGAACTGGAGGCGGACATCATCATTACCGCCACCGGTCTGGACCTGCAGCTGCTGGGCGGCGCCAGCCTGACCGTGGACGGCGAAGAAGTGGTGCCCAAGGACACCCTGGTGTATCGCGGGCTGATGCTGCGTGACGTGCCCAATATGGCGCTGGTGTTCGGTTACACCAACTCCTCCTGGACACTGAAAGCGGATCTGGTCAGCGAGTATGTTTGCCGCCTGCTCAACTACATGGCGCGCAATGGCATTGAGCGGGTCACGCCGCGTGACCAGGAAGGCTGCGATACCGACGACAATTTCGTCGGCTTGCAATCCGGTTATGTGCAGCGCGCCGCCGACCGTCTGCCCCGCCAGGGCAGCAAGGCGCCCTGGCAGGTGCTGAACAACTATTTCAAGGATTTGCCGGCGCTGCGGTTCGGGCGCATCGAGGACGACACCCTGGAGTTCTCACCGGCCCCGGCCAGCCGCCGCCGCGGTGGTTTGCTGGCGATGTTGCGGAGCTGAACGCTTACCGCCGCCGCGCGGTCAGCACTTCGCGTAACACCAGGTTCTCGATGCGAAACGGCACCGACATATGATCCTCGGCCTCGATCACCGTGACGCTGCTGCGCAATCCCAACGCCGACAGCGGCTGCAACCGCTTTTGCAGCGCCACGGCGTTTTGCACTTCCTGAGGCGAATCCCGCTCCGCCACGATCAACGCCAGGCTGGTGTGCGTCACATCGATCTTCCGGTCCATCGCCTGTTCGGTGAAATGCCGCTCCGGTGGCAACAGATAATGGTCATGCCACCACAGGCTGGGGCTGGCGGAAACGATGTGATCGAACAGCTCCGGCCGGGTGAAGAGCGTGTAAACCGCGAACATGCCGCCAAATGAATGACCATAGAGGCTTTGTTGATCCTCGTCCACGGTGTAGTGTTCCGCCACTTTCGGCATTAGCGTCCGCTCAATGAAATCCAGCAGTTGATCCTGGCCGCCTTGGGGCGGGTCATTGCGGTCCTCGGGAACCGGCGGTGAAAAATCATAGGAACGGCGCAGAAAATTGAGCGGTTTATCGCCGGGGTAACCGATGCCGACGATGATGGCCTTCCGGTACGCCTTTTGTGCCCGTTTCGCCTCGTGCAGCGATGCGAAATAGGCGTTGGCGTCCAGCACATACAGCACCGGGTAGCCACCGGTGTAGGGCAGTTCCCCTTCCGGTTCGCTGATCATGATGCGATAAGGGTGACCATCGGCATTGGTAAGCCGCCATTCCCGAGTGCCGCTTAAGGTTACCGGGGAATCGTCGGCGGAGGCGTTTAACGCTACCAGCCCGGTCCAGCAGAGCAGGGCGATGACGCCACCACGGAGAATAAAAACAACAGGCATGAAGTGCTCCTACCAGCGATAGCTGACGCTGCCGATCACGCTGCGGCCTTCACCGCGATAGCAGTAGCCGGCCTCGCAGGCGATGTATTGTTTGTCGAACACATTTTTGGCATTGACGCCGATACGGAAGCCGGCGAGTGCGCCGTGCAGATCATAGTGGGCGCCGAGATCCACCAGCGTGTAGGCCTCGTTCCTGTCGTCGTTATTGCTGTCACTGTAGTTGCTACCGACATAGCGGGCACCGCCCGCCACGCCGAGGCCATCCAGAACGCCGCCGTACTGGCGATACTCCAGCCACAGGCTGGCCAGATGGCGGGGCCGGTTGATCGGGTCCTTGCCTTCGTCGCCGTCATTGCTTCTGGTCACCTCGGCGTCGTTGAACGCATAGCTCGCGGTCATGCGCAGCGCCTCGTTGATGTCGGAAACCGCTTCCAGTTCAATGCCGCGGGAACGCTCTTCGCCGGTCTGCAGATGGTTCAGTGCGTTGTCGGGATCACGGGTGAGCACGTTGGTTTGGGTGAGTTGATAAACCGACGCGGTGAGCAGGGTGCGGCTGCCCGGCGGCTGGTATTTCACGCCCAGTTCGAACTGTTCGCCTTCGGTGGGCTTGTAGTCCTCACCGTAGAGGTTGGCGCCGTTCTCGGGGAGGAAGGACAGGGCGTAACTGGCGTAGGGGGCAACGCCGGAATCGAACAGATAGAGGACGCCGGCTTGACCGGTGGTTTTGTCGTTGTGGCTCTTGTCGTGGCCGCCGGCGAGATGGTTTTTCTTGTCGGTGGCGCTCCAGTCCTGGCGGATCCCGGCGGACAGGCGCCAGTTGCCGACTACCATTTGATCCATCAGGTACAGACCGCCGCGGTGGGAGGCTCCGGTTTGGTCGGTAAACACCGTGCCGGTGGTGGGCTTGGGCACCGGTTGGCGGTAGTCCGGGTTGGCAATATCAATGGAGGGCGCCGGCCCGGACGCGTAGACCACGTCGTACTTCAGCCAGGTGTAGTCGACACCGGTGAGCAAGGTATGCCGGGCCGCGCCGGTGCTCAGTTCAGTGACCAGACGGGTATCGGAAGTCACCGACTCCATGGTTTCGTAAATGCCGTAGCTGGATCGCTGCAGCAGATTCGGGTTGCTGCTGTCGACGCCTGTGACACTGAGATACTGGTTGGTGGTATCAACGTTGCCGTAGCGCAGATTGTGTTGAAGGCGCACGCGATCGGTGAAGGCGTGCTCGAATTCATAGCCGAGCGTCCATTGCTGCTGATCGAGCTTGTCGAAATCCTCGTCGCCTGCCCAGAAGCGGGTCAGCGTGTCGCCTTGCTGGTAGGGTCGCGGCGAGCCGCTGGTGAGGCGGTCGCTGTACTGCGCCAGCAGCGTGAGGTGGGTGTCATCGTCGATGCGCCAGCTCAGGGATGGCGCCAGCAGGGTAATGTCATTGTCCACTTGCTCGATGTCGGTTTCGGCGTCGCGGGCGACACCAACCAGGCGGTAAAGCACATTCGCGTTCTGGTCCAGTTTGCCGCCGACATCGAACTGGCCTTGCAGATGGTCATTGTTGCCGGCCTGCAATTCCACTTCCTTGCGCGCAGACAGGCTGGGTCTTTTGCTCACCCTGTTGACCATGCCGCCGGGGCTGATCTGGCCGTACAACACTGAAGCGGGGCCCTTGAGAATTTCAACCCGCTCCAGCGCATAGGGCTCACTGGTGTAGTAGGACAACCAGCCGGTGTTGGGCTGGCGCAGCCCGTCCAGGAAATCGGCGTTGGTGGTGGCCGCGTAACCGCGCACCTTGATCTGGTCAAAACGCGGGTCCAGGCCGGCGCCGCCGACGCTGACCCCGGCGGTGTAGGCCACCGCCTCCTCGACACTGGTGGCTTTGCGGTCGGCGATCTGATCGGCGGTGACCACGCTGATACTCTGCGCGGTTTCCAGAACAGGAGTGTCGGTTTTGGTGGCGGTACGGCTGTAGCCGGCCTGGTAGCCGTCCACCGGATCGATACCATTGGCGCCGCCGGGTTGTCCCCGCACGGTGACCGGATCCAGTAAGTGTGCCCGGGCATCCTGTTGGACCGGAACCACCACATAGCCGCTGCGGCCCTGCTCCGCGGTGAGCCCGGTGCCGGTCAGCAATTGCGCCAGCGCTTCCGCCACCGAGGCGGGCTGTCGCAGGCCCTGGGTTCGCCGGTCTTTGACCAGGTCCGGGGAAAAGGACAGGGTAATGCCGGTCTGCTGGGCGAACTGGCTCAGCGCGGGCGCCAGCGGACCGGCGTCGATGCGGACGTCCCGCAGGGTCATGGAGGCCGGAGTCCGGGCGGATTCAGCGGCCAGCGCCGGACCGTAAAGGGCCAGTGCAAACGCGGAGGCCAGGGCGCGCCGGCGCCATTGGTGGCCGCCGGAGTGATGGGAAAAAGAGAAAAACATGGTGTCGTTCCGCTGTCGTTTAAGGACGTGTCATCCCGTTAACCGAACGACGGGGGAAAAACCGACAAACTTTTTGATTTCCTGCTAACACTGATGCCTACTACTGGGCGGCTTTGTAGTCCCGGCGATGCTCCGGCGTCATGCTTGGGCGACCACCCGGACCCACCAGGGCGTACGCCAGACCACTTCCACCGGCAGCAGGCGGCCGAGGTCATCCATCAAGGCATCGGGATGGTCCAACTGGAACACGCCGGAGAGGCGTAAATCCGCCACCGCCGGATCGCAACCGGTGTGCCCGCTACGGTAACGGGCCAGTTCGGCGACAAATTCTTCCAGGCGCATGTTGTCCACCACCAGCATGCCGCGCGTCCAGGCGGTTGGCGGCTGCGTCGGTGTGGCCAGTGGAGTGATGGCGACGTCGCCCAGCCGCCAATGTTCACCGGAGGCGCAACGCTGCTGTTGACCGGTGGCGGTAATGGCGGTGACCTCGCCCTGCTCCACCCAAAGGGTGGCGAAATCGCCCTGGTGATCCCGTAACAGAAACCGGGCCTGCCCGGCCTGGCAATGACCGAAACGATGCTCTACCCGCAGGGGGCGGGGCACGGCGTGGCCGGAGTCCGCTCCGCTTTCCACCCACATTTCGCCGTGATTCAGCACCAGACGCCGCTCGCTGTCGCTGTAGCGCACATCCAGGGAAGAGCGGGTATTGAGCTGGATGCGGGTGCCGTCATCCAGAGTCAGGCGCTGCTGTTCTCCGGCACCGGTACGGTAGTCGGCGTGTAGTGGCGAGTGCCGGTAGGTCAGCCAGCCGCCGGGCGCGCCGACCAACAGCGCAAGCAGGCTCTTCAGCGTGCGGCGCCGATGCAGATCGGCGCCGGCATTGTTCAGCACCGGTAACGCCATGTCCTTGTCCGGCAGAGCTTCCAACAGTGAACGGAATTCGCCACGCAGGTTGCACAGACGTTCCCAGGCGAGGGCATGGTCGGGATGTCGTTCGCACCAGTCGCGGATGCTCCGCCGCAGGGCCCGGCGATCATCGGTGCCATCCAGCCGCAGTTGCCATTGGATGGCGGTGTGCACCACCGATTCCGGCAGGGTCCGGTCGTCGGGCATGGTCAGGCGCCGCCCTGTTCGAAGCGCAGCCGGTAGCAATGCATCAGGGCTTCGGCCACATAACGCTCGGCGGTGCGGGTGGAGACGCCCAGCTGCTCGGCCACTTGGCGATGATTCTGGCCACCCAACTGGTAAAGCAGGAAGGCTCGACGTACCCGGGTCTTCAGGCCGTCCAGCATGGCCGCCACCCGCTCCAGCATTTGCAGGGCCTCGTTACGGGTTTCGGCGGAGGGGGCGTATTCCCGAGGCAACTGTGCCAAGGCTTCCAGGTAGGCTTTTTCCAGAGCGCTGCGGCGCCAGAAATCGATCACCAGCCCCTTGGCGATGGTGCCCAGAAAAGCCCGCGGCGCTTCGTCGGTGACCGGCTTTCCGCGCACCAGCACACGCACGAAGGTGTCCTGGGCAATATCGGCGGCCTGCTCGGTACAACCCAGCTTGCGCCGCAACCAAAGATGCAGCCAGCCATGATGGTCACGATACAGCTCGGCCAGATGGGACGGATCGATTTCAGTGGCGGGCATGGGACGGAGACGGGTGGTTGGCGAAAGTGCGATGCCTGGAAGCAGGCGTTGAAAACACACATTAAACGCGAATCAGTCTCATTACAAGGGGGCAATAGCAACGGCCCAACGCGGTTCTTTTCAGTATGACGAGCCGTGGAGGCCAGGTGCAAAGTTGTTCGCTGGCAAGCCAGCTTCACACGGAGGTCCAAGAAAGCTGCTGTGGGAAGCTGGCTTGCCAGCGAATACGGACTAGTTCAGCAGTTCCGCCTGGTCCTTGTCGCGCACACCGATCAGATAGAGGATGCCGTCCAGGCCCAGCGTGGAAATCGATTGCTCGGCGTTCTTTTTTACCAGCGGCTTGGCGCGGAAGGCGATGCCAAGACCGGCGGCGCCCAGCATGGGCAGATCGTTGGCGCCGTCGCCCACGGCGATGACCTGCTCCAGGTTGATGTTTTCCTGCTTGGCGATCTGTTTGAGCAGTTCCGCCTTGCGTTCGCCGTTGACGATCTGGCCTACCACCCGGCCAGTGACCTTGCCGTCCTCGATTTCCAGTTCGTTGGCGTAGACGTAGTCGATGTTCAGGGTGCGCTTGAGCCATTCGCCGAACCAGGTAAAGCCGCCGGATAGAATGGCGGTGCGGTAGCCCAGTGCCTTGAGGGTGGGGATCAGGCGCTGGGCCCCTTCGGTCAGTTCCAGGCGGTCGCGCACTCGCTCCAGGGCACCTTCGTCCAGCCCCTTGAGCAGGGCCACGCGGGAGCGGAAGCTTTCATTGAAGTCCAGTTCACCGCGCATGGCCCGTTCAGTGATGGCGGCTACCTGCTCGCCGACGCCGGCCTCGGCGGCCAGTTCATCGATCACTTCCGAGCGGATCAGGGTGGAATCCATGTCGAATACCACCAGCCGCCGATTACGGCGGAAAGCACTGTCGCGCTGGAAGGCGATGTCCAGGTTGCGCTCGTTGGCGATGGACAGAAAAGCGGCGCGCATGGCCGCCGCGTCCCGGGGTTCGCCGCGCACCGAGATTTCCACGCAGGCGCGGGTGTCCGGGTTTTCCTGCTCACCTTCCAGGCGAACCCGGCCGGACAGGCGGGTCATGCTGTCGATGTTGAGGCCATTGTCGGCCACCACGGTGGTGACTTCGGCCAGCTGTTCGGCGGTGATCTTGCGCGACAGCAGGGTGATGATGTGGCGGTCCTTGCCCTGGCCGGCCACCCATTCCTCGTAGCGGTCCTCGTCGATGGGACGGAAGCGCACCGAAATATTACGTTTGTGGGCCTCGAACAACAGGTCCTTGAGCAGAGGCGATGCTTCCCCTTCCGGTGGCACCTCCACCAGAATGCCCAGGGACAGGGTGTCGTGGATCACCGCCTGGCCGATATCCAGTACGTTCACCTGGTAGCGGCCCAGTATCGCGGTGAAGGCCGCGGTTAAGCCAGGCCGGTCATTGCCGGATACCTGGATGAGAATGATCTCGCGCACTAACTGTGGTCCTTGGTAAAAGGTCGGCGTAGCGTAGCAAAAAGCGCCGGCCAGCGGCAGCCCGGTTTGGCGCCATGAACAGGCTCTAAACAGGTATACTCGGCCCCGCGATTCGCCCAACAGGAAATACGGATCATGTCCCTTTGGCAACGATGGCGCCCGTGGCTGCGCCAGGAGCGCGTTCTGCTGGTGGAACTGGCCACCATGCTGCTGATGGCGCTGGTGATCGGCGTCTACTTTCTTGAGCACTTTTCCGCCCGTCTGGAGGAGCAACAGCGGCAGGAACTGACCTCCCTGGCCCGACAGACCGCCCTGCGCGCGGCCGAGTCCATGGTCAGTGATGACCTTATCAGCCTCAATGTCATCGCTCGTGAGACCCGCGCTCTGGACACCGTCAGTGAGGCGCGCTTCCTCAGTGTGGCCCGGCAGCCGCTGGCCGGCGGCGAGCTGCCGTCGGCGGCCACGGTGAGAGTGGAGGTTCCGGTGGCGTTGGCGGATGGCGAACCGGCTGGAGCCCTGGTGCTGGCGGCCCGTCCGAGCACCGCCCGCGAGGGGCTGGAATCCGGCTATGTGCTGGTAGTGCTGGGCGTGTTGCTGTTGCGGGTGGCCGGGGAAGTCATGTGGCGGCGAATCCAGCGGGGCCAGCCCCCCCGGGCCAACGGCGAAACGCCGGTAGAGGATTTGGACAACGGCGGCGCTGAAGCGCTGGACGGCGCTCCACCGTCCATCGTGTTCCGGCGTCCGCAAGGCAATGGCGGGCCGGGCGGCAGCGATTTGCGCCTGAGCATCGTCAATTTCGATCACTTCCGACAACGCTATACCGCCGATGCCCTGCGGGCCTTGCTGGACGACTATCACCATCTGCTGAGTGAAGTGGCGCGCCTGTACGGCGGCCAGGTGGAACGTGGCCTCGGCGACCGTGCGCTGGTGCGCTTCCCGGGGCAGCCGTTGTCATCCACCTCCTTCGCGGCTCTGTGCGCGGGCTTGTTGTTCCTGCGCCTGGCGCGGTTGCAGGGGCCCCGCCGCAAGGCGCATCAAGCGCCGGCGCTGGAGTTCAAGGCGCTGGTGTGTGATGACTTTGGGGAAGAGGAAAGCTGGGCACTGTGCGTGGCCGGCGTGCCCGGCCGGTTGCAGGTGCCGGAAAGCCAGCTCACCCGCGGCGAGCTGGATGTGAAGGCCCTGTACCAACCGGAGCGGGCGCTGACGGTGATGGCCGGCGAGCGCCAGGTGCGGCTGCAGCCGGTGGAGCAATTGGCTTATCGCTATCAGGCGCTGCTGCGCAGTCAGGCGGAAGCGGTGATGGGCGACGGGTTGGGTTCCGGGCCGGCCGGCGAGGATGGCGTTTCGCCGAGCAGGTAATCGTTCATGGCCGAGGCGATGCGCTGCGGCAGATCGGGCATGCCCTGATTGCCGAACAAGCGGTTGAACTCCAGCACATAAGGGTGGCCATCCACCCAGGCCACGTCGAAGCCGGCGTAATCGATGCCGAGGCGCAGGGCCAGGTCGTGCACCAGCGCCACCGCGGCCTCCGGCACCGGCAGGTCATGACGTACACGGCCGCCGCGTGCCACGTTATTGAGGAATCCCTCACCTTCGCGCCAGTAAGCGGCGATCACCTTCCGGCCCACCACGACCACACGCAGATCGCGCACGATCGGCAGCAGCTTCTGGATGTAGAGCACGTCGTTTTGCGCGGCGAACGCCTGTAATTGCTGGCGGTTCTCGATCAGGAAAACGCCCTCGCCGCGGCTGGAACGGGCCTGTTTGCCCACGAACGGGAACGTCCAGGTGTCCAGGATGCGACTTATTGAAAGACTGTCCGAGGGCAGCACCTCGGTGGTTGGCAGGTGCTGGGGGCAGGCCAGTTCCAGCGCCCGGGTCATTTCGATTTTGTCGTGGCCCAGGTGATAACTGGCCGGGCTGGGGAAAATCGGCCGCTGCAGCACGTAGTGCAGACCGTGCAACTGCCAGTACGCGGGAAACAGCAGCCAGTCGGCTTCACTCAACTCGCTCACATGGGCAGCGGCATGTTCCGGTTTGATGTAGCGAACCGAAGCCAACCCCAAAGTGCGGAAGGGATCAAAGGTGATCAGTTTCAACGCAGGATAGCACCATTTAGCCGTAACGGACGATTTTATAGGGCCAAATCGGGTGTCTCGGCAAGCAAATTCAGCGCTGTCCCGCGGCGGTGATTCAGCCCGGCCGGCGGCACTCCGGCGGCAGTGACAGAGGGCCGCCCTGGTGCTGTTCCAGCAGGCGTAGAAAATCCTTGCCAACGCCACGCCCCCGGGTGGACGGATGCACCACCATCCACAGCAGCGCCTCGCCGTCCAGGGCGGCCACCGCCACCGGCTGGCCGTTGAAATGGGCGCCGGCGATGGTGTGCCCCGCGGCGATGGCCTGGCGCAGCGCCCGGGCGTGGTCGGGATCATCGCGCAGGGTCTTGGCGAAAGTGTCGTTGACGCTGTCACTGGCAGCGTGAATCTGGAGCTGAATCGGCATGCGGTCTCCCGGAGGCGGTAAAAAACGTCCGTACCCCGCCGGTCTCGGCGGGCCACGTAGGCTAAAGGGTCGGTTCCCTAGTATACTACCCGCCTAAGAGCCTGTTTATGATCTCTACGCCACCGCGCCGGAGTTCCCTGTTCACCGGGTAGAAAGTGTCGTCAGGTCGTGATTCCGGTTGTGCGGTGTAGTCAATCTACATAAACAAGCGTAATCGCGGGCTGGCGGCAAAAGGGACCCGGCCCTTCGGGTTGCGCTGGAAAATACCCGGAGGGCACAGGGCCGCCAGACGACGCTGCGGCCTTTGACTTTGGACCCACCAGAGCCTGCAGCCCGCAACGCCGTCTGGCGGCTTTTCCAGCGGCAACGCGGCGGCGTAGAGATCATAAACAGGCTCTCATATTGGAGGTACCGATGAGCGAACGTCGCGCCACTGTCGAGCGCAACACACTGGAAACCCAGATCCGGGTCGCCGTGAATCTGGATGGCACCGGCACCTGTAAGCTGGACACCGGCCTGCCGTTTCTGGAGCACATGCTGGATCAGGTGGCACGCCACGGTCTGATCGACCTGGACATCGTCGCCAACGGGGATTTGCATATCGATGCCCACCACACCGTGGAGGATATCGGTATTACCCTGGGGCAGGCGCTGTCCCGGGCCTGGGGCGACAAAAAAGGCATTCGCCGTTATGGCCACGCCTATGTGCCCCTGGATGAAGCCCTGTCCCGGGTGGTGATCGATCTGTCCGGCCGTCCCGGCCTGGAAATGCACGTGCCGTTTACTCGCGGCATGATCGGCGGCTTTGACGTGGATCTGTTCCACGAGTTCTTCCAGGGCCTGGTGAACCACGCCATGATCACCGTGCACGTGGACAACCTGCGCGGCAAGAACGCTCACCACCAGGCGGAAACCGTGTTCAAGGCCTTTGGCCGCGCGCTGCGTGTGGCGGTGGAGAGGGATCCGCGCATGGGTGACATCACTCCCAGCACCAAGGGCACCTTGACGGAAACCGAATGAGGAACCCAGGTATGAGTGAAACCGTCGCCGTGGTCGATTACGGCATGGGAAATCTGCACTCCGCCGGCAAGGCGCTGGAGAAAGTGGCTTCCGGTCAGCGCATCGTGATTACCGGTGACCCGGACCAGGTTCGCCATGCGGACCGGGTGGTGTTTCCCGGTGTCGGTGCCATTCGTGACTGTATCCGGGTGATCACCGAGACCGGGCTGGACCGGGCCATTCTCGATGTGATTGACGCGCGCAAACCGCTGCTCGGTGTTTGTGTGGGCATGCAGGCGCTGCTGGATCACAGTGAGGAAAACGACGGCGTCGACTGCCTGGGTGTCTTCAACGGCCGGGTGGCCCATTTTGGTGAGCAGTACGGGGAAACCGGAAACCGCCTGAAAGTGCCGCACATGGGTTGGAACGAGGTGCGCCAGATGCACCCGCACCCGATGTGGGCCGGCATTGCCGACAACAGCCGTTTTTATTTCGTGCACAGCTACTGTGCCGTGGACGTGCCGGAAGAGAATATCTCCGGCATGTGTCACTACGGCCGCGATTTCGCCGCCGCGGTGATCAAGAAAAATGTCTTCGCGGTGCAGTTCCACCCGGAAAAAAGCGCCGACGCAGGCCTGCAACTGCTGGAAAACTTCCTGCGCTGGCAGCCCTGAGTGCCAGCCCGGCCGAACAGAACGCCGATACACGTTGATAGAAAGAGACTTTGATGCAACTGATTCCCGCCATCGACCTGAAAGACGGTAAGTGCGTACGCCTGAAGCAAGGGCGCATGGAAGACGACACCGTCTTCTCCGAAGACCCGGTGGCCGTCGCCACTCACTGGGTGGAACGGGGCGCCCGCCGCCTGCACCTGGTGGACCTGAACGGGGCCTTTGCTGGCGAGCCGGTGAATGGCGAGATCGTCAAGGCCATCGCCAAGGCCCACCCGGACCTGCCGATCCAGATTGGCGGTGGCATCCGTACCTCGGAAATCATCCAGGCCTACCTGGACGCCGGGGTGCAGTGGGTGATCATCGGCACCAAGGCCGTCAATGAGCCGGCCTTCGTCAAGGAAATGTGTCAGCGTTTTCCCGGCCATATCATCGTCGGCCTGGACGCCAAGGACGGCAAGGTGGCCACCGACGGCTGGGCCAACGTCACCGATGTGGATGTGATCGACCTGGCCCGGCAATTCGAGAACGACGGTGTCTCCGCCATCGTTTACACCGACATCAGCCGTGATGGCATGCTGCAGGGTGTGAATGTGGAAGCGACCGTGCGGCTGGCCCGGTCCATGAGCATCCCGGTGATCGCCTCCGGTGGCATCACCAATCTGGACGACGTGCGCAACCTGTGCGCGGTGGCGGACCAGGGCATCAGCGGCGCCATCACCGGCCGTGCCATTTACGAGAACACCCTGGACTTCGCCGAAGGCCAGGCGCTGTCCGACCAGCTCACCGGCGCCTGAGCGCGGAGATAACCATGAGCCTTGCCAAACGTATCATCCCCTGCCTGGACGTGGACGCCGGCCGCGTGGTCAAGGGTGTCCAGTTCGTCGATATCCGCGACGCCGGTGACCCGGTGGAAGTGGCGCGCCGTTATAATGAAGCCGGGGCGGATGAGATTACCTTCCTGGACATTACCGCCAGCCACGAAGGGCGGGACACCACCCTGGAAACCGTGGAGCGCATGGCCAGTCAGGTGTTCATCCCGCTCACCGTGGGCGGTGGCGTGCGCACCCTGGAAGATATTCGTAATCTGCTCAATGCCGGCGCCGATAAGGTCAGTATCAACTCGGCGGCGGTGAAGAATCCGGAATTTGTCCATGAGGCCGCGCAGCGGTTCGGCTCCCAGTGCATCGTGGTGGCCATCGATGCCAAGAAAGTCAGCGGCGAAAGCGAGAACAATCGCTGGGAGATTTTCACCCACGGCGGCCGCAAGCCCACCGGTATCGATGCGGTGGAATGGGCTCGGCGCATGACCGATTACGGCGCCGGTGAAATCCTGCTGACCAGCATGGATCGTGACGGTACCAAAAACGGTTTTGATATCGCCCTGACCCGGGCCATCGCCGATGCGGTGCCGGTGCCGGTGATTGCCTCCGGCGGCGTCGGCAATCTGCAACACCTGGTCGACGGCGTGATCCAGGGCGGCGCCGATGCGGTGCTGGCGGCGTCGATCTTCCACTTCGGCGAATACAGCATTGCCGAAGCCAAGCAATACATGCAGCAGGCCGGCATTGAGATGCGCCTGTGAGTGAAGCGGCGCCGTGTATCTGGGTGGACGCGGACGCCTGTCCTGGCGCCATCAAGGAAGTGTTGTTCCGAGCCGCCCAGCGTCGTCATCTGCACACCCGGCTGGTGGCGAACCACACCATGCGCGTGCCCCGCTCCCCGTTTATCCGTTTGATCCAGGTTCCCTCCGGCTTTGATGCCGCCGACGATTACATCGCCGAACAAGTCAGCCCTGGTGATCTGGTGATCACCGCGGACGTGCCACTGGCGGACCGGATCGTGGCGGCGGGCGCCACTGGTCTCAATCCGCGTGGCACCCTTTACACCAGGGAGACGGTGCGCGAGCATCTCAACCGCCGGGACTTCATGGAAGAGATGCGCTCCGCCGGTCTTGCCAGCGGCGGCCCCTCGGCACTGGACAAGCGCCAGGTCCAGGCCTTCGCCAACGCCCTCGACCGGTTCCTCGCCACGGCGCGATAAGGCTGCCGTAGGAGCCTGTTTGCAGGCGAATGGGCCTTCAGGCCCCCAGAATCGCTTGTAGCGGGCCCGCCGCCCGAACAGACTGAGAGCCCGTTCCCATGCTGAAAATCTCCAACAACGTGACCATCCCCGAAGCGGAGATCGAATGGCATGCCATCCGTGCCCAGGGCGCGGGCGGCCAGAACGTCAATAAAGTGTCTTCCGCTATCCATTTGCGCTTTGACGTGCGGGCATCGACCTTGCCCGAGTTCTACAAGGAGCGGCTGCTGGCCTTGGCGGACCAGCGCATCACCGCCGACGGTGTCATCGTGATCAAGGCACAGCGATACCGGACCCAGGAAAAGAATCTGGACGATGCCTTGCAGAGATTGCGTGCGCTGATTCTCGACGCCACCGTGGTGCATAAGAAACGCAAGCCCACCCGTCCGTCGAAATCGGCGCGCAACAAACGCATGGACAAGAAAACGCGGCACGGCCAGACCAAGGCGCTGCGCGGCAAGGTGCGCCCCTGATTCCCCGATCCTCACTGTTCCGATTCAAGGAAGGATGTCCATGATGCTCCGATTAGCGATGCTGGCCGGTGTGCCGGCCCTCTTGTTGAGCGCGCTGGTTGGCGCCGATACCCGTGCCCTGGACAATGACTGGTTTTTGACTGACGGCGATCCGGCCTTCCGGTTGCACTGGCCTCTTGAGCAAACGGACTCAGGCTGGCGGGTGGTGATCGACAAGCCCGACGGCACTCTGTTTTTCAAGAGCCAGATCGCCGATCCGGAGGCGCTACACCTGCTTAACACCAGCAACCGCCGTGGCCCCTTCGCCTATTACCATGATAACGGCCAGGTGGAACTGGAAGGCCACTATGATGACCAGGGAAGAATCACCGGCCAGTCCATCTTCTACTGGGACAATGGCAATGCCCGGGAAATTCGTGACTACTTGCCAGAGGGTTACCATGTGCTCAAGGCCTTCCATGAGAACGGTGGCCTGGCCATGGAGGCGTTGCCGGACAAGGGCGAACGCACTGGCCGGGAGAAGCACTACCGGAAAGACGGGTCGTTGCGGTCCCGCCTCTACACCCGGCCCGCTGAACAGGGCGGCCTGGCGGATGTGCGGCTGAACTACGACCCACAGGGCAACATTGTTGCCCGCGTGGAAGCCAATGATGACGTCCAGGTCAGTGAGACGATCAAGGACAGTCACTTGGTGGAACGTCTCACCTTCGACCGGGCCGGAACCTGGTCGCTCCGGGAGCGCTTCAACGAAGACGGTGATCTGATACAGCGGAACCGGAATCTGTTGCCTGACAATCAGAAGGACGGGGAGCAGATTTTTGTCACCGGCGAGGGCGTGCGCCGGGTGTCCCATTACCGTAAGGGGAAGCGACATGGTGCCTCCTCCAGCCTTCGGGGTGATACCTGGCTGGCACAGCGCTTCTACCGGGACGATCAACCGGTGGGTCGCTGGTTCAAGGTGGATGAGGACACCGGCGAGGTCACCGTGACCCGCTACGATGACCAGGGCAGGTTCCTGGGCCGTTATCACATCGGCGCCGATCTGGTGGTTCATGGCGACGACGGCAAACCGATGGCGCCGGCGGCGCTGCGCGAAGTCGAACGCAGTCTGCCTCCGGTGGGTACCTCCTGGCTGTACCAGTTCAATGACGCCCAACCGGTGACCTTGACGCTCACGGCGATTGATGGTGGGCGGGCTGATTATGAGGTGGGAGAAGGCGGTATCCCGCTTCGGGAAGATCTGGACGCCTATCAACCGGAGGGCACCGAGGCAGGCCCCGTACTGCGCTTCCCATTGCATCCCGGTGATGTGTGGCGCTATGACACCGAGTCCACGGTGGAGGTGCCCGTGTCGAAGAAGGCCCGCTGGCAATACCGCTACCGGACCAGGGTGATCAGCCGGGTGGACGCCCTGGAAAAAATTCAGGTGGGCGCCGGTACCTTCGCCACTCTGCGCATCAGCCGCGAGATCGCCTGGCGCAAGGACCAGGCCCGTGGCGAAGGGGCGGGCCTGGATAACATCCGCAACGGCGGCGATGGCCTGGTGGAGGGCTTCACCCGCGAGTTGCTCTGGTATGCCCCGGAAGCCGGTCGAGTGGTGCTTAAGGCGCACATGGAATCCGGTGACCCGAATCTGCTCCATCGTCCCGCCGCGCAGCTGCTGGACAATGCCGCCACCTGGTTCACCGAGTTGCGGGCACTGACCGGGCCTGGCGGGAAATCGCATCCCGGCGAGCCCCGTTACGCGCGCGAACCGCGGGCAGGCTGGATCGGTTTCGCAATGCATGCCAACGATACCTGGGAATATCGGATGCAGAATCACGCGGTTGAATGAGCCGGCGTGGCCATGTTCGCGGGGTAAAGGTACGATCGTCCTAATAATGACAAGAGGACGAGCGCATGGATCAGGCAACATTGATTGCGGTGGGGCTGCCGGCGGCCCTGTTTTTGATCATGGTGGGTATGGGGCTGACCCTGACCCCCAAGGATTTTCGCGAAGTGCTGGTGGCGCCCCGGGCCACCTTGTATGGCTTGGTGGCCCAGATCCTGCTGTTGCCGATGGTCGGTGTGGGGCTGGCGCTGTGGCTGGACCTGTCACCGGCGCTGGCGGTGGGGCTGGTGGTGATCGCGGCCTGTCCCGGCGGCACCACTTCCAATCTGTTTGCCTTTCTCGGCCGGGGTGACGTGGCGCTGTCCATTGTCCTCACGGTGGCGGCAAGTCTGATCACCATTGTCACCCTGCCGATGTTCACCAGTTGGGCGCTCGGCCATTTCCAGGATAGCGAGCGGGTGCTGGAATTACCGGTACTGCGCACCATCATTACTCTGTTCGTCATCATCCTGATCCCGGTGATGCTCGGCATGACCTTGCGCCATTTCCGCCGTGACTGGGCGGAGAAAGGCGAAAAACTGGTGAGCGTATTCGGGCTGCTGGTGCTGGTGGCGGTGATTGCCCTGCTGCTGATTGATCTCGGAGAAGAAGCGCTGGTATTGCTCAAACAGGGCGGGGCGGCGGTGATTCTGCTGAATGTCATTGGCCTGGCACTGGGCATGCTGGGAGGACGCTTGATCGGTCTGGACCGCCCCCAGGCGTTCACCGTGGCGATCGAGCTGGGGATCAAGAACGGCACCTTGGGGCTGATGATCACCTTGACCATGCTGCAGTCCGAGGCAATGTCGGTGCCGGCGGCGGTGTACGGGGTGCTGATGTTCCTGTTCGGCTTTCTGATGCTGGGATACAGCCGGGTAACCGGAATCGGCCGGCCACGGACGGCGACGTAGCCGGCGGTAATGCACCGGGTGCACGCACCGGGTGCATGAAATTTGCACCCGATATGGGCATGGCCCGGGGCGGACCGGTGACGCCGGTCCGTCTTCCGGGGCTCCCTCCATGTGCCTGGTTGTCGCCAGTCAGAGCGGCCTAATTCCTTGTTCTGTAAATAAAAAACATTGAGGGTGGGGGCGAGAGGGCGGCCCCCCGTCACCATCCTCCGGGGCCATGGCTGGCCGTGGCATGGTCCTTGCGAGTTGCGGTGTGTTCTGGTGAGGAATTCAGACCATGCACACTGATAAAGCAACCCGATTGCAACTTTTTGATCTGCGCCTGGTACAGACCCGGGTGTTCCATCTGACCTGGATGGCGTTCTTCGTCTGCTTTTTCGCGTGGTTCGCCTGCGCTCCCCTGATGCCGGTGATTCGCGGTGAATTCGATCTGACCACCAAGCAGATCGCCAACATCAACATCGCCGCCGTGGCGATCACCATCCTGGTCCGGCTGATCATCGGTCCCCTCTGTGACCGGTACGGGCCGCGCAAGACCTACACCGGCCTGATGCTGCTCGGTGCCATTCCGGTGTTCGGCGTGGCGGCGGCGCAGAGCTATGAGAGCTTTCTGTTCTTCCGTCTTCTGATCGGTGCCGTGGGCGCCAGCTTCGTGATCACCCAGTACCACACTTCGGTGATGTACGCGCCCAACGTGGTGGGCACCGCCAATGCGGCGGCGGCGGGATGGGGCAACGCCGGTGGCGGCGCCGCCCAGGCGCTGATGCCACTGGTGCTTGGCGCGGTGCTGATGTTTGGCGTTGGTGAAGCCTTTGGCTGGCGACTGGCTCTGCTGGTACCCGGGGTGTTGATGCTGGTGATGGCGTTTCTTTACTGGCGCTTCACCCAGGATTGCATGGGCGGTAACTACAGTGAGCTGCGGGCCGCCGGCAAGGTTCCGGACACCGGCAAGAAAGGCGGCTGGGACAGCTTCAAGCTGGCCGCTGGCAACTATCGCGTATGGATGTTGTTCGTCACCTACGGCGCCTGTTTCGGTGTTGAGATTTTCATGCACAACGTGGTCGCCACCTATTTTCTCGATAACTTCGACCTGTCATTGAAAACCGCCGGGCTGGTGGCTGGCAGCTTTGGCTTGCTGGCCCTGTTCGCCCGTGCTCTCGGCGGCTGGGTTTCCGATCAGGTGGCACGCCGGGGCGGCCTGGATGCGCGTGCCCTGGTGCTGTTCGTGCTCATCGTTGGTGAGGGGCTGGGGCTGCTGCTGTTCTCGCTGATGGACAGTTTCCAGCTGGCGGTGCTGTCGATGCTCGCCTTCGGCCTGTTCACCCATATGGCCTGCGGCGCCACCTACGCCCTGGTGCCGTTCATCGACCGTCAGGCGCTCGGTGGCGTGGCCGGCATTATCGGTGCCGGCGGTAACGTGGGCGCGGTGGCCGCCGGCTTTCTGTTGCTGTGGGTGGGTGAAGTACGGCACACCCTGTTCATCCTCGGCGCTTTGGTGCTGGTCAGCGCCCTGTGCGCCATCGCCGTGCGTTTCTCCGCCGCGCATAAAGCCCGTGAAGAAGAACTTTACCAGGAAGCCCTGGCGCAGCGGTCCGCCCAGGTTGCCGGCGGTAACGCCTGAGACACCGGATCCGATGGAGGTCGTGATGAAACAGGAACGGTTAGTGGTGATTGGTAATGGCATGGTGGGACAGAAGTATCTGGACCATCTGGTGGCGGACGGGTTGCATCACCGTTATCAGGTCACGGTGCTGTGCGCGGAGCCGCGTCCGGCCTACGACCGGGTTCACCTGTCGGAGTTCTTCACCGGACGCAGCAGCGAGGACTTGTCCCTGGTGCCGGAGCGTTTTTTCGAACGCCACGGCCTTGAGCTACGCTTGAGTGAGGGCGCCGACAGCATCGATCTGCAGAACAAGACGATTCGGACCGCCAAGGGGGCCACGCTGGACTATGACAAGCTGGTGCTGGCCACCGGGTCCTATCCGTTCGTGCCGCCGGTGCCGGGGCGGGGCCGCCCCAGTTGCCTGGTGTACCGCACCATCGAGGATCTGGAAGCGATCATGGCATCCGGGCGGGATGCGGAAGTGGGCGCGGTGATAGGCGGTGGCCTGCTCGGTCTCGAAGCGGCCAAAGCCCTGCGCGATATCGGCCTGCAAACCCATGTGGTGGAATTCGCGCCGCGCCTGATGGCGGTGCAGGTGGACGACGGCGGCGGCGCGCTGCTGCGCCGCAAGATCGAACAGCTCGGCGTGTTCGTGCATACCGGAATGAACACCACGGAAATCATCGACGGGGAGTTTTACCGTCATCGTCTCAACTTCGCCGACGGCGGGCACTTGGAAGCGGATCTGGTGGTATTTTCCGCCGGCATTCGCCCCCAGGACACGCTGGCCCGTGACGCCGGGCTGGCGGTGGGAGAGCGCGGCGGGATTGTCATCGATAATCACTGCCGCACATCCGATCCTGATGTTTACGCCATCGGCGAGTGCGCGCTCTGGGGCGGGCGCATCTATGGCCTGGTGGCGCCGGGTTACGAGATGGCGCGCGCCGCCGTCAGTCATTTGCGGCATCGGCGTGATGAAACATTGGCGGTACCGTTCACCGGCGCCGATATGTCCACCAAATTGAAATTGATGGGCGTGGACGTGGCGTCCCTGGGGGATGCCCATGCCAGCACGCCGGGAGCCTGCTGTTATCGCTACGAGGACGAGCGCAAGCAGATTTACAAGAAGCTGGTGGTCAGCGAGGACGGTCGTCGCCTGCTGGGCGGCGTGTTGGTGGGGGACGCACGGGAATACAACACCTTGTTGCAACTGATGCTCAATGACATGGCGTTGCCGGAAACGCCGGAGCAATTGATCCTGCCCGCCGCCCAGGGCGCCGCGCCGGCCCTCGATGTCACCCGGTTGCCGGACAGCGCCACGCTGTGCCAGTGCCAGAATGTGACCAAGGGAGCCTTGTGCCAGGCCATCGCCGAGGGGCACTGTGATCTGGCGGCGATCAAGCAATGTACCGGCGCCGCCACCGGTTGTGGCGGTTGCGAGCCCATGGTTCGGACGCTGCTGGACACTTTCGGCGTCGAGGCGGATGCGCTGGCGGAGGTGGGAACATGACCTGCACCACCTGCCCCTACTGTGGTGTCGGTTGTGGCGTGATCGCCACGCCCGGAGACGAGAGCGCACCGAACCGGTTGCGTATCGAAGGCGATCCGGATCACCCGGCGAACCAGGGCCGTCTCTGCGTGAAAGGGTCGGCGCTGGCGGAGACGGTAGGGTTGGAAGGGCGCCTGTTGCAACCCTTGATGCGCGATGACGCCGGGCAGGCGCAAACCGTGTCCTGGGATCGGGCGCTGGATCGGGTGGCCACGGATCTGCGCCGCATTATCGACCAGCATGGTCCGGAGGCGGTGGCCTTCTATGTCTCCGGCCAGTTGCTGACCGAGGACTATTACGTGGTCAACAAGCTGGTAAAGGGCTGGCTGGGCACCGCCAACATCGATACCAATTCGCGGCTGTGCATGTCCTCCGCGGTGGCCGGTCATAAAAGAGCTTTCGGCGAAGATCTGGTGGGTGGCAATTATCAGGATCTGGAAGAAGCGGACCTGGTGGTGCTGGTGGGTTCCAATACCGCCTGGTGCCACCCGATCGTCTACCAGCGATTGATGCGGAGCCGGCGCGAGCGGCCGGAGAAACGTATCGTGGTGGTGGATCCGCGCCGCACCGCCACCTGCGAGCAAGCGGATATGCATTTGCCGGTGAGGGCAGGCTCCGATGTGTGGTTGTTCAACGGGCTGCTCACCTATCTGGAAGAGCATGGTGTGGTGGACACCGGGTTTGTCGCCAACCATACCCGCGGTGCCGCCGAAGCGCTGGCCGTGGCCCGTGCCGACGGCGGCCGTCTGGAGGCGGTCGCCAAGGCCTGTGGGGTGCCGGTGGCGCAATTACAGGCGTTTTACGCCCTGTTCGCGCGTACCCGCAAGGTGGTGACGGTGTTTTCCCAGGGCGTGAACCAATCGTCCAGCGGCACCGACAAGGTCAACAGCATCATCAATTGTCACCTGTTCACCGGGCGGCTTGGCGAGCCCGGCATGGGACCGTTTTCCATCACCGGCCAGCCCAATGCCATGGGCGGCCGGGAAGTCGGTGGCCTGGCCAATACGCTGGCGGCGCATCTGGAACTGGATGAGCCGGCGCACCGGCAACTGGTGCGGGAATTCTGGGGCAGCCCGCGTATCGCTCGGGAGCCGGGTTTAAAGGCCGTGGATTTGTTTGAAGCGGTGCACGATGGCCGCATCAAGGCCCTGTGGGTGATGGCCACCAATCCGGTGGTGAGTCTGCCGGACGCCGACCGGGTCCGCGAGGCCCTGCGCCGTTGTGAACTGTTGGTGGTGTCCGATCTGTTTGCCGATACCGATACCGCCGCCGAGGCCGGGGTGGTGCTGCCGGCGCTGGGCTGGGGCGAGAAAGACGGTACCGTGACCAACTCTGAACGCTGCCTGTCCCGGCAAAAAGCCTTTCTGCCGGCGCCGGGAGAGGCAAAGCCGGACTGGTGGGCGGTCAGTGAGGTGGCCCGGCGGCTGGGGTTCGATGGCTTCGCCTTTGAGCAGCCCCATCAAATTTTCGATGAGCACGCGCGGCTGTCGGCCTGGCGCAACGACGACGATGGCGTGCGGCGTGCTTTCCATATTGGCGGTTTGGCGGGCCTCGACGCCGAGGGCTATGATCGCCTGCGCCCGTGCCAGTGGCCGGTGCCGCAGGCGGGTGACCATACCTCCCGGCTGTTCCAGGACCGCCGCTTTTTCCATGGGGACGGCAAGGCCCGGCTGGTGCCTACCGCGCCCCGTGCTCCGGTCAACGCGGTGGATGACGAGTTCCCGCTGGTGCTCAACACCGGTCGTATTCGCGACCAATGGCACACGATGACGCGCACCGGCCGCGCCCCGCGTCTGGCCAGCCACCTGCCCGAGCCGTTCGTGGAAATGCATCCTTACGAAGCCATGTTGTGCGGTGTGCAGGACGGGGCCCTGGTGCGGGTGGCCAGCCGTTGGGGCGCTATGGTGGCGCGGCTGCGCTGCACCGCCGATCAACCGCGGAGGACCGTGTTCGTGCCGATTCACTGGAATGACCAGCGTGCATCGGATGCCCGCGTTGGCGCGTTGGTCAACCCGGTGGTGGATCCGCTTTCCGGGGAGCCGGAGTTCAAGCACACCCCGGTCATGGTGTCGCCGTTCCCGGTGGATTGGCACGGGGTGGTCTACAGCCGTTCCCCGCTGCAATTCGCGGGCAGAGAGGCGCCGGCCTACTGGGTTTGTATCCAGGGTGACGGTTTCCTGCGCTATGAGCTGGCTGGCCGGGGCCGGCTTGAGGAGCCGCACCACTGGAGCCGGTCGCTGCTGGGATTCGAGCAGCAACCGCGGTGGCTGGAAGTGGGCGAGGACAGTGCCGGTGATTATGGCGCCGTGGCCCTGGAGCAAGAGCGCCTGCTGGCCTGTGTCTATCTGTCACCGCGCGCCGAGCTGCCTTCACGCAGTTGGCTGAGCCGCGTGTTCGGGAAGGAAACAGTATCCGAGGCGGATATCGTCGGGCTCAAACTGGGGCGTTCGGTGGATCCGGCCGACGACGTCGGCGCCACGGTCTGCTCTTGTTTCTCAGTGGGGCGGAATACCATCCTCGACGCCATTCGCGATAACGGGTTAACCTCGGTGGAGGGCGTTGGGCGCTGCGTCGGAGCAGGCACCAATTGCGGTTCCTGCCAGCCGGAAATCCGCGCCCTGATCGAAGAGGCGAGACTGGCGGAGGGCGCGTGATGGAGGACGTGACGGTTGCGATTCTCGCGGGTGGCCAGGGACGCCGGCTCGGCGGTGTGGACAAGGGGCTGATACCGGTGCTGGGCCGCAGCCTGGTGGAGCGGGTGCTGCAAGCCCTGCCCGACGGACCGGCGAGGCTGATCGTGGCCAATCGTAATTTGCGCGCCTATCAGGCGCTGGGGGTGCCGGTGGCCAGTGACCCCTGGCCGGATTTTCGTGGGCCCCTGGCCGGTATTCTGGCCGCGTTACGCACTGCCTCCACTCCGTGGGTGCTTATTCTCCCCTGTGATGCGGTGACCTTGCCCGACGATCTGCTGCCCCGTTTAATGATCCAGGCCAAGCTGCAAGGCTTGCGGGCAGTGTATGCTGAGGCGCATGGTCAGGGGCAGTATTTGTGCTGCTTGCTGAATCGCGATCTGGAAAGCGGGCTCGCCGAAGCGCTGGAGCATGGCGAGCGGGCGCCGCGTCGCTGGTTCGCCACCATCGGTGCGCGGCCGGTGGACTTTTCCGACGTGCAGCCGGAGCCGCTGTGGAGTTTGAACAACCCCGCGGAAGTGGCCGACGCTTGTGCCCGTCTGAGCCGGGGAGACTGATCATGGGCATAGCCTTTGAGCCGTTGTTGGTAAAAGAGCCGTTGCAGGACCGTTTCGGCCGGGTCAAACGCAAGCTGCGCTTGTCACTGACCGACCGCTGCAACTTCCGTTGCCGGTATTGCATGCCGGAACACCCGCAATGGCTGCCCGGGCGGGAACTGATGGACCGGGAGGAACTGCTGCGGCTGGCGACTCTGTTCGTGGACAACGGTATTGAAGAGCTGCGCCTGACCGGCGGCGAGCCGCTGCTGCGCAAGGACGTGGTGGCGTGCGTGGCGGCGCTGTCCCGGTTGCGTGAGCATGGGTTGAAGCGGCTGTCGATGACCACCAACGGCACCCGCTTGCCGGCATTGCTCGATGACCTGATCGAGGCCGGCCTGGACGATCTGAACATTAGTCTGGACGCGGTGGACGAAGGCCGTTTCCAGGCGCTTACCCGCCGCCCGCTGGCGCCGGTGCTGGCGGGGATCGAAAAGGCCCGCGACAGCGGCCTGCCGGTGAAACTGAACGCGGTGCTGATACAGGGGTATAACGACGACCAGATCCTGCCGCTGACCCACTGGGCCAAGGCCCGTGATCTGCCGTTGCGCTTCATCGAATACATGCCGCTGGACGAACCGGGCCGCTGGCGTGAGGAGCAGGTGGTGTCCGAGGCTCGCATTCTCGATACGCTGGCCGGCCACTATCGGATCGAGGCACTGCCCCGCGGGGCGGCCCCGGCCACCGAATACCGACTCGATGAGCGCTACACCCTGGGCGTGATCTCCACCGTGACCCGGCCCTTTTGCGCCGATTGCGACCGGCTGCGGCTGACCGCCAACGGGCATCTTTACACCTGCCTGTTCGCCCGCCAGGGGCACGATCTGCTGACGCCGCTGCGCGGAGGGGAAAGCGAGGCCCTGCTGCGGCGTCGCATCGAACAGAGAGTCTGGCACAAGGACGCCGGCTACGCGGCCACGCCCGGCCCGGTGGACCGGCCAATCACCATGCACGGGATGGGAGGCTGATGAATCTGTCCTTTGAACTTTACGGTGAACTGATTCCGCTGGCGGGTGGCGAGCGTATCTCCCTCGTCACCGAAATGGCGCCGGCCACGGTGGCCGAGGCACTGAGCGTGCTGGCCGATCAGTGTCCGGCCCTGCAACCGCGCCTGGATCAGTGCGCCGCGGTGCGCGACACCGACATTTTATTGCGCTCGGACCCGTTGCCGGAAAACGGTCATCTGGTGCTGCTGCCACCAGTGGCGGGGGGGTGATCATGACGGATTCGAGTAACAGGATACATTTGACCGAATATCCGATCGCCATCGACGAACTGCTGGCGCTGGATCGCTATCCGGAGTGCGGTGGCCTGGCCCTGTTCGCCGGCACCGTGCGCGACCATCACCAGGGCTTGCCGGTGGAGAGCTTGCGCTATACCGCCTACGCGCCGTTGGCGGAAAAGCGCATCGCCGAGATCGAACAACAGGCCCGTGAGCGCTTCGGCCTGAGCTATTGCCGCGTGATGCATCGCCTGGGCGCGCTGCGCATCGGTGACGTGGCGATCGTGTGCGTGGCCCGTGCCGCGCATCGGGCGGAGGCGTTCGAGGCGTGCCGTTACCTGGTGGATGAAGTGAAGCATCAGGCGCCGATCTGGAAGGAAGAATTCTATACCGACGGCAGCAGCGCCTATGTGCAGGGCTGCTGCATCCGCCCGGACTCACGGTCGGGCGATCAGCATCACGCTCATACCGACTCTCACCCGGACCATCACCGGGTTCCCCATTGTGATGGAGATCATTCTTGAAAGACGTCAGTAACAAACCGGACTCGTTCCGCAGCGCCCGCGCGCAGTGCTGTCTGCGGGCTCCGCAGGACTGCATCGAGCGCCTGCGCCGTGGCGACACCGACAAAGGCGATGCCTTGAAGACCGCGCGCATCGCCGGCATTCTCGCCGCCAAGCGCACCGACGAACTGCTGCCGCTGTGCCACCCGCTGCCGATCCACCGCGCCGAACTGGAGTTCGAGCTGGGCGAGGAGCAAGTAACGATCCTGGCCGAAGTGCAGACCATCGGTCCCACCGGGGTGGAAATGGAAGCGCTCACCGCCGCGCAGATGGCGGCACTCACCTTGTACGACATGCTCAAGCCACACTGCCGTCCGGATCAGTTGGAAATCACCGATGGCCGCCTGCTGGAAAAAACCGGCGGCAAGTCCCAGTTCCGCCGCTATCTGCGTGCGCCGATGAGCGCGGCGGTGATCGTGCTGTCGGACACCGTGGCCGCTGGCCGTAAACCGGACACCGCCGGGCGCTCGGTGGAGGACGGTCTGGCCGCCGCCGGTTTTGAACCGGTGCACTATCAGGTGTTGCCGGACGAGCCGGATCAGCTGCGCGAGGCGGTGCAGACGCAACTGACCGAGGGCACCGCGCTGATCGTTACCGTCGGCGGCACCGGGGTCGGGCCCCGTGACTGCACCGTGGACACCGTGCAGCCCATGCTGACCACCGAGCTGCCGGGGGTAATGGAAGCGGCGCGGGACTTCGGTCAGCGCCGTACGCCCTACGCCATGATGTCACGGGGCATTGCCGGGCTGGCCGGAGATAGCGTGGTGGTGACGTTCCCGGGCAGCCGGCGCGGCGCCGAGGAGACGCTGGCGGCGCTGCTGCCGGGGCTGGTGCACCTGCTGGAAGTGTGCCGGGCCGGCCGCCCGCATCCGGGCGGGTATCAGTAGCACGCGCAGCACCGCCTGACAGCGCTTCACAGACTGGACTACAAAGCCGCTGTAGGAGCTTGCCTGCAAGCGAATTCTTCCACCATTCGGAAAATAGATTCGCTTGCAGGCAAGCGGCCCGCCGCCCGGCTCCTATGTATGGACTCGCCCGTTGCTGTCAACCCTGCCTTGAACATGGCTACCCGGTGGCATCTATGTATCAGGCCTGTTCGAGGAAGCCTCAAC
>NZ_OBMO01000037.1 GCF_900217905.1 Alloalcanivorax xenomutans
ATTGAGGCTTCCTCGAACAGGCCTGATACATAGATGCCACCGGGTAGCCATGTTCAAGGCAGGGTTGACAGCAACGGGCGAGTCCATACATAGGAGCTTGCCTGCAAGCGAATACCCCACATCAGAGGCCGCATTCGCCAGCAGGCTGGCTCCCACAGCTTGCGCTACAAAGCCGCTGTGGGAGCTTGCTTGCAAGCATGCTTCCCACTACCGGGCCCTCAACGCCGCCGGCGCTCCGCCCGCTCCACCCGCTGCGCCTGCTGGCGTGCTTCATCGAGCACTTCGCGCACGTAGCTGATGTGATTCTGCGCCACCGCGCGGGCATCCTCCGCGCGCTGTTCAAGGATGGCGTCGAGAAGCTGGCGGTGCTGGGCCAGCAGCATGTCACGGGTTTCATCCCGCTGTTCGTACATGCCGCCAATGTTGGTGACCACATTGTGTTTGAGCAGCTCGAACAGGCCGCGAATGGTGTGCAGCAGCACGGCATTGTGACTGGCCTCGGCAATGGCCAGGTGAAAGGCGGCATCGGCGGCGCCTTCCTCGGCGCGAGCCACCTTGGCGTCGCTATAGCAACGATGCAGGGTCTCGAACGCATCGCGCAGACGCTGGCGATCCAGTTCCGTGGCCCGCTGCGCGGCGTAATAGGCGCAGGCCCCTTCCAGGGTATGACGGAATTCCAGCAGATCCTGCTGGGCGTCGCTGTGCTTTTCCAGCAGATGCAGTAACGGATCACTGAAAGTGGAGCCCAGTTGCTCCGCCACGAAAGTACCGCCGCCCTGGCGGCTGGTCAGCAGCCCCCGCACCACCAGCTTCTGAATCGCTTCACGCAGGGAGGGCCGCGATACACCAAACTGCTCCGCCAGGGCACGTTCCGCCGGCAAGCGTTCTCCGGCCTTGAAACTGCCCTCCAGAATCATCGTTTCCAACTTCTCCACGATTTCATCGGAAAGTCGCCGATGACGGACTTGTCCCGTATTCATGCCACCTCTCAAATTGGTATTACCAATTAAGAAATCCTACGACGTTCCACATCTCCACACCACCCACTATCCACAATGAATAGACAAAGGTCTTACCGATCCCTGTCTTGACGCACCAGGGATCAGCTTTTAGGCTAGTTTTTCATTTTGGCTAATCGGTAAGACCAATTTACACAAACCTTTTCGACGATGCAAACAACAATACCCAGGAGACTATCGCGCCATGCAACCCGGCCTGCTTGCTCTTTTCGCTTTCTCCCCGATCGTCCTTGCCGCATTACTTTTGATCGGCTTGCGCTGGCCGGCCCGTCGCGCCATGCCGGTGGTGTACCTGTTCTCCGCCATGGTGGCCCTGTTGGTCTGGGACATGAGTTTCAACCGCCTGCTCGCCTCCACGCTTCAAGGGCTGGTGATCACTCTGGGGTTGTTGTGGATCATCTTCGGTGCGTTGCTGCTGCTCAACACACTCAAGCATTCCGGCGCCATTGCCGTGATTCATAAGGGCTTCACCACGCTCAGCCCGGACCGCCGCGTTCAGGCCATCGTCATCGCCTGGTTGTTCGGCAGTTTCATCGAGGGCGCCTCCGGATTCGGTACCACCGCCGCCATCGCCGCGCCCTTGCTGGTGGCGATCGGTTTCCCGGCCCTGGCGGCGGTGCTGATGGGCATGCTGGTGCAAAGCACCCCGGTTTCCTTCGGCGCCGTCGGCACGCCCATCGTGGTCGGCGTCACCAGCGGCCTGGACAGCGCCGCCCTGAGCCGTGAGTTGACCGAGCGCGGTTCCAGCTGGGAGCAGTTCCTGCAGCAGATCACCAGTGGCGTGGCTATCACCCATGCCCTGGTGGGCACCGTCATGCCAATGATCATGGTACTGATGCTGACGCGTTTCTTCGGCAAGGAAAAAAGCTGGAAAGCCGGCTTCGAGGTACTGCCGTTCGCGTTATTCGCCGGCCTTGCCTTCACTCTGCCCTATCTGGCCACCGGCCTGCTGCTCGGGCCGGAGTTCCCGTCCCTGCTCGGCGGCCTGATCGGCCTGGCCATCGTCACCGCCGCCATTCGTTTGAACTTCCTGGTCCCCAAACAGCAATGGGATTTCGCCGACCGCGAGCACTGGCCACGGCAGTGGCTGGGCAGCCTGGAAATCAAGGTGGCGGATTTGACCGGCCGCCCGATGGGCACCCTGCGCGCCTGGCTGCCCTATGTGTTGGTCGGGGTTTTGCTGGTGATCAGCCGGGTGTTCCCGGAAATCGGCGCGGCGTTGAAGAGCGTGGCCATCGGCTGCAGCGACCTGCTCGGAGAAGCCGGCATCAGCGCCAACGTCCAACCGCTGTATCTGCCCGGCGGCATCCTGGTCACGGTGGTGGCCATCACCTTTTTCCTGCACCGCATGAAACCCGCCGCCCTGGGCGCGGCGGTAAAGGAATCCTCCGGCGTTCTGCTCAGCGCCGGGTTCGTGTTGTTGTTCACCGTGCCGATGGTGCGGATTCTGATCAACTCCGGCGTCAACGCCTCGGATCTGCCTAGCATGCCGATTGCCATGGCCCGCTACGTAGCGGATAGCGTCGGCGGCATTTACCCCCTGTTCGCGCCCGCCGTGGGCGCGCTGGGGGCTTTTTTGGCCGGTTCCAACACGGTCAGTAACATGATGTTCAGCCAGTTTCAGTATGGCGTCGCCCACAGCCTGGGGCTGTCCGGCGCCATGGTGGTGGCGGCCCAGGCGGTCGGTGCCGCCGCCGGTAACATGGTGGCGATCCACAATGTGGTGGCTGCCTCCGCCACCGTCGGCCTGCTCGGTCAGGAAGGGGCGACTTTGCGCAAAACCATCTGGCCGACGTTTTATTATGTGATGATGACAGGACTGGTCGCCCTGGTGGCGCTCTACCTCCTCGGTATCACCGATCCGTTGGTTCAATGAAGGAATAGCCGCCATGAACGCTCCCCGCACCTTCGTTCCCCAGGCCACCCGCGTCGCCGAGCCGGCCGCCGCGCCCCGGACTTACCCGGAGCACAAACCCGAGCGGATTTATCTGTTCGGTACCTGCGTGGTGGATCTGTTTTTCCCGGAGGCCGGCATGGACGCCATCCGGCTGCTGGAACGGGAGGGGATTCAGGTGGTTTTCCCCCAGGCGCAGAGCTGTTGCGGCCAGCCGGCCTATACCAGCGGCTACACCGATCAGGCACGCGAAGTGGCACGCGCGCAGCTGGCGCTGTTCGACCAGGACTGGCCGGTGGTGGTGCCTTCCGGTTCCTGTGCCGGCATGTTCCGCCATCATTACCAGGAGCTGTTCGCCGGCGAGCCCGATACCCTGGCACGGGCCAGGGCCGTGGCGGAACGCACCTATGAACTGGCGGAGTTCCTGCTGCATGTTTGCCGGGTTGAGTTGCACGATCAGGGCCCGCCCACCGAGGTGGCCCTGCACACCTCCTGCAGCGCCCGCCGGGAAATGCACACTCACCATCACGGCCGCGCTCTGCTCGATCAGTTGTCCGGAGTACGCCGGGTGGATCATGATCACGAAAGCGAATGCTGCGGTTTCGGCGGCACTTTCTGTGTGCGCATGCCGGATATTTCCGGCGCCATGGTGGCGGACAAGACCCGCTCCCTGCGCGACAGCGGCGCCGCCCGCGTGGTGAGCGCGGACGCCGGCTGCCTGATGAACATCAACGGCGCCCTGGAAAAACAGCGGGCGCCCCTGCAAGGCCAGCACCTGGCCAGCTTTCTTTGGCAACGCACCGGAGGCCAGCCATGAGCCAGCCCGCGCGCATCCCGCTACGGGATGAATTCAAGAGCCGCGCCCACGATGCACTGGGGGACGCCCAACTCAGACGCAATTTTCGCGGTGCCATGGACTCGCTGATGGAGAAGCGCGCCGCCGCCTTCAGCGACGCCGACGAGCGCGAACGGTTGCGCACCCTGGGCAATCACATCCGCGCCCGCGCTCTGTCCCGGCTGCCGGACCTGCTGGAACAGTTGGAAAGCAATCTCACCGCCAACGGCGTCCAGGTGCACTGGGCGGAAACCACCGAGCAGGCCAATCGCATCGTCCTCGACATCGCCGAGCGCCGTCAGGCCAGACAGGTGATCAAGGGCAAGTCCATGGTCAGCGAGGAGATGGATATGAACCATGTCCTCGCCGACCACGGTATCGAGTGTCTGGAATCGGACATGGGCGAGTACATCATTCAGCTCGACCACGAGAAGCCCTCCCACATCATCATGCCGGCGATCCACAAGAACGCCGATCAGGTGGCCCGGCTGTTCGAACGGGAACTGGGCGAACCCTACACCCGCGACGTCAACGAATTGATTCAGACTGGCCGCCGGATACTGCGGCAAAAATTCTTCGACGCCGACATCGGTGTCTCCGGCGTCAATTTCGCGGTGGCCGAAACCGGCACCCTGGTACTGGTGGAAAATGAAGGCAACGGCCGCATGAGCACCACCGTGCCCAAGGTGCACATCGCCGTCACCGGCATCGAGAAAGTGGTGGCCCATCTGCGCGATGTGGTGCCACTGCTGTCACTGCTGACCCGCTCCGCCCTGGGGCAGCCGATCACCACTTACATCAATATGATCTCCCGTCCGCGCCAGGCCGGCGAGCGCGACGGGCCGGAAGAAGTGC
Source organism: Alloalcanivorax xenomutans (assembly GCF_900217905.1). Taxonomy (GTDB): domain Bacteria; phylum Pseudomonadota; class Gammaproteobacteria; order Pseudomonadales; family Alcanivoracaceae; genus Alloalcanivorax; species Alloalcanivorax xenomutans. Next base: position 4,604 of record NZ_OBMO01000037.1, read on the forward strand.
ATCTGGTGCTGCTCGACAACGGTCGCAGCCAGGCCTTCGCCGACGGTGAACTGCGGCAGACCCTGAACTGCATCCGCTGCGGCGCCTGCATGAATCACTGCCCGGTGTACACCCGTGTCGGCGGCCACACCTATGGCGAGGTCTACCCCGGCCCCATCGGCGCCATCATCACCCCGCACCTGGTCGGCCTGGACAAAGTGCCGGACCATCCCAGCGCGTCTTCCCTGTGCGGCGCCTGCGGCGAGGTCTGCCCGGTGCGGATTCCGATTCCATCGCTGTTGCGGCGCTTGCGCGAAGAGAACGTGTCCCGTCCGGACCCCGGGCACGCGGTGATGCGCGGCCAGGGCAGCAAATACTCGGCACTGGAGAGCACCGTCTGGAAGCTCTGGCGCACGCTGTACACGCGCCCGCTGCTGTACCGGCTGTTCCGCTTCTTCGCCACCCGCTTGCGCGCGCTGACACCCTCCCGTCTCGGCCCCTGGACCGAGCACCGCGGCGCCCCCAAACCCGCCGCCCGTTCCTTGCATGAACTGGCCCGCAAACATCTGGAGCAGCCCCGATGAGCGCCAAAGCCCGCATTCTCGACAAACTCCGGCACAGCCTGGCCGGCACCGAACCGCTGCCGGACGATTTCGACGAGACGCTGGTCACCCAACCCTGGCGCTATCCGCCGGAGCAGCGCATTGCCCGCTTGCGGGAATTAATGGAAGCGGTGCGCACGGAAATTCATCTCACCAGCCAGACGCAATGGCCGGACCTGCTGGCCACCCTGCTCGACGAAAAGCAGCTGACACGTCTGCTGATCGCACCGGAGACCGATCATGGCCGGCAATTGAGCGAACACTGGCAGCGCCGTTCCGATGCGCCGGCGTTACACGCCTACGACCGGCCCGTGGAAGAGTGGAAACACGAGCTGTTCCATGACACCCCGGCCAGTCTCACCGGCACGGTAGGCGCCATCGCCGCCACCGGCAGTCTGATTCTGTGCCCGGACCGCCACGAACCGCGCTTGATGAGTCTGGTGCCCCCGGTGCATTTCGCGCTACTGCGCGCCAGCACCATCCATGACAATCTCTATGAAGCCCAGCGCGCCTTGAACTGGCGCGCCGGCATGCCCACCAACGCGCTGTTGATTTCCGGCCCGTCCAAGACCGCCGACATCGAGCAGGTACTGGCCTACGGCGCCCACGGCCCCAAGGACCTGGTGGTACTGATTCTGGAGGACGCATGACCGCTGCCGACCATGGCCCGCTGCCCGCCCCTTTTCTACGGGCGGTGGAAACCCTGATTCCCGCCTCACGGCGTTTCGACGATCCGTTGTCCACTCTGGCGTTCGGCACCGACGCCAGCTTTTACCGTCTGATACCGAAACTGGTGGTCCGGGTGGAAACGGAAGCGGAAGTGGTGGCGCTGCTGACGCTGGCCGGCGAACACGCGGTGCCAGTGACCTTCCGCGCCGCCGGCACCAGTTTGTCCGGCCAGGCGATCAGTGATTCCGTGCTGATCGTGCTGGGCGACCAGTGGAACGGCCGGGATATTCGCAACGACGGCGCACAGATCCGCCTGCAACCCGGCGTCATCGGCGCCCAGGCCAACGCCTGGCTGGCGCCGCTGGGCCGCAAGATCGGCCCGGATCCGGCGTCCATCAACGCCGCCAAGATCGGCGGCATCGTCGCCAACAATTCCAGCGGCATGTGCTGCGGCACCGCCCAGAACACCTACCACACCCTGGCCGGCATGCGCCTGGTGCTGGCCGACGGCACCGTGCTCGACACCGAGGACGCGGACAGCGTCAGGCGCTTCCGGCAAAGTCACGCCACCCTGCTCGAACAATTGGCGGCACTGGGCCGGGAGACGCGCGCCGACAACGCCTTGAGCAGCCGCATCCGTCACAAATACCGTCTCAAGAACACCACCGGCCTGTCCCTGAACGCGCTGGTGGATTACGACGATCCGCTGGATATTCTCACCCATCTGATGGTGGGCTCGGAGGGAATCCTTGGCTTCATCAGCGCGGTCACCTACGACACCGTGCCGGAGTACCCGCACCGGGCCAGCGCCCTGATCGTGTTCCCCGACGTGGACACCTGCTGCCGGGCGGTGCCGGTGCTGAAGCAGCAACCGGTGTCGGCGGTGGAATTGCTCGACCGCCGCAGCCTGCGCTCGGTACAGGACCAGCCGGGCATGCCCGGCTGGGTGCCGGGCCTGTCCGATGGCGCCTGCGCCTTGCTGATCGAATCCCGCGCCGCCGCCGAAACCCTGCTGCTGGAACAGTTACAAGGAATTCGTCAGGCCCTCGCCGCCTTCGCGGTGGAGAAGCAGGTGGATTTCAGCACCGATGCGGCGGTGAACGAACAACTCTGGGCCATCCGCAAAGGCACCTTTCCGGCGGTGGGCGCGGTGCGGCCCACCGGCACCACGGTGATCATCGAGGACGTGACCTTCCCGGTGGAACAACTCGCCGATGGCGTGCGCGGCCTGCTCACCCTGTTCGATAAACACGGTTATGACGAAGCGATCATCTTTGGCCACGCCCTGGAAGGCAATCTGCACTTCGTGTTCACCCAGGGCTTCGACGACCCGGCCCAGGTGCAACGCTATGAAGCCTTCATGGGCGACGTGGCCAAACTGGTGGCGGAAGACTTCGGCGGCGCGCTCAAGGCCGAGCATGGCACCGGCCGCAACATGGCGCCCTTCGTGGAGCTGGAATGGGGCCGCGACGCTTATCAACTGATGTGGAAAATCAAACGGCTGCTGGACCCCGCCGGCATCCTCAACCCGGATGTGGTGTTGTCCGAGGACCCGCGCATTCACCTGAAACATCTCAAGCCGCTGCCCGCCGCCAACGAGATCGTCGACAAGTGCATCGAGTGCGGCTTCTGCGAACCGGTGTGCCCTTCCCGCGGCCTGACCCTGACACCGCGCCAGCGCATCGTGGTATGGCGGGACATTCAGGCCAAACGCCGCGACGGAGCCGGCGCCACCGCGCTCTGGAACGACTATCTGTATCGCGGCATTGATTCCTGCGCGGCCACCGGCCTGTGCGCCCAGCGCTGCCCGGTGGGCATCAACACCGGCGATCTGGTGCGTGAATTGAGAGCCGGACAGGCCCGGCACACCGGCACCGCCGACCGGCTGGCCGATCATTTCAGCGGCGCGCTCGGCGCCACCCGGATCACTTTGCGCGGCGCCACCACCGCGCAAAAACTGCTCGGCGGAGAACGGCTGCAAACGCTTGCCAATGGCCTGCGGCGGCTGTCCGGCGACCGCATCCCGATGTGGACGCCGGCCATGCCGCAAGCCACCTCCCTGCCCCGCCATCACCATCTTTCCGCCGGGCAGCGTCCGCGCGTGGTCTATCTGGCCGCCTGTGTCTCCCGCGCCATGGGGCCGTCGCTGAACGACCGGGAGCAGGTGCCGCTGATCGACAAAACCCGGGCGCTGCTGGAAAAGGCGGGCTTCGAGGTGGTGTTCCCGGAAGATCTGGACAGCCTGTGCTGCGGCCAGCCGTTCGCCTCCAAAGGCTATCCGCAACAAGGCGACCGTAAACGGGACCAACTGGCGGCGGCGCTGCTGAAAGCCAGCCGCGATGGCGAGGATCCGATTTACTGCGACACCAGCCCCTGCACTTTGCGGCTGACGGAAGGCCCTCTGGACAAGCGATTGAAACTCTATGATCCGGTGAAGTTCATTCGCGAGCAGTTGTACCCCCGGCTCACGTTTTCACCGCTGGACACGTCGGTGGCGGTGCATGTCACCTGCAGTACGCAGCATCTTGGGGAGAGCACCGGTCTGATCGATATCGCCCGCCGCTGCGCCCGGGAGGTGGTGGTACCGGAAGGGATTCACTGCTGCGGCTTCGCCGGGGACAAAGGCTTCACCACCCCGGAACTCAACGCCCACGCCCTGCGCGATCTGCGCGACACCGTGCGGCATTGTGACGAGGGCATCTCCACCAGCCGCACCTGCGAGATCGGTCTCAGCCATCATGGCGGCATTGATTATCACGGGCTGGTGTATCTGGTGGACCGGGCGACCACGGCGCGGCCCTGATAGGAGCTAGCCCCCTACGGACCCAACTGCGAAGCCGCTGTGGGAGCTTGCCTGCAAGCGAATGCCCCAAGCCCAAGCCAATTCGCCAGCAAGGCTGGCTCCCACAGAGCGCGCGACGCCCTACAACCGCCCATCCACGTCATAACACTGCCCCGCCACCAGGTTCTGGGCCAGCATGAAGCGGTCCTGGGCGTTGGTGGCCCGCAGTTCGGCCACACTCAGGGATTGCAGCATCCAGGTGTTCCAGACACTGACGAACTGGGTATCGATATCCACGTCGCCCCGGGGCATGGTGGCGTTGAGCGCGCGCACCGACAGGCTGTCACCCTCCCATTGCATCTCATAGCCTTCATTGGGATAGGCCACTTCGAGACAGGAGAGGAATTCCTTCATGGAGCGTTCCGAGGGCTGCCCGATGGCATAGGCCAGTGGCTGGTCCGGCACTTCTCTGAGCACTTGCAGGATATGCGCGTCCGCCATCCGTTCGCGCAGTTGCGCCAGGGCATCCTCGGCGGCGGAATCGTTGCGGGCCTCGGCCTCTTCACGGGCCTGGGCAATGGCACGGCGCACCTGCTCGCGGCGGCGCTCCCGCCGTTCGCGTTCCAGCCGCGCTTGAATGGTGGCATCCCAGGCCTCGGACACCAAACGATCCAGTTCCTGATCCTGTTCACGGGCATCCAGCACCCGGCGCACCCGGGCGCCGCAGCGGGCGATCAACCGCGCCCGCTCGTCGCCGGGCAGCCAGCGGTCCTCCCGCCAGGCCGCGGCCAGCTCATCACAGGCCAACTCCGCTACCCCCAATCGTTTCTGGGTGGCATAGTCCAGACCGGCCACCGTGGCCGGCGCCGGCGCCAGACCGAGCCAGCCGCCGGCGGTTTGCCGCAGACCGGCGCAGCCACCCAGCAGCAGGGCGCACAAGGCCAGTGCCCCCCATCGAGACAACGCAAGAGTATTCATAGTGGTCTGTCTGACGCGTCCCGCCCCGAGAGGTTCCCCCCGGGGCGGAAGCGAGGCGGGATTACGCCGACTTCTTGGCGGCGATCTTCTCTTTCCAGATCACCGGGCCGGTCTTGTGTACCGATTCGCCGTTGGAATCCACCGCCACGGTCACCGGCATGTCTTCCACCTCGAATTCGTAGATCGCTTCCATGCCCAGGTCCTCGAAAGCCGCCACGCGGGACTTGCGGATCGCCTTGGACACCAGATAAGCGGCGCCGCCCACGGCCATCAGGTAAACCGCCTTGTTGTCCTTGATCGCCTGGATCGCGGTGTCGCCACGCTCGGCCTTGCCGACCATGCCGATCAGCCCGGTTTCCTCGAGCATGGTACGGGTGAACTTGTCCATGCGGGTAGCGGTGGTCGGACCAGCCGGGCCCACCACTTCGTCGCCCACCGGGTCCACCGGGCCGACGTAGTAGATGAAGCGGTTGGTGAAGTCCACCGGCAGCTTCTCGCCCTTGGAAATCATATCCACCATGCGCTTGTGGGCGGCGTCACGGCCGGTCAGCAGCTTGCCGGACAACAGCAGCGTGTCGCCGGGCTGCCAGGTCCGCACCTCTTCCGGGGTCACGGTGTCCAGGTTGACGCGCTTGGCGCCCTCGTCATTGCCCCAGGCAATATCCGGCCACTCTTCCAGGTCCGGCGCCTTGAGGTCCGCCGGGCCGCTGCCGTCGAGAATAAAGTGGGCATGGCGGGTGGCGGCGCAGTTGGGAATGATCGCCACCGGCTTGTTGGCCGCGTGGGTCGGATAATCCGCCACTTTCACGTCCAGCACCGTGGTCAGACCCCCCAGGCCCTGGGCACCGATGCCCAGCGCGTTGACCTTCTCGAACAGCTCCAGGCGCAGTTCCTCGGCCCGGGTTCGCGGGCCACGGGCCTGCAGCTCGTGAATGTCGATGGGATCCATCAGGGATTCCTTGGCGATCAGCATGGCCTTCTCGGCGGTACCGCCGATACCGATGCCGAGCATGCCCGGCGGGCACCAGCCGGCGCCCATCTTCGGCACCTGTTCCAGCACCCAGTCGACGACGGAGTCGGACGGGTTGAGCATGGCGAACTTGGACTTCGCCTCGGAACCGCCGCCCTTGGCGGCCACGTCGATTTCCAGGGTGTCGCCGGGCACGATGGAATAGTTGATCACCGCCGGGGTGTTGTCCTTGGTGTTGGCGCGCTTGCCATCCGGATCGGCCAGCACCGAGGCGCGCAGCACATTGTCCGGGTGGTTGTAGGCCCGGCGCACACCTTCGTTGATCATGTCGTCCAGAGACATGTCGCCTTCGAAGGTGACGTTCATGCCGACCTTGGCGAACACGGTGACGATACCGGTGTCCTGGCAGATCGGGCGGTGCCCCATGGCGGACATGCGCGAGTTCACCAGAATCTGCGCCATGGCGTCCTTGGCCGCCTTACTCTCTTCCTTCTCGTAGGCTTCCTTTACCGCGCGGATGAAGTCCACGGGGTGGTAATAGGAGATGTACTGCAGGGCATCGGCCACGCTTTGGATCAGATCGTCCTGGCGAATCACCGTCATTGGGGCACTCCTGGCTGGAACGAGGGGGCGCGCATTATAGCCCATGGCCGGGCGTGGCTCCACGGCACGAGGCCATGACGCTTGAGGTGGCTACACGGTCGCTGTGGGAGCCAGCCTGCTGGCGAATGGGGCACAGCGCCAAAAAGATTCGCCAGCAGGGCTCGCTTCTACAGACCGGGCTACAAAGCCGCTGTGGGAAGCTGCCTTGGCAGCGAATGGGGTTCGGCCGTCAAACAAGATACGGCCAAAAAAGCGCCACTTTGGCCTTGAATTTGGCCGTATCTCTCTCATAATGGCCGTATAAATACTTATACGGCCAAATCCGATGTCCCAATATATCCGCAATCACACCAAGGCAGACCAGATACTGGATGTCCTTTGGAAGCTGTCGGCGCCGGCCAGCCTGCCGGAGATTCTTGAACACTTGCCCGAAGGGTTCGCCGAGCGTTCAACACGGCGCTGGCTGAGCCAACTGGTCGAACAAGGGCTTGTTGTCAAAAGCGGACAAAAGCGCGGCACTCGATACCGTCTGGCCGAAAGCACGGCAGCGGAAATCCGTGAGCCAGAGCCTCCTGTGTTCTTCTCTTTCAGTGACGGTGCCCGTCAGACACTTGAACGGGTGCGGCGGCCACTGCTCGATCGCCGTCCGGTGAGCTATAACGGCGACTGGCTGGAAGAATACAAACCCAACCACAGCCGCTACTTCAGCCAGGCCGACATCGACATTCTGACCGACAAGGGGCGGCGTACCGACACTCCCGAGCCCGCTGGCACCTATGCGCGGCGCATCTATAACCGGCTGTTGATTGACCTGTCCTACCATTCATCCCGGCTGGAGGGAAACACCTACTCGCTGATCGAGACACAACGCCTGCTTCTGGAAGGTACCGGCGCCACCGGAAAGCTCGATGAGGAAGCCGTGATGATCCTCAATCATAAAGAAGCGATCCGTTACCTGGTGGAGCGAGCCGGCCATATGGAGCCCAGCTACGAGGAGATCTGCACGTTACATTACCTTCTGTCCGATGGGCTGGTGCCCCCTCCCCATTCCGGCAAGATCAGGGATCATGGCGTGCGAGTCGGCGCGTCCAGTTATATCCCCCTGGACAACCCCACCACCCTGGAACGCCGCCTGCGCGGCATCACCGCAAAGGCCATGGCGATCCAGGAACCCTATGAGCAGAGTTTGTTCCTGCTGTTGCACGTGGCTTATCTGCAGGCCTTCACCGACGTCAACAAGCGCACCTCGCGTCTTGCCGCCAACATTCCGCTGATTACCCGCAACCGGGTACCGCTGTCGTTCAATGCCATCGAAAAGGACGACTACGCGTCCGCCATGCTGGCCGTCTATGAACTGAACGATCCCCGCCCCCTGATCGAACTGTACCGCGCCTCCTATCTGCGCGGCTGTCAGGAATACGACGCCACCGCCGAAGCGCTGGGCGTGGACACCATACGGGTACGCTACCGCGCACAACGCCGGAATGTACTACGCCAGATCATTCTGGAACGTCTCTCCGGCGCTGCGCTGACCACCCGTCTCAAGGAAGCCGCCCGGGCTGTCCCCGAAAACGACCGCAACGCCTACTTCGAAGACCTGGAGGAAGATATCCGGGAATTGTCGCCACAGCGCCTTGCCGGCCTCGGTGTCACCCGCGAGGATTATCAACGCTGGCGCGACGTTCAGTAGCCCGTTCCCAAAAGCCGCCGCGAGGCCCCGGGTTCAAAAGGATGTTGCCAACCTGTGATTTATAAACCACAATCTGTTCTGGAAATCAGACAAACCGATGTATTCAAAAACGCTGGCGGGCCCGGGAATGGAGAAAAACGTGGATGCATTAACCCCTTACGATCCGGCGGAAGATCTCGGTTCTCCAACCGCGATCGCCACTTTCATGGCGGAAGTCTTCGCCACCGGCGATGCCGGCTACATTGCCCATGCACTGGGCGTGGTAGCCCGCGCCAAAGGCATGACGGAAATCGCCCGGCAAACCGGTCTGTCCCGCGAACAGCTTTACCGCTCCTTCAGCCAGCAAGGCAACCCGACGCTCAAAACCACGCTGGCGGTGATGAGGGCACTGGGTATTGATATGACGGTAAAACCTCGCTGATCCCTTCCCTCTCTGTTCGCCAGCAGGGCCAGTTCCTATGTATGGACTCGCCCGTTGCTGTCAACCCTGCCTTGAACATGGCTACCCGGTGGCATCTATGTATCAGGCCTGTTCGAGGAAGCCTCAAT
>NZ_OBMO01000008.1 GCF_900217905.1 Alloalcanivorax xenomutans
CTCGCGTTTGAACGCGTCACTAAACCGACGCTTGCTGCGAAATTGCATACACCTTCCTCGTCAATGAAGGTGTCTACTTTTTTGGGGCCACTCCACACTCCGTCCCGTTGTCGCGCAACTATTCCCTGTTAACTATTCCCTGTTAACTGTCCACTATTCATTGCCTTTACTTGACGAACACCACCGTCTTGTTGCCGTCGACGATGACCCGGTCTTCCAGGTGCCAGCGCACCGCGCGCTGCATCACCTGGCGCTCCACGTCCTGCCCCAGGGCGCGCAGTTCGCTGGCCGAGTGGCGGTGGGAGACGCGCTGCACGTTCTGTTCGATGATCGGCCCCTGGTCCAGCTCCTCGGTGACATAGTGACTGGTGGCGCCGATCAGTTTGACGCCACGGTCCCAGGCCTGCTGGTAGGGATTGGCGCCGACGAAGGCGGGCAGGAAAGAATGGTGAATATTGATGATGCGATGGGGATGCCGGGCGACGAACTCCGGGCTGAGAATCTGCATGTAACGGGCCAGCACGATCACGTCCACCTGGCCTTCCAGCAACGCCAGCGCCTGGGCCTCGGCTTCCGCCTTGTTTTCCCGGGTCACCGGAATGTGATGGTAGGGAATGTCGAAGCGCTCCACTTCGGCGCGCAGATCGTCATGGTTACTGATCACCATGGTGATGTCGGCGGACAGATCATCGCGTGAGACCCGCCACAGCAGGTCCATGAGCACATGGTCATGACGGGATACCAGGATCGCCATGCGCTTCTTCTCGGCGGCGTAGCTGATGTGCCATTGCATGCCGTACCGTTCCGCCACCCGCTTGCGGAAATTGTTCTCCAGGGCATCCCGGGAACAGTCCAGATCCGGGGTCTGGAATTCCAGGCGCAGAAAGAAGGTTCCGTCCTGGGTATCACTGGAATGCTGATCCAGGTCGGTGATATTGGCGCCGTGATTGTAGAAGAAGGTGGAAACCGCGCTGATGATGCCGGGCTGGTCCGGGCAGGTCACCAGCAGCCGCGCGGTGGCGGCGTCAGGGGTGCTCATTCGTTTCTCCAAAGTGGGTCCGCCGGTACGCCGACGGGGTCATGTTGGTCCATTTCTTAAACGCCCGGTGAAACGAGCTGGCTTCACTGAAGCCCATCAACAGGGCGATTTCGTCAATACTGAGTTCCGCTTTGGACAGGTAATACACCGAGGCGTCCTTGCGGATCGAGTCCTTGATTTCCTGATAGCTGGTGTTGTCATCCTTGAGACGGCGGCGCAGGGTCTGCGGTGTCATTTGCAAACGCCGGCAGACTTCACCGAAGTCCGGGAAATGGCCACCGTAATCCTCGGACAGCAAGCCGCGAATACGCGCCGGCAAACCCACGTTATGCACGTTGCCCTCGAACAACTGCGCCAGCGACTCGCGCAGGAAATGGGACAATGACAGCTCATTTCTCACCAGAGGCAGATCCAGGTAGTGGACGGGAAACACCACCTGATTGACGCCGCTATTGTAATAGGTCGGACAGTTGAACATGAAGCGGTGCTCATCGTCCTCCTTGAGCGGCTGGTAATCCAGGTAAACCGCCTGGGGCTCCACCACCTTGCCCACCAGCCAGCTCATGAAGCGCAGGCTGAGAAACAGCATGGCATCGATGATCACATCACGAAAATCCAGGCGCGGATCGACTTCGGTGATCAGCCGGGCCTGGTCGCCTTCGCGCCGCAGCCAGGTGCGCATGTTGAGGTCAAACAGCTCATAGAAGCGGATTCCCCGGCGCACCGCCGCATCCAGGGTCGGGCAATTGATCACCGCGTGGGCCATCATCGAGAAGGTGCCGGGCTTGGACTTGCGGCCCTGGCCGAAGCCGAGGAACTCATCCTGGGTCTGTTCCATCACCAGCAGCATCAGCCGGATAAAGGTGTCCCGCTCGATGCGGGCGTCCGGCTGCTCCAGAACCCGCCGCTCGATACCGCACTGGTCCAGCAACTCGGGGATACTCACGCCGCTGCGCGCCGCCCCCTGCAGCACCTTGACCACTCGCCGCACATTGATGGTTCTTCGTTGATTCATCCGCGATCCTGAACATGGGGACGGCGGCTCGCGCCGCGACGGAAAAAGCCGCCTGCCCCGGCCATCCCCGGGAAAGGCCCAATCATAAATAAAAGCGCCGTCGATTGGCATGGTGATCCCGCCGGCCCGGCGTGCGGCAGCGTCATCCTCAACGCCAAACGCAGGCCGTTTCGATAAAACTGGTAATTAAATTAATCATTAATTAAATTAGAGAACATCGACACCAGGGAGATCCGCCATGAGTCCTTCCCGAGGCCGCCGTCCCGGGCGCCCGGAAAACAGCACCGGCCCCGATCAGCGCTCGCAGTTGCTGGACGTGGCGGTGCAACAGTTCAGCGAACACGGCATCAGCGGTACACCACTGAGCCGTATTGCCCGCGAAGCCCGGGTCACTCCCGCCTTGCTGCACTATTACTTCGGCAACAAGGATCAGTTGGTCGATGCCGTGGTTCGCGAACGCGTGCTGGCATTGATGGCCCCAGCCCTGCAAAGCGTTACCCAACCTTCCCCGGGTGACGGCGCCAGCCACCTCCTGGACCGCTTTGTCGCCACGGTGCTGGAAACCGTGTCGGCGGCCCCCTGGCTACCGCCACTGTGGGTGCGGGAAGTGTTGACCGAAGGCGGCCAGCTGCGCGAGATGCTGATACGGGAGGTAGCTCCACGGGTCACGGGCGCCATCACCGAAGCGATCGAACGGGACCAGCGGCGAGGCCTGTTGAATCCGGATATCGAACCGCGCCTGGTGCCAATATCGGTGATTGGTCTGACTATCTTTGCTCTGGCCACCCGGTCCCTGTGGTCCCGTTTTCCGGGCAACCAGGACATCGATACCGCCACCCTGATCCGCCATGTCCGGGCACTGCTGAGCAGCGGTCTGAGCGGCGGATAAAGGCGTGAACGCAACCCTGACGAGGTCCACATGATGCGTTCTGTTGTTATCGCACCTTTGTTGTTTCTGCTATTCAGTTGCAGCGACCAACCCCAGCCGCTGCTCGGCACCATCGAATGGGATCGCGTGGCGGTGCTGGCCGAAGCCTCGGAGCCGGTTATCGAACTGTCGGTACGGGAAGGTGAGGCAGTCACTCCGGGCCAGCCGTTGCTGCGCCTGGACCCGACCCGGATCCAGGCACGGCTGGATGCGGCGCAAGCGGATCTGGCCGGCCAACGGGCGCGGCTCGCCGAGCTGCAGCGCGGCCCCCGGCGGGAAACCATCGACGCCGCCCGCGCCGGGCTCGCCCAGGCGCGCAGCGAACAGACTCTGGCGCGGCAGGACCTGCGGCGGACACAAACATTGTTCGAACGCGGCAGCGTGGCCCGCGCCGATTTGGATGACGCCCGCGCCCGGGTGAACAGTCTCGGCGCTCAGGTGGATGCCCGGCAGGCACAACTGGACGAATTGCTCGCCGGCACCCGCCCCGAACATCTGGATCAAGCCCGCGCTGCCTTACAGGCCGCGCGGGCATCCGTGGCGGAACTGCGGCGTCAGAGGCAGCGACTGGACGTGGTGGCCCCCACCGCCGGCCGGGTGGACGCCCTGCCCCACCGGCTTGGCGACCAACCCGCCCAGGGCGCGGTACTGGTCAGCCTGCTCGGCGGTGAGGCCCCTTACGCGCGGGTCTATATACCGGAACCGCGCCGGGCGGCGATCCAGCCCGGCGATCGCTTTCGTGTGGCCGTGGATGGCATCGACACGCCCTTCGATGCCGAGGTACGCAGCATCCGTCAGGACCCCGCCTTCACCCCCTACTACGCGCTCAGCGGCGACGATGCCGCCCGGCTGTCCTATATGGCGGAGCTGACGCTGCACGGAGATGCCGCCCGCGACCTGCCGGCGGGAATCCCCTGCCAGGTCTGGCCAGAGCAAGACGATGAGCACTGATAACGCCATCGAAACCCACGATCTGACCCGCCGGTTCGGCGACTTCACCGCCGTCGATCACCTGAATCTCAGCGTGCCGCGCGGTCAGGTCTACGGCTTTCTCGGCCCCAATGGCTGTGGCAAGTCCACCACCATCCGTATGCTTTGCGGCCTGCTGTTGCCCAGTGAGGGCGATATCCGCGTGCTCGATCTGGACATTCCGAAACAGGCCGAGGCGCTGAAACGCCGGGCCGGGTACATGACGCAAACGTTTTCGCTGTACCGGGATCTGACCGTGCGCGAGAACCTGGAATTCGTCGCCCGCCTGTTCGGGTTGAGCCGCCAGCGCACCCGGCAGCGCGTGGAGGAGCTCTGCCACCGCTATCAACTGGAGGCGTTGGCCAGCCAGTTGGCGGGTACGCTCAGCGGCGGCCAGAAGCAGCGCCTGGCCCTGGCCACGGCGGTACTGAACCAACCGGAGCTGTTGTTCCTGGACGAGCCCACCAGCGCCGTGGACCCGCAATCGCGGCGGGATTTCTGGGACGAACTGTTCGCCCTCACCGACGCCGGCACCACCTTGCTGGTCTCCACCCATTACATGGACGAAGCGGAACGCTGCCATCAACTGGCGATTCTGCAACGGGGCCGGTTGATGGCCCAGGGCAGCCCCGAGCGGTTGAAAGCCGATGTCGGCGCCACCCCTCTGCTGGTGGTGACAGCGGCCCCAAGAAAGGCACAAACGGTACTGCAAGCATTGGATGGCGTACGTTCCTGCGCGCAAATCGGTGCCAGCCTGCGGGTGCTGGTGACGTCCCCGGATCAGTTACCGGCGGTGCGCGACGCGCTGCGGAAGGAAGGTATCGAAGGGAAAGTGGACATCACCGATGTCAATTTGGAGGACGTCTTCGTCGCCGCCACCCACGGTCACACGGAGGGAGCATCGTGAGCGATCGTTTCAGCTTTGCGCGCCTGCTCGCGGTGGTGATCAAGGAACTGCGCCAACTGCGCCGGGACCGCCTTACCTACGGCATGATCATCGGCATCCCCACCCTGCAGCTGATCCTGTTCGGCTACGCCATCAATATGGATGTGCGCCACCTGCCCGCCGCCGTGGTGGACCAGGCACAGACACAAACAAGCCGGCAAGTCGTGGAGGAACTGCAGCAATCGCGGGTGTTCAATTTCAATCGCGCCCTCCATCATGCGGGCACCGGCGAGGCCATGTTGCGGCGCGGAGAAGTGAAGGCGGTGCTGATCATTCCGGCGGATTTCGAGCGCCGCCTGCAAGGCCAACGGCCACCGCTGCAACTGATCGTCGACGGTTCCGACCAGGTGGTACAACAAGCCGCCCGACAAATCGCCCAATTCCCTTTGCGCGGCACCACGACCACAGCCTCGGTGGAAGTTCTGCCCTACTACAATCCACACCGCAACGCGCCGCTGAACACCGTGCCCGGTCTGATCGGCGTGATCCTGACCATGACCATGGTCATGTTCACCGCCATCGCCCTGGTGCGGGAACGGGAACAGGGCAACCTGGAATTCCTCATCACCACGCCGCTGTCCTCGGCGGAACTGACCCTCGGCAAGGTACTGCCCTTCGTCGCCATCGGCCTGATCCAGACTTCACTGGTGTTGCTGCTGGGCAAATGGATTTTCCAGGTGCCGGTGCGGGGCTCGCCGCTCGAACTCTATCTGGCGGCCTTGCTGTTCATCATCGCCAGCCTGGCGCTGGGCATCTTTATTTCCACCCTGGTACGCAGTCAGTTCCAGGCGATCCAGGCGGCGATCTTCACCTTCCTGCCGCAGATTTTGCTATCCGGCTTCATGTTTCCCTATGAAGGCATGCCCAAGGCCGCGCAATGGATCGCCGAGGTCCTGCCGCTGACACACTTCATCCGTCTGGCGCGGGGCATCATGCTGCGCGGTGCCGGACTTGACGATCTGTGGCCGGAGCTATTGGCGCTGGCCGTCTTCGCCGCGGCCCTGCTGGTTGTCGCGGTGGCGCGGGTGCATAAACGGCTGGATTGAATGCCACGCCCTGGCTGGCACACCAGGGCAACATCCTGTGGCAGCCAACCCCGCTGGCGAATTTTTCCATCGTTCGGAAGGGCTCATTCGCCAGCAGGCTGGCTCCCACGGCGGCTTCGTAGCCTACCGCTCCCGGTTACCGCCGTGGCACCACCGCCAGGGTGACCGTGGCCTTGGCCACCAGTTTGTGTTCGCCGTTGTCGTCCTCGGCAAACACCTCCGATTCCGCCACCGTCACCGCCTTGCCGGCTTTCAGTACATTGGCCTCACACACCAGGGCCCGCCCCACCGCCGGACGCAACAGGTTGACCTTGAACTCTATGGTCAGCGGCATGAAGCCTTCTTCCATCACCGTGGCGGACGCGGCGCCGGCGGTATGATCCGCCATGGTACCCACCACGCCGGCGTGGACGTAGCCGTTTTGCTGATGATGATCCTCGCGCACGGTCAATCTTGAAACCACCTTACCGCTTTCCACGCCAACGGCTTCCAGGCCGAGCAGCTTGAGAAACGGCGCATTCATCACCCACTTGAAGTCGTCAGTCAGGCTCACTGTCATGCCTCCCGCCATATGGAAAGCAGCAGCATTGCCGATTCCCGCGATCAAGACCATTGCCAAAAACGACCTGTGCGGGTGGCACGTTTCAACGCATCTCGAATCACATATGATACTAAACCTCATTTACAAATGAGAACCATTACTATATAAAGTGCATTCAATCAGGCCGTCATCCGGCCCTTTCGCCGGCTCTCCTTCCACAGGGGAGAGCCATTTTTTTATGGTCGCCGTTCATGGCGGCCACCCTTCGGGCCGTCACGGAGGTGACATTAAAAAACGCCCGATTCGCAGGTTTGTCATTTTTTTCGAGAGGTTTGCCCGTGTTGTCATCACTTCGATTCTCTATGGGTGCCCTTCCCCGCGCCGTTTTGGCCGGCACCGCCACCCTTGTCGCCCATCACGCCCTCGCCGAGGAACAGAGCCCCCATGTGCTGGAAGCCGTGACGGTGGTGTCCGCCGCCGGTTTCGAACAGCACATCGCCGACGCCCCCGCCTCGATTTCGGTGATCGACCGGGAGCAACTGGAAACCAAGAGCTACACCGATGTCACCGATGCCTTGAAGGACATTCCCGGTGTCACCGTCACCGGCGGCGGCTCTCGCCAGGACATCAGTCTGCGCGGCATGTCGCCGAAGTACACCATGATTCTGGTGGATGGCCGCCGGCTGTCCGGCCGCGAGGCCACCGCCAACGGCAATGACAGTGGTCTGGAGCAGAATTATCTGCCGCCGTTGCGCGCCATCGAACGCATCGAGGTGATTCGCGGGCCGATGTCCTCCCTCTATGGTTCCGAGGCCATGGGTGGGGTGATCAATATCATCACCCGAAAAGTGCCAGAACAATGGCTCGGTTCCTTCGGCGCGGAGGCCACCCTGCAGGACAATGCCAAGTCCGGTAATGCCCGTCAGTCCGATCTTTATCTCGCCGGCCCGTTACTGAAGGACAAACTTGGCCTGCAGGTGAACGGCCAGGTTCGCCACCGTGATGAAGATGAGATCCTGGAAGGCTTCGAGGAACAGAAAGTGCGCGGCGGCGGCGCCAAGCTGGTGTTCACTCCGGATCAGAGCAACGAAATCGGATTGTCCTATCAGGAAACCCGCCAGGAGCGCAACGGCTCACCAGGCAAGTACTACGAAGAAGGTTCGGAGCCCTCCAATCGCCGCTTCGACAAAGAGGTGGCGGCGCTCACTCACAACGGCAACTTCGGTAACTGGAGCACCGACTCCTACATCCAGAATGAAAAAACCGAGAACCCGGACCGCGTCGGTGAGCTGCGTAACGGCATCACTCTGGAAACTCTGACCGCCAACACCCAGGCCACCTGGTTCGGCGAGCGCCATATCATCACCGCCGGGGCGCAGTACAAGGACGAGGAACTCACCGACTACGCCACCAACCGTCTGCCCACCAGCAGCAGCACCGAGATCAGCCGCTGGCAGTACGCGGTGTTTCTCGAGGACGAATGGCGTCTGACCAATGATCTGTCGCTGACCGGCGGACTGCGCTTCAATCAGGACGAAAATTTCGGCGATCATGTGTCACCACGGCTGTACGCGGTGTACCACCTGAATCCGGCCTTGACCTTGAAGGGCGGCGTCTCCACCGGTTACCGGCAACCCTCCCTGCGTGAAGCGGCGGATGACTGGGGCAGCATCACCGGTGGCGGCGGCTACCCGGCCGGCCATCCGCGCGCCATCATCAAGGGCAATCCAGACCTGGATCCGGAAACCAGCATCAACTATGAAATGGGCCTGGCACTGGATCTGCCGTCCGGCTTCGCCACCAGCGTGATGCTGTTCCAGACCGACTTCAAGGACAAGATCACCGAATACCGTGAGTGCGATAACGGCGGCGACCGCAACGATCCCAGTACCTGGAGTTGCGATTACGAAGGCCAGACCTATATGTTCGTCAGCGACCGCATCAACGTGGACGAAGCGCAAATGCAAGGCGTGGAGGCGACGCTGGCCTGGCATCTGACACCGGCGGTGCTGCTGAACGCCAGCTACACCTTCACCGACTCCGAGCAGAAGACCGGCGAGTTCAAAGGCGAGCCGCTGAATAAAATTCCGCGCCACATGATCAACGCCGGTATCGACTGGCAAACCACCGATCGCCTGCAAAGCTGGGTACGGGTCAATCATCGCAGCCGTACTTCGGACTACCAGTCGCGCACCAGCATGGCCGACGGCACTCCCGGGTATTCCATGGTCGATCTGGGCCTGAACTACCGCGCCAGCGAACACCTCACGCTGAAAGCCGGCGTTTACAACGTTGGGGATCGGCAAGTCACCAACGCCGACTATGAAATGGTGCTCGATGGCCGCCGTTATACCGCCGGCCTGGTGGTGGACTTCTGATGGACCGGCAGCGACGCCGTCTTTCCCAGGCTCTGCTGGCCGCCGCCGGACTGCTGGTACTACCCGGCACGGCGGCGGCGCGCCCGGACATGACCCGCACCATGGGTACCACGCTGGCGGACACCGGCGTCCCCGGTTACCGCTTTGAAAGCCGTGTTTTCCCCGGCTCCGAAGGTCGGCGCCACCATCGTGTGTGGCTGGCGATTCCCGAGGGAACGCCGCCGTCGGCCGGTTTCCCGGCGCTGTATCTGCTTGATGGCAATGCGGTGTTAAACCGGCTACGGCCCGAATGGCTGACAACGCTTGGCACAGACACGCCACCGGTACTGGTGATGATCGGTTACGACACCGATCTGCTGTTCGATGGCGATGCTCGTCACTACGACTACACACCGGCGCCAAACGGACGGAACTCGGTGCGGGACGCCCGTAGACCGCAACGGGAAGGCGGCGGTGCCGCGGCCTTTATCGAGCGGATCGAGTCCGCGATCACACCCTGGGTGGCCAGCAGGACCCGAATGGATCCAAATCGCAAAGCACTTTGGGGTCATTCCTTCGGTGGTCTTTTCACGCTGTTCACGCTATGCACCCGGCCCCGGGCTTTTCGTATTTATTTGCCGGTAAGCCCTTCCCTGGGTTGGGCGGATAATCTATTGCAACACTCCCTGGATCATCTGGCGGCCCAACCGCCGGAGCGGAACACAGCCGTCTGGATATGCCGTGGAGATGAGGAAGTGCGTATCACCAAGGCAATGAACGCGGAGCAAATCCAGCAACGGAAAAACAAAGGCAATACCGCTTTCCGTCTCTTCGCCGACAACCTCGATCGCATCCCGCGAGTCGAAGTGCACCGCCGCTTGTATCCGGGGCTCGGTCACGGAGACATGTTCAGCGCGGCTCTGCCGGAAGCGCTGCGTATCGTTGCCGGGCTGGCGCCGGATCCGGCCTGGTCCTGAACATCGCTCTCACAATCGTATTCGCCCCCCCTGCAGGAGCCAGCCCGCAGGCGAATTTTCGACGTTGGTGACCCCAAAAGCCTTCGCCTGCGGGCAGGCTCCTACAGCGGCTAAAGAATGTCTTTTTTGTGGCCCCCGTCCATGGCGGCCACCCTGTGGGCCGTCGCCAAGGCGACGTCAAAAATCGCTCCCGGCGATTTTTTTGTTTTTTTGCTGTCAACTGTCCACTATCAGCTAGGCAGCGGGGCCGCCCCGCTCCGGTCGCCTCCACAGCCACAGCAGCACCACCGCCATGGTCAGCGGCAGCAGACCTTTGGCCCAGTGTGGCAGCGAGGAGATCAGAATCAATATCACCCCAATGGACATGCTCACCGTCGCCATCCATTTGGCGTGACGGGAGATAGCGCCGTATTCGCGCCAGCGGCGGATCGGCGGCCCGAAACGGGGATGGGCCAGCAGCCACCGTTCCAGGGCCGGCCAGCCGCGCCCGGCGGCCCAGGCCGACAGCAGCAGGAACTCCACCGTCGGCAAGCCAGGCAGTATTACCCCCAGCATGGCGGTGGCCAGCGCCAGTAACGCCAGCGTCCGCCATAGCAGAATGCGCATGCTGTTCACGCCGGGCGCGGCAAATCCGCCATCAGCTCTTCCACCGCCGAATTGACGAAGGCGAAGGCATCCCGCGCACCACGCACCGCTTGCGCTTTGTCCTCTTCCGTGAATGCCAGCGCATCCAGTTGCGCCTTGAAGCGCTTCCAGTGCAGGCCGCGCCCGTCCGGATGGCCGGCCAGGTGCCGGGCGCCATGGCTTTCGCTCAGTCCCAGCTTGTCCCGCGCCAGTTTGAACAGGAAAGCCGCGCCCAGGTTGGAACCTTCATTGGTGTATAACCAACCCACCGCCGCGGGCATGCCGGTGATCAAGGCGGTGGTACCCGCCAGGCGATCGAAGGACAGATCGGAATCGCTCACGTTCAGATCACGGCAATCCGCTTCCACTTCCAACAAGCGCGACCGTGCCGCCAGGCCGGGGAACAGCTTCTGCAGTTCCTCCGCCTGATATAGCGGCGCGGTGGCGCATTGCAGCCGCAACTGCATGCGCAGGAAGCGGCGATAGCTTTGTTCGTCGGCGAACGGCGCGAAGCCGGACAAACGGTTATCCAGGTTTTCATGGATCCGGTGGGTGCCTTCCTTGAGACACAAGGACAGGGGTTTTTCCATAGTATCCACGGTGTCGGCCTGAGTCATGGTGATTCCTATATGCGATGCCAATGAGGGGTGCCGATAAAAGAGGCTTCTATAAGCTATGACGAGTGAGACGGCGAAAAGGACAGTGCCCCGTCCACGGTTTTCAGTTCGCGCACGCCCAGAACCCCGCTTTGCTGATGCAGTTCCAGCCAGGCGTTGAGATAGTCGTAACCGGCGCCGAGCCATTCCAGACGAGCCTCGTGCAATTGCCGGCGCGCTTCCAACAGGTCCTGGTTGTTCCGCTCACCGCCGCGCAGACTTTGGCGGGTGGCTTCCACCAATTGCTCGGCGCTGGTCACCGCCTCGGCCAGTGCTTCCAGGCGGGAAGCACCGCCGCGGCAGTCACGAAAGCGTTGCTCCACCGCCAACAACAGCTGCTGCCGGGCGGAGAGCAGCCTTTGCTGCTCGGCATCATGGCGGGCGGCGGCCTGACGGCGAGCAGCCGCCACACCGCCGCCGGCGTACAGCGGCACCTGCACCTGCACGCCGACGCTGTCGGTATCGTAGTGCTGACCGTAGGTGTTCTCGCTGTCGGAATCGGTGCGCCGGGTGCTGGCGTAAAGACTGACCGTGGGCCAATGGCCGGCTTTCTGGCGGTCCACTTCCCGCTCCGCCAACGCCACGTCTTCACGCCGCACCGCCAGCACCGGACTGTGACGCAGGGCCTGTTCGCGCCAGCGGGCCAGATCGCCGTCCAGCGGCAACGGCGACACCGCGTCTTGCATCCGCGGTTGCCAGCCGCTGAGATCCACACCGGTCAGTTGCGTCAAACGGCGTTCGGCCACCTTCGCCTGCTCCTCGGCGGCGAGCCGCTCGGCCCGGGCCAGAGCAAGGCGGGAACGGGTTTCCAGTACCTCGGTCAGAGTGCCTTCGCCGGCTTTCCGCAATGCCTCATTACGCTCCAGCAACGCCTTCAATACCGACGTCTGTTCTCGCGCCCAGCGGCGCCGCGACCAGGCCACCAGAGTGTCGGTGTAGGCCCGCGATACCTTCACCACCAGTTCCTGCAAGCGGGCCTCGAATTCCAGTTCCGCCCGCGCCGCGCGCAGGCGGCCTATATCTCGCGCCACCCAGGCACTGTAATCGAACAGTGGCTGTTCCAGTCTCAACGAGGAGCTGTAGCTGCGATAGTCCCGCTCTTCCGTTACCGGCCCAAACAGGGAATCCTGTTCCACCTCGGACCAGTTCTTGCCCCAGGAATAGCTGTAGGCCAAGGTCGGCAGCAGATTGGCGCGGCCCAGTACCTTGAACTCACCGGCGGCGCGGCGGTCGTGAATCGCCGCCTGGAATTCCGGCTCATGGCGTAGCGCCGCATCGAACGCCTGTTCCAGCGTTAGCGCCGACGCCAGCGGGCTCATGCATAGCAAAAGCAGCAGCCATCCGGCCCGCCGCATCCAACCCTGCTCAGCTACAAGGTTGATGTAGGAGCTTGCCTGCAAGCGAATCTCTGACCGGGGCCGAGGGCCCAATTCGCTTGCAAGGCAAGCTCCTACAGTGGCTTCGTGGTTCTGTCCGAGGGAAGCTGTCGAGCCTGAACGGACTGGCGTTTTGATCATTGCCCCTCCAGCGCCAGCGGAATACGGTCCACCAGGGGTTTGAACAGATAGCTCATCAGCGAACGCTCACCGGTACGCACGAACGCCTGCACCGGCATGCCCGGCTGCACCACCAGGTCCCCGAGCGCGGCGCGAGCCTCCTGATCCACCCGCAGGCGGGCGGCGTAATAAGGCTGGCCGTTGTGCGGATCCTCCAGCCGGTCCGGTGACACCCGCGCCACCGTGGCGGGAATGCGGGGTGTGCTGGCGCGATTAAAGGCGGTGAACATCAACTCCACCGGCAGGCCGGCGTGCACCGAGTCAATACGATCCACCGGCACCCTGGCATCCACCCACAACGGCTCGTCCGCCGGCAGCAGCTCCATCACCACGTCACCGGGACGGATCACCGAGCCCCGGGTCAGCACCTGCAGGTTCACCACCCGGCCGGATACCGGCGCGGTGATCTCACTGTGCTCCAGTTGGAAGCGGGCGTTGGCCAGCCGCTCGCTTTCACTGGCGGCCCGTAAACGGTGTTCGGCCAGCGCCTGCTCCACGTCACGGTTCTGGTTGTCACGCAGAGCATCCAGCCTGGCCCGCGCTTCGCCCAAACCGGCCCGTGCCGCCCGTGCCGCAGCGTCGCTGGCGGCCAACTCTCCACTCAGGCGCGCCCGCTCCTCTTCCAGTTCCAATACCCGGTTGCGAGGTACATAGTCCTGCTCCGCCAACGGCCGCAACGCCGCCAGCCTTTGATCCAGCAAGGCCAGACGTTGCCGCAAACTGGATTGCCGTGCCTGTTCACCCCGCCAGCGCGCCTCGGCACCGGCCATCGCCTGCTCAAGGCCGGCGCGTTCTGTTTGCAGCGCCAGACGGCGGCTGCGGAAAAGCTGCCGTTGTGCCTCCAGCGCCGAGGCCAGTATCGGATCGGAAGTAACCTGTTGCGTCAGAGCCGGATCGAGGGCCAGGGTCTCAAGCCCTTGGCTTTCCGCTTCCAGGCGCGCGATACCGGCCACCGCCATGGCCTGATGCAACCGCGCGGAATCCAGCTCCGCCCGCGCCACCCGGGCGTCCAGTTTCAGCAACGTCTGACCTTGGCTGACGCTCTCTCCTTCCGTCACCGGTACCTCTGCCACCACACCACCGGCGGGATGTTGAATGCGCTTGCGGTAGCCATCCACGGTTACCGTGCCTTCCAGTGCCACACCCGCATCCAACGGTGCCAACACCGCCCACAGCAGAAAGGCGGCAAACCCGCCCAGCAATATCACGCCTCCCCATAACACCAGCTTGCGCTGACCACGGCGGCGCAAACCCACGCCCGGCAAGGCCTCGATCGGCGGCTCCATGCGCGCAGTCATGCCCCACCCCCTTCGGCGCCGAAACTGTAAGACACACGGGGTGCCGGTTTCGCCGCCGGCCGGCGCTGCCCCATCACCTCGGCGGTAACACCGAACTTCCGCATCACGCCGTCCTTGAGCACCAGCACCTTGTCGGTGACCGCCAGCACCGCCGCCCGGTGGGTGATCAACACCACGGTGCGGCCCTGCGCCTTCCAGGCTTTCAGGGTTTCCGCCAGCGCCGCCTCGCCAACATCATCGAGATTGGCGTTGGGTTCATCCAATACCAACAGCGCCGGTTCGCCGTACAGCGCCCGCGCCAACGCCACCCGCTGTTTCTGGCCGCCAGACAAGCCGCCGCCATCCTCGCCAAGCACGGTGTCATAGCCCTGAGGCAAACGAAGGATCATGTCATGCACGCCAGCGCGACGCGCCGCATCGATGACCGCTTGCTGAGCGCCGCCGGTCAGTTCGCCAAAGCGGGCAATGTTTTCCGCCACGGTGCCGGCGAACAGATCCACCTCCTGCGGCAGATAGCCGATCGCCGGGCCCAATTCGTCCGCCGGCCAGCCGTGCAGGTCCGCGCCGTCCAGCCGCACCTTGCCGGCGCGCGGCGGCCATAATCCCACCAGCGCCCGCGCCAGGGACGACTTGCCGGAACCGGAAGGCCCGACCACGCCAAGCACTTCTCCCGGCGTCAGCTCGAAACGCACATTGGCCAGACTGGGACGTTCCGCGCCGGGCGGCATCAGTGTCAGCCCTTCCACCATCAGCGCGCCTTGCGGACGCGGCAGACTCAACCCCCGCTCCGGCCTCGGATGCGCCTGCAACAAAGCCTGTAAGCGATTCACCGCGATGCGTGTACCGCTCCACTGACGCCAAGCGCCCACCACCTGCTCCACCGGCGCCAGCATCCGGCCCACCAGAATCGAACCGGCCACCATCATGCCGGCGCTGATCTGGCCGTGGATCGCCAGCCAGGCGCCGGCGCCGAGCATCAGCGATTGCAGCGCCAGCCGCAGCGCCCGCGTCACCGCGCTGATCAACACACTGCGTTCGCTGGCCAGGTGTTGATGGTCCACATAGCCATCCTGCAATTCACGCCAACGGCGGCGCAAACGGCCGCCCATGCCCAGAGCCTTGATCGTGGCGGCGCCGCGCCAATGCTCCTGCGCCAGACGGCCGGCGTTGATGGACAAGGCGCTGGCTTCGTTCAACGGCGCCCGGGACCAGCGTTCATTGACGAACGCCAGCGCCAGCAATACCAGAGCGCCCAGCAACGCCAAGGCCCCCAGTAGCGGATGAAACAGAAACAGCACGATCAAATAGAGCGGCGCCCAGGGCGCGTCGAAGAAAGCGAACAAAGCACTGCCGGCGAAGAACTGGCGCAGCTGATTCAGATCCGACAAGGCCTGGGCCGAGGACAGATTGCCGCCCTGCAAACCATGCCGGCCGGCAGCGTCATAAACACGCTCGCCCAGTTGTTGGTCCAGGGCTTCGCCGACACGAATCACCAGCAAACCACGCAACCAGTCCAACGCGGCCATCAGCGCGTACAGCCCCAGGGCGATCACCGTCAGCATCAGTAACGTCACGCCGTTACCGGACGCCAGCACCCGATCATAGACCTGCAACATATACAGCGCTGGCACCAGCATCAGCAGATTGATCACCGCGCTGAACACGCCGACGGAAACGAAAGTGCCGCGCTGCAACGCCAGCGCCACGCGCAGGTCGTCCCTGGTCTTTTTCATCGCCGGCCGCTCCGCTTGGAACGGGCCGCTAGCAACACCCCCATGCCCGCGAGTAGCCACCAGGACGGGCTGCCGCCGCCGTTGCCGTACTCTCGGGTTTGTTCGTCGGTGGTGCGGTCCTGCGCGCCGACACCGAGAGAGGCCACGTCGCCGACCTGGCCGCCGGTCAGCGTGCTTTCACACGTCAGAGTGTAATAATAGGTACCCGGTTCGGGGCTAACCTCAATATAACCCGTGTCGTCCTTGGGCCCCGCCCAGCCATCGCCTTCAGTACCGCCGCTGGCGGTACAATTGGAGGCGTCCACCGAGCTCCATTCCAGCAAGGCGGTGCCGCCTTCCTCGATCTCGCCGGGGGTGACGGTGATGGTGACGCGGGATTGCTCATCGTCCGGATTGAGACTGAGCCGGTAAAGGGTACCGGTGCGCCGTAGCACCTTGTTACTGATGGACGTGCGGAAATAACCTCCCCCGCTTCGGTTGCCTCCGTACATGCGGCCGTCCGATCCCAGCGACAGGCCCACCGGCTGCACACCGTCGTAGCGCACATTACCTTGCTTATCCATGCCGTCGACAAAGGCATATACCAGCTCGAATCCATCGTTTTCCACCTGCCCGGAGTCGCCGATGCGGATCTGGTCCGGATTGATGCGATAGATCGTTCCGCCATGGAACCATTCGTCATCGGCCGGCGGATCCACCGGCTCTCCCGGCGGAGCCCCGCGGCCACTGAGACGGCCGCCGGCATAAGTAGTGCCGTAGATATTGCCGTCCCCGGCCAGCACCATGGGTCCCCGCGGCTGGCTGCCGCCGTCACCGCCGCTGAAACGATGCACAATGGCGAAATCGTCCCCGCTCATGGCAACACGGTAGATCGACCCATGGAGATTGGGGCCGTCGTAATGGGGCGGATCGGATGCGTACCACTTCAGGCGGTCATCCGCCGCGGCTTCCTGCCCATCGCATAATGGCAACGCCTCCAGAAAGTGTCCCAGCCCTTCCGGCTGAGTGCCCATGGTGGTACAGATACCAAGGGAAAGATTACCGTACACATAGCCCTCCGGCCCTTCCACCAGCCCACTGAGGATGTAACTAATAGAGTTAGAACTGTTCACGGCCATACGATGGTAGGTTTCCCCGTAGCGGGTCTGCCAGGGGATTTCTCCATCATCAAGAACAAAGGTATGCAGCACCTCGAACGACGCCGTACCTTGCCGTGGATCGATTCGATACACCGTGCCGGTGGGTGTGGCGGGCGAAGACGGCGTTCCCGGAGCGTAGGGCACACCCCGCACATAGGCGGTCACTCCGTAAAGCCAGCCGTCGGAGCCCAGAATCATGCCGTTGGGATACTGGCGTTGTCCCTGAGGACCGGCGGAAAAGATGTGCACGGTCTCCAGTGTCGGCTGCGCCGCGTCCAGATCGACGGCGAACAAGCGCCCGTTGCCTTCCGGCCCTTTATCCAATCCATAGATACGGCCACCATCGATCACCAGAATGCCGTTGGGCTCCAGCAATTCCACCACTGTACGCGGGTGGCTGCCATCAAAGTCCAGACGCAGCAGTCGGCCGCTGTCGAGCTCATTAAAGAGACTTTCCGGACGGAAGCCCGCCACATACATTTCCCCTTTCCCCTCCCGGTTGTCTTGCACCAGGCCGCCGCTGAACGTCTCCAACCCCAACTCAGTCAGGTCGACCACCTGCCGGGAATGGTTAACGTAATTTTCCAGCGAAAAAATATTATCGTAGCCGTCAATGCCATAAAGGCGCCCGTTCCGCGCCAACAATGGCGGCACACGGGGTGGCCCCACCCCTTCATAACCGTTCGGTTTGGGACCTCCGTTGGCGGCCAGGATAGTGGGTTCCAGCGCACTGGCCGGCGAGCCCGCCAGTACCAAGGCGCAAAGCGAGAGCAAACAGAGTCCTAACCGTCGCATGTATTCATTCCTGCTCTATAAAAAACGGTGTCCGCTCACCAAAGAGCGAACACCGGTCAATTAGGCCCTTATACTCAGGCGGTCAGTTCCAGTTCGGCTTCGGTGGTTTCGGAAACGCCCAGTACCTCCGCCGTGGAGGAACTCACACCAGCCGCGTCCAACGCGGCCCAAAGCGCGGAAGCATCCCCATCCTTGAGGCCATTGACGATGTTGTGGGTATCGTTGAGACCAGTGGCGCGGTCGATGACGTCACCGTTGCCATCCACGCCGCCGTTGAGGCCAATGGTGTCGAGATCATCGATGGTCACCAGTTCCTCGTCGAAGTAGTACAGGCCGTTGCTATCCTGCTGCAGGCCCAGTCCGAAGGTGATGGATCCGATTTCTCCATAGATCGTGTGGGAAGGGCTGGCGAAGAAGGTGTAGTTCAGATAAGAACCGTCCGCCGCTTCGACGATAAAGCCCAGATCCAGCCCTGCGTACTCGCCGGAAGAGGCATACTGGGTACCCGAGAAAGTGCCCAGAGAACCCCAGAAGCCCAGATCCACGATCGGATCAGGATCCTCATCACCGGCAAAAGCACCCGGGTTTTCACTGTGATCGGCGATCTGGAAAAGGCGGTTGAAAGCGGGAAGAAAGCCGTTCTCTTCACTGAAGACCGTTGTCGTGGAGTCATCGGTGAAAAGGCCATCGGTACCATTCCAACCGTTAATCCCGTCAGGCCCATAAGTGCCGCTATAATTACCGAACGTTGCTGAGTAAGTTACGGTTACGCTCATTACAGGTACTCCTTTAGCTCTGTTTAATGTGCCCCGTTACGGGGTGGTGACCCGCCGCGTTCTTTTGCAGCGGGGCGTCCGAGGCTGGCGGCGCGGCTGGCGTTCGGCTGCTCCTTGGCCGGCGGGGCGCACCCGCCGACAAAAATCAGAGAGAGAAGCGGCGACGGTGGCGTACCGTCAATAACACCAGAGCGGACAGCCATAACAGGGACAAAGCGCCGCCTCCACCGCCGCTGGAAGAGCCGCCGCCACTGTCATCGCCGTTATCGCCATCCTCTGCCGGCGCCACGGTCACGGTGACACTCGTTTCCACCCGTTCATTGCTGGCATCCACACAGGCCAGGATGAAAGTGAGTTCTCCGTCCACGGAAGGCGTGATGGTTTCGCTGCCTTCGGTGGCTTTGACGCCGGCCCAGTCGCCTTCCCCCGAGCAGTTGTCGGCGTTGCTTACCGACCAGGTCAGGGTAGTGCTTTCATTCAAGGTGAGGTTTTGCGGATCGGCGCTGAGTTGAATGTCGGCGGTTACCGGCAGCTCGATATCGACGGCAAAAACAGTGCCGAAACCATCGGCATCGTTGGCGTTCACCGTATCGCCTTCATTACCGCCGCGCTTGGTGGCGCCGTACAGGGTTTGAGTCTGTCCTTCCACGGGTCCGGCATAGAGCCCCACTGGAAAAGCGCCGTCCGCTTCTACGTCAAAGCGATGCAGGATTTCGTATTGATCATCCGCATGATCATCGGCTTTCCCGATCACCACACGGAACAGAATGCCAGCACCACGGGGTTGGCCTTCCTCTGTTACCGTACGGCGTGCGGTGCCGTATACATTACCGTCGGCGGCAACCACCAGTGGTCCCCAAGGCGTGATGCCGTCTCCCAGTTCTTCCCCGAAAATATGCAGCAGGGAAAAGCTTTCGGAGACGCCCAGTCGATAGCGCCAGAGCGCTTTATTGGTGGTGCCGTAGAGCCATTCACCGGCCTTCGCCAAAGCCTGCAGTCCGGAATCGGAAGCGATGATTTCCCCTTCCGCCTGCCTGGCAAAAGTATGCAAGACCGTTACTGGCGTCGTGCCATCAGTGGCGGCAACAGAGAGGTCCACCTCAAACAGAGTGCCGGCCGTTTCGTCGCCTTCAGGCACGGCGTCCGGATCACCGGACTGGTCCGACTGATGGCGCACGTTAATACCGTAAAGCCGATTACTCTCATCATCGACGACAAGCGCCGCCGGATATTGTCCCTTGGCGTAACGGGTACTGGTCCCGTCCCGGTAGTTCTCAAAATCCACCAACGCAACCAGTTCACCGGACGAAGAAAGCCGGAACAAGGTATTGCCGTTCGCCGCGCCGCCACCGCCAAAATATGTATTATCATCAGCATCTACGGCAAACAGACCGCGCGGCCGAAACGAAGACCCGAAGCCCGTGGTGTCGTCAGTCGGATCTTCCGGAGTCGTTACCGCATTCCCGGGCGCCTCCCCCATGGTCCAGCGGAATACAGTCGGGTCGGCCGCCGCATATGGGGTCGAGCCTAGCAGCACGGTACCATCGAACAATTCCGCCAAGCCGGTATAGAGTCCGACGTAGCCTGACGCCGGGAACGATTCGGAACTGAACGCAACCTCTGGAGAAGACAAATCCAGGGAATAGTAGTGACCAAATCCTTCACTGCCAGATGGTGTCAATCCAGCCAAGGTTGGTTGTTCTACACCGTGCAAATAGATCGGCGGAGCGTGCGGCTCTTTGGCTCCAGTATTGGAAAATACATGCAGCACACGTGGCGTTGTATCCGCCAGAGCTGGCGCCGCCACCAGCAACAGGGTGAGGCCCAATCCCGCCAACCAGGGACGGGGACTTGTTAATGAATGCGATGTCATCAAAACACTCCTTCCTTCAAAATTTCAGTGAGACCGTGCCGGTAACGGTGCGGCCCGGCGCGATCCAGTAAGAGAGGCCGTTGAGTTCGGCGTAGTTGCGGTCGCGCAGGTTGTCCACCGCGAGCCGCAGGGTGAGGCGATCATTGGGCTGGTAGCTGGCCCAGGCGTCGTAGACGGTCCAGTCCACCACGTCTTCGTAGGCGCTGCCGCCGCGGCCATCGTTGTCTTCGTAGCGGGCCCGGGCGCCGAGCGTGAGTTTGCGATCGAGCAGCCGCAGACCGACGCTCAAGGTGCCTTTCTTCACCGGCGGCAACAGATAGAACATGCCGCCGCCGTTGGCGTCGCCATGGCCAGTCGGCGGACAACCGGTGAAGCAGCCAAGCGGGTAAGGGTCGTAACCACCTCGCCCCAAATCGTGCAGGGTCCGCGTCCAGCTGGCTTCGAGGAAATAACCGCCGGCGTCATACTCGGTCTGCCATTCCAAACCGTAGAAACGCACTTCATCTTGCAGATTGACGAAGGCCAGGGATTGGGATTCCCCGTTTTCGGAGGCGGGCCCGACCACCAAGCCCTGGGTGATGTAATTCTTGACGCGGGTGTCGAACCAGGCGGTCTTCATGCGCAGGCGATCACCGTTCTTGAACAAGGATTGCCAGTTGAGATTGGCCCCCACTTCCCAGGTACGAGAACGTTCCGGTTCCAGACCGGGATTGGGAAAGAACGGAAAGGTATTGCCGATGTGGGCGCCCCACATGATCGACTCGGTGATGGCCGGCGGGCGCACGCCCTGGCCGTAGCTGGCGAACAGTTGCAATGGATTGGCCACCTGCCAGGCGGCTTTCAAAGTCGGCGAGACAAAGCCATCGTGGCGGGCCACGTCGAACTTGCTGTAAAGAAGGGTGTAGGGCGGGCGCACGCCGTCTTCGTTCTCCTGCCGCCCAACAAACATCTCGCCGTCGCCTTCGAGCCGGAACCAGTCGTAACGCACACCGCCGGTCAATTCCCAGCCGTCATAATGGGCCAGGCGCGCCGTAGTGAAGGCACTGATCACGGAGCGCTCCCCTTCCGGCGTCGGGCCGGCGAACCAATCTGCGCCACGCTCATCGCCGCTGTTATCCGGCCGGGTCCAGTCGTGGTAGAACTCACCGCCATAGGTTAAGTCCAGAGAGCCGCGCCAATCGCCGACGGGCACCTCCATGCGGTTCACCAGGGTGCCGCCGACGGTGTTGGTTTCGTAGCGCAGATCAAACTCGCCGTAGTCGTCGTCCGGATCGTCCGGGCGATACTCGTCGTTGCGGGTGCGGGTGTAATAGAGGCTGGCGTCCAGGTCCCACCAGCGGCTGCCGGGATAGAAGGCGTAGTTGATCAGGAAGGTGTCGGAGTGGATCTGGTTTTCATCGGTGGCGTCACTGCCGGGCGCAGTATTGCTGCCTTCATCGAAATCCGCTCGCAGGCCGATATAACTGAGTTTCAGGGAGTGGTTGTCGGCGAAGCGCCAGGTGCTTTTCAGCAGCGCGGACCACTGTTCCTGGCCGGTGAACTGGCTGGTGCCGTGCCAATAGCCGCCGCTGTTGCCACCCCGTTCGCCTTTTTTGAACGCGCCCACGTTCTTGCGGCTCACCGCCGCCATCAGATCCACATTGTCACTGGCGCGTACGGCGCCGGCGACACTGCCGGAAAAGTGGTAGGCGTTGTCACCGGTGGTGGCGTTGACGCGCCCGCCCGATCTTTGTTCCGGCTCGAGCAGATCGTCCACATCCAGGGTGCGGAAATTGACCATGCCGCCGATCACCGCCGCGCCGCCGGCGCCGGAGCTGGGTCCTTTACTGATATCCACGCCGGCCAGCAGTTCCGGATCCACGTAGACCTGGCCGTTACTGCCGTGGCCGCTTTGCTGGTAGTTCTGGCGGGTGCCATCGATCATCACATTGACGCGGCCGAAATCCTGCAGGCCGCGAATATTCACCGACACCCCTGGATCCTGACGGCTTTGCGATGTATGCACGCCGGGCACCGCCGCCAGCACGTCGGAGGTATTGCGCGGCGGCATCCGGTCGATCTGGTCCCGGGAGATGATCGTCATGGACCCCGGTGTGCGATAGGCCCGCCCGCGCGGATCCAGCTCACCGGTGACGGTCACCCGCGGCAACGGGTTGGCGTGGTCGCCGCCCTCCCCGCCTTCCTGGCGCAATACATATTGCCCCCGCGCTTCCGGCTCGGCGCTGAGACCGGTCCCGAGCAGCAGCGCGGCGAAGCCATCCGGCACTGAATAGTGTCCGCGCAGTCCGCGAGTGTGTTTGCCCTCGGTGAGACCGGGATCGAAGTACATCACCACTCCGGCTTCCAGCGCGAAGCGATTCAACGCCGGTGCCAGCGCGCCAGCGGGTATCTGATAGTGCCTTTGCGTCACGGATGACGCCTCGGCTTGCGCCCGGGTCTGGCCGGGGCCGCCAAGCAGAAAGACCGCCGCCAGGATGCCCATGGCGAAGCGGGGTCGGAGACAGCGCTGCATTAATATCAATTCCCATTCTCATCCTTGTTCATCTGTGATGACGGGCGAGATCGGGAAAGGGACAGTGATTGGGGAAAATTTTGCTCGGACGCCAGACCTTTTTGCGCGAGCAGTCCACGGACCAGCACTGCCCCATAATTGTGGAATGGCACCTCGGCACGCCAGTTCGCTGCCCAGGCAGCTTCCCACAGACTGGACTACGAAGCCGTTCAGCGACGGCCGATCACGGTCAGCCAGCGGGTGTAATTGGTCACTTGAATCGGCAGGTAGTCGGCCAGCAGCGCCAAGGCCTGGTCGGTATCGTCGAGCGGGAAGACACCGGACACACGCAACCCCGCCAGTTCCAGATCGTCGAATCGCAACAGCCCGGATCGATAACGCGCCAATTCCTCCAACACCGTCGTCAAAGGCTGGTCGTCGGCCACCAGACGCCGGTCTAGCCAGGCGGTGGCCAGGCGTACATCGACGCCGCGCGGTGATTTGATGCTCTTTCCGTCGGTGGCGGTGCGCTGCCCCGCATGAGCATCGACGCAGGCGTGGCGGGCCGGCGGTGGCGGCGCGGCAGCGCACAGTTGCACGCTGGATTCGGTCACCACCACCGCCATGTTCCGGTCACGCAAACTGACGGTGTAACGGGTGCCCAGGGCACGAGCCGACCCCAGGCCGGTGGCCACCACGAAGGGTCTGTCGGGGTCTGGCGCCACCGTGGCGTGGACGTCGCCATCGCGCAGAATCACTCGACGCTCGTCACCATCGTAATCCACATCAACGGCGGCGCCGCTGTTCAGTATCAGTGAACTGCCGTCCGGCAAGGTCACCTGACGCTGTTCCCCAACGGCAGCGTGGTAATCGGAAGTCAGATTCAAGGACCATAGCGGCCACCAGGCCAGGCCCAGCCCAAGCAGCCCGGCCAGCGCCAGCAAACTGGCGCGGCGGTTGCGACGCACCGGCCCCAGCACTTTACCCAGCACCGGGCCGGCTTCCGGGCGATGCCGCCCGGACACCGGTTCGAGACGATGCCACAGGGATTCGGCGCGCACATAGGCACGCTCATGACGGACGTCGGCCCGGCGCCAGCGGCGGCAGGCTTCCCGTTCTTCCTCGGTGACGGCCCCGGAGTGCAAAGTGGCGATCCATTCCGCCGCCTCACGCAAAAAAGGCCCTTCGTCTTCCACGGTCACGCTTCAATCGGTCTCGTTCAGAGCCAGGCAGTGCAATAACGCCTGCGCCACGTATTTCTTCACCATGCTTACCGAGACGCCGAGCCGTTCGGCGATCTCCGCATGGGACAGCCCGTCCAGCCGGCTCATTATAAAGGCCTGACGGGGCTTCTCCGGCAAGCTCTCCAACCAGCCCGCCACTTCCGTGAGCAGCTCCACCACCGTCGCCAGTTCCTCGGACGACGGTGCCGCGGCGCAATCCCCATACAGCGCCATCCAGGTTTCCAGGTACGCCTGCTCCACCTTTTTGCGCCGGGCGTCGTCGATGATCAGACGGCCGGCGATGGTGGTAAGAAAGGCCCGAGGCTCACGCACCCCCTGCAGATCCGAGGAGGAGGTCAGCACTCTTACGAAGGTATCATGGGCCATATCCGCCGCGTGCTGTGAACAGCCCAGTTTCTTTCTCAACCAACCCAGCAGCCAGCCGTGGTGATCGCTGTACAGCACCGCCACCAGATCGCGTTTCAGGTAGCTCGTCGCCCCCATCCGTTCGCCCCTCCCCTGCGGGATTCCGTCGTTGGTACGCTATAGCCAATTCAGAATATGAGAATAATTCTCAGTTGCTATAAAGGTCAAGTCGAAGGTTCTTGGTTGTTTGGCGAACCTCTGGGTCAAAGACAGGACACTACCCCAAAGCAAGGTAACGGCCACGCCCTGGCTGGAGGCCTGGTTTTTCTTTTCAGGGCAGCGCAGCAAGCCGCTTGCACGCCGATTCGCTGCCAAGGCAGCTTCCCACAGGCTGGAGCTACGGAGCCGCCGTGGGAAGCTGACTTGCCAGCGAATGCAGCGCGCAAACACCGAAGCCACCCGAATTTTGTGGAAAAATAGAGGCCCCTCACATTGAGAAAGGGGCGCGATGCTTTCACGTCCAGCCGCTCAACATCCTCTAAAGTGAGGCCGGCGTTTTTCCAGAAAGGCGCTGGCGCCTTCGACGAAGTCCTCGGAGGCGAACGTTTTCGCCGCGGTTTCCCGCTCCACCCGCAGGCGCTCCACCAGATCCACCGGCAGCGCGGTGAACAACCGCTTGATCGTGGCCTGAGCCAACGGCGGCCCGGCGGCGAGACGGCGTGCGTGTTTCAGTGCGGCTTCCAGAGCCGCGCCCTGCTCCACGCGCACGTCAGCGAGACCGATATGAATCGCTTCGTCCAGTGACACTTCCTCACCGGTGAGCAGAATCCTCCGCGCCCGACCAGCGCCAACGCGAAAAGGCAGCGCCCACCAAAGGGCGCCATCCGGCGCCGCGCCAACACGAATCTGCGCGGCGCAGAAACGGGCGCCCTCCGCGGCCACCATCAAATCACAACAGGCGGCCAGCCCCAGACCGGCACCGAAAGCGGGACCTTCCACCGCTGCTATATACAGTTTCTCCGACGTCAATATGCGTTGCAGCAAAGGGCCGCCCGCTTCCAGACGCTGGCGGATTTTTTCCACGTCGCGGATACGGCGCAGCGCATCCAGGTTACCGCCGGCGGAGAACACACCCCCCGCCCCGGTCAACACCATGACGCGCAGGCTATCGTCGTTTTCAAACCGCTCCATGGCTTCCAACAGTCCCTCACGCACGCCGGGCGCGCCCATGGAGTTTCGCATGGCATAGGCGTTGATGGTGACCACCGCCACTGCTTCCCGGGTTTCCATCAATACCGCTTGTTCCGTCATCGTCTCAGGCCTCCATACGTTCGAGATAAAGCTGACCGTTATACGTGGCGTCACCGAGCAGCCGGCTCAGTGCATTCACGCGTAACAGATAACGGCCGATCCCCAGTTCCAGTGTCATGCCGATGCCGCCGTGCATCTGAATCGCCTCCCGGCATACGCGATCACCCACGGGTACCGCCAGCGCCATTGCCGCGAAGGCGTCGGCGTGGGACGGTTCGTGGATCAGACTTTGTGCCGCACCGGACA
Source organism: Alloalcanivorax xenomutans (assembly GCF_900217905.1). GTDB lineage: Bacteria > Pseudomonadota > Gammaproteobacteria > Pseudomonadales > Alcanivoracaceae > Alloalcanivorax > Alloalcanivorax xenomutans. The sequence goes on from NZ_OBMO01000008.1 coordinate 25,906, forward strand.
CCAGCGAGCGCAGCATTTCCAGATCCGCATGCAGATCGCTGGCACGATGTTGCAAAGCCTGAAAGCGGGCCAGTTTGGTTCCGAACTGTTCGCGTAATCGCAGATAGTCCAGAGTACGTTCCAGGGCGCCCTCGCACGCGCCCAGAGTTTCCGCCGCCGCGGCCAGGGCACCCTGCGCCAGCGCCGCTTCCAGCGCCGCCCGCGCCTCCGCCCCGCGGGCCAGCACCGCCTCTTCCGGTAGCAAAGCATCATTGAAGGTGAGCGTCGCCAGGCTGCTGCCGTCAAAGGCCGCGTAAGGCGCCACCGCCATTCCTTCTGTCTCCGGCGCCAGCAGCACCAGCGCGAGCTCACCATCCAACCGGCAGGAAACGATGAACGCGTCGGCACCAGCGGCATCCATCACCGCTCTTTTTCGGCCATTCAACATATAGCCCGGCTGGCATCGCTGCCCCTCTATTGCCGTGTGATGGTGGTCATACCCGGCCCCATCTTCCAATGTGGCCAGTGTCAGAGTTGCCTCGCCGGCGGCCAACCGTCGCAACCATTGATCCCGCAAGGCACCCCTCGGCGAGCACGTCAACGCGGTGCCGGCCAGAATCAACGACGAGAGAAAAGGCGAGCGCAGTTGGTCCCGGCCAAAACGACGGCACAACACCGTCAGCTCCACCGGCCCCATACCGCCACCGCCGTGCTCCTCGGGTAGCGCGATCCCCAACAGACCCAACTCAGCCAGCTCATGCCACAAGGGCAGGCGGGCCACGTCGGCGGACAGCAGCGCCTGATCCCGGCGCGGGTCCCATTGCTTTTCCAGCAACCGTGCCACCGTGTCTTCGATGAGTTGCTGCTCTTCGGTCAACATAAATTCCATGGGATACCTCACAGATCGAGCACGTGCTTGGCGATGATATTGCGCTGCACTTCATTGGAGCCGGCGGCGATGGCCGGCCCTCGCAGGTAGTAGCGGGACTCCGCCACATAGCGGGCATCACCGCCATCGTTCAACAGGTCCCGGGGCAAGCCGTCATAGGCGGCATCGGCGGCGAGCGCATCGATACCGGCGATATCCATGATCGCTTCATCCACCGCCTGGTTAATGGCCACCCCTTTCAGGTTGAGTGATGAGGCGAAGACACCAATACGGCCATCGCGAATCAGCATTTCCAAACCGCGGCGAGTGGCGAATTCCAGAGCCTTCACCTGTACCGCCACCTCGGCGATGCGCGCTTTGAGATCAGCTCTTTGATAAAGCGCTCCGGATTCGTCCTGGTTGGCTTTGGCCAACGCCAGCAGACGCCCCAGCTTGCGCCGCGCCTCGGCGTGGCGGGAGGTGGCCAGCCGCTCGTGTTCCAGCAGAGCTTTGGCCGTGGTCCAACCGGTGTTCTCCTCGCCGATACGTTGCTCCACCGGCACTTTTACATCTTCCAGCAACACCTGATTGAGCAAGTGCGCACCATAGAAATGATGGATGGGCTCGACACTGACCCCTTCGCTACGCATATCCAGCAGCAGGAAGGAAATACCTTTCTGCTTCTTGGCTTCGGGATCGGTGCGAACCAGACAGAACATCCAGTCGGCATAGTGGGCATAGCTGGTCCAGATCTTGCCGCCGTTAACGCGATAGTAGTCCCCTTCACGAACCGCCCGGGTCCGCAGTGCCGCCAGATCCGACCCGGCGGAAGGTTCCGAATACCCCTGACACCACCATTGATCCATATTCAGGGCACCGGGCAGAAAACGCGCCTTCTGCTCCTCGGTACCGTATTCCAGCAAGATCGGCCCCAGCATGCGGGTATTGAAAGGCGGTATGGATGGCGCTCCGGCCAAAGCCATCTCTTCCTCGAAGACAAATCGCTTTTGCAGACTCCAGTCCGTGCCACCCCAGCGTTTCGGCCAATGCACCGCGCCCCAGCCCCTGGCAACCAGCTTGCGTTGCCAGGCGATCGTCTCGTCACGGCTGACGTCCCTGCCCTGCGCCACTTTCAGGCGAATAGACTCTGGCACTTCACTGGCCACGAACTCGCGAATCTCCTGTCGGAATCGGATTTCCTCCGATCGGCTCAGATCCGTCATCTTCAAGCACTCCTGTTGATGGTTTACGGGGTTTGGGGCCACTGAACTGCCCCGTCTGCCCTGGAGGGTTAAAAATTGCCGGGAGCAATTTTTAACGTTGCTCCGCGACTGCCCGAAGGGTGACCGCCACGGACGGCGGTCATAAAAAAACGCCGGCCAAGGGCCGGCGCGAAAAAGGACACGGCAGGCGGTGTCATCATCGGCACTACATTCGACACTACTCCGGCAATGGGGAGAGCATTCGCCCCGGAGAGTCTCGACACCGCCCGGACAACGTGGAGGATGTCCGGAGAACACACCGCATCCAGTGGACAACGGCATTCAGAACTTCAACTGGGCGCCGATGGACAAAGCCCACGGATCTCGCCCGGCCAACGTGCCCACTTTGTCGCCGTGGGCATAATCCACGCCTCGGTAGGCGGCGTTGTCACCGTTTTTAGTCACCGTGTACATGGCATGCAGCAGTACCGAATCACTGAGGGAATGGAATACACCAACGCTGTATTGATCCGCTTCATCGTCTCCGGCCTCCGACTCTTCAGCATGATTCCATTGCGCAGCCAGATTCCAACGTGGCACTACCGTATATTGGGCTTGCAATCCATAGGCTTCACGATCAAGAGAAGCGAAATCATCCGGACTGATATCCTCGTAGATAGCACCAAGAGTCAAAGCCGAGAATTTATATTTGGCGAACACACGCCAAGCATCGAGGCTCCCCGTGGTCGCAAAATCGGAGTAATGAATATAGGCACTGCTCAACTGCAGTCCGCCCCCCTTCCAGTCCAACCAAATGCTTGAACTGTCGCGATCATTATCATCCGCGCCATTAACAGAGCCGGCCTGATCAGCCGCATACTGCAAAGCCACGTTGACACCAGCCAGGCGGAACTTCCAGTTCAGGCTGTTAGCGCCGAACAAATCCAGTCGGCCGCCGGCGCCCGCCGAGGGTGCGCCGAGAATAGCGTGGGAGTCAGCCACCGTGGTGTTGAAATAACCGAGATACGACACTCCCAGGTTCTTGAATGGCGTGTTGATGCGTCCCACCAGGAAAGTACCTACTGGTGTACCCAATCCCAGAAAGCTGTCACGGGTGGTCCAGACGTCATTACCGTCGGTGTCATCCATGTCAACCTGCTGCTCGTACTGCCAGAGGAACGTATAATCCTCGTTGTAAGGCACCTCACCGCGAAAGCCAATCATCGTGGTGTTGCTGGAGACACCGATTCCGCCTTCGGAAAGCAGCGGCGAGGTGTCCGCTTGCGCATCACTGACATCGGAGTCCACGTAGTCCACCGACATGCGCAGCGCCCCATACAACTCCATTTTCTTTTTAATCGCCTGTTCCGGATGAATAACGTCTTCCAGAACTTGAATATCCGCAGCCTGTGCTGACAGTGGCAGCAAAGCCATCAGCAGACCGGAGCCTGCCGCAGTGAAAAGAGGACGGATTGTCATTAGTTTCTCCTCGAATCGTTTTTTGTGGTCCACCGTCCATGGCGACCACCCTGCGGGCCGCCGCTGGCGCGGCGTCAAAAATCGCTCCCGGCGATTTGTTTGTTGTTTCATTAGTACGGGTCAAAACCCGGGGTTATCTCTCGTTTAGTCGCGTCGCCACCGAACGATAGATTTGCGCGGAGACAAAAGACGGAGAGGCCTCCGCCAGCTGTTCCAGAATTTCCGCCTTCAGTGCGCGGGCACGAGCTCCGATTTCGTCCTGGCTACGCTCCGGAGACAGAAGATCCAGTACATGCAAAGCCAGTTGCGGCTGGCCTTCCTCCCGCTTGCGCCGCGCCACCGTCAGCACCTGTTCGGGGTCACTGATTGCCTCGCGTAGCGCGGCCGCCACCGCATCAGGCTCCCCCGGATGCAGTTGGGTGGCATTGCGGTCCCACCAGCCGTTCTCCGAGCGCCAGATATCGCGCACGATGTACTCCGGCATGCCGTAGCTGGGCTTCATCAACGGATGGCCAAAGATCTCATCCGGGTAGGCGATGTCGTGCAGGATCTCCGCTTCGGTCATACCGCGATTCATCCGCTTCACGGTTTCCTCTCGCAGATAGCGCAAAGCTTTGATGGTGAGGGTCATGGCTTCACGAACGGCTTCCCGGCCTTCAATCGGCCTGCCGAATTCGGGAATCAGCATTTCCGGCTCCAGCGCCAGCAGCCTTTCCATGGTTTCCGCCCAGCGCACCGGATCACGCAGCGTGCGCAAGGGTGTGCCGATATTGGGAATGGATTTGATGAAGGCCGGTCCGGCATAAAGGATCTTCTCCTCCGGCAACCACAACGCCATGGCGTCGTCGGTTTCCGAAGGCGCTTCCAGGATCTCCACCTGACGGTCACCACCATCGATGACGTGGCGTTCGCGGAAGGTGATGTCCGGATAGGTGAACCATTTTTCCGGCGCGGTTTCCGGAAATTGGGAATTGAACTGCAGCCCATTGAGATGCGCCTGCAAGCCCCAGGTCTCCTGGTAGCGGTCATAGCGGCACGGCAGGTTGGCCTGAGCCACCATTTTCGGCCGCGGATGACCGCGCTCGGCGGCGTCCGCCAGCCAGCTGTGCGCACCGTGGTTGTAACCCAGATGACCGTGGCTATAGACAATGGCCAGCACGGGCTTATCAGTCAGTTGGCGAACGTGTTCGATCATCGCCCGGGTGATCTTGCCGCCGGGGCCGGAGTCCGTGATCACCACGCCATTGGCGGTTTCCACCACTACACTATTGCCCTGCCCTCCGAGCAAATGGACACCGGGTGCGATCGTCTTGAGGTCCTTGTTGGCGAGCAGAAATTCGCCAAGGATCGGCGATTCCTTCTTGTTACTGTTGCCCGTCATGACATATCTCCTGCGTTGTCACCGGTGGCGGGCACAGGGGCGCCCGTAACGGCCACCGGTGGTGCCGTTGGAAAAAGGGAAAACTGGTGATTCAGCGTTTACAGACGCTCGACGCGCGGTAGCCTGTAACGGCCTTCCATCAGATCCGCCTTGGGCATGTAACCTCGGAAAAACAGGGCGAAGGGCCCCTCGTTGGCAGGCAGCCAGTTGCTTTCGCGATCCGCGCCGGGACTGCGCGCACCGATCCAGAGATCCAGGGAGCCATCCTCGTTGTATTGCAGACCGGGACTACGATCCCCCACGGCGTAACGACGCAACGGGGTATCGGCGAAAAAGAACTGCCCGTCGTCCATGGCTTCGTACAGCGTCAGGGACCAGAACGAATTCAACGGCGGCATGGCGCCGGCGGGGAAATGCAAACGGTAGTTCTGGTTGCCATCGAACAGCCCCTCTTCGGCGTCCCCTTCGGCCCGCATATAGATGGCTTCTTCCAGCGGTAAGGCGCCCAGGCCACCCACCGATACCACGGCGCGCAACGTATAATTCTGGCCATAATCGCCATTGCGCATGCTCGGATAAGTCCAGCCGCCAATGGCGCTGCGGCGCGCGCGCTGGATCTGGACCAGCCAGTTCTTGGCCTCGTCCACACCCTGTTCAATCGCTTCCGCCTGCTCCTGATCGAAAGCCTCCGCGTCGAACACCTGGTCCGGGCCGATACCCAGAGCACGAATCTGCTCCAGAATCAGGCCGTCGGTGACCGGAGGCGGCTCACGGCGCAACAGGCGATTGGCGGTGGCCAGATACTCACGCCAGCCGGCAGAACGCTGTACCGGATCCCCCGGTGCCACATCCTCGGAGGGCGCGCCCTCATGGACGAACAAACCGTCCTGCACGGCGCAGGCCGCCGCCAGATCGTCCGGACCGTCCACTAGAATACGCGCCAGCGCCCAGACTCTGGGCGTCGGTGCGCGGACCACATTGGTGGCGTCCTCCGGCACCGCCTGATGTGGACCGACCAGGGTATAAACCCCGCCGTTATTCCCGGTGGTACGGGTACCGAGAATGTCGAAGTTGTTGGTGTACATGTCCATGAACGCCAGCGAGAAGTAGCGCTCGCCGGTGGCCGGCACGGTAATCTTCACCGGCCCTTTGGAAAGATCCAGCCAGGCATCGGAGTACAGGGTGTCGTTATTCGGCGTGGTTACCCAGCGGCTGCGGTGCGTCAGCAGCTTGCGGGCATGGTTGAAGACGTTGGCCCCGGCTCCCATGCGCCATTTACGGGTGGTTTCCATGATCACCAACGGAACCGTGTAGATGTACGCGCGCTTGGCGGCGGACTTCAGCTCGGCCGGCGACACCGGCGTAAATTCACTGCTCATGTTGCTTCCTCTTACTCTTTTTCAAAGGGCACCTCCAGACCGCCCGGACTCAATGCCGGCAGCAAGACTCCGGGAGGATGTCCAGGTTATTTTTGCCGCGTGTCTTAACGGGCTTCCGGCGGCACCATCGCATCCGGCACGTCCAGGCCGATTTCCCGGTAGTAACGCAAGGCCCCGGCCTGCAGCGGCGTGTTCACCTGATTAAGTGCGTTCTCCAGCGTGATGGTGTCCATGAACTTGGCGGCGTCATGGAACGTCTGCAGATTCTCGAAAATGGTTTTGGTGATCTGATAACCCAGTTCAGGGTCCAGATCCTTCTGCGTGCCCAGGGTGACCCAGGTACCAACGGTTTTAACCGGGCCTTCGTTGGTCTGGTTTTCGCCATAAATACCGGCGGGAATTTCCGCAACGGTGCGGCCGGGCAACGACATCACCTGTTTCATCGGCTCGCTATCGAAAGCCTCCTCGGGGATCCCCAGGAAACGAATCTTTTGCAGCAGCACTACTTGCTCGATGGAGGCCGACGGCAACTGGGTCGGACCGATATACATATCCACCTGACCGTCCTGGAAGGCCTGCTGCCCGGAGTTCCAGTCCAGCTTCGCCATCTCATAATCCTCACCCGCCTTGTAACCGGTCGCGCCTTCAATGATCGACAAGGCGACCAGAGTGGCGGCGCCACCCGGCGGGCCGATGAAGACACGACGGTCCTTGATGTCCTTGAGAGAACGGATGCCCGATTTTTCATGCACCATGATGTGGTACGGTCCGAGCGGGAAGCTCATGATGGTACGAATGTTCTTGAACAGCTCCGGCGCGCTGGACATTTTTCTGAACATACCCGTGCCGGTGCTCATGAAGTGATTGATGGACTGGCTGCCGATATACAGATCAACCTGCCCCTTCGCCGCGTCCAGGGTGGAGCGGGTGGACGCCATGCTGGAGGTCATGTTGATGCGAACCGGCAGGTGCTTTTGCAGCACGGATTGCAGAGTCACCGAGAAGACGTAAGGCGATGATCCCGGCTGAGCGGTATGCATGCGCAGGTTGGTATCAGCATTGGCATAACTGGCCAGCGATGCGGTTGCCAGGAGTACCAGACCACTCGCCCAGCGGATCAAAGGGTGTTTCAGTTTCATTCCAATCTCCCGATTTGTTGTTTTATCTAGCTGTTACTTGATTCCGGGCGCCCTATATCAGCGCCCGATGACCAGGGCATCCAATGCCACCACGCCCTGCCCCTCGGCACGCACGCGCACCGGATTGATGTCCAGACTTTCCAGACTGTCCCCGGCGGCCACGGCGAAGTGCGACACTTTAACCAGCAGATCGGCCAGGGCGCCGATGTCCGCCGGCGGCTGCCCGCGGACACCGTCAAGAATCGCTCTACCGCGCAGCTCGTTGATCATGTCCATGGCCATGTCCCGGTTCAGCGGCGCGCTGCGGAAGCTGACATCCTTGAGCACTTCCACCAGTACGCCGCCGAGCCCCAGCATCACCACTGGTCCAAAGGCAGGATCCCGCTGCACGCCGACGATGCATTCCACGCCCTGTTCTTCCATAGGCGAGAGCAGCACGCCATCGATGCGTGCCTCCGGGCAGGCGCGGCGAGCCGCGGCGAGCACCTCATCGCTGGCCTGGCCAACGGCCTCGGCGCCACGCAGGTTCAGGCGCACACCACCGATGTCGGATTTGTGCAGAATGTCGGGGGAAGCGATTTTCGCCACCCAGACGCGGGAGTCTTGTGCGACACGGACCTGGGCCTCGGCCCCATCGGCGACCAGATGGGATTCCGGCACCGGCACTCCGAAGTCGGCCAGCAGTTGGAAGCTGTCCGCCTCCGAATAACTGCCGGTGCGCAACGTTACGCTGGCCCCGCGCGAATCCACCGGCACCGCCGGTTTTTGCTGTTGCCGGGCAAACCAGGCCAGGGCGGACAGCGCGCGAATCGCACGGGTCGGGTCCTCGAAGGCAAGACAGCGATTACGTTCCAGCAAGGCGCGCACCGGCTCCTTGAATACCGATACGGCACAGAACACCCGATCCGGATACCGGTCGCGAACCCGGCCGATTTGCTCGGCGATGTGCTCGCCCATGGGGCCTTGACCAGCCGCCGCCAGGAAGGCGGCGACCAGATGGTAATCACCTTGCTCGAGCATGATGTCGAGGCTGGTCTCGAACAGACCGATGTCGTTGGTGATCTGTCCGGTGATGTCCACCGGATTACGTGGCGCGGCGAACGGAACCAATTCCCGGATGCGGTCCTGAGCTTTTTGGTTAAGCTCTGGCAGCGCCAGCCCTTCATCGGCGGCGGCGTCCGCCATCAGCACGCCGGCACCGCCGGACACCGTGAACACACCGAGGTTTTCCCCGCCCGGGATACCCGCCACGGAAAAGGCGTAGCCCACATCGAAAAACTCTTCGATGGAATAAGCCCGATACACGCCGTACTGGCGGAACACCGCATCAAAGACCGCATCTTCGCCGGCCAGCGCGGCGGTATGAGACGCGGCGGCCTGGGCACCGATATCGGTGCGCCCCACTTTGGTCATCACCACCGGCTTGCCAGCGGCGCGGGCCTCGGCCAGGGCGGCTTCCAGTTTCCAGCCGTCGCGGCAACCTTCCATATAGCCCAGGATCACATCGGTGTCCGGATCCCGCGCCAGCCAGCTCAGGCAATCGGCGAAATCCACGTTGCCTTCGTTGCCGGTGGTGATCCAGTAGCTCAACCCCAAACCGCGTTGACGGGCCAAGGTAAAGGCATAGGCGCCATAGGCACCGCTCTGACTGATCAGGCCGATACGCCCTTTTGGCGTCACGCCTTGCCCCACCACGGGTGAGAACGTCGCGAACACTTTCTCGGAAAGATTCATGAAACCGAGACAGTTCGGTCCAAGAATACGAACACCGGCCGCGCGGGCACGAGCCATCAGGGCTTCCTGTGCCAGGCGCCCTTCCTCGCTGATCTCCGCGAAGCCGGATGAAAACAGGACAATACCTTTGACGTCGGCGGCAATGGCTTCGTCCACAGCCTGATCGACCAGCGCCGCCGGCACCGCGACGATGGCCAGATCCACTTGCCCGGCTACTTCACCGATGCGGGCGTAGGCCTTAAGCCCCTGCACTTCCGAGGCCTTCGGGTTGATCGGGAAAATCGGCCCTTCGAAGCCTTGGGCGAGCAGGAACGCGATCGGCAGGCCGCCGATTTTCGTCGGCGTGGCGCTGGCGCCGATGACCGCCACCGAGCGGGGCCGGAACAGACGATCCAGATCTTCGATAGTGTGTTCTGATACTGCGCTCATTAACGTGCCTCCGGTGGAATCAAGTGATCCGGAAGGTCAACGCCGGCCTCCCGGTAATAACGAACCGCGCCGGCGTGCAACGGGGTTCTCATCTCCGTCAGAGCATTCTCCAGGGTGATCTCTTCCATGAACTTCGCGGCGCCATGGAAAGCAGACAGGTTCTCGAACAAGGTTTTGGTGATCTGGTACACCAGCTCTTCATCCAGCTCCTTGCGGGTACCCAGGCCAGCCCAGGAACCGATGGTTCTTACGTCCGTCTCGTTGGTTTGATTTGCACCGTAAATACCGGCGGGGATGGTGGCCCGGGTCCGCCCGGGAAGGGCCATGATTTTCTTCATCTGGTCGGATTCGAACGCGTCATCGGGAATCCCCAGGAAACGGACTTTCTCAAGCAATGCCATCTGCTCCATCGAAGCGGACGGTAGCTGCGTTGGCATTACCAACATGTCCACATGTCCATCCTGGAAAGCCTGCAGACCAGAGTTCCAATCCAGTTTTGCCAGCTCATAGTCCGTGCCAGCCTCATAGCCGGTGGCGCCTTCGACAATGGAGATGGCCACCAGAGTAGCCGCGCCACCCGGCGCGCCGAGAAAGATACGACGCCCTTTGATGTCCTCGAGGGAGCGAATACCGGATTTTTCGTGGACCACGATATGGTAGGGACCGGCCGGGAACGTCATGATCTGTCTGACGTTCTTGTACAGTTCTGGCGCCGTTTTCATTTTGGCGAACATACCCGTGCCGGTGCGCATGAAATGATTGATGGACGGGCTGCTGATAAACAGATCCGTCTGCCCGCGCGCCGCATCCAGCGGCGAACGCGGCCCGGTAACGCCGGCCGTCATATTGATCTTCACCGGCAGTTTCTTCTGCAGAACCGACTGCAAGGTAACGGAGAAAACGTAGTATCCCGAGCCGGGCGTGGCGGTCTGCATACGCAGATGGCTCTCCTGCGCCTGCGCGGCTTGGCCCAGCGCCAGGGTGGCGGTCAGTACACAGGCCGCCCGTTTTATCGTTCTCAATCCAAACATTCTTTTCTCCTTTTGGGGGCTCTGCTGAGCCCCTTACTTCCAGGGACTCCGAGCCCCTCTCTCTTCTACTTATCTGTCTTTCACTTATCCGCCGGTGCGCAACCAAGCCAACGCGGCCTGCGGTGCGGCATGAAATCAAACAACAGGATAAGCAGCGCCAGAGCCAGACCAACCAGTTCCACCGAGGTGCCGCGCGCCATCAGCAATGCCGCCACCACCAGTCTCAGAATCCGCGCCAGCATGCCCAGCCGCTCACCGCCAAACCCTGCGAATCCCGTGGTTACCGCCCACACCACCAGAGTCAGGCGCACCACGCCCCAGGCCAGATCCAATGGATCAAAGCCCTCCACGATCAACAGCAGCGACGGATTGAATACGAACAGGAACGGCACCAGAAATCCGACCAGAGTCAGACGTACGGAGAGCATGGCCACTTTCATCGGGTTGGCCTCGGCCAATGGCGCCGCTGCAAAGGCCGCCAGGGCCACGGGCGGCGTGATGGCGGATAGCACCCCGAAATAAAGAACGAACAGATGCACGGAAAGCAGCGGCACATCAAAGCTGGTCAGCGCCGGCCCCATGACCAAAACGATGATCAGGTAGGCCGGCAAGGTCGGCATGCCCATACCGAGAACCAGGCAGCCCAAGGCGGTCAATATCAGACTCAACAGCAAGCTGCTCTCGCCCAGCCCGGCCACCGCTTGCGCGAAGCTCAGTCCCAGACCTGTGAGGTCCATGCCGGCGATGACGATACCAATGGCCCCCACCGCGATCATGATGCGCGAGCCGGCCACGCCCCCCTTTGCCAAGGCGCCAATCAATGCCCAGGGACGGCGGCGAATCTCCGGATTGAGGAAGCCAAAGACCATTGCCACCAGCGTCGCCCACACCCCGGCCATGGCCGGTGAGCGGCCCGCGGCCAACACCAGAATCACCGTTAGCACCGGCGCCACGAACATCAACGACCGCAGCCAATCGTCCTTGGTCAGCACCGGTAATTCATGTTCCGGAGTGGGCTTGATGCCAAGCCGGCGAGCCTCGTAGTACACCGCCGCGAACAGAGCGATCACGTAGAACGCCGCCGGCAATAACGCCGCCACGCAAATCAGCAGATAAGGCGTGCCGGTAAGCTGCGCCATCATGAACGCGGCGGCGCCCATTACCGGCGGAATCACCTGCCCACCGGTGGACGCGGCGGCTTCAACGGCACCGGCGAAGGCGGGGCTGAAACCGCGTTTCTTGATCATCGGAATGGTGAACGCGCCGGTCCCCGCCACGTTGGCGGTGACACTGCCTGACATGGTGCCGAACAGCATGCTGGCAAAGATCGCGGCGTGGGCCGGACCACCGGGCAGACGGCCAGTGACGCGAATGGACATACGCACCAGCGCCGGTCCGGCGCCAGTAGCCTCAAGCATGACACCGAAGATGATGTAGATGAACAGCAACTCGATCATCACCGCCACCGGCGTGCCGAATACGCCGCTGAAGCCGTACCACATTCCCTGCATGATCTGATCCAGGGAAAAACCGGCGTGGCGCAAGGCGTCAGGCAACAGGTCACCCCACAGGCAATACAGCAAGGTCACACCGGCGAACAAGGACAGTCCGAGGCCGAACTCCCGTCGGGTCAGTTCAATGACCGCCACCACGCCCACCAGTGCGATCAACTGATCGGTGCGGCTGTAGTCAACCAGCATGTTTTCCATATCACCGGCGAAGGCCAGGAAACGGGCAACCGCCAACAGAATCGCACCGACCAGGACCAGGTCGATGAGCCAGAACAAGGTGCGAATCAATGCGGTACGTGGCGGATTCACCACCACCAGCGGCTTGACCAGTACGGCGACGAGAATACACGCAGCGAACGTCAACGGACGCTGATAGCTCGGATCAAAGATTCCGAAAAGAGACGTATAAATACTGATGGCGGCCAGAGCCACGGCAATCGCCAGGCCAAGCCGACGACTTGAATCTGTGAGCACTCTCCCTCTCCCGCGGACATCGAAGTCCGCCTTGGTTTTGTTGTGTGCTCATCAGATCATGCCCAATTAATGACTGTCAATTAGATAGTCGTTATCACCGCAGAAAGAATGACAATTTATTCATTGCCCTATTCTACTCCCTCAGGAATCGGTGAACGGCCGTTCAAGATGTAAATTCTCATTTCCTTCGAACCATAACCATCTGTTTTTATTGAGTTTAACCACATAACAAGACACCTGTAACGCACAGGTGTCGGCGCGTAAAATCACACCTCGAAGGCATCTCGACTCATGTCTTTATCCTTTGGATTGAAGCCGTCCCTCCAAAAAAATAATGTGGGAACATGAATTCTGTCTATCTTTTCTAATGTTCCGGCATTACTTTAGGTAACACTCTGTTCCTGATTTTCACCCTCGGAGGAGACCTCAAGTGATCAACGAAGAACTAAGAACCATCGGCGATGCCTGCTGGGAGCGGTTTGATTTCGGCCGCGACTGGAACCGTCATCTGCATGGCAGTCAGGTCATACCGATCAACGACCACCTGGCTTACATCGCGTCCAAAGGCGTGGTGGGCAACGTTACCGTTCTCAATACCGGAAAGGGCCTGGTGGTGTTCGACAGCGGCAGCCGCAATACCGCCGCCGCCATTCATAAGGCGATCCGCGCCTGGTCGGACCAGCCCATCCGTCATGTCGTCTATACCCACGGCCATCTGGACCACGCCTTTGGCACACCACTGTTCGACCAGGAAGCGCAACAGGCCGGGGAACCCAAACCCGAGGTCATCGGCCAGGCCAACATCCGCCGCCGTTTCGAGCGCTATCAGAACAGCGCTGGATGGAATGCACGCATCAACGGCCGGCAGTTCAAGGTGGCGGGCTTCCATTGGCCGGAAGAATACCGCTACCCGGACCGCTTCTATGAAGAGCAGATGATTCTGGAATGTGGCGACTGCCAGGTGGAACTCAACCACGGCATGGGCGAAACCGACGACCATACCTGGAGTTGGATTGCGCAAGATCGCACCGTTATCACCGGGGATTTCATCATCTGGGCGGCGCCCAATGCCGGCAACCCGCAAAAGGTTCAGCGCTTTGCCCACCAATGGGCGCAGGCCTTGCGCGCCATGGCGGCAAAGAAGCCGGAAGTGCTGGTGCCCGGCCACGGACCGGCGGTGTTCGGTGCCGACCGTGTCGCCACGTTACTGGACGACACCGCCACTTTCCTGGAGACCATCCATGACCAGACTTTGGAGGGCATGAACCAGGGCTTGCCCCTGGCCGATATCGTGCAACAGGTCACTCTGCCCGAGGGCCTGCTTGACAGACCCTACCTGCATCCCACCTACGACGACCCCGAGTTTCTGATTCGCAACGTCTGGCGGTTGTACGGCGGTTGGTATGATGGCAATCCGGCGCATCTGAAACCAGCGCATCCGGACACGTTAAGCGGCGCCCTGGCGGAGCTCTGTGGTGGAGCACAAGCGCTGACGCAGGCCGCGGCCAGATACCTTGACCAGGGTGATCTGCGCCTGGCCGGCCACCTCAGTGAAATGGCGGTGCGCGCGGAACCGGATAATCAGGAGGCTCACCGGGTTCGCGCGGCGGTGAATCAGGAACGGGCCAAAGCGGAGACCTCGCTGATGGCCAGAGGCATTTTTACCGATGCCGCCAATGCCTCACTAAAGGCGCTGGGCGACGATGGTGACCCGGGTTATCCCGGCCGCCGGGTTGGTATTGGTTGACGGGTAGGGATACCGGCGGCGTTATTGATCGTCGCCGGTGCCGGCTTTCTGTATCATGGCGATGTCCGTATAGGAAGGCAGGTCATACAACTCGGAGGCTCCACGAATCGCTTCCAGTGTTTCCGGCGATAACGGCGCATCGTACATGGCAGCGCTGCAGGCAATGATGTCCTCAATCCGAATCCAAGCCTCCTCGCGACGAAAGCTCTCGCCTTTTTCCGACTGAATCCGCTCAATCGTCGCCATGCCATTGGTGTGCATGAATAACATACTGAGGAAACGTTGCTCGACGATCGCCTTGGGCAAATAGGGTTTGGCCTCCTTAAGCGCATCCAGACACTTTTCCATACCCGCGCCATACATTTCGTTAAAGTGAAGCCAGGTACTCCGCTCCATACGCAATTGCACCAAAAAACGCAGGTAATATCCGGGTTCCTGTGTGCCAAACAAATAACGGGCCAGGGGCATCATCCCGCAGCGCATAATCTGTTCCGTGGACAGAGGCTTACCGGCCGCCTGACGGCGGGCCTCCTCGAACATGGCATGGCGGTCCGCGTCTATCGGCTTGGAGCGCATCGCCAGAATGGACTCAATGATCGCTTCCCGGGAACCAAAGTAATAGTGGATCGCCGATTCGTTTTTCTGCCCGGCTTCCTCACGAATCTGGCGCAGAGAAGCCCCCTGCACCCCATTCATGGCGAAAACCTTCTCCGCCGCCAGCGTCAACTCCAATTTGGTTCCGGAAATCTCTTCCGCTTTGCTCTTTTTACGACGCGTGGGTTTCCTTGCTGCCGCCATCCTTTTCCACCCTCAGCACAAGTTAATGGAACAATACTAACATCATTCCATTAACAGGGGAGTGGTGACAAACCGGCCCTTACGAGCCGGCGATGATGGAGACAATGACGCCGGTAGCGATGGCGGTGAGCAGAAAGTCATTATCCACTTTTACCCAGTGGTGGCCCGGCTTCGGTGCCGGCAGTCCATAACGGCCGTATTCCTTCACCACGTAACGAGGTTCGCTGTAGCGCTTGGGCAACGGCTTTCCCTTCCAGTCGGCGTGGCGAGGACGATGCTCACCACCATGGGAAGGACCTTGATGGGCCTGCTTAGCCGGCCCGTGATGGCCCGCGGGGGCCCGCTGATCAGGTCCTTTACCCGGCTGCGACCAAGCCAGAGAAGACGACAGCAGCAAGCTGCCAACAAGGGCGAGAGCGAGAGTTTTGCGGCTTTTCATGGTCGGCTCCTGTTTCCTCTTGATGGAACCAGGATGGGCCGGTAATGCGCAAACACCGTGCCGACTTTGTGCAAATATTAGGAAGCGAGCGATCGCCGTGGCACCGCCCGGCGATCCGATGACGCCGGATCAGGACATCTGCGATTGGCGGTAGTTTTCCTCGCCGATGTGCTTGATCAAACGGAGCTGTTGCTCCAGCCAGTGGGTGTGATCCTCTTCCGTGTCCTGCAATTGCTGGCGCAGCATTTCGCGGGTCACGTAATCCCCCACCGACTCGCACAATGCCATGGCTTTGGCCAGATCCTCCCGCACTTTGTATTCGAGACGCAGATCCGCCTCCAGCATCTCCATGACGGTACGGCCCGGAGACATGGCGTGGGGCGTCATATCCGGTACGCCTTCCAGGAACAACAGCCGCCGCAGAATGGCATCCGCGTGTTCGGTCTCTTCCTGCATCTCGTGGTTGATGCGCTCATAGAGACGGCCATACCCCTGATCCTCGTACTGGCGTGAATGCAGAAAATACTGATCGCGGGCGGCCAGCTCACCGCGCAGCAGCTCCTGCAAACACTTGATCACATCAGGGTGGCCTTTCATGGAAAACTCCTCGAATTACAGCTAGCCGGAATACGCGCGCAGTATGACGCGCCCTGTTGCGGCGCGCCAGCCCCGCCGAAGATTTTTTCATTTAATTCAAAGAGTTAGATTACAGGTAGCAGAGAAACGAATCGCAACCAGAATGGTTATCGAGCGCACCGCCGCCCCCATAACGCAAAAAGCCCGGATCAAACGACCCGGGCTTTGGTGTCTCACGCAAAAGCGGGCTATTTGAAGATCTCACCTTTCTCCGCTTTTTCCACCAGCAGCGGCGGCGGATTGAAACGCTCCCCGTAGCGGTCGGCCAGTTCCTCGGCACGGGCCACGAAGCCGCGCAGGCCACCCTCGTACTGGTTCATATACTGCACCACACCGCCGGACCAGGCCGGGAAACCGATGCCGAAGATGGAACCAATGTTGGTGTCGCCAACAGACTCGATCACCCCTTCCTGGAAGCACTTGACCGTTTCCAGGGCTTCGGCGAACAACATCCGCTCCTGCATATCCTTGAACGGAATCGCTTCACGGGCCGGGAACTGCTCCTTCAGACCAGCCCAGAGATGCGCCTTGCCATTTTCCGGATAGTCGTAAAACCCTTTGCCGTCCAGCTTGCCGGGGCGCTCCAGTTGGT
Organism: Alloalcanivorax xenomutans; assembly: GCF_900217905.1. GTDB lineage: Bacteria > Pseudomonadota > Gammaproteobacteria > Pseudomonadales > Alcanivoracaceae > Alloalcanivorax > Alloalcanivorax xenomutans. The sequence goes on from NZ_OBMO01000008.1 coordinate 42,724, forward strand.
TGACCATTTTCTCCATCACCGCCAGCGCGGGATGAGCCTGGGGACTGTCACCCTGCGCCTGCGCCGCCTGCTTGTACTCACCGGCGATCTTCAGGGACAGTTTCATGTTGATCTCATCGATCAGCTTGAGCGCGCCCACCGGATAGCCTGCCTGGGTGGCGGCCTGCTCGATGGAGTTGGCGTTCTGCCCTTCGCCGACCATGGCGATGGCCTCGTTGATGAAGGTGCCGATCACCCGGCTGGTGAAGAAGCCACGGGAATCGTTGACCACGATCGGGGTCTTGTTGATTTGCAGCGTGTAGTCGAACACCTTGGCCAGCACTTCGTCGCTGGTGTTCTCGCCACGGATGATTTCCACCAGCGGCATTTTGTCCACCGGGCTGAAGAAATGGATGCCGATAAAGTTGTCCTGTTTCTTCACCCCTTCCGCCAGGCCTGTGATCGGCAGCGTCGAAGTGTTGGAGCCCAGTACCGCGTCCGCGTTGACCACGTCCTCGATTTCCTGGAACACCTTGTGCTTCAGTTCGGTGTTTTCAAACACCGCTTCGATAACGAAGTCCACGTCTTGCAGATCTTTAACGTCAGCGGAGGGCGTAATACGGGAAAGGATTTCTTCTTTCTTTTCCTTGCTCATCTTGCCCTTGGCTACCGCCTTGTCCAACAGCTTCTCGGAGTACGCCTTGCCTTTCTCCGCGTTCTCCAATGAGACATCCTTGAGCACCACCTCGGCACCGGAACGGGCGGTAACGTAGGCGATCCCCGCGCCCATCATGCCGGCACCCAGCACCGCCACTTTCCGCGCTGTGTATTTCGGCACATCCTTGGGACGGCTGGCGCCGGCGTTGATGGCCTGCAGATTGAAGAAAAAGGCGGTGGTCATGTTCTTCGCCACCTGACCGCAAGCCAGCTCAACGAAGTAACGGCCCTCGATCTTGATGGCGTTGTCGAAGTCCACCTGGGCGCCTTCCACCGCCGCCGCCAGAATATTGCGTGGTGCCGGATAATTGGCGCCTTTGAGCTGCTTGCGCAGATTAGCGGGGAACGCCGGCAGGTTCTGCGCGAAACCGGGGTTGTTCGGCGCCCCGCCGGGAATCTTGTAGCCCTTCTCGTCCCAGGGTTGTTTGGCTTTGGGATTGGCTTTGATCCAGGCACGGGCCTGTTCCAGCATCGCTTCCGGGGTATCCACGACTTCGTCGATCAGCCCCAGTGCCTTGGCCTTGTCCACCTTGTGGCGCTGGCCTTGCAGCAGAACCTGCATCAGAGCGTTCTGAATCCCCAGCATGCGCACGGTGCGTACCACACCGCCGCCGCCGGGCAGCAGCCCAAGAGTGACTTCCGGCAGCCCGAATACCGCCTTCGGATTGTTCAGTGCGATACGGCGATGACAGGCCAGGGCGATTTCCAGACCACCGCCCAGGGCGGTGCCGTTCAACGCGGCCACCACCGGAATCCCCAGCGTTTCCAGGGTGCGCAGCTGTGCCTTGGCGGTTTCCACACCGGCGGAAAATTCCGCCGCCCGCTCCGGCGTTACCTGGATCAGATCGTTCAGATCGCCGCCGGCAAAGAAGGTGCTCTTCGCCGAGGTAATGATCACCCCGGTGATGTTGTCCTTTTCTTTTTCCAGCCGCTCGACGGTGGCGGCCATGGAACGCATATAGCGCTCGTTCATGGTATTGGCGGATTGCTTGGGATCATCCAGGACCAGGGTGACGATATTGTCCGCGCCCTGTTCCCAGCGGATGGTGCTTTCTTTGTCGTTAGAGGTTTGCTCATTCATGATTCTTTTCTCTCCGTCCGGCTCACAGGCGCTCGATGATGGTGGCGATCCCCATGCCACCGCCCACGCAGAGGGTGCACAGTCCGTACTTCTGGTCACGGCGTTCCAGCTCATCCAGCACGGTGCCCATGATCATGGCACCGGTGGCCCCCAGCGGGTGGCCCATGGCGATGGCACCGCCGTTGACGTTCACTTTGTCGTGACTCAGGCCCATGTCCTTCATGAAACGCATGGCCACGGAGGCGAAGGCCTCGTTGATTTCCACCAGGTCGATCTGATCGATGGTCATGCCGGCTTTCTTCAGTACCTTGCGGCAGGCCGGCGCCGGGCCAGTGAGCATGATGGTGGGATCAGCGCCGCTGATGGCGGTGGCCACCACCCGCCCTCTCGGCGTCATGCCGAAATCCTTGCCCACCTGGGCGTTACCGATGGCCACCAGCGAAGCGCCATCGACAATGCCGGAGGAGTTGCCACCGGTGTGCACGTGATCGATCTTCTCCACCCAGTGGTATTTCTGCAGCGCCACGGCGTCGAAGCCGCCCATTTCGCCCATGACGGCAAACGACGGATTCAAGTTGCCAAGCACATCGGCGGTAGTGCCCGCGCGCACATGCTCGTCCCGGTCCAGCACCACCAGGCCATTGCGGTCCTTCACCGGCACCACGGAGCGCTGGAAATAGCCTTTTTCCCAGGCATTGGCGGCACGGGCCTGGGATTCGGCGGCGAATTCGTCCACATCGCGACGGGAAAAGCCTTCGATGGTGGCGATCAGATCGGCGCCGATACCCTGAGGCACGAAGCCGGTTTCGTAGTTGGTGATCGGATCCATGGCCCAGGCGCCGCCGTCGGAGCCCATCGGCACCCGGCTCATGGCTTCAACACCGCCGGCCAGAATCAGATCATCCCAACCGGACGCCACTTTCTGGGCCGCCGTATTAACCGCTTCCAGGCCGGACGCACAGAACCGGTTCAGTTGATAGCCCGCCACCGTTTCCGGCAGACCAGCGGCCAGGGCCGCGGTTTTGGCGATACAGGCGCCCTGGTCCCCCACCGGCGAGACCACGCCGAGCAACACATCGTCAATGCGGTTGACGTCCATGTTGGGGAAGCGATCGCGCAATTCATCGATCAGCCCCACCACCAGATCCAGAGGTTTGACGGTATGCAGGGAGCCATCCTTCTTGCCGCGCCCACGGGGGGTGCGGATGGCATCGTAAATATAGGCTTCGGTCATGTAAGCGTTCCTCTCGCCCTCGCGGCCTGAGCAGGCTCGGCGTTCCGGGGTAACGATAATTATTGAGGTGAACAGATATTGAGGCGAACAGAGTGCCCGAGGGCCGGAACGGCCACAATGACGGGAGCGATCACGGATGCTGAGCGAAAAAGACAGCATTTTGCTTTTCTTCATGCTTTTAAATGATAGTAATTCGCATTACTATTTATGGAATGGACAGCAAAGCCCTGCTCCGGCTAGGTAACGAAGCCTTCGCCACGCAACGCTACGCCGAAGCTCAGGACCGCTACCGCCAGGCCATCAGCGTCCTGGCAACCGCCCTCCAATGCCGGCGCCCCGCCGACACCCACGCCCTGATTATGTATTCCATCGCCATTCAGAACCTCGCCGACACCCACGCCCGGCGCGAACGGCCGGAGCTGATCCGGGATGTCCTGCTGGAAGGTTGCCTGCATTTGGCCCTGTGGATGAGCGGAGCGTTGTCGCGGGGTATCGGCGGCTGCGCGCTGGGCGAGTTTGGCCGGTTGAGAATACGGTTGCTGGCTTTGCATCAATCCGGCGCCGGACCGCTCGATCCACATCAGCAGCGGGCACTGGAGGACGCCACACGTCTTTTAACGTTAGAAGGTAGTTATCATGATTCATGAGTTCCCCGACTTACCATACGCCTACGACGCCTTGGAGCCGGTGATCGACGAGACCACGATGCGCGTGCACCACACCCGCCACCACCGTACTTACTACGATAAGTTCGTTGCCGCCATTCGTGGCAGCGACCTGGAACAACAACCAATGGAGACCATTTTCGCCCGCGTTTCCCAACACCCGCCGGCGGTGCGCAACAACGGCGGCGGCTATTACAACCACACCCTGTACTGGAATGTGATGTCACCGGATGGCGGCGGCGATCCGGTGGGCGCGCTGGCGAACGCTCTGCTGGCCAAGTACGGTTCCTTCGACGAGTTCAAAACGGCTTTCGCCAACGCCGGCATCAATCAGTTCGGCTCCGGGTTTGCCTGGCTTTTGGTTACCAGGGAGGGAGACCTGGCGATCAGCGCCACCGGTAATCAGGACAACCCGCTGATGGACACCGCCGAGGTGCGCGGTGCGCCGATTCTGGGTTGTGATGTGTGGGAGCATGCCTACTATCTCACCTACATGAACAAGCGCCCGGACTACATCGACGCCTGGTGGAAAGTGGTCAACTGGCCCTACGTGAACCGGCTGTACGAAGAAGCGCTGACCCAGGCACCGCGGCAACAATCGGCCTGATGGCGGCATCGCTCCTGGCGCCCCTTAGCCTGTTCATGATCCTACCGGCGCCAGGGCCATTGTTCCGCCGTGGCGTCATGGCCAAGGTAGAGCGGAACAAGGAGGAGCCTTATGTCATATCTGGATATCGTCCGCTCATTGGCTTCCAGCGCCGCGCAAAATGGCCGGGGCATTGCCACCCGCCCGCGTGACAAGCAGCCGGAAGAGCCTTTGGAATTGTACGACATCGAAGCCTGTCCCTATTGCCGGCTGGTGCGTGAAACGCTCACCGAGCTGGATCTGGACGTACTGATTTTCCCTTGTCCCAAAGGCGGCAACCGTTACCGACCTCTGGTGGAAAATCTCGGCGGACAAACCCGCTTCCCGTTCCTGATGGATCCAAACACCGGCGCGGCGCTCTATGAGTCCGAGGATATTATCGATTACCTGCACCGGGAATACGGCGACCGCCTGCCGCCCGGGCGCGGGCTGGCCTCCCGCTTGCGACTCGTCTCGTCGTTCACCGCATCGGTGCCCCGAGGCCGCCGTGGACTGCGCGCCCGCCCGGCGGGCCTGGCGGAACGGCCGCTGGAGTTGTACTCCTTCGAGGCCAGCCCGTTCGCGCGCCTGGTGCGGGAACGGCTGTGTGAGATGCAACTGCCGTATCTGATCCGGCAGTGCGGCCGGGACCAGTGGATGGACTGGGTGCTGCCGGCGGTACGCGACCGCCTGAACCTGAATTACCGGCCCAGCCAGCGCAACCGGCGGCGTCTGATCACCATCACCGACATGGTGGCGATCCCGTATCTGGTGGATCCGAACACCGGCGAGGAGCGTTATGAATCGGCTTCGATCCTGGAATACCTGGATTACGCCTACCAGGAACCCGATACCGCGCCCCGGGCAGTATGAACAGGGTCGTATGAATATTGCGTTGCGCCTCTTCTCCGCCGCCGGGTTCAGTGATATATAGGTGTTGCGGCTTTGCCGCGCCTGTTACTACGAGTGTTTGTATTACGGATCTTTTTTGAGAGTACAGAACATGAGTCGTCGCCACTTTGATGACTACGACGCCAAAGAATGGCAAGAAGAGCATAGTCGGGTAGCGAAGGAACGTCGCAAGCGGGACGCCAAGAAGCATCGCCATCAAACCGATGACGAGGCTCTGGAAGCCCCCGGTCGCCCCCGATCACCGCGTCCCTCGCACTGATCGACCTTTTCTCCCGGTCCTCAAGGGGTATGCTCGCATACCCCCTGTGGTGCTTTTCCCCGAATTCCGCCCTACGCGCCTCCATCGCCGACGACCATCCAGCCACTGCCACGGCCCCCTACTTTGTGTACTATCCCCATAAAGTTCCGTGTCCGGAGGGTGCCATGAACGACCATGACGACGATCTGTTTCGCGACGACTTATTTCGCAAAGAAATGACCGGTGTGGCACCGCTCAAGGACGATGGCCGCGTGCGCCTCAGCCGCCCTCAGCCCCCCAGCCTGGCCCAGCAGCAACGCCGCGCCGCCGCCACCGCCCGGGCCGCCCGGGACGGCAATCCGCTAACCTTGCCGGAGTTTGTTCGGGAAGCCGGCCCCCACGACATCGTCGGGCAGAAGAAAAACGGTGTGCAGGAAGGGGTGTTCCGGAAACTACGGTTGGGCAAGTACGAAACTCAGGCCCATCTGGACCTGCACCGGGTTCGTTTGCTCGATGCCCGCGAGCAGGTATTCCGCTTTCTCCAGGAGGCTCAGGCGCAGGGGTTACGCACCGTGCAAATCAGCCATGGCAAGGGCCAGCACAGCGAACGCCCCGGCCTGCTGAAAAGCTACGTGCTGCACTGGCTGGCCGAGTATCCGGAAGTGCTGGCCTTCCATAGCGCGCCGCAGAATCAGGGCGGCGCCGGCGTCACCCTGGCGCTGTTGAAGAAAAGCAGCGACGCGCGACAGAAAAACCGGGAGTTTTTCTACGAGCGCAGCCGCGCGCAGAGGTAGGCGGGTCGACCGCTGGCACAGAAGGAGCTACGAAGTCGCTGTGGGAGCTTGCCTGCAAGCGAGTGGGCTTCCGGGCCCCAAGATTCGCTTGCAGGCAAGCTCCCACAGCGGCTTCGTAGTGGCCTCCGGCTTTTTTCACCGCCTTACCCGGTTCAGACCGTTGATCGCCGCCACCCGGTAGGCTTCGGCCATGGTGGGATAGTTGAAGGTGGTGTCGACGAAATAATGCAAGGTGTTGTTCGGCGCCGGCTGGCGCATCACCGCCTGCCCCACATGCACGATTTCCATCGCCTGGTAACCGAAACAGTGAATCCCCAACACCGCCAGGGTCTCGCGGTGGAACAGAATTTTCAGCATGCCGACCCGCTCACCGGTGATCTGCGCCCGGGCCAGATTCTTGAAGAACGCCTGCCCCACTTCGTAGGGCACCTTCGATTCCGTGAGTTCCTGCTCGGTCTGCCCCACCGAACTGATACCGGGGATGGTGTAAATACCGGTGGGCACATTTTCCACCTGCTTCACCGGGCCGCCGGTGACGATACCCTCGGCACAGAACCGTCCCTGGTCGTAGGAGGCGCTGGCCAGGGACGGCCAGCCGACTACATCACCCACCGCGTAAACGTTCTCCGCCGCCGTGCAGTAGCGCTCATCCACACTCAACTGCCCCCGGCTGTTGGCTTCCAGCCCCAGATTCTCGATACCCAGATCCTGGGTGTTGCCGGAGCGGCCGTTACACCATAGCAGCGCATCCGCGCGCAGCCGTTTACCGGACTGCAATTCCAGAGTAACGCCGTCGTCGTCAGCGATGATCCGCGAGTATTCCTCGCTGTGACGGATCGTGGCCCCCTGATCCCGCAGGTGGTAGCTGAGCGCATCGGAAATTTCCGTGTCGAGGAAATCCAGCAGATGCTGCCGGTTATTGACCAGGTCCACGCGCATGCCCAGGCCGGTGAACATGCAGCCATACTCGCAGCCGATCACGCCAGCGCCATAGACGATGATGTTGCGGGGTGTATGCGCCATGTTGAGGATGGTGTCGGAGTCGTATATGCGCGGATGGTCGAAGTCCACGTCCGCCGGATGATAAGGCCGCGAGCCGGTGGCGATGAGAATATTGCGGGTACGCAACAGCCACTGACGGCCAACCGGATCGTCCACGCGCACTTCGCCCGGCCCCTGGATATAACCGAGCCCGGAAAATAAACGTACCCGGTTACGAATATAGAAGTCGGTGCGCACTTGCACCTGGGAGTCGATCACTTCCCCGCTGCGGCGGATCAGGTCCTGCCACTGCACCTGACGCGGATTGATCAGGCCACGCAGCAACGGATTGCGTTGCGAGCGGATCACCTGACGCACCTGGTGGCGCAGCGCCTTGGAGGGGATCGTGCCCCAATGCGTGCAGTTACCGCCAACCCGGTTCTGGCTCTCGATCATGGCAACACGCAGACCGCCCTTGGCCGCTTGCATCGCCGCCGCCTCCCCCGCCGGTCCACTGCCGATGATGACTAGATCCCAACCGGAACTGATATCCATAGCGTCTCCTTATCGACTTGGTGGTGATCACGAGATCACGCGAGGGTGTTCGGTGCTGTTTCGCTAGTATAGGAAAAAAGGCGGATCCCTGCCGGGGTCACCAATCAAAAACATCCTTGATGAAAGGGATGGTCAGCGCACGCTGACGGGCCAGCGCCATGTGATCCAGCGTGGCCAGCCGCTCCAGCAGCGCCGCAGGTGAGCGCTCGCTACGCATGGCCAGATAACGGGCGGCTTCACCGTTGATTCGCAGACCACGCTCGCCGGCGCGCCGCACCACCAATTCCGTCAGCGCCTGTTCATCCAAAGGTTGCAGCCGGATCACCGGTCCCGCCGCCAGCCGCGTGGCCAGATCCGGCAGTTGCCAGGGCGTGGCCGCCGGTGAAGCGGAAGCGGTAAACAGCAGCACGCCGCCACCGGCCATGACGCGGTTATACAGGTGGAACAGGGCTTCTTCCCAGCGCGGCTGGCCGGCGAAACGGTCAACGTCGTCCAGCGCCAGCAGAGTGAATTGTTCCATGCCGTCAAAGACATCGGGCACCAGCGGCAACAACTCCTTGGCCGGCAGCAGACAGGCGGAACGGCCCAGCGCCTGAGCGTGGCGCACCGCGCCTTCCAACAGATGGCTCTTGCCCTGGCCCTCGCCGCCCCACAGCAATACCTGATTTTCCTCACCCTGAGCCGCGGCTTTCACCGAGGCCAGGGCGAGGCCGTTATCACCGGCGTGAAAATTGTCCAGGTCATGCCCTTCGCGCAATTGCAGGGCCAGCGGTAACTGGTTGGTCATGGTTGCCAGCAATACAGGGCACGCCCCTGACTTTCCCCGCATTCGCTGAGGCCGGCCACATCGCGGGCCGGCGCCAGCCCCGCGGGGCTCAATTGAATCAACACCTGATCGCCGTCGAGGGAACGAACCTCCACCGACGCCACGCCGGGTGCCTGGGACAGCGCCTGACGCAAAGCGGTCAGGTCACGCAGGGAGCTGACACCGCGTACCGCCAGCAACGTCATGTCGTCGAAACTGTCCGGCCCGGTGGCGGACGGCGCCGGGCCACCGGCCACCGCCGGCCCAGTGCCAACGGACGTGGTGGGCAACGCGGTCGGCGGATCCTTTTGCTGGCCGTCGGCGGTGCGGATCTCATCGCCATAGCGCTCATTGAGGGTATCGGCCACCGCCGTCACCATGCCGGAGAGCAAGGCCCCGCGTTCACCACTGTCACGATCCTGCGTCACCGTTTCGCGGCCTTCCATCAAACGCCAGTTGAGAGTCTCCTGGCGGCCGTCGTACAGCACCGCGGTGGCTACCCAATCACTGCCGTAACGGCGCGACGCCGCCAGCACCGGCTCATCGAAACGGCCACGAATATCCGCCACCGAGAGCCCTTCGCGGTCCTGTTCGTCCCAAGCCGGGAAGCGCAGCGTCACGCCGCGTTGCGCCGCCACGTCCGTCATCGCATCGGCCAGATCATCACCGGCGCTGACCACGTTGCCACGCCCGCTGCCCGCCACCATCCACACCAGCACCGTGGGCGGCTCCCCCCGCCACACCGGCGCGCCCTGGTTGGCCAGGTAACGGCGCAGGGCGGCGCCGTCGAATTCCAGTTCCAGCCGGGTGGCATCGCCCGCCTGCTGATAGCGGTAAGCCTGCAACCAGCGATCCGGTGTGGCCAGAGCCCCGGCCACGCCAGGCAGGTCGGCCACCTCGGCCCGGCCGGTCAGGCGCCGGGTCAGTCTTTCCAGTCCGTCACGGAGCGCCTCGTCGCCGGGCGCCTCACCACCGGGCCCATCGTTCACGGGCAGCGACACCTGCCCCAGGGTATCGGCCCCCGCGCCCGGCGCCAGGGCCAGCAATAACAGTACGCAGCACAGTAATCGGGTCATCAGTTCGGTCCAGCGGGCCTCGATTGGGCGCGCCATTATCCCCTATCCGAACGCTGCTGGCGAACCGTCCGTCGGCCCGTTTCCACTCCTGGTCCGCGATTGCTAGAATACGCGCCTTCACCATCTGGAGTGCCCCATGAGCGAACAGAAACGGCCGCTGACCTACCGCGACGCCGGCGTGGACATCGATGCCGGCAATGAGCTGGTAAAACGAATCAAACCGGTGGCCAAGCGCACCGGCCGGCCCGAAGTGATGGGCGGTCTGGGAGGCTTCGGCGCTCTTTGCGCTCTGCCGGAAGGGTATCGGAACCCGGTGCTGGTGGCCGGCACCGACGGCGTCGGCACCAAATTGCGTCTGGCCATGGATCACGACCGCCATGACAGCGTCGGCATCGACCTGGTGGCGATGTGCGTGAATGATCTGGTGGTGGGCGGCGCCGAACCGCTGATGTTTCTTGACTACTACGCCACCGGCAAGCTCGATGTGGACACCGCCGCCCGGGTGGTGGAAGGCATCGGCGAAGGCTGCGTGCAGGCCGGTTGCGCCCTGGTGGGCGGCGAAACCGCGGAAATGCCCGGCATGTACCAGGGCGAGGATTATGACCTGGCCGGCTTTTGCGTCGGCGTGGTGGAGCGCGACGGCGTCATCGACGGCAGCCGCGTCCAGGCCGGCGACAAGCTGATCGGTCTGGCCAGCTCCGGCCCTCACTCCAATGGCTACTCCCTGGTACGCCGCATTCTCGAACAGGGTGACGCCAACGCCGATCTGGACGGCAAGCCGGTGATCGAGCATCTGCTGGAACCCACCCGCATTTACGTGAAGAGCCTGCTGGCCCTGATCAAGTCCGTGCCGGTGCACGCTCTGGCGCACATCACCGGCGGCGGGCTGCCGGAAAACCTGCCGCGGGTGCTGCCGGACGGCACGCGCGCGGTGGTGGACACCAATACCTGGACCTGGCCGCCGGTATTCCAGTGGCTGCGGGAACAAGGGCAAGTGCCGGAAATGGAGATGTACCGCACCTTCAACTGCGGCATCGGCATGGTGGTGGTGGTGCCCGCCGACCACGTGGATCAGGCGGTGGCCGAGCTGGAAGCCGCCGGCGAACAGCCGATTCTGATCGGTGACATCCGTTCCCACGACGGCGCTCCGGAAGTGGTGATGGAGGGGCTCACTCCGTGACCCACCGTCTGGCGGTGCTGATCAGCGGTTCCGGCACCAACCTGCAAGCCATTCTGGACGCCATCGACGCCGGTTCCCTGGAGGCCCGCGTTACTCTGGTGCTGAGTAACCGGGCCGATGCCGGCGGCCTGCAGCGGGCGCGCCGGGCTGGCGTGGACACGGCGGTGATCGATCATCGCGATTACCCGGACCGGCCCGCGTTCGATCACGCCATGATCCGCGAGCTGGATGCCCATGGCGCCGATACCGTGGCGCTCGCCGGTTTCATGCGCATCCTTTCCAGTGACTTCGTGCGGCACTATGACGGCCGGCTGATCAACATCCACCCTTCGCTGCTGCCACTGCACCGCGGGCTCCACACCCATGCCCGGGCGCTGGAAGCCGGCGATCGTGAACACGGCTGTTCGATCCACTTCGTCACCGAGGAACTGGATGGCGGCCCGTTGATTGCTCAGGCGCGCTTACCGATACTGGCGAACGATACCCCGGAAACCCTGTCCAAACGGGTACAGGAATACGAGCACGGACTTTATCCGGAGGTCCTGCAATGGCGGGCCGCCGGTCGTCTGCGTCTGACCACACAGGGAGTGGCACTGGATGGCGAAATCCTACCCCCACAAGGCCGGCAATGGGCGCCGGAGGCTTCTCACTAGCGCCCTGCTGGCGCTGCTGACCCTGGCGACGGTCCCGGCCATCGCCGCCGAACCACCAATCACTCCGTTCCAGCTGCAATACCGGCTCAAGGCCCAGGGCATTCCCTTCGCGGTCACCGCCAACCGGACGCTGAAAGCCCTCGGCGACGGACAATGGCAGATGGACGTGGTGGCCAGCAATGTGCTCGGCGAAATTCGCGAGACCTCCCGTTTCGTCTGGAACGAGTGCACGCCGGTGAGCCGTTTCTACGGTTACCGGCGCAAGGGACTCGGCCAGCTCAAGGAAGCCGAAGTCCGTATCCCGGCCGGCGGCGCCACCGCCACCGCCAAGCGCAGTGGCAAGGCGGATCGCCAATACCCGGTGCCGGCGGCGGCGGTCACTGACAAAATTTCCCTGACCCTGGCCCTGCAGTGCCGGCTGGCCCGGGGCGAACGGGATCTGACCTTGCATGTGGCCGATGAGCGGGAACTGGAAAGCCAGCATTATCTGGTCGAAGGCGAGGAAACTCTGAGTCTGGACGGCAAGCCTGTCACCACGGTCAAGGTACGCCGCGACCGCAGCGGCAACAGCCCCCGGCAGACCTGGCTGTGGTTCGCACCGGAATACGGCTATACGCTGGTGCAACTGGTGCAGGAAAACGAGGACGGCCGCCACGTGATGACCCTGCAGGGAGCGCTACCATGATGCGTGCCGCGCTCCTGGCACTGGCTCTGGCATTACCTGGCGGTGCTGCTCTGGCCGAGCCGCTGGCACCGTTCGCCGCCGAATACCGCATCCACGTCAACAAGATTCCGACGCCCATCAAGGCGACCCTGGTGCTGGAACCCGCGCCGGGAGAAGATCGTTACCGCATGCTGTTCGAAGCGGACTCCTTCATGCTCACCAATACCGAGGAGAGCTGGTTCGAATGGAACGACTGTGAACCGCGCACCGAACGTTACGTGCATGAGTTCCAGGGATTCGGCAAGCACCGCTATCACCACACCGATTTTTCCTGGTCGCCGCCCAGAGCGGTCAACAGCGACAGTAAGGAGGGCAAGGAGAGTTTCGATATCCCCGCCGATGCCCTGGACGAGCTGACCATGTTACTGCGGGCCCGTTGCGTGTTCGCCACCGGCGACAAGGAATACACCGCCACCAGCGTCTACGGCGATCGTATCCGCCAGCATCATTTCATCGTCATTGACCGGGAAACCCTGGACACCCCCATGGGGGAACTGGACACGCTGATCGTGGAGAAGCGCCGCAAAGGCGACCGCAAGGAGAAACGCCGCACCCTGTTCTGGGTGGCACCGGCCAAGGACTACATGGTGGTGAAAGCCCGCCATATTGAAAGCACGCTACTGCGCGGCGAGCTGATCATGATCGACTACGGGAATTGAGGCTCCGCCGGATTTGACCGTTTTTTCACCCTCTCCCTTGAGGGGAAAGGGTGAACTTCAAACATCAGGCCTTCGGCAGCGTCACGCCGCGCTGGCCCTGGTACTTGCCGCCGCGGTCCATGTAGGACACCGCGCACTCCTCGTCGGATTCCAGGAACAGCATCTGCGCCACCCCTTCATTGGCGTAGATTTTCGCCGGCAGCGTGGTGGTGTTGGAAAACTCCAGGGTCACGTGCCCTTCCCATTCCGGTTCCAGCGGCGTGACGTTGACGATGATGCCGCAACGGGCATAGGTGGATTTGCCCAGGCAGATGGTCAGCACGTTACGGGGAATGCGGAAATACTCCACAGTCCGCGCCAGCGCGAAGGAGTTGGGCGGAATAATGCAGGAATCGCCCTTGATATCGACGAAGCTCTTCTCGTCGAAGTGCTTCGGGTCCACCGTGGCCGAATGGATGTTGGTGAAGACCTTGAATTCGTCGGCGCAGCGCACGTCATAACCATAACTGGACACGCCATAGGAAATCAGCTTGTTGCCCTCGCCATCGACGCGCACCTGCTCGGCCTCGAACGGTTCGATCATGCCCTGCTCGCGGGCCATGCGGGAGATCCAGCGATCGGATTTAATACTCATGACAAGCCTTGTCCAGTGATGGGGTGAATCGGCCAATGGTACAGAAGGAGTCCCTTCGGCCTCAATGCTGGGTGACCACTTTCGGGAAACCTCGTTTGCCTTCCTCGGTGAGCGACAGCCGCGCCGCCAGACGCCGGGCCGCCGCCAGATACAGCGCGGCCTCCGGGCCGTCGGGCTCGGCCGCCACGGTGGGCCGGCCACTATCGGCCTGCTCGCGGATCTTCAGCGACAACGGCAATGCCCCCAGCACCTCGGTGTGATAACGGTCCGCCAGCCGCCGCGCGCCACCTTCCCCGAACACATGCTCCTGGTGGCCGCACTGGCTGCACACGTGCACCGCCATGTTCTCGATGATGCCCAATACCCGCACATCCACCTTGCGGAACATCTCCACCCCCTTGGTGGCGTCCAGCAAGGCTATATCCTGGGGGGTGGTCACCACCACTGCGCCGGCCACCGGCACCTTCTGCGCCAGCGTCAGCACGATGTCACCGGTGCCCGGCGGCAGATCGACGATCAGATAATCCAGTTGGTGCCACAACGTCTGCTGCATCATTTGCGTCAGCGCGCCGCTGGCCTTGGGGCCACGCCAGACCACCGGTGTCTGCTCGGTGATCAGGTAGCCCATGGACATGCTTTGCAGGCCGAGGGCCTCCACCGGCACGAACCGATTGCCGTCACGCACCTGTGGCCGCGTGCCCTCCGGCAGCCCCAGCATCAGCGGCTGGCTGGGGCCGAAGATGTCGGCGTCGAGAATACCGACGCGGGCGCCTTCCCGGCTCAGTGCCAGAGCCAGATTCACCGCGGTGGTGGATTTGCCCACCCCGCCCTTGCCGGACGCCACCGCGATCACATTGGTCACCTGAGCCATGGCCGGCATGCCACCCTGGGCGCGGTGCGGCTTGATCGCCACTGTTACCGCCAGCAGCAGACGACGCCCTTCGATCACCTCCTCCACCGCGGCACGAATACGCTCGCGCAGCGCCGGCAGCACCGATGCGCAGGGGTAGCCCAGGGTAATCTCCAGCCGCACCTGATCCTGATCCACCCGCAGCGCCGACAGGGCGCCGGCGCTGATCAGGTCGGTTTGCAAATCTTCCGGGATCAAATCGCCAAGAACCTGTCTAACCGCCTGTTCGACTTCCGCCATGGAACCTCCTGATGATGAACCAGGAATGATAAAGTTCCCCGGTAACACAACCAAGGTCGCAACCGGAATTACCTCATAACCAATGAATAAGGGAGTATCACAATGCGCAACAAACCGGCTCTTTTCGTCGTCGCTCTGGCCGTTCTGGGGCTGAGCGCCTGCGGCACGGACAGCGGCACCGCCACCGGAGAGCGCGACACCATTACCGTGTCCGGCGAGGGTAACGTCAGCGGTCAGCCGGATATTTTCAATCTGCAGGCAACGGCCCGGGAAACCGGTGATGACATCGCCACCATGAAGGATCGCGTGGACGATCAGGTCAAGGCCATGCTGGATCTGGCCGATTCCCTGGATATCGAGGAGAAAGACGTCACCGCTACCGATATTCGCGTTACCCCGCAGTGGCAGTACCAGCCGGAACGCAAGCTGATCGGCCATGAAGTGGCGCGGGAAGTGCGCTTCCAGGTCAAGGGAATCGAGGTCTATGCGGAACTGGCCGACGGCCTGACCAAACTGGGCCTGAAGGACATTTCCCCGGCCGGCACCGATATCAGCAACGCCGCCGAGCTGAACCAGCAGGCGCTGGAAGCAGCGGTGGAAGATGCCCGCGCCAAGGCTGAAATCGTCGCCAAGGCAGCGGACCGCAAGCTCGGCCCGGCCATTACCATCAATGTGCAGAGCCAGAGCCATCCGGTACCGATGATGCGTGCCGCCATGGCCAAGGACGCGGTACAGGAAAGCTATCGCCCTGGTGAGCAGGACCTGAGCGCTCAGGTCATGGTTACCTTCCAGTTGCGCTGATCCTCTTTTCCGCAGGGCCCCCCCGGATGGTGGAGGCCCTGTGGTTACCCTGTTTCCCGCCAATACACTCACTGTCGGCCTGACCTCCGCGCCGCCAGCCACTCTGCCATCGGTCAATGTCACTTTTTACGGTATTGTCCGACAATTCAGAAGCGATGCCGCCGGAAGGGACGGCTACACTGAATCGCAATCCGGTTGTGCTAGTCATGCATTGGCGTAACCACGGAACACTCAACACGAAGTACTCAACACGAAGTACTCAACAATAAACATCTCCGGTCCGCCCATGGGCCGGCAGCGAGATCGGCGGCCCGCCCACGGGCCGGTCGTCAGCCAGGGAGATCCGCATGAATCGGACGCTCAAGCAACTCGAGCGCGACATCGCCAACGCCACCACCTATCAGGCGTGGCTGGAAGCCAGTCTGGAACACGACCGGATATCCGGCGCCGATGAATGGAAGGACATCGACCGCTCCCCACACTACGATTACGAGTTGATCCGCAACCGGCTCTGGCAAATTCGCCAGGCCCGCGAGCGGCACAATGTCAACAAGCTGGTGTTCCACCTCCACGAGGGCCTGCACGGCAATCTCGGCAACATTTCCAATCCGGCGCTGTACCGCCACAGCCGGGTCGGTACCAAGCATCTGATCGAGCGCTACCTGGACGAAGTCTGCGCCGCCCTGAACTATCTGTGCGACGAGTCCTTCGAACAATTTGGCCTGAAACAGAAACTGGATTTCTTCGAAACCACCGGTCAGGCGTTCGGTCAGAGCGGCCTGATGCTGTCCGGCGGCGCCGCCCTCGGGCTATTCCATGTGGGCGTGGTGAAAAGCCTGTGGGAACAGGGCCTGTTACCGTGCGTGATCTCCGGCTCCAGCGCCGGCAGTATCGTCGCGTCGGTGGTGGGCACGCACAGCAATGATGAACTGGCGGAAAAACTGCGCCCGGAGAACCTTTATCTGGAAGCGTTCCGCGCCGCCGGCTGGAAGGGCCTGGTACGCGGCACGCCGGTACTGGACGGCGATCATCTGGAAGCTTGCCTGGAAGAGAACATTCCCGACCTCACCTTCGAGGAGGCCTATCGCAAGACCGGCCGCGAGATCAACATCACCGTCAGCCCCTATGACCGCAACCAGCATAGTCGGCTGCTGAACTGGCGCACCTCACCCAACGTTTTGATCCGCAAGGCTTCCCTGGCCAGTTGCGCGATTCCCGGCATCTACCCTCCGGTGAGCCTGTGGGCCAAGAACATCGACGGCGAGCGGGTCCCTTACATTCCCGGGCGCAAATTCGTCGACGGCTCGATCCAGGATGACCTGCCGGTGCGGCGTCTGGCACGCCTGTTCGGCGTCAACCACTCCATCGTCAGCCAGACCAATCCCCACGTAGTGCCGTTCCTGTCACGCAGCGAGAGCACCGATTCCAGCTTCAGCACCCTGGCCGATTGGGGCGTGCGCAACCTGTCCATGAATCTGAACTACGCACTGGAACTGGCGCAGCGGCGGGTGCGCTCCAACGATCTGGGGCTGCTGATCAGCAAGGCGCAAAACGTGGTCAAGCAACGCTACATCGGCGACATCAATCTGATCCCGCCACGCCAGCCGCTGAATCTGCTGCGCATACTGCGCAACCCCAGCATGGACGATGTGCGCAACTTCATCAGTCTGGGCGAACGCACCACCTGGCCCAAACTCGACATGATCGGCAACTCCACCCGTATCAGCCGGACCTTCCTGGCCTGCCGCCAACGGTTGGATCAACTGGAGGAACGCACGCTCAACCGGTTGCAACTGGCGTATTCCCCCGACGATCCGGAACACCGGCGCGTCAGCGCCAACGATCTGTCGCACTAAGAGCACTAATAAGCACGGAGAAGATGCTTAGCGCAATTCCGTCTTGCCGCCCCCTTTAAAGCGTCATCATGAACCTCTATGTTCTCTGGAGCTGTCAACCAACATAACTGTCAGCCAACATGGCTATCAGCCAAATAAAAAGGAGGCTTAGCATGGCACTGCAATTGGGTGATACCGCGCCGGACTTCACTCAGGAGTCCACCGACGGTCCGATTTCCTTCCACCAATGGGCCGGGGACAACTGGGTGGTGCTGTTTTCCCATCCCAAGGATTTCACCCCGGTGTGCACCACCGAGCTGGGAGAAGTGGCCCGGCTGAAGCCGGAATTCGAGAAACGCAACGCCAAGGTCATCGGTCTGTCAGTGGACCCGCTCGATGATCACAAGGCCTGGTGCGGTGACATCGAGGAAACTCAGGGACAGGCTCTGAACTTCCCGCTGCTGGCCGACGCCGACCGCAAGGTCGCCAACCTGTATGGCATGATCCATCCCAACGCCAACGACACCCTGACCGTGCGCAGCGTGTTTGTCATCGACCCGAACAAGAAGATCCGTCTCACCATCACCTACCCGGCCAGCACCGGCCGTAACTTCGACGAGATTCTGCGGGTCATCGACAGCCTGCAGCTCACCGATGGCTACAAAGTGGCGACGCCGGTGAACTGGAACGACGGCGACGACGTCATCATCGTTCCCTCGCTCAGCAACGAGGACGCACAAAAGCTGTTCCCCGAAGGCTGGGATGAGAAAAAGCCCTATCTGCGGATGGTCAAGCAACCGAAAACCAGCTGAACCGTTCCGCCCTCTGTCAGAGCGGCGACCTGAACAGCCGAAGTCCGTGTTCGCGCGGGCTTCGGCTTTTTGATGGGCTTGTAACTCCCCCCGCCATGGTCAGCAAACCCTGGCCCGCGTCATGGTAAGCTGACTTTCCCATTGGACACAGCACCGAACCGGAATGGATCTCTCCAACACCTTCACCCAGGATGAACTTCAGCAACTGCGTAAGCACGATATCGTGATCTGGACTGACCGCGTCATCTTTGAAGCACAGCCTCCCATCAGCGAGGATGCGTTGCGGGACATTCGCCAGCGCATTCGTGGCTCCCTGCCCGAAGACCTGCTGTCGCTCTGGCGGCTCACCGCTGGCGGCCGCTTGGACTACGATCTGCGCTTGACCATGCAGGGCAATCAGGAAGCGATTTCCTGGGCCGAGCTGTTCTACCACGACAGCGATGGCTATCGTGATCTGCCCGGCTGGATCGAGCACGAACAGGCGCTTGCTGAAGAAGCCGCCGAGGCGCGTGGACATAATTGGGACGGCAAAATTGAAGCCCTGCCCATCGGCGGCTTCGAATACTGCGACCGCATCTATGTGGTCACCGACCATAACGCCCTGGATTACGGCCACGCCCTGGCTTGGAAAATGGGCTTGCCGCCAGCATGGCGCCACGCCATGCACGAGGACGGCCTGGCCACCATAGCACCGACTCTGCGGGAGGCTTTTCAATGCCTTGGACTGGAAAAAGATCCGGTCTCCGACGACGGCGCCGATACCGGTCTGGAATTCTTGGAGTATCTGGATTGCCGCCGGCAGGAGCATGACTTACCCGCCGCTCTGGCCGATAAGGTCATCGACTTTTACCGGCAAGCCGTGCTGGATTGGCGGGGCGCGCTGGAAACCGGCACCCTGAGCGACAATCCTCTTCTTGCCACGCTGGCTCTGAGTCACGCTATTCAACAGGACGATGCCGCCCTGCTCACGCAATTGCTCGACCGCGGTGTCGCGCTGGATATTCCGTTACGCGGCGACATGGGTCCGCTTTCCCTGGCTGTTATCAACAATGCCTGGTCAGTCTTTCAAGCCCTGCTTGAGCGTAATCCACCGCTCCCCGAACGGCTGCTGGACGACGTTAACGGTCCTGTCCCCAAGGCGTTGGTGGCCCGACTGCTGACCCACCCCGATCAGGCCTCGGTACAGGCAACACTGCGCTGCGTCCTCCATGGTGTCCCCGACAGCGCCCACTGCATCGCCGAACAGCTGTCCGTACAGCAGCGCGCCACCCTGCCGCAACAAAAACAAGCACTGTTGACGTCATTGCGTACGAGTTTGGAAAAGGTGAGACAGGGCAAACTCGCGCACTACCTGGGTGAAGACGGACTGCGCTTGCAGGTGGAACGGCTGGAGGCATTCCGGCTTTAATACCTCAACCAGCGCCGTCAGCCGCGCCACTAAAGCGTCTTATGCACTACGTCGATCGGCGTCCACTCACCACAACCCGCAATCATGCCGTCCCCCTGGGCATTGAGCTTCCTGAGGCAGATCGCGGCCTTCCTCTCCTTGCCGTCGATCAACATCACCGTGAACTTGTCCAGCGTGACCGCCGTCAGATCATTGCCGCCACCACAACCAGCGAGCAAGAAGAGCACCGCCACTCCCCAGAACCACTTCCTCATGTCACGTCCTTCATCCGTTGGTCTTCAGAATCGTTTTCCAGGAAGAGAGGATACCGCATCCTGACAAGGCTCGTTCCACCCTGCTGGTGACGGAGGTGTTATTTGCGGGAGAAAGGAAGATTCGGAGCGGGTGAAGGGAATGTGCCAGAGGCATCCCGCGCAAGCGCGGGACCGTCGCCAGGGCGACGTCCGCTCGCCGTATACGGCGAGACGTCGAACCGGAGGGGTCAATCCATGACCTCCAGCCACGCCAAACCAAAAAGGCCGCCATAAGGCGACCCTTTCAGTATGGAGCGGGTGAAGGGAATCGAACCCTCGTCGTAAGCTTGGGAAGCTTCTGCTCTACCATTGAGCTACACCCGCCTTGGCGAAACGGCAATATAATTAACGCCTTATGCCATGTCCACTGTCTCACGGCATTTTCCACAGGCGCGCGCGCTGTTGCCCGAATGCCCAAGCGGGTATCCGGGTCACCAAGGGTAACTCGGCCATGGCGTCACCCACTTTTGGTGGAGAAGCCCAGACAACCAGGAGGTCAGGCGGAAACCTGGCTGTGCCGCGGCTCCGGCCGCAAGAACGCCAACACCGCCATGTACACCAAGGCGAATGGGGGGACCAGGGACATGAACAGTCCCAGTACGGCGGCAAGAACCGGTGCGCGAACTTTCTTGCGTGCCAGAAAATAGGAACTCACTGCACAGAGCACAGCCCAGGCGATCGCCATCTGCCCCAGCAGGGTGGTGCTGATATCCATCATTAGCCTCTACCTTTTGTTATCGAATAGTATCGGTTTTGGTGTCGTTCTCCACGAGGGCGCCGCTCTGGTTTGCACCGCCCGGCCCTCCCCGATCCGTAAACAGACTTGATCCAACATCAGGGAGCGGCGATCAAAAATCAACCCCTTTTTGTCGATCAAAGGTGGCTTCAAACGCCGACAGCGATGACCTCTCTGAGATGGAAAACGAGGGGGCACCGCCAAAAGCACGGCGGCGCCTCCCCCTGCCGGCGGCGTCAGGTCTCCAGTGGATAGCCCGCTTCCTGCCAGTCCGCCTTGCCTTCCACGTACTCCAATACATTCCGGTAACCGGCACCGCGCAGAAAACCGGCGGCAATGCGCGAGTTCTGGCAACCGGTATTGGCGCAATACACCACGATGGTGGCGTCCTTGTCCGGTAGTGCCGTGCCGGCGAGGGCACTCACCTCCTCATGGGGGATATTGATCGCCCCGGGCAGATGACCGCTATGGAAATGCCGTTCCGGCAAGGCCTCCACCAGCACCATGGGGTCACCGTTATCCAGACGCCGTTTCAGTTCATCACGTTGAATGCTGTCGTTCATGGTTTCACTCCTTTTCACTTGGTTGCAAATGCAACCAAAACAACCCTACTCGCAACCGGTTGCACTTGCAACCACTTGCCGTTACTCTGGTGAACATGAATACGACTCCCACGGAACAAACGATTGCCGCCTGGGCCCGGCTGCTTCGCGTTCATACGCAATGGCAGGAACAGGTGCAATCGGCACTGAAAGCAGCGGATCTGCCTCCCCTGGCATGGTATGACGTGCTGCTGGAACTGCATCGCAAACGGCACGGCCTGCGGCAGTACGAGATCGGCGAGCGCATGCTGCTGCCCAAGCACAACCTGTCCCGCTTGCTTGACCGCCTGGAAAAGGAGGCATTGGTGACCCGGCGGACCAGTCCGGAGGATGGCCGGGGCAACCGGGTTCTGATCACCCGCTCCGGCCGCCGGCTGCTGCAACGCATGTGGCCGGTCTACGGCCGGGTTATCCAGGAATGTCTGGGACAGCGGCTGACCGCCGCCGAGGTAACCACTCTGGCGAAACTGCTGGACAAACTGCAGCAATAACCGGCTCTGAACAAAGCCTCTGACGTTTTGGACCCGGGGTCCGAATCGGCCTATTCTGAGAGCCTGAATGACAGAACAACGCAGGATACGTCCTGAACGCATGAGGTAGCGACCATGACGTCTTCCCGGCCCGGCGCCGGGCGTTCCTCCAATGAAGATTCTGCTCTGGTGGATCCGTCCCCCCGTTACGATTATCTGGAATACAGCCCTCACGCCGTGTCCGGCGATCAGCCGCTTGCCGCCGAAGTAGCGGTGGCGATCAGCTATAACGGCATCAATCACGCGGTAATGATGGCGACCCCCAACGATATGGAGGATTTTGTTACCGGCTTCACACTGACCGCGGGACTGGTGGATAGCCCCCTGGCGATCCACGGCATCGATCTGACGCCGCAGGAAGACGCGATCCAGGTTGAAGTGACTTTAAGCAGCCGAGCCTTCACCGCCTTCAAACACCGACGCCGCGGCCAGGCGGGCAGCGGCGGCTGCGGCCTGTGCGGGGTGGAAGCCCTGGATCAGGCCTTGCCGCCACTGCCCGTACGGGACACGGCGCCACTGCCGCCGCTGGCCCATTTGGCGGGATTACGTGAGCGCTTCCAGGCGACACAAGCTCTTGCCCGCGACAGCGGCGCCATGCACGCGGCGGTTTACGTGGATGGTGCTGGTAAAACGCGTCTGTGCCGCGAGGACATCGGCCGTCATAACGCCCTGGACAAGCTGATCGGCGCCTGCGTCCGCGCGGGTCTGGATCCCGGCAGCGGCTTTTTTGCCATCACCAGCCGTTGCGGCCTGGAATTGATCCACAAAGCAGTGCGTGCCGGCGCCGGCACCCTGGTGAGTTTGTCCGCGCCATCATCGCTGAGCGTGCGGCGGGCACGCAGCAGCCGGCTGAACCTGATTCATCAGCCCCACCACGGCGCTCCCCGATTGTTCAGTCCGCCCCCCGGCGAGCAAACCGGGCACAGACACCTGGGCCAAGAACCCAGGAAGGCTTAGTCGCCCGGAATTTTATCGGGCGGCCGGCCACCTGTTTCGCGGTCTTGTCGGCAAATCACCATTGGCGAGCAGTAATAGTCCTACACGTATTTCAGCCTGGTCCTGCATTCCCGGCCGGCCCCTTCTTCTACACTGGCTCCGTCAATGGATGACCAGGAGGAACAAGGATGTCCCGCCCAATTTTGTACTTCATCGGCGCGTTACTGATCGCCGCTGCTCTGATAATGGCGGCGGCGGCCCGGGCGGCGAAAGCACCGGCGCTGATGCAAGCGAATATTTATCAAGAAGGCATTGATCTGACCGGTTACTGGGTCAGTGAGAAACTGGATGGCGTGCGCGCTTTCTGGGACGGCCAACAGTTGTTGTCACGCAACGGCAACGTGATCGATACCCCACCGGGCTTTACCGAAGGTTTTCCCACGCAGCCCCTGGACGGCGAGCTGTGGATGGGGCGCGGCACCTTCAGCCAGCTGGTGGGGATACTCAACCGGCGCACGCCGTCGGCGGAGCCTTGGCGGCACATTTATTTCATGGCGTTCGACCTGCCCTCATCCCCGGGCCCGTTCGATCAGCGCCTGCCGCGCCTGCGCAAACTGATCGACGATGCCGCCCTGCCCCACCTGCATATGGTCGACCAGCGCCGGGGACGCGACCACGCCACGCTGATGCGCGATCTGGAGCGGGTGGTGGCGGCGGGCGGAGAAGGCCTGATGCTGCATCGTGGCGGCGCGCCCTACCGGGGCGAACGCAACGACGATCTGCTCAAGGTGAAACCCTACCTGGACGCGGAAGCGGAAGTAGTCGCGGTGATCCCCGGCGAAGGCAAGTACACCGGAATGATGGGGGCGCTGCTGGTGAAAACGCCCGGCGGGCGTCATTTCCGTCTGGGCACCGGATTCAGCGATGCATTGCGAGCACGGCCTCCGGCCATTGGCAGCGTTGTCACCTACAAATATCACGGCCACACCCGCCACGGCCTGCCCCGGTTCGCCAGTTTCCTGCGCCTGCGCGAAGAAGGTCCGGGCTTTACACGCTCCTCGCGCTAGGCGATAACCGGAGACAAATCATGAACGGGGAGCGACACCATGCCCAGCGCCTTTATCACCGGAGCCCGGGGCTTTCTCGGCGGCCATCTTGCCCGCCTGTTGGTGGAACAGGGCTGGGAAGTCACCGCCCTGCTACGCCCGGGCAGCGATGGCCAGGCGCTGCGGGAGGCGGGCCTGAAGATTGTTCACGCGCCGCTGACCAACGCCACCGAGCTCACGCTGGTGATGCCGCCCGCGGTGGACGCGGTATTCCACGTAGCCGGCAACACCAGTCTCTGGCGCCGCCGCCGCGATCAGCAGTATCAGGACAATGTCATGGGCACCCGGGCGGTGGTCACCGCCGCCCTGCGCAACCAGGCGGGCAGGCTGATTCATACCTCCTCGATTTCCGCCTGGGGCCAGCAGGATGGCATTATCCATGAGGAGACTCCGTCCAACGCCGCCAACGACTGGATCGGTTACAACCGCACCAAATATCTGGCGGAAGAGGAAGTCCGTGATGGCGCCCGTCAGGGCCTGAGTACGGTGATCCTCAACCCCTGCGCCATCATTGGCGCCGGCGATACGCACAACTGGTCGCAGATGATCGGCCTGATCGACCAGCGTCGCCTGCCCGGTGTTCCCCCTGGCGGTGGCAATTTCGGCGCGGTGGAGGAAGTAGCGCGTGCCCATCTGGCGGCGTGGGACGCGGGCCGGGACGGACACAATTACATTCTGGCCGGCGTCGAGGCCAGTTTTCTGGAACTGGCGCAAACCATCGGGCGATTGCTGGGCCGGCCGGCGCCCCGCAAAGTGACGCCGCGTTGGGCACTGGGCCTGCTGGGACAGTTGTCTCCCATCGCCGCCCGTTTTACCGGTAACGAGCCCCGTCTGACGCCGGAAAAGGTGGCGCTGGTCTCCGCGCGCAGTAGGGTCAGTGGCGCCAAGGCGGTACGGGAGCTGGGCTTTGATGATCAGGTACCACTGGAGGTCATGCTGCGTCGATGCATCGACTGGATGCGCGCGGAAGGGATGCTGAGAGCCTGATCAGCGGCGGGCCCGATAAACCCGGAAGCGATTGGTTTCCCGTACCACGGTCACTTGCCGGAAAGCGTCGTCCAGCCACTGGGCATAGGGCAATTCCCGGTTTGCCACCAGCCAAAGTTCCCCATCCGCTTGCAGATGCTCTGGCGCCTGCCGGATTAAACGGCGAGTGATCTGGGTGGTACGCTCACGGCCATCGTGGAACGGAGGGTTGGTCACCAGCAGATCAAAGCGACCAGTGATGCCGTCAAACAGATCGCCGCCCTGTATCTCGGCGCTCAACCCGTTATCGGCCAGAGTGGCCCGGGCGGCGGCCACCGCCGTGGCACTTGGATCCAACGCCTGCACCCGGCAGCCGGCCCGGGCCAGCCAGACCGTCAGCACACCGGCGCCGCAACCGATATCCAAAGCCTTGCCACCACCGACATCGGCGGCTTCCAGGGCATCCAGCAGCAAGTCGCTGCCTTCGTCGAGGCGGCCGTGGCTGAACACGCCGGGGTAACTGGTCACCCGTGCACCGCGCACCTCGATCACCGCGGCCTGCTCCGCCAGGGATAGCGGTGGCCCAGGTCTCAGTTGCGCCTCATACAGTTTGCAGTGGCGGGCGCTGTCGAGCAGTTGGATGTCATCGGCGAAGCCCTTGAGCCGGGTAACACCGCCACGGATTCCGCCCTTGGCCGGCCCCACCAGCCACAGCGGCAGCGGCTTGCGGATCACGCCGGCCAGATGCCGCAACAGCAGCGTCATGCGGTCCGCCGCCTTCGGCAACGGCAGGATCAACAAATCGGTGTCCTCGGCCACTTCCGGCAACGGCCGCCACTGATCCGCCGCCACGGTAAAATCATCGGCATGCAGCCACAGGGAGGCCGCAGGCAGATCGGCCAGGGCCGCGTCATCGGCCTCCACCACCCCGGCCCGGCGAGCCGCCAGCGCGGACGCCTGACGTTGCAAAAGTTTTGTGCTGTTTTCCATCACGGTCACCGGTCAGGGCAGGCGAAAAAAGGGGCGACAGTATAAACCCCGGCGGCGGCGCCACCTCAAGTTTTACATTCGCCGCGCACGCCCGGCGGTCGCGTCTCGCTAGAATGGTGAGATCACCCTACGAATGGAGGCAGGATGATCCGTCGCGCCGTACTGGTTTTCAGTTTCGCTTGTAGCGCCCTGGCATGCGCCGCACAACCCGTGAACACAAATTTCGAGGACGCGCTGCGGGCAGCTCGCGACAATGATTGGGAAACACTGGCGCAATTGGAACCACGCATCGCCCAGGATTATCCGCTGCGCGATTATCTCGAATTCCACCACCTGCGCAGGGACCTGCCGGAGCTGAATCCATCGCGTCTGCGCGACTACGAAAACCGCTATCCCCGCTCCCCGTTGCCAACGGACATCCGCCAGATTGCCTTGATCGCCTATGCCAAGGCAGGCCGCTGGGACGCCGCCGCCGAGGCCATGGACACCCCTCCCAGCGCCATCGAAGCACGCTGTTACTATCAAAGGGCGCAATTGCGCCGCGATCGCGACGCGGCGCTGCAAGACGCCCGTGAAATCTGGCTGGCCGGCCAATCCCGCCCTTCCGCCTGTGATCCGCTGTTCGAAGCCGCCCAGGCCGCCGGCGTCATCGGCCAGGAGGAAATCTGGCAACGCATGCAACTGGCGTTCGAAGCGCGGGCCACCGGTTTGATGCGCTACCTCAAGCGCATGCTGGACGAACCTTATCAAACCGCCGGTGAATGGCTGGAGCAGCTTTATCACAATCCAGATAAGGTCGGAGAGTTGCCGGCGACACTACCCGATATCCGGCGTCAGGAGCTGGTTTCCGCGGCGCTGCAGCGCATGGCCTATACCAATACCAGCGGCGCCCGCCAGGCCTTCGAACAAAGAGCCAGACGATGGGGGCTCACTGATGCGCGGCTGCGTAACGCCGCTGGCGACCGGATTGCTTTTTACTCCACGATCCGTGGCGTTCGCGAGAATCAGGACTGGCTGGACCAATGGTTGTCGGATCACCCCGATACCGCCCTGCTGGACCAGCGTATTCGCCGCGCCATCATCGAGCAGGACTGGTCTGCCGTGACGCGCTGGATTCAACAGTTACCCGCCGAGGAAGCCGCCGACAGCCGCTGGCGCTACTGGGCCGGCCGCGCCGCCTGGGAAAACGGCCAGCGGAACCAAGCGACACCGCTATGGCAGCAGGCCGCCGAGCAACGGAATTTCTACGGTTTTCTGGCCGCCGACCAGCTCGGACAGACCTACAGCTTCAATCAGCGGGCCTACCAGCCCGATGCCAATGTCAGCCTGCCCCCCGGCGTGATCCGCGTGCGTTTGCTGCGTGACATGGGAGAGTACGGTGCCGCCTGGAAAGAATGGCACTGGCTGATGTTGCACAACGATCGCCCCCATCAGGACCGCCTGGCCCAGTACGCGCTGGAGCAGGGCTGGTACGATCTGACCGTACAGGCATCCATCCAGGCCAAGGCCTGGGACACGCTGGCCTGGCGCTTCCCCGCCGCCTACAGCCAGGAATTCGCCCGCGCCAGTGCTCGCCACAAACTGGACCCGTGGCTGGCGATGGCGATTTCCCGCCGCGAAAGTGCCTTCAATCCCCGCGCCCAGTCCCATGCCGGCGCCATGGGACTGATGCAGCTGATGCCCGGTACCGCCCGCAAGGTCGCGTTGGATGAGGAGCAGCCGGCACCATCCCGTGATCAGGTTTTTGATCCATGGACCAATATCAATCTGGGCAGCCGCTACCTCTCCGATATGCTGGACCGGTTCAATGGCAACCGGATTCTGGCCCTGGCCGCCTACAACGCCGGGCCGGGCCGTATTCCGCAGTGGCTGCCGGAACGAAGCGACAGCCGCCCGATGGATGTGTGGATCGAGTCCATTCCCTTCCGCGAAACCCGCGAGTATGTGCAGGCGGTGCTCACCTACCGGGTACTACTGGCCGGTCTACACGCCCCAAACGAGAAAGTGCATTTGACCACCCCGGCGGAACGCGACGTGGACTATTCCCAGGCGCTTTTGCAAAGCGATGAGGCACTGGTGAGGAAATAATAAAAGGGCTACGAAGCCACTGTAGGAGCTTGCCTGCAAGCGAATGGGTATTTCTCAGGCATTCTCGGGATATTCGCTTGCGGGCAAGCTCCTACAGTGGCTTCGTGGTCTGGTCCGTGGGAAGCAGCCTAGTTCAGCTGGCGGATATGATAGTTAAGGCGCCCGTCGCGCACAGACGCGGCCAGCGCCGGATGCGCTTGCACCCGGCGCCGCAAGTGAACGCTGCGCGCCGGCAATCGGGAAAACGCCACCACCGCATTATGGCAATCCCCGCAGGACAGACGAAAACGGCTGGCCCAACCGGCCATGGCGGCGGAACCGGCCGCGTGGCTGTCGCGAAATTCGCGATAATCACCGAAGTTCATCACCAATACGCCATGCTCGGAGACATGCCGGCTCAAGCTGTCGCACCAGTCGCGATCCGCCGCCACCGCCCGCGTTACCGATTCGTCACTGGGCGCGAACAGGTCCTCAATGATCAAATCGAAAGGCGGCCCCTGGTAATCACGCAACCATTGCACCGCGTCGCCTTCCACGGTTTCCATATCATCGTCGATCACCTGAAACACGTCCCGCGCCACGGTCAGATGCAACGGGTCCATTTCCACCGCCACCAGACACTCCGGTTTCAATAACCGGCGCAGCGGCGGGATCAGCGTGCCGCCTCCCAAACCCAGCACCAGCACCCGCCGCAGCCGTTCCGGTTCTCCCAATAACGCCGGCAACCACAACAGATCCCAGACACTGCCGGTGACCAAACGGCGGGGGTGGAATTCGGAGTGCTGCACCCCATTGGCGTACAGCTCCAAAGTGGTTCGCCGGCGACGTACCTGATAACACACCCCGTCGTGCTGCTGCTCCCAGATCAGACTCATTTAATCGTTGCCCAGCCCAAGTTGAATGCCAGCCAGTTTACCGTCCACGACCGGTTCGCCGAGACGAACGCGGCCCGCATCCAGCCCATGCTGCTCAACCAGTTCGTTACGCGCGTTCTCCGCCCGCTGGGTCGCCAGTGTCCGCAGCGTCTGTGCGTTGACATCCTTGGCGGCGGCGTCCACCAGCCGCTCCCAGGCCAGCCGGGCACGGCGGGCATCGGCCTCGTCATCCCGGCCTTCGACGCCCAACTCGGCGCTGTCGGTATCGAATCGGCTTTCGAATTCCTTGACGATGCGCTTGCCCCAACGGCTATCGGCCAGAGCGGCCTGCTCTCCCGGCCAGTCGCCGCGGAACAGACCTTCACTCAATTGCTCGCCCAGGGCCTGGCGAGCAAAGGCGGCCCGGTCCTCGTCATTGGTTTGTCCGCTGAGTGCCACCGACAGGCCCGGCCTTTTGCTGAGCACGTCATTCAGGGTCGCCAGATTCTGCCGGGTTTCCGCACCGGGCATGGCTTCGCCGGCGGGAAACGCGATCTGCTCCAGATCCTTGCCACCGGCCAGACTGGACAACAGCGAGAATGGCGCTGTGGCGGCTTTCACCAAGACGTTCTTGATCACCGTGAAGACCAGTCCGGTAACACTGAAACTGGGGTCGTTCATGTCTCCGGACACGTTCAGCGGAAGATTGATCATGCCCGAGGAATCACGCAGCACCGACAAACCCAGCCGCACCGGCGCATTCACGGCTTCATCGCTCTGCACCCGGTCCCCCAGGAAAAAGCGGTCGGCGGCCACCGTGGAGCGGCTTTCCAACTGATTGTTTTCGATCTTCACCGTGGAGTTCACGCTCAACAGGCCGCGGCGCACCGCGTAGCCGAGAAAGCGCCCTGTGTAGGGGGTCAGCCCTTCCATGCCATAGCTTTGGAAA
Organism: Alloalcanivorax xenomutans; assembly: GCF_900217905.1. Taxonomy (GTDB): domain Bacteria; phylum Pseudomonadota; class Gammaproteobacteria; order Pseudomonadales; family Alcanivoracaceae; genus Alloalcanivorax; species Alloalcanivorax xenomutans. The sequence continues at coordinate 72,292 of NZ_OBMO01000008.1, forward strand.
TCCATTTTCAGGTCCAGGAACAACGGATCCGGTGACACCGTGCCTTCCGCTTTCAAAGGCGCATTGCCGTTCACCTTGCCGTTCAGGGTGATCGCCGCACGGCCTCCGCCAGTGTCGAAGTTGCGCACCGTGCTGTTCCATTGTTCCAGGGAAATGGCGAACGGTTTCGACAGCGACGCATCGTTGTGCGCCAGCTTCGAATTCTTCACGCGGACCTGTTTCAGGCCGACCCGCCAGGCCGGCCCGCCGGCGTCACCGCCACCACCGCCGGTGCCAAGCCGCGACACCAGGTCCCGGCCCTGGGCGTCAACGCGATTGACCAGATCCAAGCCGCTGATATCAATATTCGCTACCGTGGCGCGATGCTCGGCGGTGTTGACGGACACACCACTGGCCTGCATCGCCGCCAATTTGGCGAAGCTCTGGCCATTGCCTTCAAGCAGGTCAAGGTTGTTCAATCCGGCGCCGCCGGACACAGTCACCACCGGTTGCTCGCCGGACACATCCACCTTCACGTCCGCGCTGGCCTGGCCGCTGCGAACGGTGATCGGCACCGCCTGTTTCACCCAGGGAGCGAACGCCGGAAGCGGGATAGCGTCCGCTTTGATCGCCGCGGAGACGTTCAGCGGCGACAGACTGCCTTCGCCGCTGTGATTGAGCTGGCCACTCTCCGCCAGCACCGCGTCGCCCTGCCAATGCCAGCTGATCTGGTCGCCCACGGTCACATCGGTGACGGTCAGATTGGTGTTGGTGAGCGCCACCGGCGTGGCTGGATTCACGGTTTTGTCCAGCAATGTCAGTTGCGCTTGTTCCAACGCCACCGTTTGCAAGGTTACCCGCCAGGGTTCACCGGCACTGTCTTCGGTGTTTTCACCGGCCTCTTCGGACGCGTTACGCGGCAGGAACAGGGTGGCCAGATCGAGCCCCTCCTGATCCAGCTCCGCTTTCACCACCGCGTCACTGATGCGCACTTCCGGCACCGTTACCTCCCGGGCCACGGTGTCCAGGCTTACACCTTTGACGGCGATACGTGGCAGGGTCAGATTGGCCTCTTCCTGGCCGGTACGGCGGATCACCAGGTTAGCCAGTTCCAAAGAACCGTTACTCACCGTCAGGCCCTGTCCCTGTTCCGCCGAGAACCGGTAATCCGCGCTCAACGCCAGTTGGCCGGACGGTATGCGAAAATCGAACTGGGAACGCAGCAACCGGGCAAAGGAGACCAGATCCACCTGGCTCATACTCAGCCGCCCATCGGTGCTCAACGGCAGCAGATTAAAGCGGCCGCTCCACTCCAGCGTGCCGCCATCCGGCCCTTCGATATTCAGAGCGTAACGATTGTCTTCCTGCTCCGGCGTGCGGGTAGTGAGGTCCTCGACCTTGAATTCCACCGGCAGCGTCAGCGTCACCGGTTCCTCGCCGGTGGCGTCGATGAAGCGCACCTGGCCCGCGGTCAATTGCAGCACATCCACGGTCAGCGCCGGCACCGGGGAGTCCTGTTGTCGCGCCCCGTCAGCCTCGTCGACCGATGCTTCTTCCGCTACCAGCTGTTCCCGTGGCTCCCGGGGTTCCTGTTGTTGCTGCTCGGAGATGTCTTGCTGCTCCGGTTCGCTGCCCGCCACGGTATCGGAGCCATTCGTATCAGAGCTATCCGCATCGGCGGGCGGCTGTGAGAGTCGGGCAAGGATGTCGTCGATACTCAGCTCGCCGCCCTTGCCCCGCCACATTCCCGCGTCCAGCCCATCCAGGCTGATTTCCCTGACCCACGGACGCCAATGGAACAGCGAAGACCAGAACTGGGCATTGACGAACAAACGCTGAAACCCCAGCAGGGTGTCGGTGCGGTCATCGGCGATATCGAACCCTTCCACGGTGGCCGATAAAACGAAGGGATTGAGACTGACCTTTTCCACGGTCACCGTCCGACCCAGCAGTGAGGACAATTCCTCCTCCGCCTTGCCGCGCAACCAGCCGGGCAGGATCAGTCCCACCACCACCAGATACAGGACATAGAGGAAGAGGCAGATCACCACCGTACGCCGGCCCCAGCCCTGGCGACGCCACCACTTTAATGGGGTGTCCATGTCAGTCTCCTGTTCCTTTATCGACGGCGAGACCGCCGCCGCGGTTTCCACGGCCATTGTGCCGGGAATCAGCGCCGGCACAATCGGGGCCTTCCTTTTTGGAGAGCCCCCATGAGCGACAATTATCTACTTAGTCTGTACCGCAAGACCCGCCGGATTCCCAAGGGGCGGGAATTGTTTTCCCTGATTTTCAGCCGCAAGGCGCCTTATTTCGGCACTGTCCGGCCACTCATCGCTGAATTGCGGCCCAACTACTGCGAAGTTCACATTAAAAAGCGCAAGGCGGTGGAGAACCACATCGGCACCGTTCATGTCATCGCCATTTGTAATGCCCTGGAAGCCGCCATGGGTGCCATGGCCGAGGCATCCATTCCCAAACACCTGCGCTGGATTCCCAAGGGCATGGACGTGCGCTACACGGCCAAGGCCAGCAGCGACATCGTCGCCACCGCCGAAGTGGACGCCGATGCCTGGGAAAACGGCCCGGACCTGCCGGTTACCGTCACCGCCCGTCGCGACGACGGTACCGTCGTGGTGGCCGGGACCATTCATCTCTGGGTCACCGAGAAACCGGCCCGGGACGCCTGACGTCCGCTAGTGCGCATCAATGAATCCATGGATGCGATCCGCCGCCTCACGCAGGTTGTCCTGATGGCTTACCGGCGCCGATTTGCGCGGCTTCAGGTCGTGATCCCCATCGGGCAGCCAGGTCACCGTCACCCGGTTGCCCAGCGCATAACCGGCCACCTCCGGCGGCTTGCCGAACGGGTCCCGCTCACCCTGGCAGATCAGCGTCGGCCGCGACAACAGCGGCAAGTGTTCGGTGCGCGTACGCTCCGGCTTCCCCGGCGGATGGAATGGATAGCCCAGGGCCACAACGCCGGCCCAGGGCTGTTCGCCCGCTCCGGTGTCCGCCGCCAGCAGCGTTGCCATGCGGCCTCCCATGGATTTGCCGCCAATCCACAGCGGCAGTCCGGCGCTGTTTTCCTTGAGCACCTCGCCCACAACGGCATCGAACCTCGCCAGCAACTTCCCGGCCCGGTCCGGCGGTGCCTTGACGCCTTCGCGCCGCCGCCGGTCCATATAATCGAATTCAAAGCGGGCCACCTGAATACCCCGCTCCGCCAGCAGTTCCGCCATGCCGGTCATAAACGGACTGTCCATCGGCGCCCCGGCGCCGTGGGCCAGCACCAGGGTAGCTTTTGGCCGCTCCGGCCGATTCCACAACAACGACAACGATCGGTCTCCTCACCATCAGGCCTGCAACCAGGCGGCCATACGACGGGTCACCAGGCGCGGGGAGAATTTACCAAGCCACACCAGCAACCGGTTGCGCCAGCCGGTTACCACGATGGCCCGCCGCCGGTGCTCCAGAGCCTGACGCACCACATCGCGGGGCTGCATGGTACCGGCCCTGAACAGCCGGGTCCCGCTCATGTTGGCCTGCTCGGCGAATTCGGTACGGGTGGCACCAGGACAAAGCGTACTGACCTCAATACCCTGCCCGCGCAATTCCTCATGCAGAGCTTCGCTGAAGGACAGGACAAACGCCTTGGTGGCGTAGTAAACCGCCATGTTCGGCCCGGCCTGAAAGGCGGCGGTGGAGGCCACGTTGATAATGAACGCATCGCGGGCATTGCTCAGTTGCGGCAGCACCTGCCAGGTCAGCGCCACCAGCGAATTGACGTTCACCTGAATCATGTTCATCTGCCGTGACAACGGCAGATCCTTGAATGGCCCCCGCTCCCCGAAACCGGCGTTATTGATCAACCCCACCAGACGAATGGCGCGGGTATCCAGGTCGTGTATCAGGCGCGATACCGCATCGGGTCTGGCCAGATCGCATTCCAGCGCCACCACCTCGATATTGAACGAGGCCGCCAGTTCCTCGCCCAGCCGCCGCAGGGCCGGCAAACGCCGCGCCGCCAGCACCAGGTTGTACCCTTCCGCCGCCAATTGCCGGGCGAAAGCATCGCCAATACCGGCACTGGCGCCGGTGATCAGTACCGCTTCCATACCCCGCTCCGTCGATGGTTCAGATGCCCTCAGTTAACGCTTTTTTCACTGCATATTTAAGTGTCGATTCGTAAAAGCCTGTTCAAAATGGCGCTGACCGCGAACGCCGGAGAAATTCTAATCCCCCCACAGACTCATCTGGCCTTCCAGGCCCGGAGGCCGAAAACCGGAGACATCCAGCTTGAAACCTTCCCGGGGCGCCAGACCGTGACGCTGGCAGGCGTTGCGGAACCGCTGGGACAACAACGACGCCCAAGGCCCCTTGCCCTGATGACGATGGAACCAACGGCTGTCATAAGCGGCGCCGCCGTGCAGCTCCCGCAACGTCGCCATCACCCGCCCGGCGCGATCCGGATAATGCTCCCGCAGCCACTGTTCCCACAGAGCGCCCAGTTCATGGGGCAGACGCAGTACCACATAACCGGCGCTGCGGGCGCCGGCGGCGGCCACCTGCTCGACAATATCTTCCAGTTCGTGATCATTGATGAACGGAATCAACGGCGCCACCAGCACCGTCACCGGCACACCGGCCCGGGCCAGCTCCCGCACCACCCGCACCCGCTCGCGGCCGGCGGTGGCACGTGGCTCCAACTGATTCTTCACCGTATTGTCCAGGGTGGTCACCGACACCGCCACGCTGGCCCGCCCGTTCCGTGCCATCGGCGCGATCAGATCCAGATCCCGCAGCACCAGAGCGCTTTTGGTGATCAGGCTGAACGGGTGCGCGCAATCGGACAACACTTGCAGGATTTCCCGGGTAATGCGCCGCTCCCGTTCCACCGGTTGATAGGGATCGGTGGCGGTACCGATCACCAGCGGGCGGCAACGGTAGCCCGGCTTGCGCAGCGCATCACGCAACACCTCGGCGGCGTTGTCCTTACAAAAAATCTCGCTTTCAAAATCCTGCCCCGGGGACAGATCCACATAGGCGTGATTGGGGCGGGCGAAACAGTAAATGCAGCCATGCTCGCAGCCCCGATAGGGATTGATACTGCTGTCAAAGTGCAGATCCGGGCTGCGATTATGGGTAATAACGGAACGGGCGATTTCCCGGTGGTAGCGAGTGGGCCGCGCCGTCGGAGGCTCGTCCCTTTCTATCCGGGTTACCGCGAAACGACCCGGGCATTCGCTCAGGGTACCCCGATTACCAGCTTGGTTGGCCATGATCCGCCCTCAAAATACTGTTCTTTTGAACAGTATTATCAGGACAGATCAGAGCCAACGCAAGCGCTTTGGATGGCGCCGGAGGAAGAGTTAGTGCAGCGGTATCGGCTGGACCAGCACCCAGGGCTTGACCACCAGGGTCCATAACTCCTGATCGGCCGCGAACCAGTCCCTGGCCTGCTCATCCTGGACCAGATCCACTTCGCCGCTGTGTCGCCAGGCGGCGATTTGCGCCGCCTGATCCTCGGCGAACGCCGCCGCCACATCGATCAGGTCCAGGTGGGCGGCCACCGCCACCACCTGGCCCCGGGCGAAAAACGGTTGCAACTCGGACCAGCGTATCGGAGCGGTTTCCTGATTCAGTTTTTCTCGCAATACCTGGCCGGGGGAAGGCTCGGTCATGACGGCTCCGGTCGAAAAAAGGGGCGCCATTATGGCCCAGGTAACGAGCGGGGCAAAACCGCCGTCACCATTGGATTTCGCGGCCCACCCGCGGCAGCGGATCGCCATGCCGGTCATAGGCGGTCAGCGATGCCCCGTTGTCATCGAGCACGATCCGCGAGAACGCATCACGGCTATGCACTTCGCCGGGCACTGACACCTTGCCCATCGATAACCGGCTCAAACCGCGCAGGCTGTGCTGATCACGGATCATCGGCCGGTACCAGCGAAACGCCATCAGCGCGGTGGGCCAGAACAGCCCGGAGCAGATCCAGGCATGCACCGGCGCGCGGCCACGGGCGTCCAGGCGCGCGTAAAGCGAGGCGTGCACATCGCCGCTGAGTACCAATACCCGTCGACAGCCGGCATCACGGATACCCTCCAGCAGCCGCTGACGCTGGCCCCGGAACCCTTCCCAGGCGTCGTTGCCGCGAAACGGCCAGCGCTGTTCCGGGAACAGCGGCACCGAGGACACCAGGCATTTGATTCGGTCAGGTTCCGTATTGAGCCACTCCAGCACCGCTTGTTCCTGTGCCTTGGAGGTAATCCGCTTCTGCCATGGCCAGCGGCTCAGCACTCGCTCCGTACGCAGGTCCATCATGAAGAAGTCCGCGCACCCCCAGCGGAAGCGGTACCAGAGCGCATCCGGATCACGGTCCAGGCGGGTACCGGCGTCGTTCAGCGGCACCGCTGGCGAATGCGACGCCTGATAGATCTGATAGGCCTTGATCGCCGCCGGATACTTGCTGGTCCAGAGATCGGCGTCCGCCCGCGCCGGCCAGTTATTCTCGATCTCGTGATCATCAAGGATCATGTGCTGGTTGTAACGGGCCATCAGCCGCTTGATGTTGGGCTGACCAAAACTCTGCCGGTACAGGTCGAAATAATGCTGCTGGGTGGACGCCGCCGACAGCCGCCAGGTGGCATCGGCATAGACCTGATCGCCGCCAAACATGACGAAATCCGTGGGCTCATGCTCGGCGACACCGGCCATGGTGGCGAACACCCGGTCGGCCCGGGCGTCCTCCACCTCCCGGTCGGGTCCGACGAAGCGATAGCAACAGGAGCCGAACAGGAACCGGGCCGGCGCTGTTTCATCCAGCGGCGAGGTACGGAAGGTCCCCTCGTCGGCTCCGTCCCACTGTAATGCTGTATCGACCACGGCACTGTCACTGACCCAACCGGCCTGGAACTGGTAACGGCATCCCGGTTCCAGTTCCGAAAGCACCACCACGCCGCTGCTGTCGAAATTGCCGTTGATACGAAAATGCTTCGGTCCGCGCCAATGGTGTTCCCCTTCGCGGCGCCAGCGAATCCGCCCCAATGCCTTTTTTTCCCCGGCCACCAGCGACGCGCTTGGCATCACCCCCAAAATACGCACCCGCCGTGGCGCTACCGCTCCCACCACGGGTCCCACCGAAAATGAGTGGACTTTCACATTTCCCCCTGTTTTGCGTGGTCACCATCCATGGCGGTCACCCTGTGGGCCGTCGCCAAGGCGACGTCAAAAATCGCTCCCGGCGATTTTTCGTGACCACCGTCCATGGCGGTCACCCTGTGGGCCGTCGCCAAGGCGACGTCAAAAATCGCTCCCGGCGATTTTTTCCTCTCTATTCCGAGCTGGCAAGGCCGCCATACTTAATTAATACTATCCAGATGGATCGCCTCATCGGGTTACAACGATTTTGATCAAGGACGCAGCAAACCGCTCAATCTGGCTCGCACTTTCCGGCTTGCTCATCTTGCTGCTGTCGGTAAGCGCGCACGCCGCGGAAGCGGTGGTCATCAACCACGGCGATGATGACCTCTCGCCCTATTCCCACCTCGGCTATTTCTGCGCTCCGGCCAACCAGGTGCCCGACCGCGACACCCTGACCCGCGATCTGCAACGCTGGCCCTGGCAACCTGCCGGTGAGCACGCCCCCAATCTCGGCTTCACCCGGGACCATTGCTGGTTCCGGCTGGCGGTGGAGAACCGCGATCCGGCGCGCACCGACTGGCGCCTGGAAATCCCCTACGGCCTGCTGGGGCGGCTACAAGTGTACGTGCTGGACGGGCAGAATGCGCTGCTCTCGGAGTACCGGGCGGGGATCGATCTGCCCTTCCAGGCGCGCCCGGACCATCACGCCCTGCCGGCGTTCCCGTTAACCCTGCCCGCCGGCGAACCGCGCACCGTATTGATGCTGGTGGATTCCGCCCACAGCATCCAACTGCCCATGCAGTTGCTCAGTTCCGAACATTTTCATCAGCAGTTGCAGCACAGGACCCTGCTGCAAGGCCTGTTCTTCGGCGGCATGCTGGTGATGATTCTCTACAATCTGGTGCTGTTCTTCACCATCCGCGAGCGGGTTTATCTGCTGTACGTTTGCTGGTCCCTGGTGGTGACGCTGTTCATGGCAACGTTACACGGGTTCAGCCAGCAATATCTGTGGCCGGGTTCCGCTTTGATCAGTCAATACTCGGTGCATTATCTGCTGCCACTGATCGTTATCATGCCATCGCTGTTCAGCCTCAATTTCCTCAGTCTGGCGGAGCGGGCACCACCGCTGGCCCAGTTGCTCAGGGGGCTGGTGACGGTGGGAGTGGTGCTGCTGTTGGCGGCGCCCTTCATCAGCCGCGATACGCTCATCCCGATCTGCGTGCTGGCGATCCTGGTCATGGATATCAGCATCATGGCGGTGGCGGTGGCCCGGGCTCTGGCCGGCGATCCCGACGCGCGTATTTTCACGCTGGCCTGGACCTGCTTCATGGTCGGCGCCGCCACCATGGCGCTGAACAAATACGGTGTACTGCCACGAACCACGCTCACCGAGAATCTGGCGCAAATCGGCGTGTTCCTGGACGTGGTGCTGTTGTCCCTGGCGCTGGCGCGGCGTATCACCCGGCTCAAGGAGGCCCACGCCCATTCCGTGCGCGACAAGGCGGTGGCCGAGATGGAAGCGTTCAAGGCCGGTGCCCGCAACCAGGCCAAGAGCGAGTTCCTGGCCACCATGAGCCACGAAATCCGCACCCCCATGAACGGCATCATCGGCATGACCGACTTGCTGCGGCGTACTGATCTGACGCACCAGCAGGGTCAGTATGTGGACACCATCTACCAGTCCACCCAATCCCTGGTCACGGTCATCAACGACATTCTCGATTACTCCCGTATCGAATCCGGCAAGCTGGAACTGGAGCTTCAGGAAGTGGACCTGGAGGCTCTGGTGGACGATTGCGTGCGGCTGTTCACCGCCCGCGCCAACGAAAAACGGCTGCCTCTGTACACCTACATCGACTCGCGGGTGCCGCAGTACATCCAGGCCGACCCGATCCGCCTGAAGCAAATTCTCACCAATCTGCTCAGCAACGCCTTCAAATTCACCGATCGCGGCCAGGTGGCGCTACACCTGACCGTGCGTCAGCCACCCGACGATCAGGGCTATTGTGTGCTGATGATGGAAGTGGTGGACACCGGGATTGGCCTGGACGAGGCGCAGCAGCGCAATCTGTTCCAGGTGTTTAACCAGAGCCCCCATGGCGCCCGCCACAAGGCCCAGGGAGCCGGGCTTGGTCTGACCATCTGCAAACGGCTGGTGCAGTTGATGGGCGGCGAGATCGGCGTATCCAGCTCGCTGGGGCGCGGTGCCACCTTCTGGTTGACCCTGCCCACGCGGGTTCAGCGCGGTCCACGGCAGGACCGGCCTCTGGCCGGCCGCAAGGTCATGTTGCTCAATCAGGACGCGGCCCTGTCGTTGAGCCTGTCCCAGTTGCTCACCCGCTGGGGCCTGCAAGTGTATGAGAACAGCGATGCCCGCGAAGCCTTGAACACCCGCCCGGCGGACCTTGAGGTGGATCTCCTGATCGCGGCGGAGGACAACCTGCAGCTGTGCGACGACCTGCTGGCCGCGCGACGCGCCTTCGGCAATCCGCCCCTGATGATCCTGCAGACCATTGGCGCCCAACTGGAAGGCGAATTGCCGGAAGACATGCTGCTGCTGGAAACACCGGTGTCGTCCCGGGGCCTGAAGAGCACCCTGGGCCAGTTGCTGCGGCAGCAGCAACCGGCCGCCCCCGAGACAGGGCCGCGTCCCGCCAGCACCGGCTCACCGTTGTCACGGCTGAACGTCATGGTGGTGGAAGACAATGCCGTGAACCAGTTGGTGATCGACTCCATCCTGCGTTCACTGGGCATTCACGCCACCCTCCTCGACCACGGCGGCCAGGCGCTGGAGCACGCGATGCAGACGCCGGGGGGCTGGGACGTGATCTTCATGGACTGCGAAATGCCGGTCATGGATGGCTATCAGGCCACCCGCGAGATCCGCCAGTTCGAGGCGGACCGGGAGGTGGACCCGAGCTGGATCATCGCGCTGTCCGCCCACGCCACCAATGACTACGTGCAGAAAGCTCGGGAAGCCGGCGTGGACGACTACCTCAGCAAACCGGTCTCTCGCGACCAGGTGATGGAGGCGCTGCAACGCAACCGGGCCATCGCCAATCTGAGCGCGCCTTAGGGGATTCTTCCGCGAGTCCCCCCCAACCCTGTTTTGTATCCGCGGGCGCGGCCGAATCGGGCGTGAAAATAACCGCCATGGCCAGTATCATAGCCGGTCCGATTCCGTCCACGATGTAGTCTTTCATGAGCGACCAAACCCGTAAGATCCTGGTTACCAGCGCCCTGCCCTATGCCAATGGCCCGATCCACCTGGGTCATCTGCTGGAGTACATTCAGACCGACATCTGGGTGCGCTTCCAGAAACTGCGTGGCGTCAATTGCCTTTATGTCTGCGCCGACGACGCTCACGGTACCGCCATCATGCTCAAGGCGCAGGAAAACGGCATCACGCCGGAGCAGCAGATCGCCCAGGTGAAAGCCGATCACGAACGGGATTTCGCCGACTTTCTGATCCGCTTCGATAATTACTACAGCACCCACAGTCCGGAGAACAAAGCGCTCTCCGAAATGGTGTTCCAACGGAACAAGGACGCCGGCTACATCGTCGAGAAGACCATCACCCAGCTTTATGACCCGGAAAAGGGCATGTTCCTGGCGGACCGCTTCGTACGCGGCACCTGCCCGAAATGCAAATCCCCGGATCAGTACGGCGACAACTGCGAGGTGTGTGGCGCCACCTACTCGCCGGCGGAGCTGATCGAGCCCTATTCCGCCATCAGCGGCGCCACTCCGGTGGAAAAGGAGGTCACCCAGTTATTCTTCGACCTGCCTCAGTTCGAACCGTTGCTGCGCGAATGGACCCGCTCCGGCTCCCTCCAGGAAGGCGTGGCCAATAAGCTTCAGGAATGGATGGAAGATCTGCAGCCCTGGGATATCTCCCGGGAGGCGCCCTACTTCGGCTTTGAAATTCCCGGCTATCCGGGCAAATTCTTCTATGTGTGGCTGGACGCCCCGATTGGTTACATGGCCAGTTTCCAGAACCTGTGCGAGCGCGAAGGGCTGGATTTCGATGAATACTGGCAGCCGGACTCCAAGACCGAGCTGTATCATTTCATCGGCAAGGACATCATCAACTTTCACGGCCTGTTCTGGCCGGCGATGCTGGATGGCGCCGGGCTGCGCAAGCCCACCGCCATCTTCAGCCATGGCTTTGTCACCGTGAACGGCGCCAAGATGTCCAAGTCGCGCGGCACCTTCATCAAGGCACGCACCTATCTGGAGCATCTGAATCCGGAGTACCTGCGCTATTACTTCGCCGCCAAACTCAACAACCGGGTGGACGACTTCGATCTCAACCTGACCGACTTCGCCCAGCGCGTGAACACCGATCTGGTCGGCAAGGTGGTGAACATCGCCAGCCGCACCGGTAACTTCGTCAAGAAATTCGGCGGCACTCTGAGTGCTCAGCTGGATAATCCATTGCTGGTGCGGGAAGCCCAGGAAGCGGCGCCCCGCATCGCTGAGTTCTATGAACAACGGGAATTCGGCAAGGCGATGCGGGAAATCATGGCGTTGGCCGATCACGCCAATGGCTATATCGCCGACAAGGCCCCCTGGACCCTGGCCAAGGAAGAAGGCCGGGAACAGGAAGTGCTGGCCGTGTGCACCACCGCCCTGAACGTGTTCCGCCTGCTGACGCTGTATCTGAAGCCGGTATTGCCGGGTCTGGCGGAGCGGGCGGAGCAATTCCTGGCGGTCGAGCCGATGACCTGGGCGGACGCCGATAAGCTGCTGCTGGAGCACCCGATCAACAAGTTCACTCCGCTGATGGCGCGGGTGGATATGGCCCATATCGAAGCCATGCTGGAAGCATCCAAGGATTCCACGCCGGCGGCGGCAAAGAACAAGGAAGACAACAAAACAGCCGGGGCGGCGGCGCAAAGCGAGGGTCACATTGATATCAGCGATTTCAGCAAGGTGCAGCTGCGCGTCGCCAGGGTGATCGAAGCGTCCCATGTGGAAGGCGCCGATAAACTGCTGTGTCTGCGGCTGGATGTCGGCGCGCTTGGCGAGCGCACTGTGTTTTCCGGCATCAAAGCCAAATACAGCCCGGAACAATTGAATGGCAGGTTACTGGTGCTGGTCGCCAACCTGGCGCCACGCAAGATGAAATTCGGTGTCTCCGAAGGCATGATTCTGGCCGCCGGCCCCGGTGGCGAGGATATCTTCCTGCTGTCTCCGGACAGCGGCGCCGAACCCGGTATGGAAGTGGGCTGAACACCGCGGGAAGACTCACCCCGTTATTCCGCGATGTGTCTCCCCTCCCAAAAAAAAGCGGGCCATAGGGCCCGCTTTTTTATCGGCTGGCAACCGCGCTTTAGCGTTGCTGCTGTTGTTGCTGTTGCTGCATCTGCTGCATACGCTGCTGCATCTGGCGCTGCTGCTCTTCCATTTTCTTCTGCAGCTCGGCGCGTTGCTCTTCGGTCATTACCGATTCCACCTGAGCTTGCAGCAATACCGTTTTACCGGTGATCTCGCCCATCACTTCACCCAGTTTCTTCGCCGTGCGAGTAATATTGCGCTCGCTGTAACCGGGCTTCACTTCGCCTTGCAGCTTTTCCTGAAGACTGCGAGCTTCCGCCTGGAGCTTGCGGACCTCGGCATCGGTGGACTGAATCAGACCACGGATTTCCTTCTGCTGATCGTCGGTCAGATTGACCAGACTGGCCAGCTGCGCCACTTCATCCGGCTGCCCAGCCTGCTGCGCCTGAGCGGCCAGCGGCAAGCTCAGAGTCAAAGCGGTCAGGGCCACGCCGAGCAATCGAAAAAGTTTCATAACATCTCCATTGAAATTCATCTTCAGGTCCGATACGCCGTGTACCCTATCTCATTCCCCCGGGAAAAACGCGGTGCGGTATGGAAAACACGACACTTTTTACGCTTGTTCAACATCAGCTGCCCGCCGCTGGGGCGGGCGCTATCCGTGATTCTCGCGCCTTCGCTACCCTGCATGAGAAGGAGGGTTGATGTCCAGTACCCCGGAGCTGCCGCCGGTCCTGGCCGGACCAATTCTGAGACGATTGGAAGAACGACGCCTGGTTCTGTGGCTGGTTGCTTCCCACGATCTGGATTTGCATCTGCACCTGTTCGAAACGGATCCGCAGGGCGCACAACCGGACCGGCAATGGCCTCTGAACGCCGACAACTGCCGCAGGCTGCCGGTCGGCGCCGCGGCGGTACTGCACCTGATCGATCTGCCACTGACCTCTTCATTGCCCAAGGGACGGGAAGTCGGCTACGACCTGATCGTCCATGGCCACGGGGCGGTAGCGGACTGGGCGCCCCATTTGCTGCACGCCGGCCAGCGCCGTCCCAGCCTGGTATGGCGGCCGCGTCTTACCAATCTGCTGCACGGCTCCTGCCGCAAGCCCCACCAGCCCGGGCCGGACGGGCTGGCGCGGGCGGATCAGGTGGTGGCGGACTCGCTCGGTGATCCCGAAACGCGCCCTAACCTGTTGTTGCTCACCGGCGATCAGATCTATGCCGATGACGTGGCCATGCCGATGCTGGCCACCGTCCACGCCCTGATTGAGCGGCTCGGGCTGATCGATGAAACCCTGGAAGGCGCCCGCGTTGGCGACAGCCAGGCGCTTTACCAACACCATGACGGCTTCCACCGGCAACGCCTGCTACCTGCGGTGGAAAGTGGCCGCGCCCTGCGCAAACGCTTTTTCGGCGGCGTGCGCAAGCCAATCTTCACCACCGCCAGCGCCGACCGCCATCTGGTCACATTCGCCGAGGTGATCGCCATGTATCTGCTGGCCTGGTCGCCGACCCCCTGGCATCTGGCCGAGCCGCGCCCTCCTCTCCTGGACGCCACCGACCAGGAACAGTATCAGCGCGAAGCGCGGGCCTTGGCCACGTTCCGGGAACAGATGCCAGCGGTGGCCAGGGCCTTGGCCCATCTGCCGACGCTGATGATCTTCGACGATCACGATGTCACCGACGATTGGAATCTGACCGCCGACTGGGAGTTGACCGCCTACGGCCAGCCCTTTTCACGCCGCATCATCGGCAACGCCCTGATCGCCTACCTGCTCTGTCAGGGCTGGGGCAACGCGCCGGACCGGGTGGCGCCTCTGATCGATGACGCCGCCGCGCTGCTCGGCGACGGCACCGGCGCTCTGGTGATGGCGTCCCAGGACGCGCTGATCACCCGCCTGCTGCGTTTTGATGGCTGGCATTACCAATGGCCGGGCACGCCCAAACTGATCGTACTGGATACCCGCACCCGCCGCTGGCGCAGCGAGCGCCGCCCTACCCGTCCTTCCGGGCTGTTGGATTGGGAGGCGCTCTCCGAACTGCAACAAGCCTTGCTCGGCGAGGAAGCCGTGGTGGTGGTTTCACCGGCCCCAATGTTCGGCGTGAAATTGATCGAGACCGTGCAGCGGCTGTTCACTCTGATCGGCAAGCCGTTGATGGTGGACGCCGAAAACTGGATGGCGCACCCGGGGGCCGCGCGGGTTCTGCTGAATATCTTTCGGCACTCCCGCACCCCGGCCAACTACGTGATCCTGTCCGGGGATGTGCACTATTCCTTCGTCTACCGGATCCGCATCCGTCACCGCGACGGCGGCCCGCGCATCTGGCAGATCACCGACAGCGGCCTGCGCAACCGTTTCCCGGAGCGGCTGCTGGAATGGTTCGACCGGCTCAACCGCTGGCTTTATGCCCCCTGGTCGCCACTTAACGCCTTTACCAAACGCCGACGGCTGGCGGTCACGCCCTACCGGCCCGATCCCCATGAAGCCGGCCGGCGCCTGCTGAACCGTGCCGGCATTGGCCGGGTCTGGCTGGATGCCGACGGCGCTCCGGCGCGAATCCGGCATCTGGGCGCCGATGGCCGCGATGCCGAATTCGAGCCGGATGACTGAGTGCCGCTTGATCCACAACAAACCCGGAAGCGGGTCATCGCGGCATAATCCTGCCTGAGAGGCGCTTTCTTATAACGAAACCGCCGGGTAGGGTAAACAAAACCGTCTTGTTCGGCATATTTCCCTGTCCCATACTATGCCGCCTTCATAAACTGGTGAGAAAACAGGCCCGCGGCGCCTTGGCGTCGAGCGGCCGGACGGGCTCCTGTGATGACCGACTACCTGCTCATTCTTGTCAGCGCGGTGCTGGTGAATAACTTCGTGCTGGTCCAGTTCCTGGGCCTGTGCCCGTTCATGGGTGTCTCCAACAAAGTGGAGACCGCCATCGGCATGTCCCTGGCCACCACTTTCGTGTTGACGCTGTCGTCGGTACTCGCCTATCTCACCTGGGCTTATATCCTCCAGCCGCTGTCGCTGGAATACCTGCGTACCATCAGTTTCATCCTGGTGATCGCGGTGGCGGTGCAATTCACCGAAATGTTCGTCAAGAAAGCCAGCCCGCTGCTGTATCGGGTGCTGGGGGTATTCCTGCCGCTGATCACTTCCAACTGCGCGGTACTTGGCGTTGCGCTGCTGAACGTGCGCCAGGAAGACGCCACCTTCATGACCTCGCTGACCTATGGGTTCGGCGCCGCCCTCGGTTTTTCCCTGGTGCTGATACTGTTCGCCGCCATGCGTGAGCGGATCGCCGCCGCCGACGTGCCGGAAGCGTTTCGCGGACCCAGTATCGGCCTGATCACCGCCGGTCTGATGTCACTGGCGTTCATGGGGTTTTCCGGGCTGGTGAAGATATGAAGAGACGGGATACCAAGCGCCCGGCGTCTCCGGAGGCGCGATCATGACCACGATCCTGATTGCCATCGCCGCGCTGCTGGCCCTGGCCGCCGTGTTCGGCGCCGCGCTGGGCTTCGCCTCGGAGAAATTCAAGGTCGAGGGTGATCCCATCGTCGATCAGATCGACGCCCTGTTGCCGCAAACCCAATGCGGCCAATGCGGCCATCCCGGCTGCCGTCCCTATGCCGAAGCCATCGCCAACGGCGAGGAACACAACCGCTGCCCGCCCGGCGGCGAGGTAACGGTGGAAGCGCTGGCCGAACTGCTTGGCCGCGAAGTGCTGCCGCTGGACGACGACGGCAGCGAGGATGCCACGGTGAAGAAAGTGGCCTACATCCGCGAGGACGAGTGCATCGGCTGTACCAAGTGCATCCAGGCCTGCCCGGTGGACGCCATCGTTGGCGCCGCCAAACTGATGCACACGGTGATCGTCGATGAGTGCACCGGCTGCGATCTGTGCGTGGAACCCTGCCCGGTGGACTGCATCGACATGGTGCCGGTGGCCCCGACCCTGGGCACCTGGACCTGGCAGCGGCCGGCCGGCGCCGGCCAAAGCCCCGAACAACGCATCGACGTGGTGAATCTGTGATGTTGGCGAGACTGTTCCGGGGCGGCACCCGCGAAATTTTCGACTTCCCCGGCGGCATTCATCCGCCGGAGCACAAAAGCGAATCCAACACCACGCCGATCCTCCCCGGCCCGCTTCCTTCGCAACTGATATTGCCGTTGAACATGCATATCGGCGCCCCCGCCCGGCCCTTGGTCCAGGTTGGTGACAAGGTGCTCAAGGGACAGCATCTGGCCGAAGGCAACGGTGCCGTCAGCGCCCCGGTCCATGCGCCGACGTCCGGCACCGTCGTTGCCATCGGACCGCGTCCGATCCAGCACCCCTCCGGCATGGACGCCCCATGTCTGGTATTGGAACCGGACGGCGAGGACCGCTGGGGAGACCGGGCGCCGCTGGATGACCCTTTCGCGCTGAGCCCCGGTGAATTGCTGGAGCGCATCGCCGAAGCCGGCATCGTCGGCCTTGGCGGCGCCGGTTTCCCCACCTCGGTGAAGGTGTCACTGGGCGATCATCAGCGCGTGCGTGAACTGATCGTCAACGGGGTCGAGTGCGAACCCTTCATTACCGCCGACGACCGCCTGATGCGCGAAAGAGCGGCGGATATCGTCCAGGGTATCCAGGTACTGCAGTATTTGCTGAATCCGGAACGGACCCTGCTCGGCATCGAGGACAATAAACCGGAAGCCGCCGCCGCTTTGCGCGCTGCCGCCGTCGGCGCCGATATCGACGTCCGCGTGGTGCCCACCAAGTACCCCTCCGGCGGCGAAAAACAGCTGATACAGCTGCTCACCGGCAAGGAAGTGGGCAGCGGCGGCCTGCCGATCCAGGTAGGCGTGGTGTGCCAGAACGTGGGCACCGCCTACGCTCTGAAGCGGGCCTTGTTCGACGGCGAACCGCTGATCAGCCGCATCACCACGGTGACCGGGGACGCGGTGGCACGGCCCGGCAACTATGAGGTTCTGCTCGGCACCCCGGTGGCGGAATTGCTGCAGCACGCCGGAGTCGACAAGACCCGGCTGCAACGGCTGGTGCTGGGTGGCCCGATGATGGGCTTCACTCTGCATAATCCGGCGATCCCGCTGGTGAAAACCAGCAACTGCCTGATCGCCGCATCCACCGATCTGTTGCCGGAGCCGGAGCCGGAGCAGGCCT
This sequence comes from Alloalcanivorax xenomutans, assembly GCF_900217905.1. Lineage (GTDB taxonomy): Bacteria > Pseudomonadota > Gammaproteobacteria > Pseudomonadales > Alcanivoracaceae > Alloalcanivorax > Alloalcanivorax xenomutans. The sequence continues at coordinate 89,860 of NZ_OBMO01000008.1, forward strand.
GTATCCGCTGCGGCGCCTGCGCCGATGCCTGCCCCGCCAGCCTGTTACCCCAACAGCTGTACTGGTACGCTAAGAACGACGACCTGGAGCGGGCTCAACAGCAGAACCTGATGGACTGTATCGAGTGCGGCGCCTGCGCCTATGTCTGCCCCAGCCATATTCCGTTGGTGCAGTACTACCGCTATGCCAAGGGCGAGATCCGTATCCAGGCGGCGGAGCGAGCCAAGGCGGACCGCGCCCGTGAGCGGTTCGAGGCCCGCCAGGCCCGGGTGGAAAAGGAGCAGGCCGAGAAAGAGGCACGCCGCCGCGCGCGCCAACAGGCCAACCGCGCTCCCGCAGCCGCCGGTGACAACGCCGCTGCCCTCAAGCAAGCCTCGTTGGACGCCTCCAAGGCCTATAAAGCAGCGGTCAAGGCCGCCAAGGAAGCGGAAAACCGGGGTGATCCGGATCTGACCCGCTATCAGGCCGAAGTGGAGAAGCGGAAAACCGCCGCGGATCAGGCCAAAGCGGCGGTACGTGACGCCGGCAAGGCCGCGCCGCCGTCCACCGACACCCACCCCAAGGCCGAGGCGGACCTCAAGAAGCAGGTCGCCGACGCCTCCGCCGCTTACAAGAACGCTCTGCGCGAAGCCAAGGCCGCGCTGGCGGAAGAGCGGGAGGATGCCGCCACGCTGCAAAGCCGGGCGGAAACCCTGAAAGCAGAGGCGGACCGGCTCAAGGCCGCCCTGCGTGATGCCCGTGCCGGTCAGCCCGCCAGCGCCCCCACGGCCGCCCCGGATCCGGTGGAAGCACTGAAAAAAGCAGTGGCCGAAGCCTCGTCCGCCTACAAGGCGGCAGTGAAGGCAACCAAGGAGGCGGAACAAAACGAAGCCGATGACGCGGCCCGGTTGCGCGCCGAAGCCGACCGCCTGAAGGCCAAGGCGGACGAACTCAAGCAACAGCTGCGGGACGCCAAGGCCGCGGCGCCCGCCACGCCAAAAGCAGCGCCGTCCCCGGCCGCCGCTGCCGCGCCGACAACAACCGAACCAGCCGGCGCCGGTGGCCAAGCGTCCGCAAGCGACGAAGAAGCAGCCAAGCAGCAAAAACGCCTGAATGCCTTGAAGACCGCCTACAAGATGGCGCACAAGCAATACAAGGAAGCCCATTCCGCCCTCGACCGGGCCCGCCGCGACGGCGCCGTGGATCTGGCCGCGATGGAAGCCCGAGTGGAGAAGCTCAAGAGCAAAGCCGACCACACCCGCGATGCCCTGGATGCCCTGATGGACGAAACCAAGGCATCGCTGCTCGCCCATACCGGCAAGGATCTGAAAACCCTCAAGCTGGACGCCGCCCGCGCGGAAACAGCGCTGCGGGACAAGAGCGACGAGTTGAAACGCCTGCGCGATACCGCCGACGAAGACACCCTGAAACGACTGACCTCGGAGCTGGGCACCCTGGAACACGACGCTCATCTGGCGAGGCGGGCCCTGAAACAGGCCCTGGAAGAACACGGGCTGACGGAAGAATGAATCCTATCGGAACACCAGGAGCGCAACGCACATGGCGCTGATCAACGCCTCATCGCCCCATACCCGGGGTCCCGTCGACACCGGCATGGTGATGCGCCAGGTAATCTACGCCACCCTGCCCGGCCTGGCGATACTGACACTTTTGTTCGGCATCGGCACTTTGTTGAATGTGGTCTGGGCGATACTGGTGGCGGTACTCTGTGAAGCGGCCATGCTGCGTGCTCGTGGCCGTCCCATTGCATTGTACTTGCGCGATGGCAGCGCCGTGGTCACCGCCGTGCTGCTGGCTCTGGCCCTGCCCCCCACCGCGCCCTGGTGGCTGACGTTTATCGGTGTGGCGTTCGCCATTATCGTCGCCAAGCAGCTGTACGGCGGCCTGGGCATGAATCCGTTCAACCCGGCCATGGTCGGCTACGTGCTGCTACTGATCTCCTTCCCGGTAGCGATGACCAACTGGGTCGGCGGCGCTCCCTATCGCACTCCCGATGTTCTGGAAAGCGTATTCCAGTTCCTCGGGCATGGCGCGCTTGACGGCCTTTCCGGGGCAACCCCTCTGGACACCTTTCGCACCTTCGCCGGCAACGCCGATGCGCTGGATCGCATGATTGTTCTGCATGGTCGCTGGGCCGGGCTCGGCTGGGAATGGGTCAATCTGGCGTTTCTGCTTGGCGGGCTATACCTGCTGTTCCGTCGCGTGATCGGCTGGCATATTCCGCTGGCCTTTCTCGCTGGCCTTGCCCTGCCGGCGCTGATCGCCTGGCAGATTGACCCGTTGCGTTATGCCGATCCGCTGTTTCATCTGTTTTCCGGCGGCACCATGCTTGGCGCCTTTTTCATCGCCACCGATCCGGTCAGCGCCGCCACCAGCTCACGTGGGCGTCTGATCTACGGCGCGCTGATCGGAATACTGATTTGGGTGATCCGCACCTATGGCGGCTATCCGGACGCGGTGGCGTTCTCGGTGCTGCTGTTGAATCTGGCGGCCCCGTTCATTGATTACTACACCCGGCCGCGCACCTATGGCCACGAGCGCGCCAAGCGGGGAGCCGGCTCATGATTGGCCAGGCGATTACCCGCAACGCGGTGATTCTCGGTCTGTTCGCCATCGGCACCGCCGCCACTCTGGCGCTGACCAATCAAGCCACCCGGCAGCGGGTGGAGTGCAACCGGCAAGCCGCCCTGGCGGACGCTCTGGCCCAGGTGATGCCACCGGCCCGGCACGACAATCCGTTATTGGATGACAGCATTACCGTTACCGACCCCTTACTGGGCCACGGCGAGCATCATATCTACCGTGCCCGTCTTGGCGGCGAGGCCAGCGGCGCGGTACTGGAAGCGGTGGCGCCGGACGGCTACGGTGGTGATATCCGTTTGATCGTCGGCGTCGACCGTGACGGCACCGTACTCGGCGTGCGCGTGGTGCCACCGCATAATGAAACCCCGGGGCTGGGCGATAATATCGAAATCCGCAAATCCGATTGGATTCTGGGATTCAACGGCACTTCCCTCGAGCAGCCGTCCGCTTCGGGATGGGCAGTGAAGAAGGACGGCGGCCGGTTTGACAGTTTCACCGGTGCCACCATCACTCCCCGGGCGGTGGTAAGCGCCGTGCATGGCGCCCTGCGTTACTATCAGGCGCACGGAGATGAGGTGTTCAAAGCGCCCGCCCAAGCGCAGACAACGGAGAGCTGTGATGGCTGACGTGGATTACGGCAAGATCACCCGCGATGGGTTGTGGAATAACAATCCGGCCACCGTGCAGATTCTCGGCCTGTGCCCACTGTTGGCGGTGACCGGTTCTGTGGTCAATGCTCTTGGTCTGGGCCTGGCCACGCTGGTGGTGCTGATGGGGTCCAACGCCGCCGTGTCGCTGATCCGTCACTATGTCACCGACGCCGTACGGTTGCCCGCCTTTGTCATGATCATCGCCGCCATGGTGACGGTGATCGAGATGCTGATGCAGGCGTTCACCTTCGAGCTGTACCAGATTCTGGGGATCTTTATTCCTCTGATCGTGACCAACTGCACCGTGCTCGGACGCGCCGACGCTTTCGCCAGCAAGCACGCGTTGCTGCCGGCGGTGACCGACGGTTTCATGATGGGCCTGGGTTTTCTGATCGTGCTGGTGATTCTTGGCGCCCTGCGCGAAGTGGTTGGCGCCGGCACCCTGTTCGCCAATATGCAATTGCTGCTCGGCCCCTGGGCGGAACAGCTGCGAATCGAGATCATCCCCAACTACGGCGGCTTCCTGCTCGCGGTCCTTCCCCCCGGGGCCTTCCTGGGGCTGGGTCTGATCATCGCCGGCAAGAATGTCATCGACAAACGGATGAAAGCCGCCAAACAGCGCCGAGAGGCCCCTTCCTCCTCCGGCAGCCGCCGCGTCCGCACCACCGGTAAAGTCAGTTGATCGGAACCGGCGGGTCACGCCGGTTTCACCTTTCTTTCGCCTGAAAAGCCGCTCTGATAACCAAAAATTTGGTGTGCCGCCAGTCGCGATTTTACTACTGTTATACAACGGGTCGGCCAAAATCCACGATAATAAGCTCATACAACGGCAAACTTTAATAAAAGGAGCCCCCCCATGAAGAGTGCAGCCCTTGTCGCTTTGACCGTCGTGGGTACCGTTGCCGTGGCCGGGATCGGATATGGCGCCTACCAGGCAATAGCCCCGAAACAGTCCGGCTATGCCGAGGTGACGAACGTGGAACCCATCGTCAAGAAATGGCAGGAACCCCGCGAGGTCTGTCAGGACGTGGCGGTACAACGTCAGGCTCCGGTGAAGGACCAGCATCGTATTACCGGTAGCGCCATTGGCGCCGTGGTCGGCGGCGTGATCGGCCATCAGTTCGGTGGCGGCAGCGGCAAGGACGCGGCCACCGCGGGTGGTGCCATCGTTGGCGGTATCGCCGGCAACCAGGCGCAGAAGAAAATGCAGCAAAACAACACCGTCACCACCACCGAGCGGCGTTGTAACACGGTAATGGACAACAAGAGCTCCGTGGAGGGCTACGAGGTCACTTACGTGTTCGACGGTAAGAAAGACACCATCAAAATGGACAACAAACCGGGTGACCGGCTGCGTATTGAGGACGGCCACGTCATCACCCAGTAAGGACGCAAAACCGAAAAAGCGCTCACCATCAAAAAGGCCGCTGGAAAGGATTCCAGCGGCCTTTTTGCAGTTGACAGTTGATAGTGGACAGTTGACAGCGAAAAACAAAGAAAAGACGAAACAGCCTGATCTTTAGCCGCCGTGGGAAGCTTGCTTGCAAGCGAACGGGGTTCGCTCAGGTGTTTGCAATATTCCTGTTTTTATTTTTTCGCTATCAACTGTCAATTGCTTTTCACCCTCCAAGTACAGAAACAAATCCCTGAATAATAGTGGCGTTGACGATATCGACGATGAAACCGCCCACCACCGGAATGATGATGAAGGCCAACGGCGAGGGACCGTGATGCTGCGTCACGGCCTGGATATTGGCCACCGCGGTGGGCGTGGCACCCATGGCGAAACCGCAATGGCCGGCGCACAACACCGCGGAATCGTAGTTCCGGCCCATCACTCTGAACGTGACAAAAACAATAAAACTGACCGCCAGCGCCACCTGAACCAGCAGCATGGCCAGCATCGGCAGCGCCAGATCCACCAATTGCAATAACTGCAGACTCATCAGCGTGATGGCAAGAAACACGCTCAGCGAGGTGTTGCCCACCATCTCGATGGTGGCGTCATTCACCGGCCACAGCCGGCGGGCCAGGTTACCCAGCAGAATGCAGACGAACAGCACCCAGACAAAGGTCGGCAGGCGCACCCAGTGCTGGGAGTAGTGTTCCGCCACGGAACCCACCACCACACCGATGGACAACAGCATGAGAATACGCACCACACTGGCGGCGGCAATGGGACGGGGCTTTTCCGCGCCATCGTATTCGCCATCCTCGCGGCCAGCGGGGACCTGCAGCCTATAGCGCCGAATCAGCATCATTGCCAATGGCCCACCCAGTAGCGCCCCGAATACCAGACCAAAAGTAGCGGACGCCGCGGCCAGTTCGCTGGCGCCGTCAATACCAAAGTTATTGGCAAAGACTTCGCCCCAGGCGATACCCGTGCCGTGGCCGCCGGTCATGGTGATCGAGCCTCCCAGCAGGCCGTAGAACGGTGACAGTCCCAGCAGTTTGGCCATCAGGACACCGGCCACGTCCTGCAGAAATACCAGGATGATCACCAGAATCGCGAACACCACCATCGGCCAGCCACCCTGGCGCAGCAAACGAAAATCCGCGGCCAGGCCCACCGCGCCGAAGAAAAACAGCATGGCGGGGCCTTTCAGAGCATCATCGAAGGCCAGCGATACACCCGCCAGCTGCAGACCGGTGACCAGCAGCGTGGCAAGCAGCCCGCCCACCACCGGTTCCGGCATATTGAGGTCGGACAGAATACGGAACCGATGAACCAATAACTGCCCCACTACCAATACGATGAGGGCCACCATCAGGGTTTCCATGGCGGAAAACTGCATACTCACTCCCTTTTCCTTCGCCCTCTTACCGGGGACATGGGCAATCTGTTTTTGACGCGGGGAAGTCCGGTTCGTTCCGACGTGGCGATAGCGCCCTGATTCGCTATACTGCGGCGATCTGATTCAGGAGCAGGCATGAATCGCGAGAAACGCACGGAAATTTTCCGCCGTCTGCGGGCACAGCGTCCTCACCCCACCACGGAACTGAACTACAACACCCCTTTTGAATTACTGGTGGCGGTGGTGCTGTCCGCCCAGGCCACCGATGTCGGCGTCAACAAGGCCACCGATCGCTTGTTTCCGGTGGCCAATACGCCGGAAGCGATTCTGGCATTGGGCGTGGACGGTTTGAAGGAATACATCAAAACCATTGGGCTGTTTAATTCCAAGGCCAATAACGTCATTAAACTGTGCGAGCAGCTGCTCGCCTTTCATGGTGGCGAAGTGCCGCGTGATCGCGCCGCTCTGGAGGCGCTGCCTGGCGTCGGCCGTAAAACCGCCAACGTGGTGCTCAACACCGCCTTCGGTGAGCCCACCATCGCCGTGGACACCCATATTTTCCGCGTGTCCAATCGCACCCGCATCGCGCCGGGGAAAAACGTCAACGAAGTGGAGCAACGCTTGCTCCGGGTCGTCCCGGAGGAATTCAAGCGTGACTGTCACCACTGGCTGATCCTGCACGGGCGTTACACCTGCGTGGCTCGCAAGCCAAAGTGCGGAGAATGCATCATCGCCGATCTATGCGAGTTTCCGCGGAGTCAGCGGCCGGTGTAAGCCCCATCCGTATCCTGGTGCCAGCCCGCCCTATACGGCGGCACATCCAGCGCTGATTCGCTGCCAGGGCAGCGAAAGACCTGTTACTACCATGGCTCCCGGACAAGCCGGGAGCCGGGTTTCACTTACAACGTCAGCCGGTCGCGGATCGCCTGCAGGGTTTTCTCACCAATGCCCTTGATCGCCAGCAACTGCTCCACATCCTGAAACGGCCCTTCCTGTTCCCGCCAGGCAATGATCGCCTCGGCGGTCTTCGGGCCGACGCCCTTGAGCAATTGCAGCTCCGCCGACGTGGCCTGATTCAGGTTGATGGTCTGTTCCACCACCGCCGAAGCCGTGGCACTGTCCAGCGCCGGATCCTCCGCTGCCTGGGTGGCCTGGGTCCAGACCGCCGATCCCAGCAACGCCGCCACCAAACACAATGCACGATAGAGTTTCATTCCCTTCTCCTTAAGGTTTGTTGTTGGAGAAGACACTCTAAACGGGACGCGCGGAGCAGGCTGTCCGCCATTTCAGACAGTTATCGTCAGTGTTTCAGGACAAACTCTGTAGGATTTCGTCCACCACCGCGGCCGGCTCCGCCGCCTGGGTGATAGGGCGGCCGATAACCATGTAGGAGACGCCCTGCTCGCGGGCCTGGCGCGGGGTCATGATGCGGCGCTGATCGTCACTGGTACTGCCCTCGGGACGAATGCCCGGTGTCACCAGCAGGAAGTTCTCGCCCCGGGCGCGACGCAGCACCGGTGCTTCCAGGGCGGAACAGACCACGCCATCCAGACCGCTCTCCTCGGTCAATCGCGCCAGTGCCATCACCTGCTCCTCGGCGGCACGGGCAATGCCCACTTCGCGCAGATCGTCGCTGGTCTGGCTGGTCAATACCGTCACCGCGGTAAGCAAGGGCCGGCGGGCGGCACCTTCCAGCGCTTCCCGGGCGGCGCTCATCATGCGCTTGCCGCCACTGGCATGCACATTGACCATCCACACGCCCAATTCGGCGGCGGCGCGCACGGCGCCGGCCACGGTGTTGGGGATGTCGTGATACTTGAGGTCCAGAAACACGTCAAAGCCCTGGTCCTGTAACGCTCTCACCACATCGGGACCGGCCCGGGTAAACAGCTCCTTGCCCACTTTTACCCGTACCCGGGCGGGGTCCAGCCGCGCCGCCATGGCCAGGGCGTCCTCGGCGCGAGGGTAGTCCAGAGCAACGATAATGGGACTGCTGGGGGTCACGATTTGGCGTCTCCTTCGGATCGCGGTTTGATGGTGCCCCAGCGGCGGCAACTCGGGCAGCGCCATTGCAACAGCGGCGTGGTAAAGCCGCAACGACGGCATTGATAGATGGTGCGGTCGCTCATCAGCCTTTGCGTCAATTGCTTGAGCAATTCGAGCTGTTCACGGGCTTCGCTTTGATCAGCCACCTGCAGATTCATATCGATCAGGCGATCCAACCCCCGAACGGAGGGGTTGGCCTGCATGTACTCGGCGATGAATTTGGCCGCTTCACGATCGCCATAGCGCTCCTTGAGCTGACCGGACAGCACCAGCACCCGGGCGGTGCTGGGATGCTCGGCGCTGTAGTCGGCGAGCATGCGGATGAAGTCCTCTTCCTGCTCCAGTTGTTCATAGCACTGACGCAGATCGTCCAGGTATTCATCGAAGAAGTCGCGGTCCTGATCCCAGATGCGGCGGAAGGCGGCGATGGCCGCTTCCCAATTCTGTTCGCGCATTTCCAGGCGCCCCAGATCGACGCTGGCGCGCACGCACTCCTTATCGAAGCCCAGGGCGCGGCGCAACGTGCGGCGGGCCGGCCCCAGTTCGCTACGGGCCACCTGCCCTTCCGCCTCCTCGCAGCAATACTGGGCCAGAATCGGCGCGATCTTGGCGTCGCCCTTGATCAGCCGCTCGCCCATGGCAATGGCATTGGGCCAGTCACGCTCCTGCTCATAGAGCTTCATCAGCTGACGCGTTACCTGCTCGCGCTGCTCACAATCCTGGTCGAGCATTTCCAGCAGCACTTCCTCGGCGCGGTCGAACAACCCGCCGGCGAAATAATCCTCGGCCAGCTCAAGCTGGATCTGCTCCTGGGTGGGCCGCGGCAAATCGCCGCTTTCCAGCAGGTGGGAGTGGATCAGGGTGGCACGGTCGAACTCGCCTCTTTTGCGAAACAGGCGCGCCATGCTGAGGTGGGTTTCCAGGGTCTGGGGGCTGACCTCCAGACTGCTGAGCAGGGCTTCCACCGCCTTGTCCGGCTCCTCGTTGAGGAGGAAGTTGAGCCCGGCCACGTATTCCTGGGACAGCGACGCCATGCGCCGCCGTTGCCGCCGCTTGCCTTCACGCCGCCCCAGGAAGAACCCCATGGCGATGGCGAAGAAGAACAGCGGTATCAGCCATAGGGGTTCACTCATGAACGGCTTCCAAACAACCCACGCAGTCCTTTAAAGCCCAGCCCGGTGAGCAGCCCGGCCAACAGGCCCACGGCAAGCAGACCCACGGCAAGCACGCCCAGGCTGACCTGCCAGCGCCATCCCTGGATCAACATATCCAGAGTCACCATTTGAGTGTTGGCGGTAACAAAGAAGAATGCGGCCAGGAAAATGGCCAGCAGTACCAGAATCAACAGAGCACGGTAGAGAGTTCGCATGTCGGTCAGGCCCCGGTGTCGTCGGTATCAGCCCCGGATGGCCTTGGCGCTGTGGCTGGCATGGTGGCGCCGCTCGCTCCGGTGCTCGTTATGGTCGCCCCCGTCATCGTCCTGCATGGCACGATTGACCCGTTCACGCAGGTCCTTGCCGCATTTGAAGTGGGGAACGTATTTGCCTTGCAACTCCACGCTGGCGCCGGTCTTTGGATTACGGCCCACGCGCGGGGCGCGGAAATGGAGGGAGAAGCTGCCGAAACCCCGAATCTCGATGCGTTCGCCTTCTACCATGGCGTCGGCCATGTAGTCGATCAGGGCTTTGATGGCGAGTTCCACGTCCTTGGTGGAGAGATCATTGCTGGTGTAAGTTCTGGCGATCCGAGCGATGAGTTTGGACTTGGTTAACGCAGATGCCATTACAACCTACTCCCCTGGGCTCCCTGCCCAGCGGGGCCGGCCTCGTGGCCGGCCCCCGGGAGGAGCCGTTATGACTCGTTGCTGTTTTCCATTTGCTGCTTGATCAGGTCACCAATGGTCTTCGGAGCATTGGCTTCCTGGCCTTGCAGGTTGTCCATGGCCTCGCGATCCTGAACCTGATCCTTGGCACGCACGGACACATTGATGGAACGGTTCTTACGGTCGATGTTGGTGATCCGGCCTTCCACCTCGTCACCCACGTTGAGAACCTGGGAAGCGTCGTTAACGCGATCACGGCTGATCTCGCTGGCACGCAGGTAACCTTCCACGTTTTCAGCCAGCTCGACGGTGGCGCCTTTGGCGTCCACGGCCTTAACCGTACCCTTAACGATGCTGCCCTTCTCGTTTGCAGCAACATACTGAGCAAACGGATCGTCTGTCAACTGCTTGATTCCAAGGGAAATTCTTTCGCGCTCGGCATCGATGGACAGAACCACGGTTTCCAGCTCGTCACCCTTGTTGAAGTTGCGTACCGCGTCTTCGCCGGCTTCTTCCCAGGAGATGTCGGAAAGGTGCACCAGACCGTCGATACCGCCTTCCAGGCCGATGAAGATGCCGAAGTCAGTGATGGACTTGATCTTGCCGGAGATGCGGTCGCCTTTCTGGTAGTTGGTGGCGAAAGCTTCCCACGGATTGGACAGACACTGCTTGATGCCCAGGGAAATACGACGGCGATCTTCGTCGATATCCAGGATCATCACTTCCACTTCGTCGCCGATCTCTACCACTTTGGACGGGTGGATGTTCTTGTTGGTCCAGTCCATTTCGGAAACGTGAACCAGGCCTTCCACACCTTCCTCGATCTCGGCGAAGCAGCCGTAATCGGTAAGGTTGGTAACACGCGCCTTGACGCGGGCACCTTCCGGGTACTTCTGCACGATGTCGTGCCACGGATCCTCGCCCAGTTGCTTGAGGCCCAGGGAGACACGCATTTTCTCGCGGTCGAACTTGAGTACCTTGACTTCGATTTCCTGGCCCACTTCGACGATTTCGCTGGGATGCTTGATGCGCTTCCAGGCCATGTCGGTAATGTGCAGCAGGCCATCGATGCCGCCCAGATCCACGAACGCACCGTAGTCGGTCAGGTTCTTCACGATACCCTTGACCACCATGCCTTCCTGCAGGGATTCCAGCAGAGCTTCGCGCTCGGCGGAGTGTTCCGCTTCCATGACCGCGCGGCGGGAAACCACCACGTTGTTGCGCTTCGGATCCAGCTTGATGACTTTGAAGTCCAGATCCTTGCCTTCCAGGTGGGTGACATCGCGAACCGGACGGATATCCACCAGGGAGCCTGGCAGGAACGCGCGGATCGGACCGATATCCACGGTGAAACCACCTTTGACCTTGCCGGAGATCTGACCTTTGACGATCTCGTCTTTGTCGAAAGCCACTTCCAGTTCGCCCCAGACTTCGGCGCGCTTGGCTTTCTCACGGGACAGGCGGGTGAAGCCCATGCCATCATCGATGGCGTCAACGGCAACTTCCACCTCATCGCCTTCGGCGATTTCCAGTTCACCGCTCTCGCTGATGAACTCGTCGCGGGAGATGATGCCTTCGGATTTCAGACCGGCGTTGACCACCACCCAGTCGCTGTCGATGGCGACCACGGTGCCGCGGATGATGGAACCACGGGCAACGTCCAGGTCCTTAAGGCTTTCTTCAAAAAGTTCGGCAAAAGATTCAGTCATGAAAAAACGTCTCACGATACACGCGCCAGCCAGCAGACGCGGGTTATGGATAAAGCGATCACCACCCCAAGCTGGTTTACTGTAAGGGGCTGGCGTTCGTTATGCAGCAACGGCTCCAGCCGCACCACCGCAATCAGGGCGCGTCCGAAGCCGTTTAAAGAGCCGGTTCGGGCTCTGAAAACCAATTGTGCCTGATCGTCAGATCAGTGAGCGGGCCGCTGCCTCATCGAGGATACGCGCGACCACCTGATCCACAGTCAGGTCCGTGGAGTCCAGCTCCAGGGCATCTTCCGCCGGTTTCAGCGGTGCCACGGAGCGCTTCATATCCCGCTCATCACGAGTACGAATATCCTCCACAAGGGCCGCGAGGGTAGCATCAAACCCCTTTTCTTTCAACTGATTGTAGCGCCGCCGGGCGCGCTCCTCGGCGCTGGCGGTCAAATAGATCTTCAGCGGGGCGTCACGAAACACCACCGTGCCCATGTCACGACCGTCCGCCACCAATCCCGGCGCCTGGGCGAACGCCCGCTGACGTGCGAACAAGGCATCGCGAACCGGCTGCAACACCGCCACCTGGCTGGCCAGTTCGCCCACGCTTTCCTGGCGGATCTCCTCGCTGACGTCGGTTTCCTCGAGCACCACGCGGGTGTCCCCGCCCCGCTCCACGAACCGGACAGGCAGATTCTCCGCCAGGTCCACCAGCTCGAGCTTGTTATCCAGGGCCACCCCCTGGTGTCGCGCATACAGCCCAAGCACCCGGTACAGGGCGCCGGAATCAAGCAGATGCCAGCCCAGCGCGGACGCTACCCGCCGCGCCACGGTGCCCTTGCCGGAGGAAACCGGTCCGTCAATGGCGATAATAGGAATCATCGAACCTCCAGGCCCAGCCCCAGCGACCGCATCAGGTCGGCGAACCCGGGGAAGCTGGTGGCCACAGTGGCACAATGGCGAATGGTGATCGGCGCCGTGGCGCGCAGCCCGGCAATGGCGAAGCTCATGGCGATCCGGTGATCATCGTGGGATTCCACCTCGGCACCACCGAGAACACCGCCGGTAATGCGGATGCCATCCTCGAACACCTCCAGATCCACGCCCAGGGCGCTCAGGCCGTCGGCCATCACCTGAATGCGATCGGACTCCTTCACCCGCAGTTCCTCGGCGCCGTGCAGCACGGTGTCGCCTTCAGCACAGGCGGCGGCGACAAAGATCGCCGGAAATTCATCAATGGCCAGCGGCACCAGCTCGGCGGGAATCTCGATACCCTTGAGCGGCGCGCTTCTGACCCGCAGATCCGCCACCGACTCGCCGCCGCTGTCACGTTGATTCTCCAGGGTGATATCGGCCCCCATCAAACGCAGGATATCGATCACGCCGGTACGGGTCGGGTTGATGCCGACATGAGGCAGCAGCACGTCACTGCCCGCCGCGATGGAAGCGCCAACCAGCAGGAACGCGGAAGAAGAAATATCCGCCGGAACTTCCAGATGACAAGCGCGCAGGGCGCCGCCCCCGGTGACCGCGCGTAGCGGCCCTTCACTGCGCACCGGATAACCGAAACCGGAGAGCATGCGTTCGGTGTGATCGCGGGTCGGCGCCGGTTCCGTCACCGCTGTCTCGCCCTGGGCGTAAAGCCCTGCCAGCAACAGCGCGGATTTGACCTGGGCGGACGCCATCGGCAAGTCATAATGAAAGCCCTTGAGTGTCTGCCCGCCACGGATCCGCACCGGCGGGCGGCCGCCGTCGCCGGTTTGAATACTGGCGCCCATTTCCCGCAGCGGTTTGGCCACCCGTTCCATCGGCCGCTTGGACAGCGAAGCATCACCGGTGAGGGTAACGTCAAACGCCTGACCGGCCAGCAGCCCGGTGAGCAAGCGCATGGAGGTGCCGGAGTTGCCCATGTAGAGCGGCTTGCCCGGGTCCTTCAGGCCGTGCAAACCGACCCCATGCACGGTGACCTTGCCGTTATGGGGGCCTTCGATCACCACGCCCATGTCACGGAACGCCTGCAAGGTGGCAAGCGCGTCCTCCCCTTCGAGAAACCCTTCCACTTCCGTGATGCCGTCAGCCAGAGCGCCGAGCATGATGGACCGGTGGGAAATGGATTTGTCGCCGGGCACCCGGGCGCGGCCCCGCAGGCTGCCACCGGGCTGAACCACGAAGGTGGGATCGTGCTGATCGCTCATGCTGCTCTCGTTATCCGAATGGCGCGCCTGCGTATAGGAGGTCCTCGCATTGAGCGCCAGAAAATGGGCCCGTGCCGTGTTGGCGCGGGTCATGATACCCATCAGGGCGTCGGAGTCACCGGCCTCGATGGCGTCACGGAAACCGTCGATGCCATCCCGGAACAGGGCCAGAGCATCCAGCACCGCCCGCCGGTTCTCCTGAAAGATATCGTGCCACATCACCGGGTCGGAACTGGCGATACGGGTGAAATCGCGGAATCCCCCGGCGGCGTAGCGGAAGATCTCCGTGGAATCGCCCTGGCGTGCCAGGGTATCGACCAGGGAAAACGCCAGAAGATGGGGCAAATGGCTGGTTTCCGCCAGCACGCGGTCGTGATGCTCCGGCGTCATCTCCAGCACTTCGCTGCCCAGCGCGGTCCACAGTTCACGCACCGCGCGGGTGGCCGCCGGATCGGTCTGCGCCAGCGGCGTGAGAATCACCCGGTGATCCTGGTAGAGGCCGGCGTCGGCGGCGGCCACGCCGCTGGTTTCCTTTCCGGCGATGGGATGTCCGGGCACGAAGCGGGAAAAATGCCCCCCCAGCGTCCGGCGAGCGGCGGCGATGACACTGCCCTTGACGCTGCCGCCGTCGGTGACGATGGCGCGCTCCGACAGCCCCGGCGCCAGCGCCGCCAGGGAGCGCTCCATTGCTGACACCGGCGTCGAAAGCAACACCAGATCGGCGCCACGCACCGCCAACGCCAGATCCTGGCTGCCTTCATCGATCAGCCCCATGGCCAGGCCCTGTTCCAGGGTCCGGGCGGAACGGCTGCCGGCCACCAGCGTGCCCGCCAGGCCCCGCTCCCGCAAAGCGGCGGCAAAAGAGCCGCCGATCAGGCCCAGCCCGATGATCGCCACCCGTCGAAACAGCGGGGCGTCACGGCTCATCAGCGCGCCCCCGCTTTGATGACCTTGCCCAGGGCCTTCAGGAAACGTTCGTTTTCCCGCGCCGTGCCCACCGTGACGCGCAGGTGGTTGGGCAGACCATAGCCGCCCAGCGGGCGCACGATGACGCCTTCACGCAGCAGCGCCTCGTACACCGGCAAGGCCTCACCGGCGCAATCCACGGTAATGAAGTTGGCCACCGAGGGAATATGCTCCAGCCCGAGCTGATTCAGCCCTTCCACCAACTGGCCGAGACCGGCGGTGTTCTCGCAGCGGGAGTTCTCCAGATGGTCGGTATCGTCCAGCGCCGCCTCGGCGGCGGCCAGGGCGGGGATATTGACGTTGAACGGCTGACGCACCCGGTTGAGGATATCGGCCACGTCCGGATGCGACACCGCATAGCCCACCCGCAGCCCGGCAAGCCCGTGAATCTTGGAAAAGGTGCGGGTGACGATCAGGTTCGGATAGCGCGCCAGCCGGCGCAGACCGTCGGGGTAATGGGCCTCTTCCACATACTCGAAATAGGCCTCATCCAAAACCACCAGTACATCTTCCGGCACCCGCTCAAGGAAACGGTCCAGCGCCACATCATTGAACCAGGTGCCGGTGGGGTTGTTCGGGTTGGCCAGGAACACGATACGGGTGTTCTGGTTGATGGCGTCCGCCATGGCGGCCAGATCGTGGCCATAGAGATGCGCCGGCACCATCACCGGTTTGGCCGAGCAGGCCACGGTCACCAATGGATAGATGGCGAACGCGTATTCCGCGTAGACCGTCTCTTCCCCGGGCTGCAGATAAGCCCGGGCCACCAGTTCGAGAATATCGTTGGAGCCGTTACCCAGGGTGATCTGATTGCTGTTGGCGCCGAGCTTTTCCGCCAGCGCCGTCTTCAGGCCGAAGCCGGCGCCGTCAGGATAGAGGTGAACCTGCTCCAGCGCCCGCTTCGCCGCTTCCAGCGCTTTGTGACTGGGCCCCAGAGGGTTCTCGTTACTGGCCAGTTTGATGATGTCGCGAATACCCAGTTCCCGCTCCAGTTCCTCGATCGGTTTACCGGGAGAATAGGGTTGCAGCCGCTGCACACCGCCGTTAGCCAGTTTGATGTAATCGCAGGTCATGGTGTTTCCTGTTTGTTCAGGCCGAATCCACGGCCTTTTCTACAATACCGCTTTGGGGTAGGAGCCCAGGATACGGATGGTGTTGCCATCCCCTTCCAGCTTTTCCAGCACGCTCTTCAACAGCGGATCTTCCTTGTGCCCTTCGCAATCGATGAAGAACACATAGCTCCAGTTGGCGGTACGTGACGGACGGCTTTCCAGACGAGTCAGGTTGACGCCCTGTTCGCGGAACGGCAGCAGCATATCGGAAAGCAGCCCGGGGCGATTCTTGCCGGTGACCAGCATGCTGGTCTTGTCACGGCCGGACGGCGGCGTGTCCTGGCGTCCGATCACCAGGAACCGTGTGGTGTTGTCCGGACGGTCCTCGATATTACTCTGTACCCGCTCCAGCCCATAAAGCTCGGCCGCCATGTCGCCGGCGATGGCCAGCGCGTTCCATTCGTCGCGCAGCCGCCGCGCGGCCTCCGCGTTGGAACTCACCGGAATACGCTCCACCGTGGGCAGATGCGCATCCAGCCACTGGCGGCACTGGGCCAGGGTTTGCTGGTGCGAATAAACGCGGGTGACCTTGTCACGGCGGGTGTGAGGTCCCGCCAGCAAATGGTGGTGGATGCGCAGCTCCACCTCGCCGCAGATTTTCAGGCTGGAGGACATGAAGGTGTCCAGGGTATGGCTGACCATGCCCTCGGTGGAGTTTTCCACCGGCACCACGCCGTAATGGGCGGCCCCGGCTTCCACTTCACGGAACACTTCGTCGATCGCGCCAAGCGGCACGCTTTCCACCGCGTGGCCAAAGTGCTTGATCGCCGCCTGCTGGGTGAAGGTGCCCTCCGGTCCCAGGAATGCCACCCGCATGGGCTGTTCCAGCGCCAGGCAAATACTCATCACCTCGCGGAACAGCCGGGCCATGGCCTCACCGTCGATGGGGCCCTGGTTGCGCTCCTTGATACGCTGCAGCACCTGGGCCTCGCGTTCAGGGCGATAGAACACCGGATTGCTGTCCTCGCGGCGCTTCACATCCGCCACCGCATGGGCCAGTTCGGCCCGGCGATTGAGCAACGTCTGGAGCTGCTGATCCAGAGCGTCGATTTGATCCCTCAGGCTGTCCAACGAATCGGTCATTGTCTCTCTCGCTTGCACGCCGGCACGGATAACGCCCACGCACCGCGGGGAGCGCACGGCCGGATTGTGCCACCATTGTTTCCCATCGTCTTTGCGGGCACCACCGGCAATCGCCATATCCGCCGCTTTCGACACCCCCACCCAACATGGCGTGCCAGCGCGTTATACGCGTGCCGGCGTTTCGCGCGTTAGCGCTTTACCCCTTTCGCTTCTCGAAATCCGCCATGAACGCCACCAGGGCCTCCACCGCGGCCTCCGGCACCGCGTTATAAATGCTGGCCCGCATGCCGCCCACGCTGCGGTGACCTTTCAGATTGTGCAAACCGGCGGCGCCCGCCTCGGCCAGGAAAACCTTGTCCAGATCGCTGTCGGCCAACACGAACGGCACGTTCATCCAGCTGCGATTGGCCTTCTCCACCGGGTTGCTGTAGAAATCGCTGGCATCAATGAAGTCGTACAGCCGCGTCGCCTTGCGCTCATTGATGGTGGCCATGGCGGTCAAGCCGCCCTGCTCCTTGAGCCACTGGAACACCAGACCGGCCAGATACCAGGCGAAGGTCGGCGGCGTGTTGTACATGGAATCGTTGTCGGCGTGGATCTGATAGTTCAGCATCGCCGGCACTTTGGCCCCCGCGCGCCCCAGCAAATCGCGGCGCACGATCACCAGGGTGATGCCGGCCGGGCCGATATTCTTTTGCGCGCCGGCGTAGATCAGGCCGAACCGGTTCACGTCCAGGGGCCGGGACAGGATGGTGGAGCTCATGTCCGCCACCAGCGGCTTGTCCACCTCGGGAATGAAGTCAAACTCCAGGCCGCCGATGGTTTCGTTCGGACAGTAATGCACGTAATCGGCATCGGCGGACAACGTCCAGTCCGCTTGCGGCGGCACATAGCTGAAGTTGCGATCCTCGCTGCTGGCCGCCACGTTGATGTCACCGTAACGGCGCGCTTCCTTGATCGCTTTGCTGGACCACTGCCCGGTGTTGACGTAGTCCGCCTTGCCGTTGTCCCCCATCAGGTTCAGCGGCACCATGGCGAACTGGGTGCTGGCGCCGCCGTGCAGGAACAACACCGCGTAATCGTCGGAGATACCCAGCAAATCCCGCAGATCCTGCTCCGCACGCTGGGCCAGTTCCACCACCACCTGATCACGGTGGCTCATTTCCATCACCGACATGCCGGTGCCGCGAAAATCCAGCAACTCTTCCTGGGCTTGACGCAACACTGCTTCCGGCAACGCCGCCGGACCAGCGCAAAAGTTGAAAGCGCGGGACATTCAGTTTCTCCGTATCGATAAAACGGCCCGGTCGAACCGGGCCGGAATGGTCATGCCGGGAGCAGGAAACGGAACCTCAGTCTTCTCCGTTTCCGTCTTCTTCCGGATTCTCTTCCAGGTCGTCGACGACGTCCTCCGCGCCTTCCAGCTCGGGAATGGTGGCCAGACCGGACAGCGCCTCACCATCACCAAGACGGATCAGGCGCACACCCTGGGTGTTACGGCTCAGATGGCTGACCTCATCGACCCGGGTACGCACCAGCGTGCCCTGGTTGGAGATCAGCATGATGTCCTCCTCGCCAAATACCTGAGCGGCGCCGACCAGAGAACCGTTGCGCTCATTGACCACCATGCCGATCACACCCTGGGTGCCGCGCCCCTTGGTCGGGAACTCGCTCAGATCGGTACGCTTGCCATAGCCGTGCTCGGACGCGGTCAGCAGTTGGCCGCCTTCCTGCGGTACGATCAGCGCGATCACTTCCTCGCCATCGGCGACTTTCATGCCGCGCACGCCCCGCGCGGTGCGGCCCATGACCCGAACCTTGGATTCCTGGAAACGCACCACTTTGCCGTTGCCGGCCACCAGCACCACATCCTCGGCGCCCTGGGTAATGGCCACGTTCACCAGGTGCTCGCCTTCCTGCAGTTTGACCGCGATCAGACCATTGCTGCGCGGCCGGGCGAATTTGGCCAGTTCGGTGCGTTTCACCACACCATTGGAAATGGCCATGAAGATGAACGGGCCGGGAGTGGTATCCACTTCTTCCACACCCTCGGCGTCTTCGATGACATCGGCGCCTTCCGCCTCGTTCTCGTCCTCGTCGTCGGTATTGCCCTGCTGACGCACCATTTCCGCGTCCAGCCGCAGGATAGCGGTGATCCGCTCTTCCTTCTGCAACGCCGGGATCAGATTGACGATCGGTTTACCGCGGGAGTTGCGCCCGCCCTGCGGCAATTCGAACACCCGCAGCCAGTACACCTTGCCGATGCTGGTGAAACACAACAGCGTATCGTGGGTGCCGGCCACCAGCAGCTGCTCGACATAGTCCTCATCCTTCACCGTCGTCGCCGCCTTGCCGCGACCGCCGCGACGCTGCGCGGTATAAGTGTCGATGGGTTGAATCTTGGCGTAACCGCCGTGGCTGAGTGTGACCACCACGGTTTCCTCGGCGATCAGATCTTCCATGCTCAGGTCGGAGCGGGAAGTCTGAATTTCGGAACGGCGCTCATCCGCGTACTCGTCACGAATCGCTTGCAGTTCCTCGCGAATCACCTCAAGCAGGCGCTCCGGGTCGGCCAGAATCAGGCTCAACTCACGGATCTGTTCCAGCAACTCCTGGTAGTCCGTGACCAGCTTCTCCCGCTCCAGGCCGGTCAGTTTCTGCAGGCGCAGATCCAGGATCGCCTGAGCCTGTTCCGGAGACAGGTAGTAAAGCCCGTCACGCAGGCCGAACTGCTCGTCCAGATTGTCCGGACGAGCGATATCCTCGCCACCGGCGCGTTCGAGCATGGTCAGCACATCGCCGGGCTGCCAGCCCTTGGCCAGCAGCTTTTCCCGGGCCTCGGCGCCGCTCGGCGACGCCTTGATCAGTTCGATCACCGGGTCGATGTTGGCCAGAGCCACCGCCAGGCCTTCCAGCAAATGCGCCTTTTCCCGTGCTTTGCGCAATTCATAGACGGTGCGGCGGGTAACCACTTCGCGGCGATGCCGCAGGAAAGCGTCCAGCAGCTGGCGCAGGTTCAGTGTCTTCGGCTGGCCGTCTTCCAACGCCACCATATTGATGCCGAACACCGACTCCATCTGCGTCTGCTGATAGAGATTGTTGAGCACCACGTCACCGTTCTCGCCACGACGCAGCTCGATGTAGATGCGCATGCCCTCTTTGTCGGACTCGTCACGCAGCTCGGTGATGCCTTCGATTTTCTTCTCTTTGACCAGCTCGGCGATCTTCTCGATCAGCCGCGCCTTGTTCACCTGATACGGCAGCTCGGTGACGATGATTGCTTCCTTGCCGCTCTTGTCCGCCTCTTCCACGGTGGCGCGGGCGCGCACGTAGATACGGCCCCGGCCGGTACGGTACGCCTGCACGATGCCGGCGCGGCCATTGATGATGCCAGCGGTGGGGAAGTCCGGGCCCTGGATGTATTGCATCAGGTCGTCCGGGGTCAGGCTGTCGTCGTCGATCAGCGCCAGACAGCCGTCGATCACTTCGCCCAGATTGTGCGGCGGAATGTTGGTGGCCATGCCCACGGCGATACCGGAGGAGCCATTGACCAGCAGGTTCGGCACCCGCGTGGGCATCACTTCCGGGATCCTCTCGGTGCCGTCGTAGTTGTCGACGAAATCCACCGTTTCCTTGTCCAGATCGGCCTGCAGCTCGTGGGCGATCTTGGCCATGCGCACCTCGGTGTATCGCATGGCCGCGGCGGAGTCGCCGTCGATGGAACCGAAGTTGCCCTGCCCGTCCACCAGCATGTAGCGCAGCGAGAACGGCTGGGCCATACGCACGATGGTGTCGTATACGGCGGAGTCACCATGGGGGTGGTACTTACCGATGACGTCGCCCACCACCCGGGCGGACTTCAGGTACGGCCGGTTCCAATGGTTGTTGAGCTCGTGCATGGCGAACAACACACGCCGGTGCACCGGTTTCAGGCCGTCGCGCACGTCGGGCAAAGCGCGTCCGACGATCACGCTCATGGCGTAATCCAGGTACGACTGTCTCAGTTCGTCCTCGATATTGACGGGTGTGACTTCTTTTGCGAGGTCCGTCATGGCGTTCCTTTTGTATCCTCGGTGGCGTGGGTGACGCTCCTGGAAAAGTCAACGATGATAGCACAGCTTGAGAAGCTCTGAATAAGTATTCCGGCTGGGGGCCGATGGTCGACATGACGGCCGATAAGCCACTGGCGTCCCGCGACAGGCCTGCACGCCAGCACGCTCCATTCGCGGCCGAGGCCGCTCCCACGGCAGCGTCATCGCCGCTCCGTGGGAAGCGTGCCGGGCGAGGCTCCGCTTGCCAGCGAATCGCGGGACAATAGAGATCCACGGACCGCACTTGCGCATCGAACCTTGCCCTCCGGACAGGCTATACTCGCCACCACTAATGGCCACCGCCGTCCGGCGGCGGCCCCGGTTGAAGCAAGGAGCCTTGAATGAGCGACAATCAGGCCGACCTGATCCTGCACGCCCGCTGGGTGGCGCCGGTGGCGCCGGACGCCACGGTACTGGAACAGCACGCCGTGGTGGTGCGCGGCGATACCATCGTTGATCTGCTGCCCAGTGCGCTGGCGGACCAGCAATGGCAGGCCACGGAGGTCCGCCGGCTGGACCGGCATCTGCTGATCCCGGGTCTGGTCAATGCTCACACCCACGCCGCCATGAACCTGTTTCGCGGCCTCGCCGACGACCTTCCGCTGATGACCTGGCTGGAAAAACACATCTGGCCGGCGGAGGGACGCTGGGTCAGTGACCCGTTCGTTTACGAGGGTACCCGGCTGGCGGCGGCGGAAATGATTCGCGCCGGCACCACCTGCTTCGCCGACATGTATTTCTTTCCCGACGCGGTAGCCAGGGCCACCCTGGAAAGCGGTCTGAGGGCGGCCATTTTCTGTCCGCTGATGGACTTCCCCACGCCGATGGGGTCCGGGCCGGAGGACTATTTACGGCTGGCCACCGACGCTGTCGATCAGTGGCGCCACGAGCCGCGGCTGTCCCTGGGATTTGGTCCGCACGCCCCTTACACGGTATCCGACGGCCCGCTGGAACAGGCTCTGACCCTGGCCGAGGAACTGGACCTGCAAATCATGATGCACGTGCACGAAACCGCCGGCGAAATCCAGCAGGCGGTGGAGCACAACGGTGACCGGCCCCTGGCGCGGCTGCGCCGGCTGGGCCTGCTGACGCCGAGACTGATGGCCGTGCACATGACCCAGTTACTGGACGAGGAAATCCAGTGGCTGGCCGAGACCGGCACCCATGTGGTGCATTGCCCGGAGTCGAACCTGAAACTGGCCAGCGGCTTCTCGCCGCTGTACAAACTGCGCCAGGCCGGCGTCAACGTCGCCCTGGGTACCGACGGCGCCGCCAGCAACAACGACCTGGACATGATCGGTGAGATGCGCGGCGCCGCCCTCCTGGCCAAGGGCGTCAGCCTGCGCGCGGACGCCCTGCCCGCCGCCGAGATTCTGGAAATGGCCACTCTGGGCGGCGCCCGCGCCCTGGGACAGGAGAGCAGGATCGGTTCCCTGCAGGCGGGCAAGCAGGCCGATCTGGTGGCGGTGGATCTGGCCCGCCTGGAGACCCAGCCGGTTTACGATCCGGTGGCCCAACTGGTCTATGCCGCCAGCCGCGATCAGGTCACCGACGTCTGGGTCGCCGGCCGCGCCCTGTTGAAAGAGCGAAACCTGCTCACCCTCAACGAGGCCCAACTGGTGCACAATGCTCAACAATGGCAACGGAAAATCGCCGGAGAAAGCCAATGAACGAAGTAACCCACAGCAACGTGGACAACAGCGAAGTCGCCAAATTCAACGCGCTGGCGGAGCGCTGGTGGGACCCGAACTCCGAATTCCGGCCGTTGCACGACATCAACCCGCTGCGCCTGAACTACATCGATGAGCGAGTGGATTTGCCCGGCAAAACCGTCATCGACATCGGCTGCGGCGGCGGCCTGCTCTCCGAAGGCATGGCCCGCCGGGGCGCCACCGTCACCGGCATCGACATGGGCGAAGCGCCGCTGGCCGTGGCACGGCTACATGCCGAACAGAGTGGCGTGGAAGTGGAATACCTGCAAACCCCGGCGGAAGACATCGCCGCCGAGCGGGCCGGCCAGTATGACGTGGTCACCTGCCTGGAAATGCTGGAACACGTCCCGGACCCGTTCTCCGTGATCCGCGCCTGCGCCGCGCTGGTCAAGCCCGGCGGCCAAGTGTTCTTCAGCACCATCAACCGCAATCCGAAGTCATTCCTGTTCGCCATTGTCGGCGCCGAGTACGTGCTGCGCCTGCTGCCGCGCGGCACCCATGAATACGCCAAACTGATCCGCCCGTCTGAACTGGCGGGCTGGTCCCGGGATGCCGGCCTGGATGTGCGCGACACCACTGGCATGACCTACAACCCGGTCACCCAGGTGTACAAATTGAACCGGGACGTCTCGGTCAATTACCTGATGCACGCGGTTAAAGCGGTCTGACACTAGCGAGGCTCCATGACATCTCTGCAGGCTGTTTACTTCGATCTGGACGGCACCCTGATCGACACCGCGCCGGACTTTTATAGCGTGCTCAATAACCTGTTGGCGGAGCACGGCCGCCCGGCGGTGAGCTATGCGGCGGTGCGCGCCAATGTATCCAACGGCGCCCGGGCGCTGACCGAGCTGGGCTTTGGCCTGGGCCCGGAAGACGACGCCTTCGACAATTACCTGAATCAATTGCTCGACGCCTACGCCGGTCATCTGGCGGTGGACACCCGGCTGTTCGAGGGCATGGCCGACACCCTGGACTGGCTCGACCAGCATGACCTGCCCTGGGGCATCGTCACCAACAAACCGGAGCGCTTCACCTTGCCGGTGCTCGAGGGCCTGGGGCTGGCAACCCGGGTTGGCGCGGTGATCTGCCCGGATCACGTGCGCCAGAGCAAACCGGCCCCGGAAGGTTTGCTGATGGCAGCCGGGCGGGATGGGGTTAACCCGGTTGCTTGTCTTTACGTCGGTGATCACCTGCGCGACATTCAGGCTGGCAAGAACGCCGGCATGGCCACCGCGGTGGCCGCGTTCGGTTACATCGACGCCGACGACGACCCCCACGGCTGGCAGGCGGACCACCTGCTGGAGCGGGGCGAAGACCTGTTACCCTTACTGAAAACCCTGACAAGCGGGAGCCTGACATGACCGATCTGCAGTCCCTGAATAGCCAGGCGGTGACGTATCAATGTCCGGATAAAGCCTTCAAGGATCGCATCATCCTGGTGACCGGCGCCGGCGACGGCATCGGCCGGGCCGTGTCCCTGGGACTGGCCCGGCACGGCGCCACCGTGATCCTGCTGGGCCGTACCCAGTCGAAGCTGGAAGCGGTGTACGACGAAATCAAAGCCGCCGGCGGCCCCGAACCGGCCCTGGCGCCGGTCAACATGACGGTCGCCCGTCCCAGTGATTATCTGGAGCTGGCCAGCCTGTTCGAGAAAGAGTTCGGTCGTCTGGACGGCGTGCTCCACAACGCCTCGCTGCTTGGCGACATCACTCCCATGGACGGCTACAGCGCCGACACCTGGGACTCGGTCATGCAGGTGAACGTCAACGCCGCCTTCTACCTGACCCAGGCGCTGTTGCCGTTACTTCGCGACAGCAACGACGCCCGCATCCTGTTCACTTCATCCAGTGTCGGCCGGCGCGGCCGCGCCTACTGGGGAGCCTATTCGGTGTCCAAGGCAGCCACCGAGAATCTGGCCCAGGTGCTCGCCGAGGAACTGGAAAACACCTCCAAGATCCGCGTCAACACGGTCAACCCCGGCGCCACCCGTACCGCCATGCGTGCCAACGCCTACCCCGGCGAAGACCCGATGACGCTGAAAACCCCGGAAGAGCTGTTACCGGTCTATCTTTATCTGCTGGGCCCGGACAGCAGCAACGTAAACGGCGTTTCTCTGGACGCGCAGCCCAAATAACGAATCGCGGCCCACTCACGGGCCGCGCCCCTCCCCATATGCAACATCCCCTTGGCTATAGCGACAAAGCCAAACGTCGTCATGGTGCCCGGCGACCGGAACAACTGTGCTATTACTTTTTGCACGGGCCCGAGAAAGCGGCCCTCCTGTCATAGCGCCCACGCCAACAACAAAAAGGGACCTTTATGAAAGCCTTATTGATAAGGGCCGCCACGCTTCTCGTTCTGCTCACCGGTATCGCTACCGTCAGTGCCGAAGACCTGCGCCTGTCACCGGAACAGAAAGCGAAAATGGAAAAGCTGCTGCCCGGGGTCACCATCAGTGATTCGCTGGTATCAGAACTGGCCAGTGTCTTTTATTCACGGGACATGCCGGTGCGGGTGCGGCTCAAGGCGATCAGCAAGTTGGTGGGCATCGACCAGATGCCGCCAGGCACCGCGCTCAAGCGCAAAATCTGTATCTGGGACATCGCCGGCCGCAATGGACCGATCTTTCACGCCGCCATGGAGCAGCGGGCTCTGGCGCTGGAGTACGGCATCAATCTGGAAATGATCCCGTTCACCAATGAGTCGATCATGGTGGATGAATTGAAAGCCGGCCGCTGCGACGCGGCGCTGATGACCGGCTTTCGTGCCCGTGATTTCAATGTCTACACCGGCACCATCGATTCCATCGGCGGGGTGCCGGACAACGACCACATGCGCACCCTGCTGGAAGTACTCGCCCATCCCAGCCAGGCGGACAAAATGGTGCATGGCGACTATGTGATCATGGGCGTGTACCCCGGCGGTGCCGCCCATATCTTCGTCAACGACAAACAGATCAGTTCCCTGGCCAAGGCCGCCGGCAAGAAAGTGGTGGTGCTGGACTACGACAAGACCCAGGCGGAGATGGTCGCCGGTATCGGCGCCACGCCGGTGCCCTCGGATATCGTCAGCGCCCCGAACAAATTCAACAACGGCGTGGTGGATATTCTGGCCGCCCCCCTGATCGCCTACGAGCTTCTGGAGCTGTACAAGGGGATGACGCCGGACGGCGGTATCGTCGATTTTCCGCTGGCGCAGATCAGCATGCAGCTGGTGGGCCGGCTGGACAAATTTCCCAACGAGATCGCCCAACTGGTGCGCGAAGCGTCGTTCGAGGCCTACGACCGCATCCGCGCGCGGGTGAAGATCGAGGAGGATCGGGTGCCGGACCGCTGGTGGATCCATATCCCGGATAAGGAACGCCGCGTTTACGAAAGCATGATGCAGGACGCCCGCAATGTATTGCGCAAGCAAGGCTACTACGACGGCCGCATGCTCGACCTGCAGAAGCGGATCCGCTGCAAATACACGCCGTCTCGCGGTGAGTGTTCCAATTCCTGAGCGCCAGTTGGAGACGCGAACCATGATCCACCGCTGGCTGTATACCGCCCTGCCCCTGCTGGCGCTGCTTGGCCTGCCCCCCGCTCTGATGGCTCAACAGAGCGAAGAACCGGCTCCCGGCGCGGTCACCAAGGCGTTCCAGGAGCGCCGCCATCTGACCATCTGCATTTGGGATCTGGTCGGCCGCAACGGGCCGATTTTCTCCGTGGCCCAGGATCAGAAGGCCCGTTTCCTGGAGTATGGCCTCAACATTGATCTGGAGCCCTATACCAATGAGCGGGTCATGGTCGAGGCGCTCAAGGCACGCCAGTGCGACGCGGCCCTGATGACCGGCATGCGCGCGCGGCTTTTCAACAAGTACACCGGCACCATCGATTCCATCGGCGGCGTGCCCAGTGAAGAGCACATGCGCATCCTGCTGGAGGTATTGGCCAATCCGAAATCGGCACCGCGCATGGTGGAAGGTGACTACGTAATCCTCGGCATCGCTCCCGCCGGCGCCGCCTATATTTTCGTCAACGACAAACGCATCAATACCCTGGCCAAGGCCGCCGGCAAGAAAGTGGCGGTTCTGGATTACGACCCGACGCAGGCGGAGATGGTCGCCCAGGTGGGAGCGTCACCGGTGCCATCGGATCTGGTCAGCGCGCCCAACAAGTTCAACAACGGCGTGGTGGATGTGCTGGCGGCGCCGTTAGCCGCCTATCAGATCATGGAGCTGTACAAGGGTATGACGCCGGACGGCGGTATCATCGACTATCCGCTGGCGCAGATCAGCCTGCAGCTGGTGGGCCACAAGGACCGCTTCCCGGCGGATATGGCGCAGATCTCGCGGGAGCTGTTCTTCGAGGGGTACCGGAAGATGATGGATCGCGTGCATCTGGAATCCCGCCAGGTACAGGACCATTGGTGGGTGCCGATTCCGGACCGGGACAAACAGGACTATGAGGTGATGATGCGCGATGCCCGCCTGCAGTTGCGCGAGCAGGGCTACTACGACGGCGACATGCTCAACCTGCAACAACGGATCCGTTGCAAGCTGGACGCACGCCGCGCCGAGTGCGCCAATCCGGTGGAGTAAACCGGTTCTAGGAATCTTCCGTGGGTATCTGCTCCAGAGCGCCAAACATATCCACGCGCTGATCATTGAAAAGATCCAGTTCCGGCGCCAATGCCTGCACGTAGCGGTCGAAATAGAGAAACTGCTTGAGCAGCAGAGCGAACTCCCGCGGGAACCGGATACCATGGTCCTCGCCGATGCGCACCAGATCCATCAGCAAACGATTGACCTCACGATCGTTGCGGTCGGCCTGCACCAACGATGACGGATCGACCCGGGTGAGGCGCTCCTGCAAAGCGGTGATATCCCGCGCCAGCGCATCCACATCCACTTCTTCCCGGGTCATGCCCACCATCACCATGGACCGGGCCATGGTCTGGACGTCGCCATTGCCAATCGCCTCAAGAAAACTGGACATGCCCTCCCAGGCTTCACGGCGAATACGCCCGACCATGCCGAAGTCGATGAAACCGACACGGCCGTCTTCCAGCACCATCAGGTTGCCAGCGTGCAGATCGGCGTGGAAGAAATCGCACAGCATCAGGCTGGAGAACCAGGTATTCAGCGCTGTGATCAGCACCCCGGCGGGGTCGTCGGTATACTCACGCAGGGCGCCAAGATCGGTGATTGGCATGCCATGCAATCGTTCCATGGTCAGCACCCTGGTGGTGGTATGGGAACGGATCGGCCGCGGCGCCACCACCGCGCGATTACCGGTCTGCGCCAGGAAGTCGTTGAATTGCTCCAGATTGCGGGCTTCCTGCAGGAAGTCGCACTCCTCCATCATTCCCGCCTGCAGCTCCTCGATGACCCCGGACAGCGCCGAGCGGCTCAACCCCGGCGCCAGTGATTCGATCACCCGGGCGGAGAAATAGAGAAAGTTGAAATCGGTAAGCAGCACATTGCGCACTCCGGGGCGCTGCACCTTGATCACCACCTCGGCACCGTTGTGCAGGCGCGCCGCGTGCACCTGGGCAATGGAGGCGCTGGCCAGCGGACGCGGATCCACCCATTGGAAATGCTGCTCCAGGCTACCGCCCAGTTCCTCCTCCACCACCCCACGGATATAGTGGAAGGACAGCGGCGGGGTCCGATCCAGGCATTTCTGAAATGCCTCCACGTACTCTTCCGGAAACAGTGACGGCGAGCTGGCGATGAACTGCCCCAGCTTGATGTACGTCGCGCCCAGGGATTCAAAAGTAGCGCGCAACCGTTCCGGCAGGGCATCACGATCACCGAGCGCCCACCCTAACCCCTGGCGGCCCACCACACCGAGAGTCTCGATGATGCGCAGGGCGCCCCGGGCCGTGTTCCTCGCCAGCGCCAGACCGGAGCGCTCGCGCAACAGATCGGCGCGAGCGCCGGTAACCGAAGAAGGCTGTGTCATCACGTCTGTGTCCCTGTTTAAAAATGAATCGCCCTGGGCCGCTAAACTACCGGAAAAGGGTAACCATAAAAACCGCGACGATTTTTACCTCGAGGTTAATTATGACCAGCCGGTCTTTCTGTCCCCTTTTTTTATCCTGGTTCACGACTGTCCACTCAAAGATCCAGGGCTTAAAGGGTAACCGTCTGATTTTATTACCAAGATCCCGGGAGGCCCAGCGTTTAAGTAAACTTCATTGGCTGTTCCGACAGGAGAGCGCCGACGTACGGTCATTTCCCCTGGTCCCGTGCAAATCCATGATCCCCTTGCTGGCGTCCATATGTAATGGCTTACATGCATTTTTGTAATTGGCGCTTGTGTCAACGGGCGTGCGTTGTGTACCGTCAAATTTTCCACGTCGAGAACAATAAAAAGGAGCTAAAAGGAATGCGTTCTCTAATAACCAAAATGCTGCGACCCGCGCGTGTACTGATCGCCGGCGGCGCCCTGCTCGCACTGCAGGGCTGTGGCATGATCTATAAAACCACCGGGGATATTCTGGTCAGCTTCGGCCAGGCGGAATTACTGCCTTATATGCTGGCCTACGACGATGTCCGCATGGGCTGCATCATGGGTGAAGCCCAGACTCCTCTCCTGATGTCCTTCGAAACCGTGGGTTCCCATCCCGGCCGCCTGGGCGTGATGACCTTCGTGACCTCGGCGGTGTGCGCCGAACAGCTTTCCCTGGAATCCGAACTGCGCTACCTGCGTGCCATGAAGGAAGGCCGGGTCGCCGAAGCCCAGGATGCCCGCATCGAGCAAAAACGCTGGTCCGCCCTGGCCGCCGAGCGCCTGCTCACCGCCTACCAGCGCCTGGAAGTGGAATACGGCAAGTTGGACGAAGGCGAGTGCCCCAAACTGAATCGCAAGCTGGATCAACTGGTGTGGCTGGTGGGTAACATTGCCGGCGCTCAGGCACTGGTGGCCGACGGTGCCGCCGACGGCGTGGTCGGTGTGCCGCGGGATATCGTTGGCAAAGTCGCCCGCAACGCCTCCTGCCTGAGCAACGAGAACTGGTGGGGCGCTCCGGAAGGCCTGCGCGCCACGATCTGGAACCTGCTGCCGCAGCTGGCTCCGGAAGGCGCTCAACCCTGGCCGAAGCTGGAACAGTCGGCCGAGATGGGCTTCGAGAAAGGTGTGCGTCTGGGCAGCGCGTTCCTGGCGCTGAGCGCTTACAGCAAGGGCGACAATGATCGTCTGCGCAAAGCGATTCGCGATTTCGCCGCCAACGACGAAAACCTGGACCCGGACTACGCCATGATCGACGCCATCGCCAGCGTCCTGATACAGGGCCTGTCCGATCGCATGTGGACCGAAGCCACGGGCAAGCGGACTCCGGTGAACGGTCTGGGCACCTTCTGGGATGACCAGCCCTCTTCCGGCTCCAAAGTTGACATCGACGATCTGCTGTAACGGGACCGGAGGGCCTTCCCCCGCTGGCAGGCTCTCCTCCCGATAATCAAAAAAACCAGGAGAGACGATCTCATGCGCTACAAGAAAGCGTTAACCGCCGTGATGGCGACCGTACTGGGCCTGGCCGCGGCCGGCGCCCATGCCGCCGAGAAACGGACCTTGTGTGTCTTTGACATCATCGGTGCCAGTGGCGACGTCTACAACGTGATGAAGGACTACCGTACCGCCGCCGCCGGCTGGGGTGCCGACATCGACCTCAAGCCCTACACCGACGAGAAGATCACCGCCGAGGCCCTCAAGGCCGGGCAGTGCGACGGCGCGGTGCTGACCGGTTTGCGGGTACGCCAGTTCAACCACTACTCCGGCAGCATGGAAGCAATTGGCGCGATTCCCGATTACGAGCATCTGCGCACCGTGATCCAGGTGCTGTCCAGCGATACCCCGTCCATCAATGAAAAACTGACCTCCGGC
The DNA here is from genome assembly GCF_900217905.1 of Alloalcanivorax xenomutans. GTDB lineage: Bacteria > Pseudomonadota > Gammaproteobacteria > Pseudomonadales > Alcanivoracaceae > Alloalcanivorax > Alloalcanivorax xenomutans. The sequence continues at coordinate 120,486 of NZ_OBMO01000008.1, forward strand.
CCCTACACCATTGGCGGCCTGATGCCCATGGGCGCGGCTTATCTGTTCGTCAAGGATAAGGCCATCAACAACGTCAACGCCCTGTCCGGCAAATCCATCTCGGTGATGGAATACGACCCGGCCCAGGCGCAAATGGCCGCCAAGGTGGGCATGTCGCCGGTACTGTCGGACATCACCAATTTCGCCGGCCGCTTCAACAATAACTCCGTGGATATCTGCTTTGCTCCGGTAGTGGCCTATTCCGCGCTCGAACTGTACAAGGGGCTGCAACCCGACGGTGGCATCATCCGCTATACGCTGGGCCAGCTCACCACCCAGATCGTGCTGCGCAAGGATCGCTTCTCCGAGGATTTCGTCAAGCAGTCCCGCAAGTTCATGTTCGGCCAGTTTGACCGCGCCATGACCATCATCAACAACGCGGAAAACGAGGTGGACAAGAAGTGGTGGATCGAGCTTCCCGAGGAAGACAAGCGTGGCTACGACGAAATGCTGCGTGAGGCTCGTATCGAGATGACCCAGGACGGTATTTACAGCAAGGACCTGACCAACCTTCTGTTGAAGGTACGTTGCAAGTACGACCCTTCCCGCGCGGAATGCGCCAACCCTCAAGAGTAACACCTGAAACCGCGGGGCCGGCCTCCGGCCCCGTTCTCCATTCCCTCCACCACTTCCGGCGCTTCGGCCATACCGGCGCGAAGGGGTGAAGTATATGCTCGCTCGAAAAGGTCGTTTTCATACGCGGCGATCTCATTGCTGGCATAACAAAAACCGGGTGAAAAATGGATAAACCAACCTTTACCGTGGCGAACCGTTCCATCAAGGAATGGGTATCCTCCCTGCCGACCCTGATCATCCTTCTGCTGACGATTTTTCTTTCTTCCGGTGAAATTATTCACTCCCAATTATTGAAGATAGGTGAGAACACCTGGGAGAGTTATTTCCTGCTGCGTGGCGCCGGCATGGTGCAGGAGCCAACCTGCAACCCGGACCCGAACATCGATCAGCTCACCCGGGAAACGGTACGCAAGCGCCAACAGGAAGCCGCCGATGATCCGCTGGCGGACGTGCTCGGCACTTCCGAAGTCAACGAGGACGCCATCCGCCAGTCTCTGGAACGCTCCAGGGAAAACTGCCGGACCCGCTGGGAGCGTTTCCAGACCATAGAGGAAAGGGTCACACCCGGTGTCATCGCCTTCCGTACCGTCGAGGGCGGCGTGGCGAAAATCGTCTCCACTCTCGGCGACTACAAACGTCTGCTGTTGTGTCTTCTGGTCTTGATCTGCGCCGCCACCGCCACGCTGGGCCGGCACCATATCGCCCTGCGGCCGCAACGAACGGTGAAGGATTATCTTGTTTCCACCACGGCGCAATTGATCGCCAACGCGCTGCTGCTTTCCTCCGCTTTCGTTTATCGCATGGAGGAAGTCGCCGCCATGGATTCCGGCGTGCGCGTCGGCCACTTCTATCTGCACCAGTTCTGGATCGCCGGCTTCGCCATTCTCACCGCCGCCTCCCTATACCAGTTGATGAGCCGTCCCAAGGATCTGGAATCCGGCGGCTCCTGGGGCAAGGCCCTGCTCACCATTCCGCTGTACAGTTTCATGGCTTTGACCGCTTCGGCGCAGTTCCTCAGCCAGGGCTATTACCACGGTATCGCCGTGTACCTGGGCATGATGATGGAAATGTCCACGCTGTTCCTGAACCTGGCGCTGTACATCTGGATCGGCATGATGCTGAAGCAAACCAAGCTGGCCCATCTGGTGTTCGATGTATTGCGGCCATGGAAAATGTCACCGGAACTGATGGCTTTCGTGGTGCTGGCCGTTGCGGCCATCCCCACCGCTTACACCGGTGCTTCCGGTATCTTCGTGATCGCCGCCGGTGCCACCATCTACAATGAACTGATCCGCGCCGGCGCGCGCAAACAGCTGGCTCTGGCCGCCACCGCCATGTCCGGCTCCATGGGTGTGGTACTGCGCCCCTGTCTGCTGGTGGTGATCATCGCCGCGCTGAACAAGAGCGTGACCACCGCCGAACTGTTCAATTCCGGCATCAAGATCTTCATTCTCAGCCTGGTGCTGTTCTTCATATACAGCCAGTTCGCACGCACATCACCGGCCCGCATCGCGCCGTTCTCCGAGGCTCTGCCACACAGTCTGAAGCGGCTGATACCGCTGCTGCCCTACGGCATCGTGGTCGGCACCGTGCTGGTGTTCTTCAGCGACGTTCTGAACCGTCACCTGGATGAGTTCTCCGCCCCGATCATTCTGCCGGTAATGCTGCTGGCCGTGCTGTTCTACGAAAAACTCAGCCGTCATTTCCTGCACCTGTTCGCGTTGGCACTGATCCCCATGCTGGTGATCTCCTTCATGGACACCTGGAACGGCTATCAGGCCTTGCAGAGCGGAGAGATCCCCACCGGCTGGACCATCGTGACACTGCAGAACCATCTTTGGGGACTGTTCTGGCGCAACGTGATTCTCGGCGGCTTCATCGTCGTTCACTATCTGGTGGCGCCCCGCATGAAAGGCAATGGCGATACCGATCCTCACTATGCTCCCGAGGAAGGCGTCTCTGAAAAGCTGGAAGGCTCTCTGCGCTTCTCCACCAACGAGACCACCACTCACATCGGCGCGCTTTTGATGTTGATGGCACTGTCGGTGAGCACCGGCGGCATCATCGAACGCTCCGGTCTGATGGAAATGCTGCCCGAGGCGTTCTCCTCGATCTGGATCGCGATGACCATTCTGGTAGTGACCATGGTGGTCATCGGTATGATCATGGACCCCTATGGCGCGGTGATTCTGGTGAACGCCACCATCGCCCAGGTGGCGTTCAACAACGGTATCGATCCATTGCATTTCTGGATGATCACACTGGTGGCATTCGAATTGGGTTATCTGACCCCGCCGGTGGCCCTTAACCACTTGCTGACCCGGCAGGTGGTGGGTGACGACGAGGTGGAAAGCGCCAAACTTCACAGCGGCACGTTCTTCCGCCGCTATGAGAAGTTCCTGCTGCCCATCGCGGTCATGCTCACGGCGCTGCTGGCGGTGAGCTATCTGCCGCTGATGTCCGAGGGGCTGCACCAGTGGCTGTTCCACAAAATACAGGTGGCCATGTAATCACCCGGTGTGTATCAACACCGTAACCACAGGAAGGGGCTCTCGCGGGCCCCTTTTGTGTTAAACGCCAAGAGGCAATAGACACAAGGCAACACCAATAACAACAATTCAGACCAATAAGAAGGAGAAATGGCAATGGAAGAAAGTGCCATGGGGGAAAGCATGAAGAGGGGCAGCGGGCACTGGCTTCGGCGGTCGCCGGCGGAGTGGTTTTCTTCATTACCCACTCTGCTGGTATTGCTGCTGGCACTGTTCCTCTCATCCGGAGAGATTATCCATTCACAGCTGCTCAAGATCGGGGAAAACACCTGGGAAAGTTACTTTCTGCTGCGTGGCGCCGGTCTCATGGAGGAACCGACCTGTAATCCCGATCCGGATATCAGCCGGCTGACCCGGGAAACCCTGCAACGACGACAGGCTGAAGCCGCCGACGATCCACTTGCCGGCGTGCTGGGCACGCCCAGCGTCAACGAAGATGCCATCCGCCAGTCACTGCAGCGGTCACGGGAGAATTGCCGGGGAAAATGGGACCGCTACCAAACCATTCAGGAAAGGGTCACCCCTTCGGTGGTGATGTTTCGCAATGTGGAAGGCGGCGTGGCCTGGGTGGTGTCCTCACTGGGCGATTACAAGCGGTTGTTGCTTTGTCTGCTGTTGATGATCTGCGCCACCCGCACCACGCTGGGCCGCCACCATATCGCCCTGCGTCCGCAGCGAACGGTAAAGGACCATATTGTCTCCACCAGCGCGCAATTGGCCGCCAATGCCCTGCTGCTGCTTTCGGCCACCGTCTATCGCGTCGAGGAAGCGGCGGCCATGGAATCCGGCGTGCGGGTTGGCCACTTCTATCTGCACCAGTTCTGGATCGCCGGCTTCGCCGTGCTGACCGCGGCGTCGCTGTATCAGTTGATCCGCTTTCCCAAGGGGCTGGAATCCGGCGGCTCCTGGGGTAAGGCCCTATTGACCATTCCGCTTTACACTTTCATGTGTCTGTCGGCATCCTCCCAATTCATCAGCCAGGGCTACTATCACGGTATCGCTGTGTATCTGGGCATCATGATGGAAATGTCCACCATGTTCCTCAATCTGGCGCTGTACATCTGGATCGGCATGATGCTGAGACAGACCCGGCTGACCCATCTGGTGTTCGACGTGCTGCGGCCCTGGCGCATGTCACCGGAGCTCATGGCCTTCGTGGTACTGGCGGTGACCGCCGTGCCCACCGCCTACACCGGCGCGTCCGGTATCTTCGTGATCGCCGCCGGGGCCACCGTCTACAACGAGATGATACGGGCCGGCGCCCGTAAACAGCTGGCCCTGGCCACCACCGCCATGTCCGGTTCCATGGGCGTGGTGTTACGCCCCTGCTTGTTGGTGGTGATCATCGCCGCGCTGAACAAGAACGTCACCACCACCGAATTGTTCAGCTCCGGCCTCAAGGTATTCATGCTCAGCTTGCTGCTGTTCTTCATTTACAGTCAGTTCGCGCGCACTTCGCCGGCCCGCATCGCCCCATTCTCGGAAGCCGTGCCGGCCAGTCTCAAACGTCTGGTGCCTCTGCTGCCTTACGCCATTGTCGTTGGCGCCGTGCTGGTACTGTTCAGCGACGTGCTGGACCGTCAACTGGATGAGTTCTCCGCCCCCATTATCCTGCCCGTGATGTTGCTGGCCGTGCTGTTCTACGAAAAACTCAGCCACCACCTGCTGCATCTGTTCGCGCTGTTCCTGGTGCCCATGATAGCGCTGTCATTCAACGATCTCTGGCAGGGTTACCAGGCTCTTCAAAGCGGCGAGCTCCCCACCGGCTGGACTCATATCACGCTGCAAAACCACCTGTGGGGCCTGCTTTCGCGCAACCTGTTCCTGGCCGGTTTTCTGCTGGTGCACTATCTGATCGCGCCACGCATGGCCAAGAGCGAGGCCACGGATCCTCACTACGCCCCCGAGGAAGGGGTCTCCGAAAAACTGGAAGGTTCCCTGCGTTTCGCCACCAATGACACCACCACCCACATCGGCGCCATGCTGATGCTGATGGCCCTGTCAGTAGGCACAGGCGGGCTGATCGAACGCTCGGGGCTGGTGGAAATGCTGCCGGAGTCCTTTTCCTCGATCTGGATCGCCACCAGTATTCTGGTGGTGACCATGGTGATTCTCGGCATGATCATGGAGCCCTTCGGCGCCGTGGTGCTGGTCAATGCCACTGTCGCCCAGGTCGCTTTCAACAACGGCATCGACCCGCTGCATTTCTGGATGATCACCCTGGTGGCGTTCGAGTTGGGCTATCTGACTCCGCCAGTGGCGGTGAACCATCTGCTCACCCGCCAGGTGGTGGGCGATGATGAAGTGGAGAGCGCCAAACTTCAGCACGGCTCCTTCTTTCGCCGCTACGAGAAGTATCTGCTGCCGATCGCGGTAATGTTCACCGCACTGCTGCTGGTGAGCTATCTGCCGTTATTGTCGGAAGGCCTGCATCAGTGGCTGTTCCAGAAAATCCAGATCGCCATGTGACCACTCGCTTCCGCTATCGGCCTTGCTTCATCGCGCCGATAGCGGATAATCGGGCCCCCTGATACGAAAAAAGCAGGTCCGGCTTATGAATGACAAGACCCGCGAAGAACAGTACCGGCGCCGTCCCACGGAGCCGTTGCCAAAAAGCGTTCGTCCCGCCTTATTCTTGTTGCTCTTTCTGGTCGCCGTAACCCTGTGCATCGCCGGTGCCGCCGCCCTGGTGGACCGTCTCATCTATGGGTGAAGCCGATGAAGCACGTAAAGGAACAACGTCGTCATTCGCGCCACCGCGCTCCGAGCGGCCTGAACATGCGTCTGCGCCAGGATCCACCAACGGAGGACGACGATCTCACGCTGACATGCCGGGATATATCCCGCGCCGGTCTGGGTGTGGAACTGCCCTATTCGATCCGGCCCGATACCGACGTGGAACTGTGGCTGCAGCTACCCAACCAGGGTGAGGCCCTGCATCTGTTCGGCACCATCGCCTGGTGCGCCGAGGGAGCTCAGCGCTGGTCCGCGGGCATAGCCCTTGATCTGGAGCGAACCGACGGTGCCCTCTGGGCGGCCCGGTTCGACGATCCCGATGTCTGACCGTCCGTCGCTGTTTCAACGGGGCGGGCAATACCATCTGTACCGGCCGGACTACCCGGAAAATTTATTCCGCTGGCTCGGCGATCAATGTTTCGAGCACCAATGGGCGCTGGACCTGGGCTGCGGCACGGGGCAGGCATGCCGCTCCCTGGAAGGTCATTTCCAGCACGTCATCGGCGCCGACCTCAGCCTCGCTCAACTGCGGGGCGCTCCAGCCAGCGCCAGCCACTATCTGGCCGCCCGCGCCGACGCCCTGCCCTTCGCCGATGGCAGCTTCGATCTGATCACCGTGGCCCAGGCACTGCACTGGTTTCCATTGCCGATGTTCTTCAAGGAAGCGGAACGGGTGCTGCGCGAGGATGCACTGCTGGCCATCATCAGCTATGGCTTGTGTCAGGTGGAGGGGTTGCCGGACCTGATCGACGATTTCCACGACCGGGTGCTGGCGCCCTGGTGGCCGGCGGCGCGCTGGAGCGTGGTCAGCGGCTATCGCAACGTCACCCTGCCATGGCCGGAACACAAGGCGCCGGAAAGCCTGGGCATCGAACGTCACTGGCACTGGCGCGATCTGGCCGCCTATCTGGACACCTGGTCAGCTTTGGCGAAAGCGCGCAGCTTCGGCAAGGATCCGCTGCGGGATTTCCTGCCGCAACTGGAACAAGCATGGGGGGAAAAGACGCGCAAGGTACGCTGGCCGTTGAGAGTCCGCGCCTGTCGCCGGCCCAGGGAGTATTGAAGCGGAGCGCTATGTTCCGACCCGGTTCAGTACCTGGAGCTTTCAGTACCTGGGAAATGCTCGGCCAGCAGACCGGCAAGGCGATCCAGACGATGGCGCCGTTTCGACAGGCCGAACACATTCATCATGCGGGTCCCCCAGGTGAGGGCCGTGGCCAGGGTATCGCCGCCACGGCGGGGGATCACGTGGAGGTGGACATGGGGTACGTGTTGATTGGCTTCGCGGCCATCATTGACCACCACGTTATGAGCTTTGACATCCAGCCCCGCCCGCTTCTGCGCACGGATGGTGCGCCGCGCCAGTTCAAAAAGGTGGGCCGCCAGATCCGGCTCCAGCTCTTCCAGTAGCGCATGGTGCGCCACCGGAATCACCAGGCAATGGGCTTCGCGGACCGGGAACAGGTCCAGCAACACCACGGCCCGCTCATCCCGGTACACCACGCTGGCGGGGGCATCCCCGTTCAGAATCCGGCAGAAAATGCAGTCAGTCGTCGTCATAATCCTCATCGGCCCCTGCCACCGCTTTGCGGCGCTGGCGCCAGGACTCCAGCAAGGCAACGATAAACGCCACCAGCAGCACCGCCACCAACGGCGCCACCGCCCGCCAGGGACCGCTGTCGTTACCGGCGAACAGGCCGTCGAACAGACTGACCACCCAGGCCGGCGCCCATTCTTCCTGATTCGCCGCCACTGGCCACGGAGTCAGCAGTACGGCGGTCGCCAGCCCCCGCAGCAGGGTTTTCAACCAGGACATCAGGGGGCGGGTCAGATACCACAGTACCACCAGCACTCCCAGACTTCCCAAAACGTAAGCCAGCCATCCCATCATATAGGCATTCGTTGTCACAGTTACTCCCTGGAGCCCATTCACGCTCTCAAGCCTACACAGGCTCTTAGAGCCATTCTATACGTCCCGAGCTCGCCTCTCTATCGGGTCCGTCCGCATCAGTTTTCCACCCAATGGATGACATGGTCTTCCCAGTCCCGCTCCGCAACCCGGTTTTCCGGAACCACATGGCCGGCAACACTGATTCCCGCGGCACGTACCGAGCCTGGATCTCCGGACAGCAACGGGTGCCACTCAGGCAGCGGTTTGTCTTCGGCTCGCAGTCGATAGGCGCAACTGGCCGGCAGCCAGTCGGACCGGGCCATCTCCTCGGTTACCTGAAGGCAACCCGGCACTTTGCGCCGTCGCTGTGCGTACACCTGACAACGGCAACGGCGGATATCGAGATAGCGGCAACTGAGGTCCGTGAACACCACCTCGCCACTGTCCTCGTCCTCCAGCTTGACCAGACAGCAGCGCCCGCAACCGTCGCACAGCGCTTCCCATTCCCGGCTATTGAGCTGCCCCAGGGGCAGCGTCCAGAACCGGTCGCGCAAAGGCGGGTCCGTCAGCGTCACGACGGCTTTCCGCGCGGATTGTCGGGGTGGCCGGCGGCCAGAAACAGATCCTCGTCCGGCGGCGGCGGCATCTGCAGATAAAACCCTTTATCGCGTACTTCATCCATGACCTTGCTCACATCCGCCCGCGCCAACGGCCGCTTGGGGTCCAGGATCATATCGCTGACGTGCACCAGCTTGCCGCATTGCTCAAGCAACACCTTCGGCACCGCGTCCAGACCAGTGGCCCGGGCCACGAACAGGTACATCTCGGACCGGCGGCTGCTCCGGTAGATAGAACAGAACAACTTGCCTTGCAGCGTCATAGCATCTCCAACAACGGCTCGGCGACCGGCTCCCGGCGCCAGCCGCGCAACGGCTCGGGCAAGGACTCCGGATCACGCACCAGCGCTTCCAGCCAGCGGCGCCGCACCAGCACCTCCGGCTGTAATCCCAGATCATTGGCCACAGCGGTCACCCGGTCGCGCAATTGCTTGACCTGATCCCGCTGCGACCGGGCCAGCGGTTCCGGCAGCGGCCGCGGCGGCGTTTCCCGGCGGCCCTGCTCCAGGCAGGCGATGATCCGCTCGCCGTCGCGCTGAATCAGCTTGGGGTGCAATCCCAGCGATTGCAGCGTGCTCCGGTCCAGGCGGCGGCGCTGGCTCAATTCCAGCATCACCGGGTCCTTGAGCACGAAACTGCGCGGCAGATCGCGCTGCCGCGCGGTCTCTTCACGCCAGCGCGCCAGCGCCGCCAGGGCGGCCAGTTCCTCGCCCTGCAACACCCCGGCGCCTTTGACCGCATGCCACGGCTCACCGCCCTGCCCGCGCCGGCGCACGTCCGCCACCAGACGATCGCATTCTTCCCGCCACCAGGCTTCCCGGCCCAGGGCGCGGAGACGTTCGCGCAAACGGCCGGTCACTTCGGGCAGGTACTTCACGTCGTCCTCGGCGTAGCTCAATTGTTCGGCGCTGAGCGGCCGCCTGAGCCAATCGGTACGGGTGGCGCCCTTGGGCAGAGCGACCCCCAGTTGCTGTTCCACCAGCCGCTGGTAGCTCATTTGCATATCCTCGCCGACCAGGGCGGCGGCGATCTGGGTATCCTCGATGTGCTCCGGGCATTCGCCGGTGAAGTACTGCAAGGCTTCCAGATCCTCGGAACAGGAATGCATCACCAGACACCGATCCGTCAGCACCGCGCCCAACACTGGCGCGCTCACCCCGGTGGTGTCGATGAGACGGATGGCGTCGCCATCGTGCGCCTGCACCAGAGCCAGCCGTGGCCAGTAGGTCCGATCCCGCATGAACTCGGTATCCAGGTACAGCGGCCCCGCCGGCGGCGCCCAGTCCTGGATCTGCTCGTCTTTGTCACACCATATATAGCTCATGCCGCTCCCGGCTCGTCCGAATGGGGCGCATTATACGGGCAAGGCCCCGCCGGCTCCATGCGGAGGCGTCTGGAGGTGTGCCCGCAATCCGCTTTCTGCTAACCTTGGCGCGCCTTGAAAACCGCACAGGAATCAACCATGAGCACGAAACTGGTACTGGTCCGCCACGGACAGAGCGTCTGGAACAAGGAAAACCGTTTCACCGGCTGGAAGGACGTGGATCTCACCGAGCAAGGCCGGGCGGAAGCGAAAACCGCCGGCGATCTGCTGCAAGAAGCGGGCTTCGAGTTCGATATCGCCTACACTTCCGTGCTCAAGCGCGCCATCCGCACCCTGTGGACAATCCTCGACACCATGGATCAGATGTGGATCCCGGTGGTGCGTGACTACCGCCTCAACGAGCGCCACTACGGTGCCCTGCAGGGCCTGAACAAGGCGGAAACCGCCGCCAAATACGGTGACGAACAAGTACTGGTTTGGCGCCGCAGCTACGATACGCCGCCGCCGCCGATGGACCGCGATGACGAACGCTACGCGGGCCGTTTCCGTGTTTATCGCGATCTCAGCGACGCCGAGATTCCGCTGTCCGAGAGCCTCAAGGACACCGTGGCCCGCTTCGTCCCCTACTTCCAGAGCGTGATCGAACCGGATATCCGTGCCGGCAAGCAAGTGCTGATCTGCGCCCACGGCAACAGCCTGCGCGCCCTGGTCAAACACCTGGGCAATATTTCCGATGAAGAAATCGTCAAGCTCAATATCCCCACCGGTATTCCCATGGTGTATGAGCTCGACGACGATCTGAAGCCGATCAAAAACTACTACCTGGGCGACGCCGAAGCCGCCGCGGCCGCGGCCGAAGCGGTGGCCAATCAAGGCAAAGCCTGACGGCCTCCCCCGGTGGCGCCCGCCGCCGGGGAATTCAGGAATCCGGTGCCGGATTCCGGTCCAGCACTTCCACCCGGCGCCGTTCCCCCGCTTCGAACAGACGCTCCCGTAACCGTTCTATTTCCGCCTGCTGGTCGCTCGGCGCCAGACCGCTTTCCAGAATGGCGCGGCGCTGCTCGCGGTAATCCTGATAACGGGCCTGCCAAAGTGCCCGGCGCTGGTCCAGCTCCGCCAGCCGGTCCGCCGCCTCCCGGCCCAGCCGCTGCTCACGCAACTGGTCGATCCGCCGCTGAGATGCCCCCTGCTCCCGCAACGCCCGCACTTCCTCACGCACTCGCATCGGTTCCCGCGAGGCACGCACCTGCTCACGCAAATCCGGCGGCAGGGTGGCTTCCAACGCATCCAGACGCTCACTCCTGGTGGCTTCGTCCAGGTCCTCGTCCTCAAGAATGCGGCGCCGCTGCAAGGCGAAGTCCGCGTAACGGTCCTCGAAGCCGAAAAACGCCTCGGCGGTGGCGGCGTCGAAAAAGCGGTCCCGCAATGCCTGACGTTGTTCAAGACTCTGGCGCAGCGCGGCCGGATCCTGTCCCGGCGGTGTCAGTTCCGCCAGCGCCTCGCGATAGCCCAGATACTGTTGCAGCAGCGCCCAGGCCCGGGCCGCCGCCGACGGCGACAGCCGCGCCTCGAAATCCGCCGCCAGGCGCGCCTTGAGTGTCTCCAGGTCCTCTTCGCCCAAGGCCGACAACACATAGTCGAAGCGGCGCCGCAACGCTTCGTTGATGATCAGGTTGCCATTCTCGTCCTCGGCCAGAGCCCCATCCGGCCGGGTGCCGCGCCAGGACGGCGGCGGCGAGTCGGCCAGTTCCCGGCCACGCACGGCGTAATCGTGCAATACCGATGTCACCGATGCAGGCAGCGGGTCCTGGCGCGCCGCCGCCACGGGCGTGGAGCCATCGCCTTCGCCAGACCATCCCCACATGCCCAGGCCCGCCAGCGCCAGCAGCACGATCAGGATTGTGTATACGCGTCCTTTGCTCACGTTCAGTCCTCGACGACAACCGTTACCGACCCGCACACCGCCGCTCTGACAGCAAGTGCCGCTCGTCGGATTACGACATTTTTATTAGTGAACACCTGTTCCGCTCTGGTTAGGATCATAGCAGGCTGTTGGCGAACAGTCCGGAACCCATCGGGTTCCTTTGGTAAAGGGTGGCCGATGGAATCGGTCATTGGCAAGAAAGAGCGCGGCGCGATTGATGTTGTGGTCCATCCGCCACGGGCTCGACAAAAGATTCCGAAAACAACAGATAAACAGGGAAGCTTATGAAAACGTCAATAAAGACTCTTTTGAGAGCAGCTCCTCTGAGCGCTTTCTCAGGAAAAAAACCGCTGAGGGCTCTGCTCGGCATCCTGCTGCTCGCGTGGTTGGCCGGCGCCGCCCATGCCGACGACTACACTGAAACCCGTTACCCCATCGTACTGGTGCACGGCCTGTTCGGCTTCGACACCGCCGCCGGCGTGGACTATTGGTATCGCATCCCCGAGGAACTGCGACGAAGCGGCGCCGAAGTCTACGTGGCCCAGGTCGCCGCCGCCCAGGACACCGAGGTGCGCGGCGAGCAACTGGCACGACAGGTGGAGGATATTCTCGCCATCAGCGGCGCCGAGAAGGTCAACCTGATCGGTCACAGCCACGGCAGCCCCACCATCCGTTACGTGGCCTCGGTCTACCCGGACATGGTCGCCTCCGCCACCGGTGTTGGCGGCGTCAACTGGGGCGCCCGGCTGGCGGACGTGCTGCAGGGCGTGGTGGACGACGTGCCTTTCAGCGGTGACCTGATCGGCTTTCTCGGCAATGCCCTTGCCGGGCTGATCGATCTGTTCTCCGGCGGCGGCAATGAACAGGACATCCTGGCGGCCTTGAAGGCGCTCACCACCGAGGAGACCATCGCCTTCAATCAGCGGTATCCGGAAGGCATGCCCAGCGAGTATTGCGGCGAAGGTCCCAGGATAGGCAGCAATGGTGTCTCTTACTTCTCCTGGAGCGGGGCCAAACCGCTGACCAATTTCCTCGACCCTTCCGACGCCCTGCTCGGCGCCACTTCCATTGTTTTTCTCGGCGAGAAAAACGATGGGCTGGTGAGCAGTTGCTCCAGCCACCTGGGCATGGTGATCCGCGACGACTATCGCATGAACCATCTGGATGAGGTGAACCAGGTTCTCGGGCTGCGCGATCTGTTCAGTACCGACCCGGTCACCCTTTATCGCCAGCATGCCAACCGGCTCAGGAACTATCAGTTCTGAACCGGCAGTTCTGAACCGGCAGTTCCGAGTCAGCGGTTCAGAGTCGCAACGGCCACGCCGGAGGTAACCCCGCCGGCGTGGCCGTCTTCCCAAGGACGCCCTCAATAACACGGTCTACGCACCTGCCGAAGCGTCCGTCATTTTGAAGACCGGGGCGCCGTCGCCGGCTGTCGCTCCGGTATTGAGCGGTGATGCCCGCCACCGCCATGATCTGTCTCTTAGGGATGATCCAACTTTAATTAAAAGCAGGACAATAACCATGATAAGAAGTCTTCGCGTTGTGTTGGCGTTGTGCGCCACCCTGACCACCTCCTTGGCCCAGGCCGCCGATCCGATCGAGAGGCGTATCTGCGTGTTCGATCTGGCCGGTAACGTCGGTCCGGTGATGACCGCCATGAAGGACTGGCAAACCGCCGCGCTGCAATGGGGGCTGAAAGCCAAACTGGTGGCTTACACCAATGAAGCCATCGCCGCCGAGGATCTCAAGGCCGGCGTCTGCGACGCTTCCCTGATCACCGGCCTGCGAGGCCGCCAGTTCAATCAATACAGTGGCACCATCGATTCCATCGGCAGCTTGCCGACCATGGATCATATGAAAGTGCTGCTGCAGGTTCTGTCCGATCCGCGCAGCGCCAAACCCATGACCAGCGGTGATTATGAAGTGCTCGGCGTGGCACCGGCGGGCGCCGCCTATATCTTCGTCAACGATCGGGAAATCAATTCGCTGGCCAAGGCCGCGGGCAAGAAAGTGGCCGTGTTGGAGTTCGATGAAACCCAGGCCATCATGGTGGCTCAGGTGGGCGCCACGCCGGTGTCCTCGGACATCACCAATTTCTCCACCAAATTCAATAACGGCGTGGTCGACGTGATTGCCGCCCCCCTGATCGCCTACGAAATACTGGAGCTTTACAAAGGCCTGAGCCCGGACGGCGGCATCATCGACTATCCGTTGATGCAGCTTTCGATTCAGTTGATCGGCAACAAGGCCCGTTTCCCGGAAGAGATGGCGCAGAAATCCCGCGAGTACTTCTACAACACTCTGGATCGGGTGATCGAGCAACTGGACCGTGAGGCCGAGGCGGTCAACAAGAAGTGGTGGGTACAGATTCCCGACGCCGACAAGCAGGAATACGAAGTCATGATGCAGGAAGCCCGCGCTCAGTTGCAGCAACAGGGATTCTACAATGCCGACATGCTCAACCTGCAAAAACGGATTCGCTGCAAGCTCAACCCGTCACGGGCGGAATGCACCTGAACGTCGTAGGCGGACGATCCAATCGCGGCTCGTGAGCCGCGATTGGCGTATAACCGACACTCCCTACAACCCCAACCGCTTGGCGATAATTTCGTTCATGATCTCGTAGGTACCACCGCCGATGGAGAGGATACGGTTGTCGCGAAACAGCCGTTCCACCACGGTGCCGCGCATGAAACCGCTGCCACCGAAGATCTGCACCGCATCCCAGGTTACCCGGTCCGCGCACTGGGTGGCCTGGTTCTTGGCCATGGAGACATCCAGCACGCAATCCTCGCCGGCGGCGATGCGCGCCGCCACCCGATAGGTAAATTCAGTGCTCGCTTTCACCGCCGTGGCCATTTCCGCCAACTTATGACGGGTCACCTGGAAACCGGCCAGCGGTCGCCCGAACGCCTGACGTTCGCGGGCATAGGCCAGCGCTTCCTCGAACGCCACCTGGGCGGTCATATTGGCGGTGACAGCCAGGATCAGACGCTCCATCTGAAAGTTGCTCATGATGCAGTAAAAACCGCCGTTCTCCGGGCCAATCAGATTCTCCACCGGCACCCGGCAATCCTCGAAGAACAGCTCGGCGGTGTCCGACGCCCACCAGCCCATCTTCTTCAACTGTCTGCCCACGGTGAAACCGGGGGTGCCCTTCTCCACCAGCAACAGACTGATACCGCCGAACCCCGCATCCCCGGTACGCACCGCCACGGTGTAATAGTCCGCGCGCACACCGCTGGTAATGAAGGTTTTCGAGCCGTTCACCAGGTAATGATCACCGTCCTTGACCGCCCGGGTGCGCAGGTTCGCCACATCGGAACCGCCGCCAGGCTCAGTAATCGCCAGCGCGGAGATTTTCTCCCCCGCCAGCACCGCCGGCACCACCCGTTCCTGAAGCGCTTCACTGCCCCACTTCCACACTGGCGGCAAACCGATGTCCAGGGAGCCCAGGCTGGCGCCGACGCCCCCGGAGGTGCAGCGCACCATCTCCTCACAGGCCGCCACCTTCATGAACACATCCTCGCCGGTGCCACCCCAACGCTCCGGCGCGCCAATCCCCAATAGCCCCGCCTGAGCGGCCTTGACGTACAGCTCACGGGGAAAAGTCCCCGCCTCCTCCCACTCATCCACGTGCGGGCGGATCTCCCGCTCGACGAAGGCCTTGACGGTTTCCCGAACCATCCGGTGGGTGTCATTGAAATAATCGAGTGCGGACACGGAACCTCCTGTGATTGTCGCCTTGGCCTCAGCCATACCTAGCGCTTGCTTGGTTCACAAGGTAGCAAAACCCGCCTGGCCGGACAAAGACCGGAATGCGCAATCTGAAGGTCGAATTCGTCAACGACGGAAGGCCGGGATTCGCCAGCAGGCTGGCTCTCACAGATTGCTTTGCTGTGGAAGCTGGCTACGAAGCCGCTGTGGGAGCCAGCCTGTTGGCGAATTCGGCTTCCGGCGAAAAGATTCGCTTGCAGGCAAGCTCCCACAGCGGCTTCGTGGTTCAGGGTTGATTCGATGCGCACGGATGCAGAGCCCGGGTCACCAAAGCGCCTCATAAAGCCGCACGATCTCCTCGGCTTCCGGCACCCGCGGATTATTCCCTGGCGAACCGGAGGCCAGGGCCTGTTCCGCCATGGTGTGGCGCACCTCGAAAAAGCGGTCGCGGTCGATGCCGAAGCCCGCCGGCGTCGGCACTTGTAATTCATCGTTGATCGCCACCAGGGTATCCAGCAGCTTGGCGTTGGCGCGGGCATCGTCATCATCCAGCCCGGCGAACCCCAGCGCGCGGGCGCAATCCGCGTAACGGGCCGAGGCCGCCGGCAACGAATATTCCGTCACCGCCGGCAGCAACATGGCGTTGGACAAGCCGTGAGGCACGTGGAAGAAAGCGCCAATGGGACGGCTCATGCCGTGCACCAGCGCCACCGAGCTGTTGCAGAAAGCCACTCCGGCCAGAGTGGCGCCAAGCATCATCGCCTCGCGGGCCGCGCGGTCCTCGCCATCGTGATAGGCACGGCGCAAATGAGGGCCGATCAACCGCAGCGCCGCCAGGGCCTGGCTGTCGCTGTAACCGTTGGCCTTGCGGCTGACGTAGGCTTCGATAGCGTGGGTCATGGCGTCAATGCCGGTGTCCGCGGTGGTACGCGGGGGCACCGACACGGTCAATTCGTAGTCCACCAGCGCCGCCACCGGCATGAAGGCGGCGCCGACGCAGAGCAGTTTTTCGTCGGTGCGTTCATCGGTAATGATGGTGAAACGGGTGGCTTCCGAGCCCGTGCCGGCGGTAGTGGGAATGGCGATTACCGGCAAGCCGGCTTCATCCACCTGACGCGGAAAGCGGTAATCATTGATTACGCCGCCATGCCTGCCCAGTACGGCGATGGCCTTGGCGCTGTCGATGGGGCTGCCGCCGCCCAGAGCCACCACGGCGTCATAATCACCATCGCGCACCATCGCCAACCCGCCTTCCAGGGAGGCGGCGGTGGGCTCCGGCAAAGTATCGGCGAACACATCGCCGCCCATGCCCGCCTCCGCCAGCAGCCCCCGCAGGCGCTCCAGATAACCCAGTTGCACCATCATCCGATCGGTGACGATCAGTGGATTACGGCAACCGAACCCTTGCAGTACCGCCGGCAGGCGCGCCATGGCGCCGGCGCCCACCTCCAGCACACGGGGCAATATGATCGAGGCCATGCTGTTCTCCTTGTTCTGTGTGTAGCCGAGCCAAGGAGACTGTTACATGGTGATCGAGGGGGTGCAATAAGGATCGCCGGAGTTCAGTCCGCGAACGGGCGGCGGGCACGCAGGGCCTGGGCCAGGGTGGCGCCGTCGACGAACTCCAGGTCGCCGCCCATGGGAACCCCCTGAGCGATACGAGTGACACTGACGCCGGCTTCCCGGGCCAGATCAAGGATATAGTGAGCGGTCGCTTCACCTTCCACGGTGGTGCCGGTGGCCAGAATCAACTCGCGGATCTCACCGTCACGCAGGCGCTGCTCCAGCATATCCAGGCCCAGTTCCCGGGGCCCGACACCGTCCAGTGGTGACAGCTCGCCCATCAGCACGAAGTAATGACCGCGGAATTCGCCGGACTGCTCCACCGCCAGCACATTGGCCGGCGAGGACACGATACAGATCAGCGACGGATCCCGGCGCGGATCCAGACAAATCGCGCACAGATTCTGCTCGGCATTGGTCCGCTCAGCATAGTTGCGGCAACGCTCGCAATGGCTGACGCCATCCATTGCCGCCTGCAATGCACCGGCCAGCTCACGCCCCTGCTCGCGGCCACGTTCCAGCAGCGCGTAGGTCATGCGCTGTGCGGATCGGGGCCCCACGCCGGGCAGACAGGTGAAGGCTTCAATCAGGGTTTCCACCAGGGGCGGATGCTTCATAACATCAATCCGTTACATGCCCGGGAATGGGAAACCACCAAGACCGCCACCGGCCATGTTCTTCATGGCGTCCTGCTGGCTGCGCTCAACCCGGCGCACCGCATCGTTGACGGCGGCGGCCAACAGATCCTCAAGGAATTCCTTGTCCTCGTTCATCAGGCTGCTGTCGAGCTCCACTTTCTTGACGTCATGGCGGCCATTCATCACCACCTTGACCAGACCGGCTCCGGCCTCGCCGGTGACTTCGGCGTTGGCGGCGTCTTCCTGCATTTTTTTCATCTTCTCCTGCATGGCCTGGGCCTGCTTGAGAAGGTCGTTCATGTCAAAATCCATCGTCTTGGTACCTGTTCTAGTCGCGGGGGCGGATACTGTCTTCGTCGAGGCGGCCGCCGAAACGGCTCATCAGCGTTTGCACGGTGTCATCGGCGAGCAGTGACGCCCGCGCCTCCTCCAACCGTTCCTGACGGCGCTGCTGGTCCAGCAGCTCCGGCGTGTCGGCCACCGCGTCATGGTAACGCACCTGGACCCGGATACGGCGATGGAAGTAATCGCTGAGCGCGCCGCCCAGTTCCTCCAGGCGCTCATTGTTGACCAGCACCTGGTGGCCACTGCTCAGTTCCAGCGTCCACTGATGCTCGTCACGCTCCGCCAGCACCGCGTTGCGGGCCAGGTGGCGCACGGCGCCATCCAGCGGCAGCCGCATCAACAACGCCGCCCACCAGGAACCGATTTCACTGTCGTTCCGGGGCTCACCCAACGGCTCGGGATCCGGCTGCTGGCGTGCGGGACGCTCGGCGGCGGCAGGCTTGGGTTCCGGTTCAGGCTCGGCTTCGGGTTCGGTTTCGGGCGCCGCTGGTGCGGTCTCCAACGCCCGCGACAGCGCCGTGGCTCCGGCCTCCGGCCGCGGGGACGGCTCAGGCCGGCGCTCTGATTCATGCCGAGGCTGGTCGCGGACTTCAGGCTGCGGAGCCGGAGCAGGCTCGGGCTCCGGTTTTGCCGCCACCGCCTGTTGAGCCGGCGGCGCGCTCACCGTGGCGGCCTCTTGCGCCCCGGGTTGCTCGTTGGCACCGGCGGTGCCGCCATCAAGCATGGCCTTCATGGCGCCGGGGCCCGACGCCGCGGGGGCGTCGTTACGGGCTGGCCGAGGCTTTTTTGCCGGGGCGCTGCCCTCCCCCGCGGCGAGCACGCCCTTGGGTGAGAACAGCACCATGCGCAACAGCGTCATTTCCAGCGCGGCGCGGCTATCCGGGGCGTCCTGCACATCACGGCGGCCGCGCAGAGCCACATCATAATAGAGTTGCACCTGCTCGGCGGTGAACTCCCCGGCCAGTGCTTGCATGTCGGCGTCATCGCCTTCGCCCAGCGCCTGGATCACCGCCAGTTCATGCAGTGCCGATACCAGTTCGTCCAACAATGCCAGCTCGTCCGGAGCGTGTTCGGACACCGCCGCCAGCGCGTTCAGCACCGCCGCCGGCGTATCCTCGGCCAGCGCCCGCAACAAGGTCCGCACATGAGCGCGGTCGACGGTCCCCAGCATGCCGGACACGGCTCCGGTGGTCAGCTGCTCACCGCCGAAAGCGATGGCCTGATCAGTGAGGCTGAGAGCATCACGCATGGATCCGCGCGCGGCCTTGCCCAGCGCCAGCAGCGCCGGCTCCTCGAAGCGGATCATCTCCCGCTCGAGCAGATCCTTGAGGTGGCGGGCGATCTGTTCCGCCGGTAACGCCTTGAGGCTGAACTGCAGGCAGCGCGACAGGACGGTCACCGGCAGTTTCTGCGGATCGGTGGTGGCGAGCAGGAACTTCACATGGGGCGGCGGCTCCTCCAACGTCTTCAGCAGCGCGTTGAACGAGTGCGCGGAGAGCATGTGCACTTCGTCGATCAGATAGACCTTGTAGCGGCCACGGCTGGGCGCGTACTGCACGTTTTCCAGCAGCTCACGGGTATCCTCCACCTTGGTGCGGCTGGCGGCATCCACCTCGATCAGATCGACAAAACGGCCTTCGCCGATTTCCTGACAGGTGGGACAAACGCCGCAAGGGCGGCTGCTGACGCCTTCCTCGCAATTGAGGCAGCGGGACAGGATGCGGGCGATGGTGGTCTTGCCAACACCCCGGGTACCGGTGAACAAATAGGCGTGGTGCAGGCGATCCTGATCGAGCGCGTGCATCAACGCCCGGGAAACGTGTTCCTGGCCCACCAGTTCATCGAAGGTGCGCGGGCGATACTTGCGGGCAAGAACCTGGTAACTCATGGTACTCCAGCCAAAAGGATGCGGGCTTCGCAAAAGCGATAAGTCAGGGCCTGTTCACACTACTGTCGTCCCGCCTGCTGGGTGCCTTTTTGCCTCCAGCCAGGCGGAGGGAACGCGGTTTGGTTATTCCAAATAAGTGACCGACAACGACGCTGGAGGCAAAAAAGCTCCAGCCCTTCGGGTTGTGGCTAAAAAGCCACCATTGCGCGTTGCTCGTCGTTCATTTGGAGCCACCAAACGTCTCTCCTCGCGCCTTCACTGGTGGCTTTTTAGCCACAACAGGTGGGACGACAGTAGTGTGAACAGGCCCTAGGCGAATGCCGTATGCTAGCGAATCTGGCCGGGTTGCAACAGCACGGGAGGAGAATGCCGTGATGACGCGGTGAGGAAAAGGGGGAGATGGAGGCCTTCCCGCCAGCCGCACCTCGGCACACAAGTCCACCGCGTCCGTTGCTCCCTTCCGGGCCTGGCGGGTTGCGCGATTTATCGTTGCGAGGGGACCGGCAGGTCGGCCATAACGCGCCCGTAAAGGCGAGCGCGCATTGTGGCCAAACGTTTATGCCTTTGCAAGTTCAATTGAACGGACTGAAACCGTCCTCGTGACCCACTTCCCTGGCCTCGCGGTGGCGTTGCTCCATCATCCGCTCCACCCGGCGCGCCTGGACTTCGGTATCGGCGTCCACCATCACCAGGTAGTTGCCATTCTCCACGTCTTTCCAGTAGGGCTCCAGGTGATGGTTGCGGCTGGAAATACCGTAGATGCCGCCCAGCCAGGCGCCGAAGCACATGCAGAAAAGGGTGCTGAAGATCACCACGCTCAAGGCCAGTTGCCGCCCCCAGGGCTCCATCGCCACCAGCGCCGAGCCGATGATGAAACCGCCGAGCGCGCCGAACAGAGCGCCGAGAAAACCAGCATGCATGATCTCGGTATCTTCCCAGATGGTGGTGGCGTGCAGCTGGGCCCGGATCACCGGGCCGGATTCCTTGCCCAGAACATGCATGCGGCCTTCGTCGATCCCGGTCACGTCCAGATCCCGGGAGATATTCTGGACACTGTCGAGAGTGCCGGTAACGTAGTACAAGCGTTTCATGGGTCCGCCTCCTTGTCCGCAGCCGGAATCACGCGTTCTCCCGTCAGGGGGCGTGCATTCCGGGCTTGTATCTTCGATTCTGCGCCGCCGCCGACAACGGTGTCAGGGCGTTGAATAGACAAGTTGGCTATATTGGAGGGAGCCTGATAACGGGAGGGAATGTCAGGGACCGGTGTTACCGGCCCCTGAGTATATTGGTATCAATCCTTGTTGATCGGGACCTGACGGGCTTTCTCGGATTCCGGAACCACCCGTTTCAGATGCACCACCAGCAGGCCATCGTTCAGCGCGGCGCTGTCCACCTGCACGTGGTCGGCCAATCGGAAGGTGCGCTCGAAGGCACGGCGGGCAATGCCGCGATGCAGCCAGGTACGGCCCTGCTGCTCCTCGGCGCCGGGTTTGCCGGTGATGCGCAGAACATTCTCCTGCACCGTCACGGTCAGCTCGGCCTCACGGAAGCCGGCCACCGCCATCACCACCTGATAACGGCCATCGGCGTCACGGATAATGTCGTACGGGGGATAACCGCCGGACTGGTCGGAACGCAGGCCGTCCAGCCATTCGTCGAAGCGGTCAAAACCCACACTGTGCCGAAAAAGAGGTGCCAAAGTATTCATCACGTCGTCTCCAGATTCATACCACCCGTTCCCCGCAGGCAAAGGGGTGGACAATTTACCGGGCATCCCGCTCATCGGAACGCCTGTTTGGGACGTGACACTTCAGCCGGCTGTGGTCACGGGGAGATAAATGGGGGGTGGTGAAAAGATTTCAAGGGGGAGTTCGCCGGACGCTGTAAAGATGGAAACCCAGCGTCCTTCAACGCGGCGGATCGAGCCGTTCGGCGGTGGTGTTATTGCAGCGAAACCAGCCGGCGATGCTGATTCGTTGGGCCTGGGCCTCCAGCACCTCATGAGGAATGTGCTCGCTCAGGAAGCACACCAGCGTGCCACCGAGGGGTTCCACTTCCGTATCCACCACGCGGCTGTGCGGTTCCGGCCACAGGCGCAGGCGGCCGCCCAGGTCACTGCTCCAGTTCTGATTCAGGTACAGCACCACCGATAACACGCGGCCGGAGTTGCCGCGAAAGGCATCCAGGTGGCGCCGATAAAAAGCGCCGGGATCGTAGATGGCGAAGTGCGCTTCCAGATCGAACAGCCCGAGAAACAGCTCCCGGTTCACCGCCAGCCGCAGCTGCTCCAGTTCTTCCTGCAGGCGGCATTGCGCCAGGGTCGAGCCGTTCAGCCAGCAGGTGCGGTCACGGCGCACGCGCTGGTCATGCTGGTGATCCTCGCGCCGGCCGATACCGGCTTCCTGAAATTCGCCACGGGCATCACGCAACAACGCCTCGCGGCGCAGGGCGCGGATCAAAGGCGTGGGAAAATAACCCGGCATGACCGCGTAATGACGGGCCACCAGGCTGTCGATGAGCCGCGCCCGCCGTTCACCGGCCTGCGCGTCAAAAGGGCTGATTGTGGGTTCCAGCGAAGGATCCTCGGTGAATCCTCAAGCGTCCTGGGACGCTCATCCTCAAGCGTCCCGGGATACTGATCCGGATGGAAACGCTCAGTGCAGCGCGCCGGGCTCCGCGGGCGCGCCCTCTTCGTCGGGCCAGAACAGCCAGCCCGCCTGCTGGCATTCTTCCAGCAGTTGTACCGTGCCGTCCACGGTGGCCTGCACGAAATAGATGAACTGATCGAAGGTGACGCCCTGACGGCCAAGCAACAGGTCGCAAGCAACCAGCCTGGGCATGGAATCATCATTGACGTCCAGGAACAGCTTCAGGGACGGATATTGCATGTTCAGAGCGGAAAGCTCCGCCTGCACCGCGAACAAGGCGCCGGGGCGAATCTCCAGCTCGGTGGTCAGCAGCAAACCGTCTTCCTCGACGAACAAGCGCGCGTCCACCACTCCTTCCCGGGACTGCAATTCACTCAGGTGTAATCCATGGCACTGATCGCAAATATAGTGCTGGATATTCGCCTGCTGCAGCCAACGCGTAACCTGTTCCGCGTCGGGAGTGACCACCGTTATCATCCGTCTCTCCTGTAGAGCCTGTTCATAATCTTTACGCCGCCGCGCCGGAGTTCCCTTCTCACCTGGCAGAAAGTGTCGTCAGGTCGTGATTCCGATTGTGCGGTGTAGTCAATCTACATAAACAAGCGTAATCGCGGCCTGGCGGTACTCTCCACCTAAGGAAAGTGGACCCGGCCCTTCGGGTTGCGCTGGAAAATACCCGGAGGGCACAGGGCCGCCAGACGACGCCCCGGCCTTTGACTTTGGCCCCACCAAAGCCTGCAGTCCGCGACGCCGCCTGGCGGCTTTTCCAGCAGCAACGCGGTGGCGTAAAGATCATGAACAGGCTCTTGGGAGGCGCATCATCCGGCATTCGCCGGGCAAAAGAAAGAGCCTATCCGCCCGCCGTTTGCCGATCCGGGCCCGGCATGACGACGCCGCAGCCGTGCCCACCCCGGCCGGGAACCGCTAACATGCCAATTCTGTCCTTGTTCATTGAAGACCGGAAGCAAACGATGACAACAACGACCTACGTGGCTTTTCCCTCCAGCGAAACCCTCCACCGGACCACCGACGGCTTCATCCGCCGCATGAACGGGGGCGCGCGGAAAGCGGAGCCTGAAACCGTGGAAACGATCATGAAGACCTTCGTCGAGGAGGCGCTGGGGACTTTTTTTCTCAAACCGGCGGCGATGGCCGGTCTTGGCAGCGGGCAGACCCGCCTGATCCGCATGGCCTGTGACACCATCGCCAAGGCCACCGGCCTGGTGGTGGGCCGCAGCGCCAGAAAGATGGATCTGGAGCAGAATCAGGCCGCCGCCCGCTATATGGATGACATCCGTTTCCAATCGGAGGACGGCGGCACCTGGTACGTCGCTTTCCCCATCGACGAGGCGCTGGCGGAAAAAGGCCGCCAGGCACGGCGGCTGGCGGATGAAGGTAGGGAGGCCGAGGCCCGCGACGCTTTGGTCGCCTATTTGCGTGAAATGACCGAGGTTGCTCTGGACTGGTATTTTGAAAAACCAGTGGCCCTGCTTCATTTTGGTCCCATTTTGCGTAAAGTAGCGGCCGTTGGCATCGATACCACCCGGCGGGCCAGTTTCGGTGTGATCGGCAAGGTCATCCCCAAATTGGAGCGCCAGCAGTTGCTCCACTCCGTACACTATTACTGTGGCATGCAGAGGACATTCTGATTTCGTGCTCGGTTTCCTTGTTTATTCCCCCTTATTGTGCACATGTCGTCACTGAATGTATCCGTTGTACTCATCAATAAAACGCTTTCATAACAAAGTATTACCTAGGTATCAGGCAGGGATATAACCTCACTAAGTTTTTACAAAACTGCTTATACAACGGATTGCGCAGGCACAATTTCGCTCTCTACTATCGCAGTAGAGAGACCGATAAACAAAAAACGAGGAGCCAGCCGTGTCATTGCGCCATGCCATTCTTGTCCTGTTACAAGACGAAGAAGCCAGCGGCTACGACCTCGCGCGGGAGTTCGCCAACAGCATCGGCCTGGTGTGGAACGCCACCCACCAGCAGATCTATCTGGAACTGGGAAAATTGAACGAGCAGAACATGGTGCATTATCGCCATGTGCCCCAGGACGGAAAGCCAGATAAAAAGCTGTACCGCATTACCGATGAAGGGCGACAGGAACTGGTGCGATGGTTGCGCCGCCCAGCGGCGCCGGCCCGGGTCCGGGACGCCTTCATGGTGAAGGTCGCCGGAGCCGCCCTGGCCGATCCGGAAACCCTGCTTGGCGAACTGGATCAATTGGTCCAGCAACGCAAGGAGCGACTCGCCAACTTCGAAGCCGAGGCCAGAAAACTGGAGCGACAAAGCGAGGGCAACAGCCGCTTTCAGCATCTTACCCTGCGCCGGGGCATTCTCGACCAGGAGGCCTGGCTGGCCTGGGCCGAGGAAGTTCGGGAAGTCCTGGAGGACACACTGAGCCATCAACACTGAGACCTCCATCCCGTTCGAGGGGCCACCGGCGATTCGCCTGTTTCAATGGCTGATCGAAGCCCCGCCTCTGTTCGCCACACCAGCGGGCGCCGACCAGGATGCCGGTGTTCTGCTGGCCCAATGCCTGGCCGAGGATCCTGATTGGCCCCATCGCGCCGCCGCGGCGGGCGCCCCTCCCCTGCAAGGTCGTCTCGGCCACTGGTTCGAAGCCCTGGTGGCCGCTCTGCTTGCCCATGGCCAGCGCCTTGAACTGCTGGCACGCAATGTTCCGCCACGCCGACAGGGACGCACGCTGGGGGAGTTGGATATGGTGCTGTTTGACCACGGCAGCGGCCGGCGCCTGCACTGGGAACTGGCGCTCAAGTTCTTTCTCGGCCACGACGGCCGATGGCCCGGCCCCAATCCGCGCGACACTCTGCAAAGCAAAGCCGAACACCTGTTTCAGCGCCAGCTGCCCCGCAGCCTGGACGTGAGCGCGGCGGAACCTCCCATCGCCCCCGTCGATCATCGGCAGGCCCTGACTCGCGGGCGCTTGTTTTACCCGACACCACCCTGGCCGCCACCGGCACAGGCGGCCCATGGGCATCAACGCGGCTTCTGGTGCCGGGCCGCGCAGTGGTCCACCCCGGCCCGGCCGGTGCCCCGGGCCTTTTGGGCCATTCCCGAGTTGTTGTCGGACAATTTCACCGCACCGGTTGCCCCCACCGAATTGCGCGACTATGTTCAGCGCAAACAATCCGTGGTGATGATCCTCACCGATAACAACGCACCGGGTTTTCTGGTGCCGGACACTTGGCCCTTTTAATGCATTTCGATCCCTTACCCGAACCACTGGTGGCCCCGTGTGGACAGGTCCGGCTCGGCCTGTTTCCCGATTCCGTCACCACCATCAACGGCCGTGCCTGCGATTACCGAACGCCGATGGGGTCGCCCGCCTCGCGCCGGGCCCGTCATTTCCATTACAAGCAGTTCCAGTATCTCGGCGTGATCAGCAACGATCTCCTGATCGGCTGTGCCCTGGCGGACACCGCTTACCTGGGGGTGGCTTTTCTCTATATTTACGAACCCGCCACCGGCATCCTGGAAGAACACACCTGGCGGGCGCCGCTGGGGCGCGGTCTGTGCATGTCGGACTCGCCGGTGAACGGTGAAAGCCGCTTCCGCCGTGGCGGCATCGACATCGCCCTGGGTTACCGCACCGACGACGGTGCCCGGGAGAAATCCCTGACCGTGCGCGGCGCCGGTCTGGAACTGGATGTGGTGCTGGAAGAACCGGCGGGCTACCAACCCATGTCCCTGTGCACCCGCACCGGCGTCAACGGCTGGGTCTATGCCAACAAGGTGGCCGGCGTCGGCCTGCGCGGCCGGCTGCGATGGCGCGGCCGTGAATGGTCACTGGCGGATCTGGTCAACGTCGGCGGCCACCACGATTTCTCCGCCGGTTACATGCGGCGGGAAACCTTCTGGAACTGGGCCTGTTTTTCCGCCCGCATCGACGGTCACCGTGTGGGCCTGAACGTGTCCTGCGGCGTCAACGAAACCAGCGTCAATGAAAACTGCCTGTGGCTGGACGGCCGCCTGATCAAGCTCGATGGCGTCAGCTTCGACTATCAGCGGGACGACCTCATGGCCCCGTGGCGGATGCGCAGCCGTTGCGGCCGTCTGCAACTGCGTTTCGAGCCGCGCGGTGAACACCGCGAGCGCCTCAATCTGGGACTGTTCGCCAGCAACTTCCATCAACTTTTCGGGGTGTTCCACGGTGAGCTGAAACTGCCCGATGGCACTACCCTGTCTCTCTCCGGCCAGCCCGGCTTTGTCGAGGAGCAATACGCCAAATGGTAGATCCGCATAACGAAGACAGCACACCCGAAGCCGGCGCTACCACTCCGCCAGCTCAGGATCCGTTCAATGAAAAGCTGCGCCGCGGCCTGTTCTGGATGGTGCAGTACTGGAAGGAACTGGTGAGCTTTCGCTTCGACCGTTACATGATCATCCAGGTGATTCCCGGCGTGTACGGCGTGGCGCTCACCGCCATTGCCCTGGGGCTGCTGTATCTCACCGTGGAAGCGTTCATGACCTCCACCTGGCGCGGCCTGTTCTTCCTGTTCATCGGCGCGCCGCTGGGGTTCCTGTTCATGGCCTCGGCTCTGCGCGCCCTGCTCGAATTCTACATGGTGGTGTTCAAGATCTCCGAGCACGTCGACCAGTTGGTGGGACTGCGCGACACCGTGGACCGGCTCTCCGGCATCGGCGATACCGTGGATGAAATGGTGGCGGTGACCCGCCGCATTCCGTTCTGGCGGGTGCTGTCCGGACGGGGCCGGCCGGGCAAGGAGAAGGATAGCGAAGACAACAACGGCGGCGACGGCCGCTGAGGCAGTTTTCCGTGGGAGCTTGCCTGCAAGCGAATATCGCTAAACGCCTGGGCGTGCCCCATTCGCTTGCAGGCAAGCTCCCACAGCGGCTAAAGATCCGGTTATTGTCCTTTCTCGCTGTCGACCGTCCACTAGGGCCTGTTCACACTAGCGAGGCTTCGTCGCTTCCAGCGCCGTCAGCAGCAAACGCTGGTACAAATGCTCGCGCAGGCCGTCCGGGTCGGCCAGTCCCATTCGTGCCAGTTCCTCGCCATAGCGTTCCGCGTGATGCTCCTGGAACAGCGCCTTGCGGCCCAGTTTGAGGTATTCCTTCTGGCTGACCTTGGCCTTGAGCCAGGTCAGCGCTTCCAGAACGCGCTGTTCGGTACTGGTGAAATCACTGCCCAGCGGGAACGGCGGCAGAGCCCCGGCACCGGCCCGGGCCGCCAGGCGCTCCAGCGCGTCCGGAGTATTGTGGCGGTGCGGTTCCGGAATCTGATAATCCCGCCGCAACTTGCCCGCTTCCTGGGCCTGTTCCAGCAGCTGCGCCTGAAAGCGGCTGTCGGTGATATTGAGCGTCGCCATCACCACTTCCTCGTCACTGCGCCCGCGCAAATCGGCGACCCCGTATTCGGTCACCACGATATCGCGCAGATGCCGGGGAATGGTGTTGTGCGGGTAGGAGAACACCACATTGGATTGCGCCTCACCGCCACGTTCACGCCAGGCCCGTACCATCAGAATGGAACGGGCACCGGCCAGTTCATGGGCCTGGGCGACGAAATTGTATTGGCCGCCAACACCACTGAGTACGCGGCCGTCGTCCAATTGGTCCGCCACCGCCGCGCCCAGCAGGGTGATGGAAAAAGCGCTGTTGATGAAACGGGCATCGCGCCGCTGCAAACGGCAGATCGCCTCCTCACCGAACAGGTCGTTGATGTAGTTCACCCGCGTCATGTTGATCGCCGCGCGAGTGTCGTCGTCCAGTTCGCGCAAACGCTGATAGAACGCCCGCGGCCCCAGGAAGAAGCCACCGTGCATGACGGTGCCGCCAAGCAGTCCGCGTCCCAGTACCGCCTTGAGCGCCTCACGAGTGGCGCGTTTCTCAAGATCGTTGGGGACCACCACGCCATTGGGCAGCGACAGGTTATCGCCGCCGTCCCGCAGCGTCAGTTCTTCCTGGACAATGCCGTAGTGGCGCAACCGGCTCAGATCGTCAGCGCCGAGGCGCGCCGGCAGATCACCGCTTTCACGCAAATCATCCAGCAACGCCAGAGTCGGCGTCAGCGCCGCGTCCGCCAGCACCCGCCGTTGCAGCGCCGGCCAGTCATACACCGCACGGCGGATGATGCCGTCATCGATCAGGGTCAGCAGCCCGTGGGTCATCATTTCGCTGCAGCCGTAAAGTCCCTGCTGAAACGGCCCCACCCCGCCCTCACATTCGATCAGTTGTCGCTGGCTGTCGGACATCGGCAATTGCCCCAGCAGGGCACGGTATTCATCGTTGTGGTGTTGCCGGCGCAGGGTGTGATGCACCAGGGCATCGCCGAGAGCGCCGATACCAATCTGCAAAGTACCGCCATCACGAACCAGGGTGCTGGCGTGCAAACCAATGAAATGGTCCTGGTGGCTGACCGGCATGTTCGGGGTGGAAAACAAACGGGTCTGCGCCTGTTCGTCATCCAGAAGAATGTCCATCTCCGGCAGCCAGCGCTCCAGGGACGCATCGTTCTCCATGAACGGCAAATCATGGTGCACCTGCCCCACCGCGACGATGGTTTCGCCGGCGTCGCGGCGGGCCTTGAGCATGGGCAGCAATTCCAGAGTCACCTCCGGGTTGCAGGAAAAGCTGTATTGGCGCCGGCCATCACGTTCCCGCGTGGCCAGCAGTTGCGCCACCACATTAACACCCCGGGCATTGATATCACGGGCGGCGTGGGTGTAGTTGACGCTGATGTAGTGCCGTTGGGCATCCGTGCTGTTCAAAAGACTGCCGGGCTGGAAAAAGAACTCGAACACGCGGATGTTCTCCGGTAAGGCGTCCTTGCGCACCGCGTGCAAATAATCCAGTTCCTCGTAATCAGCGAACACACGGTCGGCGAACGGTTCGAGAAAACGCCGTTCCAGATCGCTGCCGGCACCGGGCCGCCCCAGGGACAAAGCGGTGTAGATTTCCAGGGACAAGGACGGATCGGCCTTCACCCGCTGGTACAAAGCATTCACGAAGCGATTGGGTTTACCCAGACCCAGCGGCAGCCCCAGGCGCACCTCGCCGCCGGTGAGTTCAAGAACCCGGTCCACCGCCTGTTCGGCGTTGTCCATGTGTTGCGGCATGGCTGACTCCATCATTCCAGATCAGACGACAGCATATCGCGACCGCCCGGCCGCTCCTACACGTTAGACATTGTTTTGCGGAGAGGGAGCGTTTGACGCAACCGCTATTCGCTGCCTGGGCAGCGAATCGACGTGTGGCACTGGCGCCTAATACAGCGGCTCGGAGATAATCTTCACATCGCTGGCTTTCATGCTGTAGCCGGCCTGGCCGTACTCGGTTTCTTCCGGCGTCACCTTGAGTGTGCCGGTAACCTGCAAGGCGCCCATGATGGCATCCAGCGGCACGCCCTTGCCGCTGGCGCGGACCAGGATGATCTGATTGCGCGGCGGCGGCGGCGCATGAATGCAGGCGCCGAAATACGGCACCAGCAGAAATTCGCGCACATAGTCAGCGTCGCCCTCCAGCGGCACGCCGAAGCCGGTCAGCCGGATGTCCTTGTCGTCCAGACTTTGCTGCAACGGCGCGCTGTTCCACAGCGCCTGGATGTCGTCCATGATCGACATCGCCTCGGGGTCTTCGTCCTCGGTGCGGTTGATACGCTCGGCCAGTTCGTTGACTTCCTTTTCCGGGTTCCAGTCTTCCGGTATCAGATGGTCCCATTCCAGTGTCACCGGCGCCGCCCGCGCCATCAGCGTCAGCATCGCCAACACCACCACCAAAGCGAATCTCATACTCTCTCCTCTAAGGAGCCTCTGAATCAGTATTACGGCGCCTCTGCAAGGCCTGAAGGCCAGAGGCATAGCAATACTGATTCAGAGGCTCCCTAATAACGTGGCGTGAGCCCGTCACTGAGGGTGTGACGGTAGGCCCGCCAGGCCGGAATCAATCCCACCAGCGTGCCGCTGACCAGCACCACCAGCAACCACAACACCTCCAGCGGTGCCGGCCGCCACAGACTCAGCGCCATGCCCAGACGCTCACTCAGTACCGGCATCGCCAACGCAGCGACACCTTGCAAAAACAGAACGCCCGCCGCCACGCCAACCAGGGACAACAAAGCACTTTCTCCCACCATCAATAGTCCGATCTGCCAGGGCCGCGCGCCCAGGGCCCGCAGAATCGCCATCTCCCGGCGCCGCTCGTTGAGGGCGGTGAGCAAGGCGCTGAGCATCACCAGCAGGGCGACGCCGAGCACCGCCACCGAGATCACCCTCAGCGCCTGCTCCACCATTCCCAGCATGCGCCACATCTGGCCCAGGGCAACGCCGGGAATCACCGCCTGCAGCGGCTCCGGCGCCCGCGTATTGATCCAGCGTTGCATCTGGAACACGGCAACCCTGGAATTCAGCCCCACCAGCAACGACGTCACCGAATCCGGCTGCAGATCGCGGGAGCGCGCTTGATCCGGACTGGTGTGGCGGCCCGGCAGCGGCGTGCCCGCCACCCAATCCAGGTGGATCGCGGTCATTGCCGCCAGAGAAATATGCACCGACTGGTCCACCGGCGTACCGGTGGCGGCGAGCACACCACGGACCTTGAACGGCATGGTGTCATGACGGCGCACCGATACCGTGCCGGTACCGTGCCCCAGCACCACCTCGTCCCACACCTTCAGCCCCAGCCGCGCCGCCACCCCGGCGCCCAGCACCGTGTCGAACACGTCATCGAACGGTTCTCCATCACTGAAACGCAGTGGTTCATCGCGACCATAACGGTAGTAGCGGAAATAATCGGTGGTGGTCCCCACCACCGGAAAACCACGCAGATTGTCACCGAGGGAGATCGGCACCACCCAGGCCACTTCCGGCCGCTTGGTGATCGCCTCGACGCTTTCCCAGTCCATGTTCGCCACCGGCTCGCCCAGGCGGAACACGCTGTAGAGCAACAGATTCAGAGCGCCACTGGGTTTGCCGACGATCAGATCCACCCCGGAAACAGTACTGGTGAAACGGTCACGGGTTTCCTGACGGACCCGCTCCACTCCGGTCAGCAAAGCGGTACTCAAGGCGATGGCCAGCACCACCAGCACCAGGGTGGCACGGCGATGCCAGAGGCTGCGCAGGGTTAATCGCCAGAGCATGGCGCCGCTCCATTGAGAGTGGGTAAATCGAGATGCCGGTCGAAATGCGCCGCCAGCCGTTGATCGTGACTGACGAACAACACCGCGCTGTTCTGCCGCTCGCTCTCACGCAATAACAGCGTCATGAAGTGGTCACGGCGGCGGTCGTCCAGCGCCGAGGTGGGCTCGTCGGCGATCAGCAGCGCCGGCTCGGCGACCATCGCCCGCACCGCCGCCACCCGTTGCTGCTGGCCCACCGACAGCTCGATGGCTTTCCGGGCCAGCAGCGCTTCGGACAGTTCCAGGCGTTCCGCCAGGGCCAGGGCGCGTTCCCTGCCGGACGCGCGGCCGATGCCGGAGAGCGCGGCGGCCAACAGCACGTTGTCCAGGCCGCTCAGGTACGGCACCAGGTTGAACTGCTGGAAGATGATGCCCAGGTGACGCGCGCGCCAGCGATCGCGGCCGGCGGCGGACAAGCTCGCCAGATCCTGGCCGGCCACCGTTATGCAGCCCTCTTGCGGCAGCACCAAACCTGCAATCAGGGCCAGTAACGAGGATTTGCCGGAACCGCTGGGGCCACCCAGAAACACTCTCTCCCCGGCGGCCACGCAAAGTGATTCCAGTATCAGTACCGGGCTATCACGCCAGCCAAAACTCAGGTCCTGGCAGCGCAACACTTCGGTGCTCATTGCGCCTCCCTCATCGCACGTCCCACTATCGCAAGTCCATGGACAACCGGGTACGGGGCGCCTTCAGGCTGTCAGCACGGGCGCCCTGATCGGTGACCAGTTGCACCTTGAGCGTGACACCGTTAAGGAATTCCAGTAATGGCACATCGATCCACTCCAGTTTTTCCGGGTGATCGCAGTGCCAGCGATAGCGCGCCTCGAAGTCGGCATGGCCACCGTGGTCGTGGTCGTGGTCGTGGTCGTGGTCGTGGTCGTGGTCGTGGTCGGCGTCATGATCAGGGCTTTCTTCTCCATGATCATGCTCTTCGGTTTCGGAATCGGAGAGGCCACTGTGCACGCTCTCGCGAGTTACCTTGCAGGCGGCGGCGGGCGCCGGCTCCAGCACATTGGTGCCCTTGCCCAGCCGGGCCAGGGCGTCTTTCACCAGCGCCTTCTGATCGTCGTCCCGGGGAGCATGTTCAAAACCCACCACGTCCGCCGCCGGCAGCGACAGTTCCACCAGTAGCGTGCCGCCGGCCATGGCCAGGTCCAGATTGCCTTGTCCGTGCACATGGGGGCCCGCCGCCTGGGCCAGCCCCACCGAAGTGCTCAACGCCATCGCTATCGCCAACCGTCGCATGGTGGTGCTCCTCTTCAAATGCGGAATATCAGTGCCGTATGCGGTCCAGAGCCGCGCGGAACGCCGCCAGACACTGGCCGGGAAAGGCCGGGTCGTCGCCATCGGTAATCAACACCAGCCGGCTGTCATCATCATCACCGGGCCACGACGGCAGCGGCGACATCTCCAATGGCTGGCCACCCACACCTTGGACCAGCAAAGGCCCATCCAGTTTATCCACCGCCACCAGCGCCTTGAGCCGCACCAGACGCGGCCCACACCGTTCCAACAGGTCCGCCCACAAGGACTGCAGCGCGAAATAGTCCACCGCGCCGCGCCAACGCAGGTCGGCGGCATGCAGCCGATGCCGGCTTGCCTGGGACGCCACGAGCAATGGCGGGCTGGCGGCGCCGGCCACCGCGCTCAGCTGCCCGGTGACCCGGCAACGGCGTGGAAAGGCGCGATCCAGCAACGCCGGTTCCACCCGCCCCTGCTCGCTCCACTGCCGTTCGGCGGCGGGGTTCAATTCCGCCAGGGCGGCTTCCAGTGGCCCGCGTTGTTCCGGTTCCACCTGATCCGCCTTGGTCAGCAACAGCACGTCCGCGGCACGCACCTGCTCAATCACTTCGGGATGCCGGCTCAACCCCGCCATGCCGGATCGCGCGTCCACCGTGGTGATCACCGATCGCAGCTGGAAATGGCGCCGCAGCCAGCGGTCCTGTTCCAACACCGAGGTGACGCCAAAGGGATCGGCGGCGCCCGTGGTTTCCACCAATACGGTGGAAAAGCGCGGCACCTCGCCGGCGGCCCGGGCCATGAACAGGTTGCGCAAGGTAGTGCGCAACGACCCCTGCACCGTGCAGCAGACGCAGCCACCGGCCAGCAGACTCACCGGCACCGATGCCTCACCCACCAGGGCCTGGTCGATGCCCACCTGTCCCAGCTCGTTGATGAGCACCGCCAGGTCATCGCGTCTGGACAGCCAGTGATTCAGCACCGTGGTTTTGCCGCTGCCGAGAAATCCGGTCAGCACCACCACCGGCACCATGGTCACGGCACAACCGACCAGGGCAGCGTTTCACCGGCCAGGAACGGCACCAGTTCCTCTCCCGCGGCCCGCACTTGTTGCGGTACCGCCCAGGGATCCCGCCGCAACGTGACGGTGTCCGGATTGCGCGGAAGACGATAAAAATCGGCGCCGAAATGGCTGGCGAAACCTTCCAGCTTGTCCAGCGCGCCGTGGCGCTCCAGGAAAGTGGCGTACAACGGCAAGGCCGCCCGCGCCGAATAACAGCCGGCGCAACCGCAAGCGGCTTCTTTCTTGTCACGGGCGTGCGGCGCGGAATCGGTACCGAGGAAAAAGCGCGGATGCCCTTCCAGCACCGCCTGTTGAATGCGTTCCTGGTGGGTACGGCGCTTGAGCACCGGCAGACAATAGTTGTGCGGGCGAACGCCGCCCACCAGCAGATCGTTGCGGTTCATCAGCAAATGCTGCGGCGTCACGGTGGCGGCGGTGGCGTCGCCGGATTCCTTGACGAAATCCACCGCTTCACCGGTGGTGACGTGTTCGAAGACGATACGCAAGGCCGGGAAGCGACGGCGAATGCCGGTGAGATAACGGTCGATGAAGACCTTTTCGCGATCGAACACGTCGATCTCCGCCTCGGTCACCTCGCCATGCACCAGCAACGGCACATCGTGCTTCTCCATTGCCTCATAGAGGTGAACGATCCGCGACGGATCGGTAACGCCGCTATCGGAGTTGGTGGTGGCGCCGGCGGGATACAGTTTAAAGGCGTGAACAAAGCCGCTGGCGGCGGCCTTTTCCACCTCTTCCACCGGCGTTTCGTCGGTGAGGTAAAGCACCATCAGCGGTTCGAACTCCACGCCGGCGGGAATGTGGGGCACGATGCGCCGACGATAGGCCTCGGCCTGGGCCACGGTGGTGACCGGCGGGGTCAGGTTGGGCATGACGATGGCACGGCGGAACACCCGCGCGGTCACCGGCACGGTTTCGGCCAGGATGGCGCCATCACGAAAATGCAGGTGCCAATCATCGGGCCGGCAAAGTGTCAGGGTATCGGTCATAGGAAAACAGTCGGGTCCGGGAAAAGTGCCATGATACGAAAAACCGCCGGCGCTTGCCCTGAAGAACCGGTTTTCCATGGTGTCACGCCAATTTGTTATAACATAACAAAATCAACATAAATCACAACCCCGTGCTCTCTTACAACAGCCAGCGAAATGCCCGGCGCAATTCTTCCTCGCCTTTTTCCCGGTACCACCGGCCATGCGCCAGGATCACCCGTTCCGGCTGCCAGCCAAGCAACGTCCGCACCGCGTCACGCAACGCGGATCGACGCCCGAGAAAGGTGAGGCGCATGTCCCGGGGCATTTGGCCGTCCGGGTCCAGTACACCGCCCAGACGGGCCAACCAGCGGTGGGCTGGCGCCAGGCGGGAGGCTTCGAAATTCTCCACCAGGTCGGTGAGAATCAAAGTGCGGCTGTGCGGATGGAAGAACACCACTTCGGTCATGTAGCGGCTGGTCACCGGTAAGGTCCGCAGCAGATCATCCCAGGGCCAGGGCCCGCCACGATCCAGTATTTCCACGGGAAAGTCGATGCGCTCCCCGGCCCTCTCCCGCACCCCCGGCGCCACGAACGTGCGAGCCGCGGGGAAAGCGGCCTGCCACCGCGGCAGCCACCAGTAGTGAATGCGATTGGGACCGATCAACCAGCGCGGCTCGCCCAGCGCCAATACCTGCCGCCGTAGCGGCTCGGTCAAGGCGGTGGGGGAATGCACGAACAATCCGCCGTCGGCCGAACGCACCAGCGTCATGCGGGTGGGAAACGGCATCTTCATACCCGGCGGCCCGAAGCGGATCATCGGGCCATCCACCACCCAGACCGAGTCGGCCACCGGTTTCAATTGATTCAAAGGGGTATAAATCCCAGGTTCCCTGGAGGTATCCACGGCCTACGCTCCTGGTTGGCCAAAACCATACCGTACCGGCCTTGATCGTTTTCGCCAATGGCTTTGTCGGAGCCGGCCATTGTGGCGACGCCCCGCCCCTTCAGACTGGAATCAGGCCTGCAGTGGGGAACCTCGCCGTCCGCCGCTCGACACACTCTGTTCATCGCCGGAACAGCGCCGGGATGATTGGAACAATAACAATACCGGAGGCCATGCCATGACGCCTTTTGTTCGTGTTTTGTGCGTTCTTTTCACGTTATCGCTGTGGTGTCTTTCCTCGCCTATCCAGGCCGAGCCGAGGACCCTGCATTACGCCACCGCCGTGGCGCCCACCGATCGCCCCAACAATCGGGCGCGGCATTGGTGGGCCGAGCAAATCAAGGCCCGCACCAACGGCGAGATCGAGATCGAAATCCACTGGATGCAGAGCCTGGTGAAATACGCGGATACCGCCCAGGCGGTCAGCTCCGGCCTGGCGGATATCGCCGGGATGACACCGGATTACACCGCCGCCCGTTTTCCGCTCTGGGCACTGTCACAAACCGAGGTGGGTCCGGGGGATCATTATATTGCCGCCGAGGCGTGGCGGCGGATGATGGCGGACACACCCGCTCTGCGGGAAGAACTGCAACGCAACAACATGGCGTTCATGGCTGTGTACTCCACCGGACCACGGGTGCTGATCAGCAATACCCGGCCCTACCTGACACCGGAAGACTTCGACGGTGACCGTGTGCGGCTCACGCCACGGAGCGTACAGGCGGCGCAGCAGGCGGACTGGGAGGTGACACCGATCAATCTGACCTTCACCGACATTTACTCCGCCATGGATCGCGGCACCATCAACGGCGCCCAGTCCGCCGCCTATCTGGTGCCGCTGTTCAAGCACCACGAAGTCGCCAAGCACATCGTCGAAACCGGGAACGGCCAGTCCATGATCCTGGAAGCGATGAATCTGGATACCTGGAACAGCCTGACCCCGGAGCAGCAACAGGTATTCAAGGAAGTAAACCGGGAACTGGAAGTGCGAATGGCGGAAGCCGGCCTGGAAGAGTTGGAACAGGCGCGGGAGATGATCCGAAGCAATCGCGAATTCCCCACCGAATACCACATTCTCAATGCCCGGCAACAGGCCCAATGGGAAACCGGTTATCTGCCGGTTGAGCGTGCCTTCGCGGAGAAAACCGGCAAGCGCGCGCCCCAGGCGGTATCGGTGTTCGAGCGTTTTCAGGAGCGTCTCGGGGAAGTGGCGGCGGAAGTAAAGGAAAGCGGCTACCCCTGGGAACGGGATAAGGTGGCGGAACGCTGAACCGGCGGTCGCTCCGCTTTTGCCGGAACAGGTCTTGCCGAAACAAACCAATCAGCAATGATCGCGCTGGCGCTTTACGCCAAATCTTTTGTCGCGATAGGTCATTGTTGCCCAACCGGGGGACCGACAGACTGAAATTCGAATAGGGTGGCCCGCTGGCCGCCCCTGCCTCGAATGTAATGGATCGACCCATTAAATAAGAATAGTAATAGCGGAGGCCCTACCAATGTCGCTGAAAAAACATCTGATGGTCGCGGGCGCGGCCATCACTTTCTCCCTCACCAGTGCTCTGGCCGGCGCGGACACCCGTACGCTTCATTACGCCACTCCCGCGCCGCCCACCGACCGCCCCAGCAACGAGGTGCTGCGCTGGTGGACCAATGAGGTCAAGGAACGCACCAACGGCGAAGTCGAAATTGAAGTCCACTGGCTGCAAAGCCTGGTCAAGTACCATGACTCCGCCCAGGCGCTCAGCTCCGGGCTCGCCGACATTTCGCCGATGAACCCGGAATATGTGGAATCCCGCTTCCCGCTGTGGACGCTGTCGCAAACCGAAATCGGCTCCGGTGATAACTACATCGCCAATGAAGCCTGGCACCGTGTACTGGAAAAAAACCCGGCCATGGCGGAGGAACTGAAGAAGAACAACATGGTGCATCTGATCGCTTACTCCAGCGGCCCGCGCGTCAACGCCAGCACCAGCCGCCCCTATCTGACACCGGATGACTTCGACGGCGACAAGGTCCGCATGACACCGAGAGCGGTACAGGCGGCCAAGCAAGCCAATTGGAACGTGACACCAGTGCAGGTGGCGTTCGCCGATATCTATTCCGCCATGGATCGCGGCACCATCAACGGCGCCCAGACCTACACCTATCTGATGCCCCCCTACAAACACCACGAAGTAGCGAAGTACGCGGTGGAAACCGGTATCGGCCAGTCCATGGTGGTGGTCAACATGAACCTGGATACCTGGAACAGCCTGACGCCGGAACAACAGCAGGTTTTTGCCGAGTTGAACGATGAGTATCGCACCCGCATGGCCCGCGCCGGTCTCCAGGAGGCCGAGGATGCGCGTGAGATGATGCGCACCAACAAGGAGTTCCCCACCGAATTCCATATCCTCACCGCTGAGCAGCAAAAAGCCTGGCAAGCCGCCCTGGAACCAGTCGAACGGGCCTACGCGGAAAAACTGGCGAAGCGTGACCCCCGCGCTCTGGAAATCTTCGAAAGCTTCCAGAACGAGTTGCGCGCGGTGCAGAAAGAAGTGGCGGATAACGGCTACCCCTGGCAATCCGAAAAAGTCGCCGGGAACTGATCCATGTCTCGAATGCCGTGGCCCGTTCGTGTGATGGACCGGGTGGATCAGGTCCTGGTATGGCTGTCCCAGGCCCTGCTCGCCGCCATGGTCGGCATCACCTTTGTGTCGGTGGTGGGGCGGAGTTTTTTCCGCAGCCCGGTCCCCGATGATCTGCTGCTTTCGGAAATGCTGATGGTGGCGATCGTGTTCGTGCCACTGAGCTACGTCCAATCCATTCGCGCCCACATCGAAGTCACCGTGCTCACCGATCACCTGCCCCGCTGGCTGCAGGAAACCCTGGTCTCGATCGGTCTGATCATCGGCATCGTCATGTTCGCTTGGATGGCCTGGCTCAGCGCCGGCAAGGCCTGGGAATCCTATGAGTGGGGAGAAATCGCCTATGCCAGCACGCTGGGGTTACCAGAATGGCCGGTGCGCGCCTTGATTCCCTTGGGCCTGACCTGGTGGTGCGTGCGCATGTTGATTCAACTGCTGATGCCCTGGACCCGCGAGCCGCCGGAGTCCGAGGTGGAACGCACTTTGCGCGAATCCGAGGACGCTTGACCGTTCATTATCGGGATAGCACGGGTCCTCTGAATATTTCGGGCGCATCGCCCCTTCAAGAACGATAACAACAGGAGATCCAATGGATCCGGTTACGATCGGCATTGTGGTCACCGTGGTAATGGTGGCCCTGTTATTGCTGCGTATTCCCATTGCCGTGGTACTGGTCAGTACCGGCTATGTCGGCCTGGTGCTGGTCATGGCGGTACGCACCGGCGAATTCGATCTGGCGCGCGGTTTGAGCACCGCCAATCAGTTCCTGTCGGATCTGCCCTATTCCTCCACCGCGGAATACACCTTCACCACCATTCCCATGTTCCTGTTGATGGGCTACCTGGCCACCGAAGCCGGTTTCACCCGTGATATCTATCAGACCGCCCGGCTGTGGCTGGCACGGGTCCCCGGCGGCCTGGCCGTGGCCTCCTCGGTGGGCTGCGCGCTGTTCGCCGCGATCAGTGGTTCGAGCCTGGCCACCGCCGCCGCCATGGGCCGCATGGCGATTCCGGAAATGCTCAAGCACGGTTACGATAAGCGCCTCGCCACCGGCGTGGTGGCCGCTTCCGGCACCCTCGGCTCGCTGATTCCACCCAGCATTCTGATGATCCTGTACGCGGTGTTCACCGACCAGTCCATCGCCAAGCTGTTCATCGCCGGCATCGTTCCCGGCATTTTATCCCTCGGTATTTATGTCGGTTTCGTCATGCTTCGCAGCAAAATGAATCCGGCCCTGGCGCCGCCAGTGCCGAAGGTCGACATGGCCGAGAAGATGGCGGCGCTGAAGAAAAGCTGGAACATGCTGGCGCTGATCGCGTTGATCGTGATCGGTCTCTACAGCGGTATTTTCACGCCTTCGGAAGCGGGCGCGGTGGGTGCCGCGGTGGCGTTCCTGATGTGTATCGTCACCCGTCGTCTGGACAGGGAAAAAACCCGCAACGCCCTGAACGAAACCCTGAAGACCACGTCCATGCTGTTCGCCGCGGTGATCGGCGCCTACATGGTGACCTCTTTCACCGCCCTCACCGGCATCGCCTCGGAGCTGACCTCCTGGGCCGGCAATCTGGATGTGCCACCGGTGGTGATCCTGCTGTCGCTGACCGTGCTCTACGTGTTCCTGGGCACCTTCATGGGTTCCATCGAGATCATGCTGCTGACGCTGCCGGTGGTGATCCCGATCATCAAGGGGCTGGAGTACGATCTGATCTGGTTCGGCATCATCATGATCAAGTATCTGGAAATCGGCATGATCACACCGCCGGTGGGGATCAACTGCTTCATCATAAAAGGTGTGGTGGGCCGCTCCGTCAGCCTCGGCCAGATCTTCCACGGGGTGACCTGGTTCATCGTCCTGGATGTCATCACCGTCGCCATCCTGATCCTGTTCCCGGATCTGGTCACCTTCCTGCCCAACCTCATGTAATGGTTCCTGGAGAAAATCCCTCATGTACCTCACGCAATCCCTGCACAAGGCCCTGCAACAATGCCCCGAGCGCACCGCCACCGTTTGCGACGGGCGGCGTCACAGCTACGCCGAGTGGGTCCCGCGGGTGGCCCGGGTGGCCGGAGCCCTGCAGGGACTTGGCGTGGCACCCGGCGATCGCGTCGGTATTCTCGCCCTGGGCTCGGACCGTTATCTGGAAACCATTTACGGCTGCTGGTGGCGCGGCGCGGTGATCAACCCGGTGAACATCCGCTGGAGCCCGAGGGAAATCGCCTACTCCCTGGACGACTGCGGCACCCGGGTGCTGCTGGTGGACCGCAACTTCGTCCACATGGTGCCGCGATTGGGGGAACTGTCCGAGGCTCTGGAAGAAGTGATCTATCTGGACGACGACGCACCGGCGGATCTCACCGGCTATGAAAGCTGGATCGCCGATGCCCCCGAGCTGGGCGACCAGATCGCCAGCCACCAACAACTGGCCGCCATTCTCTACACTGGCGGTACCACCGGCGCGCCCAAGGGAGTAATGCTCAGCCATCGCAATCTGTACTCCGGCACTCTGGGGCAGATGGCGGCGGTGCAACGCAGCCGTCATCCGGTGGCGCTGTACTCCTCGCCGCTGTTTCATGTGGCCGGCATGGCCTCCGTGGTACAGATCGCGGTGCGCCAGGGCACCCATGTGATTCTGCCGGGATTCGATCCGGCGGTGGTGCTGGACACCATCGAGCGGGAAGGCGTGGAAGAAACCTTTCTGGTGCCGACCATGCTGCGCATGTTGCTGGATCATCCGGACTTCTCCCGGCACGATCTTTCAGCGCTGAAGTACCTTCGCTACGGTGCTTCCCCCATGGACGAGGCGCTGCTGCTGCGGGCCATGGAAGTCCTGCCCGGCGCGGAATTCTCGCAGAGCTACGGCATGACCGAGTTGTCGCCGGTGATTTCGATCCTCAGCGGCTGGCACCACACCGCCGAGGGACGCCGTGCCGGCAAACTGAAGTCCGCCGGCTATCCGCTGCCCAACGCCGAAGTCCGTATCGTCGACGAAAACGATAACGACGTGCCGACGGGCCAGGTGGGCGAAATCATCGCGCGCGGCCCCATGGTCATGGAAGGCTACTGGAACAAGCCGGAACAGACCGCCGAGGCCCTGCGCAACGGCTGGATGCACACCGGCGATGGCGGCTACATGGACGAGGACGGCTTTATCTACGTAGTCGACCGGATCAAGGACATGATCGTCACCGGCGGCGAGAACGTCTATTCCGCGGAAGTGGAAAACGCCTTACTGAAAATGCCGGAGGTCGTCCAATGCGCGGTGATCGGTGTACCCGATGAACGCTGGGGCGAGCGCGTGCACGCGGTGGTGGTGACGGCGCCCGGTCAGCAACTGGACGAGCAGCGCATCGACGCTCACTGCCGTGATCTGATCGCCGGCTACAAATGCCCCAAGAGCATCGAGTTCCGTGATGCTCTGCCCATGTCCGGCGCCGGCAAGATCCTCAAGTACGAGCTGCGCAAACCCTTCTGGGAAGGCCGGCAACGGCGGGTAAGCTGACACCGGGTGCCATCCGCTCATTTGAGACTCAGGTCACCGTTCCAGAGGGTGCCTTTGAAGACGCCGCACGCGATGCCTAAACTTGCGCGTTTTTGACGCGCAAAGGAGAGCCCCCGTGCAAAAACGCGTACTCGTCCCCCTGATCGCCCTCCCCCTGTTCAGCCCCTCCGCCCTGGCCGGGGATCTGTATCCCCTGGGCAAGGCCGAAGGCACCACCTGGAAAACCGTGGCCCAGGCCGAGGAAGACAACCGCCTGTCCGTGGCGGCGTTGTCCACCGACGGCGAGATGCAAATGGTGTTCACCTTCGAAACCATCATCGGCAGCACCGAACAGTTCCTCGGCGTATTCGATGCGCCGGCGGCGAGCTGTGGTCAGAGCGACGGCAAGACCATAACCCTGAGCGCCCCGGATCCGTCCCGTCTGATGCAGGTGAACGGCCAGGAATTTCCCTCCTCGGAAAATTGCCTGGAGGGCCACACCCATTATTCGTTCAAGGGCGTGGACGCCGCTCACGATATCAGCGCGTCGCTGATCGCCGGCAAGCCGGTAACGCTGAGCATCCCCCGCGACGACGGCCGCAAGGAATACACCTGGGAGCCGGACGGGTTCAAGGCCCTGGCTCAAGAGCGGGTGAAAGAGTACGAAGAGGGATCGCGTTATCAGGCCTATAAGGGCATGACCCGTTGAAGCGGTCCGATTGAACGAGCATCGAACCCCTCGACAGCGGAATACGGTGACTATATCGCCATCGTATTCCATTTGAAGCATCGGCAGGACAACGCCCAAGCGGGTCTTTGTTTCTGTCTGTTTAACTGTCAGCCAGCCTTGTTGTCCGTTGTATGGCGCCTTCCAGCATCTCCAGTCGATCCTGCCCCCAAAAAAGTTCACCCTGAAAAACATAAGACGGAGAGCCGAACACACCGGCGGCCACTGCTTCATCAGTATAGCGACGATAAAGATCCACGATATCGTCTTGTTTGGCGAGAGAGATCAGACGATCACCATCCACCCCCCTCTCTCGCAAGATATCGAGTAATGTCCGCTCCGAAGAGATATCCCTGTCTTGACACCACTGGGCATGGAGAATCGACTTATACAATGCTCCTACCGGGAGTCCCTGACGATCAGCGGCAATGACGATGCAAGAAGCCAGATCCGCATTCGGGCACATGAAAGCGGGTTGCGTATTAATCGATATTCCCAATTTACGACACCATCGCTTTAACTCCAGTACGCGATAAGCCTGCCGCTCAGGTGACCGATCACTCAGCTGCTGCCCCCCTGTTCTGGAATAGACGTCGGGCAGATCGACCGGCCTGTATCGCACCCGAATATTCCATCGCTCCGCCAGAGCTTCCAGACGATCCGCACCAAGGTAGGCCCAGTCCGAGTTCATCCAAAAGTAGTAATCAATTATCGCGACTTTCATACACCCACCCCTTCCGTTATACGATCCGGCATGGCGAACCGCTTTGGGCCGTGCATCAGGAATGAGCAGACCACGGCAATGGCTCCGAGTATGCTCAGATACCAAACAATATAACGAGGGTCGCCATTACCGAGGCCGAGCAACGAGGTCGCCACGATGGGCGCCAGCCCACCGCCAATGGCCCCCGACACCTGAACGGCAATGGAGATGCCGCTGTAGCGCACTTCCGGCGGAAATTGAGCGGAGAACAACCCACCCT
Organism: Alloalcanivorax xenomutans; assembly: GCF_900217905.1. Taxonomy (GTDB): domain Bacteria; phylum Pseudomonadota; class Gammaproteobacteria; order Pseudomonadales; family Alcanivoracaceae; genus Alloalcanivorax; species Alloalcanivorax xenomutans. The sequence goes on from NZ_OBMO01000008.1 coordinate 164,175, forward strand.
CGGGGCCATACAGTGATGAATACACACCACCAATTGCAATCACTACAGCCAGGGTGATGTACGTTACATCCAGAGTTTGCAGCAGAGAGAAAAACACCGGTGAAAACAGCGCTATCCCGATAGAGCCTCCCATGAAAATCCATTTGTAGCCTATCCGATCCCCCAGCATCCCGAATAACGGTATGAATATCAGGGCCGCGAAGGCGCCCCAGATAGTAGCATCCAACATAATGCCACGATCCAGTCCAAGCGTACCGGTAGCATAGGTAAGCGCAAAGGTAACCACTGTGTAGAACCATGTGACTTCGGCCAAGCGCCCTCCTATCACCACGAGCACTTCCTTTGGGTGGCACCGCAGAACTCTCAATGCGGGTACGTCGACCTTGTTCCCCCTCTCTTCCATCTTCTCAAAATCCGGTGATTCGGCCACCTTCACCCTGATGAACCAACCAATCAAAAGCAGTACGACGCTAGCCAGAAATGGCAACCTCCACCCCCAGCTCAACATGTCGCTTTCCGGCAAAGTGGCAACTAACCCCATGGCGAACGACGACAGGATCAGGCCGGGAGCGACCCCGGCTTGAGGTAAGCTGCCAAAGAAGCCTTTCTTGCCCTGAGGCGCCGATTCCACCGCCATTAGTACAGCACCGCCCCATTCGCCCCCCACGGCAATGCCTTGCAGGAAGCGCATCAGAACCAACAGGATTGCGGCCCAATAACCTATATCTTCATAGGTGGGAATCAGACCGATAAGAATAGTTGGGATCCCCATCAGAAATAGTGTAATGAGCAACATGGATTTGCGTCCGACCCGATCACCAAAATGGCCGAATATCAAGCCACCGAGAGGGCGGGCAAAGAACCCCACTGAGTAGGTGGCGAACGCGGCCAGGGTCCCGGTGAGGGGGTCAAACTCAGGAAAGAATATCTTATTGAATATTAAAGCCGCGGCGGTGCCATAGAGGAAGAAATCGTACCATTCGATGGTCGTCCCCATCATGCTGGCCAGTCCGGCGGTGATGTATTGGCGGCGAGAGCGCGCCGCCGCGGGCGTATGCGTAGTCATTTTAGTTTCCTTTATGCGTTTTTGTTGTTTTCAGAGGAGAGCCAGGCTCATTTCGTCGGCAATGGAGGAATGCCGTGTGTCTGTCGAGCCCAGTAGTTGAAGGTGGCGTTAACGATCGACGGTTTGAGAAGGTAATCGTGGGCTTCCCGGGCAAGCTCGTCGTCCACAGGAGTTAGCGGTCCGAATACACGCGCCCGGATCTGCATTCGGGCAGCGCGCTCCAGATAAACGGATAGGTAGGTCGCTTCTTCACAGGATACGCCGGCCGTTAAGTAGCCGTGATGAGCCAGGATAATCGCCTTCTTGTCCTGGATAGCTTCGGAAATGATCACTCCTTCCTGATCAGCGATAGGCACCCCAGGCCAGTCCGCCAGGAAGGCACAATCATCGTGCAGAGGCGTCATATCCATCTGCGAAATCACCAACGGCTGCCGCGCCGCGGCAAGGGCCGACGCCCAGGGTGAATGAGTATGAATGATGGCGTTGACGTCCGGCCGCGCGTCATAGACCCAAAGATGGAATCTGGTGGCGGGATTAGCCATCCCCTCTCCCGTTAAGGTATGTAGATCGCGATCGACCTCAATAAAATCATCAGGAGTCGCCTCATCGAAACCAAGCCCGAACCGGAGTGTCCAATAAGCACCAGGACGCCGCGAGCGAACGCTTATCTGCCCTGCCAGACCGGCTTCTTGCTCGGTCATCGCCAGGATGCGGCAGGCATAGGCCATGGTTTCCCGAACATCGCGCTCAACGCCATGAAGATGCTTCTCCATCTCCTGCGTCGCTCGCTGATCGAAATAGGATTTTTCTCTAAGGGAGGAATTCATGCTGACTCCTTTGTACATTGATAATCAGGAGTCAGTATCGGAGGGCTATATTTTCAGAGCCATGGAGTGAGAGTCATACCAGCTATTCCATGATTTATGTCAATTGCCTGCATATGCGTAACGCACATTGCAGAAGGTCCTCCGCCAAAGGCAAGGATGATCGTTTTCCCGGACTGATAGCTACGACCTTCCGGCGTAGCAAAGGATTGACTATCCGGACTTTTCGAAGCTGGTAATCAGCAAGCAGCGCATCCGGAATACGCCCGGGAAGAATGCAAGCACCGACGTCCGACGAAACCAGCTTCAACATAGCGTCAATAGTCTCCGCCTCCGCCACATATATCGGTTTCAGTCCCCCACTTTGCAGCATACGCCGAAGTGCATAATGTGACGGGAAGCCAACAAGCCTGAGATCCACATCATTCAGATCGATACTGCCATCAACACCGAGGGCAGATTCCTGATGGGTGATCAGGCACATGTCATCATCGAATAAGGGTTGGGAGTTCAAGGAACGGGACGCCACAGCGGAGTCGTAGACGAAGCCCAAATCCGCTTTTCCGCTTTCCACCAGCTCCACGACTTCGGGTGAGCTCCGCCCCAGCAGTGACAAATTGACGCTGGGATGTTTGCTAACAAAGCTCGCCACCACATCCGACATGAAGTAATAGCTCAGCGTATGCACCGTTGCCAGGCGCACGGTGCCCCGCGTGATGCCGTGCTCTTGGCGAATGGCATCCACGGCCTGATCGATTTGTTGATAAGACAGCTTGAGAACTTCGTACAGCTTCTCGCCAGCTTCGGTCAGCACCACTCCACGGCCGGTTCGAGTGAACAGGGACTTTCCCAGGCCCGTCTCCAGCGCCGCCAGTTCCTTACTGATCCATGACTGCGTTCGATTCAGTTCTTCAGCGGCTTTGGAAAGTGACTTGAGTTCCGCGATGTGAACGAAACAGCGAAGTTGCCGGTCCGGGGTATCCATGAATCTCCTGTTACAGGTATTGGGAGTCCAGGATGAGTCTATGTCAGAAGGGAACGTATAGGCCAATCCCCCATGATTGAGCCCTCGTCCCCGGTTTGCTTTGTGGATATAAAAAACATTGAACCGGGGCGAGGAGGGAGTCGAGGGGCTTGCTAGCGTAAAAAGAAGAAATGACGATTATTTCTTGCGTCGAGTGCGGTAGCCGATTAGCCGCCACCGCACTCGGTTCGATCAGCGTTCCACCGCCAGGGCCACGCCCTGACCGCCACCGATGCACAGCGTGGCGAGACCGCGTTTGACGTCACGGCGCTGCATTTCATGCAGCAGAGTGACCAGGATACGGCAACCGGACGCGCCGATCGGGTGTCCCAGAGCGATGGCGCCGCCATTCACGTTGACCTTCTCCGCGTCCCACTCCAGTTCCTTGCCCACGGACAGCGCCTGGGCGGCGAACGCTTCATTGGCCTCGATCAGATCCACCTGATCCAGAGTCCAGCCGGCCCGTTCCAGGCAACGGCGGGTGGCGGACACCGGGGCGATGCCCATGATCGCCGGATCCACACCAGCGCTGGCCTGCCCGGCCAGACGCGCGAGGATCGGCAGCCCCAGTTCCCTGGCGCGGGCTTCGCTCATCAGCATCACCGCGGCACCACCGTCATTCAGCGTGGAGGCATTACCGGCGGTCACCGTGCCATCCTTCTTGAACGCCGGACGCAGGCCGGCCAGGGTCTCGGCGGTGGTGCCGGCGCGCGGTTGCTCGTCGGTGTCGAACACCTTCGGATCCCCCTTGCGCTGGGGGATCGTTACCGGCGTGATCTCATCCTTGAAACGTCCGCTTTCAATGGCGGCCAGCGCCTTGGCCTGGCTGGCGGCGGCGAAGGTGTCCTGCTCCTCCCGGGTAACGCCGTATTTCTCCGCCAGATTCTCGGCGGTGATGCCCATGTGGTAGTCGTTGAAGGCATCCCACAGGCCATCCTGGATCATCGAATCCACCAGCGAGGCGTGGCCCATGCGCAGACCGGTGCGGGCCTTGGGCAGCACATAAGGTGCCAGGCTCATGTTTTCCTGGCCGCCGGCGATGATGATATCGGCTTCCCCGCAGCGGATTGCCTGGCTGCCCAGATGCACCGCCTTGAGACCGGAACCGCACACCTTGTTGATGGTGAGCGCCGGCACCTGCTGCGGCAGGCCGGCGTTGATCGCGGTCTGACGCGCCGGGTTCTGGCCGGCACCAGCGGTGAGCACCTGGCCGAGAATCACCTCGCTGATCTGATCCGCTGCCACTCCGGTATCCGCCAGCAGTTTGCGCACCACCGCTTCACCCAGGGCGGTGGCGGGCAGATTGGCCAGGGACCCCTGGAAAGCACCGACGGCGGTGCGGGTGGCGGCGACGATGACCACGTCTTGCATAATCTCTCTCCCGGTCACGCCGGGCCGGGCCCGGCGGAATGATGAAAATTGGCCTCGCATGATAGCTTGATCGGGGCGGCGCGTCCCGGCCTGCTCACTCGGCGGCGCCGGCCTGCTTCCAGCCGCCCAGCAAACGCGGCCGCTCCAACGCCAGGTAGAGAATGACCCCGGCCGCCAACCCCCAACCAGCGCCATAGACCGCCAGCACCACGCCCATGGTGCCGGCGATGCCCCGCTCCAGGTTGCTGTTGAGCTGCTCGAAACCCACCATCAGGCAGATATAGCCGGTCAGAATCAGCGTCAGCGACAAGGCGATCGGTAGTACCGGCTGGAAAAAACTGACCAGCGGCAGCATGAACAGCGCCAGGAAGCCGGCGATCCAGAAAGTCCCGGCACCGCTGTAGATCGAGTCCATGGCGTCCCGGCCATATTTATAGCGCTCGGCCATGGTGGCGCCGACCGCTGTCCACAGCGGCCCGGCCAGCCCCGGATAGGGAGCGAAGAAAGCATGCAGCGCGTTGCGGATGGCGGTCACCAGATGAACACGGTCCAGATCAATTTCGATCACTTCGTCACTGCGTAATTCATCCGCCCGCTGCATCAGGGACTGGCCGACGATGATGTCACCAAACGCAATCACATAAGCGATCACGGCGGTGGGAACCGCGTACAGGAACACCTTGGCATCCGGAATGCCGTGGACGAATGGCAGGTATTGCCACAATTGGTCGAAGGCCGGGCGGGTGATGCCCCACTGCAGCTCCGGCATTGTGTACTCGCCGACAGCGATACCCACACCGATCGCCACCAACATGCCCGGCACCATGCCGTAATTGACGATCTTGCGCGCCAGAGGGAAGTGCTTCACGTATTCCTGAAACGATGCCGAGAACATGAAGTACAGGCAGATCAGACCGCCCACCACCAACGAAATCGGCGTATTGGCGACCCGGCCCCCCTCGCTGATCTCACCGGTAATGGCGGCGATGCCGGCACCGATGATGATCCCCGCCTTCATCGAGTTGGGGATGATGCGTACCAGCGCGCTACCCAGGCGGGTGACACCAAGAATCAGGAAAATCAGAAACACCAGAAACTGCAGCGCGAACAGGCCCTGGATCGCCTCGGGCCCCGGTTCGAACTGGCCGAGATACAACACCACCACCGGTATCGCCGGGGTGATCCAACCCGGCACCAGCGGCACGCCCAGCAGCGCCGGCAACATGAAGCCGATGCCACAAATCACCACATAGGCCAGTGCCACGTCATAAGGCAAGCCCAGGTGTTTCTGCAGCAGCGGGATCATCGCCAGACTGACCACGAACATGATCAGCGCCTGAATCATTTCCGCCATTTCCCAGCGGTAATGAACGAACGGTAAGCGGATTCGGAAGGGCCCCAACGGCCAGCACGGTTGCTGCTCGCCGTCTTTGCGTTGATACATTTGCATTGTCGTTCTCCTCGACCGGCGAGCGCCGGCAGGGTCATTGTTGTTGTCGGAAAGCTTGCTACCGGAAACGCCGGGCGGGCCCCGGCTATCGGGCCTTACTCAAAAAAACCTCGCCCCGGCGGCTTGCTGAGTGCGCCGGAGCGAGGCAAAAGCTACAGGTTTCTCGCCCACTCCCGCAGAACATACTTCTGGATCTTGCCGGTGGAAGTCTTCGGCAGATCCTGGAACACCACGGTTTTGGGTACTTTGAATCCGGCAAGGTGTTCACGGCAGAAGCCGATCACATCCGTCTCGGTAACAGCGGCGTGCTCCTGCCCGGCCTTGAGGGTGACGAAGGCGCAAGGCGTCTCACCCCATTTTTCATCGGGACGCGCCACCACCGCCGCTTCCAGCACGGAAGGGTGACGGTACAGCGTATTCTCCACCTCGATGGTGGAAATGTTCTCGCCGCCGGAAATGATGATGTCCTTGAGACGGTCCTTGATCTCCACGTAACCGTCCGCATGCCACACCGCCAGATCACCGGTATGGAACCAGCCACCCTCGAAGGCTTCGCGGGTAGCGGCTTCGTTTTTCAGGTAGCCCTTCATCACGGTATTGCCGCGCATGAAGATTTCACCAATGGTTTCGCCGTCCTTGGGCACCGGCCGCAGGCTTTTGGGATCCGCCACCATCACGCCTTCCAGGGTCGGGTAACGCACACCCTGGCGGGACTTGATTGTCGCCCGCTCCTCCAATGGCAGCTCATCCCAGTGGCCGTGCCAGGCACAGACGGTGACCGGCCCATAGACTTCGGTCAGCCCATACACATGGGTGACGTTGATACCCATTTCCTCCACCGCGCCGATCACCTTGGCCGGTGGCGCCGCACCAGCGGTCATGGCGTTGACCGGATGATCAATGGCGGCCTTGGCCTCGTCCGGCATATTGATCAGAGCGTTCAACACCACCGGGGCGCCACAAAGATGGGAGACCTGATGTTGGCGGATCAGTGTCAGAATACGTTGCGGGTCGACCCGGCGCAGACACACATGCACGCCGGCCTGGGCGGTGATGGTCCAGGGATAACACCAGCCGTTACAGTGGAACATGGGCAGCGTCCACAGATACACCGGGTGCAACCCCATGGACCAAGTGGCCTGGTTGCCCAGGGAATTCAGATAGGCGCCGCGGTGGTGGTAGACCACGCCCTTGGGATCGCCGGTGGTGCCGGAGGTGTAGTTGAGAGAAATCGCATTCCACTCGTTGTCCGGCCATTGCCACTGGAACTCCGGATCACCCTCGGCAAGGAAAGCCTCGTAATCCAGCTCGCTGACCGGTTCACCTTCACCGTATTCGGGATCATCCACATCAATCAGCAGTGGCGGCGTCTCCAGTTTGGCCACGGCGTCACCGATCACCTGGTGGAATTCGCGATCCACGATCAGAACCTTGGCCTCACCATGACGCAGCATGTAGGCGATGGCGTCGGCGTCCAGACGGACATTGAGCGTATTGAGAACGGCGCCGATCATCGGCACGCCGAAATGGGCTTCCAGCATTGCCGGGATGTTCGGCAACATCGCGGCCACGGTATCGCCCTTGCCGATACCACGACCCGCCAGGGCTGAAGCAAGCCGCCGGCAGCGCCGGTAGGTTTCCCGCCAGGTGCGCCGGATATCACCGTGAATCACTGACGGATAGTCGGGGTAAACCGCCGCGGTACGCTCAATAAAGCTCAGCGGGGTCAGGGGAACATGATTGACTTCGGTGGGCGAAAGGCCCTGCTCATAAATGGACATAATGACCGTCCCGTAGTTGTTCGCGGTATTCTTCGGGTAGAGTTACCAGCATTAGCCCGCAACCCAGGGCGCATTTATAGACCATAAAGAACAAATATGGAAATAAAACTAGAGTCTTATAGTATATTTACCATATCTCTTGAATGAGCCCATAATGGACCAGGACGACGCCTTTCCCCTGTTGATGCGCGATTGGCTGCGATTGCAGCAGGACCGTATGCCCCGTTCTCAACGGGCCGCCGGTTTGTGCCGGATGATGGCCAGCACCCCGGAAGTGCGGCGCGCCTTCTACCTGTTCTGGCAGGAGGACGCCGGCGTCTACGATCACGCCGACGGCCAGGCCGGCCTGCCGCCGGGCCCCGGCGACCCGTTTCAGGCTTCGGATCACACCTTGCACCAGCGCCTGGCAGGTGAGACGGTGCTATCGCTGAGTGAATTACGCGCTCTGCCCTGCTGGCTCGCCGGCCGGGTCCGTCGCGCCGCCCTGCACCATGGCGCGATCCTGCCACTGGCGCTGGACGACCACAGCCAAGGCCTGTTGTTGCTGGAGTTGTCACCGCAGTGCGGCAGCCAGTGGCTGCCCTGGCTGGCCGCCATGCTCAATCAACTGGCCTGTCCATTGACTCACCGGGAAGGGGCTTTTGCACTGCTCAGCAACGACCCTCAACCGGCGGCGGTGCTCGATACCCGGGGCCGTCCCGTCGATACCAACCACGCACTGCAACAATTGCTCGGCGAGCACCGCATCGACGCCGACAGCTGCTTGCCAATCAACCACCAGGCCCTGGCCGCCGCTTGTCTGTCCCAGGGCCGCGCCATCGTCGACGTGGAGGCGCGGCTCGGCGATCGCATCCTGTTGTGGAACTTTATCCCCGACCCGCCCGGCCAGCGGATCCTGGCCCGTGGCCGTGACGCTACCGATCAGTTGCGAAACGAAAAGGCCGGCAACCGTGCCCGGCGCTTGTACCGTCTGATCACCGAGAACACCACCGATTTGATCTCGCGGCACACGCCCGACGGCGTGTTCCTTGACGCCTCACCAGCCTCCTGGGGTTTGTTGGGCTATTGGCCGGAACAATTGCGCGGCACGGCGGTGCAGGCGCTGTTTCATGAGCAGGACCGCGAACGGTTACAACAACAGGCCAAGGCGGCGCTGGAGGAACTGGGTTATCACACCATGACCTATCAGATCCGTCATCGGCGCGGCCACTATCTGTGGTTCGAGACCGCCAGCCACGCCATCCGTGAAACCTATACCGGCGCGGTGGTGGAAGTGGTCAGTGTCACACGCGACATCACCGCCCGGGTCCGGGCGGAAGAGAATCGCCGCCGTCTGGCCGAAGTCGTGGAAGCGAATACCGACCTGGTGCTGTTCGTCGGGCTCGACGAGCGCCTCACCTACGCCAACCGCGCCGCCCGCGAGGCTCTCGCCATCGGCCCGGATCCGTTGCCGGATCTGGCCGAATTGTTCGCCGCCGAGGATATCCGTCGGCTACGCGAACATGGCTGGAACAGCGCTCGGGAACAAGGGGTGTGGACCAGCGAGGCGCAACTGCGCGCCGGCGACTCCGGCGAATTCTTTCCGGTGTCCCTGGTACTGCTGGCCCACCGCGGCGCCGGCAACGACCAGTACTATTCCCTGGTCGCCCGGGACATGACCGAAAGGGCTTTGCGCGAAGCGCAACAGCGCCGCCACCAGAATGAACTGGCGCAAAGCAGCCGGCTGATCGCCATGGGCGAACTGGCCTCCGGCATCGCCCATGAAATCAACCAGCCGCTGGCGGCAATCAGCAATTACGCCGCCGCCAGCCTGCGCCATCTGCGCGCACTTGAACCGCCCCACCACGGTGATCCGGCGAAACCGGATACGGCCTCCGATCTGGCGCCCAAAATTGACAAGGTCGCCCAGGGGCTGGGCCGGATCAGCGAACACGCTCACCATGCCTCGGAGGTGATCCGGCGGCTGCGCGCCTTTCTGCGCAAAGGCCAGCGCCGCCTGGAGGCGCTCGATATCAACACGGTGGCGAGTCAGGCCATTCACCTTTGCGCCTGGGAAGCGGAGAGTCATCGTATTACCATCGCCAGGCAGTTTGCCAAGGACCTGCCACCACTGTACGCCGACCGTATCCTGCTGGAACAGGTGCTGGTGAATTTGCTGCGTAACGCGCTCGACGCCAACCGCGAACGCTGGCGGGAGCACCCCTCCGAAATCACCGTCGCCACCCAGCGCGCGCCGGACAATTTCCTGGTGATCCGAGTCCTCGATCAAGGCCCCGGTGCCGACCCGGAGACGCTCAAGCATATGTTCACACCGTTCTATACCAGTAAACCCGACGGCCTTGGCCTGGGATTGTCGATGAGCCGCTCGGTCATCGAGGGGCTCGGCGGTGAGCTGAATGCCCGCTCGTGCGAGCAAGGACTGGAAATGTACTGCCGGCTGCCGCTGGCCCATAACGAGGAGACCCCATGACCACCGGCACACAAATCGTCTATGTGGTGGACGACGACCCCGGCATGCTGGAATCCACCGCCTGGCTGCTGGAATCGGTTGGCCTTGATGCCCGCCCGTTCACCAACGGCGGTGACTTTCTCGACGCTTGCGCGACAGGGGAAAACGCCTGTGTGCTACTGGATGTGCGCATGCCGACTCTGGGTGGCCTGCACGTCCAGCAAGCGATGAAGGAACGCGGCCTGGATTATCCGATCATCTTCGTCAGCGGCCACGCCGACGTTCCCATCGTGGTGCGGGCGTTCAAGGCCGGTGCGGTGGATTTCATCGAAAAGCCTTATAACGAGCAGTTACTGCTCGACAGCGTGCAACAGGCACTCAACAGTGAGCGAAAAGAATATCAGCAAGAAACCGGCCGTCAGCAGGTGGATGATAAGCTGGACACGCTCACCCCGCGGGAACGGGATGTGCTGCTGCCACTGGTCAAGGGCTATACCAATCGGGAGATCGCCGCGCAGTTAAATGTCAGCGTCAAAACCGTGGATCTGTATCGCTCACGGGTAATGAAGCGCATGGGCGCCGAACGCCTGCCCGATCTGGTCGGCATGGCGGTGGCGGCGGGGCTGGTGGATCCGTTGCGGTTACGCTGACCACTCGGCGCTTTCCCCCGCCACCGTCCGCAACACCCGAAAGGCCTGGTCCAGCAGCGGGCTGTGTTTCCCCCGGGCGCAGGCCAGGTACACCGGATAGGTGAATTCCGGTGCATCGGCAACCCGTTCCAAGGTGCCTTCGCGCAGATGCGGCTCGGCCACGCGGGTACGGAAATAACCGCTGCCGCCCTGCTGCAACAGAAACTGAATCGCCAGCGGTCCGAAATTGGCGGACACCGGCGAGCGCGCCCGCTCCGGCAAAGCGACATCGTGTTGCTTGCGAAAATCCGCGCCCCAGTCCACATAGACATAGGGCTCCCCGGTGCGGACCGCCCGCACCAGGATCAATTTTTCTTCCAGCAGTTGTTCCACCTGCAATCCCGGCCAGTACGCTGGCCGGTGCACCAGCGCGGCGTCCAGTACCCCTCTCTCCAAACGTTCCTGCAATGCTTCACTGTCATGCACTTCGGCGCGGGTGGCGACGGTCGGATGCTGTTCCCGTAACCGCGTTACCCAGTTCAGCAACAGCGGATTCCACAGGCTGGTCTCGCCACCGAGTACCAACATGTCCTCGGCCCCTTCCGGCAACGGCAACTCGCGCCGCGCCGCCTCCCAGGTACGCACCAGTTGGCTAGCATGGGTGGTGAACCGCTCACCATGGGAGGTCAACCGCGCACCGGCCCGGTTGCGCACGAACAGGCGGCAGCCCAGTTGACCTTCCAGGTTATGAATGCGGGCGGTCACCGTGGTCTGGGTGATGTGCAACCGTTCGGCGGCGGCCATGAAACTGCCAGTGCGAACGATCTCCAGAAAGGTGCGGGCCAGATCGATGTCCATAATTAAAGCCTGCCCATGATTTATATCAATTTCTTTAAAGTTAAACCACATTCTATTTCATTATTCGTATTCAAAACACGCGCCCATACTGTCGGCCCCACGTTGAAACACGGAGCCGGAAATGACGGCGCAAGCCACACCGCCCCCTTTTTCCGACCCTCAATGGCACCAGGTCCGGCAGTTGCTGGCGACGCTGGATGCCCGGCAACGCTGGTGGTTGAGCGGCTATCTCGCCGCCAGCGACACCGAGCCGTCCACCACCGCCTCGACCAAAGCCTCCCCCAATCCGGTACTGATCGGTTACGGCACGGAAACCGACAACTGCCGCCGCCTGGCGCAGGCTCTGAGCGAACATTGCGGTGAATCCGGCATCGCCACGGAGGTGATCGACCTGGCCCGGTTGCGTCCCCGACAACTGGCGCGGCGCGATCATCTGGTGATCATCACCGCCACCCATGGTGATGGAGATCCACCGGAACCGGTCCAGGACTTTTACCAGAGCCTGATGGGCGACGGCGCACCGGAACTGGCAAACCTGAAATTCGCTGTGCTGGCCCTTGGAGACAGCAGTTATGAGCAATTTTGTGTCACCGGCCAGGAATTCGACCAGCGTCTGGAAGCGCTTGGCGGCGAGCGATTGATCACACGCCAGGACTGCGATGTGGATTTCGAGCAGCCGGCGAAGGCGTGGATGACCCGGCTGCTGGAAGTGCTGCCGCGGACCGAAACACAAAACGTACGGACGGCGGCCCCCGAACCGGCCACGCGCGCTCCCGGTTACGACAAGCACAACCCTCTGACGGTGGAGGTACTGGTCAACCAGAACCTGAGCGCCGCGAATCGCGCCCAGCCTATCCATCACCTGGAACTGGCGCTGGATCAGGTGATCCCCGATCTGCTCCCCGGCGACGCCGTCGGTATTCTCGCCGACAACCCGCCCGAGCTGGTGGCGGCGGTCCTGGACGCCTGCGACCTGTCCGGCGAGCAGCCGGTGACCCTGGACGGCGACGCTCAGCCCCTGGTGCAGGCACTGCGCCAATCCCGGGATCTGACCATCGTCGGCACCGGTTTTCTCACCTTCTGGGCGGAACACAGCAATGCCCCGGCGCTGAAAGCGCTGTGCGAAGCGGAGAGCCGGGAGCAGCGGGCCTTTCTCCGCCAGCATCAACTGCTCGATCTGCTCAGCCAGTATCCGGCCCATCCGCCGGCCCAGGCTCTGGTGAACGCCCTGCGTCCCTTGCAACCCCGGCTCTATGACGTGGCCAACAGCCTGGCGGAGCTGGACGACGAGTTGCACCTTACCGTCAAGGCGTTCCGCTATCCGTTCCGGGAACGGCACGAACAGGGTATCGCCTCCCGCTATCTGCTGGATTTGCAGCCCGGCGACCCGGTGCGGTTGTACCCGCATCGCAACACCCGTTTTCGTCTGCCGGATGACGACGCTCCGCTGATCCTGATTGCCGAAGGCACCGGCATCGCCCCTTATCGTGCTTTCCTGCAAGCGCTGTCACAGCGGCTTCAACGCCCGCCGTGCTGGTTGGTGTTCGCTGAGCAGCGTTTCGAAGAGGACTTTCTTTATCAGCTGGATATTCAGCAGGCTCACGCGGATGGCGTGCTGGAACAGGTGGATACGGTGTTTTACCAGGACCGCCCCGGCGCCAGCCTGATCGACCCGCTGCTCAACCAGATCGATCGTCTGGCCAGTTGGATCGAACAAGGCGCGCATCTCTACCTGTGTGGCGACAAGGGTCGATTGAGCGACCTGGAGAACAGCTTGAAAACCGCTCTGGACCAGCGCCAGGGAGACGGCGCCTGGAAGCAACTGGGCCGGGACAAGCGCCTGCACCGCAACCTGTATTGAGGAGACCGTGATGAGCGATTCCCGTCCCGATCTCAGTCAGCCGGTGGAACGACTGCATGAGAACGAACAACTGAAAGCCCGCAGCCGCCATCTGCGCGGCACCATCGCCGAGGGACTCGACGACCTGCTCACTGGCGCGGTTCCCGGGGAAGACCCGCTGCTGATGAAGTTCCATGGCATCTATCAGCAGGACGACCGCGACCGCCGCGCCGATCGCCGCCAGCGCCGCCTGGAACCGGCTTACCAGTTCATGGTGCGCCTGCGTATTCCCGGCGGTGTGTTGGACAAGCGCCAATGGCGGGGTCTGGACCGTCTTTCCCGTCTCTACGCCGAACGGGGCCTGCGCATCACTACCCGGGGCACCGTTCAGTTGCATGGTGTGCGCAAATCGCAGCTACGCTCGCTGATTCAAGGACTGCAACCATTAGAGCTGGACACCATCGCCGCCTGCGGCGACGACAACCGCGGCGTGGTGTGCGGCGCCAATCCGTACTTGTCCAAAGCTCACGAGCGGGTGCAGCAGCTGGCGCGGATCACCAGTGACCGTCTGATTCCGAAAACCGGCGCCTATGCGGACATCTGGCATCAACAGCCGACGCCGATGAGCGACGGCGAGGAGCCGGTCTATGGCGAGCTGTACCTGCCGCGCAAATTCAAGGTCGGCTTCGTGCTGCCGCCAGTCAACGACGTCGACATCTACGGCCAGGATCTGGGCTATATCGCGGTGGTGGACAACGGCGAACTGATCGGCTTCAACGTCTGTGTCGGCGGCGGCATGGGCCAGTTGGACAACCGCGAGGACAGCTATCCCCGTCTGGCGGAGGAAATCGGTTTTATCGAGGCGGACGAGGCCCCCGCCTTCGCCGAACGGGTGATGAGCATCCAGCGCGACTTCGGTGATCGTCAGGATCGCCACCGGGCCCGTTTCAAATACACCCTGGATCGTCTCGGCCTGCCCTGGTTCCTGGAAGAACTGGAACGCCGCCGTGGCCGCCAGCTGGAACCGGCCCGCGGCGTCCGCTTCGACCACAACGGCGACCGACTTGGCTGGCAACAGGGCGACGATGGCCTCTGGCACGCCACGCTCTATGTGGAAAGCGGCCGCGTGGACGATGCCCTGCGCACCCAACTGGGCGGCTTTCTGGAACAGTATGGCGGCCGCCTGCGGCTGACCACCAACCAGAACTTGCAGTTGACCCATATCGAGACGCACGAACTGGAACAGGTGCAATGGCGCCTTGAAGACCTGGGACTGGATTGGCGCCTCGATCCTGAAGCGCAGGCCGCCCATACCCTCAGTTGCGTGGCACTGCCGACCTGCGGCCTGGCCATGGCCGAGGCGGAACGTTACTTACCCACGTTTCTGGAGCGCTTCCAGCGGCTCAAGGCTCAATACGGACTGCGCGAGGAACCCATCACCCTGCGTCTGACCGGCTGCCCCAACGGCTGCGCCCGGCCTTATCTGGCCGAGATCGCGCTCACCGGCCGCGCGCCAGGGCTGTACAACCTGTATCTGGGCGGCAGCTTTCATGGCGACCGGCTAGCGCAACTGTACGCCGGCAACGTGGACGAAGAACGCTTCCTCGCGTTGCTCGCGCCCATGCTCGAACGCTATGCCGGCCAACGCCGTGACGGCGAACATTTCGGTGACTTCCTGCTGCGCAAGCAGCTGCTGGAAGAACGTCCGCTGACTTCCCTTTCTTCCTGATCCTGGAGACGTCCATGTCCGACTATCTGTTCATCCAAAGCCAGGACCCGTTTACCGAGGTCCGCTGCGCGGCGCAATACCAATTGGCCAGGCAACTCCGCGATGCTGGCCACCGGGTGCATGTCCTGCTGGTGCAAAACGGCGTGGCGCCGGCCCGGTTAGGCGCCCGCAGCGAGGTCTTCGACGCACTGCTCGGCGGCGGTGTCACTGTCAGCGCCGACGGCTTCTCACTGAAGCAGCGGGAAATCGAAGCGTCCGATTTGAAAGCCGAAGTCACCGTGGGCGACGTCGGCGACGCCGTCGATGCCCTGCTGGCCGGCAGCAAAGTGATCTGGAACTAGGAGTCCCCATGAGCGACCTGAAAACCCTGACCTTCGCCTTCATGGATCCGCCTTTTGAAAGCGAGCGGACCGTCACCTTCTTTCGCTTACTCGACGCGGCTCTGGAACGTGGCGCTTCGGTGCGCGTCTTCGCTTACGAGGGTGCCGTGGCCCTGGCCTTCGCCCGGCAAGCCCCTCATGGCAACGCGGTACACGGCCGTGACGCGGCGGAAGAAGATCATCCGCTGACCCGGGAATGGATCCGCGCCCTGCAGGAAAAAGCCGCCGCCAAGGACCTGAGCTTCGAATGGATCAACTGCGGCCTGTGCGTGGACGAGCGCGGCGTCAATGACGTCATCGACGGTTGCGGCCGGGGCGGCCCGCCGGACCTGTGGCGCTACGCCAGTGACGCCTTCAACACCCTGACCATCGGCACGAGGTAAGCGCCATGAAAGTACTGCAGGTTATCGATCAAGCCTTCCGCACCACGGTGGAGGAACAAGACGACACCATTCTCTGGCTGACCCAATCCATGCGCGGCGCGGGTGGCGATCTGCAGGTGCTGCTCAGTGGCCATGGCGTGCATTACGCGGTGCTGAATCAGCGCCAACCACCCCTGGTCCTGGGCACCTGGAAACAAAGCCAACCGGCGGAACTGGTTCGCGACCTCACCAATCTCACCGAAAGCGGCGTGCCCGTGTACGCGGTGCGCGAGGATCTGGAAGAACGCGGGCTCGCCGGCCTTCCTCTGCAAGCCGGAGTTGAACTGGTAAGCCGGGCCGGACTGGCGGATCTGTACGAACGGGTCGATCAGATATGGCAGTGGTAACACCGCCACCGGCATTACGCACCCCGCTTTGTGATCACCTGGGCTGCGCCTTCCCCATCCTGCTGGCCGGAATGGGGGGCGTTGCCCGCCACCGGCTGGCAGCGGCGGTGTGCAGGGCCGGCGGCTTTGGCGTGCTCGGCATGGTGCGCGAGCCGGTGGAACGAATCAGCGCCGAAGTTGACGCGTTACGCCGGCTCACCGACAAGCCGTTCGCGATCAATCTGATTCCCGCCGCCACCGAGAACGCCCAGCTCCATCAACAAGTGCGAACCTGCCTGACTCTTCAGGTGCCGTTCGTGGTGCTTTTCTGGGACGTGGACACCGCCCTGGTGCGGCACCTGGTCAGCGAAGGCATTCGTGTCATCCATCAGGTCGGCAGCACCTGGGACGCGGAGCTGGCCATCGATGCCGGCGCCGAGATCATTATCGCCCAAGGCTGGGAGGCCGGCGGTCATGTTCGCGGTCATATCGGCACCCTGAGCCTGCTGGCCGAACTCGTTCCTGCCTGCCCGGTTCCCGTGGTGGCGTCCGGCGGCATCGCCAATGGCCGCTCACTGGTAGCGGCTCTGGCTTTGGGGGCTCAGGGCGCTAGCATCGGCAGCGCCTTCCTTGCCACCGAGGAAGCCAACGCCCACCCTCACCACCAACAACGGCTGATTCAGGCCGGCGCCGGCGATACCGTTCATTGCCGTGATTTCACCCGCAACTGGCATGAGCCGGCCCCAGTGCGAGTATTGCGCAATCGCGTAACCCGAGGGGAATACGACGATTTGCGGCAGGCCAATATTTCCGAGATCATCGGAGAACAGGACGGCCAGCCGGTTTATCTGTTCTCCACCGACTCGCCGCTGGCCGATGCCCGTGGAGAGCTGGACGACATGGCGTTGTACGCCGGTCAGTCCTGCGGACAGCTCCATCAAATCCTAACGGCGGAGCAACGCCTGAACCGCATTATCGAAGAGGCCGCCGAAACCCTGACCCGGTTAACCGGCAACCCATGAGGTTTCAATATGCAGCGCCCCACCCGGATTCAATGCAAACGTGTCTACGATGCCCGGGACGACAGCGACGGCTACCGTGCACTGGTGGATCGCGCCTGGCCGCGGGGCATGAAGAAAGAACAGGTGGCCGCCAATAACTGGTTTCGACAGCTGGCCCCCTCCACTGCGTTACGCAAATGGTTCGGGCACGATCCGCAGCGCTGGGAAGAATTCCAGCGTCGTTATCATGAGGAGCTGGACGCCAACCCCGATCCGATCGACGCCCTGCTTGATGCCGCCGCAGGTCAACCGCTGACGCTTCTGTACTCGGCACGGGACACCAAACACAACAATGCCGTGGCGTTGCGCGCCTGGCTGATAAACCAGTTCAACGCAGGTAGCACCTGATCCAGGGCATATCATTCAGTAGCCATTCTCAGAGCTCGACCTCCCCATAGAGCGCGCTGGTTCGAACTTTCTCATCCGACAATTGATTAACCAGCACACCTACATATTCAACTTCGGCACACTCTCAACCGGAGACCATTCTCGGAATCGGAGATGCGCCTATAAAAGCGATGGTGAAGACTGGACCCAACATTCCTGATGGAACGTTGTCACCTTTTTCCATGCGATGCGTCTATTTATATAAGCGCCAAAAACCACCTACTTCCATAGGAAAATCCAGCATGCCCTCTTCAGCGGCAAATCCTTATGAATGCTTGTTTGAGCTAAGCGACATCGGACTGGTGGAGCGTGCTCGACATGGCGACAGTGCCGCGTTCGAACTCATTATCCGACGCCACAATCAGCCCCTTTTTCGGGCCGCTATCGGTGTTCTCAATGATGAGGACCTAGCCCGAGAAGCAATGCAGGAGGCCTATCTTAACGCCTTCACAAATCTTGATTCCTTTCAGGGCCGGGCATCACTCAAGACTTGGTTAACCCGCATCGTCATCAATCAGGCCATCAGCTCGAAACGCCGCCAACGGCCAGAAATGTCCCTGAATCATGAAATCACTCACCTGCATGGCGAGTCGAACGAGAGAGACCCAATGGGCTCCCACATGGTCAACGTATCAAACCCGGAAACCGAGGTAAGTCGACAACAGCTAAGGCAGCTTCTGGAAGAAGCGATTCGCGCCCTTCCGGAAATATACCGTTGTGTCTTCCTCCTTAGAGAGGTGGAAGGGCTCTCCTCGGCCGACAGTGCCCTCTGTCTCGACATAAGCGAAGTGCTGGTTAAAAAACGTCTCTCCCGGGCCCGTGAGATGCTCCGCCAGCGCTTATTACGAACAATGGAAGTCCTGGAACCGGACATCTTCGAGTTTGCCGGAAAACGCTGCGACGTCATGACCGCGGCGGTTATGGAGGAGCTGGCAAGAAGACAGCGGACTGGCAAGTCGTAACAGCGCACACCATCACCCCCGAAAGCATAGCGAGGATAATACTCATGAAAACAAAGAACCTGGCCGTAACGGCCCTTTTCCTGGCAACCGCCATTGGGACGACGCTGGCTGAGCAACCCCATTCCACGCCTATGAACATGTTTGGCGGTGCATCCTATCAGGGTGAGCCCGCTTTGGATGTCACTGCGGCCCTGATCCAGGCCGGTGGAGGTAGCGATGAATTCAGCTTTGCACAGGCCCTGACGGCAATGCTTGGAAAGCACACCGTCAAAAGTGAGATCGCCAAACTAAACAAGCAATATGGGAAAGATCAGGTAGATACTTTCATCAAGGGTATGGACATGGCCATCATCTACGCACTCAAACGCGCACAAGAAGCCGGTATTACTCTTCCTGAGCCCGCCGAACTATCCGGGACAGAACTAGCCAGAACCCTGGTGGAAGCCGGCACCACCGCGGATGGCACGTTCTGGAGTGGCTATTTATTCGACAAAGCCATTTCGCACGAACTCCATAACCAAGTCATGGCGGACATCAACGCAGAAGCGGGGTTCGAGGCCGATAAAATCACTCACAAAATACTTAACCAGGCCATGTATGATGTAGCCCATTCCTTGGGCATGACAAGTACCAAGCTTGCCGACCTACATTAAGGCGCCTTGTCATGCTGACCTCTACCTCTTACTAGGAGAGGCGGCCATACGAATGAGACAAGCATCTCTGGCAAGAATGAATCACGGATATTTGATGTAGATCAAGACGATATAACAGCAAACCGGTAGCCTGACTTTGCCGTCGCCACTCCCCTTCCCCTGGTTCGCGCTCCGTCCGGTCGCTGGGGGGTACGGCGGCGGCACTTTTCCTTCCCCGCTTTCCCCAATACACAGACCCGCCTTCTCTTAGGGAACTACAAAGCCACTGTGGGAGCTTGCCTGCAAGCGAAAAGGGAGCTGCGATATTCGCTTACAGGCAAGCTCCCACAACCCTTCATTCGCCAGCAAGGCTAGCTCCTATGTATGGACTCGCCCGTTGCTGTCAACCCTGCCTTGAACATGGCTACCCGGTGGCATCTATGTATCAGGCCTGTTCGAGGAAGCCTCAAT
>NZ_OBMO01000034.1 GCF_900217905.1 Alloalcanivorax xenomutans
CAATAAACGCCATCTCTCGTGTCTTCCCTTGCTTATACGGCTTCATCCCGCTGTGAGGAGAGCCCGGATACCGTTCAGATTTAAGAGAATGTGGGTCGGAGCCAGATCTACAATACAGGGTCTTGGCCCTCAGGAGCTTGCCAGGCTTTGGTCCGACCCGGGAGTGTCGGTAGCTAATCAACACTCGTGGAGAGATACAAGGAGCTTGCCCTGCAAGCGAATCGCGCCACGGTCCAAGAATTCGCTTGCAGGGCAAGCTCCTACAGCGGCCGTGTAGCAACCTCCGGGCTCATATCTCCAAAGTTGGCGGCAGGCTTGGGTCTTGGCGGCTCAGCAGGCTGTGCGCATGCCACGGTTGCGCGGTGCTCCCGGCACTTTCATACTCGCCGCATGAATCAGGAGTTCCGCGACGCGGTCTATCAGATTGTGGCGGCCATCCCCGCCGGCACCGTCTGCAGCTATGGTCAGGTGGCCCGCATGGCGGGTTACCCTCGCCACGCCCGTTTTGTCGGCCGGCTGATGAGCCAGTTGCCCAAGGGCAGCAAACTGCCGTGGCATCGGGTGATCCGGGGTGACGGTGGGCTGCCGCTGATTGGCACCCCCAGCGGAGAGACCCAACTGCGCCGGTTACACAAGGAAGGCGTGGCGGTGCTGGGCCACCGCGTGCCATTGCGCCGCTTCCAATGGCGCCCCGAGGCCGCCGAATCCGCCCCCGGAGAGTAAATGAAACTGGAAAACGCCTTTTTTGATCGCCGCATCCTGGTGATCTTTCTGCTGGGTATTGCCAGCGGCTTCCCCAAGGGCATGATCGTTTCCACCTTGTCCGCCTGGCTCACCGACGAGGGGCTGAGCCGTACCAGCCTGGGCCTGTTCGGTCTGGTCTCCCTGCCCTACGCGCTCAATTTTCTGTGGGCGCCACTGGTGGACAGTTTCCGCCTGGGCCCGCTGGGGCGGGCGCTGGGCAAACGCCGGGCCTGGATTCTGCTCAGCCAGGTCGCGCTGGTGGGGCTGTTGATGCTGCTCTCCCTGTTCACCCCCAGCAAAGAGCTGCTGGCGGTGGGCGTTATCTGTCTGATCATCGCGTTTGTTTCCGCTACCCAGGACATCGCCATCGACGCCCTGCGGATCGAATCCGTGCCGGTGGACCAACAGGGTGCCGCCGCTTCCGCCGGCGTGGTGGGTTGGTTGCTGGGGAATCTGCTGATCGCCGGCATCGCCCTGTGGCTGACCGCCTGGCTCGACAGCTGGAACCAGATTTACCTGGTGATGAGCAGCGCCATGCTGTTCGGCGTGGCCGGCTGCCTGCTGGCACGGGAACCCGAGGACAGAGCCAGGGTAAGCGGACGCCCGGACGCCCCACCGGGCGAGCGCATGGCGCGCTGGTTGCAAAGCGCGGTTTTCGCGCCCTTTATCGAATTCTTTCGCCGCAACGGCCCACAAATGGCCGCGGTACTGCTGGGATTCATCTTTCTGTTCAAGATCGGCGAGGCGTTTCTCGGCACCATGTCGATCCGCTTCTACAACGAAATCGGCTACCAATGGGCGGAGGTGTTCGCTTACGTTAAAACCGCCGGCATGGTGGCGCTGGGGGTGGGCAGCTTTCTTGGCGGCGCCATCAGTATCAAATTGGGCGCCTCCCGGGGCCTGCTGGTGGCCGGTATCGCGATGGCCCTGACCAATCTGCTCTACGCCTGGCTGGCGGTGACCGGCCGTAACGACACCGTGCTGCTGACCTGCGTGATCCTCGATAACTTCACCGGCGGTGTTTCCACCATTGCCTTCGTCACTTATATCTCCGACCTGTGTAACCGGCAGTTCACCGCCACGCAGTACGCGCTGCTGGCATCGCTGGGCAATCTGGGCCGCACCACCCTGGCCGCCGGCAGCGGCTGGATGGTGGATCTTCTCGGTGGCCGCTGGGAGGTGTTCTTTATACTCACCGCGCTGATGGCGATACCAGGACTGCTGATTCTGCTGTGGCTGATCCGGCACGGCGCCCGGCCGGAGACACAGCGGCTATGAACCCCTGGTACCTGCTCGGCGCCGGCAACATGGGCCTGCTGGCGGCGTACTACTTGCGCCAGGCCGGCTTTGCGGTGACCGTGCTGCGCCACGACACGGCAAGCCCGCTTCGCAAGAGACTCACCTTCGCCGACGGCAGGCCGCCGTGCGACCTGATCCTGCCGGTGCTTTCGCCCGCCGCGCTGACCGAACCGCCGCGCCATCTGATAGTGGCCTGCAAGGCGCCGTACAGCGCCGCCGCCCTGGAGTCAGTACCGCTGACCGTCGATAGCCAGGTGCTGCGCCTGCAGAACGGTCTCGGCAGCCTTGATGGTCTGCTGCCAGAGGGCGTGCTGCCGATCGAAGTGGTCACCACTTCGGCGGTGAAGCAGGACGGGCCCGCACAACATCAGGTGGTGGCGGAGAACGAGACCTGGATGGGCGGCACTGATGTCGTGCCGGACTGGTTCGAGCAGGTGAGCACACACTGGCCAAATCTGAGCTGGCCAACGGACTTTCAACACCGCCAGTGGCACAAGCTGGTGGCCAACGCGGTGATCAACCCGCTCACCGCGCTCCACGACGTGGCCAACGGCCGGCTGCTGGAAGACCGGGAACTGCAACGCCAGGCCGCCGAACTGTGCCGGGAGGCCGACCAGTTGCTCACCGCTCTGGACCCGACCTGGCCCGGCGACTCCCTGCCCCGGGTGATGGCGGTGGCGAGCGCCACCGCGGGTAATACTTCGTCCATGCGCGCCGACGTCCGTAAAGGCGCCCGCACCGAGATCGACGCCATCAACGGCTATTTACTGCGGCGGGCCGCTCCTCTGGGGCTGTCACTGCCGGCCCATGAGCGTATCGCCACCGCCCTGACCTCGCGGACATGAAATCGGAGGTCGCTACAAGACCGCTGTGGGAAGCGGCTTCGTAGTCAGGGCTGCACCCATGGTGGAATCCGGAGTACATTCATGGATCCCACGCCACATCATCAACAAGGAATCGCCATGTCTTCCCGCAAGGATGAAAAGACCCGCATCAACCGGGTCATCACCCGCACTGGCGACGATGGCCATACCGGCCTCGCCGATGGCAGCCGGGTCGCCAAGGACCATCCCCGCATCGAAGCCCTGGGCAGCCTGGATGAACTCAACAGCGCACTCGGCGTACTACGCGCTCACCCGCTTGATGAGGATCTGGACCGGCTGATCGAGAATTTGCAGCAATGGCTGTTCGATATCGGCGGCGAGCTGGCCATTCCC
This sequence comes from Alloalcanivorax xenomutans, assembly GCF_900217905.1. GTDB lineage: Bacteria > Pseudomonadota > Gammaproteobacteria > Pseudomonadales > Alcanivoracaceae > Alloalcanivorax > Alloalcanivorax xenomutans. Next base: position 3,261 of record NZ_OBMO01000034.1, read on the forward strand.
GCCACCGCCACCCTCACCGATGCCGAACTGGTGGAAATCGAATCCCAGGCCGATCTGATCAATGCCGAACTGCCGCCGTTGAAAGAGTTCGTATTACCCGGCGGCAACGCCGACGCCGCCTGGTGTCACCATTGCCGTACCGTGGCCCGGCGCGCCGAACGCCGGCTGGTGACCCTGGCCGCCGAGGAAGAGGTCAACCCGGTCAGCCTGGCGATCCTCAACCGTCTCGGCGACCTGCTGTTCATCATGGCCCGCCTGATCAACCTGCGCGCTGAAACGCCGGAATCACAGTGGATACGGCGCGAGGATCGCTGACCGGACGCCGCGCGGCTTGCAGGCATTCCATTTTGAAAGAATGTGCAAGTCGCTAGGGAGACCCCTCCGGCGGCCTTACACTGGAGCGATTCTCCACGGCTCCCGCGAGCATCATGGGCATACGCAACAAGCTGTTCCTCACCTTTCTGGGTACTTTCCTGCTGCTGATCCTGGCGGCCAGCGCCTTCTATTACCTGTCGTTCGAGCAGAGCCTGTCCAAGTATCTGGATGAGCGCCAGCAAGCCCAGGTGGAGCGGCTGGCCGATCACCTGGCGGTGCTCTATGCGCAGCGGGGCAGTTGGGACTTTCTGTTACGTGACCCGCGTCAATTGGGGCGGCTGTACTGGCTCGCCGGTGACCGCAATCAGCCCGACCCGCGTAAAATCGACCGCGATGCCCATCGTCACCTGCAGTTGCTGACGGCCGACAAGCACCCTCTGCTGGGCCCACCAGTGGCGCCCAAATTCCGTCGCAAGGTGGCGATCCGTATCGGCGACCAGGTCGTGGGCTGGCTGGTCTATCCGGACCAGGAAGCGATCCGCGACTCCATGGATCGCCGGTTCCAGGAACGGCAACTGCGTTTCATGTTGTGGATGACCCTGATTGGCCTGGCTCTGTCGCTACTGGTGTCGTGGCTGCTGGCACGCCACTTCGTGGCGCCGATCACCGCCCTCAGCCGCCATACCCGGCAATTGCGCGAAGGCCACTACGAGGCCCGTCTGACCAGTCAGCGTCGTGATGAACTCGGCGAGCTGATTCGCCATGTGGACAGTCTGGCGGAGCGCCTGGATCAGGGCCAGCAGGCCCGCCAGCGCTGGTTTTCCGACATCGCCCATGAGCTGCGCACGCCGTTGGCTGTGCTGCGTGGTGAATTGGAAGCAATCCAGGACGACGTCCGGCCCATGAACAAGGAAACCATCAGCACCCTGGAATCCGAGGTTCGCCATCTGACCCATCTGGTCAGTGATCTGCACGATCTGGCTCTGGCCGACGCCGGCAACCTGCGCTATCACTTTACCCGGGTGGACCTGGACGCCCTCTGCGAGGACGCCGTGGACGCTGTGCGCCCGGCAATGCAGCGCCACGGCCTGACCGTGCTCACCACCCTGCCGCCGGCCACCCTTAGCGGCGACCCGGTACGCCTGCGGCAGTTGCTCGATAATCTGCTGCACAACAGCCTGAAATACACCGACCAAGGCGGCGAAGTGCAACTGGTTCTGGACGACGAGCAGGACCATTGGCGCCTGACTCTCAACGACACCGCGCCGGGCGTGCCGGAGGATGCGTTGCCGAAACTGTTTGATCACCTGTTCAGGGTGGAGAGTTCGCGCAATCGCCGCACCGGCGGTGCCGGCCTTGGGCTGGCCATCTGTCAGCGCATCGTCGAAGCCCACGGCGGCACCATCACCGCCGGCCACAGCCCGCTGGGCGGCCTGCGTATCACCATTCGATTGCCCAAGGATCATCATGGCCCGCGTACTGATCGTTGAAGACGAGCCCCGCCTGGCGCAACTACTGGCGGACTATCTGACCCACAGCCACTTCCAGGCGGACCAGACCGCCAGTGTGCGCGAGGCGGAACGGCGTGTGCGTGAAGGGAATTACCAGGCGGTACTGCTGGATCTGATGCTACCCGATGGCGACGGCATGGAATTGTGCAAGAACATCCGCCGTTTTTCTCAAGTGCCGGTTCTGATGATCACCGCCCGGGTGGAAGAGGTGGATCGGTTATTGGGGCTGGAGATCGGCGCCGACGACTACATTTGCAAACCGTTCAGTCCCCGTGAGGTGGTGGCGCGGGTCAAGGCGGTGTTGCGCCGCTCCATGGCCGCGGAGCAACACCCCGACGGCGGCCTGGAGCTGGACCGTCACCGTTTCGAGGCGGTCTATCAGAGTGCGCGGGTGGCGCTCACCGCCATCGAATTCGAGCTGCTGGCCACCCTGGCCAAACAGCCGGGCCGGATCTGGAGCCGCGATCAATTGATGGATGTGATCTACCCGGACCATCGGGTGGTTTCCGATCGCACCATTGACAGCCATATTCGCAAGCTGCGACGCAAACTGGGCGAAGGGCTGCCCGGCGGCCATGACTGGATCGGCAGTGTCTACGGTGTGGGTTACCGTCTTCAGGCCCAGCCGGAAGACGATCCCGATGAAGACGAATAAGCGCGGGTTGTTCCACGGTTCCTGCACGCTCTCTGCACATTTTTCTCCGACACTGGGTACATCGAAGTTCAACGGAGAAAGCATCATGAAGAAAGCCCTACTGATCGCCCTCACCCTGGTTACCACCACCGCCTTCGCCGGCCCCGGCATGGGGCACGGCCCGAAGATGAAGTTCGATCCGGAGCAGCGCATGGACCGCATGGAGGAAACCCTGGACCTGACCGACGCTCAACGCACCGAGATTGAGTCGATCTTCGAGCAACAGCACGAGAAAATGAAGACACTGCATGACGAGACCCGCGAACGCGTGGACGCGGTGTTGACGGCGGAACAGCGGGACAAAGCGCAGGCTCTGCAGGAACAACGCAAGGAAAAGATGAAGGAGCGCATGGAACGGATGCAGCAACGTCTGGAACGGAAAAACGCGGAATAAAACCCGACTGCGCTGAGATAATTCGCGGCCAAGGCCGCTCCCACAGCGACTTCGCAGAGTAGCAGTGGGGGCAGGTCAAATGGCCGCGATCTTTCTTTTACTACAGCAACACTCTACGCAGATCCCCCAGCAGACTGCTCAGGTAGGTGGTAAAGCGCGCCGCGTCCGCACCGTCGATCACCCGGTGATCGTAGGACAGTGACAACGGCAGTGTCAGCCGGGGCTGGAACGCCTGGCCATCCCATACGGGCTTGGTGTCGGAACGGCTGACGCCGAGAATTGCCACCTCCGGCCAATTGACGATCGGGGTGAAGGCAGTCCCGCCGATGCCGCCCAGGGACGAGATGCTGAAACAGGCGCCCTTCATGTCCGCCGGCGTCAGCTTCCGATCCCTTGCCTTAGCCGCCAGTTCCGACATTTCCAGGGCAATCTCCTTGAGCCCTTTCTTGTCGGCGTCACGCAATACCGGCACCACCAGACCATTGGGGGTGTCCACGGCGATGCCAATGTGTACGTAATCCTTCTGAATCAGCGCTTCGCCGCCTTTCTCCAGAGAGCTGTTGAATTTGGGGAAGGCCCGCAGTGCGTTGGCACAGGCCTTCACCAGGAACGCCAGCATGGTGAGTTTGACGCCTTCCTTCTCCAGCAGCTTGTTCTGGCTCTTGCGGAACGCTTCCAGATCCGTGATATCGGCTTCGTCGAACTGGGTAACATGCGGAATGGTGATCCAACTGCGGTGCAGGTTGCGGGCCGCCACCTTGCGCAGCTTGTTCAATTCCACCCGCTCCACCGGCCCGAATTCGCTGAAGTCGATGTCCGGCAGATCGTCCACCGGCGCCGCCACGCCCGCCCCGGCGGGCGCTTCCATGCGACGTTTCAAATATGCGTGGACGTCTTCCTTGAGAATCCGATCCTTGGGACCGGATCCTTCGACCAGCGCCAGATCCACACCGGTGTCACGGGCCAGCTTGCGTACCGCCGGGCCGGCGTGCACCTGGGCGGATGGCTGACCGGAGGACGCGGAAGCGGCGGAACGCCCTTCTGCTTGTCTGGCCGGCGCCTGATCGGCCGGTTTTTGTGTCTGACCGGCACTTTTCGCCGGGCTGGATTCGGCTTTGGCCACGGCCTTGTCACCGCCGTCTTTCGCCGCCGCTTTACCGTCGTCGCCGGACGCTTTCTTCGCCCCGCCGCCGCCGGCCCCATCCAGATCCATTAGCTGATCACCGGTACCGACCTTGTCGCCCACCTTGACCCGCAACCGGGCCACGGTGCCCGCCGCCGGTGAAGGAATGTCCAGGGACGCCTTGTCGGACTCCAGCACCACCAGGGTCTGCTCGGCCTCCACCTGATCCCCGTCCTGGACCGAAATCTCGATGATTTCAGCGCCTTCGATATCGCCCAGGTCGGGCACCGTCACGGTCTGGCTGCCGCCACCCGCCGCCTGTTCATCATCTTCGCTGTCGGCACCTTCGTCCGTACTGTTGCTCTCCTGCTCCGGCTCGGCTTCCTCGGCGCCCTTCCGGTCGGATTGTTCCTGCCCTGCCTCTTCAGCGTCACCGTCCCCGGCTTCCGCGTCCAGCTCCAGCAGCGGATCACCTTCCTTGACCTTGTCGCCCTGCTTGACCAGCAGACCAAGCACCTTGCCGCCTTTCGGCGCCGGCACTTCCACCGTCGCCTTGTCTGATTCCAACACCACGATGGTGTCTTCCGGGGCGATGGTATCGCCCTCTTTCACAGTCACTTCGATGACGTCCACAGGATCACTGCTGCCGACATCGGGGACTCGAATGGTTTCCTTGCTCACGCGTTGCTCCTTCTTGTGGAAGAAGAGTGGAAAATCATTAGTGGGTCACCGGGTAGGGTTTGGCCGGATCGATTCGGTATTTTTCCATGGCTTTTTTCACCACGTCGGCCTCGACCTCGCCTTCATCGCGCAGCGCGGTCAACGCCGCCAGCACCACGAAGTAGCGGTCCACCTCGAAGAAGTGGCGCAGCTGCGCACGGGAATCACTGCGGCCGAAGCCGTCGGTGCCCAGCACCCGATAAGGCGCCTTGATCCAGGGCCGGATCTGATCCGCGTAAGCCCGGATGTAGTCGGTGGATGCGATCACCGGGCCGGCGCGGTCCGCCAGACAGCGCTCCACCCAGGTCGGCTCATGCTTGTCGCGCTCCGGAGCCAGCATGCGATCACGGTCGGCACGGATGCCTTCCCGGCGCAGCTCATTGAAACTGGTGACACTCCAGACGTCGGCGCTGACACCAAAGTCCTGGTACAACAGCTCCGCCGCGGCTTCCACCTCGCGCAAAATAGTGCCGGAGCCCAACAGCTGCACCTTCGCGGCCTTCTTGCCGCCCTTGCCTTCGTGCAACAGATACATGCCGCGACGAATACCTTCCTCGGCGCCTTCCGGCATGGCGCCGTGCACGTAGTTCTCGTTCATCAGCGTCAGGTAGTAGAAGATGTTCTCGTGGTCTTCATACATGCGCTTCAGGCCATCCTGCAGGATCACCGCCACTTCGTACGCGTAGGTGGGATCGTAGCTGACGCAGTTCGGCACCGTGCTGGTGAGAACATGGCTGTGACCGTCCTGGTGTTGCAGACCTTCACCATTGAGTGTGGTGCGCCCGGCGGTGCCGCCCAGCAGGAAACCGCGGGCCTGGCTGTCACCGGCGGCCCACCAGAAATCCCCGGTGCGCTGGAAGCCGAACATGGAGTAGTAGATAAAGAACGGAATCAGGGTGAAATCGTGGACGCTGTAGCTGGTGGCCGCGGCGATCCAGGCAGCCATGGCGCCGGCTTCGTTGATGCCTTCCTCGAGGATTTGTCCTTTCTTGTCCTCGCGGTAGTACATCACCTGGCCGGCATCTTCCGGCTCGTACTTCTGGCCCTTGGAAGAGTAGATACCCAACTGCCGGAACATGCCTTCCATACCGAAGGTTCGTGCTTCGTCGGGTACGATCGGCACCACCCGCTCGCCCAGGGTCTTGTCCTTGACCAGAGCGTTGAGCATGCGCACGAACGCCATGGTGGTGGAAATTTCCCGGTCGCCGGTGCCTTCCAGAAAGTTGGCGAAGAAATCCAGGCCCGGCATTTTCAGGGACTGGCTGGCTTCACGCCGGCGCACCGGCATGTAGCCGCCCAGTTTCTCCCGCTGCTGACGCATGTAGCGCAGTTCCGGAGAATCCTCTTCCGGTTTGTAGTAGGGAATCGCTTCCAGTTCTTCGTCGGTGAACGGCATGTCGAAGCGATCGCGGAATTCCTTCAGGCTCTCCAGATCCATCTTCTTCATCTGGTGCGTCTTGTTGACCGCTTCCCCGGCACCGGTGGCGTAACCCTTCACGGTTTTCGCCAGAATCACGGTGGGCTGACCGGTGTGGTTCACCGCTTCGTTATAGGCGGCATACACCTTGAACGGATCGTGGCCGCCACGGTTGAGACGATAGATGTCCTCATCGCTCATGTGCTCGACCATTTTCTTCAGCTCCGGATAGGCGCCGAAGAAGTGCTCGCGGGTATAGGCACCGCCGTTCTTTTTGTAGGCCTGATATTCACCGTCCACGCACTCCTCCATGCGGCGGCGCAACAGCCCCTCGTCGTCTTTTTCCAACAACGGATCCCACAGGCGCCCCCAGATCACCTTGATCACGTTCCACCCGGCGCCCCGGAACAGGCTTTCCAGTTCCTGGATGATCTTGCCGTTGCCGCGCACCGGACCATCCAGGCGCTGCAGGTTACAGTTGACCACGAACACCAGATTATCCAACTGTTCCCGGCCGGCCATGGACAGCGCGCCCAGGGATTCGGGCTCGTCCATCTCGCCGTCGCCGAGGAAGGCCCAGACCTTGCGGTTATGGTCGGCAACCAGCTCGCGATTCTGCAGGTACTTCATCACATAGGCCTGGTAGATGGCCTGCATCGGCCCCAGCCCCATGGACACGGTGGGGAACTGCCAGAAATCCGGCATCAGCCAGGGGTGCGGATAGGAAGATAGTCCCTTGCCCGCCACTTCCCGGCGGAAGTTATCCAGTTGTTCCTCGTCGATACGGCCTTCCAGGTAGGCACGGGCGTAGACACCGGGAGCGGAGTGCCCCTGAAAGAACACCAGGTCACCGGGGTTGTCATCGTGAGGCGCGTGGAAGAAGTGATTGAAGCCGACGTCGTAGAGGGTCGCGGAGGAGGCGAAGCTGGCGATGTGACCACCCAGATCGTCATCACTCTTGTTGGCCCGTAGCACCGTGACCAACGCATTCCAGCGGATCAGGGAGCGAATACGCCGCTCCATGAACAAATCGCCGGGTAACGGCGCCTCCTTGCGAGGCGGAATGGTGTTGATGTACGGGGTGTTCAGGTGGGTGCGCAATACGCCTTGTTCCTGGGCCCCGTTGGTCAATACATCCAACAGCCAGGCGGCCCGTTGCGGCCCCTCCCGTTCGATTACCGATTCCAGCGCGTCCAGCCATTCGCGTGTTTCCGCCGGATCGATATCATCGAAGAAGTTTCTTTTCTGCATGGGCTTGCGTCCTTTTTAATCGCGTTAGCCACGCCGTCGCGGGATCGCCGCGACAGCGAATGTCGTGCCTGTGTCGACGGTTCCGGGTGTGGTCGTCGCGACAGGTCGAGGAAGCTCGCTCCTCCGGGGATTCGAGGGCAATCAAAGCCGAAGGAGCTAAGGAGCCAAAGTGTTATTCAGGGCCCCTGACCAGGAGGTCACCGGCCATAGTAACAGGCCTCGAACGATTCCCCCACCGCCCCATGACGGGCAAACCGTAACCGAAATAGCGTTTCATTTTTATGGGGGAAGTGACGGCGATTACCTGGGAGGGGGAGCGGCAAGGCAGCCCCCACAGGGTGCTACGGAACCGCTGTGGGAAGCTGGCTTGCCAGCAAATGGCGAATTCATGCCAATCAAGCCAGCAAGCTCCAGAGCGCGGCGAAGATCAGCCATACCGCCAGGGCACGCAGCAGCACTCCGTGCAGTGCCTCCAGACGATCCATTCCCGCCGCCAGCGGCTCCTCGGTGCTCTTCTCGGCGCTTTCCTCCACCGGTTCCGCCGCCTGGGCGGTGTCGTTGAGCAGTTCACGGCTGTCGTCCAGGCGCCAGAGTTTACCCGCCGCCGCCCGCGTCACCGCGCCGAACTGGCCCGCCAGTGCCAGCGCCAGCACCGTCAGGCGCGCCGGGATCCAGCGCAGCGCCGCGTCCAGGCTCTGTGCCCAGTCGCTGTGTTCGCGGTGACGCTGTAACCAGGCCCGGTTAAGTACGAACAGCACCACCGCGCCGAACCCCAGTGTCATCAGCCAGAATAAAGCGGTGAACAAAACAAAGACCCGTTCCAGGAAGCCGCTTTCCAATTGCCGGAACCAGTCCCGGGAACCGGCTTCGCCGGTGATTGGCAACGCCTGCTCGGCCAGTTCCCGCAGCGCTTCGCCATCGTTCAGGCGCCCGCATACCAGCAGCTCATCCACCAGCCGGAATTCGCTTTCCACGCCGGCCAACCACAGCATCAGGGCGGTCCCCAATACCAGCACCAGCAGATTGCCCCAGCCGCCGGCCAGCCAACCGAACAGCAACGCCACCAGGATCGCCGGCAGGGCCACGCTCAGCCACCAGCCCGGAATACCGTGACGCACCGGCGACAAGGTGGCGAGGCAGCGCTGGTGCCGGTCCGGGCGAGCCAGCACTCCGGGCCAGCCGCCATCGCGGCGACGCAAAGCCAGAACCAAAAGTAAGACGAGCAGTTTCATAGCGCTTCCAGCGGTTTTCCTCAGTGGTTATTTCCAGCTGTCATTACCAAGCCGATCCGCGCCCAGTCAAAACAGGGCCCGGGATCGGTTTTACGGCCCGGAGCGATATGCTCGTGGCCGGTGATGGTATCGCGGCTCAATCGAGGATAATGACGGATCAGAGCCGCCAGCAACGGCTTTAACGCCGCGTATTGACGTTCATCAAAGGCTTGATCATCGCATCCTTCCAGCTCTATGCCGAGCGCATAATCGTTGCAGTTGTCCCGCCCGCGCCAGGACGAGGCGCCGGCATGCCAGGCACGCTGGTCACAGGCGACGAACTGCACCAGCTCACCGTCACGGCGAATCAGGAAATGGGCGGACACCCGCAGATCTCTCAAACCCTCGAAATAGGGGTGAGCGTCATGGTCAAGGCGGTTCTGGAACAGCGCTTCGATGTGCGGGCCGCCAAACTGGCCCGGCGGCAGACTGATGTTGTGCAGAACGATCAGCCCGATGTCGTCCGGATCGGGGCGGGCATTGAAGTTCGGTGAGGGCACCTTGCGGGCTTGCTCCACCCAGTGCTCTTGCAAGGTATAGGTCGGCGTCAACGACGGTGATACGGACACGGAAACTCCCCAATGATGATGGGGAGCGCCGCTCAGTGGCCTTGCCGCCGGCGCAGATCGCCGATCACCGCCTCCAGGGCCCGGTCGAACAGCGCTCCCTCATCGATGAGTTTAACAGTGCCTTCCCGCATGGCAACGGCCAGCGCGGTGGCGTCGAATTCCTCCACCTTGATGCCCCGGCGGTTAATGAACACCAGTTTGGTGCCCTCGCGGATGTTGGCCGCCAGCCGCGCGCGGCGAGCCTCGTCGCCGGCGCCGATTTCCACCCACTGGCCGGGTCGCAGCGCCCGCGCCCGCACCAGCAAGGCATCGTCCTCCGGCAAGGGTGAGGCGGCCACGTCCTCCGGCGCCGCTTTCACTTTCACCCGCCGCGGCGCCTGCCCCCGGAACATGGCCTCCTGGGCCAGAGCCAAGCCGCGCACCAACGCCTGGCTTTCCACCTCGTCGTGCTGTATCGCCGCCAACCCCCGGGCCACCGCCACCCTCAGTTTGGGCGCCATCTGGCGGGCTTTATGCTGGTCGGCCTCCGTCGCATGGGGCAGCAGACACCAGATCAGCGCATCGGCGATCTTGCTTTGCCGACGCCAGGCTTCACTGTCTTCTCCTTCGCGCAGCAAGGTCAGGTACAACACCTGTTGCCAGCCCTGACGCAACAGGCGGATCAGCGCCTCCGGCAAGGCCCGGCCCGCCAACCGCTGGTCCAGGTGCCGCCGCGCCCGCGTCATCGCCTGCTCGGCCCGGGCACGTCCCTCCTCGCTTTCGCGCAAACGTTGCGCCAGGCGACGGGCGCGGGTGTCCTGGTCACTGAAATACTCGTCGAATTCCGCCTGCAACTGGGCGAACAGGCCGTCGTCTTCGTCGTAATGGTCGATCACCGTGTAGACCGCACGGCGGATACGCTGATACAACTCGTCACCCGTGCCTTGCTGCGGGTCCCACTGAGCGCCGGCCCGGGCCAGGGTGTTGAGCAACGCCCGGGCCGGATGGCCGTCGTCACCGAAAAAACCGTTGTCGTTGATCGCCACTTTCAGCAGCGGAATCTGCAGACGCCCGATCAACGCCTTGACGTCAGCGGGCAGCGACTCGTCATCCAGGATAAAGTCGAACAGCATGGCCACCAGATTGATGAGGTCATCATCGGCCTGCTCCAGAGCGTGTACCACCGGGGCATCCTGCTGTTGATCCAGTTCCCGGGCCAGGGACTCGCGCAGCCCCCGGCCCTCGCCCTTCCCGGATTGCCCATGAGCATCACGCTGCAGGCGCGAAAGCACCTGTATCAGGTCATCCCGACTGACTGCCCGCACCGGCTGATCCACGGTGACCGGCGCGCCGCCCCGATGCGCCACGCCATCAAACAGGGTGGCCAGGCCGGACAGATCAAACGGTTCCGGTGACGTCTCCGACACCGCCCTGGCCGGCCCCCTCAGCAAGGCCAGCAACTCGCCCAACTGGCCGTGGTCGGCGCTGGAGGTGGGGCCATCGGCCTGCCGCGATTCGGTCCCGCTGGAGCGCCGGACCGGCCGCCGGGCCACCGGTGCGCTGGCCAGTTCCGACAGCACACCGGCCTCCGCCAGAGTGCGGTTGGCCTGCTCCACCAGGGCCGGAGCCTCGTCCATGACCACCCGCTCGAACAGCTTCAAAACGATCAAGCGGGCGCGGATATCCAGCGACAAGCGCAATACGCAGTCGGCAAAGCAGGCGGCCAGTTGGCGGGGTTCCAGCGGATTGTTTTTCTCGCTAATCGCCACCTTGCCCTCGAACAGATATTCCAGGCGGTGACACAGCAGGGCCAGAGCCTCCTCACAGCCGTTGCGGGCCCGGCGCGCCAGGTTATCCAGCGCCACGGAGATTTCCAGCTCGTCATTCTGCACCAGCGTCAGCGATTCGATGCCAGGGGAGGACGCCTCCGGAGACGGCTTGCGTTCCCGGCCGATCTCATTGAACAAGGCGACGATGCCGTCATGAAAGCCGGTTTCCAGCACCCGTCTTTGCAGACGAAGCTCGCGCATGGCGTCGAAGTAACGATCCCGCTCACGGTCGGTTTCGGTTTCCGCCATGTTGAACAGCATGTCGTCGGCGCCGTCGAGCATGCCCGCCAGCAGCGCCAGAGCCCGCTCCCGGGTGCACTCACGAACCTGTTCCAGCGGGCGTGGCAAGGGCTCGGCGGGGGCGGTGCCAGCGCGGCGACCCGAGGCGGTACCGATGTGCGTGACGTTGGTCATGGCTGATTACCCCGGCACCCCGAAAGGAGTCCCAGCAAGAAAAGTCCATACGGATACAGAGAAACTAAGCTAGCACGACCCCAAAATCACTATTTTGAACCAACTCTCAAATAAGATATTAGTATTATTTCAATTCCCCGCATGATTGGTGAAAACCCGCGCAACCCCGATTACCGCTTTTCCCGGCAGGCCGAATTCCCTACTCTTCCTGTGAAAAGACTGGAAGGGAAACGATGGAAACCATCATTGATCGCACCGAGGCTGTCCGCGACCTCATGTGGGGCTGGCCGGCCCTGATATTGATCGCCGGCACCGGTATTTATCTGAGTTTGCGCCTGGGGTTTCTGCCTATCCGGCGCCTGGGGTTCGGCTTTAAGCAGATGTTCCGCCCCTCCCCAGGGCAAGGCACCATCGGCTCCAACGCCGCGCTGGCCACGGCGCTGTCCGCCACCATCGGCACCGGTAACATCGTCGGCGTCGCCACCGCCATCGCTTCCGGCGGCCCCGGCGCACTGGTATGGATGTGGCTGATCGCCCTGGTGGGCATGGCCACCAAATACGCCGAGGCGGTGTTGGCGGTGCATTACCGGGAACAAGACCATCGCGGGCAGTACGTGGGCGGCCCGATGTACTACATCCGCAAGGGCATGGGGTCGCGCTGGGCCTGGCTGGCGGTGCTGTTCGCCTTCTTCGGCATGTGCGCCGGTTTCGGCATCGGCAACACCACACAAACCCACTCGGTGGCCGACGGCCTCCACGATAGTTTTGGCGTACCCACCTGGACCACCGGGCTGGTGCTGATGGCCATGGTCGGCCTGGTGGTACTGGGCGGCATCAAGCGTATCGCCCGGGTCGCCACCTTCGTGGTGCCGTTCATGGCCCTGGCCTATCTGCTCACTGGCCTGGCGGTATTGGTGGATCACGCCGCCGCCCTGCCCGCCGCCATTGCTCTGTGCTTCGACGGCGCGTTCAGCGGCACCGCCGCCGCCGGGGGCTTCGCCGGCGCCGTGATCAAGGAGGCGATCCAATATGGTATTGCCCGGGGTATTTTCTCCAACGAGGCCGGCCTGGGCAGCGCGCCCATCGCCCATGCGTCCGCCAACACCGACCACCCCGCCCGCCAGGGCAGTGTCGCCATGCTCGGCACCTTTATCGACACCATCGTGGTATGCTCCGTCACCGGTCTGGCCATCGTCGCCAGCGGTGCCTGGACCAGCGGTGAAAAGGGCGCTCCCCTGTCCGCCCTGGCTTTTTCCAGCACTTTCGGCACCTATGGCGAAATCGTGGTGACCTGTGGTCTGGCTATCTTCGCGTTCACCACCCTGCTCGGCTGGAGCCTGTACAGCGAACGCTGTACCCAGTATTTGTTCGGCGAGCGCGCCTTGGTGCCGTTTCGCTGGGTCTGGGTGCTGGTGGTACCGGTAGGCGCGATGATGGACCTGGGCCTGGTCTGGCCGATAGCCGATATCATGAACATTCTGATGGCGGTCCCGAACCTGATCGCTCTGTTATTCCTGGCCCCCGTGGTGGTGCGCCTCAGCAAAGAGTTTTTCGATCAACAATGACGACCCGATCCCTGCCCGACTACGCCCGCGCCGATATCGCGCGGGTCGTGGCCTTCGCTTTGCAAGAAGACATCGGCGACGGTGATATCACCGCGCAGCTGATCCCCGAGTCCGCACAGGCGCAAGCCACCATTGTGACCCGCGAGGACGCGGTCATGTGCGGCGCGCCCTGGGCCGAGGAAGTATTCCGTCAACTGGGTGGCGTGGACGTGCAATGGCACGCCGGGGAAGGCGAGCGGTTGGCCGCCGGCACCGTGTTCTGCACGCTCAGCGGCAATACCCGCCGCATCCTCACCGGCGAACGGACCGCACTGAATTTCCTGCAGACGCTGATGGCCACCGCCACCAGCGCGCGGCGCTACGCCGACGCCGTGGCCGGCACCACGGTCACCGTGCTGGACACCCGCAAGACCCTGCCAGGCCTGCGCGCGGCGCAGAAATACGCGGTCCTGTGCGGGGGCTGCGAAAACCATCGCCTGGGCTTGTACGACGCTTTTCTGATCAAGGAAAACCACATTACCGCCTGTGGGTCGATCACCTCCGCCATCGAGCAGGCCCGCCGTGTCGCCGCCAACAAGAAAATCATCATCGAGGTGGAAAATCTGGATGAACTGCGAGAAGCGGCGGCGCTGACTCCGGACCAGATCATGCTCGATAATTTCACCCCGGAGATGCTGGCCGAGGCCATGTCGCTGGCACCGCACAGCGCTCTGGAAATCTCCGGCAACCGCACTCTGGATGATGTCGCCACCCTGCCGGACAGCCGCCCGCTGTACCTCTCCTCCGGCGCTCTGACCAAGCATTGTCAAGCGGTGGACCTGTCGCTGCGCCTGCAGGGGACAGCTTGAAAAGTCGACAGTTGATAGTGGACAGTTAACAACGAAAAGCCAAAAACCAGGTAACGTAAAATTCCCTGCTGTTCAGCCTCCATACGGCCAAATCGCGTATCATCGGGGTAAACGGAAGCGAGCGCCGGAGCTATCGACACGGCATCACATATCATGGAATGTGCATAACGAGGCAGACTAAGGAGAGAAGCCATGCGTGCAATGATCATCCTCGGTACCGCCGGATTGTTGCTGATGACCGGCTGCACCTCGACCAAACGGATCGTGGTGGACCCGCAGGGCGTGGATCAGGCTCAATATCAGCAGGATCTGGCCGAATGCGAGCAGGTCGCCGATCAGGTTTCCACCGGCCGGGATGCCGCGGAGGGTGCCGTCGGCGGCGCGGTGCTTGGCGGCATTCTCGGTGCCATCTTCGGTGATTCCGGCACCGCTGGCCGCATGGCCGGCGGCGGCGCGGTACTGGGCGGCGCCGGCAAGGCCGGGGACGCCCAACAGGAAAAGTCCCAGGTCATGAAAAACTGCATGCGCGGACGCGGTTACCGGGTACTGAACTGATCCCGGTCCGCTTTAGAAGCCACCACGAAGCCACTGTGGGAGCTTGCCTGCAAGCGAATTGGGCCGGTTTCCCAAAGATTCGCTTGCAGGCAAGCTCCCACAGCGGCTTCGTAGCCCGGCTGTTCCTCTCCCCCTCCCTTCTTCCCCGTTCTACTTTAGTCTTAGCCTCTTCACGTGGTATCAAAGTGGTACGGCTCGTAAGCTAGTGCGGGTCCACGTATTCATCATGGCGATAAAAACAGGAGAAGATCCATGGCACCTCGTACTTTGATTCTTGCCGCCACGCTGGGGTTGTCCGGCGCCCTGCTCGCGGGCTGCGGCGACGAGCCCCAGGACGCGCCACAAGGTGGAAGCAGCACCGATGGCTCGGCTTCCGAACAGACCCGGACCAGCGACAGCACGCCCGTGAATCTGATCTTCGGTACCGGCGGCACGTCCGGTTCCTACTATCCCATCGGCGGCGCGCTGAAACCCATCTTCGAGGCCAGTGACCTGATCGGCGGGGTACAGGTGGTTTCCACCGGAGCCTCGGTGCAAAACATCCAGAACATTCAGGATGGCCTTAATCAGATCGCCATCGTCATGAGCGACGTGGCCTACGACGCGGTCAACGGCAACAATCAGTTCGCGGGCAACAAGGCCGACATCACCACCCTGGCGGGGCTCTACCCCAACGTGGTGCAGATCGTCGCCACCGCGGATAGTGGTATCGACAGCGTCGATGATCTGGCCGGCAAACGGGTCGGCGTGGGCAAGGTCGGTTCCGGCGTGGAACAGAGCGCCAAAATCGTGCTGGAAGCCACCGGCCTCAGTTACGATGATCTGGCCCGGGTCAGCCACACCGGCTATGCCGACAGCGTTACGGAAATGAGCAACGGCAACCTGGACGCGGCCTTCTTCACTTCCGGCGTTCCCAACTCCAGCATTACCGGACTGATGCAGACCAACGACGTGACGTTCGTGCCGGTCACCGGCGAGGTGGCCGACAAACTGCTCGAAGCCTATCCCTACTATGAGACGTACACCATTCCCGCCGGCAAACCCGAGCGCTACAACCTGGATGCCGAGGTCACCACGGTGGCGATTCGCAACATCCTGATCGTTCCCGCCTCCATGGACAGTAAGGTGGCGGAGGAATTGACCGGGCGTTTCGACGACTATCTGCACTCCGGCAAAGTGTCGGTTGGCGCCCTCAAGGACATTGACCCGGAAACCATGGACCAGCACTTGGTGGTTCCTCTGCATCCCGGCGCCAAGAGCTATTACGACAGCCGCGACGGCGGCGAATAAGCCGGCACGGTGGTAGCGAGGATCGGAATCCGGCGCCGCTGGCGGTTGGCGTTGGTTCCGATCATGGCGGCGGTTCTCGCGGCACTGCTTTGGCCGAGATTCTGGTTGGTGATTGAGGAAGGCGAAGCACTGCGTTACGCCTTCCCCGCGACCTCCGGTTCCGACTTCGCATTGCGCTGGACGCACTCGGTGGAAAAAGAAGACTGGGAAGAACGGTTCCAGATTCAAACGAATGGCAGCCTGATGCTGGTGGAAACCCGGTTCAAGACCTTCGGTGCCGGTGTCCCCGCCGCCGTGGGCCGCGAAACCCGTCTCGAACAGGGCTGGGTGGTCATGAGCGGCATCCACCGCCCGGTGGATCCGCTGCATGTCCAGGCCGCCGAGGCAGAACACTACCGACTATACTTCCAAGGGCGGACACTGGATCTGACGCATCCCGGTGTCCCGCCGATTCTGACATTCACGACTCGGGAAGCCCCCTTGTTGACGATGCTGCCCGCCCGGTTCGGAACCTGGTGGCGGCAGTGGAGATCGCCATGAACCCATCTGCTTCATCCCCTTCCCCACTTCCACCGGAACCGGAGAGGGTGGAAACGGATCCCGCCATCAAGGAAGCGCTGGAAAAATACGATCGCGAGAGTCTGGTCCGCGACGCCTTGCCCCGCTGGATCCTCGCCTTTATTACCGTTGTGTGCGTCCTGCTGGCGTCCTTCCATTTGTACACTTCCTTTTCCGGGCCGCTGGTGGATATCGCCCAGCGCAGCATCCATCTCTATGTGCTGCTGGCTCTGGCATTCATCCTCTATCCGATCACCAAAAAAGGAGCGCGGAACCGGGTCCCCTGGTTCGATGCCATTCTGGTTATCGTCGCTTTTGCCATTGGCATTTATATGCTGGTGGTGACGGACCGGGTGATCACATCGGGCGGACGTATCAATCAGGTCGATATGGTGGTGGGCGCGGTGGCCATCCTGCTGGTGCTGGATGCCACCCGCAGGGTAACCGGCTGGGGCTTACCGATTCTGGCCACTCTTTTTCTGGTCTACGGCTTCTACGCCAAGCTGTCTTTCTATCCACGGATCAACGAGGCTATCGTCCTGGCCACAGGCCGGCAGATCATGTCGCATCTCGTGTTCATCACCGAAGGCCTGCTCGGCACCGCCATCGCCGTATCCGCCAGCTACATCATCCTGTTCATTCTGTTCGGCGCTTTCCTGGTGAAATCCGGGCTGGGGCAGCTGTTCAATGATCTCGCCCTGGCCGTGGCGGGCCACACCCGGGGCGGTCCCGCCAAGGTGGCGGTGCTGGCCAGCGGTTTTCTCGGTTCCATCAATGGCTCGGCCATCGCCAACGTGGTAACCACCGGCGCCTTCACCATTCCGTTGATGAAGCGAACCGGCTACAAACCCAATTTCGCCGGCGCGGTCGAAGCCTCCGCCAGTGTCGGCGGACAGATCCTGCCACCGATCATGGGCGCCGCCGCCTTCATCATGGCGGAAGTGCTGTCGGTGCCCTACACCCAGGTGATCATGGCCGGCATCATTCCCGCCCTGCTGTTCTATCTCGGTGTGCTGTTCCAGGTGCATCTGCGCGCCATGCGCAACGGCCTGGAAGGGATTCCCAGATCCCAACTGACGCCGATCAAGGAAGTGATGATCAAGCGCGGCCACCTGCTGGTGCCGATGGCGGTATTGATGTGGTTGCTGTTCGAAGGGCGCGCGCCGTTCTTCGCCGCGTTCTGGTCCATCGCCGCCACGGTGCTGATCTGTGGCACCCGGCGGGTGACGATCGGCGCCACGATCCTGCTGACTCTGCTGATCTTCGAGCCGCAGCTGCGCGCCCTGATTCTCGGCAATGCCATTCCTTCCATGCCAACCAGCCGCCTGACTCTGTTCGCGGTCATCGCCATTCCGGTGCTGATCAACGCGGTTCGCGCCCGGCTTGGCCTGGTGGCGGAGAAGATGGATGTGGCCGATTGCCGTGACGCCATGACCGACGGCGTGCGCAACTCCATTCCCGTGGCCCTGGCCTGCGGCGCCGTGGGCATCATCGTTGGTATCGCCACCCTCACCGGTATCGCGCTGGAAGCCGCCGACGCGGTGGTGCAATTGGGACGGGCCATTCCCTACCCGACCCTGCAACTGCTGGCGACCCTGATGCTGACCATGATCGCGTCCATCGTGCTGGGCATGGGGCTGCCGAGCATCCCCACCTACATCATCACCAGCACCATGGCGGCGCCGATCCTGCTCAACCTGCCCTTGTTCCGCGAACTGGCCGGCGACAATGATACCGCCATCTTCATCGCCCACATGTTCGTCTTCTACTTCGGCATCTTCGCCAACCTGACACCACCGGTGGCCCTGGCCGCCTACGCCGGCGCCGGCATCAGCGGCGGCTCGCCCAACGCCACCGGCTTCCAGGCGATGAAACTGGCGGTGGCCGGCTTCGTCGTGCCTTACATGTTCGTGTTCGCCCACAACATGCTGATGATCGACGCCACCGTCGGCAACATCATCTGGGTGATCATCACCGGGACGGTAGGGGTACTGCTGTTGGCGGTGGCGGTGGAAGGCTATCTGCGGCGTCCGCTGGGCGCGGTGTGGCGTCTGCTGGCCCTGGCCGGCGCGCTGTCGCTGATCTATCCCGGCCTGTGGAGTGACGTGCTGGGGGCGGTGATTACGGTGACGTTGTTTTTGTTGGCGAAGAAAGAGGGGTCCGCGACGCCGGTCGAGACCCGCGTCTAGAGCCGGTGCTCGCACGCGGATTGCACCATCTACGTGGCGCGATTCTCGCTCTTACGCCAGAATCACGCCACAATGAGCTCTCCGGACGCCGTACTTCAAAGTCTTCAAGGTCCACCCCAACGGCCTGAATATCAGCGAGCTTCTCCGGCTGCGCCCGGACATTCCCCGCCGCACGCTTCAGCGATGGCTGGCGGTTCTGGTCACCCAACGCAAAGTGCGAACGGCAGGCGCCGCCCGGGCCCGCCGCTACATTGCCATTTTCCCATGGGGGACACCGGCCAAATCGAGCGAACGGCGGTCACTTACGGCGGCGCTATCCTGGACCGCCTGCTGATCGATCTGTCCAGGCCCTCCTGCCACCTTGAGCAACACCTACTCCCGCTTGGCCGCCAACCTTCCGCTCATCCGCGCCAACCTCTGTCCATTGGCTTTCCTCGGCGTGCCGGAGCAGGCCTACAGCCGTGCCATCTTGGGAGTGTACGAACTGACACGCATCGAACTTCTGCGTGATCTCTACCTCTGGGCCCATGAATGCTCCACCCAGGAATACCTGGCCATCAAACAGGAACTCACGGAACTCGATCCGATGCGCCTGGCCTGGCACCAAAGGATCAGGGAGACGGTTCGTCAGGTGGTGCTCCGTGCCGACAGCCCCCCCTGGACGTGATCAGGAACAGCCTGACAGATCTGACTTCTGAAGAGGACCAGGGAGAAGTGGCGGACTTGATCATCGAGGAGCTACGCCGTCTCCACGAAGGCGTTTTGGCACGATACCGCCTGCGCCCGGCTGAGTTTCAGCACTGGAGAGATGTGCAAGGCTACCGCTAATACAGCTCCGTCATTGAGTACGGCGGAGAAGTTACTGAGGCTATCGGGGTTGGTTGCGGTTGGGGGTGGTGTGAAAGCGGGGCTCAGGGATTACGGCTTACGAGGCTGGGCCTCGCTTTTTGCCTGCGATTGCAAAGGCAAAAAGCAAGACCCGACCCTACGATTCGTTTACGGACGACACTCAGAGGGACGATACTTGGCATCAAGCCCACCGCCAGTACAATCCCATGTGATCGCACCTTCAGGCAAAGTACCCTGTGCAATAGCACCGTTGTTATCGCTAGGTACGAAGGTGATTGTATCACCACCGGCAGCAGCCGTAGTAGTTACAGTGATTACCCCTGTCTGCCCATCAATCGCAACACCTTGAACATTGACCGTCGGATTAGGAGCAGTCCAACCAGCTGACAGGTCTGCCGCCGCAGATGAAGCGTTTTCGGCTACGGCAATTTTCGCACCAGAAGCTAAAGACAGCGCCTCAGCCACCCGGCTACGAACGGTGTAATCCTGATAAGCCGGAATAGCGACCGCCGCCAGAATCCCAATGATCGCCACCACGATCATCAATTCAATCAGCGTAAAACCCTTTTGCACGTTTTTCATTGTTGCGTCTCCATAGCGGGAACTGTGTTTTCCGTGCTCACCCCCAAGGCGAGCGTCGCGCCTTCCCCAATGCAGCTACCGGGCCAATTTGCCTGAGCCAGGATTCACGGGGGCTGGAGACAAAGTGTGAACGGTGCACTCTGCCGCTTTGCGTCAGCCACTGACCGGTTTTGTCACCCTGAATGGACGGGTTTGGGCACCTGCTCGAATGGCCGCTCCGCTCCAGCAGTTGCTCTCCGTCAAGGAAGTGGGACCCGGTTCTCAGCCGCCGGGCACCGGCTCTTTACAGCCTGGACAAAGGCTGCCAATCTTCTGATACATAAGAATTATTTCCTATTCACGAACTCATTCTTTCCGACCCATGAGCAGTCCTCAATCATCCCTGAGCGGCCTCGCCCGCCGCTTGGTCAACGAAGGCCATCTGTCCACCGAGCAGGTGATGGAAGCGGCCGGCGCCGCCCGCCGGGAGCAGATGCCGCTGGTCCGGCGTCTGGTGGGCTCGGGTCTGCTGACCGCGGCCACCGTGGCACGGGCTTCCGCCGAGGAGTTCGGGGATCCGGTGATAGATCTGGACGCGTTTTCCCCGGATGTCCTGGTCAAGGACCTGGTGGATACCAAGCTGATCGCCCGCCACACCGTCCTGCCCCTGTACAAAAGGGGCAGCCGTTTGTTCGTCGCCGTCTCCGACCCCACCAATCTGCCGGCGCTGGAGGAAATCCGCTTCAATACCGGCCTCAACGTGGAAACAGTGATTGTCGAGGACGACAAGCTGACCCGTTGGATCGACCGGCTGGAGTCGGAGGCGGAGGGCAAGGCGTTCGCCGATCTGGACGAGGGACTGGACAATCTGGACGTGGCCAACGGTGAACCGGCCGCGGACGCCAAGGACGAGGCCAACGGCGCCGACGATGCCCCCATCGTTCGCTTCGTCAACAAGCTGCTGCTGGACGCCATCAAGGGCGGCGCCTCGGACCTGCACTTCGAACCCTACGAAAAGACCTACCGGGTACGGTTCCGTCAGGACGGTGTGTTGCAGACCATGTCCAAGCCGCCGATCAACAGCGCCAGCAAGATCGCCGCCCGGCTCAAGGTGATGGCGCGCCTGGATATTTCCGAACGACGGGTTCCCCAGGACGGTCGCATCAAACTGAAGATTTCCAAGAATCGCGCCATCGATTTCCGGGTCAATACCTGCCCCACTCTGTTTGGCGAAAAGATCGTGCTGCGGATTCTGGATCCGGACAGCGCCAAGATGGGTATTGATGCGCTGGGCTATGAACCCGAGCAGAAAGACATGTACATGAAGGCCCTGAACCAGCCCCAGGGCATGATTCTGGTCACCGGCCCCACCGGTTCCGGTAAGACCGTGTCTCTTTATACCGGCGTGAACATTCTCAACACGCCGGAGCGCAACATCTCCACCGCCGAGGATCCGGTGGAAATCAACCTGGAAGGCATCAATCAGGTCAACGTGAATCCCAAGCAGGGGCTGGATTTCTCGTCCGCGCTGCGGGCGTTTCTGCGTCAGGATCCCGACGTCATTCTGGTGGGGGAGATCCGCGATCTGGAAACCGCGGAAATCGCCGTGAAAGCGGCCCAGACCGGCCACCTGGTGTTATCTACCCTGCACACCAACAGCGCTCCGGAAACCCTGACCCGTCTGCGTAACATGGGGGTGCCGTCCTTCAATATCGCCACTTCGGTGAGTCTGATCATCGCCCAGCGCCTGGCCCGCCGCCTTTGCAGCCACTGCAAGGAAGCGGTGGATGTGCCCAAACCCTCGCTGCTTGCGATGGGTTTCACGGAACAGGACATCGAGAGTGGCTTTACTGTGTTCGGCCCGAAAGGCTGCCAAAAATGCAATAACGGCTACAAGGGCCGGGTGGGGATCTATGAGGTGGTCCGGGTCACGGACGGTATTGCCCGCATCATCATGCAGGATGGCAATTCCATCGAGATCGCCGACCAGTGCCGCAAGGAAGGCTTCAACGATTTGCGCCGCTCCGGGCTGCTCAAGGTGATGCAGGGGGTCACCAGTCTGGAGGAAATGGACCGGGTCACCAGCGGCCACTAGAACGTTCATGGGGACGTGTGCACGGAATTTCCGTGGCGCGAGACACGATTAAGGGGGATACAGGACGCCTATGGCTAAGACAGCGGCGCAGCAGAAAACCGCCACTTTTCTCTACGAAGGCCTTGATCGCAAGGGCAGTAAAGTCAAAGGGGAAATCAGCGGCAAGGGCCCGGCGCTGGTGCGCGCTGAATTGCGCCGCCAGGGCATTCAGGCACGCAAGGTGATCAAGAAACGGGAGCTGTCCCTGGGCGGCAAGAAGAAGATCAAACCCGCCGACATCGCCCTGTTCACCCGCCAGATGGCCACCATGATGAAAGCCGGCGTACCGCTGGTGCAATCCTTCGATATTGTCGCCGATGGTCTGGACAATCCATCGATGAAGGACGTGGTGCTGAAGATCAAGACCGAGGTGGAAGGCGGCAACAACTTCGCCGGAGCCCTGCGACAGCACCCGACACTGTTCGACGATCTGTACTGCAGCCTGATCGAATCCGGCGAGGCTTCCGGCTCGCTGGAGACCATGCTGGATCGTGTCGCGCTCTATAAAGAAAAAAGCGAGGCCTTGAAATCCAAGATCCGCAAGGCGGTGAAATACCCCATTGCCGTCATCTGTGTCGCCGTTATCGTCACCGGCATCCTGCTGGTAAAAGTGGTGCCCACCTTTCAGGAATTATTTGAAGGATTCGGGGCCGAGTTGCCGGCCTTTACCCAGTTCGTCATCGGATTGTCCGAAGGACTGCAGGCTCATTTTCTCCCCATACTGCTTGGAGCAGGCGCGATTATTGCCGGTTTCATCCAGGGAAGGAAACGGTCCCAAACCTTCAAGGACGCCGTGGATCGCCTGTTGCTGCGCTTGCCGATCATTGGCGACATCACTCACAAAGCCACCGTGGCCCGGTTTGCCCGAACCCTGTCCACCACCTTCGCCGCCGGTGTCCCTCTGATCGACGCCCTGGACGCCTGCGCCGGCGCCACTGGCAATGTGGTTTATCGCAAGGCGGTAGTGCAGGTCAAAGAAGACGTGGCCACCGGCCAGCAGCTACAATTCGCCATGCGTTCCACCGGTGTTTTCCCGCCAATGGCCTTGCAGATGACCGCCATTGGCGAGGAATCCGGGGCCCTGGACGGTATGCTTGGTAAAGTCGCCACCTACTACGAGGATGAGGTGGATAATCTCGTGGACGGTCTGACCAGCATGCTGGAGCCGCTGATCATGTCGGTGCTGGGTGTGCTGATCGGCGGCCTGATCATCGCCATGTATCTGCCGATCTTCCAACTGGGTCAGGTGGTCTGACCGACAACAAACAGGATAACGACATTCGTGTTTAGCTTTCTCGCCGACCAGCCCGCACTGCTCATTCTCTTCTGTACCGTGTTCGGGCTGCTGGTGGGCAGCTTTCTCAATGTGGTGATTCACCGCGTTCCGCGAATGATGGAGCGCACCTGGCGGCGCGAAGCCCAGGAAGTGCTGGAACTGCCCATCGAGGAAACCAGCCCTTACAACCTGGTGGTGCCCCGTTCCCGCTGCCCGCATTGCGACCACGCCATTCGCTGGCATGAGAACATCCCGGTGGTCAGTTGGCTGCTGTTGAAGGGACGCTGCAGCGCCTGCGGCCAGGGCATCAGTGCCCGCTATCCCTTGGTCGAGTTGCTCAGCGCCCTGATCGCCGCTGTTTGCGCCTGGCAGTTTGGCTATGGGGGCTGGCTGATATTCGTGCTGTTCGCCAGCTTTACCCTGCTGGCATTGGCGGCCATCGATCTGGATACCACGCTGCTCCCTGATGCCATGACCTTCCCGCTGCTGTGGGCAGGTTTGCTGGCGGCGCTGCTGGGCATCTCGCCGGTTGCCCTGCCGGACGCCGTCGTCGGCGCCATGGCCGGTTATCTGTCGTTGTGGAGCCTGTACTGGGTATTCAAGCTGGTCACCGGCAAGGAAGGCATGGGCTACGGTGACTTCAAACTGCTCGCCGCGCTGGGCGCCTGGCTGGGCTGGCAATATCTGCCGCTGGTGATTCTGTTGTCCTCGGTGGTGGGTCTGGTGTTCGCCATTGGCATGATGGCTCGTGGTGGCCTCAAAAAGGGTCAGGGCATTCCCTTCGGTCCCTATCTGGCCATTGCCGGCTGGATCGCGCTGTTATGGGGCGACACCATCGTCGGTGCTTATCTGGGTCTGTTTCAATTCTAGGATATCGCCTTCTCTGCCTACAAAGTCGCTGTGGGAGATTCTATGGTGCCCTGCAACGCTTAAAAGAGCTTTGCGGGGCAATATTCTTGTTGCTGCTTCATCAGGGCGAAGGCGGTGCGGGCG
>NZ_OBMO01000022.1 GCF_900217905.1 Alloalcanivorax xenomutans
GATCCCTTGCCGAACTCAGAAGTGAAACCGCTCAGCGCCGATGGTAGTGTGGGGCTTCCCCATGTGAGAGTAGGTCATCGTCAGGCTCTTAAATACAAAACGCCCTGTCAGGATAACCTGGCAGGGCGTTTTGCTATGCGCGTCAGGCGAGTAAACCCGCTCAGAAATCGAAGTTGCGTTGCAGGATGCCGAACTCTCCATCCTGGTCCATGTCATCCTCCCAAGCCGTCACGATACGATCATTTCCAGCCATGGCCGCGACGGGCTCGAACTGCTGCCCGGTGGCGTCACTGTTGACTGTAAAATCGCTGGTTTTTTCGCTGCCGTCGGCACGGAATGTGCGGGCATAGATTTGGAAATAGCCGTTGCCGTCGTTATCGTCTTCCCATAGCACGGTGAAATTGCCTTCCGGACCCATGGCGAGAGCTGGTGCCAACTGCTGACCGGAGGCTTTGCTGTTGGCGGTGAATTCAGGCAGCCATTCCTGGCCGTCGCTGAGGAAGCCCCGCGCGAGGATCTGATAATAACCATTGCCGTCCTTGTCATCCTGCCAGGCAACCACGAAGCGGCCACGATGATCCATGGCCAGCACCGGTTTTTCCTGGGTGCCGCTGACCACCTGATTGACCGTGGTCTCGGGGAAATGTTCACGTCCCCGGTCGGTGAAACCGCGAACGGCTATTTTGCTTTGCCCATCCCCGTCGGTGTCATGCTCCCAGGCTACGGTGAAATGTCCGTCATTACTCATGGCCAATGACGGGCGTTGATGGCGACCCGGGGTCGAGTTGACGTTGCGTTGTGTGAAGCGGGGCAGCCCATTGCGCAAGAAACTTTGCACATGGATGCCATCGCCTTTCTGCTCCCAGGCAATAGTAAAGCGCCCTTTGTCGTTCATGCCTACCGCCGGCCGGCGTTGTTGGCCGTCCAGCCAGTTCCAATAGTCGCCGGGTTTCCAGCGGCCATGGCCGCGTCCGCTATCGCCGGATGCCAGAATACCGGGGAGGAGGGCGGGGAAGCCCGGGCTCCCGTCGGCCCGGAATACGCGGTAATGAATGCGGCCGTGGCCGTCACCGTCCGCATCCATGACCCAGGCCACCACAAAATTGCCTTCGTCATCGGTAGCCACGGTGGGGCTTCGTTGCGGGACACTGTCCCAGGGAGAAACGGCCAGTTCGGGGAACAGGGCATTACCGTCCTCATCGAAACCACGCACGAAGACCTGGCTGTAACCATCGCCGTCTCGGTCTTCCTCCCAGGCGGTGATGGTAATGCCGTTGGCGGCGGCGGCAACGGACGGTGCCCGATGATCACCTCGAAGGGTTCGATGGGGGTGACGATCCTTGTACAGAGTATCGCCGGGGGTATAGCGGTACTCGGGGATAACCGTCATGTCGAAGTCGATAACATAGTCCATGCGATTATGTTGCTGATCGGAGGGTGCCGCGATCTTGTTGTAGTCATCAAAGAATTGCGCGTTTCCACCTGGGAAAATCCGAGGATTACCGTCTTCGACACTCAAGGTTTCCACCTCTATCCGATTGTCCGTGGGGTGGAACGTCAGCAGTCTCAGCCATCCATTGCCCAGGGCGGTGCCGTCACCCATGACCGGCTCGCTCTGAAAGTCGGTCAGTATCTCATGTACCACATTGCCGCCGTTGCCGGTTCGCTGACGGTAGGAGGTGCCGTGAATATGACCGCTGACCGTCATGAAAATGTTGCTGTGTCGCGCCACCAGCTCTTCCCATAGATCCACACCTTCGCGACCGGCGGTGTTATAGCGGTTGGCCCAGCCGGTGAGGTGCTCGCCGTTGTAATCCTGGTAGGCGTGGGTGGAGACGATGACACGATGACGGGGGTGGTCGGAGATCACTTGATTGGCCCAGGTCACTACATCCTTGCGCGGAAGAAACTCAAGATTCACCAGCAGGAATTGCAGGCCGCCGGCCTCCAGGAAGTGATAGGTGTTTTCGCCGCTGTCGCTGAAACTGCCGCCGAAGCCGGGTTTCTCCGCGAAGCGATCAGGACCGAAGTAACGGGTAAAGTAGGATTCCCTGGCATGGATATCATCGCTGGGGTAGAGGTCGTGGTTCCCGGACAGAGCGGTGTACCCGATTCCGGCCTGATCCAGAATGGTGTGGGCCTGATCCACCACTTGCCATTGTTCCTGGGTGTCGTGTTGGGTCATATCGCCGAGATGCAGCACGTACTGGATATTGCGATCGTAGGCGTGATCCACGATCCACTGGGTTTGATGGTTATAGACATCGTAACTGGCTTTCTCGGCGTAGTTTTGCGTATCTGGTAACAGCACGATCGAGAAAGAGCCCGTGGGGGAGGATAGGGTGTTGCGGTCCTGGGTGGCTGCCGTGACGGCATTGGTCGACAGGAGCAGCGAGCTGACCAGCAGCGGCATCCCGATCCGATAACGATAGGACATGATCCGTTCTCCATTGTTATTGCTGGAAAGAGAGAGGGGAGAGGCGCGCCGAGCATCCCGTTGGCGCGCAAGTCTCCGCCCCGGAGCCCGACGGTTCCAGGTAAAACGATAATGAGAAGCCCGGTACCCGACGGGCCTGATCAGCGTGGAAAAGTAATGTGTCAGGGCCGCGACATCAGCGGGCCTTGGGGGTGATGAAGATCACAGTCCGGGTGATGATCATAAAAGTGTTGCGATACCGGGAGCGGAAGGCTGAAGTGCGGGCGGGCTGGTGAGCCCGTGCCGCCTTGCGTCATCATCGGTTAAAGTAAGGCCACCCCGAACTCAGAGAGAGTCCTATGTCGTTGACCACTCCCGCGCTCCTCTTTCCCGCCATTTCGCTGCTATTGCTGGCCTACACCAACCGCTTCCTGGTTTTGGCGCAGTTGATTCGCAAGCTGGCGGATGAGGAAAAGACGCACCACGAGGAAGTCGCCACGCGTCAGATTGAGCTGCTGCACAGACGAGTCGTACTGACCCAGCGGATGCAGGTGGCCGGGGTGCTCAGCTTCCTGCTTTGCACTTTGTCCATGTTCGCGCTCTATCTGCATCAGGACATGCCCGGGGTGGTGTTGTTCGGAGCCAGCCTGATCAGTCTGTCACTGTCATTGATCTTTTCGCTTTGGGAAGTGCTGATCTCCACCAACGCGCTCAATGTGCAGTTGGAGACGCTGCGACGTCCCAAGCCCTGATCAGGAAAGAAGGGGGATGTCGGGCGGCAAATGAACCCAGAGCGCGCCAGTATGCACTTTTATTTGAAAATGGGTGTCCTCCAGGGGCTCGCCATCCAGATTCAGATACATTGCCTCCGGAGTGCGTATCTCCATGGATTCCAGGCGGGCGCGGACGAACAAGCCCTCCTGCTCACCGTTCCCATTGTTTTCATTGGCGCCATTATTTGAGCTGAACAGGCCGCGAAGGCCAGACATCAGATCCATCTGTGCAGGCAGGATGGCCACGTCCATCAAGCCATCGTTGATCACGGCGTCCGGACACAGTTTCTGCCCGCCTCCAGCCTGCCGTCCGTTACCGACCCCGAGAGCCATGAATTCGCCTTCCCATTCAAAGTCCTGGCCCTGGAAATGGCCTTGCGCGGCCCGGATTTCGGTGAAGCGGGTGAGGCCGGTGAGCAGGTAGGCCGCGCCACCCAGCATGGACTTCAACTCCTCCGAGGTTTCCGTGGTCACTTCGGTGCCGAAGCCACCGGTGGCCATATTGAGAAAGTAATGACCGTTGACCTCGAGCACATCGATGGCGGTCGCGGGTTGGTCAAGCAGCGCCAGGGCCTCCTCCGGTGGCACGGGAATGTTCGCGGCGGTGGCGAAGTCGTTGGCGGTCCCCAGCGGTAAAACGGCCAGATTGGCCCCGCCGCCGTTTTTCATCAGGGCATCAGTGATGTCGCGCACCGAGCCATCGCCGCCGCCGGCGATGATGGTGTCGTAGCCGGCTTTCAATGCTTCCTCTACATACCTTTCGGCGTCTCCGCCTTCCCAGGTGACCCGAACATCGAGTTGGTGCCCTTGCTCACGGCGGGCCATGACCGCCTGACGCACCTCATCATTGGTGGCTTGTTTACCGTGAAGGATCAAAACAGCTTTAGCGCTCACCATCGGCACTCCTTGCAATGGACAAAATCAGCCACCGGATTGGCGGATGGCCCGCTACCCATTCTATTCCAGATTGGTTTAGACGGAACCGTCGGTCTCATCATGATACTTGTATTCCCATAGGCTGAGACTATTGATCAAATCATTTCATCTTTCTTTTTATGTTTATGAGAATGGTTATCATATAAAAGTAATGATGGAGGTGTCCCATGGTGAAGACATTCAGCTTCGGCATTATGCATATCAGTGTGGCGTTTCTCGTGGTGTGGGCCATGACCGGTGACTGGCGCATTGGTGGCGCCACGGCGTTGGTGGAACCGTGTGTGAACACGGTGGCTTACCACTTCCACGAGAAGGTATGGAAACGTTGGCAGCGTCGCCGGGCTCCCCGGGAAGAGGAAAAGGCCGCTCTGGCTGCCTGATAGACCCTTTGTTTACTGGGTTCCGGGGCTTGGTTTAAGCTACGCCCCGGTAAACAAAAACAAAGGATAAGTTACTGTGTGGAATCAAGGGGATGACCTGGACGCCATCCGCCAGGTGGTTAATCAGGTGCTGGACGCTCATGCCGAGGATGAAGGGGGCCCCCGCTCGCCGGCGCGGGCGGAAGTTTTGATTCATTCCGTGCAGGTATTCGCTCAGCGCGGTGTCGAGCGTACCACGGTGCAACATCTGTTGAGTGCGGCGAATGTGTCACGGCGCACTTTCTATAAGTACTTCCGCAACAAGGTGGATGTGCTGGAGAATATCTACCGCATCTTCGTCGACAATATGCTGCTGCATTTCCATCATGAAATGCGCCAGGCCCGTTCCGTTCAGCAGATCATCCACAACACCACCAAGGTCTATTTCGACTACCACATCAGCATGGGGCCGGTGATCAAGCTGATGATGGAAGAGGCGCGCAGTTCCAATTCGGCATTGGCGCCGCATCGGGACCGGGCCCAGACCATTGCCGCCGAGGTGCTCACCGCTGAAATCAACCGGCTTACCGGCCGTGATTTTGACCCTTTGGTGATGCGGACCATGCTGTGGATTCTGGAAAGCTATTCGCTTTATGTCTTCGAGGGTGGGGAGTTCAGCGAGGAGCGGCTGCATCTTTGCCAGCGCACCATGATCGGGATCGCGGAATCGGTGATCCTGGGCCAGGAAGCCACTCCAGGGGCGCTGAAGCGGCAGTCCTGATCCGGGATCGGGCGGTTACAGGTACTTGATCTTTTCCAACTGGTCTTCCAGACGGGCAAGCTGGGAGCGGTAGTCGTCGAGTTTGGCTTTTTCCTTGGTGACCACGGCTTCCGGCGCCTTGTCGACAAAGGCCGGGTTTTTCAGCTTCCCTTCCGCGCGCCCTACCTCCTTGCGCAGCTTGTCCACTTCCTTGGTGAGGCGGTCGATTTCCGCGTCCTTGTCGATCAGTCCGGCCATGGGCACCAGGATTTCCATGTCGCCGACCAGGCTGGTGGCGGAGGCCGGCGCGGAATCGTCGGCGTTGAGCCAGCTGATGCTGTCCAACTTGGCCAGGCGGCAGAGGAAATTGTGGTTGGCTTGCAGGCGACGCTGGTCTTCGTCCTTGCCATTGTGCAAGTACACATCCAGGGTGCGGCTGGGAGGAATGCGCATTTCGCCGCGGATATTCCGGATCGCCGTGATCACCGCCTTGATCCACTCGATGTCTTGCTCCGCTTGTTCATCCACCTTGTCCTGCTCGGGGTGGGGATAGGGCTGCAGCATGATGGTGGTGTTCCCTATACCTGTATCCTCAGCAGGCGCTTTACTCGCATCCGTGGCGGGCATCTTGCCGGCCAGCGGTGCCACCTTCTGCCAGATTTCCTCGGTAATGAACGGCATGAACGGATGCGCCAGACGCAGAATCGCTTCCAGCACCCGCACCAGGGTGCGGCGGGTACCGCGCTTCTCCGCTTCCGAATAATCGTCGCTATAGAGCACCGGTTTGGACAACTCCAGATACCAATCGCAGTACTCGTTCCAGATGAATTCATAGGCGGCATGGGAGGCGACATCGAAGCGGAACTGATCCAGTGCCTCGGTCACTTCGCGCTCGGCCCGCTGCAACGCGGAGATGATCCAGCGGTCCGCCAGTGACAAGCTGACTTCACCCTCTTTCTCATTCACGCCGCAGTCCTGGCCCTCGGTGTTCATCATCACATAACGGGCGGCGTTCCAGATCTTGTTGCAGAAGTTACGGTAGCCTTCGATGCGGCCCATGTCCCACTTGATGTCACGGCCGGTGGAGGCCAGCGACAGGAAGGTGAAACGCAGCGCATCGGTGCCGTAGCTGTTGATGCCTTCGGGAAATTCCGCCCGGGTACGCTTGCTGATCTGCTTTTCCTTCTGAGGTTGCATCAGCCCGCGGGTGCGTTTCTCCACCAGGTTGTCCAGGTCGATGCCGTCGATCAAATCCAGCGGATCGAGCACATTGCCCTTGGACTTGGACATCTTCTGGCCCTCGGCATCCCGTACCAGGCCGTGCACGTACACCTTCTTGAAAGGCACTTCGCCAGTGAACTTCAGCGTCATCATGATCATCCGCGCGACCCAGAAGAAAATGATGTCGAAGCCGGTAACCAGCACGCTGCTGGGATGGAAGGTACGCAATTCCTCGGTCTGTTCCGGCCAGCCCAGGGTGGAGAAGGTCCACAGCGCGGAGCTGAACCAGGTGTCCAGCACATCCTCGTCCTGGCTGAGCGGGCGATCATCCAGATCATGGGCGGCGCGGACTTCCTCCTCGCTGCGTCCCACATAGACATTGCCGTCCTCGTCGTACCAGGCGGGAATGCGATGTCCCCACCACAGCTGCCGGGAAATGCACCAGTCCTGCAGGTCGCGCATCCAGGAAAAATACATGTTCTCGTAGTTCTTGGGCACGAACTGGATGTCGCCGTTTTCCACCGCTTCGATGGCCGGTTTGGCCAGGCTTTCCACCGCCACGAACCACTGATCGGTGAGGTAGGGCTCGATGACCACGCCGGAACGGTCGCCGCGCGGCACCTGCAAGGTGTGATCGTCGACCTTTTCCAGCAGACCCAGGGCGTCCAGATCATCCACCACCTTTCTGCGTGCCTCGTAGCGGTCCAGACCGCGATAGGCTTCCGGCACCTGGTCGTTGAGGTGGGCATCGATGGTGAGAATGTTGATCATCGGCAGGTCGTGCCGCTTGCCCATTTCATAGTCGTTGAAGTCGTGGGCCGGGGTGATCTTCACGCAGCCGGAGCCGAAGTCCGGATCCACGTAGTCGTCGGCGATGATTGGAATCTCGCGGTCGGCCAGCGGCAAGCGGATGGTCTGGCCAACCAGGTCCTTGTAGCGCGGATCCTCCGGGTGCACCGCCACGGCGGTATCGCCGAGCATGGTTTCCGGGCGGGTGGTGGCCACCACCAGATGGCCGGAGCCATCGGAGAGCGGATAGCGGAAGTGCCACAGATGACCCTGCTCTTCCTTGTTTTCCACTTCCAGATCGGAGATGGCGGTATGCAGGGCCGGGTCCCAGTTCACCAGACGTTTGCCCCGGTAGATCAGGCCTTCCTCATAGAGGCGCACGAACACTTCGCGCACTGCGTTGGACAGGCCCTCGTCCATGGTGAAGCGCTCACGGGTCCAGTCCACGCTGGCGCCCATGCGGCGCAATTGGCGGGTGATGGTGCCGCCGGACTCCGCCTTCCACTCCCAGATTTTCTCGATGAAAGCATCGCGGCCGAGATCGTGGCGGTTCTTGCCCTCGGCGGCCAGACGCCGTTCCACCACCATTTGAGTGGCGATGCCGGCGTGGTCGGAGCCCACCTGCCACAGCGTGTTGCGTCCCTGCATCCGGCGGAACCGGATCAGGGTGTCCATGATGGTGTCCTGGAACGCGTGGCCCATATGCAGACTGCCGGTCACATTGGGCGGCGGGATCATGATGGAATAGGCATCACCCTGGCCGGAAGGACGGAAATAGCCCGCATCCTCCCAGGTGTTGTACCAGGCCTGCTCGATACGATCGGGTTGGTAGGTCTTGTCCATGATCTCCGCTGTCTTTCATCGCAAAAACGAAAGGCGGATTATACCGGAACCGGGGCCTGCCGTCAGAGGTTGTGGGTTTTCAGTGGAAAGCCCCTTTCCCGATAGAAACGGAACCGCTCACGGCCGCCCTCGCGCTGCTGTGGGTCGCCGGTGATCATCTCGGCGGCCCGTTCAAAGCGGGTGACGAAATCCGGTACCGCCGCCGCCAGATTGATCAGCACGTCGTGGTGACTGCCCGGGTCGTCGCCAAAGCCCAGCACCACCGGTGCCGGGCTCTCACCGAGCAGGGAATGGGGCAGGAAGCCCGAAGCCGGCTGCGCCCAGAATTGTTGATCCAGCTCATGGGCATGGGCCTCGTCCTGGCAGTGGACGTAGATCCGGCGCCCCTGGCGCCAGGCCTTTTCCGCGATGCGCCAGGCGAGGGCGTCACGCACCCCCGTTCCGGCTTGCCCGGTGATGTAAAACAAAACCTCGGTCAATGTCTCAGCCCTTGCCGGCCAGATTGATCAGATAGCGGGTCAGCATCGGTACCGGCCGGCCGGTGGCGCCCTTGTCCTTGCCGCCGCTGATCCAGGCGGTTCCGGCGATGTCCAGGTGCGCCCAATTCACGTCCCGGGCAAAACGATGCAGGAAACAGGCCGCGGTGATCGAGCCGCCCTTCGGGCCGCCGATGTTCTGCATGTCGGCGAAGGGGCTGTCCAACTGGCTTTGGTAATCCTCCCACAGCGGCATCGGCCAGCCCCGGTCGCCGG
The DNA here is from genome assembly GCF_900217905.1 of Alloalcanivorax xenomutans. GTDB lineage: Bacteria > Pseudomonadota > Gammaproteobacteria > Pseudomonadales > Alcanivoracaceae > Alloalcanivorax > Alloalcanivorax xenomutans. The sequence goes on from NZ_OBMO01000022.1 coordinate 8,850, forward strand.
TATCCTGGCCCGCTTCCAGCAGTGACTCGCGCAGCACATCGTCGTTGGCGTACACCGCTTGGGCGTGGCTGCCCAGAGCGATCACGCAGGCGCCGGTGAGCGTGGCGATGTCGATGACCGTATGCGGCTTATACTTCTGCTGCACATAGGTGAGGGCGTCGCACAGCACCAGGCGGCCTTCGGCGTCGGTGTTGAGGATTTCCACGGTTTGTCCGGACAGCGTTTTGACGATATCGCCGGGACGGGTGGCGCCGCCGTCGGGCATGTTTTCCGCCGCGGCCACCACGGCCACGAGATGGATCGGCAGGCCCAGCTCACAGACCGTTTTGACGGTACCGAAAACGCTCGCCGCGCCGCCCATGTCGTATTTCATTTCGTCCATGTTGGCACCCGGTTTAAGGGAGATGCCGCCGGTATCGAAGGTGATCCCCTTGCCAACCAGGGACACCGGCTTGCCGGTGGCGCCCTTGTACTCCATCACGATGAGGCACCCTTCCCGGGTGCTGCCCTTGGCCACCGCGTGGAAAGCCCCCATGCCCATCTTCTCCGCCTGGGCCTGAGTGACGATCTTCACCGTCAGCTTGTCGTATTCCTTGCCCAGGGCCTTGGCGCGCTCGGCCAGATACTCCGGATAGCAGTCGTTGGGAGGCATATTGCCCAGATCGCGTGCCAGAGCGGTGCCGGCGGCCACGGCCCGGCCTTGCTTGAGGGCCTGACGCAGGGCAGCATCGCGTTGCGCGTGCCAGAATGTCAGCTTGCGCAGGGCGGCGGCCTTGGCGGGTTTGCTGCGGTAGTCGTCGAACCGGTAGCTGGCTTCCTCCGCTACCCGGGCCCCTTCCCGCACCCGCCAGTCCAGCTCTCGGGCAACCTTGACGGTGTCCAGCATCAACACCGCTTGTTTCACCGGAGAAGCGAGCAATTGCTTGGTGGCGCCGGTGACCAGACGCTGCCAGGCCTGACCGTCGAGCTCGGTCTTGTCGCCGCAGCCCACCAGCAGCAAACGGCGGGCGGCGACGCCCGGCGGATTGTGCAACCAGCTGACCTGACCCTGTTTGCCGGAAAAATCCCCGGTTTTGATGAACGCCTGTACCGATGCGCGGGTCTCATCGGGCAGGGCTTCCGGCAGGGTGGAAGCGCTACCGAGTGGCAGAACCAGACAATCTGCTTTCAGTTTCGGCAGGGCCGAGTGGCTAATTGCGTACTCCATGCTCTCTCCTGAGTTACAATGCCGCACACTGCAAAGATGGAACAGGTGCGGGCGGGACCAACGTTGATACTACACCGCTACATAAATCGTCAGGTATTCGTGACCACGGTGCTGGTGACCTTCATTTTGGTGATGGTGCTGGTCAGTGGTCGCTTTATCAAGTATTTGGCAGAGGCCGCCGCCGGTCAGATCGCGGCGGACGCTCTGTTTCTGGTGATGGCGTTCCGGCTGCCGGAATTCCTGCAAATGATTCTGCCGTTGAGCTTGTACATCTCTCTGTTGCTAGTGCTGGGACGTATGCACATGGACAACGAGATGGTGGTATTGCAAGCCGGAGGCCAGGGACACGGCCGGATCATCCGCTCACTGGTGGTGCCGGTGCTGGTGGCGGTCAGCGTGGTGGCATTGTTTTCATTGTACGTCACGCCCCGGGGTGATGCCGAAGTAAACCGCATCTTCGAGGAACAAAAAGGCCGCTCGGTGCTGGAATTGCTGACACCGGGCCGGTTCCTGGTGCGCGGCTCGGATGGCAGCCAGCGGGCCACCTACGCGGAGAGTCTTAATCGCGAGGACGGTTATCTGGAGAACGTATTCGTCGCCGATGCCCGGTTTGATGATTCCCAGGCCGGGCGCGTACTCACCGTGTGGGCCCATACCGGACGGTTGGTGCAGGACGAGAACGGCATCAACTACCTGGAATTGCGCGACGGCTACCAATACCAGGGCAAGCCCGGCGAAGCGGATTATCAGGAAGTGGCGTTCGAGAAGGCCCGGGTCCGTATCGGCAGTGAAAACACCTCGAGCCGGCCGCCCAAGGTAAGAGGGCGCACCACCGGCGAACTGTTGGAGAGCCCTGGCGATAATCAGGCGGTGGCGGAGTTGCAATGGCGCTGGTCACTGGTATTGACGGTCCCGATCATGTGTCTGGCGGCGATCCCGCTGGCCAAGGTCAACCCGCGCCAGGGGCGTTTCCTGCGGATGATTCCGGCGGTGCTCGGATACATGCTGTACGTCGGTTTGTTGCTTACCATGCGCAGTTGGATGGCGGATTCCGGCGGTGAGCGGCCCTGGTATTACTCGATGATCTGGATTCATGCGCTGGCCGCGGTGGCGGTGTTCTTCCTCTATTACGGCGACCGGTTGTGGCGCCGCAGGAGGAACACATGAAACTGCTGAGAGGCTATTTCTGGCGGGCGGTACTGATTCCGTCCCTGGCCATTGTCGGCATTATCATTGCCCTGGACTGCCTGTTCAGTTTCGTCTACGAGCTGGAATTTCTGCGTGGCGGCTATCAGGCGCTGCAGGCGCTGCAGTTCGTGGTTACCACTGTGCCGCGCCGTTTCAACGAGTACCTGCCGCTGGCGATCCTGCTGGGGACCCTGATCGGTCTGGGGCTGATGGCCAATAACGGCGAGCTGGCGGTGATCCGTGCCGCGGGCATATCCACTTTGCGGATCGCCTGGATGGTGCTGCGGCCAGTGATCTTCCTGATGCTGCTGTCCGTGCCGGTGGGGGAGTACCTGGCCCCGTACTCGGAGCAGGTGGCGCAGAGCAATCGCTCGTTGCAGGAAGGCGGGGGTGAAACCATCCGCAGCAAATACGGCTATTGGCACCGGGAAGGGGATGAGTTCATCCACATTAACGCGGTGCAACCCAACGGGGTGCTGTACGGCCTGACCCGTTACCGCTTTGATGAAGAGCACAAGCTGGCGGAAAGCCTGTATGTGGAGCGGGCCATCTACCAGGGTGATTCCTGGGCCCTGGAAGGCGTGCAGGGTACCCGCTTTCAGGGGGAGCGCACCGAGACCTATCGTGAGGAACACGGCGTCTGGGAGACCAGCCTCAAACCGCAATTGCTCAGTATCGTGGTGCTGGACCCGGCGCGTCTGGGGATGGCCAAGCTGATAGAGTACGCTTCCTACCTGAAGCGGCAGGGACTGGAAACCGCCGACTATATGCTGTCGTTCTGGCAGAAGCTGCTGATGCCCGCCGCCACCATCGGCATGGTGCTGATCGCCATTTCCTTTGTCTTCGGCCCGTTGCGGGAAGTAACCATGGGGCTGCGGGTGGCGGCCGGGGTGGTGGCCGGCCTGATTTTCCACTATGGCCAGCAGTTTTTTGGCCACCTCTCCCTGGTGTTCCGCACCGAGCCGCTGCTCGCCGCCGGCCTGCCGCCGGTGCTTTGCCTGATACTGGGCGTCTGGTTGTTGTTGCGGGTGCGGTAGCCTCGATATCCAAGGCATAATGGCTGGCATTGTCCGGCGAGATTGGTATACTCGCCGGCCGATAGCCTGATGCAGGCTGTTGCCATCCCTTGCCAGAGTGGTGGAATTGGTAGACACGACGGATTCAAAATCCGTTGCCTTCGCGGGCGTGCCGGTTCAAGTCCGGCCTCTGGTACCAAATTGACGGCGTGATAGCGTCGGGGAAGCGCCGGGCCAAGCCCGGCGTTTTCGTTTCCGGGGGCTTTCCAGGAGACAGATCCGGCCCTGTGTGAAGCTTCTCCGGCCAGTAATAGAGCATCACCGCCAGGGTGTTGCGGTGCTCGCCGCGGGCGGGGTCGGTGCTGCCGTCGGTGGCCGGAATCATGTCCGCCTTGTCATCAAACTCCCGTTCCAGCGCCGCTTTGACCTTGCCGATGACCGGGTTGTCCGGCTCTTCCGCGAGCAGGAAACACAGCGCCATCTCGGTATACACATCCGGCTTGGTGCCTTGGATGACGTGGCCGGCCCGGTGCTCGAAATAATCGAAAATCCAGGCAAAGTCCTTGCGCGCCACGGCATGTTGGTAATAGCCGCTGGCGGCGATCACCAGATGGGTCATACCGTAGATTTTCTCCTGCAGATCCAGCCCTTGATGTGGCGTGTCGGGGGGATAGACGCTCCGGAAGGCTTGTTGGTAGGGCTCCCGCAGATCCTGCAACCCGAGCCGATAAAGGTAGTAGACCAGATTCGCGGTCTGCGCCGAGTACACCTTGATGACCTCGGGATCGAGCACGAAGGACTGGAAATCGAATTCCCTGAGATAGGCCAGGGCTCGGTCGGTGTCCTGAAACGGTGGTACGCCGGCAAGATGCAACTCCTCGAGCTGATTGACGCGGTACAGCAGTTGCTTGGCGAAGGGGAACTCCCCGCTACGGCGTAGCAAGGCCTTGCGCCGTTGGTATTTCGGGGTGTCGTCGCGGTAATCATCCACTATCTGATTGGCCAGGGCCTGTCGTTGGCTGGCGTAGGGGAGGGCCCGCATGGCCTTTTGCCAGCGCGGCAGTATGCCCAGGACCTCATCGCGAATTGGCGGCAGATAAGAGTCATCACCGGTCAGCCGGTACAGACGCAGCGCGTAGTGCCGTTGTTTGTCCGGTGGCAGGGAGGGCAGCACGGTCTCATAGTGACCCCGGATCTGCTCACCAAGGGACGGCGTGGAGGAGGGTGAAGCGGCGACGATGGTGTCAGTCAGGGGCGCTGACAGGGCAACCAGGAAGAGCAGGGCGTACAGGCGGAAGCCGGACATGGGACACCCTCCGGGTGGCACCCCGTTGACCGGGGTCATAGTGCCCTTTTACAGCCGCTCGGGGGCACCTCGCAACAACCATGATGACGGGCTGTGACGCCGGTCTGCGGTGGGACAGGAGGCCCCGGGTTTGCTAGAATAACGGCCGTTTTGGCCGGTCGCCGAGCCGACCGTGCCGCAGAGGATTTGCAAGGCCCGCGCCGAGCGGGCTTTTTTGTGACCATCATCCATGATGGTCACCCTACGGGCCGTCGCCGGAGCGACGTCAAAAATCGTTCCGGACGATTTGTTTGTGACCACCGTCCATGGTGGTCACCCTGTGGGCCGTCGCTGGGACGACGTCAAAAATCGCTCCCGGCGATTTATTTGTGACCACCAGCCGTGGCGGTCACCCTGTGGGCCGTCGCCCGGGTAACTCGTATGGAGCAGCGATGATCGAAGATGCCAGACCCGCGGGCCTGATCAAAAGGCTGATGGCGCTGGTCTATGATGGCTTTCTGGTGTTGGCGTTATGGTTCATAACCGCCGGGATTTTCGTCATCGTTTATAACCACACGGGGTTGCCGACCCAGGAGATCAACGGTGTCACCCGGGCTGATCCGGTGGTGCTGAAAGGCGTGCTGTTCCCCCTGCTGCTGGTGGAAACCTGGGCCTTCTATGCCTGGTTCTGGCTGCATGGTGGCCAGACTCTGGGGATGCGCGCCTGGCGGCTGCAAATTCGTGACTACCGTGGTGGTCCGGTGCGATTCTGGCAGACCCTGGCCCGGTTCGCCGCCGCCGGTGTGTCCTGGCTGATGCTGGGGGCTGGTTACCTGGTGGTGCTGGTGCACCCACACCAAACGTTGCATGACCGATTGTCCCTCACCGCCACGGTGGAAATGCCGAAAAACGGCAAAGAACGCTCCTGAACACATGTGAGCTGAATACGGGTGATACGTGCAAGTCGACGACTTTGATTTTGACTTACCGGACGAGCTGATCGCCCGCTATCCGCCAGCGCAAAGGCGCGATGCGCGCTTGTTGACGCTGACCGGTGCGGGGACGGGGCATGGCCGCTTTCCGGATCTGTCCGCCTGGCTGAAGCCTGGTGATCTGCTGGTGTTCAACGACACCCGGGTGATTCCGGCTCGTCTGTTTGGCCGCAAGCAAACCGGTGGACGGGTGGAAGTGTTGGTCGAGCGCCTGCTCGGTGGGCGCGAGGCGCTGGCCCATGTGCGGGCTTCCAAGTCGCCCAAGGCGGGTGGCTGGCTGGAATTCGATCAGGGTGTGGCGGCGGAGGTCCGCGGCCGGCGCGGAGAATTGTTCCACCTGGCGTTTACCGGTTGCGAGCAGGTGCTGGATGCGCTGGAACGCATTGGCCATGTGCCGTTGCCGCCTTACATTGACCGCCCGGATGAAGATACCGACTTGCAGCGCTATCAGACCGTATATGCCCGGGAGCCAGGCGCGGTGGCGGCGCCCACCGCCGGTTTGCATTTCGACGAGGCCTTCATCGAGCAGTTACGGGGCCAGGGCGTGGAAACAGGCTTCGTTACTCTGCATGTGGGGGCGGGCACGTTCCAGCCGGTGCGCGTGGACAAGGTGGAAGAGCACCACATGCACAGCGAGCGTTTCCGGATCAGCGAGGCGCTGGTGGAGCAGGTGCTGGCGACGCGGGCTCGTGGTGGCCGGGTGGTGGCGGTGGGAACCACCGCCTTGCGGGCCCTGGAAGCAGCCAGTGCCGACGGCGCGCTGAGCGCCGGGGAGTCGGAAACCGACATCTTCATCTATCCCGGCTATCGTTTTCGTCAGGTGGACGCCCTGGTCACCAACTTCCACCTGCCGCGTTCCACCCTGCTGATGCTGATCAGCGCCTTTGCCGGCCGGGAACGGGTGCTGGCGGCTTACCAGGAAGCGGTCCGTGAAGGCTACCGCTTCTTCAGTTACGGCGATGCCATGTTCATCGAACGGCAGCCCGATGTGTGAACATAAGGTTTTTTCATGTCCCGAATGAGCTTTGATCTGCTGACCACCGATGGCCCCGCGCGCCGGGGCCGTTTGACCTTTCCCCGTGGTGAGGTGGAGACACCGGCGTTCATGCCGGTGGGCACCTACGGTACGGTCAAGGCCATGTTGCCCCGGGATCTGGCCGACAGCGGCGCGCAGATCTGTCTGGGCAACACCTTTCACCTGATGTTGCGTCCCGGCACCGAGATCATCGAACGTCATGGCTCGCTGCATGGTTTCATGCAGTGGGACAAGCCAATTCTCACCGATTCCGGCGGTTTCCAGGTGTTCAGCCTGGGTGAGCTGCGCAAGATTTCCGAGCAGGGCGTGGTGTTCAAGAACCCGATCAACGGCGACCGGGTGGAACTGACGCCGGAAAGGGCCATGCAGGTACAGCGCTCTCTGGGCAGCGACATCTGTATGATCTTCGACGAATGCACTCCGTATCCGGCCACCGAGACCCAGGCCGCCGAGTCCATGCGGCTGTCTCTGCGCTGGGCGGGGCGCTCGAAAGCGGCCCATGTGGCAGATGAAGGGAACGATGCGGCCTGTTTCGGGATCGTACAGGGGGGCATGTACGACAATCTGCGCCGCGAATCCCTGGCCGGTCTGACGGATATTGGTTTTGACGGCTATGCCATTGGCGGTCTCAGCGTCGGTGAACCGCAGGAGGAGATGCGGCGTACCCTGGCCGGGATCACGCCGCATATGCCCGCTGACCGGCCCCGGTATCTGATGGGGGTGGGGCGGCCGGAGGACATTGTCGAAGGGGTGCGCCGCGGGGTGGATATGTTCGATTGCGTGATGCCCACCCGCAATGCGCGCAACGGTCATCTGTTTACCCGTGAAGGGGTGATCAAGATTCGTAATGCCCGCCACCGCGACGACCTGTCGCCGCTGGAGGAGGGCTGCGATTGCTACACCTGCCGCCAGTTTTCCCGCAGCTATCTGCATCACCTGGATCGCTGTGGTGAAATGCTCGGCGCGCAGCTGAACACCATCCACAATCTACGCTATTACCAACGGCTTATGGCTGGATTGCGGGGGGCCATTGAAGCGGGTACATTGAGCGCCTTTGTCGGTGACTTCTACGCGGCCATGGGCCGCGATGTGCCTGCTCTTTAACGCGAAAACGTGGAGAATTGAGATGAACTGGTTGATTTCGCCCGCTTATGCACAAGCCGCCGGAGGACCGGGCGGTGGCATTGAACTGATCATGCTGGTGGTGATGATCGCGGTGTTCTATTTCTTCCTGATCCGTCCGCAACAGAAGCGCGCCAAGGAACACCGCAATCTGGTGCAGAACCTGAACAAAGGTGACGAAGTGGTAACCGCTGGCGGTATTCTCGGCCGGGTGACCAAGGTCACCGACGAATTCGTCGTGGTGGAAATCAGCGATAATCTGGAAATCAAACTGCAAAAACAGAGTGTCCAGGCCACGCTGCCGAAGGGCACCATCAAATCCATATAAAAAGAGGTGTGTCCGGCCCGGTCGCTCCGGGCCGCCACCTCCCGGCAATACCGGAAGACGATTATGACCCGCTACCCGCGCTGGAAATTCTTCCTGCTCATGGCCGTGCTGTTTGTTTGCGGCCTTTATGCTCTTCCCAACCTGTTCCCCGATGCGCCGGCCGTGCAGATCAGCAGTGCCAAGGCCGGTGGCGTGGTGTCCGACAGTGCCAGCCAGCGCGTGCTGCGGCAATTGGATCAGGCGGGTCTGGAACATGGGCCTGGCGAACACATCGATGGTGGCTCCTGGCTGGTGCGCTTCAGCGATAATGACAGCCAGCTCCGTGCCCGCGAGCTTCTGGCCGGTTCCCTCGGTGATGACTATGTGGTGGCCCTGAACCTGGCGCCCACGACTCCGGGATGGCTGCGTGCCATCGGCGCTTCGCCGATGAATCTGGGCCTGGATTTGCGCGGTGGCGTGCATTTCCTGCTGCAGGTGGATATGGACGCGGTGGTGAACCAGCGTATGGAAGCCTGGGCCGGCCAGATCAAACTGGCGTTGAAAAACGAAGGTATTCGTTACCGCGACGTGCAGCAAGATGGCCAGCAATTGCGCGTGCAGTTCGCCAACTCCGAAGACGCCGATTCCGCCCGCACCCTGCTGCGCAACGCGCTGCCGGAATTCTCGTTGGACTCCGAGCCCGAGCAGCGCGTGCTGGTGTTCAACCTGAACCCGACCGCCCTCAAGGAAATGCAGGATTACGCGGTGGATCAGAACCGTACCGCGCTGAATAACCGGGTAAACGAACTGGGCGTGGCCGAGCCGGTGGTGCAACGGCAGGGGGCGGATCGCATCGTGGTGCAACTGCCCGGGGTACAGGACGCGGCCCAGGCCCGCCGTATTCTCGGCCGTACCGCCACCCTGGAGTTCCGGCTGGTTAATCAGGATTACCCGGCCAGCCGCGCCGCCACTGGCGTGGCCCCGCCGGGCACCGAGATTTTCCCCTTCCGCAGTCAGGGGGATCGTCCGGTGATTCTGGACCGCGCCAAGATCGCCACCGGCGACGAAGTGACCAATGCGCAGATGGGCTTCGATCCGCAAAACGGCACTCCGCAGGTGAACGTGTCCCTGGATTCCGCCGGTGCCCGCCGGATGCAGCGGGTGACGTCGCAGAACGTCGGCAATCCCATGGCGGTGCTGTTCATCGAAACCAAGACCGAGATGCGCTCGCGCACCAACGAAAACGGTGAGACTGAACAGGTGCCGGTGAGCACCACCGACCGTTACGTGATCAACGTGGCCACCATCCAGGACACTCTGGGCAGCCGCTTCCGGATTACCGGTCTGGACAGCCCGGCGGAAGCGTCCGAGCTGGCTCTGCTGCTGCGTGCCGGTTCCCTGGCTGCGCCGGTGACCATCATCGAGGAGCGCACCATCGGTCCCAGCCTGGGGGCGGAAAATATCGAGGCCGGCCTCAAATCCATGGCGCTGGGCATGGTTCTGGTTCTGGTGTTCATGCTGGTCTGGTACAAGGTGTTCGGTATCTTCGCCAATGTGGCGCTGGTCGGTAACCTGCTGATCATCGTCGGCATCATGTCGCTGATTCCCGGCGCCACTCTGACCCTGCCGGGCATCGCCGGTATCGTCCTGACGGTGGGCATGGCGGTGGATGCCAACGTGCTGATCTATGAACGTATCCGGGAAGAATTGAAAAAAGGCGTGCGGCCACGGCAGGCCATCGATGAAGGGTACGCCAAGGCGTTCAGCACCATTCTTGATGCCAACATCACCACCATGATCGTCGCGGTGATCCTGTTCTCCGCTGGCACCGGCTCGGTGCAGGGGTTCGCGGTGACTCTGTTTATCGGCATCCTCTCCTCCATGTTTACCGCCATCGTGGGCACCCGCGCCATGGTGGAAATGGTCTACGGCCGCGGCGCCCGTCCGCCGGCCAAACTGAGTATTTGAGGTGCTTATGAGTAACAAGGCTCCTTTCTCCATCAATTTCCTGGGCATCCGGCGGGTATTCGCGGCGCTGTCGATCATTCTGGTGATCGGATCCATCGGGCTGCTGGCGACCCAGGGGCTGAATCTGGGGATGGATTTCACCGGCGGCACCTCGGTGGTGGCCAAGGGCGAAAATGAAGTGATCATCGACGATGTGCGTTCCGCGCTGGAAGGCACCCCGTTCGAAGAGGCCACCGTGGTGCGTTACGGGTCGCCCCGGGATATCAGTATCCGGGTGCCCACCCTGAACGATATGCCCGCGGATCAGGTAGGGCCCCGGCTTACCGAGGTGGTGGAAAGCAAGCTGCCTGGGGTGAAGGTTCTGCAAGTGGAATTTGTCGGTCCGCAAGTGGGCGACGAACTGCGCGATGAATCCGGTCTCGCTCTGCTCATGGCGCTGGGCTTGATGCTGGTTTACGTGTGGTTCCGCTTCACCAACAAGTTCGGTGTCGCCACCGTGGTGGCCTTGCTTCATGACGTGATTATTGTTCTGGGCTTGTTCTCGCTGACGCGCTGGACCTTCGATCTGACGGTGCTGGCGGCGGTGCTGGCGTTGATCGGCTACTCGCTGAACGACTCCATCGTGGTGGCGGACCGGATCCGGGAGAACTTTCGCGACACCCGTGAAACCGATCCGGAAAAGATCATCAACGGCTCCCTCAATGAGACGCTGAGCCGGACCATCAACACTTCCTTCACCACGCTGCTGGTGTTGATTGCCCTGTTCTTCTTTGGCGGTGAAGTGATGCGCGCTTTCTCCGAAGCGCTGCTGGTGGGGATCGCGGTGGGCACCTACTCGTCCATTTACGTGGTCACCAACATGCTGTTCCTGATGAAAGTGGACAAACAGGACTTCATCATTCCGGAGAAGAAGGAAGTGGACGATATGCCCTGAGCGGGCATTGCCGGCGCCATATCGCCGGCACGGTCAAAAGGGGCCTTCGTGGCCCCTTTGTTGTGTTGGCGACGTATTCATAGGACTTGATCAGAAATCCTGCTTGGCCATCCAAGGAATAATGCGCTCGAAGGCCGCCTCGATCTGCTCCAGGGAGGTGGAGTAGCTGATCCGTATGGCATTGGAGCAGGACTCCCCGAAGGTGTCGCCGGCCACGGTGCAGACGCCGGTTTCGCGCAGCAATTTCAGCGCCACGTTGCCGCCATTGACGCCTTCCGGCAGTGACGGGAACAGATAGAAAGCGCCGTCGGGCCGGTAGCCGGTGAGGTGGGGCGTTCGCTCCACCAGTTCCACCAGGCGATCCCGCCGTCGCTGATATTCGGCGAGCATGTTATCGACGAAACCCCGATCCCCGGTCAAGGCCGCCACCCCCGCCCACTGGCAGGGTGTATTGGCCACGGTGGTGGTGAACATGTGATAGCGGCGCAGCTTCTTGATCGCGCCCTGACTGGCCATCAACCAACCGATGCGCATGCCCGCCATGCTGAACGTCTTGGAAAAGCTGGATACCACCATGACATGGTCGAGGTCGGCACAGCACGACAGTACGCTGGGGTATTCGCGCCCGTCGTAGACCAAGTGATCGTAGACCTCGTCGCTGATCACATAGACGCCACGGTAGGCCGCTTCCTGGACGATGGCCTCTACGGTTTCCCGGGGATAAAGCGTACCGGTGGGGTTGCTCGGGGAGTTGAGCACGATGGCGCAGGTGTTGTTGTCGATGGCGTCGATGACCGCTTCGGGGTCCAGCTGATGGTGTTGTTCGGCATGGGTGGGAATGGCTTTGACAACGCCGCCATTCATGCGGATCAGGGGGGCGTAAAGCATAAAGGCCGGTTCCGGCACGATGAATTCCCGGCCCGGGGCCGACGTGGCGGTAAGTGCCAGGTAAATGGCCTCGGTGGCACCGGTGGTGACCATGATGTTTTCCGGCACCAGCGGCCGTTGATAACGATTCCGATAGTAGTCCGCCAGGGCGTCCAGCAGTTCCGGCAGTCCGGCGTCCATGGTGTAACCGGTCTGCCCCGCCTGCAGCGCCTCCACCGCCGCCTGCACCACATGGTCCGGTGGTTTGAAATCCGGCTGTCCAATGGACAGGTGAATAACGTCGTCCATGGTGGCGGCCAGGTTCACCATGCGGCGGATTCCCGGCACCGGCATGGTGTGCAGCGCCGGATTCCAGATCGGGTCCTCTGATTCGTAGAAGTCGATGTCCAGTTCGCTCACGATGCCTCCTGTCGACGGTGCTTACCCATTGAGAGTGCCTCCGGTCAGTCGACCCCGGCCAGCGGCGGAAACCGTCGCCAGGGCCGTTGCTGTTCGAACTGATGCCCGGCGCGCAACACCAGGGCGTCATCGAAACGGCGGCCGACGACCTGCAGTCCCATCGGCAGTCCGGCGCGATCCAGGCCGAGAGGCAGTGACAGCGCCGGTTGGCCGGTGAGGTTGAAGGGATAGGTGAACGGCGTCCAGGTGGGCCAGCGGGTGCTGGGCCAGTCCACGGGTACTTCCCGGGCGGTGTCGAAGGCGGTGATCGGCAACGTGGGTGTTACCAGAAGATCGTACTTCTCGTGGAACAGAGCCATGCGCTCCGACAGCGCCAGCCGTTCGTTCACCGCGCCCAGATAGTCCAGCATCGACAGCCGCTCCGCCTTGCTGACCACTTCCATCAGGGCCGGGTCCATCAGTGAGCGTTGACGCGCGCCAAGCTCCCGGCAGGCGTTGGCCGCGCCGCCGTAGAACAGGTGGCCGAAGGCGGCCAGCGGACTGCGAAAGCCCGGGTCGGCTTCCACCACTTCGGCGCCCAGATCCCGTAACACCGCCACCGCTTCGTCACAGGCCTGTTCAATGTCGGCGGCCACGTCCACGTAGCCCAGATTGCGGCTGTAGGCGATACGCAGTCCTTTGAGGTCGCCGTCCAGGGCGGCCAGGTAATCCTGTGGACGGCGCGGCGCGGCCTGGGCGTCGCGCGGATCCGCCTCGCTCAGCACCTGCATCATCAATGCGCAGTCCGCCACCGTGCGTGTCATCGGCCCGGCGTGGGCCAGCGTGCCGAACGGACTGGCAGGCCAGTGCGGTACTTCGCCGAAGGTGGGTTTGTGCCCGACGATGCCGCAGAAGGCGGCGGGAATACGAATGGAACCGCCTGCGTCGGTGCCCAGGGCCAGCGGCGCCATGCCAGCGGCCACCGCCGCCGCCGACCCGCCACTGGAGCCGCCGGCGGTTTTGGCCGGGTCCCAGGGGTTGTTGGTGGCCCCGCACATGGGACTGTCGGTAACCCCTTTCCAGCCAAACTCCGGCGTCGTGGTCTTGCCCAGTGGTACATAGCCGTGGCGTTCCAGAGCGGCCACCGCCGGGGCGCGCTTGCCCAGTGTCTTGGCGGGATCAACCGTGCGGGAACCTTTCAGGGTGGGCCACATCGGTGTGAGGAAGACATCCTTGATCGCCACCGGGATGCCGTCCAGCAACCCCTGGCTATCATCGCGCAGATAGCGCTGCTCGGCCTCACGGGCCGAGGCCAGGGTGGTCTCACGATCAATCAGGCACCAGGCATTCAATGCCGGGTCCTGTCGCTCGATCTGATCGAGCAGGGTCTCGGTCACCTCCACCGGGGAAAGCGTCCGGCTTTGGTAGGCTTGCCGCAGTGCCCGCGCGCTCAGGGCGCGTATATCCTCGCTCATGGATGGCCTCCTCCGCTGGTGGCGGTGCCGGCACGGGGGTGGAGGAACGGCAGGAGGAGAGGTCAGCGTTGACCGTAACCTCGCTGAGTATCCACCGGATTGCGCAGGGGCTGCCCCCGGCGCCAGCGCTCAAAGTTGTCCACGAACTGGTGGCCCAGGGCGGCGCGCCAGCCTTTGGCGTCGCCCGCCATATGGGCGGAAATCATCACATTGGGATAGTCCCAGAGCGGGTGATCGGCGGGCAGCGGCTCCTGCTCGAATACATCCAGGGCGGCGCCGCCGAGGTGGCCGTCATCCAGAGCGGTGAGCAGGGCGCGGGTGTCCACAATGGCACCGCGGCCCACGTTGACCAATACCGCGCCGGGTTTCATCCGCGCGAAAGTGTCGGTATTGAAGAGTCCTTCGGTCTGGCGGGTCAGCGGCGCGGTGATGATCACATAGTCGGCGTCGCCGAGCAGAGCCGGCAGATCCTCCTGGGCATGGACCCGGGCGAAGGCCGCGTCGTGCTGCCGCGCCCGACGCGCGGTGCCGATCACGTCCATGCCGAGGGCGCCAAGCAGCGTCGCCACTTCCCGGCCGATGGAACCGGCGCCGACCACCAGCGCGCTTTGGTCCCGCAGCATATGGGTTTCCCGGTGTCGCCACTGCCGTTGCCGTTGATAGCGCAGATTGCCCAGAGCGTCCTTGGCGAACAGCAACAGGGCGCCCAGCACGTATTCGGCGATACCGCGATCGAAGATGCCGGCGGCATTGGTGACCGGAATATCGCTGTCCCGCAAGGGTGGAATCATCAGTGCGTCGACGCCGGCGCTGGTGGCATGCACCCAACGAATCGGACAGGGGGAGGGCCAGGCCCGTTCCAGCGCGTCGACGCGAAAGTCGGTGACCACCAGCACATCGGTTTCCGCCAGCCGGGGCGCCAGACCATCGACGCCACGGTGCTGGTGGATCCGGGCCAGGCCTTCCAGGCTTTCCAGGCCGGGCAGATCAGGCTCGTCCTCGGCCAGCAATACGGTAACGCGCGGCAACGTCATGCACTGCTCTCCAGAGCGTCTTCGAAGGTATCCACCGCCAGATCGATTTCCTGGCGGCTCGCCGTCAGAGGGGGTAACCAGCGCACCACCTGACCATGGGTGCCGCAGCGCAGCAGCAGCAGGCCGGCCTGTTCGCACCGGGACAACAGTGTTTGGGCGCGTTCGCCGTCGGGCTGGCCGGGGGCGCGGACCATCTCGACGCCCAGCATCAGGCCCTTGCCGCGCACCTCGTCGATGTCGTCGTGTTTTCGAGCCAGTGCCTCCAGGCGTTCACGCAGATAGCGGCCGTGCTCGGCGGCCTGGTTGACCAGGTCCTCTTCCTCGATCACCTCCAGGGTGGCGAGAGCGGCGGCGCAGGACACCGCGTTGGCTCCGTAGGTGCCGCCCTGGGAGCCGGGGTGTCCCTGGGCCATCAAGCCCTTGGCGGCGGCCACGGCGGACAATGGATAACCGCTGGCCAGTCCCTTGGCGGTGACCACCATGTCCGGTTGGATGCGGGCATGCTCGTGGCTCCAGAAGCGGCCGGTACGGCCGTAACCGGCCTGAATCTCATCGGCGATCAGCAGGATGCCATGGCGGTCGCAGCGCTCGCGCAGACCGGCCAGGAACGAGGCCGGTGCCGGGTAGTAACCGAACTCTCCCTGTACTGGTTCGATGATCAGCGCGGCGGTATCGTGCGGCGAACTCTGGGTCAACAGCAGTTCGTCGAGCTGACGCAGACAAAAGGCGCTGGTGGCTTCTTCATCCCAACCGTACAAGTAGGTGTGCGGGAACGGCGCGAAGAACACTCCTGCCATCATCGGCCCCCACCCGCTGCGCACCTTGGTGGTGGAACTGGTCAGCGAGGCCGCCGCCAGGGTGCGACCGTGAAAGCCGCCCTGGAAAGCGATCAGGTTGGGGCGGCCGGTGGCGTGCCGCGCCAGCCGGATGGCGGTCTCCACCGCTTCACTGCCGGAGTTGGAGAAGGCCACGGCGTCGAGGCCGGCGGGCAGATGCTCGCTGAGCCGGTCGCTGAGCCGCAGCATATTGGGGTGGGTGACAGTGGTGTACTGAGCGTGGACCAGCCGGGCCACTTGTTGTTGGGCGGCGGCCACCACCTTGGGGTGACAATGGCCGGTGGCGGTGACGCCGATGCCGGACGTGAAATCCAGCCAGCGATGCCCCTCGGCATCGAACAACCAGCTTCCTTCACCGCGCTCCGCGCAGATGCCGCTGGATTGCACCAGCAATGGAGACAGATGATGCATCGCTCTCTCCTCCGTGCCGAGACCCTAAACAGGCTCTAAGCCCCGTGGCTCGGGTCGATACCGCGTTGCGCTGCTCGGATTACCGTAACGCGTTGGCAATACGCCGACCCACTGCGTCGGTGCCGCTGGCCGGATGTCCGGCAGCGAGATCCGTTATCAGCGTCTCATGCAATTGGTGGCCCGCGCTAGAAAAAAGCCGGTTTTTTTCGTTCGAGTTCTTAGTATCGGCGGTGGCGACCGAGCGTTGTCCCAACCATTCCAGCAACAGTGCCAGACTGAACAAAGTGGCGCGCGGATCGGCCAGATTGCGGCCGGCGATATCCGGCGCCGAGCCGTGGGTGGGTTCGAACAGCGCCGGCACACTGGCATCGGCGGGGTTGATATTGGCGGAGGGTGCCACCCCCAAACCGCCCGCCAGGACCGCGGCCAGATCGGTAAGAATGTCGCCGTGCAGGTTACTGGCTACCACCACATCGAAGCGCCAGGGACACTGGACGAATTTCATCGCCGCCGCGTCCACCAACTCGTGATGGGTAGCCACATCCGCGTATTCCGTCGCCACCTGCTGGAAGACGCGGTCATAGAGATCGCCCCAGAAAGCCTGGGCATTGCGTTTGGTGATCAGGCAAACCTGGGATTCGCGGGTTTCGCCCCCGGGTCCGGAGAACGCGCGCACGCGCTTTTCATCGCGGCGCTCCCGCGCCCGTTGCCGGGCCCGTTCGAAAGCATGGCGGATCAGCCGCTCGGTGGCGGCGTAGGTGAACACTTCCAGTTGGGTAGCGATTTCATCTTCGGTACCAGCGCGCAGACGGCCGCCCTGGCCGGCGTATTCCCCTTCGCTGTTTTCCCGGATCACCAGCATGTCCAGTTCCCTGGCGCGCGGATCGGACAGGTAGCGGGGGACGCCGGGGTAATAGCGGGCGGGGCGTTCGCAGGCCCAGAGATTGAGCGATTTACGCAGCGTCAGCAGGGGGGCCAGGGAAACGCTGTCGGGCAGACGGTAGCGGTCCGGTTGATCCAGTGGGCCAGGATCCCCCAACGCTCCCAAGAGCAAGGCGTCGTAGTCGAGCAACTGATCGATAGCGTCGTCCGGCATCATGCTGCCGTGTTGACGATGCCACTCGGTGGCGGGCCAGGGGAGGACCCGGTAATCCAGCGGCAACCGGTGCCGCTGCATCAGGGTGTCGAGGACCGGCACGGTGGCGGCCATCACCTCGCCGCCGATACCATCACCTGGCAGTAACGCGATGGAAACCATGGGCGGCTCCTTGAAACGGGCGGCGCCGACGCGCCGCCGTGGCTGTTACCTCATACGTTATCAGCCCATGCAGAGGTATTTCACTTCCAGATATTCTTCCATGCCGTACAGGGAGCCTTCACGGCCCAGACCGGATTCCTTGACCCCGCCGAACGGGGCGGCGGCATTGGAGATCAGACCTTCATTGATACCCACCATGCCGGCTTCCAGTGCTTCCGCCACGCGCCAAACGCGATGGATGTTTTCACTGTAGAAGTAAGACGCGAGACCGAACGGGGTGTCGTTGGCCAGTTGGATCGCTTCCTGCTCGTCCTGGAAGCGGATCACCGCGGCCAGCGGCCCGAAGGTTTCCTCGTGGCAGAACTCCATGTCCTGGGTAGCGCCGGTGATCAGCGTCGGCTGCACGAAGTTGCCGCCACGTTCATGAGCGGCGCCGCCGACCACGACCTTGGCGCCCTTGGATTTGGCGTCCTCGATGTGCTCAAGCACTTTTTTCACCGCGCCGCCGTTGATCAGCGGTGCCTGGGTGACGCCATCCTCGAAGCCATCGCCCACTTTCAGTTGATTGATCGCCGCCGCCAGTTTTTCCACGAAGGCATCGTGCACGCCATCCTGTACCAGGAACCGGTTCACGCATACACAGGTTTGCCCGGTGTTGCGGAACTTGCTGGCGATGGCGCCTTCCACCGCTTTGTCCAGATCGGCGTCGTCGAAGACGATGAACGGCGCGTTGCCGCCCAGTTCCAGGGACACCTTCTGGATGTGCTCGGCGCACTGTGCCATCAACTGGCTGCCTACTTCGGTGGAGCCGGTGAAGCTGACTTTGCGCACCACCGGAGACTGGGTGATGGTAGTGGAAATGGCGGCGGCGGAACCGGTGATCACATTGATCACACCGGCGGGAATGCCGGCCCGGGTGGCCAGTTCACCCAGCGCCAGCGCGGAATAGGGGGTGGCGCTGGCCGGCTTGACCACCATGGTGCAGCCGGCGGCCAGGGCGGCGCCGGCCTTGCGGGTGATCATGGAGGAGGGGAAGTTCCAGGGCGTGATCGCGGCGGTGACGCCGATGGGTTGCTTGATCACCACGATACGCTGGCCGGGACGGGCGCCGGGGATGGTGTTGCCATAGGCGCGCCGGGCTTCCTCGGCGAACCATTTCAGGAAGGAGGCGGCATAGGCGATTTCGCCCTTGGATTCGGCGAACGGTTTGCCTTGCTCCAGGGTCATGATGGTGGCCAGGTCGTCCTGGTGCGCCATCATTAACTCATACCAGGCGTAGAGCAGTTTACCGCGCTCTTCCGCGGTTTTGTCACGCCAGGCGGGCAGGGCGTTGTCGGCGGCGGCGATGGCCTGCCGGGTTCCCTCTTCCGCCATGCGGGGCACGGTGCCGATGATTTCTCCGGTGGCGGGATTATCCACGTCCAGGGTGGCGCCACCCTCGGCATCACACCACTGCCCGTTGATGAAACACTGCTGGCGGAACAGATCAGAGTCCTTGAGGTTGTGCTGGGTCATGGTGTGGCTCTCCTGAAAGCGCATCAAAGGCAAGAGGCGCGGCCTGTGGCCGCGCCCGTGAAAATAGAGGTATAGGGTTACGCTAGCAGAGCCCGGCGCGCAATCCCATCCCTTGGTAAATCGGATTTACAAATCAGCGTGATCGAGAAAAACAGGCGGGCGGCGGGCCCGCCGGGAGCGGGCCCGCGCGGGCTTACTGGCGGCGCAGGGCCGCGGTGAGATGGGGCTGGATTTTCTGCAGCAGGCCCTTGAAGACCTTGGGCGCTCCGGCCACCACATGGCCAAAGTCCAGGTGCCCGTGGCCGCCAGCGAGGTCGCCCACCAGGCCACCGGCTTCGGTGATCAGCAGTGTGCCCGCGGCCATGTCCCAGGGCGCCAGGCCGATCTCGAAGAAACCGTCCATGCGTCCGGCGGCGACCCAGGCCAGGTCCAGGGCGGCGGAGCCGGGACGGCGCAGGCCGGCGGTGGATTCGGCGATGGACTTGAACATGCCGAGATAGGCATCCAGGTGCTGGACCTGGTCGGCGCGGAAGGGAAAACCGGTGCCGATCAGGGCGCCGGTCAGACCGGCGCGCTTGCTGACCCGGATACGGCGGCCGTTGAGCGCCGCGCCGCGGCCGCGGCTGGCGGTGAATTCCTCATCGCGCAGTGGATCGTAGATCACCGCGTGCTCGACCCGGCCTTTGATGGACAGAGCAATGGAAACGCAATATTGCGGAAAACCGTGGATGAAGTTGGTGGTGCCGTCCAGAGGATCAATGATCCACTGATAGTCGGCACCTTCACCGGTGCCGGTGATTTCGCCGCCTTCCTCGGCGAGGATGCCATGTTGCGGATAGGCTTTGCGAATCACCTCGATGATGCGAGCTTCCGCCGCCCGGTCCACCTGGGTGACGAAGTCGTTCATGCCCTTTTGATCCACGGTCAGGGGATCGTTGTTCTCCGCCGCGCGGCGGATCAGATTGCCCGCCTGGCGGGCGGCTCGCAGAGCAATGTTCACTTGCGGCGCGTGCATGCCGGTATCCTGTCGGTTTAAAAGAGCGGTTCGGGCCGGCGACCTTGAACGGGCACCAGGAGCCATATTGCCGCGAAGTTTAGCAGAGGCGGAGGACTGTGGGCAGGTGAGAATCTGTTAAACTCCCTTTCTTTCCCGCGATTTGGATACATCATGTTAGACAACGTGCGCGTGGTGATGGTGGGGACCACCCACCCGGGCAATATCGGTGCGGCGGCTCGTGCCATGAAGACCATGGGGCTGAGCGATCTGCGGCTGGTGACGCCCAAGATCTACCCCAGTGCCGAAGCTACGTCCCGTGCCTCCGGCGCTGGTGACATTCTCGCCGCGGCCCGGGTTTGCGATAGCCTGGACGAAGCCCTGGAAGGCGCCACTCTGGTGGTGGGCACCAGTGCCCGCCACCGCCGTATTCCCTGGCCTTGTCTGACACCCCGCGAACTCGGCCAACAGTTGGAGCAGGAGCCCGCCGACGCCCGTATAGCCGTGTTGTTCGGACGTGAGGATCGTGGCCTGACCAACGAAGAACTGCACCGCTGTAACCTGCATGTTTCCGTGCCCACCAACCCGGAGTATGGTGTGCTGAACGTGGCGTCGGCGGTGCAGTTGATTGCTTATGAACTGCGTCTGGTACTGGCCGACGACGATACCGTGCCGAAGGCGGCGCGGGCCAATCGCGCCACCATGACGCCACCCCGGATGTACTGGGACGAGCCGGCGGCCAGTAACGATGCCGTCCAGCACTTCCTCGATCATCTGGAGCGGATCATGGTGCGCAGTGAGTTCCTGGACCCGGAAAAACCGGCCCAGGTGATGACACGCATGCGGCGATTGTTCCTGCGCGCCCGCCCCGACAGAATGGAAATCAATATCCTGCGCGGCACCCTGGTGGCCATTGACAAGGCCCTGGATGACCGCTCATAGAGCAGGCAAACAGGCTCTCTGAGGTAACTATGTTCGAGCAGATCAAAGAGGACATCCAATCCGTCTTTCACCGTGACCCGGCGGCGCGTAACACCCTTGAGGTGTTGCTGAATTATCCGGGGCTGCACGCCGTCTTGTTCCATCGGCTGGCGCACTGGTGCTGGCGGCACGGTATGAAACTGCTCGCTCGCCTGATCTCCACCTTCAGCCGCTGGCTGACCGGCATCGAAATTCATCCGGGCGCGCGCATTGGCCGGCGCTTCTTCATTGATCACGGTATGGGGGTGGTGATCGGCGAAACCGCGGAAATCGGTGACGACGTCACGCTCTATCACGGCGTTACCCTGGGTGGTACCAGCTGGAACAAGGGCAAGCGCCACCCGACATTGGAAGATGGCGTGGTGGTCGGCGCCGGCGCCAAGGTGCTGGGGCCGTTCGTGGTGCATAAGAACGCCAAGATCGGTTCCAACTCCGTGGTTACCAAGGAAGTGCCGGAAGGCGCCACGGTGATTGGTATTCCCGGACGCGTGATTCGTCAGCCAGCCAACGAGCAGGAGCGCAATCGCCGGGAAATGGCGGAGAAGATCGGCTTCCAGGCTTATGGCGTCAGCAACGATATGCCCGACCCGGTGGCGGAGGCCATTGGCACGCTGCTGGATCATATGCACGCGGTGGACGGTAAGCTGGACCGGGTCTGCGAGAATCTGCGCCGCCAGGGCATCCAGGGCTGCGACGAGCAGTTGCCGGAATTGAAGGATGAGGACTTCGAGTCCATCAAGGCCCGGGAGGGCACCGACTGACACTCCCGCGCGACGGTATCCAGAACAACAACATCAGATAGCGAGGGCAGGGCATGATCGCGAGACTTTTCCCGCTGTGGGCGGTTTTGTTTTCCATTTTCGCCTATTTCATGCCGTCGCCGCTGGCGGCGCTGTCCGACTGGATCGTGCCGCTGCTGATGGTGATCATGTTCGGCATGGGGCTGACCCTGACCTGGGAAGACTTCCTGCGAGTGTTCAGGGCGCCCGGCGTCATTGGCCTGGGAGTGGCTCTGCAATACCTGGTCATGCCGCTGGCCGCGCTGCTGGTGGCCAAGGTCCTGGCCCTGCCCACGGAGGTGATGGTCGGACTGGTGATCGTCGGCGCCTGCCCCGGCGGCACCGCTTCCAACGTGATCTGTTATCTGGCCCGCGCCGATGTGGCGCTCTCCATTGCCATGACCGCTGTTTCCACCCTGGTGGCGGTGTTGGCGACACCGGCGCTGGTCTGGCTGTATCTGGGTGAAACCCTGCCGGTGCCGGTGGCCGCCATGTTGCTCTCCTTGGTGAAGATCGTGCTGCTGCCGGTGGTCGGTGGCACCCTGATCAATTCTTTACTGGGAGCGCGGCTGGATCGGGTGCGGGATGCCTTTCCTCTGATTTCCGTGGCCGCCATCGTCCTGGTGATCGGTATCATCGTGGCTCTGAACCAATCCCGCATCGCCAGCGGAGGCGCGCTCGTGATGCTGGCGGTGGTGCTGCACAACAGCATCGGCCTGGCCGCCGGCTATGGTGTCGCCAGACTGTTCCGTTTCGACCCGCGCCGTGCCCGCACCCTCGCCATCGAGGTGGGCATGCAGAATTCCGGTCTCGGCGTGGCGCTGGCGGTGAAGCACTTTACCGCCATGGCCGCCTTGCCGGGTGCCTTGTTCAGCGTCTGGCACAACCTCTCCGGCGCCGTGCTGGCCTGGTATTGGCGGCGTCAGGAGGAGTCCGCCGAAGCGGTTCAGGCCGGTGAAGACGCCCGTGGCAACGTCAGATAAACCCCGGCGAGCATCAGTGGCGCGCCAAGCAAATGGTGAAGCCCCAGGGTCTGGCCGAGGATCAACCAGGCGAACAGGGCGGTGAAAAACGGTGTGCTCAGGCGGATCACCGTGGCGGCCGTGGGCGTGATGCGCTGGCAGGCCAGCGGGTAGAGATAGCCAGGGGCCAGGGTGGAGAACAGCGCCAGGCCCACGAACAATCCCCATTGCGGCCAATCGGGCAATGTCAGTGTCGGTGCGGCGAACGGCAGGCTGATCAGGGCGCCCAGCAGGCAACTGATCAATACCACGGTCCAACCCTGGCCCTGCAAACGCGGCCCGGCCAATGAATACAGTGCCATGGTCACAGCGGCGCCCAGGCCGCAGAAATTACCGAGAGCGGGAAGGCGCCCGGCGGTCTCCGCCGTCCCGCCGCCAATCAGCACCAGCACACCGGCAAAAGCCAGAATTCCCCCGACTATCTCCTGGCTGCGTAACGTCTCCCGTCGGCAAACACGAATCAACATGACGAAGAACGGTGAGGTGGATACCAGCAGCGAGACGCTGACCACATTGCTGAAATAAAAACCGACGGTGGCGAACAGATAATAGCCAGTCAGCAGGGCTCCCGCGCCATAGCCATGGCGATTGGGTTTGTGGATACCGCCGGAGAGCAGCAGTGCGGGTGCCAGTAGCACGGCGGCGGTAAGGAAGCGGAACAATAGCGTGGAAGACACCGGCAAAACCGTCAGCAGTGCCACCCAGATACCGGTGGCCCCCCAAAGCGCGCTGGTGGCGAAGGCGTATCCTGTTCCCCGCAGTTGAGTGCGATCCATCAATGAGTCTTCCTTCCGGTGCCGGATAGGGCAAAGCAGAGGGGGCTCAGCGCCCGGCCCAGTGCTTTTCGGCCCAGTGGTTGAGCGCCAGCAGTGTGCTCTCCAGTTCCTCCCCGGCCTGGCTGAGACGATAACCGGTTCCGTCTTCCCGTTGAACCAGATCCAGCTCGCGCAGGGTTTTCAATCGATCATTCAGGACCGTGGGCGACACCTGGTCGCAGCGTTGACGCAAGGCTCTGAAGGACAGGGGGGCATCCCGCAGTTCCCACAAGATACGGAGCGTCCAGCGTTGCCCGAGAATATCCAGCAATACCATGATCGGGCGGCCGGTGGTCGATCCCCGGACGGATTGGCTGACGGTCTTCCTGGCCATGGCGATTCCTTATCGAGTGACTTGACTGCTACATAAAAAGTAGCGGACACTGAGAGGTGTGCTACACATATTGTAGCGACCGGGAGACGACAATGACACACGATTTGAGGCCCCTTTCGGGACCGCCCTTCGACGCCAAGACTCAAGCGATACTGGACAAGCACTACCCGCAGCGGGACGGCGAGGTGTTAAGCCTGTTCCGGGTTTTCGCCCGCAGTCCCCGTCTGTTACGCAAACTCGGCGCGGCGGGGTTGCTGGACGAGGACAGCCCTTTATCGTTGCGGGACCGGGAAATTGTTATCTTGCGCACCACCGCGCATCACGGATGCGAGTACGAATGGGGAGTGCACGCCAAGGTGTTCGCCAAGGTCGCGGGATTCAGCGAAGAGCAACTTGGTGCCACCCGCGTAGCCCCGGCGGAGGCGGGCTGCTGGACGGCAACGGAGCAGGGATTGTTACGGGTGGTGGACGAACTGCATCAACGGGGGCGTTTGTCGGAGGAGACCCTGGTGTATTTCTCCCGTCACTGGGAGACGGAGCAGCAGCTGGAGATACTGGCACTGTGCGGTTTCTATTCGACGGTCAGCTTTATCGCCAACACCGCCGGATTGGCGCCGGAGCCTTGGGCCGCGCGTTTTCCTGGGCAGGGCATGGCCGGCTCGTGATCTGACCGAGGTGGCATGGCAGGCGGGAACGTTGAATCAGATGCGCGTGGCGGCGAACCGCTGCCGCAGCCATTTGGCCGCCGGACCACAGGGGCGTTGTTTGTGCCAGACCAATTCCACCGCCACCGGCAAATCAAAGTCATCGAACTGCAGTTCCGGAATCACCAGATCCGCCGCCACCGGTGATGCCTCGATCACGTGACTGGAGACGAAGGCCCAACCGATTCCCTGTCGCACCAACTGCAGGATCACCCAGTGGCTTTCCACCCACCACACTTCCGGCGCTACTCGTAAACGTTGTTTCTCGGGGCCGTCGCTGTGCGCCGCCACCAGAATCTGGCGATGGCGTTTCAGGTCTTCCCAATCCACCCGTACCTTTGCCAGGGGATGGTGTTTGCCACAGACCATTTTGATCGGCACCCAGCCGAGGGTTTGGAATCCCAGCTCGGTGGGCAGAATTTCCTGCCGCCACATGACACCAAGGTCGGCCTTGCCGGTCAATACCAGGCGGCTGACGTCCTCCATCATGGGAAACAGCAACTCCAGCTCCACGTGGGGGAAGTGTTCGGCGAATTCGGCGAACACTTCGGCCATGATCCGTTCCGGATAAATTTCGTCGATCGCCACCACCAGACGCTGTTCCACATGAGCCTCGAAACTGCGCGCCACGCCGATCAAATGTTCACGCCGGTCGAGGATTACCCTGGCCTCCAGTAACAGGCGTTCCCCGGCCGGGGTCAGTGTGGGGCTGCGTCCGGCACGGCTGAACAATGCCAGCCCAAGATCCTCCTCCAGGTTGGATATCTGGGTGCTGACGGCGGATTGGGCCTTGTGCAAACGCCGGGCGGCGGCGGAGAACGAGCCCGTCTCGGCGGCAATGACGAAGGCCTGTAGTTGGTCCAGGGAGACAGTCATCTATCTGTTTTTAAGATGGTATCTAACTTTATTTCCGCAATATTGAAGATAGATTAGGCGCCAGTCAAACCAGTGAGGAGTGTTTCATCATGGCATTGCGTACGACTCAGGACCGGGTCCGTCACGCGGTATTGTTCGAGCTGATCGGCCTGGCAATCATGGTCCCGGTGGGCGCTTACCTGTTTCAGTTGCCAGTCGGCCATATGGGCGTGCTGGGCGTGGTGGGCGCCACTATCGCCACGGTCTGGAACTTTGTCTTCAATCTGGGGTTTGATCACGCCATGTTGCGTTGGTTGGGCCATACCAGGAAAACCCTGCGTATGCGGGTAGGGCATGCAGTGCTGTTCGAAGGCGGCCTGCTGGTAATGCTGCTGCCGATGGTAGCCTGGTATTTGGGGATCGGTTTGCTGCAGGCCCTGCTGATGGACCTCGCCATGGTGTTGTTCTATCTGTTCTATGCCTTCAGCTTCAACTGGGCTTATGACCGGGTGTTTCCGGTGTCACCGATGGCGAAAGCGGCGGTATGACGATGAGAGGCGGCCATGCATCATACTGGTGCATGGCCGGTTTCCGTATTAACATGAGTACCGTTAAATCCTGAACGAACGGATCCTCCCCCATGAACGTGATCGCACGCCCTGTCGCTGTAGTTGCCCGCTTCCCCGGCGACCGCGTACGCGATCATGGCATGTCCCCACCGGTTTCCTCCGTCGTCACGGCGGTTCGGACATCCGTTGCCGTAGTACGCCAAGTCGTTCGCGGCTGATACCGCTGATTTACCTCCCTGACCTGCTTTAACGGCTTCGCCGCCCGGTTTCCGCGGCGTCAGGTCGGGACCGTTCGTATTCGATGGATGAGCTTTGATGAAAACGGAAAATACCTTTTGGGCGGCCCAGGGCGCCATGGCCACGTTCGTGTTGCTGTGGGGCAGTGCCGCCATCGTCACCCGTTGGGGTTTGGACCACGGCTCGGTTCTTGCCCTGTTGATTCTGCGTTTTGCTCTCGCGCTTGGCGCCCTGCTGTTGATTCGTGGCGGTCGTCTGCTGCCTCCGCGAGGACAGCGTTTGCCCGTGGCTGGCGTCGGCCTGCTGCTGATCGGTTTTTACACCCTGTGTTACTTCCTGGCTTTGGAGCATGAAGTCACGCCGGGGCTCCTGGCCACGGTGCTGGGGGCACAACCGATTCTCACCCTGGTGCTCACCGAGCGGCGCTTCTCGCCGTGGCGTCTGGCGGGACTGCTGCTGGCTTTGCTTGGGCTGACGCTGGTGGTCTACCAGAGTCTGGTTCTGGCCAGGTTGTCCTGGACCGGTATGGCGTTTGCTCTGGGCGCTTTGCTTTGTGTCACCGTCGGCGCGTTATGGCAGAAGCGTATCGCGTTGCCGCCGAGCGAGGTGCTGCCATTGCAATACGCGGTGACGCTGCTGTTGTGCGCTTTGCTGATCCCGTTCCAGCCTTTCCATTGGCAATGGAGTGTGGGGTTCCTGGTGCCGGTGGTATGGATGGGGCTGGGGGTGTCGGTGGCGGCACAGCTGCTGCTCTATCGGATGATCCGCTCCGGTAATCTAGTCAATGTCACCAGCCTGTTCTATCTGGTTCCGGTGGTGACGGTATTGCTGGATTACCTGGTATTCGGCAATGCTCTGTCGGCAATGTCGCTGGCCGGCATGATCGCGATCCTGGCCGGGTTGGCGGTGGTGCATGGCCAGCGGGAGCGGGTTCCCTCCAAGCCGTAGAAGTGAAAAACCGTAAGCACGAAAAAAAAGCAAGGACAGAGGGAGGCGCACGGGTTTATCCCCGGTGCGCCTCCCTCTCTTAATGGGTTTGCTTGCATCATCCGGGGCGGCGGACGGCTCTCAGCTTTCCGCTGCCACCGCCGCCGCAGAAGAAACGGTCCCGGCCATCGGATTCGAGCCCTGACACACCCATTCCGGCCGGCATCTCAATTCGCTCCAGCAGTTCTCCGGTGTCGGAGTCGATACGTCGCAGTTCGCTTTCGTCGTTTTCCCAGGTGCCGTGCCATAACTCTCCCTCCAGCCAGGTGACGCCGGTGACGAAGCGGTTGGATTCAAGCGTGCGGAGAATCGCTCCGGTTTCCGGGTCGATCTGATGGATCTTGCGGCTTCGATGCTGGCCCACCCAGAGTACGCCTTCGCCCCAGGCGAGCCCCGAGTTGCCGCCTTCGGGAGCGGGGAGGGTGGCGATGATCGAGCCGCTTCGAGGGTCGATCTTCTGGATCTGGTTTCCGCTGATCTGAAATAAATGCTGCCCATCGAAGGCGGTTCCGGCGTCCGCGGGGACGTTCAATGAGCGCCCGGTTTGGCCGCTGTCGGGGTCCAGGGCGGTCAGTGTTTCTCCGGTGGCAAGCCAGACGTGCTGGCCGTCGAAGGACACCCCATGGACGGCCTCAATGTCGGGGAAAGGCCCGTATTCGCGGATCAGGTCGGCTGATGATGTGTTCATGCTGTTGTCCTCGTTGCTGCCCTGGGTGTTTTCATCCTAGCCACCCGGCAGCGGGGCCGGGAGTAACAAGGTTGTCGTGAATCCTGGAATGGGAGGAAGCAGCCAGCGGCGGGCGCGACCCCGTCCGAAACATTGCACTTTCTCCTCCCGTGCCAGCGATTCAAGGGCTCTCTGCACGGTACGCTGACTGGCGCCCAGTGCCAGGGCCAGAGCCGAACTGGACCAGGCTTCACCGTCGGCAAGCAGGGCCAGAATGGCGGCGTGTTTTTCGTCCACCGGAGGGGTGAGCACGGCCACGTCAGTGCCGGGTTCGGGGGTCAGGGTGAAGCCCCGGCGGGTTGCTTTTATTCCGGCGTGACCTCGCAGGCGCTGACGCAGACGCCCGACTTCCACCCGCAACCGGGCGCGATGGGAATCGTCGGCAAAGCGGGTTCGGAATACCTTCTCAATAAGAACGTCTCTGGGGACGTCTTCCGGCCAGGCCTCGGCCAGCATGCGAGCGAGAGCGAGCAATATCGGGCGTCCCACAAGCGGGATCGAGGTGCCGCCGCTACGGACCCGATGGCGGCATTCATCCACGATCAGTGTATTGGAAGCCAGCAGCGCTTCCACTTCCTCAAGTAGCAGAGCCCGTTGCCGGCCTTTGTGAAACAGACGTGCCGCTGGCACCGTCAGTGTGAGTGCGGCCTGTTCCACCTCCGCGATCAGAGCCGGAATGCCGCTTTGGCGGGCGGCCGTGCCGGCGCGGGCAAAAGCGGCCCGGGCCCGCCGCGTTTGTAGACGACGCAAGGCAATGCCGGCGATCACCAATTCATGGGCGGCTTGCAACGGGGGAGGGTAGGAAGCGGCGTCGATCCCGGACAGTCCCTGCTCCGCTTCGTCAAGACGACCAAGCAGGAGCTGGCGCCGGATTCGGATATGTCGGGCATGGGCGGCATTGATCCGCTCGCCGTGCTTTTCCAGCGTGGATCTTGCCGCCTCAAGGGGCTGTTCGGACCAACCCAGGTCGCGTGATGCCAGTGCGATCTCGGCCCGGGCGACGACGCAGCGGGCCCGGGCCAGGGCTTCTTTCTTCCCGAAGGCCCGTCCCGCGGCTTTCAGCAAGGCTCCGGCACGGGGCAGGTCTCCGAGTTGCGCCAACGCGATGCCGCGCATGGCCAGCGCGGCGGCATCATCACGCAGGGCGACCTGGTTGAGCGCGGTCAGCGGATCGCCCGCCGCGAGAGCACGCGCCGCCGCCGTGATCAATGAATCCATCGGAATCCCGCCATCTTTGTTACTCACGCTGCCCGCTGGTTGATACCTAGCATAGCCCATGACCAACAACCACTTGGAGGGTGTCACCATGACGAGCCATGCTATAGGAACCCATGAGGAATGGCTGAATGCGCGGTTGCAACTGTTGCGGGAGGAAAAGGAACTGACACGGCGCAGCGATGAGCTGGCACGGCGACGACAGGCTTTGCCCTGGGTGCCGGTGGACAAGAGCTATGTGTTTGAAACCGACAAGGGCGAGGCGTCCCTTGCGGACTTGTTCGAGGGGCGATCACAACTGCTGATCTACCATTTCATGTTCGGGCCCGATTGGAAGGCGGGTTGTCCATCCTGTTCGATGATTGCCGACGGCTTCAATGGTTTCGCCACGCATCTGGCGCAGCATGATGTCATGTTGTGGGCCGTCTCCCGGGCACCACTACAGAAGCTGCGGTCGTTCAAACAGCGTATGGGGTGGGATTTTCCCTGGGCCTCTTCACACGACAGCGATTTCAACTTCGACTTTTCCGCCTCGTACACCAAACGGCAGCAAAGCGAAGGCATTGAATATAACTTCCATCGTGAGCCGGAACGGCCCTGGCGCGCGGATAAGGAGGGCGGCGGCGAGGAAGCGGAAGCCATTTTCGCGGCCATGTGCGGTGTGGACGCACCGACCTTTGAACGCGACCGGCCGGGCATGAGTTCTTTTGTACTTGAAGACGGTGTCGTCTATCACACTTACTCTACTTACGCGCGTGGCCTCGACGGTCTTTGGGGAGTTTACCAATGGCTTGATCGGGCTCCCAAAGGGCGCAACGAAAGCGGTGGAGTCTGGTGGCGGCACCGCGATGCCTATGAGCAAGTGTAGGTAATGGGCGGGCATGGGAGAAACCGCGATGAATAACGGACATGAAGGGCGTTCTGCCTCCAGCGTGGCCGGCATTCTCGCCTTCGCGGCCACGCCTG
The DNA here is from genome assembly GCF_900217905.1 of Alloalcanivorax xenomutans. Classification (GTDB taxonomy): domain Bacteria; phylum Pseudomonadota; class Gammaproteobacteria; order Pseudomonadales; family Alcanivoracaceae; genus Alloalcanivorax; species Alloalcanivorax xenomutans. The sequence continues at coordinate 38,885 of NZ_OBMO01000022.1, forward strand.
TGTGCACCATGATGGCGTTGGTGATTGGCCTGAGCGATTCGCCTCATTCAATGCACGATTCGTCCTGGTGGACCGGGATGGCGGCGATGTATGTTCTGATGGGCATGCTGCATCTGGCGCCATGGCTGGATTGGCTGCTTCGTCGGTGGCGACGTGGCGCGGGCATGAATCAAAGTATTCCCGACGAGTTTTGATTTTAGTGTTCGATCGGTCTCCGGCAGCCTGGGTAGGTGTAAGCGTGCTGTCTCAAAGCGGTGGGATCGTGGCAGGAACAGGCAAAGGTGCGGTATTGACCTGACATCGCTTTTTAGCGGATGTTGGTAAAACAGCATCCGGAGACGAATGTGGCACAGAATCCATGGCACTGTCGTAATCGGATGAGTGTTTTTTTGCATCGTTCTTGATATGCGGTAGGGGCCCATGCCCTTATTGGTTATGGTCACCACGCTGATTGTGCAACGCAAAGGAGTTCGCCATGCCCCAGCTTAACGTCAATGGCCAGACCAGGGAGGTCGATGTTCCCGACGACATGCCGCTGTTGTGGGTTCTGCGCGACGAACTTGGCATGACCGGTAGCAAATTCGGCTGCGGCATGGCGCTGTGTGGCGCCTGCACCATGCATCTGGACGGGGCGCCTGTCCGCTCTTGTGTCACGCCGGTGTCCGCGGCCGCGGGGCGCGCGATTTCGACCATCGAAGGCATGGAGTCCGACCGTGTCGGCCAGGTGGTGCAACAAGCCTGGATTGAGAACAATGTGGCCCAGTGCGGCTACTGTCAGGCGGGTCAGATCATGACGGCGGTGGGGCTGCTCAAGACCACAACGGCGCCCACGGAAGAACAGATTGATGGTGCCATGGGGGGCAATATCTGTCGTTGTGGCACCTACCCTCGTATTCGCGCCGCTATCCTGCAGGCGGCGGATCGTCTGGCGCAAGGAGGCGAATAAATGTCCACGACCATACAACTCTCGCGGCGCCGTTTCCTCCAGGGCAGCCTGGGAGCACTGACGCTGGCGGTGACGGCGGGTGGTCTGGTTACCATCGTCAGAGCCGCTGATGCCGATTCCAAGAAGTACGGTGCCGACTCCATGCCGGGCGGTACGGTGGACGATCCTCTGGTCTTCGTGTCCATCGCCGAGGACGGCACTGTCACCATCGTGGCGCACCGTGCCGAGATGGGAACCGGCGTGCGTACCAGCCTGCCAATGGTGGTGGCCGATGAAATGGAGGCCAGCTGGGATCGGGTGCGGGTGGTACAGGCGGAAGCCAACGAGGCCCGCTATGGCAACCAGAACGTGGACGGCTCCCGTAGCATGCGTCATTTTCTGATGCCGATGCGGCGCGCGGGCGCGGCGGCCCGGCAGATGCTGGAAGCGGCTGCCGCTGCCCGCTGGTCGGTGCCCGTGGCCGAGGTCAAGGCGGTGCGGCATGAAGTGGTTCACCCGAGCTCCGGGCGCCGCCTGGGCTATGGCGAGCTGGCGGCCGACGCGGCCCGGCAACCGGTACCCGGTACGGAACAGCTTAAACTCAAGGCGCGCGCCGACTATCGCTACATTGGTAAGAATCAGGTACGCCTGGTCGACCTGGAGGCCATTGGCAAGGGCCAGGCCACCTATGGCATGGATATGCGTCTGCCTGGCATGGTTTACGCCGTGGTGGCGCGCCCGCCCGTGGTGGGCGGCAAACTGCGCCGTTTCGACAGTGAGAAAGCTCTGGCCGTGCCCGGTGTCGTGAAGGTGGTGGAGATTCCCGCTTTCCAGGGGGCGCCGGCATTCCAGCCGCTGGGCGGCGTTGCCGTGGTGGCACGCAACACCTGGGCCGCGATCAAGGGCCGCGAGGCGCTGGAGATAGAGTGGGACGACGGCCCCAACGGTGGCTACGACTCCGCCGACTTCCGTGAGGCACTGACGAAGGCATCGCGTGCAACGGGTAAAACCATTCGTGATAACGGTGATGCCGTGAGCGTGTGGAACGACGCCGCCGAGACGGAGCGGTTCGCCGCTGACTACTACATCCCGCATTTGGCGCATGCGTCAATGGAGCCGCCGGTAGCCACGGTGCAAATCAAGGAGGGCCGTGCCGAGGTCTGGACCTCGGTGCAGAACCCTGAGGCGGCACGGACCGCGGTGGCCACCCGGCTGAAACTCAAGCCGGAAGATGTCAAAGTCAACGTGCTGCTGCTGGGAGGCGGCTTCGGCCGGAAATCCAAGCCGGACTATGTTGATGAAGCGGCCATTGTTGCCCGGGCCATGCCCGAGGGGACACCGGTCAAGTTGGTGTGGACCCGCGAAGACGACATCCACCACGACTACCTGCACACCGTTTCGGCGGAGCGGCTGGAAGCGGTCATCGACAAGAGCGGGAAGGTTCGGTCCTGGCTGCACCGCAGTGCCGCCCCCACCATCGCTTCTCTGTTCGCCGAGGGCGCCAAGGGGCAGCAGCTTTTCGAGTCGGCCATGTCGGCCATCAACATGCCTTACCGGATCCCGAACGTGCGGGTTGAAACCGCGGAGGTTGCCGCCCACGCCCGCATCGGTTGGTTCCGCTCGGTGGCCAATATCCCCCATGCCTTCGCGGCACAGTGTTTCATCGCCGAACTGGCGCATCGCGCCGGCAAGGACCACCGGCAGTTCGCGCTCGATCTGATCGGTCCAGCACGCCAGATCGATCCCGGCGACATGGCGGACACCTGGAACTACACCGAGTCTCCGGAACGCTACCCTTATGATACGGGCCGCTTGCGAGGCGTCATTGAGGCCGCCTGCCAAGGTGCCAAATGGGGGCGCGAGCTTCCCAGGGGGCATGGTCTGGGCCTGGCTTTCTGCTACAGCTTCATGAGCTACACCGCCACCGTGGTCGAGGTCGCGGTGGACGAGAAGGGCGGGGTCCGGGTGCTGGCTGTGGATATGGCCATGGACTGTGGTCCGCAGATCAACCCCGAGCGTATTCGTGCACAGATGGAAGGCGGCGCGGTAATGGGGCTGAGTCTGGCACTCACCAGCGAGATTACCTTCGAGAAAGGACGGGTAAAGCAGAGCAATTTCCACGACTATCAGGTGCTGCGCCACAATGCATCGCCGCGGGTGATACGTACCCATCTGGTCAACGATGACCATGATTTGCCGCCTGGCGGTGTGGGCGAGCCGCCGGTGCCACCGGTGGCTCCGGCCCTGTGCAATGCCATCTTCGCCGCCACCGGCAAGCGCGTGCGTAGCCTGCCGGTGGGGACGGTGACCTGAATGTGGCAAGTCGGATCGCGGATTGATCTGTTTCGGAGTCGGTCTTGAAGGAAAACCACTGGGTTAACACATCGCCGGTCCGAACGCTGCGGACCGATGATCCGCTGGAACTGCTGACATTCGCGCGGGCCAGTTTCCGTGGCGGCGGCGTGGCGATCGCCATGCTGGTTGGCATCAGGGGAGGCGCGGCGCGCGCGCTCGGCTCGCAGGTGGTGGTCACCGAGGAGGGTGAATTCGCCGGCTTCGTTTCCGGTGGCTGTGTGGAAGCGGCCGTCGCGGCCGAGGCGCTTCTCGCCATATCCGAGGGCCGTGATCGCTCCGTGCTCTACGGCGAGGGCTCGCCATTTTTTGACATCGTACTGCCCTGTGGAGGCGGCATCACCGTCGCCATTCATGTACTCAGAGACATCGACGCCATCGATCAGGTTATCGCGTGTCTCGACAAGCGCGGTCCGGCCGGGCTGGCTTACTCTCCGCAACAGCAAACGTTGAGGTGCGTTGCGTCACCGGAACAGGCCGGGTGGCGCGATGACACCTTTGTGTCGGTCTATCGTCCGGTGACGCGGGTGGTGATATCCGGGGGCGGCATTGAAGCGGAACGCGTTGCCCTGCTGGCGGAGTGCTCGGGCTATGATGCCGTCGTTCTCGACCCCTCCCGGGCCGCGGAAGGGCTGGACGGGGTGGCCGATGCCTATAGCGCCATTGTGCTTCTGCATCACGATCTGGACGCGGAACTGCCGTTCCTGGAAAAGGCGCTGAACGCCCCAGGCTTTTACCTCGGCGCCCTGGGCAGTACCCGAACCCATCGCAAACGTATCGAACGCTTGCGCGGCCTCGGTTTCAGTGATGAGGACGTGGCTCGGATCAAGGCGCCGATTGGCCTGTTCGGGCCGGCAAGAGAGGCGTCGTCCCTGGCCATCTCGGTGCTCGCTGATGTCGCCGCGACGCGCCTGGCGACGTTCGTCTGAATATCGGTAGGGTGGATCGTGCCAGGCGCTGGCGGTGGTCAGTTTTTCAGCACGCCGCCTGCCCGGATGACCGCTTCGGGCGTGTCGACGTCGAGAAGCGCGGCGGGACCGGTTTCCACGTCGACGATCGGCAGCTCCGACCGCTCGATCAATGACCGCGCTCCGCTATCGCCGGACAGGTGCCGCATGGCGCCATAAAGGGCCTTGGGAATGATAACGGGATTGCCGCGTTGTCCATTGCAGCTTGCGCGCGCCAGCACATTGCCGCCTTGCTGGCGGAATGTCTGGACCAGTTGGTCGATATGCCCCGGGTTGATCGCCGGCATGTCGGCCAGCATTACCAGAGTGCCGTCGGCTTTGGTGATCGCCGGATGAGAAAACCCGCGGGCCAGAGAGCTGCCGATACCGGTGCCATAGGCGGGATTGAACTGCTGTTCCACCTCGAGCCCCAGCAGTGCCGACCCGATTCGTGAGTGCTGATGTCCGGTGACGACGATGACCGGGTGAAGACGGGACGACAACAGGGTTTGCGCCGATCGTCTCACCAGCGCACAACCGTCGAATTCGGCCAATAGTTTATGTTGACCGCCTGGCCCCATGCGGCGGGCCTCGCCGGCGGCGAGCAGCAAACCGGCGACCGTGATCTTCCTGCCTGGCACCGATAGCCCTCTTATCCGTATTCAGGAAAGGCAGTATGGCGCCGTCCCATTGAAAGTGAAACGGCGTCTATCCGTAAGCTGGCTACTATCGGATTGAAGGTGGGCTGAAAGGTTCATGGGCGGAAACCGGTGGGGCGGTTTCCGCCTGGCGGGCGGGTTGGCCCTGGTCGCCTGTGGCGAGGGGCAAGCGGGATCAGACGTTGAAGCGGAAGTGCACCACGTCGCCGTCCTTGACCACGTACTCCTTGCCTTCCAGGCGCCATTTGCCGGCGTCCTTGGCGCCCTGTTCGCCGTTGTAGGCGACGTAATCGTCGTAGGCGGTGACCTCGGCGCGAATAAAGCCTTTCTCGAAGTCGGTGTGGATGACGCCGGCGGCTTGCGGGGCGGTGGCGCCGATCTTTACGGTCCAGGCCCGAACTTCCTTCTTGCCAGCGGTGAAATAGGTGTGCAGCCCCAGCAGACTGTAGCCGGCGCGAATCACCCGGTTCAGGCCGGGCTCTTCCATGCCCAGGTCGGCCAGGAAGTCGGCTTTTTCATCGTCGTCCAGCTCGGCGATTTCCGCTTCGATCTTGGCGCAGATTGGCACCACCGAAGCGTTTTCCTTTTCCGCCAGTTCCCGTACCGCGTCCAACAGCGGGTTGTTGTCGAAGCCGTCCTCGTCCACGTTGGCGATGTACATGGTGGGTTTGAGGGTGAGCAGGTTGAGGCTGCGCAGTTGTTTGCGTTCGTCGTCACTCAGTTCGGCGGCCCGGGCCGGCTCGCCTTCGTTCAGTAACGGCAGCACTTTGTCCAACACCGGTAACAGCGCCTGGGCTTCCTTGTTCTGGCCCTTGGCGGCTTTGGTGGCGCGCTGATGGGCGCGTTCCACGGTGTCCAGATCGGCCAGCGCCAGTTCCGTGTTGATGACGGCGATGTCGTCCAGGGGGGACACCTTGCCGGCCACGTGGATCACGTTCTCGTCATCGAAGCAGCGCACCACATGAGCGATGGCGTCGGTCTCCCGGATGTTGGCCAGGAACTGGTTGCCCAGGCCCTCGCCCTTGGAAGCGCCGGCGACCAGGCCGGCGATATCGACGAATTCCATGGTGGCTGGCAGCACCCGTTCCGGATTGACGATGGCGGCCAGCTTGTCCTGCCGTGGGTCGGGGATGGGCACCACGCCGGTGTTCGGCTCAATGGTGCAGAAAGGGAAGTTTTCGGCGTCGATGCCCGCCTTGGTCAAGGCGTTGAAAAGAGTGGACTTGCCCACGTTGGGAAGTCCCACGATGCCGCACTGAATACCCATAGCCATACCTCCACGTTCGAGGGCGCAATGCTACTCAAGCCGTCGGCAAAAAGCGACCGTCCCGGCGGGTTGCCAGGGAGCCGGGACGGCCAGGCGCTGGCGCCGGGAGGCCGGCCGTGGGGCGCCGCTAGACTGGTCGGTCAGAAAACCAAGAGTCTGATGATCATGCGTATCCTTTACCAGTTTCCCATATCCCATTACTGCGAGAAGAGCCGTTGGCAATTGGAGCATAAGGGACTGGCCTACGAGACCCGTGACCTGCTGCCCGGGGCGCACTGGCCACGGACCCGCTGGCTGGCCCGGATCGGTACCGTGCCGGTGTTGCGTGACGGCGAGCGCAGGGTGGGGGACTCCACCAAAATCGCCTACTACCTGGAAAAGTACTATCCCGAGCGCTCCCTGATTCCCGAGGACGCGTCTCTGCGCCACCGGGTCATTGAACTGGAGCAGCAGTTCGATCGCCTGGGTGTCCATCTGCGAACCTGGATGTACGGGCATGTGCTGGATCGCCCGGAAACCATGGAGTTACTGCTGGCGCCGGCGGGAATGGCCCCCTGGATAACGCGATTGCTGGCGCCGCCATTGCGTGAAGCCATCCGCCGCAAATACGCCATCAATCCGAAATCGGTGGTTTATGCCGGTGAGCGGGTGGAGGACGGTCTGACCCTGGTGGAGACGCTGCTGGTACAAAACGGGGGAGACTATCTGGTCGGGGATCGTCTGACGCTGGCGGACATTACCGCCGCCAGTCTGCTGGCGCCGATGATGGGGATCGCCGGCACCCCCTGGGAGGGGATCGCGGTTTCCAGCTTGCCGGAGCCGATCCGGCATCAGTTCCGGTTGGTCCGTGAACGCCCTGCCGGGCAATGGGTGAAGGAACGCTACCTGCGCGATAGATAATGGGGGCTGGCTTGGGGCCGGCGGTCAGGCGCGAAAACCGTTCAGGTGGTTCATGGCGCTGTTAAGATCGCCGCGCAGCAAATCGGGGGTATAACGCACCGCTTCGTCGATGGCGTGTTCGATAAGCGTACGGTCAGCGGTGGAAGGTTTGTTGAGCACATGGGGCGTAACCAGCTGGGCGCTGCCCGGGTGGCCGATGCCGATGCGCAGCCGGTAAAAGTTCCGGTTGTTGCCGTGGCGACTGATGATGTCCTTGAGGCCATTGTGGCCGCCGTGCCCGCCGCCTTGCTTGAAACGGGCGGTGCCGGGTGGCAGGTCCAGTTCATCATGGGCGACCAGGATTTGCTCGGTGGGGATCTTGAAGAAGTTGGCCAGGGCGGAGGTGGACTGCCCGCTGCGGTTCATAAAGGTGGTGGGGACCAGCAGGCGAATGGTTTCGCCCTCGAAAGTAAAAGTCCCGGTGACGCCGAAGTACTTCTTTTCTTCGTTGAGGTGAACCCCATGGGCGCGGGCCAGCGCGTCCACGTACCAGACGCCGGCGTTGTGGCGGGTCTGCTCGTATTCCTGCCCCGGGTTGCCGAGGCCGACGATCAGTCGAACCGGTGCCATGTCCCTATCCTGAAATCATAAAAAACGGGGGCCGAGGCCCCCGTTTCGTCTCGGGCCGGTTATTCCTGGCCTTCGCCTTCTTCCGCTTCGCCGCCTTCTTCGGCGTCGTCGCTATCGCCGCGCACTTTCGGCTTGTGCACCGCGGCAACCGGCTGGTCGTGGCTCTCGCCGTGGCTCAGTTCGACCAGGGTCACGCCTTTCGGCAGTACCAGATCGGACAGGTGAACCACCTGCTCCAGTGCCACCTCGGCCATGTCCACTTCGATGAATTCCGGCAGGTCCTGCGGCAGACAGCTGACCTGAACCTCGGATACGTTGTGGTGGATTTCACCGCCTTCCTTCTTCACGCCCACGCAGGTTTCTTCGTTAATGAAGTGCAGCGGAACGGTCATGGTGATGGCATGGCTGGTGTCCACGCGCAGGAAGTCAGCGTGGATCGGGAAGCCGCTGGACGGATGGCGCTGCAGATCACGCAGTACCGCCTGGTGCTCTTTGCCTTCCAGTTTCAGGGTCAGCACGTGGCTGTAGAAGGCTTCGTTTTCCAGGGCTTTACGCAGTTCGCGCATTTCCAGGGACAACATGGCGGGTTCGGCGGTACCACCGTAAAGAACAGCGGGAACCCGGTCTTGCAGACGACGCAGGCGGCGGCTCGCACCTTTCCCCTTGTCGCTGCGTGCTTCAGCGTTCAGTACAAACTCATTGCTCATGAGTGTTCTCCAGTAAAGCTCCGCGGCACCCCGCGACCAGGCGCACCGGGAGGGATCAGTCGAATAAAACCGGCAACGGGCCGGAAGGGGGCGGATTATGCCGGAAAAGAACGCTAGACGCTAGACGCTAGACGCTGGACGCCGGACGAAAAGCAGAAAGCCCGCCGAAGCGGGCTTTGGAAAGCGTCAGGCATCCAGCGTCAGGCGTCCGGCGTTACACCAGCTCGAGGCGGTCGAACATGGCGGAGAGGGACTCCTCGTTGTTCACCCGGCGTACCGTTTCAGCCAGAATCGGTGCCAGGCTGAGCACGCGGATGTTGGGGCAGGCTTCGCCCTCCGGGGACAGCGGGATGCTGTCGGTGACCACCAGCTGATCCAGCGGACTGTTGCGGATGTTGTCGATGGCCGGGCCGGACAGCACCGCGTGGGTGCAGTAGGCGTAGACCTTGGCGGCGCCATGGTCTTTCAGGGCCTGGGCCGCCTTGCACAGGGTGCCGGCGGTATCGACGATATCGTCCACCAGGATGCAGGTGCGGCCTTCGACTTCACCGATGATGTGCATGACCTGGGATTCATTGGCTTTCGGGCGACGCTTGTCGATGATCGCCAGATCCAGGTCATTGAGCTGCTTGGCCAGGGCGCGAGCGCGCACCACACCGCCCACGTCCGGGCTCACCACCATGGCGTCGTCGTACTTCTGGCGCTCGATATCGGCCACGAACAGCGGCGTGGCGTACACGTTGTCCACCGGGATATCGAAGAAGCCTTGAATCTGGTCGGCGTGCAGGTCCACCGTCACCACCCGGTCGATGCCCACCGCGGTGATCATGTCGGCCACCACCTTGGCGGTGATCGGTACCCGCGCGGAGCGCACCCGGCGATCCTGACGGGCATAGCCGAAGTAGGGCATGACGGCGGTGATGCGGCCGGCGGAGGAGCGGCGCAATGCATCCGCCATCACCAGCACTTCCATCAGGTTGTTATTGGTGGGATTGCAGGTGGACTGGACAATGAACACGTCCTTGCCGCGCACATTCTCCTGGATATCCACCGCGACTTCGCCGTCGCTGAAGGTGCCGACTTCGGCATCACCCAGGGGAAGGCTGAGGTGTCTGGCCATGGCGTCGGCGAGAACCGGGTTGGCGTTACCGGAAAAGATGACGAGTTTGGACACTGGCGTCCCCTAGGATGTTGAAAGTACCGTTTTGAAGTACTACAGGAAAGATGGCTGGGGTACCAGGACTCGAACCTGGGAATGACGGGATCAAAACCCGTTGCCTTACCAACTTGGCGATACCCCAACACTAACTTGCTCAGGACGTTCCTGAATTCTGTCTGGCCCGAAGCGTTGCCAGTGCCTCCCGGAGTGGGGAGATTTGTTTGCTTCGTGCCACAAAACCTGTCCAGTGCTGTGGCAACCTCGGCAGTAATTGCCGGGCTGCTTGCTCACCGGCAAGGCGTGCGAAACAGCAGGCGCCGGTGCCGGTCATACGGGCGTTGCCCGCTTCTCGCTGGAGCCAGTCCAGGGCTTCCGCTATGGGCGGAAAGTGCCGTTTGGCCACGCTTTCACAGTCGTTTTGCAGACTGTCCAAGGAGCCCCTGTCCAGCGAGGCCGGTACTGTAATGGGGGGTGTGTGCCTTGTCAATTCCTTGTCGCTGAAAATTCGAGCGGTCGGAACGGCAATGCCGGGATGCACCACCAGAAACCATTCCTCGGGCATGAACACCGGGGTCAGGCGCTCGCCGACGCCTTCCGCCCAGGCGCTGTGGCCGGCCACGAACACCGGCACATCGGCACCCAGTTTCAGCCCCAGAGTGATTAATTCCGCCTCTTCCAGGTTCAGATCCCAAAGCAGGTTCAGACCGCACAAGGTGGTGGCCGCGTCGGAGGAGCCGCCGCCGACACCGCCCCCGGCTGGCAGCCGTTTTTGCAAGCGCAGGCGCGCGCCCTGGCGGCAGCCGGTGTGCTCCTGCAGAAGCCGGGCGGCCCGCAGTACCAGATTGTCATCATCGGTGGGCAAATCGGGATCGTCACACTGAAAGTCGAGATGAGAGTGCGGTTCAAAGTGGAGGCGATCGCCATGGTCCAGCATCACGAACAGGGTTTGCAGCTCATGATACCCGTCCGCCCGGCGCCCGGTGATATGCAAAAACAGATTCAGTTTGGCCGGAGCCGGCAAATCGAAGGTGGTCATGGCAGGGGGCGCCAGTCGCGGATCAACAAGGTGAACCGGTTACCGTCCTGCTCCGCCTTGATGCGATGGGGCAGGGTGACCCGGCCCACCGGCTGATAACGGTCGAATTGCAGCTGCCAGCCGAGTTGATTCAGGGTGATCAGATTGCCGGCCTGATCGCGGTCGCTTTGCGCCGGCGCGCCCGGCCAGACCAGACCGCGGCTCCAGTACTCCAGCGCCGAGACCGGCAGCCAGAATCCGGTCAGATGCCAGGCCAGCTCCCCGGGGGTGCGGGCCTGCCATTCGCCCTTGGCGGTGCGCAGGTGGGCCAGTCCCGGGTCCCAGCGCAGTTCAGCGCTGCCGAAACCCAGAGGGCCGGAAAACTGGATCTCCCCCTGGCGTGGCGTCTGATGCCAGTCGAAGGTGGCGGAGCCGCCGTCGGCTTCGGTGCGGTAGCCCAGTTTGCCGGACATGCGCCACTTCAGGATCTGGTCGGGACGGGTGTAATCAGTGCTGACCGGCTGCTGCTGACAGGCGGTCAGCAGCAAGGCCAGTGCCACGGCGGCGACGCGAATCATAATGACACTCCCAGGCGTTGCAGGGTGCCGTGCAGCAGTTCGCTCTCCGGGTCGTCGGCGAGGGCGTCGCGCCAGACCGTGCGGGCTTTGTTGCGCTGACCGAGGTTCCACAATACCTCGCCGAGATGGGCGGCGACCTCGGCGTCCGGAAACTGAGCGTAGGCCCGCTGCAGATACTCCAACGCCTGTTGAGGACGCCCCAGCCGGAACAGTACCCAGCCCATGGAGTCGAGAATAGCGGGATGATCCGGCTCCTGTTCCAGGGCCTGGCGGATCATGTCGTGGGCCTGATTCAGATTGATGCCCAGATCCGCCCAGGTGTAGCCCAGGGCATTGAGGGCATCGGTGTTGTCCGGTCTCAGCGTCAGTACCTTGCGCAGATCACCGGTGGCCTGGTCCCAATCCTTGAGCAAGGTGGCGGTCATGGCGCGGGCGTACAGCAGATCGGGGTCATCGGGTTGCTCGCCGACCGCTTCATCCAGCAGGGCCATGGCTCCGGGCACGTCGCCGGTATCGGTGCGGATTTCCGCCTCGGTGACGTACAGCAGAGAAGTGTGAGCCGGATGCTGTTGCACCAGACTGGTCATCAGGGCGTGGCCCTTGGCGGTCTGGCCGCGCTCGTACATCAGCCGTACCGCCTGGACCCGGGCGGGCAAGGTCTGAGGGCCCTGCACCTGCATATAAAGGTCGATGGCCTGGCTTGGCACGCCCTGCTGTTCCGCCGCCTGAGCCAGCTGCATGCGCACCTCATCCGGGCGGTAGCCCTGATCGAGCAAGGCTTGGAGCCGCTCCTGCGCGACCTCGGCGGCACCGGACTCCAGCGCCATCAGGGCCAGGGAATATTGCAGATCCAGATCGTCGGGGTCCTGAGCGGCGAGAATTTCCAACTGCTCCTCGGCGCGTTCGTGCTCGCCATCGGCCAGCAGCACACGAATATAGGCCAGGCGGTAGCGGCGTTGCTCCGGTGCTTTTTTGACGATCTTGCGCAGATGCCGCTGGGCGCGCTTTTGCCGGCCCATGTCGTGCCAGAGCTGGGCCTTGAGCAGCAGAGCTTCGTCATGATCCGGGTTGCGTTTGAGGGTTTTGTCGGTGGCTTCCATGGCCCCTTTCAGATCACCTTGCTCACGCCGCTCCAGGGCCCGCGCGTACCACAGCGGGGCGTGTTCCGGATAACGGTCGGCCAGGCTGGACAGGGCATGCAGTAATTCCCGGTTGCCTTGCTGGTCCAGGTCCTGAGCCTCCGCCACCAGCGGTATCAAGGCTTCGGTGCCGTGATGGGCCACCAACTGGTCCACATGAGCCGCGGCGGCGTCGCCGTCACCAAGTTGGATGTCGGCCAGGGCGGCCAGGCGCAGCGCGTCAGGGTCTTGGGGGGAATGCCGCAGCCATTGACTGGATAGCAACCGGGCCTGCTCGAAGTGGCCGAGATAGGCGGCCAGTTGGGTGGCCTGGCCAAGCACCCCGGGGTCGCCGGTGCGCTCCGCCACCGGGGCGTAGTAATCCAGGGTCAAATCCAGCGCCTGGCGCTGGGCGGCGGTTTCCGCCACCAGCAGGTCACCGATATCGGTGCCGTTGTACTCGATCGGCCGGTTGGGGGGCGCGGGCTCGGCGGTGGCGGCGGGATCCTCGACCCGGGGGGGCGGGCTGGCGCAACCGCCAAGTAAGAAGCTGGCGATCAGCGGCGGGATCGCGGCATAAAACGGCGAACGTGGTTTCATCGAACTCGCTGTCACGGCACGGGTGAGCGGCTATCATGGCACAGACATTTGCGTCACCCAAGGGGCGGACCGGCAGCGACCCGAAGGCCTCCGGAGCCGTGTTGATGAGGGCACCGGTGAGGCTGGTGGCCGCGGCGCCCGGGTTATAACATTGTTTCCGCGTGCTCTTTCGCGCAAAATGCGTGGCCCTTGCGCGTGTAGCTAACCCAGGCCGGGTCGTCCTTGTTTCTTATGAATCTCTTCGCAGTCGGGGTCAATCACACCACCGCGGACGTGGAGTTGCGCGAGCAACTGGCGTTTTCAGCGGATCAGGCCGACCAGGTACTGGCCGTCTTGCGCGATGAGCTGCCCGGCGTTCGCGAAGCGGCGCTATTGTCCACCTGTAATCGCACCGAACTTTATTGCCTGGTGGACGGCCCCATCCCCGATTTCAGCGACTGGCTGGCCCGTGCCCGGCGCATGCCCTCGCAGCGGCTGCGGGACGTGGTCTACCAGTATCGGGACGAGCAGGCGCTGGAACATATGATGCGCGTGGCCGGCGGGCTCGATTCCCTGGTATTGGGTGAACCTCAGATTCTCGGGCAAATGCGTGAAGCCTACGCCCGTGCTCACGAGGCCGGCCTGCTTAACAGCGATCTGGGACGAGTGTTCCAGGATGTTTTCTCGGTGGCCAAACGTATTCGCACCGAAACCGGTATAGGTGCCAACCCGGTGTCGGTGGCCTACGCCGCGGTTTCCTTCGCCCGGCACATTTTCTCCGACCTGAAGAAGAGCCGGGCCTTGTTGGTCGGCGCCGGGGAAATGATCCAACTGGTGGCCCGGCACCTGCATGAACAGCAGGTGCGGGAGATCGTTATTGCCAACCGGACACTGGACCGGGCCAGTGAGCTGGCAGCCGAGGTGGCCGGGCGCGCCATCGGCCTGGAAGAATTGCCGGTGGCGCTGGAGCACGCGGACATCGTCATTTCCTGCACCGCTTCGCCACTGCCGGTGCTGGGCAAGGGCACGGTGGAACGCGCGCTGAAACGGCGCCGGCACCGCCCCATGTTCATGGTGGACATTGCCGTGCCCCGGGATATCGAACCGGAAGTGGGTAAGTTGGACGACGTCTATTTATATACGGTGGATCACCTTCAGGAAGCCATCGAGGAAAATGTGCGCGCCCGTCAGGAAGCCGCGCGCGAGGCCGGTGAGCTGATCCGAGAGGCGGTGCACCGTCATCGCCGGTCGCGCCGTGAGCAACGCGCCGCGGGTGTGCTGCGGGATTACCGGCAGCAGCGTGTGGCGTTGGCGGACCAGGAACTGGAGCGCGCACTGTCGCAGCTGCAGAACGGCGCGGATCCGGAGGATGTCCTGCGCCGCTTCAAGCACAACCTGGTTAACAAATGGCTGCACCAGCCCAGCGTGTCACTGCGGCGGATGGCCGCCGAAGGTCGTGTGGAGGATCTGCGCACCGCCCGGGAACTGCTGCTCGGCGACGAGCCTGATCAGACCTGACGCCGCGTCGCCCGGTCCCTCTTTTTCAACATCGGAAACCTCTATGAAAGCTTCGCTGAGCGCCAAGCTCGAGAAATTGACGGAACGTTTCGAGGAACTGAGCGGCCTACTGTCCGATCCGGACGTCATTGCCGAGCAGAAACGCTTCCGTGCCTTTTCCAAGGAATACGCGGAGCTGGAACCGGTGGTGCAGGGATTCCGGGAGTACCGCTCCACAGAGGCGGATATGGACGCAGCCCGCGCGCTCGCCGAGGACAGCGATCCGGAAATGCGTGCCATGGGGCAAGAGGAACTGCGCGAGGGGCAGGCGCGTCTGGAGCAACTGGAAAGCGATCTGCAACGGGCCATGCTGCCCAAGGACCCCCGCGATAACGCCGGGGTTTACCTGGAAATCCGCGCCGGTACCGGCGGTGATGAAGCGGCTTTGTTCGCCGGCGATCTGTTCCGCATGTATTCCCGCTACGCCGACCAGCGGGGCTGGAAAGTGGAAACGGTAAGCACCAGTGAAGGCGAACACGGTGGCTATAAGGAAGTGATCGCGAGGGTGATGGGCGACGGCGTCTATTCCCGTCTCAAGTTCGAATCCGGCGCCCATCGGGTACAGCGTGTACCCGCCACCGAATCCCAGGGCCGTATCCACACCTCCGCCTGTACCGTGGCGGTGATGGCGGAGGCCGAGGAGGCCGGTGATATCGAGATCCGCAACGAAGACCTGCGCATCGATACTTATCGTTCCTCCGGCGCCGGCGGCCAGCACGTCAATACCACCGACTCGGCGGTACGCATCACCCACTTGCCCACCGGAGTGGTGGTGGAGTGTCAGGACGAACGCAGCCAGCATAAAAACAAGGCCAAGGCCATGTCCCTGCTGAAAGCTCGTTTGCTGGACGCTCGCGAAAGTGCCGCGCAAGCGGAACAGGCCGCTCAGCGTAAATCCCTGGTAGGCTCCGGTGATCGCTCCGAGCGTATCCGCACCTATAATTTCCCTCAGGGCCGCCTCACCGATCATCGCATCAATCTGACCCTCTACCGCCTCAACGAAATCGTCGCCGGTGACATGGACGAAGTGTTGGACGCTCTGCTCGCCGAACATCAGGCGGAACAGCTGGCGGCGCTGGCGGACGCCGGCGGCGCGGAGTAACCGGTGCGCATCGATCAGGCGTTGCGCGAGGCCCGCTCCCGTTTGCGGTCCTCGCCCAGTGCGGCGCTGGATGCCGAGTGTCTGCTGTCCCATGTGCTGGCCCAATCCCGCACCTATCTGTTCACCTGGCCGGAGCGGACCCTGAGCGAATCCCAGCAACGGCGCTTCCTGGAATTGCTGGGCCGCCGTGAAGCTGGTGAGCCGGTGGCCTATCTGGTCGGCGAGCGGGAGTTCTATGGGCGGCTGTTCAAGGTTACCCCGGATACGCTGATCCCGCGCCCGGATACCGAAACTCTCATCGACATCGTGTTGGAACGGCTGCCGGAATCGCCGTTGCGGGCGGTGGATGTGGGCACCGGCACTGGCGCCATCGGCATTACTCTGGCGCTGGAAAGGCCTGCCTGGTCAGTGTTGCTGGTGGATATCAGCGATGCCGCCCTGCGGGTGGCGAAGGACAATGCCAGGGCTCTGAACGCGGAAGTCGGAGTCGTCGGCGGAACCTGGCTGGCGGCGTTGCCAGGCCCGTTTGAGTTGATCGTATCCAACCCGCCTTATGTCGATCCCGAAGACCCGCATCTGGGGCAAGGCGATGTCCGCCATGAACCGCGTACCGCGCTGGTGGCGGCGGAACGGGGACTGGCGGATATTCGCGTGCTTGCCGATCAGGCCATAACGCGTCTTGTGGAAGGCGGTTGGCTGGTGCTGGAGCATGGTTATGATCAGGGAGAGGCGGTTCGCACCCTTTTGCAGGATCGGGGGTATGGCGAGGTGGAGACGCTCCGCGATCTGGGAGGACAGGATCGCGTTACTTTAGGGCAAAAATAGCGGCGCGGCCCCTGGCCGGAGCCGACGACAGGCGGAGACACCATGTTCAACGACGACCAGTTAATGCGTTACAGCCGCCAACTGCTGCTGGCGGATTTCGATCTGCAGGGTCAGGAAGCGTTGAGCCGCGCCCGGGTGCTGTTGGTGGGGTGCGGCGGTCTGGCCAACCCGGCAGCCCTGTATCTGGCCGGCGCTGGCGTCGGTGGGTTGTTGCTGGTGGACGACGACCACGTGGAAGTCTCCAATCTGCATCGTCAAGTGGCTTTCCGCGCCGATCAGGTCGGGGAGGAAAAAGCCCCGGCCCTGGCGGCGCAATTACGTTCGTTGAACCCCGATGTGCCGGTCACGCCAGTGGTGGCCCGTGTCGACGCTGGCTGGCTCGATCAACAGCTGCCGGAAGTGGACCTGGTGCTGGATTGCACCGACAACTTTGCTACCCGGCAAGCGGTCAACGCCGCCTGCGTGCGTCATCGTAAACCGCTGGTAAGTGGCGCCGCCATTCGTCTGGAAGGGCAAATCGCCGCGTTCGATCTGCGGCAAGCCGGCAGCCCCTGCTACGCTTGTTTGTTTGGTGACGGTACCGAGGGCGATTTGCTGTGCAGTGAGGCGGGAATCCTGGGACCGGTGGTGGGTACCGTGGGCACCCTGCAGGCGCTGCTGGCCATGCATTTGCTTACTGGCCAGCCGGTGGCTCCGCAACTTCACGCCTTCGATGGCCGAGCCCTGAGCTGGCGGCAATTGGCACTGCGCAAGGACCCGCATTGCCCGGTGTGCGGCGATCCCGTCGCCGGGGAAGACGGATGATCAGACTCCGCAGACATGGATTGGCGTTGTATTCGCAGCCAAGGCGACTTCCCACGGCGGGAACTGCAAAGTCACCGTGGGAAGCGGCTTTGGCCGCGAATGGAGGGGATGCTCAACGATTACGGATCAGAGCACCTTGGTCGGAAAGGCGCACAACGGGCTGCCGGAGCAGTTTTCCGGGGTGACGAACAGCAGCCGTTCACCAGTGGGGTCGTTGACCGGATCATTGCTGATGAAGGCCACGAAGCCGAAGAAGTAAATCCCTTCCGCACCCTTGGCGTTGGCATCCGCCACCACCTCCGTGTAAGTGTCCGCCGACTGCATTAGCTCATAGTTGAAAGTGGCCTGGCTGTTTTCATCCTTGATGTAGAGATTGGCGAATTCCGCTGCGCCGTTGGTATTGACGAACGCAAAAGGATAAATCCACAGGTATCCTTGATCGCCTTGTTCGGAGACGGCGGTCAGGAACTCTTCCTCGGTTTCTTCATAGTCGGCTGGCGTCGACCGGTAGCTGTAACGGGCCGTGCCATTGACGGCGCGCTGCCAGAGGTAGCCGGCATTGCCGTTGCCATCCGTGATGGGGCCCAGGAGCAGATAACCGTCCTTTCCTTCTTCATTGGCCGCGTCGATGAGTGCCGAGGCGCTGGTTGCAAGACCCGGCGTCACCTTGGTTTCGTAGGTGGTATTAGTGCCTTGTTGGTGCATGTAGACGGTTTGAATGGTGGTGTCGCCATACAGACTGATATAAGGAGCACTCAGGGCAAAACCCTCTTGTCCCTGAGCATTGGCCTCGGCCACGAACTGGTCCAGCGTGGGTTGTTGCGGATTGATCCGGTACTCATAGGTGGCTTCCTGGTGGCGGCCGAACAGCAGGCCCCCCACATCCACGTCTGAGCCCAGTTTCACTGGTCCCAGGAACACATAACCTTCGGCGCCCATGTTGATGATTTGCGTGTCGGAGAACTGGGTCCCGGGCAGGAATTCGTAATGGTATGTGCCGGCGCCACCATCACCACCGCCGTCACCATCTCCCCCACCATTGTCGCCGCCACCATTGTCACCGCCGCCGCTGCTTCCTCCACCGCCGCCGCAGGCGGCCAGAGTGATGGAAAACAACGTAACGAAAAGAAATGTGAAGATACGTTTGAACATAACAGCGTCCTTGTTCATGCATCGCGTTGGCCACCCCTGTCGTCAGACCAGGGGTGGAAGGTAAAGAAACAGTAATAAACGATGCTTCCCGATCCGGCGCTCCCGGGGAGGGTCGGTCGAACAGCGATCCGTCAGAATTGGCAATCAGTCGTCGTTTTTGCCGATGGAAGTCATGTCATCCTTGGTGTCCTGGACCGCCTGGCCAGTGTCTTGCACGGACTTAACCGTGCCTTGCACGGCATTGGTGGCCTTGTCGGACGTTTCCTGCACCTTGTTGATGGCGTTGGAAGTCTTGTCCAGGGCGTCGTTCATCTTGTCGAGGAAGCCGGCCTGAGCATTCACGGACAAAGCCAGTGCGCAGGCGGTGGAGGAGGCGATAACCAGGGCTCTAAGCGTCATTGTCGGTCTCCGTACGGTTAACCTTCGTTCATTGAAGAGGTCCGGAGTGGTCATGTTCTCCGGACAACTGGAAAAAATAGGCATCGACGTGGAGAACCCATACCGGTTCCGACGCCGGGTGTCGTAAAATGGGGACAATACGCTGGGTTGCTTTGCCGTGGCTCTCGGGGAAGGGAACACTCCCATCAATGTGTTCCCTGCGCAGCTTTCAGTGTGTTGTCTCCCGGGTAAATGAAAGCTATCGCCGGTGCCCGGTCTGAACCACCCTACCGTGGTAGGGTTTTCAGCCGTCGCCAATGGCCTAGGATGGAACGGCGAATGAATGAGGAAGCAGGGCTTCACGGGAAACCGGAAGAAGGGAAGGGAAACACCGGGTACGCCCTGGTGGTGGATGACCACCCTTTGGTGATGCGCGGTGTCGCGGAATATCTGATCTCACACTGCGGCTATCGTTCCGTGCACAGCGTCGCGGATGGTGATGCCTGCATGGCATTTATCGCCGATAACGGAGCGCCCAATCTGGTCATTATTGATTTCTGGCTTGCCGATGGCGCCGCGCCGCCTCTGGTGAAAGCATTATCAGATCATTGTCCCGCAACCCGTCTATTGGTCATGAGTGGTGATGATGGGGTCGGTATCGACGCTCAGGCACGGGACGCCGGCGCTCACGGTTTCATCCAGAAGAATGAATCGCCGGAGACCTTTGCCCGGGCGGTGGCGGCGTTGCGCCGGGGGAAAACCTGGTTCGCGGATGCGGACCCGGCGTCGGCGGCAATACTCCGGTCCCGTCGTGAACTGCTGATCAGTCCGGCGGATCTGGGATTGACCCGGCGCCAGGGCGAGGTGTTGGCGATGATGCTTAAGGGACTGCCTAATAAACGGATTGCCATGGCGCTCAATGTCACCGAGCAAACGGTGAAGGAACATGTGTCGTCCATCCTGCAGAAACTCGGCGCCAGTAATCGGGTGGAAGCGATCGCATTGCTGCACGGTCGACGCTTGCGGCTATGAACGCCCGGCCCGCCAGAGGTAACACCGTGGCACCTTCCATGGCCAGTTTGAGCGCCGATGGTCGCGCCCGCTTGTTGGACATTACTCGTGTCAGGCTGTTTTACAGCGCTTCGGTAACGCCATTCGCGGGCATGGCCTTTATCATTTGGTTTTATCTTCTCGGGCAGGACATTTCCTGGTTGCTTGTGGAGCTGGCCGCGTACTTGCTGGGTGTCTGGCTGCTGTTCGTTTTGCGTCGGCGTTACCTGGCGGATAGGGCGTCTCTTGATAGCGAGAAGGTGCTGGAAAAATGGCTGCCGGTGGTCAAGCGCATCGCTGTTCTGCATGGCTTCGGACTGGCCTTGGTGGTGTTCCTGACGGCGGGAAAGGTGACGTTTGAGTTTGCCGCCGTGCTGCACATAACCTTCGCCGGTACCATCGCCGCCAACGCAACGCATCAGACCCCGGTGTGGGGGGTGTTCCTGCGGTTTTTCCTGTGTTGCTGGGTGCCGGTGGTTTTAATGATGCCCTGGACGGTTCCCGAGCACTGGCATTTCGTTTTGCCTATGGCGGTGCTGTTCGGTATCGCCATGTACCGTCACGGGGTGACCTCCCACCGTTTTTTCGTGCAACAGATCAAACTGGAAGAAGACAGTGCCGCCCTGGCGAAGCGTTTTCGCGACGCCAAGGAACAAGCGGAGCAGGCCCTGCAGGACAAGAACCGGTTTCTTACCACCGCCAGTCATGATTTGCGCCAACCAGTGCATGCCATGGGGTTTCTGATTCAGGCCATTGCACATCGCAATCGCGATGAAACGCTCAGGGAACCGATTCGGGATTTGCAACAGAGCGTGCGTTCGGTGGATCTGATGTTCAATTCGCTGCTGGACCTTTCGAAAATGGAAACCGGCGCGGTTACCGCGCAACGCACACCGGTATTGTTGGACGCCATCGTCGAGGACGTGGCGACCACGTTTCGCGAGGAAGCCAACAGCCGTGGCCTGGATCTGCGTATTCGCATCGCCCGCAGAGAGGCGGTGGTTCTGGGCGACGCCAGTCTGATTCGCCGCTGTTTGATCAATCTTACCCACAATGCTTTGCGTTATACCCCCCAAGGTGGTGTGCTGCTGTCGGTACGCCACCGTCAGGGGAGCTGGCTGCTGGAAGTATGGGATACCGGAATCGGTGTGGCGCTGGAGGAACAAAAGAATATTTACACGCAGTTCTATCGCAATGCTTATTCCTGGGGAATCGACAGCGCCGGCCACGGCCTCGGACTGGCGATGGTGGCACGCAGTGCAAAAATAATGGGTGCCGGCTACGGTCTGAATTCCGTGGAAGGGCGAGGATCCCGATTCTGGTTGTCATTGCCAGAGATGAAGCAAATGAAAACCGGTCATATGGTATCGGGCAATGCCATGCGTTCGTCATTGACCCGACTCGTGCCACTAACGGGGAGTTGCCTGGTCATCGACGACGATCCGCTGGTCACCAAAGCCTGGCAGAGCCTGATGGAAGCCTGGGGCGTGGAGGTTCGCTGTGCCGCGTCCGGTGCCGAGGCGTTTGAGTTGTTGCGTGGCGGCTTTCAACCTCAGGCCATTCTTTGTGACCAAAGATTGCGCTCCGGAGAAAGTGGTTTCGAAGTTTTTCAGGCGCTGCTGGAAGCGTGCCCGGAATCCGGTGGGGCCATGGTCAGCGGTGAATTTCACTCTCCCGTGCTGGAGCAGGCGGAACGGGACGGCTATCTTGTGTTGCGTAAACCTCTACAACCGCCGCAACTGCACGCCGTGTTGTCGCAATGGCTCGAACCGGCGGAGGCGGCCACCGAAAGTGATCGCTCCGAGTCAGCCGGATAGGGCCACCACCTGATGATTGAGCCGGGTGATTTGCCGTGCCATATCGGTCATCAACCTCTGAATCAGGGTGGGATGGGCCCGGATCAGGTGATGGAACTGGCTACCGGGCACCCGCACCGCGGAACAGCGGGTGAGCGCCCGTACCGTGGCGCTGCGCGAGGAGCCGGTAAGCACGGCGATGGCGCCCAGTACCTCGCCCTCGCCAACCCGGCCCACGGCCACATTATCCACCAGCACATCCGCTTCACCTTCGAATAAGTGATAGACGTCAGTGGCATGCTCCCCCTGACGGATCAGTACCTCTCCGGGTTGAAAGTAGACGAAGGCGGAGTGGGCGTGGTGGTCTTCTCCGACTCTGGCCGCCAGCATGTGCAGCAGAAGACGTTCCCTCAGATCCCGCAGGCGCTCCCATAAAGCCGCGAGATGGGGCTCTTTTCGCAACCTCTGAAGCACGATCTTCCAGGGATAGGCGGCCAGCAGCACGGCGCTATCCGCCTTGTAGCTCAGTCCCGAATCCCGTGGCAGCACGTCTCCTTCATCACACAGGAACAGGGGGCTTTCGCCGTGACGGGCCACCACCATGCCACCACGTACCACATGCAAACATTCTTCGTGGAGCGGAACCTTGTCCGCCGGAGGTTGAGGGCGAGGGCTGGCCAGATCCGCCAGAGCCACGGTCAGTTCACTGCCCAGTCGCTTGTAGTCCCGTGCCAGCGCGGCAAAGCCGGGAAGAGGGTCGCCAAGTGTCATCATGGTGTTCTTTCGTCCACGGTAGCCGAAAAGTAACCTGTAGTTGATCAAGCAGGGGTCGTGCCATTCCCGAATGCCCTTAATCATCGCCTCTGAGCGTTATGGGTAGACGTGAACGCAGGCACAATACTGTGCAAAGTGACAAAAAAAGTCAGGGAGGAGTGCCGTGGGATACCGGATCCGCATGATGACAGTGGTGTTACTGGCGACCCTGGGCCTGCTGGGACTGGGGTTGATTGCGGTGGGGATGATAACAATGGGGGATTGTCCGTCCCGCTCCGATTGTCTGGCCTGGCGCATGCTGGGCGTCGTTATCTGGCTGCCCACGTCACTGGTGCTGTTGGGCACCGCGCTGTGGCTCTGGCGCTGGCCCTCCTGGTGGGCGCTGACGCCGCTATTGTTGCCGCTGTTGCTGATTGGTGTCTTTATAGCGGGCTGATCCGTCACCGGCGCGGTGAAGCCATCCGCCGCAACGTGTCGTCATGGTCGATGAAATGATGCCAAAGGGCACCGGCCACATGGATGCCCACCAGGGCTAAAAGCACATACCACAGCAGGTCCTTGTGCAACCAGGCCAGTATTTCGGCTATTTGGGCGTTGGGCGTCAGTAGTTGAGGCATGGGACCAAGCCCGAAAATCATGGTGCCTTTGCCAGCGAACTGACGCATCAGAAAGCCCGCTATGGGCATGGCGATCACGAATAGGTAGAGCCCAAGGTGCACCAGTTGGGACAGCCCGCGCTGCCAAGGCGCACCAATAAACGGTGGTGTGGGATGGCGGACCCGCAGGTACAGCCGGAAAAGCATCAGGATCAGCACGGTGACGCCAAAGGAAATATGCAGCATTACCCAGCGGTCGCGCCATGGTGCCCCCTTCTCCACAAACTCGTGCAACTCCACCGAGGCCCAAGTCATCACCAGAAGAATGGCGACCAGCCAGTGCACCCCTTTGAGGGTGCGGTGCCAACCGGTACTCGTTGCCATGCTCGTCTCCCGTACGGATAAAACAGGAGTGTCTTTTGAATCCAACAAGGGGGGTTTGATTTATATCAATGAATCCTATATCACCGGGGCTATGCCATGGAGTTGATCATGTATAAAAGCCGTGTCGATAACCCTCTCACCGTACATCTCGGGCATGAGGAGCTGGTGATCCGCCGCCGTTATGAAACGCTCAGTATCGCCAATGATTTCCTCATCGCCATTTGGTTTCTACTGGGCAGTATCTTTTTTCTATACCCCAGCATGGAAACGCCGGCAGCGTGGTTGTTCGTGGTGGGTAGCTTCCAGTTCTTGATCCGGCCCACGATCCGTTTGTGCGGGCATATTCACTTGAAACGTTTGCCGGGCAATCAATGGGAGGAATGAGATGCGGATCCGGCCGGGGCACAGTGTGCAAAGATAGAGCCGGGGGCAAAAGTTTGTAACCTCATATTGTCTGGTCTTGGCATGGCCATGGTTTTGTAGAATCGTCAGAAACGATCCCCCTTGGGGCCGCACTCTCCAAGCCGGCGGGAAGTGCCCGGGTCAGGTACGATGGAGGCAGTACAGGGAACCGAGAGCCAGGGAGCAAGGATGTGATGGAAAGAATCCGACTTCTTTTCCTGTTAATAGTGTTTTTGAGCGCTTCCGTTCAGGCCACCCGGCCACCTCCTCATGGTGGTGAGTGGCCGGTTTGTGACCGGCTGGAGATGAGCTTTTTTATTGTTGCTTCACTGCGCTATGAAGACGGCCAGTCGCTGAATTGGGTATTGGAGGAGTTGGAGAAAGAGAATACGGAAACGCCCGTGGAGAAGGCGCTATTCGAAAAGATGGTCCGTCGGGTCTATGAATTGCCCGACAATCCGGAAGACCTGGCCGAAGAGGGCCAAGAGGTGGCCGTGGAGGATCTTGTCGGTGATATCCTGGACGAATGCGGCGAGCAATTCCCGTAACACCTGAAGAGACCAGGCAAAGAACCTGAAGGGCGGAAATGGAATGACCACAAAGGGTGAGGATGCCATGAGCCCGAACCGTATACCCCGCTGGCCGCTTGCATCAATGGTATTCATGGCACTGGCTGGCGCGCTGGCGGGTGGGGCCGTGATGGCTTTCGTGGCGATGCTGCTGGGAGTTCTGAGCGGGTCCTGGATCGCGGCGGGCATCTTGTTCGCGGTGTTGGGTACCCTCGGAGCACTGACCGGCTTCGCCATTGTTCTATTGGTGCTGATCCGGGACCGGGTGACGGCCAGCGAACAACGGATCCGGGCATTGCTGGCGTCGGCTGATGGGGCGCCTTCGTCTCGCGCCGCATTGCCATCAGCGGCGGCGCCGGCACCGACGTCCGTGGAAACGCCAGTGCCTCGTCCGCCAGAATCACCGCCGCCACGGCAGCCACCAAGGCAATCGCAACCGGAGCCGCCGCCCGGACCGCCGCTTGCCCCGCCAGAGCCGTCCCTGTTTTCACGGGGCTTTCAGCGCATTGGTGCCTGGCTGAAAGGCGGCAATACCATTGCCCGCGTGGGCGTTCTGGTGCTGTTTATCGGCGCGGCGCTGTTGGCTAAGTACGCGGCGGAGAGCGGTTTGTTTCCGCTGGAGGTCCGGCTGGCGGCGGTGGCGGTACTGGGGATGGCGTTATTGGGGCTGGGCTGGCGGCTGCGCATCCGGCATGTGGGCTATGCGCTGATTCTGCAGGGTGGCGGCGTGGCGATACTGTATCTGACCCTGTACGCCGCTTTCCGCCTGTTCTCGGTGATCCCGTCCGGGCTCGCGTTTTCTCTAATGGTGGTGGTGGCGTTGGCCGCTGCGGTACTGGCGGTGGCGCAGAATGCGCTGATTCTGGCGGTAATCGGCTTTGCCGGCGGTTTCCTGGCGCCGCTGCTGACATCCAGCGGCGCAGGCAGCCATATCTCTCTGTTCAGCTATTACACCGTGCTCAATCTGGGTGTTTTCCTGGTGGCCTGGTTCCGGGCCTGG
Source organism: Alloalcanivorax xenomutans (assembly GCF_900217905.1). GTDB lineage: Bacteria > Pseudomonadota > Gammaproteobacteria > Pseudomonadales > Alcanivoracaceae > Alloalcanivorax > Alloalcanivorax xenomutans. The sequence continues at coordinate 64,089 of NZ_OBMO01000022.1, forward strand.
CGTCAGCTCAATCTGCTCGGCTTCCTTTTCACGTTCGGCATCAGTGCTCTGTGGCGTGGAGGGGGCTATTCGCGGGAGCACCTGATCAGCACGGATCTGTTTCTGGGCCTTTTCTTCTTGATGTATGTGGCGGTGTCCCTGTTGTTTGCCCGGCGCCAGGCGAAGGCCGATCTGGGGTATGTCTCGGGGACGCTGGTGTTCGGGTTGCCGGTGGTCACTTTCGGTCTGCACGCTTCCCTGGTCTCGCATCTGTCCTACGCCTTGGCCTGGAGCGCCTTGGCTTTCGCGCTGTTTTACCTGGGGCTGGCACTGATTCTGTTTTATCGGCGCCGATCGGAATGGCGCCTGCTGGCCGAGGCCTTTGCGGCTCTGGGGGTGATATTCGGCAGTCTGACGGTGCCCCTGGCGCTGTCCGGAAGTGCCACCGCGGCGATCTGGGCCGTGGAGGGCGCTGGGCTGTTGTGGCTCGGAGTGCGTCAGAAGCGAAAACTGGCGCGGGCTTTCGGGGTGCTGTTGCAAGTGCTGGCGGCGGGGCAGCTGATGATCGCCATGCCGGATTACCTGCAACCGACCATGCCGCTCTTCAACGGAGTCTTCATGGCGGCGTTCGGATTGGCGGTGGCCGGATATGCGAGCGGCGTGTTTCTGTCCCGGCTGGGCGCGGCGCGGGCCTCCTACGAACGAGGGAGCGCCCAAATCCTGTTGGCGTGGACGGTGTTCTGGGCTTTGTTTGCCGGTGGCGTGGAAGTGGGCGAGTACGCTCCCTTCCATAGCGAGGCGGGCTGGTTACTGCTGGTGCCAACCCTGATCATCCTATTGCTGACCTGGGCCGGACGGTGGCTGGCCTGGGAAACCAGCATTCGCGTCGCGCCTTTGCTGGGCGCGGGTTTCGTCGCCATTGCCAGCCTGACGTTGTTGACCCTGCCTCATCCACTGGCGGACGGTGCTCTGTGGGGCTGGCCGGCGCTGTGGCTGGTGTATTACCACACACTGTGGCTGCGGGACCGCAGAGAGGAAACGCTGCTGGCCGCGATGACCCCCTGGCTGCACGCCCTGGGACTATGGAGTCTGGCACTGGTGCTGTTGCCCGAGTTGTCGTGGCGGATCGGCAATGTGCTTGATGGCGTCTGGCCGGTGCTCACCTGGGGCCTGGTGCCAGCGGCGTTCATCACTCTGTGTGCCCGCTCTCCGGGTGTCTGGCCCTGGCGGCGGCATGCGCCGACGTACCGCTGGCCAGGGGCGCTGCCCCTGGCGGCTCTGGCCGTGGGTTGGCTGATCTGGATCAATCTGTCTCACGACGGTGCTCCGTCGCCGTTGCCGTATTGGCCGTTACTTAATCCTCTGGATATCAGTGTGGCGCTGACCATGCTGGCCATTATCGGTTGGTGGCGGGAGACGCCCCGGCCGTATCCGGTACCCGCTGTATCGATGCTGGCGGCACTGGTTTTCCTGTGGTTGAGCGCCGCCCTGGTGCGTGCTCTGCATTACGGCGTGGGTACCCCGCTTGATGCCGCCGGAATAGTGCATTCGGTGACGGTGCAAATGGCCTTGTCCCTGTTCTGGGCGCTTTTGGGGCTGGCCGCCATGATCACCGCCACCCGCAAAGGATGGCGCCCCGTGTGGATTCTGGGCGTGGCCCTGTTGGGCGTGGTGGTGGTGAAACTGTTTCTCATCGATATGGCGGGCACGGAAACCCTGGCCCGTATCGTCTCGTTCCTGGGCGTCGGGCTGATACTGCTGGTTGTCGGCTATTTCTCGCCATTGCCGCCCCGGGGAAAGGAGTGTTCCTGATGCGTCTCTGGATTCTGCCTTGTTTCATCGCCGCGCTCGGTTACGGTTCCGCTACCCTGGCGGCGCCGCTACCGGATGATTTCGCCGAGGGCATTCCGATCACGCCGGTGGGGGAAGGGCGGGCCTATCAGTTGTCCTTGCCGGAACAGGTTTATCAGGTCAGCACCCGGGCCGATCTCGGTGATGTCAGGGTCTTCAATCGTGACGGCGGTGTGGTGCAGCACGCTTTCTGTGAGATCGAGGATCAGACCGAGCAAAACACCGTGGCGCATCCGGCGGCGTTGTACGGCCTGCCACCGGGGCGCCGCCCGGCCGAGCATCTGGGCGGTCAACTGGCCATCGACACCGCCGATGGGCTGAGCATGCGCTGGCAGCGGTCGGAGCCGGAGGAGGGCGCATCGGCGGAGGCCGGTGCCTTTGAATACATTGTGGATGCGCGTGGGGTGGAACAGGCCATCTCCGGAATTCGACTGGACTGGCGCTGGCGCTCCCCGGAAGGACGGCAGGAACTGCCGATTCGCATCGCCGCCAGCGACGATCTGGATCAATGGAGAACCGTCGTCACGCGAACCACATTGTTGCGGCTGGACGGGGAGGCGCTGGAGACCGTTGCCGTGGCGTTGCCGGAGCATCGCTACCGGTTTCTGCGCCTGATCCCCGAGGATGAGCGGGCCCGGGACTGGTTACACGGCGCACAGATTCTGACCACGCGCACCGAGGTGGAATCCGTTCCCCTGATATGGGCGGAGACGGAACGGAGCGCGGGCGATGCCCTTGATGGCCGGTTCCACAGTTCCCGCCCCGCGCCAGCGCGGCAATGGCGATTGACCCTGCCGGGGCCGAATCGGGTTCTCGAGGTGCGGTTGAGTTCCCGTGCCGACGAAACAGCCGTCTGGCGGCAACGTTTTCAGGGCCCGGTCACCTCGGGTCCGGAGACCGGTGCTACCGAAGCTCGGCACATGACCCCGACGAGTGACGGGCTATGGCGTCTGGAAGTGTTGTCCGGTGGGGAAGTGTTGTCCGGACAGCCCCCCGCGTTGCAACTGGGGTACCCGCCGATCAGGCTGGGCTTCCTGGCCCAGGGGGAAGGGCCCTTCCTACTGGCCTATGGCAGCCGCCGGGCCGCGCCCGCCCAGGTGCTGGATTGCGCTGCTCTGGGGGATGAACCCGCGGCCGCGCGGGCGGAACTGAAGCAACGGCGCGAGTTGGGGGGCGACGCGGCTTTGCGGGCTCCGCCGAAGCAAACCCCGATACGGCGGATGGTATTGTGGGGGATTCTGATCCTGGGCGCGGTCCTGGTTGTCGCCATGGCGGTGGGTTTGCTGCGCAAGCTGGAGAACCGCTGATTGGCGGTGGACCGCGACGGGGCGCACCGGCCGACCTCCACCGTACCCGGTCAATAATTGAAATATACCGGGAAGGGGGCGTCTGCTTTTCGCCAGATGCCGTTCAGGTCTCCGTCGTGATCCACCTCCAGCAAAAATTCTGCTTTACCATCCGGCCGGGTCAGTCTCGTTGCAACGGGCGGTGGGCCCACAGGAAGAGTCAGTGATCCAGGGAAACCGGAAGGTGGTCTCCAGATCGGGGGGCGTGGCGGTGATCGCCGCCACCGACAGCCGGGTTGGCCAGGGGCTGGGGGGCTGCGCTTGCACGGTGGCGGACACCACGGACAGCGCGGCAAGTACGAAGGCGCCCGCCATACCCAAGCAACAGGAACGATACTCCTGTCTAGCAGCAGGAGAGGGCTTCGACTCCAAGGGTATATAGCCCCTCCTGCCAGCTTTCGTCCGAAGAGCGAATGATGAGTTCATAGTCTCCCGGTGCCCTTAAAAAGACGTCGAGGTGCGCGTCGGTGTCGTCACCGCTGTCGATGGCTTCGTAGTGGCTGCCATGGTCGACCAGCAGATAAGCGCTGAAATCGTCGGAGCCGAAGCGAATCCGGTATTGTCCGATCTTGTCGACGTGCAAGGTGTGTTTTGCATCGAGCCCTCGCAGCCAGTCCTTGATGGTAACCCCGGGCACCAGAGGGGCGATGCTCTGAAGCTCGGTGGTCTTGACGCTCACTGTGTACTGTCCCAGAGAGCGTGGGGAATTCCCACCCACGGCCAGTAGATAAGAGCCTTCCCTTTCGATTTTCTGGCTCAGATGGGCATGGTAGCTGTGCAGAGCCGTGTCGCTTTGGCCGTTTTTTTCGTGCTGTAACAGGGTTCCGTCGGGAGCGAACAGGGAAAGATAGCTGTTGAGCCCGCCGGTGACGTCGAACCTGGCCACCTGGTTGGCCGCCAGCTCAACCCGGTAGAGATGATAACGACTGCCGTCGTTGAAGTTCATGGGTGCTTCGGCCGTCAACCTGTCTCCGGTCTCGTCGTCGGGCTCCAATGGCCGGGGCGTGGCCTCGGATGCCCTGGCCTGGAGAGCGGCGAATAGCAGAATCAGGCTGAAAAGCGCCATCAGCCGGCGTTTCCCGCCGGTTACCGAAAGACAGGGTGGTGATGAGAGTGTCATGGGGTCATCCCGAGGCAGTGGCTTGGATAGCGCTCTTTGGAGGATCAGCGCCGGCGTTTTTTAGCAGACTCCTGCAAAAAGGCATCGAGACTCCGAACATGACTTTGCAGCTTGCCGTCGTCGATAACGCGGTGAACCAGCCAGAGTATTGCCGTGACGACCGGGAGTGGCCAGGCGATGAATAGATCCAGACCCTCGAGGGACGTGTCGGTATACAGCGCGAAGCTGATGACAACGATTGCGGTTGTAACCATCCCCTAAAATCGGTGAATGCGTAATTAGAGTTCTCCGACCTACAATGAGGCAAACGGAGAACGACATGAAGAAATCGCGGTACAGC
>NZ_OBMO01000009.1 GCF_900217905.1 Alloalcanivorax xenomutans
CAAACTCGCTCGCATCGCCTTCGCCCTGATGAAGCACAAAACCACCTACCAATCGGAGACCCAAATCGCTTGATCTCCAACATAGAATCTCCCACGGTGGCTTCGTAGCACAATTGTAGGAGCCAGCCCTGCTGGCGAACCGCTTTCCTCAACTCCTCATCAACTCTCCGCCGGTTCCGGCAGTGCCTCCGTCCCTTCGTCACCGTGCCCTTCGTTGCGGCCCAGCAGCATGTACATGGCCGGTACCACGAACAGGGTGAACAGGGTGCCGATGGTCATGCCGGCGGCCACCACCAGACCGATGGCGAAGCGGGCGCCACCGCCGGGGCCCGCGGCGATCAGCAACGGAATCATCGCCAAGACCAAAGCGGCGGTGGTCATCAGCACCGGACGCAGGCGCACGGCGGCGGCGTGTTCGATGGCCTCCCGCTTGCCCATGCCCTCTTCCTGCATCTTGTTGGCGAACTCCACGATCAGAATCCCGTGTTTCGATATCACCCCGATCAGAGTCACCAGCCCCACCTGCGTGTAGATGTTGAGCGTGGCCAGACCGAGGCTGACGAAGATCATGGCGCCGCACACGGACATGGGCACCGTGATCAGCATAATGATCGGATCACGGAAGGATTCGAACTGGGCCGCCAGAACCAGATAGATCACGATCAGGGCGAAGAAGAAGGTGATCATCAAATCGCTGCCTTCCTTCTTGAACTGCCGCGACTGGCCGGAATAATCCACGCTGTAGCCGGGGGGAAGCACTTCCTGTGCCGCGCTTTCCAGGATGCCGAGCGCTTCGCCCAGTGTCACCCCGGGGCGTTGTACGCCGGAAATGGTCACCGAGTTCAGCTGTTGGAAGCGTTTCAACTGTTGCGGCTGCACGGTTTCTTCCAGGCGCACCAGAGTGGCCAGTGGAATCAGATCGCCGGAGCCGGTGCGAATGTAGTACTGCTGCAACTGCTCTGGCGTCAGCCGGTCGCCGCGCTGAACCTGGGGAATCACTTTGTAGGACCGGTTTTCCAGGGAAAAGCGGTTGGCGTAGGCGCCGGACAGCATGGCGCCCAGTTCCTGCGCCAACTGGCGCATGGTGATGCCCAGCGACGCGGCTTTCTCCCGGTCGATCAGAATGTTGTAGCGCGGTTTGTCGATCTTCAGGTCCGTGTCCAGGAAGATGAACTTGCGGCTCTCCTGGGCTTTGCCCAGGATCTGGTTGGCCAGTTCCTGCAGATTCTCGGTCGGTTCGGTGGTGCCGATGACGAATTCCACCGGCAACATGCCGCCGCCGCTGGGCAGGGACGGCGGGACAAACACCGCTGATTGCAGACCGGCGATGCTGTTCACCTGCCCGGACAACTGTTCCTGGAATTCATTGGTGGTGACGTCCCGCTCATTCCAGCTGTCCAGTACGAAACCCGCCAGGGCGGTGTTGGAGGCGGCGGTGCCGGCGCCGCCGCCGAGACCATTGAGCAGGAAAATGTTTTCCACCGCCGGGGTGTCGGCGGCAATCTGTTCCAGCTCCCGGGTGAACGGCTCCAGATAGTCCAGCGTCACGTAGGGGTCGGCGGTAGCGGACACCAGCACAAAGCCCTGGTCTTCCTTGGGTTCCAGTTCGCTCGGCGAGGTGACGAACAGGAAGTAACAGGACACCAGAATGATCAGACCGAACACCAGCACCGTGGGCACGTCGTTCAAAGCGCCGTGCAGTCGCCGCTCATAGCTGCCGGCCAGTTTCTCGAACTGGCGATTCAGCCAGGCCTCGAAGCGATTGCCGCGATGCTCCGGGTCGTGGGCCTTGAGAATTTTGGCGCACATCATCGGCGACAGGGTCAGTGCCACCACGCCGGAGAGCAGCACGGCGCCGGCCAGGGAGAAGGCGAATTCCACGAACAAGGTGCCGGTGAGCCCGCCCATGAAACCAATTGGCAGGTACACCGCCACCAGTGTGGTGGTCATCGCCACCACCGGCCAGGCCAGCTCGCGCGCGCCTTTAAGTGCCGCGTCCTTGGGCGAGAGCCCTTCCTCTACATGGCGATGCACGTTTTCCAGAACAATAATGGCGTCGTCCACCACGATGCCGATGGCCAGCACCATGGCCAGCAGGGTCAGCAGGTTGATGGAGAAGCCCATCAGCAGCATCAGGAACAGCGCGCCGACCATGGAGAGCGGCACGGCGATGGCCGGGATCAGTACCGACCGCAGAGAACCGAGGAACAGGTAGATCACCAGGATAACGATGATCACCGCTTCCACCAGGGTCTTCACCACCTCATCGATGGAGTCCTGGATATACTCGGTGCCGTCGTAAGGAATATTGCCTTCCAGGCCCTCCGGCATTTGCGGGAAGATCTCGTCTTCCAGAACCTTCCTTACCTCGGCGATCACGTCCAGGGAGTTGGCGTCCGGCGCCACTTCAATGCCCATGAACGTGGCCTTCTGGCCGTTGAAGGTCACCGAGGCGGCATAGGACTCCGAACCCAGTTCCACGTCGGCCACGTCCTCGAGACGCACGATGGCATTGTCCTGGGCGCGGATTACCAGACGGCGGAAGCCGGCGACGTCGTTGAGGTCGGTTTCCGCCTTGAGATCCAGAGCCACATTGGTGCCCTTGGTGCTGCCCACCGCGGCGAGAACATTGTTTTGCTCCAGCGCGGCGTAAACGTCGGAAGGGGTAATGCCCAGCGCCGCCATGCGCTCCGGTTTCAACCAGGCGCGCATGGCGAAGGTGCGGTCACCGAGAATTCGTGCCCGTTGCACGCCGTTGATGGTGGCCAGTTTCGGCTGCACCACGCGCACCAGATAGTCGGTGATCTGATTGTTGTCCAGCACCTCGGAGGAAAACGACAGGTACATGGCGGCGATATCATCGCCGATGGCCAGCTCCACCGTGGGGTCCTCGGACTCCTCCGGCAGTTCGCTGCGCATCTTGTTCACCTTGGCGACGATCTGCGTCAGAGTTTCGTTGGGATCCTGGCCCAGCCGTACATAAGCCTGGATTGAGGACGCCCCCTGCAGGGAGGTGGAAACCAGATAGTCGATGCCGTTCGCCGAAGCGATTTCCTGTTCCAGCGGCGTGGTGATAAAGCCCTGAATCAGATCCGCGTCGGCACCGGTATAGATCGTGGTGACGGTGATCACCGCGTTTTCCAGCTCGGGATACTGGCGCACGTTCAGTTCCGTGGCGGCGCGTAACCCGAGCAGGAAAATAAACAGGCTGACCACCGAGGCCAGAACCGGTTTATTGATGAAGATATCCGTGAATTTCATGAGCGACCTCAGCTGTTCGCCGGCTCGGGCGTGGCTTCCGCGGAAGGCTGTACGTCATTCTCAATGGCCACCGGTGCATCATTGCGCAACTTGAGCAAGCCACTGGTGGCAACGATTTCTCCGGGTTCCAGACCGGATTCCACCACCACCAGGTCGCCGCGCTGGCGGCCCAGTTTCACGAACCGCTTGCGCACTATCTTGCCGGCGCCGTCCCCGCTTTGCTGTTCGGCCTGTTCGCCTTCTTTCGCCGGCGCGTCCTGGATCACGAACACCGCGTTTCCGTAAGGGGCGTAGGCCACCGCCGTACGAGGGATCACCACCACCGGTTCGGATTGCGGCAACTGGATCGTTACGTTGGCGAACATGCCCGGACGCATACGCTGATCCGCGTTCTCGAAGGATGCCTGAATGGTGACGTTGCGGGTGGTCTCGTTGACGCCCGGTTCGATGGCGGTGATGGTGCCCTCGAACGTCTGATCAGGGTAGGCGTCCAGAGAAGCGCGGACGGTCAGGCCGGTTTCGATTTTGCTCAGCGTTTGTTCGGGCAGGGCGAAGTTGACGAAGATCGGATCCAGTTGCGCCAGGCTGACCACCGGGGTGCCGGGTTGCAGGTACTGGCCGATATCCACGCGGCGGATCCCAAGGACCCCGTCGAAGGGCGCGCGAATGGTCTTGTAGCTGAGCTGCTGCCGCTGCGCGTCCGCCTGGGCCATGGATTGATCCCGCTGGGCGCGCCGGTTGTCCAGCTCGGATTGCGAGATCGAGCCTTGCTTGAATAGCCGCTGATAACGATCGTATTCCTGGGCGGCCAACTGAGCGGTGGCTTGCAACGCCTTCAACTGAGCCTGGTCGGCGCGGGATTCCAGCCGCACCAGCAGGTCGCCTTTTTTCACCTGGTCGCCGGAGGTGAACTCGATGGCCGCCACTTCGCCGCCGACCTGGCTGGTGACGTCGACGCCGTTGACCGCTTCCACGGTGCCCACCGCTTCCAGTGACAGCGCCCATTCGTCCCGGGTCGCCTCGGCGGTGGAGACGTTCGCCACCGGCATGGGCATATTGTCGAAGAAGCCCGTCATCATATGGTTGATGAACGCCTTCCAGCCAAAGATGGCGCCGAACAATACGCCAACGCAGACCAGCATAATCACCATGCGTTTTGTCATGATCCAAACCCCGATGTGCAACCTGCTTGTTTAGATATTTTCGTTGCCTGCCAGCTTTCCACGGACCGGACTACGAAGCCGCTGTGGGAAGCGGCCTTGGCGCGAATGCGCCTGGGCCGTTGGTCATTCGCTTGCAAGCAAGCTTCCCACAGCGGCTTCGTAGCATGATCCGTGGAAGCCGGCTTGCTGGCGAATGGCGCGCTGGAGCTTGCAAGGCAGCATACAAGCTCCTACAGCGGCCCTGATACCTGCCGATGGCTATGAATCATTTGGCGAACCGGCGAAACCGGAAACGGATAAAGCTGCGTCCCTGTGGTTTTGATTTTTTCTTTCCTGGCTGGGTCGCTCGGGGCAAGGGCAAATCGACAAAGCGGATCGGAATAATGAGGGCAAACCCGGCGGCCACGGCGTCCAGAATGCCCGAGTGTGCCCAGAAATCAGGCAGGCATCAAGAGGCAGAGAGGGATTCCCCAATAAGCGCCAACACGGTGTTGAGGTGGCGTAATCCCAAAGCGGTGCAAACGATTTGATCCGGATCCGGTTGCAGCAGGTCGCGTTCACGCAAGGGCGCCAGCAGGGCCGCGATGCGTTCCTGATCCACGCCGCTGTTTTGGCTCAATGTGCATGAGGGAACGCCGTTGGTCAGACGCAACGCGTTCATCAATGCTTCGAACAGAGGATCTTCTATGGCGGTGATACTACGGCGTGTCTGTTCCGGTGTCCGAAGATAGGCTTCCGGTTGCCGGGTTTTTTGATAGCGTAAACGTTGTCCGTCACGGCGTGTCAGTTTGCCGTGGGCGCCGGCGCCGATCGCCAGATAGTCGCCGAAGCGCCAGTAGTTGAGATTATGACGGCAGCGGCGATCCGGCCGGGCAAAGGCGGAAACTTCATAACGCTCATAGCCATGGCGCCGCAACAGGGCAAACCCCTGTTCCTCGATGTCGGCCATGGTGTCCTCGTCCGGCTGGGTCGGAGGGGCGCGGTAGAAGGCGGTATTCGGTTCAATGGTGAGTTCATACCAGCTCAGGTGAGCGGGTGACAACTCGATGGCCGCTTGCAGATCCGCCAGCGCCTGGGCCGGCGTTTGTCCGGGCAGCGCGTGCATCAGATCCAGATTGAAATTATCGAAACCGGCGGCGCGGGCCAGGGCCACGGCACGGCGGGCTTCCTCGGGGCCGTGAATACGCCCAAGAGCCGCGAGCTGGCCGGGATCGAAGCTCTGTACGCCGATGGACAGGCGGTTGATGCCGGCCTCGCGGAAGCCTTCGAAGCGGCCCGCTTCCACGGTGCCGGGGTTGGCCTCCAGGGTGATTTCCACGTCGTTGGCCATTGGCAGGCGCTGGCGTAGGCCATCCAGCAGGCGCCGGTAAAAATCGGCGCTCATCAGGCTCGGTGTGCCGCCGCCGATAAAGATCGAAACAACGGGCCGGTCCAACTCACCTTCCAGCCAGCGCCGGTCCGCGTCGAGATCCGCCAGCAGGGCGTCGAGGTATTGGGTTTCAGGGAGTGTGTCGCGCTGATGGGAATTGAAATCGCAATACGGACATTTGCGCACGCACCAGGGTACGTGCACGTATAACGCCAGGGGCGGCCGCTCCGGGGTCACGGCAGTGGATGCTCCCGCAGTTGCGCGATCAGCTGCTGCAGAGCGCGAGCGCGATGGCTGACGCGGTTTTTCTCTTCCGGCGGCATCTCGGCGGCGGTGCGGCCGTCACCACTGATCTGAAAGTGCGGATCGTAGCCAAAACCGAACTCGCCGCGTGGTTCAAGAACGATTTCCCCTTCCCAACTGCCCTGGCAGACCAGCGGCGTCGGATCCTCGGCGTGGCGCATCAGTACCAGCAGCGCCTGATAACGGGCGGTGCGGGGAGCGTCGGGCAGGTCGCCGAGCATCTCCACCAGCAAGGCGTTGTTTTTCGCGTCGCTGGCACCGACACCGGAGAAGCGGGCGGAATAAATACCGGGGGCGCCGTTGAGGGCGTCCACTTCCAGGCCGGAGTCGTCGGCAATGGCCGGCAGGCCGGTGTGCCGGGCGGCATTGCGGGCCTTGAGAATGGCGTTCTCGACGAAGGTCAGACCAGTCTCTTCCGCTTCCGGCACATCGAAATCGCTCTGCGGCACGATGGTCATGTCCAGCGGCGCCAGAATGGCGTTCATTTCCTCCAGCTTCTTGCGATTGCCGGAAGCCAGAACCAGGGTTGCCATGGTCTCTCCTTGAATAGGGGGGGCGGTTACCGGGTCACCCGATAGATGGCGATCTCGCCGAACAGATTTGGCAGCAGCCGGGGCAGGGTGCTGCTGCGGTGATCGCGGTTGACCACTTCCCGCTGAATGATGCGGATGTCGTTTTTGCGACAGTGCGTCTCGAAGTCATTCACCGTGCACAGATGAATGTTGGGGGTATCGTACCACTCATAAGGCAGCGCGGAAGACACCGGCATGCGGCCCTTGAAGGCGAGATAACTGCGCACCCGCCAGTGGCCGAAGTTGGGAAAGGTGATGATCGCCTCGCGACCTACCCGCAACATTTCCGCGAGGATGCGGTCCGGGCGTAACACCGCCTGCAGGGCCTGGGTCATCACCACGTAATCGAAGCGGTCGTTCTGGAAGTTGTCCAGGCCATTGTCCAGATCCTGCTCGATCACGTTGACGCCGTTCTCGAAACAGGCGGCCAGGTTGTCCTGGTCGATCTCCAGGCCGTAACCGCGCACCCCTTTGTTTGCTTTCAGGTACGCCAGCAGCGCGCCGTCACCGCAACCCAGGTCCAGCACCGTGGCATTGCGCGGAATCCAGTCGCTGATCAGGCTCAGGTCGTTACGCTCCGGCATCCACTCGCGGATCCGCCGTACATCATTGGCCATCGGCATCCACCTCATCGGCCACCCGGCGCAGGTAGGCGCCGAACAGTTTCACATACTCCGGGATCGGCAGCAGGAACGCATCGTGCCCCTTGGGCGTATCGACCTCGGCGTAGCTCACGTCCCGGCCCACATGGGTCAGAGCGTTGACGATCTCGCGGCTGCGCTCCGGCGAGAAGCGCCAGTCGGAATTGAAGGACATCACCAGGAAGCCGCAACGGGTACGCTCCAACGCTTGTTCCAGGGTCCCGCCCTGCTCGCGGGCGGGATCGAAGTAATCCAGCGCCTTGGTCATCAGCAGGTAGGTATTGGCGTCGAAATTGCGGGAGAAGGTTTCGCCCTGGTGACGCAGATACGACTCCACCTGGAATTCCACATCGAAACCGAAATGGAAGCGGCCGGAGCGCAAGTCGCGACCGAATTTCATGCGCATGGCGTCGTCGCTGAGATAAGTGATGTGCCCGACCATGCGCGCCAGGATCAGGCCCTGACGGGGATAGGTATCGTGCAGATAATAGCGGCCGCCATGGAAGTTCGGATCGGTGAGAATGGACTGCCGGGCCACCTCGTTGAAGGCGATATTCTGCGCCGACAGTTTGGGCGCCGCGGCAATGACCACGGAATGGCGCAGGCGCTCCGGGAAATCAATCGCCCATTGCAGGGCCTGCATGCCGCCGAGGCTGCCGCCAACCACCGCCGCCCATTGCTCAATGCCCAGTGCATCCGCCAGCCGCGCCTGGCTCTTGACCCAGTCCTTCACCGTCATCATGGGAAAATCCGGGCCCCAGAGCTGGCCGGTCTCCGGATTGGTGGAGGTGGGGCCGCTGGAACCGTGGCAGCCACCCAGATTGTTCAGGCACACGACGAAGAAACGGTTGGTGTCGATGGGCTTGCCCGGGCCGATGCAGCTGTCCCACCAGCCCGGACGTTTCTCGTCCATGCTGTGATAGCCCGCGGCGTGGTGATGGCCGGACAGGGCATGGCAAATCAACACCGCGTTACTGGCGCTGGCATTGAGGTTGCCGTAGGTCTCGTAGACAAGATCGTAGGATGGCAACTGACGCCCACATTCCAACTCCAGCGGCTGGTCCACATGGAGGGTATGGGGCTGTACCAGGCCCACGGAGTCCTGGGGGATTGATTCGGGCATTTCGGGTCATCATCCAAAGGTGAGGCAAAGTCTATCGACCCCCCCCAAGGCATGCAATGCGGCCACCCCGGTATCGTGGTCCATGGACTCCGGGTTACCACGCCGCTGTGGGAGCTTGCCTGCAAGCGAATCGGGCTCCGAGCCCCAAAAAATTCGCTTGCAGGCAAGCTCCCACGGCGGCTTCGTAGTGTAATCTGTGGGAGCCAGCTTGCTGGCGAATACGGCTTCCGGTGTTGGGACATTCGCTTGGGTGAAAAGGGGACATGATGAGCAACGGGAACGTTCATGGCGCGGGGACGCGGGCAACGGTGGACCGCCTTTATGCCCTGGTCGCCAACGACGAGGATGCGCGTACCTGTACCGATATCAGTGAAGAAGCCTGCCGCGAGGTGCCAGGCAACTTCTTCAAGATCATTGTCGCCAATCTGCTTTCCAAGGTCGGAGATCTGCTGATCAATCCGAAAACCATCCTCGCCTGGCTGATCGGCGCGGTGGGGGCGCCGGGGTTTCTCACCGCCGCCTTGGTGCCGATCCGCGAATCCGGATCGCTGATTCCGCAGTTGCTGATCGGCGCCTGGATGCGCCGGCATCCGGTGCGCAAGGGGTTCTGGGTGCTGGGTTCGGTGATCCAGGGGATCTGTGTTCTGGGCATGGCGTTGTCGGTGTGGCAGTGGCAGGGGTTGGCCGCCGGTCTGGCCATCGTCGGTTTGCTGGTGGTGTTCAGTCTCGGGCGGGGCTTCTGCTCGGTGGCGATGAAGGATGTGCAGGGCAAATGCATTCCCAAGGCCCGGCGCGGCCGTCTTACCGGCCTTGCCGCGACCCTGTCCGGTCTGGTGACCCTCGGGGTTGGCGTGGTGCTGTTCCGCGGTGGCCAGGATCCGGGCATGGTGTTCTATTCGGTGTTGCTGGTGGGGGCGGCCCTGGCGTGGCTGCTGGCGGCGGGAGTATTCGCCTCGGTGGATGAATTCGCCGGCGAAACCGCGGGTGGCGGACACGCCCTGAGGGATGCCTGGCGCAGCCTTGGGTTGCTGATCAGCGATGCGCCTTTCCGTAACTTCGTGATCGCCCGGGCTCTGCTGATGGCGTCCGCTCTGGGTTCGCCGTTTCTGGTGGTGCTGGCGCAGAAACAGAATTCCGGCGCCGCGTTGCTGGGTGGGTTTCTGGTAGCGTCGAGTCTGGCCAGTACCGTCTCCGCCAGTGTCTGGGGGTTCATGGCCGACGCCTCCAGCCGCAAAGTGATGATTCGCGGTGGCGGTCTGGCCTCGGCCACCTGCCTGCTGGTGGCGGTGTTGGCCCTGGCCGGCGAAGGCGCCGCCGCCTGGTTTTATCCTTTTGCCTTCTTCGTGCTGGCTATTGCCCATGCCGGTGTGCGTATCGGCCGCAAGACCTATCTGGTGGACATGGCCGGTGGCACCAAGCGCACCGACTACACCGCGGTGAGCAATACCGTGATCGGTGTGCTGCTGCTGGTGGCCGGTGGTATCAGCGCGGTGGTGTCGCTGCTGGGCACTGAGTGGGCGTTGATCAGCCTCGGTGCGATGGGCGTGCTGGGGACGCTGTGGTCGTGGAAGTTACCGGAGGTGGAGTAGAGCGCTGTCGTGGGTTGACTGAGTGTGGATAGGGCGCTGTTTTTTCGGCCTTGGCGTCACGGTGACCTGTGCTAGGATTTGCGCTTCGGCCTCGATTTGGGGGAGGCCGGATCACAATAACCAACGGAGGGAAACCGTGAAAAAATCAATTGTCCAAATACCCGTTGCTCTGGCCGCTATCGCGGCGACGCTGTCCCCTCTCGCCCATGCCGAGGACCCGCGCCTGCTGGTCGGCGGCTCGCTGATGCGTGACGAGAGTAATCTGGATGAGGTGGTGGAAAGTATTGATCCGCTCATCCGTGCCAGTGCGCCTGATGCGGAATGGGGGACGGACCTTTATGTGGGGGTCGCCTTCAATCAGTATTTTCAGGTCCGTTTCGGGCATCGCCTGTTTGGTGATTCCGAAACCCGGATTTACGGCGGCAAGATGGAGGTGGAAGCGGACGGGGTCTATGTGGCTCTGGATGGTCTGATGCCGGTGACGGAACGGTTGTCACTGGGGGGGACGCTCGGCATACAGAGTGTGGACGTCACCCTGAAAGTCAGCGATGGCTACAACGGCTTTAAGGACGATGACGATGCCCGTGATTTCTTCTACGGCTTGCGGCTGCAGTATCTGGTAACCGACCAGCTCGCGCTGACCGCGGCCTATAATCGCTACAAGTTCGAGATCGACGCCAACGGCGTGGATGATCTGGAATATGACAGCGTGGGGATCGGCGCTCAATACCGGTTCTAGGCATTACTGACCGGACTACGAAGCCGCTGTGGGAGCTTGGTCCGGGCGGCGGGCCGCTGCAAGCGAATCTTTTTCCGAGAGCCCATTCGCTTGCAGGCAAGCTCCCACGGTGGCCTTAAGGACCGAGCCACGGTTCGCTGGTTATACCGCCTCGAACAACAGATCCCAGACGCCATGCCCAAGCCGCTCGCCGCGGCGTTCGAACTTGGTTTCCGGCCGCCAGGCGGGGCGTTCGGAAAACTGGCCGGTGCCGGCGAGATTGCGGAAGCCCGGTGCCTGGTTCATTACCGCCATCATGTGTTGCGCGTAGTCTTCCCAGTCGGTGGCCATGTGCAGCGTGCCGCCTTCCTTTAATTTGCCGCGCACCAGCGCCACCCACTCCGGTTGGACAATGCGGCGCTTGTGATGCTTCTTCTTGTGCCACGGATCGGGGAAATAGAGCTGCACCCGTGACAGGCTGTGATCGGGGATGCACAGTGTGAGGATGTCCACCGCGTCATCGCAGTAGCTGCGCAGGTTGCTCAGACGCTGTTCCTCGATCTCCATCAGCAGCGCGCCGACACCGGGCCGGTGCACTTCCACGCCAATAAAATCCTGCTCCGGGGCGGCCGCCGCCATGGTGGCGAGGGAATGGCCCATGCCGTAGCCGATCTCCAGTACCCGGGGGGCGTCGCGGCCAAACACCGCTTCCGGTTCCAGCTGGCCGCCGGCACGTTCCAGACCATAACGCGGCCACAGTGTTTCCAGGGCGTGACGCTGGCCAACGGTAAGGCGGCCTTCACGTAGAACGAAGCTGCGCACCTTGCGCATCACCTTGCCGGTGACCGGGTCTTTGTCCTGGTTGATGAAATCGAGCATGGCGATTACCGGCTCACGCCATCCAGCGGCGAGGACGCGGCGGCATAGGCCTTGCGTGGCATGCGGCCGGCCAGGAAGGATTCGCGGCCGGCTTCGATGGCCTTGCGCATGGCGGAGGCCATCAGAACCGGCTTGTTCGCATGGGCCACGGCGGAGTTCAGTAGCACACCGTCACAACCCAGCTCCATGGCGATGGCGGCGTCGGAAGCGGTGCCCACCCCGGCATCGACGATGATCGGCACTTCCGCCTCTTCCAGGATCAGGTGGATATTGTGCGGGTTGAGGATGCCAAGGCCGGAGCCGATCAGCGAGCCCAGCGGCATCACCGCCACGCAGCCCATGGATTCCAGTTCCTTGGCCACGATCGGGTCGTCGTTGGTGTACACCATCACCTTGAAGCCGTCGTCCACCAGGGTTTGGGCGGCTTTCAGGGTGTGGGTGATATTCGGATACAAGGTCTTCTGGTCGCCCAGCACTTCCAGTTTCACCAGGTCATGACCGTCCAGCAGTTCCCGTGCCAGCTTGCAGGTGCGCACCGCGTCGTCGGCATTGAAGCAGCCGGCGGTGTTGGGAAGGATGGTGTACTTGTCCGGGCTGACGAAGTCCAGCAGGTTGGGTTCGTCGGCGTTCTGCCCGATATTGGTACGGCGAATCGCCACGGTGACGATTTGCGCGCCGCTCTCCTCGATGGCCGATCGGGTCTCCTCGAAATCCTTGTACTTGCCGGTGCCGATCAGCAGCCGGGAGGAATAGGTTTTTCCTGCGATATCGAGTAGGTCGGACATGATGGCCTCGGTTGAGATGGGTGGGTTAAGGAGAAGGGGGAGCCGGAGGCTCACCCACCCCCTATGGCGTGCACGATTTCCACGACATCCCCGTCGCTCAGCAGATGATCGGCGTGGGCGCTTTTGGGGACGATATCCCGGTTCACTTCCACCGCCAGCCGTCGTCCGCTCAGGTTCAGGGCCTGAACCAGGTCGGCCACGGTACGGCCGGAAAGGGAAAAGGGTTCGCCGTTAACGGTCAGGGTGGTCATCATTCAATCCACGGAACGGAACAAAGCCCAGGCCAGCATCAGCCAGCCCACGATCAGGGCGACACCGCCAAGGGGTGTGATCGCGCCGAGCCAGCGTTGGCCGCTGAGTACCAGTACATACAGGCTACCACTGAACACCACCATGCCGGCAAACATCACCCAACCGGCGGTGATGGCGGCGCCGGCGGAGAATTGACGGGCCAGCAGGCCAGCCAGCAACAGGGCCAGGGCATGATAGAAGTGGTATTGGCTGGCGGTCTCCCAGATGGCCAGATCGGCGGGACTGACCCGTGCCTTGAGACCGTGGGCGCCGAACGCGCCCAGCATCACCGCGAGGGCACCGTTGAGCGCGCCGAGAGTGAGTAACGCATTCATTGAGAGTCATCCCTCATGCGTGGGTGATCGGGAGAGTGTCGCCGGGTAGCGGAAAAACGCCGGGATTATAACGCAAACGCCACCCGGAGGTGGCGTGCAAAAGGCAGAAAAAGCAAACAAAGCAAAAGTAACAAAAACAAAATCAGCGCATTACGGGTTCGTGCAACGATCAGGCAGCTATGGCGTTACGCAGCTTTTTGATCGCGTTGTTCTCCAACTGGCGGATCCGCTCGGCGGACACGCCGTACTCATCAGCCAGCTCTTGCAGGGTGGACTTGCTGTCCGCCAGCCAGCGGCGTTCGAGAATGTCGCGGCTGCGATCATCCAGCGCCAGCAGGGCGGAGCCCAGCTTGCGGGAGTTACGGTCCTGATCGTCCTGCTCGGCAAGCAGTTCAGCGGGGTCGCTGTTGTCGCTGTGCAGGTACGCGGCCGGTGACGGAATGGTGTTGTCCTCATCGTCGTTGATGGGGCCGTCGAAGCTGGCGTCATAGGCGCCCAGCCGACCTTCCATTTCCTTCACCTGTTCCGGGGTTACCCCCAGATCATCGGCTACCCGGGCGGCTTCTTCCGGCGTCAACCGGCCCAGACGTTTCTTCTGACCACGCAGATTGAAGAAAAGTTTCCGCTGGGCCTTGGTGGTGGCCACTTTGACGATACGCCAGTTACGGATCACGTATTCGTGAATCTCCGCTTTGATCCAATGCACCGCGAAGCTGACCAGGCGCACACCCTTGGCCGGATCAAAGCGTTTCACCGCCTTCATCAGACCCACGTTGCCTTCCTGGATCAGATCGCCCAGCGGCAGACCGTAGCCGGTGTAGCTGCGTGCGATATGCACGACAAAGCGCAGATGGGCCAGTACCAGATTGCGGGCGGCATCCAGGTCTTCCTGAAAGTACAACCGCTCCGCCAGTACCCGCTCTTCCTCGGCACTGAGCACCGGCACGGCGTTGACCGCGCGGATATAGGCGTCCAGGTCATTACCCGGTACCGCCAGCGGCATGGCCTGTGCACGTTGCAGTTGTGTGTTCATGTATCCCTTCTCCCTTTTGGATGGGAAAGATATTAGCACTCGGTCCCTTTGAGTGCTAATAAGGGTTTTGGTTCCCCGCTATCGTCGGAATCAATAATGACCCCGCTCTCCCCATCGGACCCCGATCTGGATCAATGATTCCATGGTTGGATGACGAATGGATGTAACGGGAAGTAAAAAAGCAGGATCGCGAACTCGGATATGGCTACGAAGCTCCCACAGCGGCCTCGTAGTCCGGTCTTTGGATAGCCGGCTGTCCGGCGCCTAGAACTGCGGCTCGATCTCGCCCAGGTGCCTGCTCACCGCCAACCAGGCGCCGAGCAGGCCCAGGGCGCCGCTGAACAGCGGCAGGATCAGAGCGGTTGCCGGGGACATCCCTGTGAGCGAATGCTCACTTTTGTACAGATCCAGCAACTGATTGACCGGGCCGCCCAGCCACCACAGGGCGGTGCCGACCAGGATCAGCGCCCCCAGCCCGCCGGCGAAACCGCAACAGAAGCCGCTATAAAGGAAGGGACGGCGGACAAAGCCGTCGGTGCCGCCGACGATCTTGATCACCACGATCTCTTCGCGGCGGCTCTCGATGGCCAGCCGTACCGTATTCACCACCACCAGCACCACGGCGGCGGCCAGGGCCAGGGTCAGCACGCCGATCAGGCGCTGCCCCAGCTCGATAATGGCATGCAGGCGCCGCACCCAGGCCACATCCAACTGTGCCAGATCCACTTCCGGCAGCTTCGACAGGCGTTGCTGCAGGGCCTCCAGCGCCGCCGGCTCATTGTTGGACGGGAACACCACGATCAGCGGCGGCAGCGGGTTGTCCGGCAGGGCTTCGAGCACGTCACCGAAACCGGATTGTTCACGGAATTCATCCAGCGCCTGCTGGCGGGTGATGACTTCGGTGTCCGCCACGCCGTCCAGGGCTGCCCAATCCTTGGCCAGAGCCCGTTGCCGCTCCTCGTTGACATCCATCTTCAGAAAGACGGACAGATGGGCGCGGCCATCCCAGCCCTGGGTGATGACCCGGGCGTTGTCCAGCAGCACCGACAGGCCGGTGGGCAGGGCCAGGGCGATGGCGATCACCAGGATGGTGAGCAGAGTACTGCCGGGAGTACCGCGCATGCGCCCCAGCGCGTCCGCCAGCGAGTCCCGGTGATGGTGCCGCCAGGCGGTGAAATGATCGCCCAGGGAGGTGCGGGCGCTGCGGGCGCCGGCGGGGCGTTTCGGGTTACGCGCCATACCAGTCTCCCGCGGCCGGGGTGGCGCTCTCGACGCCATCGTGGATCAGATTGCCTTCGCGCAGAGTCAGCAGGCGGTGGCGGTAGCGGGCGATCAGCGACAGGTCATGGGTGGCGATCAATACCGCCACGCCAACCCGGGCGAAGTCGTGGAACAGGTCCATGATTTCCGCGGACAGGGCCGGGTCCAGGTTGCCGGTGGGCTCGTCGGCCAGTAGCAGAGGTGGCTTGTTGACCACCGCCCGGGCGATGCCCACCCGCTGCTGTTCGCCGCCGGAGAGCATGATCGGATTCTGCTTCTCCTTGCTGAGCAGGCCCACTTTGTCGAGGGCGGCGCGCACCCGTTTGCCGATATCCGCCTTGGGGAAACCGGCGATCACCAATGGCAGGGCCACGTTGTCGAACACACTGCGATCGAACAGCAACTGGTGGTTCTGGTGGACCATGCCGATTTTGCGGCGCAGCAAAGGGATATGGCGGTTGCCGAAGCCATTCAGGTTTTGCCGGCCGACGAAGATCTGCCCCTGAGTCGGGCGCTCGATCATCATGATCAACTTGAGCAGGGTCGATTTGCCGGCGCCGGAATGGCCGGTAAGAAAGGTGAGCTGCCCGGCGGGCAACTCGAACGACACCCTGCGCAGGGCATCCTTGCCGCTGGCGTAGCGCTTGCTGACCCGGTCGAATTTGATCATGGATGCTGGTCTCGTTGAGCGTGCTGGGGAGCTTCGATCAGGAGGTCACGTCCTCGAACAGGGCCTGCACGAATTCCTCGGCGTTGAAGGGCCGCAGATCCTCCAGGCGTTCACCGACACCAATGAAGCGGATCGGCAGACCGGTGCGTTTGGCCAGAGCGAACAGGATACCGCCTTTGGCGGTGCCATCCAGTTTGGTCAGCACCAGGCCGGTGACACCGGCGGTCTCACGGAATTCCAGGGCCTGGTTGATGGCGTTCTGGCCGGTACCGGCGTCCAGCACCAGCAGCACCTCGTGGGGCGCTTCCGGGGACAGCTTCTTCATCACCCGGGTGACCTTGGACAGCTCCTCCATCAGGTTGCCGCGAGTATGCAGGCGGCCGGCGGTGTCGGCGATCAGTACATCCGCCTGGCGGGACTGGGCGGCCTGCACCGCGTCATAGATGACACTGGCGGAGTCGGCGCCGGTATGCTGCGCCACCACCGGAATATCGTTGCGCTCGCCCCATACCTGCAATTGCTCCACGGCGGCGGCGCGGAAGGTGTCGCCGGCGGCCAGCATCACATTGCGGCCCTCCGCCTTGAAGCGGCAGGCCAGCTTGCCAATGGTGGTGGTCTTGCCGACGCCGTTCACGCCCACCATCAGGATCACGTGGGGTTTGTGCGCGCCGTCGATGACCAGAGGCTGATCCACCGGCACCAGCAGCTTGCGCAGTTCTTCCTGCAGCGCTTCATAGAGGGCATCGGCATCCACCAGCTCCTGGCGGCCGACGCGCTCGGTCAGCGCCTGGATGATCACGTCGGTGGCTTCCACGCCGACGTCCGCCACCAGCAGCTGGGTCTCGATCTCCTCGAAGATCTCGTCGTCGATCTCCTTGGCGCCCACCAGCAGATCCGCCAGACCCTTGCCCAGGTTCTTGCTGGTCTTGCTCATGCCCGCTTTCATGCGGGCCCAGAAACCGGCCTTGTCTTCTTCCTCGCTCGCTACCGGCGCGGTGGCTGGAGGCTCGGGCGCGGCCACGGGTTTCTCCGGTTCCGCGCTTTCCGCGGGCTCCGGTGTGGTTTCACGCCGCTCCGCCGGAGGGGCGGTGGAGGCCGGTTCGCTGGACTCTGTCTCGTCCGCGGCGGGTCCGGCCGGAGCCGCTTCCTCGCGGTCGCGGCGGAACATGCGCGAGAAGAAACCGCCTTTCTTTTGTTCCTTCTCGGCAGGGTTATCGTCGTCGCGGGAAACTTCGTCGTTCATGATCAGTCGTATCCATCGGGTTGTCCGGCCGCGGCCGGAAGAACCCGCCCTGGTGGCGGATTCGGAAAAAGCGTCGCCCGCGTCGGCGGGCGAGCGGGTATCCTACCACTGTCGCGGAGCCTGTTCATGGCCTATGCGACGCCACCGTGAACGCGGTATGGCGGCCGCTGCCCAACCGGCCGTTGGTGAATAAGGGGGGAGCCGGCGCGCTGGTGGTGTGAGTCCGGCATTTCCGATCAGAGTATGAGAGGACGTTTGATGAGAATCCTGGTGGTAGCGTTAGTGTTGGGGATGTTGTCATCCCTGGCCCGGGCGGACTTGCCGACCCACGAATTCAGTCTGGATAACGGTCTGCGCGTGCTGGTGCGCGAGGATCACCGGGCGCCGGTGATCACCGTGATGATCTGGTTCAAGGCGGGCAGCATCGACGAGGCCCCCCATGAAACCGGGCTGGCCCATTTACTCGAGCACATGATGTTCAAAGGCACCAAACATCTGGGACCGGGAGAATACTCACGGATCGTGGCCCGCTTTGGCGGTAGCGACAACGCCTTCACCAGTTACGATTACACCGCTTATTTCCAGCAGTATGAGTCCTCGCGTCTGCCCCTGGCGCTGGAGCTGGAAGCGGAGCGCCTCAAGAATCTGGAGATCGACGACCAGGAGTTCCATCGTGAGCTGCAGGTGGTGATGGAGGAGCGCCGGCAGCGCACCGACGATAACCCCAATGCTCTGGCCTGGGAGAAGTTCCAGGCGGTGGCGCGGCCCGGCACCGGTTACGCCCACCCGATCATCGGCTGGCGCGACCTGCTGGCCCAGCTGCAACCGGAGCAGGCGCGCAGCTGGTTCCAGCGCTATTACGTGCCGTCCAACGCCACCCTGGTGATTGCCGGCGACGTCACCGAGGAACAGGTACGGCCACTGGTACAACGCTTTTTCGCCAAGCTGCCGGCCGGGGAGACGCCGCCAAGGCCGAAACTCAGTCTCGAGCCGCCCGCCGGAGAGCGGCGCCTGTCCCTGCGTCTGCCGGTAAAAGTGCCGGCCCTTTACATGACCTATAACGTGCCGTCGCTGACCACCGCCGAGGACAAGAAAGTGTTCTATACCCTGACCATGCTGGCCGGGGTTCTGGATGGCGGCCTCAGCGCCCGCATTGAAACGGAACTGGTGCGGGGGCAGCGTCTGGCCGCTGGCGCCGGCGCTGGTTACAGCGGTTTGCAGCGGGGCAGTGGGACCTTCACCTTCACCGCCACGCCCAATCCGGAGGTAACCCTGGAGCAGTTGGAACAGGCCTTGCTGGATCAGATCCGTGCCCTGGCCGAAACGCCGCCCAGTGCGCGGGAAATGGAACGGGTGCGCGCCAGTGTCACCGCCAGCCAGGTGTATCAGCGGGATTCGGTGATGGGCCAGGCCATGGAACTGGGCATGCTGAGCACACTGGGTCTGGATTGGCGGCTGGCCGGCGAGTTCGAGGCCAACCTTGCCAAGGTCACCGCCGAGGATGTGCGGGACGCCGCCCGCCGGTGGCTGGTGGATGAGCGCCGCACCACCGCCTTTGTGTTGCCAGAGAAGGCGCAGCCAGAGAATGCACAGCCGGAGGAACAATAATGCGCGCGATGAAAGTAGCGATTTGGAGTGTGATGTGCGCGTGGTTGTTGGCCGGCTGCGCCAGCTTCCCCGCCTCGGAGCGGCAGGTGCGCCAGGCGGAGCCGGCGGCGCCGGAGCTGGATATCCAGTCCTGGCATACCTCCGGAGGCGCCCGGGTGATGTTCGTCCAGAGCGAGGCGCTGCCCATGCTGGATGTGCGTCTGGTAATGAACGCCGGAGGCGCCCGTGACGGCGATCTGCCGGGGCTGGCGGCCATGACCAGCGCGCTGATTGGCGAGGGGGCCCAGGGGTTGAGCGTGGACGATATCGCCCGGGGGTTCGAGGACAAGGGCGCGCAGTTTTCCTCTGGCAGTTACCAGGACATGGCCGTGATCAGCCTGCGTACCCTGTCCGAGCCGCAATGGCGGGACCCGGCTCTGACCCTGCTGGCGCGGGTGGCGGGCCAGCCCACTTTCCCGCGGGACGCTCTGGAGCGCATTCGCACCCAGATGCTGCAGGGACTGAAAATGGAGCGGCAGGTGCCGGGCCCGCAGGTTCAGAAAGCATACCAGAAGCTGCTGTTCGGCGATCATCCCTATGGGCATGCGGAGGGTGGCACCTTGGAGAGCCTGCCGCGTATTCAGCGTCAGGATCTGGTGGATTACCACCAGCGCTATTACACCGCCGGCAATACCGTCATCGCCCTGGTTGGCGATGTCAGCCGGGCACAGGCCGAGCGGATCGCCCAGCGTCTCAGCGATGCTTTGCCACAAGGCGGCGCGGCGCCGGCGTTGCCCCGCGCCAGGACGCTGTCCGCCCGCAAAGTGGAACATCTGACTTTTCCGTCCACCCAGACCCATATTCTGCTCGGCAACCAGGCCACCTGGCGTGGTGATCCGGACCATGTCGCCTTGTATGTGGGCAATTACATTCTCGGCGGCGGCGGCTTCGCTTCCCTGCTGACCCAGGAGGTGCGCGAAAAGCGCGGCTATGTGTATGGCATTTCCAGCCACTTCAAACCCATGGCCGCCGGCGGTCCGTTCACAGTACAACTACAAACCGCCAACGATAATGCCAGCGATGCGCTCGCTCTGACCCTGGATCAGATCCGTCGTTTCATCGCCGAAGGGCCCAGCGAGGAAGAGCTGGCCATGGCCAAGGACAACATTCTTGGTGGCATGGCACTGGAAACCGCCGACAACAGCGATATCATCGGCCAGCTCGGCGCCATCGGCTTCTACGATCTGCCTCTGGACTATCTGCAACGGTTCAACCAGCAGGTGCGGGATCTGACCGTGGCGGACATTCAGGCGGCAATGCGGAAGGCGGTGGATCCGGATCATCTGGCGATTGTCAGTATCGGCCCGGAAGCGCCCGCCCTGCCCGCCATGCAAACGGTCGAAAGTAATGAAAGCCAAGGGAAAGACCAGTAAAGGGCAGGTGCGGATCATCGGTGGCGAATTTCGCGGCCACCGTCTGCACTTCGTCGACCAGGGGGGCGATCTGCGCCCCTCCGGGGACCGCCTGCGCGAGACCCTGTTCAACTGGTTGCAATGGGAGTTGTCCGGGGCCCGGGTGCTGGATCTGTTCGCCGGCTCCGGAGCTCTGGGCGCGGAAGCGCTGAGCCGAGGTGCCGAGCGTGCCATCCTGGTGGAGAAAAAAAAGGAGCGCTGTTCCGACCTGTCCCGCCAACTGCGCCCCTTGTTCGGGGAGCGGGTGGTGATACAGTGCGCCGACGCTTTGAAATGGTTGCCGAGGACGGCGGAGCGCTTTGATCTTGTGTTCGTTGACCCGCCCTATGATCTGGGGCTGGCGGAACCCGCCTGCCGCGCCCTGGAGGCGCTCAAGCTGCTGATGCCGGAGGCGTTGATCTACGTCGAATCCCGGCGCCAGGACGGAGCGCCGGAAGTGCCGGAGAATTGGCGGCTGCTGAAGGAAAAGAGCGGCGGCGACGTGCTGGCCCGGCTGTTCCAGCGGGAATGATGACTGGGATAAGGGCGCTACAAGGCCGCTGTGGGAGCTTGCCTGCAAGCGAATGGGCACTGAAGCCCGAAAAAATTCGCTTGCAGGCAAGCTCCCACAGCGGCTTCGTGGTGACCCGGAACTGCGGCGTGCCAGCGAATTGCGAATAGCAGCGGTCCTCTTCATGGAAGAAGGGAGCGCGAGGTTTCAAAAACACTGAGGAAAGTATATGTGGCTTGCCGTGGCGGCAGTGGTTGCCGGCCTGATTGTTCTTGTCTGGAGTGCTGACCGGTTTGTTGATGGCGCCGCCACCACGGCCCGTTACGCGGGCATGCCGTCCTTGCTGATCGGCATGGTGGTGATCGGTTTTGGCACCTCGGCGCCGGAAATGGTGGTATCCGCCCTGGCCGCCGCGGATGGCAATCCGGGGTTGGCATTGGGTAACGCCTACGGCTCCAACATCACCAATATCGCTTTGATCCTCGGCCTGGTGGCGGCGATCAGTCCGATCGCCGTGCATTCCTCTGTGCTGCGCAAAGAACTGCCCATACTGCTGGTGATCACTCTGCTGTCCGCGGCGCTGATCCATGACGATCTGGTCAGCCGCATGGACGCGGTGGTGTTGCTGCTGGTCTTCGCGGCGCTGATGGGGTGGTCCATCTATCAGGGCATGCGGGGAGAAGGCGACCCTCTGGGTGGAGATGTGGACCAGGAGGCGTTCGCCCATCCGATGAGCAAGGGACGGGCTCTGTTCTGGATGCTGCTGGGGCTGGCCTTGCTGGTGGTCAGCTCCCGTATTCTGGTCTGGGGCGCGGTGGAAATTTCCCAGGCGCTGGGGGTCAGTGACCTGATCATCGGTCTGACCGTGGTCGCCATCGGCACCTCCCTGCCGGAACTGGCCTCCAGCCTGGTGGCCATCCGCAAAAACGAGCACGATCTGGCGCTGGGCAATGTGCTAGGCTCCAACCTGTTCAATACCCTGGCGGTGGTGGGGATCGCCGGCGCGATCCATCCGGTGGCGGTGGAACCGGCGGTGCTTTATCGGGACTGGGCGGTGATGACCGGCCTGACCCTGCTGCTGTTCGTGTTCGGGTATGGCTTCCGTGGCCGGGGGCGAATCAATCGCTTGGAAGGCTCGGTATTGCTGGTTATTTATCTGGCCTACACCGGTTATCTTGTGACCACCATGGTGCCTTGACGCGGTGACGATGGCGGCGAGCAAAAGAAGGTGGGCCGCCGGGGGGCGCCCGGCCGTGAAAGCCACGGCGAAAAGAGGACAATGGAATGCGTGAGCGTCTGGAGCAGCAGTCTTTTCTGGCTTTTCTGATTCTGGTGACGGTGGCCTTCTTGTTGCTGCTGCGCCCTTTTTATGCGCCGGTGTTCTGGGCCTTCGCGGTGGCACTGATCTTTTTTCCGATGCAGCGCCGTCTGTTGGCGCGCTGGCCGGGGCGGCGCAATCTGGCCGCCATGATCACCTTGCTGTTGAGCATCGTGGTGGTGGTCATCCCGGTGCTGGTGGTGGCGGCCTCCTTCATCCGGGAAGGGCTGGCGGTGTATGACCGCGTGCAACAGGGGGAATTTGATCCGGCCAGCTATCTGCAAAAACTGGAGATGGCCTTCCCTTCCGCCCATTACTGGTTGCAACGTCTGGGGGTGGATTTCTCCGATCTGGGCGCGCAGTTGATGTCGGGCCTGAAGGCCGCCGGCCAGTTCCTGGCCAAGCGGGCGCTGGATGTGGGGCAGAATACGTTCCAGTTCTTCGTCAATCTCGGCCTGATGTTGTATCTCACCTTCTTCCTGCTGCGTGACGGCCCCGCTCTGGTGAACCTGTTGATCCGGGCGTTGCCGCTGGGCGATGACCGGGAGCGGATGATTTTCAGTAAGTTCGCCGAAGTGACTCGCGCCACGGTGAAGGGCAACCTGGTTATCGCGGTGATACAGGGGGCACTGGGGGGCCTGATCTTCTGGATCCTGGGTATGCCGGCGGCGGTGTTGTGGGCGGTGGTGATGGCGCTGCTGTCGTTGATTCCGGCCCTGGGGGCCAGTCTGGTCTGGGTGCCCGTGGCGCTTTATATGTACGCCGTCGGAGACGTCACCGAGGCGCTGATTCTGGTGTTGTTCGGTGTATTCGTCATCGGACTGGTGGATAATCTGTTGCGCCCGGTCCTGGTGGGCCGGGACACCAAGCTGCCTGACTATCTGGTGCTGTTTTCCACCCTGGGTGGATTGACCCTTTTCGGCATCACCGGTTTCGCCTTGGGGCCGTTGCTGGCGGGGCTGTTCGTCTCATTCTGGCAAATCTTCATTCAGGAGTTCAATGTGGAGCCGGCCGGGAACCTGGCCGCCACGGACGGGTCCACTGAGGAACAATCGGTGCCGGAAACCGAAGTCCGGATTCCGGGGGGAAATAAGGACGACAACGGTAATAACGAGGGATAATGATGAAATTCCTGCTGCTGCCCATGCTGCTGCCTTTTTTGATGGCCATGACCATGTCCGGTTGCGAGGACGAGGATGGTGATGGCGGCGGCCGCTTCCGGTCCGAGGCCACGATTCACTATTACAATCAAATTACCAGTCAGGGTGCGGCGGATGAGAACAATCTGACCGCGAATATCACACTGGAAAACGAAGACGAGAGCGACAGCGCCACTGGGATCGGCTACTCACGGGAAAGCGAAGGCCCGGAATTGTCCGTGCGTATCGATGATACCAACGACAATGAAGACAACAGCGTGTCATTTGAAGGCGTTAATCCCAACGGAGGGCAGCTTTTCCGTGAGCGCCTGCGCCTGGCCAATGACACCCGCTACACGGCGGTGTCTTACGGTGATACCTCCACGGGTAACACCGACGCGCTGGTGATCCAGCAGGATCAAAGTGATGTGGAATCCGGTTCGTCCCGTTTCCGGGTGATCAACACGGTGGACCCGGACAATGTCGGCGCCTTCTCCTTTGATCTGCGCTATAACGATGCCGGTTCCGGCAACTACTTCGCTTCCGACCTGGATCGTGGCGAGGATTCCGGCTATCAGACCACCAATGCCGGAGGCCTTAATCTGGTGGTGGTCAGCAATGGCTATTCCCCTGAGCGCGTCCTGGCTCGGGTGGACTGTTCATTGAGCGGCGGGCGCGCCTACGATGTGATCCTGGCGGCGAGCGATCCTCTGAACCCGCCGTTGACCGAGGGGGAGGCGGAGGACGGACTGGTTATTTATTGCCATCCTCATGAACGCGACTGATTGACCTGATTCGCCCGTGGTGATCGCCGCGGGCGCAAGCCCCGCCACACTACTCGCCCGCTATGGCGCCCGCCCGGCTCCGGTATATACTCGCGCTCCTTTGATCCTGTTCCCATCCCGTTCCGTGGAGACCGTCGATGTTCAAGGTTAACGAGTATTTCGATGCCAAGGTGGCGTCCATTGCCTTCCAGACCGAGGATAAGCCCGCCACCGTCGGCGTCATGGCCCCGGGCGACTATGAATTCGGCACCAGCCAGCATGAAACCATGACCGTGGTCAGCGGTGCCCTTACCGTGCAACTGCCGGGCGCGGAGGACTGGCGCACCTACGCCGCCGGCGAGACCTTCGAAGTGGAGGCCGATCAGCGCTTCCAGGTGAAAGTGGCGGTGGATACCGCTTATCTGTGCCTGTACGGCTGATCGAAAAACGCGGTATTCGCTGGCAAGGCAGCTTCCCACGGAGGGATACTACGGAGCCGCTGTGGGAAGCTGCCTTGGCAGCGAATCGGCGTGTGGAAGTGCTCGCCCCATGCTCCCCCACTTTTGCCCCACCTCCCCATTCTGATTAGTATTCCCTGCTTTCCAACGCCAGGAGTTGACGGTGCCCGCTATCCATACCCGCGAACCGGCCCTGATCCTTCGTGCCGGTGATGAGGCCATCGCGCACATCCGCGAGCATGGGCTGCGCGCGGAAGACATCGAGGTGCTGCCCGGTGCCGCCGGCGGGCCCAAGGGAATCGGGATTGCTGGTCTGGATCAGGCTATTTTCGGCGACTTTTTGTCGCGGGCGCCGCGCCGGCGCACCTTGATCGGGGCCTCCATCGGCAGCTGGCGCTTCGCCGCCGTGGCCAGTGGCAAGGATGGCGCCGCGCGCTCCGGGGCGCTGGCGCGGCTGGCGGAGCTGTATACCCGCCAGCGTTTCCCCAAAGGCATTACCGCCCACGAGGTCACTCGCCGTTGTGCCGCCATGCTCTCCGAGCTGCTTGATGAGCAGGACCACACCATCCTCGACAACCCGGACTATCGTTTGGTGGTGGTGGTGATCCGCAGCCGTGGCCTGATGACGCGGGACGGCGGCCTGGGGTTGGGGTTGGGACTGGCCGGAGTGATTGGCGGTAATTTACTGAGCCGCCGGGCGCTGGGTGCTTTCATGGAGCGTGGCCTGGTCTACACCGGTGGCCAGGACAACCTGCCGTTGGCGCCGCTGGCGGATTTCGCCACCCACCATGTGCCATTGACCGCCGACAACCTGCGTGCCGCCCTGCTGGCCAGCGCCGCCATTCCCATGGTGCTGGAAGGGGTGCGGGATATTCCCGGGGCCCCGCCAGGCGTCTACCGGGATGGCGGCATGCTCGATTACCATCTGGACTTGCCGTACCGCACGGAAGGGCTGGTGTTGTATCCGCATTTCACCGACCGGGTGATTCCCGGCTGGTTCGACAAGCCGCTGCGCTGGCGCAATGGCGACCCCGGGCGTTTGTCCCGCACCGTATTGGTGTCGCCGTCACCGCAGTATCTGGCCAGCCTGCCGCATGGCAAGCTGCCGGATCGCACCGACTTCAAGCGTTATCTCGATGATGACGCCGGCCGTGAACGCTATTGGCGCATGGCCATCGATGAAAGCCGGCGCCTGGGAGATGAATTTTTGCAACTGGTGGAGAGCGGTCGTTGCGCCGATCGCCTGCATCCTCTGCTGGGCCGCCGGCCCGCGAACTGATTTGGCCCGCAGGTTGCACGGCCAGGCTCCGTGTTTTCCTCATAGTCACGGAGTTTGTCATGTCCTCATCCGATGATTACCCGCTGAGCGCTGTTCCCGAGGACCAGCGTAAGGGGTTGCTGTCCACCTCGGTGGTGCTGCTCGGCTTCACGTTCTTCACCGCCACCATGTGGGCCGGCGGCAACCTGGGGACCGCGTTCTCGTTCCCTGAACTGCTCATGGTGATCCTGGTGGGCAACCTGCTGCTGGGAGCCTACGCCGCCGCGCTGGCCTATATTGCCTGCCGCAGCGGACTGAACACCGTGCTGATGGGGCGCTACTGTTTCGGGGAGAAGGGCAGCAAGCTGTCTGACTGCTTGCTGGGCTTTACCCAGATCGGCTGGTACGCCTGGGGTACCGCCACCATCGCCATTGCTCTGGTGAAGATGACGCCGCTGCCGCAATGGCTGGAGTTGCCGTTGATGGTGGTGTTCGGCTTTGGTTTTTGTGTCACCGCCATGGTGGGGTATCGCGGGCTGGACTGGCTGTCCCGGTTCGCGGTGCCGGCCATGCTGCTGTTCATCGGTGTCAGCCTCTACCGGGGCGTGGTCGATGTGGGCGGATTCGAGGCGCTGAGCGCTCGCGCCGGCGGCGGTGATATGGGCTTTGCCGCCGCCATCACGGTAGTGATTGGCACTTTTGTCAGTGGCGGTACCATGGCGACCAACTGGAGCCGCTTTGCCCGCAATGGCCGTATCGCGGTGATCGCCACCCTGGCGGCGTTCTTCCTCGGCAACGGTTTGATGGTGCTGGTCGGCGCCATGGGCACGCTGATTTACCAGCAGGCCGATATCGTCGACGTGATGATTACCCAGGGCTTCGTGGTGCTGGCGCTGTTGATGCTGTTCCTGAACATCTGGACCACTCAGGACAATACCATCTATAACTTCTCGGTGGCCGGCTGCAATCTGCTGCGCACCGACCGGCGTCGTGTGGTAACCGTCGCCGGGGCCGGTATTGGTACGCTGCTGGCGGTGTTCGGCATGTACGATCTGCTGGTGCCGTTCCTGATCCTGCTCGGCACCTTCATTCCGCCGCTGGGCGGGGTGATCATGGCCGACTTCTGGGTGCGTTTCCGCGGCCAATACCCTTCTCTGGAGGGTACGGTATTGCCGGCTTTCCAATGGTCTGGTCTGGGCGCCTACGCTCTCGGCGCCCTGGCGGCCTGGAGCTCGCCGGTATTGCCGCCGGTGGTCGGGGTGGGGGTGGCCTTCCTGGCCCATGCCCTGATTTCCCGCCTGTTTCCAGCGGCGGAGGGCGTCCCGGAGCAATCGTGAGCTTTTTTCAGCCTTGAGCCCGTTTTTGGAGTGATCATGGAAATCGTCAACGTCCGTCTGCGTCAGCAACCTGATCTGTACACTTTGCGTATCGAGGAGGGGCGCTTCGCCGCCATCGAGCGCCAGCCGGGTTCGGTGGCGGCGGCACAGGGGCAGCGGGATGGTCAGGGACGGTTGGCCTGTGCGCCTCTGGTGGAACCGCACATCCATTTGGACGCGGCCTTTACCGCCGGTGAACCGGCCTGGAACCAGAGCGGCACCCTGTTCGAAGGCATCGAGCGCTGGAGCGAACGGCGCCCCATGCTCAGCAACGAGGACGTGCGCCAGCGCGCGCTACGCACCATGGAACTGCTGGTGGGACGGGGTGTGCAGCACATCCGCACCCACGCCGACACCACCGATCCGGACCTGGTGGCGCTGCGGGCGTTGTGCGAACTACGCGATGAATTGAAGGATTATATCGACCTGCAGGTGGTGGCGTTTCCCCAGGAGGGGCTTCTGTCCAGCCCGGGTGGGTTGGAGCGCATGGAGCAGGCGCTGGAAATCGGCGCCGACGTGGTCGGCGGCATTCCCCATTTCGAGTTCACCCAGGAGCTGGGCAACGCCTCGATGAAGAAAGTCATCGAACTGGCGATCCGTTATGACCGGCTGGTGGACGTTCACTGCGACGAGATCGACGATCCCAATTCCCGTTTCCTGGAAGTGCTGGCCAGCGAGGCGCTGTTCAACGGGCTCGGCGGGCGTGTCACCGCCAGCCACACCACCGCCATGCATTCCTATGACAACGCCTATTGCTCCAAGCTGTTCCGGTTGCTCAGGCAGTCCGGCATCAACTTCATTTCCTGTCCCACCGAGAGCCTGCATTTGCAGGGGCGTTTTGATAATTATCCGAAACGGCGCGGCCTGACCCGGGTGAAAGAACTGAACGCGGCGGGCATCAATGTGTGCTTCGGCGAGGACTCCATTTTTGACCCCTGGTATTCCCTCGGCAACGGCAGTTTGCTGCGAACGCTGGATTTCGGGCTGCACATCTGCCACATGATGGGCTATCAGGACTTCAGCCGGGCGTTGGACCTGATCACCGACAACAGCGCGCGAACCCTGAACATCCATGACCGCTACGGCATCGCCGTGGGTAAGCCGGGTAATTTCATTCTGCTCGATGGCGAAGACGACTATTCGGTGCTGCGGCGTCAGGGCGAGGTGCTGCTCTCGGTGCGCGGCGGCAAAGTGATCATGGAGCGCGAACCTTCCCGCCTGCTGACGCCCGCCTATCTGCCCGGCGCGGAATAATCCGCGCCGGGAATCTGTGCTACTCTTGCTCACCGCTTCCGCGATTCGCTGGCACGCACACGACAAAGGCAACTACAAGGCCGCTGTGGGAGCTTGCCCGCAAGCGAATTGGACTCGCTTCTGAAGAATTCGCTTGCGGGCAAGCTCCCACAGTGGCTTCGTAGCCCCTCCCGTGGGAAGGGCTGATCAACAGCGACAACCTGACTCTCAACCCTTGACCGATTCGTGCAATCACAGTCTCTGACACGCCAAATATGGCGGCAAACCTGGCCGATGACCCTGGGCGTGATGTCGCTGCTGGGGTTCAATCTGGTGGACAGCGTTTTCGTTGCCCGCCTGGGCACCGAGCCGCTGGCGGCGCAGTCGTTTACCTTCCCGCTGGTGTTTCTCAGCATTGGCGTGCAGGTCGGCGTGGGCATCGCCATCGCCGCGCTGATCTCCCGTGCCATCGGCGCGGGCGAATCACATCGGGCCGGGCGCCTGGGATTGCTGGTGCTGGCCGGCGGTGGTGGGCTGATGGCGTTGTTACTGGCGCTGCTGTGGCTGGTGCAGGAACCGGCTTTCTCTCTGCTCGGCGCCAGTGAGTCGATTCGTGAGCTGATCCGGCCATTCTGGACCGTGCAGGTGGTGGCGTCCTGGCTGGGCGCCCTGGCGTACTTTGGCTACAGTCTGTTCCGGGCGCACGGTAATACCCGTTTTCCCGGCACCATGATGGTGCTCACCAGCCTGATCAACCTGTGTCTGGACCCGTTACTGATCTTCGGCATCGGCCCCTGGCCGGGGCTGGGGCTTATCGGCGCCGCCTGGGCGTCTTTGCTGGCGTTTGGCTGCGGTGTGCTGGTGGTGGCCTGGGCGCTGCGCGGCCGTGGCTGGCTGGAGCGGGTGGGGGCCTGGCGGGAAGCGCGTGCCTCGGCGCTGCCGTTCGCCCATATCGCCGGCCCGGCCATGATCAGCCAGTTAATGCCGCCGCTGGCCTCGATGCTGGCCACCGGCCTGGTGGCGCGCCTCGGCGAAAGCGCGGTGGCGGCGTGGGGGCTGACCAGCCGTCTGGAGAGCTTTTCCATCGTCCTGGTGCTGGGTATGACCATGGCGTTGCCGCCCTGGCTGGGCCGTTGTTACGGTGCCGGCAACTGGGCCGAGGTGGAGCGGCTGATGGCCAGCGCGGCGCGCATGGTGCTGTTCTGGCAGCTGGCGCTGGGCGTGGTCTTCGCCCTGGCGGCACGGCCATTGGCGTCGGCACTGGTGGCCAGCGGGGAAGTGCGGGACACCCTTACTGTCCTGATTCGTGTCCTGCCGCCCAGTTATGGCCTGCTGGGGGTCTGTATGCTGGTGGTTTCGGCCAGCAACGCCCTGGGCTGGCCCTGGCGGGCCATGGGGATCTCGTTCCTGCGCCTGTTCGCCTGTTATCTCCCCCTGCTGTGGTTGGGATCGGTGCTGGCCGGTTTCACTGGCCTCGCGCTGGGGGCGGCCCTGGGCAATGGATTGGCTGGGGTGATGGCCTGGCGAATGTACCGGGGCGCGGTGGCGCCGAAGCTTGTCGGCCGGACGTCTGAGGCCTGAAGTCCGGCTTTCTTCAAAAATTCGTCGTCTTTTGCACTTGGCAGGCCCGCCGGTATGGGGAAAAGTGTTCGGATGCCTGTTGGCGTATCACAAGAACATAAGAAAGTGCACAAGGAGAGACCATGAACCTGAGATCCGCGATCCGAGCCCCTCTGGCCGCCGCCGTGCTGTTGGCGGGCACTGCTGTTCATGCCGCCGATACCGGTCTGGTGGAACGGGTGCAGCAGCTGGCCGAAGCCCAGAGCGGCGACCTGGAAAAGACCTTCAAGCATCTGCATGCCAATCCGGAACTGGGGTTCCATGAAACCGAGACCGCCGCCATGGTGGCCAAGCGCCTCAACAAGCTTGGGTATAAGGTGCACACCGGTATCGGCGGTACCGGCATCGCCGCGGTGCTCGAGAACGGTGACGGTCCGGTGGTCATGTTCCGCAGCGATATGGATGCGCTGCCGGTGAAGGAAGACACCGATCTGCCTTATGCCAGCGACAAGCAGGTGACCCTGCCCGACGGCAGCCAGACCTATGTCATGCACGCCTGTGGCCATGACAGTCATGTCAGCTGGTTGTTGGGGATCGCCAAGGTGATGAAGGAAACCCGCAAGGACTGGTCCGGCACCCTGGTGCTGGTGGCGCAACCGGCGGAAGAGTTGATCGAAGGCGCCCAGGCCATGGTGGACGACGGGCTTTACGACAAGGTGCCTGAGCCGGAATTGCTGATCGCCGCCCACGTCTTCCCGATCTGGGCATCGGGCACGGTGGCGGTGCGCGCTGGCCGCCGCATGGCTGGCTCAGATGCTCTGGATGTGACCCTGCATGGCGTCGGCGGCCACGGCTCCTCGCCGCAGCACACTGTTGATCCGGTGGTGCTGGGAGCTCGTTCGGTGATGGCCTACCAGACCATTGTCAGCCGTAATGTGGATCCGCAACAGCCGGCGGTGTTGACCGTGGGCAGTGTTCAGATCGGTGAGGCCAACAACGTGATTCCGGATAACGGCGTGCTCAAGCTGAACCTGCGCTGGTACGAGAAGCCGGTGCGCGAACAACTGATCAGCGCGATCAAACGGGAAACCAACGGTCTGGCCAAGGCTGCCGGAGTCCCCGAGGACCGTATGCCGGAATACACCATGAAAGGGTACGCCGAGCCGGTCTATAACGATGAAGCCTTGGTGGACTGGGCCAAGCCGGTGCTGGCCTCGGTGTTGGGTGAGAAGGCGCTGATGCCGGGCTTCCCGCCGGTAATGGGGTCCGAGGATTTTCCGCTGCTGGTATCCGGTCTGGAGAATACCAAGACGCTGTTCATGGAAGTGGGCGGGGGCGCTCCGGACGTGACCAAGGTCTACATGGAAACCGGTAAGCTGCCACCGCTGAACCATAACCCGAAGTTCGAGATCAAGAACCCGGCGCTGGCGATCACCACCGCGGTGAAAGCCGGCAGCATGCTGCTGCTGGATTCGTTGAAGCCGAAGGGCTGATACCGCGGGTCAGCCAAACCCCACTAGGGCGCTGCTGTAGGAGCTTGCCTGCAAGCGAATTGTTTGGGTCGAAAGCCGATTCGCTTGCAGGCAAGCTCCTACAGTGGCTTCGTGGCGTGGCTCACGAGCCGCGATCCTGTTTGACCCTTCAGGCGCTGCGCAGATGATGCGCGTGATAGCGCAAATGGTCGTCGATAAAGCTGGCGATGAAGAAATAGGAATGGTCGTAACCGGGTTGCATGCGCAATGTCAGCGGCACTTCCGCTTCCTTGCAGGCGGCCTGTAAGGCTTCCGGCCGCAGCTGTCCGTCCTGGTAGAAATTATCGGCGTCCCCCTGATCAACCATCAACGCCAGATTGCTGCCACGGCTTTTTACCAGTTCACAGGCATCCCATTCCCGCCAGTTGGTCTGATCCTTACCTAAATATCCGCTGAACGCGGACTCGCCCCAGGGACACTGGCTCGGGTTGCAGATCGGGGCGAACGCGGACACCGAAGTGTAACGCCCCGGGTTCTTGAGGGCGCAGATCAAAGCGCCATGCCCGCCCATGGAGTGGCCGCTGATGGCCGCCTTGCCATTCAGGGGGAAGTGCGCTTCCAGCAGCGCCGGCAGCTCCCCGGTAACGTAGTCGTACATATGGTAGTGCCGGTTCCAGGGGGATTCGGTGGCGTTGATATAGAAGCCGGCGCCGGAGCCGAAATCATAGCGATCGTGTTCTCCGGGGAGATCGGTGCCACGGGGGCTGGTATCCGGGCAGACGATGGCAATGCCCAGCTCCGCGGCTATGCGCTGGGCGCCGGCTTTCTGCATGAAGTTTTCGTCGGTGCAGGTGAGGCCGGACAACCACCACAGCAAAGGCACGGATTTTTCTTCCGCCGCCGGTGGCAGGTAGATGGCGAAGATCATTTCGCAGTACAGCGCTTCACTGCGATGCTTGTAGCGTTTCAGCCAGCCGCCGAAGGACTTGGTGGCGGAGATCAGCTCCAGCTCGTCGGACATCGTTTTCCCTCCTTCGTGGGAGAGGCCGGGCACGCCGGGCCTCTCCGGCCAACAGATACTTTAGTAGAGAATCACCGAGCGAATGCTTTTGCCTTCATGCATCAGGTCAAAGGCGGTGTTGATCTCGTCCAGCGGCATGGTGTGGGTGACGAATTCATCGATCATGATTTCGCCCTTCATGTAGCGTTCCACATAGCCGGGCAGCTCGGTACGGCCCTTCACTCCGCCAAAGGCGGAGCCCTTCCAGACGCGGCCGGTGACCAGTTGGAACGGGCGAGTGCTGATTTCCTCGCCGGCGCCGGCGACACCGATGACCACCGATTCGCCCCAGCCTTTGTGGCAGCACTCCAGCGCGGAGCGCATGACATTGACGTTACCGATGCATTCGAAGGAGTAGTCCACGCCGCCGTCGGTGAGTTCGACGATCACTTCCTGGATGGAAGCGCTGTGGTCATTCGGGTTGACGAACTCGGTGGCGCCGAACTGACGGGCCAGGGCTTCTTTTTCCGGATTGATGTCGATGGCGATGATACGTTCCGCCTTGGCCATCACCGCGCCCTGGATCACGGCCAGGCCGATGCCGCCGAGACCGAACACCGCCACAGTGGAGCCGGGCTCCACCTTGGCGGTGTTCAGCACCGCGCCGATACCGGTGGTGATGCCGCAGCCGAGCAGGCAGATTTTGTCCAGCGGCGCTTCCTTGCTTACCTTGGCCAGGGAAATCTCCGGCAGCACGGTGTATTCGGAAAAGGTGCTGGTGCCCATGTAGTGGTGCAGCATCTTGCCTTTATGGGAGAACCGGCTGGTGCCATCGGGCATCAGGCCCTGGCCCTGGGTGGCACGTACCGCTTGGCACAGGTTGGTCTTGCCGGAGAGGCAGAACTTACACTTGCGGCACTCGGCGGTGTACAGCGGAATGACATGGTCACCGGGTTTCAGGCCGGTGACGCCTTCGCCCACCTCCTGCACCACACCGGCGCCTTCGTGGCCGAGGATGGAGGGAAACAGACCTTCGGGATCGGTGCCGGAAAGGGTGTAGGCATCGGTGTGGCAGACGCCGGTGGCGGCAATTTTCACCAGCACCTCACCGGCCTTCGGGCCGGCCACGTCCACTTCCTCGATCACCAGGGGTTTGCCTGCTTCCCAGGCTACGGCGGCTCTTGATTTCATGTTTCTCTCCATCTCCAGGCTGGGTGCACGATTCGCGGGGGGGCTGGCGGAGGGACCAGCCGTTCCCGTGATTATCAGAGGATGCTGGCAGTGTAGTGCAGCGCCGAGGGGAGGATTAAGGCATTATGGCGCAATTGATTATTGCCTGGGAGCAACAATGCAGCATTGGGATCGTATCGAGGCGTTCGTGGAAGTGGTGCGACGCGGGTCCTTTGCCGGTGCCGCCAAGCGATTGGGGGTGTCCAGTTCCCATGTCAGCCGGCTGGTGGCACGCCTGGAAACCCAGCTGGAAACCCAGCTCTTGTACCGTACCACCCGGACCTTGAAGCTCACCGATGCGGGTTCGGTGTATTTCGAGCACTGCGCCCAGTTATTCGACGGTTTCCAGGAGGCCCTGGCGGCGATTGGTGATTATCAGCAACAACCTTCCGGGGTGCTGCGGCTGACCTGCGCTTCCACCTTCGGTGAGAAGTACATCGCGCCGGTGGTTAATGACTTCCTCGCGCGACACAGCCGTTTGCAAGTCCATATGGAGTTCACCAACCGCCGTGTGGATATCGTTGATGAAGGCTTCGATGTGGCGATCCGCACCGGTGCCCTGCCGGATTCGTCCTTGATCGCCCGGCGCCTGTGCGACCGCCGGGAGTACATTGTTGGCTCGGCGGAGTATTTCGAACGGCACGCCCGCCCCCATACCCTGGGGGAACTGGCGGCGCACAATTGCCTGCACGGTTCCCTGGATCACTGGACCTTCGATGTGGAGGGTCAGCATCGCACCCAACGGGTCCAGGGCGGCTGGCGTGCCAACTCCGGCCTGGCGTTGCTTGACGCGGTGCGCAAGGGGCTGGGGCTGGCGCAGTTACCGGATTACTACGTGGAAGAAGATCTGGCCTCCGGGCGGCTGGTGTCGGTATTGGACCAATACGCCTGTGCCCACACCGCGGTGTGGGTGGTTTATCCCCGCCACCGGCACCTGTCGCCCAAGGTGCGTCAATTCGTCGATTTCCTCATCGAGAACCGGATTCGCTAGCGCCGCTCCCTGGCTGTCTGCACCTCCCTGCTCCTTCAGTGACGCATGGCGAAGGAGATGGATTCCGGTCGGCTCAATTTGAGGAAATCCCCCATGCCCATCTTGATCACCTCCGTATGGGAGCCGGCATTGAACGCCAGCCAGTCCTGCTTGAGCAGGCTTTCATCAATGAAGACGCGCATGTTGTAAAGGGGGCCGAACGGCGGTTCGCCGCCCACTTCGCAGAGTGGGAAACGGTCCCTGAACTGATCTTCCCGGGCCAGGGACAGATGGCGGGCGCCCAGGGCCTGGCGCAGACGGTCCGGGTCCACATACTCATTGGCGGGCAAGACCGCCATGGCCAGCTCGCCATCCACGGACACGATCACCGTTTTCGCCATGTGATCACCGGGGATGTGCGTGGATTGCGCGGTCTGCGCCGCGGTGGCGGTGGGGGGATGGTTATAGCAGTGGTAGTTCACCTGGTTGCTGTCGAGCAACTCGGTCAAAGCGCGTACGGCCATGATGCACCTCCTGCCGGTAGCGAAAACCGTGTTTCCTCCAGAATAGGAAGGGCGGGCCGGTGGGGAAAATACCGTTGGGCTATATGGGCATATCGGCATACAACCGCGGGGCATGAGCCCGCGAGGGGCGGCCGAAGCCGCCTCCGGGGGCGGGGCGGGATTACAGGCCCAGATTGTCCAGAATGCGCAGGCTCGCCTGGGCCTGGTTCATGGTGTAAAAGTGCAGGCCCGGCGCGCCCATGGCCAGCAGGCGCTCGCACAAGCGCGTCACCACTTCCTCGCCGAAGGCTTTCACCGCCTGCTCATCGTCCTTGATGTCGTCCAGCTTGCTGCGCAGCCAGCGTGGAATGTCGGCGCCACAGACGCCGGAAAAGCGGATCAGATTGGCCACATTGAGGATCGGCATGATGCCCGGGTAGACCGGAGCGTCGCAGCCGGTGCGGCGCAGGGCGTCCATGTAGTAGCCGTAGGCGTCGGCGTTATAGAAGTATTGGGTCAGCCCGCTGTTGGCACCGGCATCGATCTTGCGTTTGAAGTGAGCGATGTCGTCCTCGAAGCTGCGCGCCTGCGGGTGCATTTCCGGATAGGCGGCCACTTCCAGAGTGAAATGGTCGCCGGTTTCCTCGCGGATCAGGCGGACCAGGTCATCGGCGTATTTCACTTCGCTTTGCGCGTAGCCCATGCCGGAGGGCAGATCGCCGCGCAGAGCGACGATACGGCGCACGCCGCTGTCACGGTAACCGCGCACCAACTCCAGGATTTCCTCCCGGCTCTGGCCGATGCAGCTCAGGTGTGGCGCGGTATCGGCGTGCTGCTCGCGCAGTTTGCCGACCATTTCACGGGTATTGTCACGGGTGGAGCCGCCGGCACCGAAGGTGCAGGAAAAAAAGGCCGGCTTCTTCGCCAGCAGCTTTTGCTGTGTGGTCAGCAGTTTGGTACGTCCTTCATCCGTTTTCGGTGGGAAGAACTCGAAACTGATGCGTTTCATTCGGTGCCTCGCATTGCGAGGCGCCTGACGCGTGATGCCGGGCGCAAACCATCGCGGTCCTGTTCATACAGACCTTTTCATACAGAAAAGGACGGCGATTTGTTGTTTGCGTCCGGCCCTCGGCGTCCGACGCCTTTAGTACTTGTAATGATCCGGCTTGTACGGGCCGTCGACGCTGACGCCGATGTAGTCGGCCTGTTCGGCGGTCAGCCTGGTCACCACGCCACCAAAGCCCTGCACCATGTACATGGCCACTTCTTCGTCGAGATGCTTGGGCAGCACTTCCACCTTCAGCATCTTTTCCTTTACCGCGTCGGAATGGTTGGCGTAGCCCTGATCGAACAAGTACATCTGGGCCAGTACCTGGTTGGCGAAGGAGCCGTCCATGATCCGGCTGGGGTGGCCGGTGGCGTTACCCAGGTTCACCAGGCGGCCTTCGGAAAGCAGCAGCAGGAAGTCGCCATTCGCTTTGTCGCGCCATACCTTGTGGACCTGGGGCTTCACCTCTTCCCATTCCCAGGTCTTGCGCATGAAGGCGGTGTCCACTTCATTGTCGAAATGGCCGATGTTGCACACCACCGCGCCTTTCTTCAGCGCCTTGAGCATGTTGGCGTCACAGACGTTGAAGTTACCGGTGGTGGTGACCAGCAGATCGGTGTTGCCGAGCAGATCGGTATTGATGGAGGCGGCGGTGCCGTCGTTGACGCCATTTTTATAAGCGCTCACCACTTCAAAGCCGTCCATGCAGGCCTGCATGGCGCAGATCGGGTCGATCTCGGTCACTTTGACGATCATGCCTTCCTGGCGCAGGGACTGGGCGGAGCCCTTGCCCACGTCACCGTAGCCCACCACCAGTGCTTTCTTGCCGGAGAGCAGGTGGTCGGTGCCGCGTTTGATGGCGTCGTTGAGCGAGTGACGGCAACCGTACTTGTTGTCGTTCTTGCTCTTGGTGACGGAGTCGTTCACGTTCACCGCCGGTACCTTGAGGGTGCCTTTCTTGAGCATGTCATACAGACGATGCACGCCGGTGGTGGTTTCCTCGGTGATGCCGTGGATGTTATCCAGCATCTCCGGGTAGGTATCGTGAATATAGGCGGTCAGGTCGCCGCCGTCGTCCAAAATCATGTTGGCGTCCCACAGATTGCCGTTACCGTCGCGGCAGGTCTGTTCGATACACCACATGTACTCTTCCTCGGTCTCGCCCTTCCAGGCGAACACCGGCACACCCGCGGCGGCGATGGCGGCGGCGGCGTGATCCTGGGTGGAGAAAATGTTGCAGCTGGACCAGCGCACTTCCGCGCCCAGTTCCTTCAGCGTTTCGATCAACACCGCGGTCTGAATGGTCATGTGAATACAGCCGATGATGCGGGCGCCTTTCAGCGGTTGCTCGGCACGATACTTATCGCGGATCGCCATCAGCGCCGGCATCTCGGTTTCCGCGATCTCGATTTCCGCGCGGCCCCACTGGGCCAGGGAGATATCCGCGACCTTGTAATCCTGCAACGTTTCCGGTTGTGCGTTCATTGCTCTCTCCATTCGTGGTTAGCGAATGGGCGCCGTTGAAATGTCGCGCCGTTCCCCCGAGCCTCGCGGCCCTCGCCGCTGCAGCGCCCCTCGGGGGAGTGGCGGAGTTCGTCGTCAGAGCGCGTTCTTCAGCGCGTCCGCCTTGTCGGTGCTTTCCCAGCTGAAGCCTTCCCGGCCGAAATGGCCGTAGCTGGCGGTGGGGCGGTAGATCGGACGGCGCAGGTCGAGCATTTCGATGATGCCGCGCGGACGCAGATCAAAGTGCTCGCGTACCAGTTGCGCGATCTTGTCGTCGCTGATCTTGCCGGTGCCGAAAGTGTTGATGGAGATGGAGGTGGGCTCGGCCACGCCGATGGCGTAGCTCACCTGAATCTCGCACTTGTCGGCGAGGCCGGCGGCGACGATATTCTTGGCCACGTAGCGGCCGGCGTAGGCGGCGGAACGGTCCACTTTGGACGGATCCTTGCCGGAGAAAGCACCGCCGCCGTGGCGCGCCATGCCGCCGTAGGTGTCGACGATGATTTTGCGTCCGGTCAGGCCGCAATCCCCCATCGGGCCGCCGATGACGAAGTTGCCGGTGGGGTTGATGTGGTAGAGCGTATCCTTGTGCAGCCAGTCCGCCGGCAGCACCGGTTTGATGATCTCTTCCAGCACCGCTTCGCGCAGATCGCTCAGCTTGATCTCCGGAGCGTGTTGGGTGGACAGTACCACCGCTTCCACCGCTACCGGCTGGCCGTTTTCGTAGCGCAGCGTGATCTGGCTCTTGGCGTCCGGACGCAGCCACGGCAGGGTGCCGTTCTTGCGCAGTTGCGCCTGGCGCTCCACCAGACGGTGAGAGAAATAGATCGGTGCCGGCATCAGCGTGTCGGTTTCATTGGTGGCGTAGCCGAACATCAGACCCTGGTCGCCGGCGCCGAGGTCTTTGTTGTCCGCCTCATCCACGCCCATGGCGATGTCCGCGGACTGTTTGCCGATACCGTTGAGCACGGCGCAGCTGGCGCCGTCGAAGCCCACATCGGAGCTGTCGTAACCGATGTCCAGGATCACCTGGCGGACGATGTCTTCCAATTCAACGTAGGTATTGGTGCGCACTTCCCCGGCGACAATCGCCATACCGGTTTTCACCAGTGTTTCCACGGCCACGCGGGCGTGGGGATCGTCGGCGATGATGGCGTCCAGAATCGCATCGGAAATCTGGTCGGCCATTTTGTCCGGGTGGCCTTCGGAGACCGACTCGGAGGTAAAGATGCTGTATTCACTCATTACCGGTTTACTCCCTCGATTGGGGGTTGACGTTCCACACGGACCTCAGAGTCTGTTGTCGATCTCTGCGCCACCGCGTTGAAAACTGCGCACTTGCACCTGGAACCCGTTGCGCAGGGCCAGGAACAAACTATCGCGCAAAACCAGGCCGGCACGACCAGCCCAACTCACCAGATCGGCTTCGTCGAAGCCGAGCCAGAAATCACCGCAGGCCTCCACGGCCCACTTTTGGTTATGACGACACAAATCGGTGACCACCACCACCCCGCCCGGAGTTAATTGCTGGGCGGCGGCCTGCAAAGCGGCGGCGGGGGAGGCCAGATGGTGCAGCACCATGTTCATCACCACGGCGTCCACCGGCGGTAGGGCCGCTCCCGCCTCCGGCCATTCGCCCAGTATCAGACGCACATTGTCCAGGCCCTGTTCCGCCACTTCCCGGCGGGCCCGCTCCAGCATGGCCTCGGCGTGATCCAGGGCCAGCACCTGCTCGAAACGCTGTGCCAGCGGCACCAGGAAACGGCCGTCGCCGGGCCCGATCTCCAGCACCGTGCCGGTGCCGCCGGCGGCCGGACTGCCCGCGGCCCGATCCAATAACTCGCAGGCCTGCTCGGCGTACTGTTCGTGTTCGGCGATCAGGTCCTGATGGCGTGCCAAATCATCCGCGTGACGCACGAAAAACGCCCGGCTCTGGGCCGCCCGCTGCGCCTGCACGCCTTTCAGGCGCTGCGCCGTCACCGTATCCAGCGGGGTCTGATCCAGTTGCTCGAACAAAGCCCCGTGCAGAGCGCCGGTCCGGGTATCCGCCGGCGGCAGACGGCGCCGATAGAAGATGGAATTCCCCTCCCGGCGCTTCTCCACCAGACCGGCCTGGGCCAGCACCTTGAGGTGATGACTCATGCCCGACTGCTTCATGGCCATGATCTCGCACAGCTCCAGCACGCCGAAGCTGTTCTGGCCGAGCACCTGCAAAACCTCCAGACGCAAACCGTCGCCGGCGGCCTTGAGAAAGACCGTCAGACCGTCGAGTCCGGATTGTGTGGCTTCAGCGGGTGCCGTCATGGCGGCGAGTGTAGCCTATTGCCGTGAGTGCATCAAAATAAATTGATATAGGTTGGATGGGGCGTCCGGCGTACTCCGTGATCAATATGAACAAAACGCCCAAAACACAAAGAACGCCCATTATCGCCATTACATTTCACACTTTTTCAGTGGGGGGTAGCGTGCCGGCTGTAGAGAAACACTTGTTTCTCCGTTCAAGGCCGGGTGGCGCCTCCGTCTCCCCGGTGGCCGGTGCGCCGCGGCGCGC
The DNA here is from genome assembly GCF_900217905.1 of Alloalcanivorax xenomutans. Classification (GTDB taxonomy): domain Bacteria; phylum Pseudomonadota; class Gammaproteobacteria; order Pseudomonadales; family Alcanivoracaceae; genus Alloalcanivorax; species Alloalcanivorax xenomutans. The sequence continues at coordinate 40,168 of NZ_OBMO01000009.1, forward strand.
ATAAACAAAAGAAAAGGAACGCCCGATGATGCGAAGCTCCATGACTTTGGTGCTGGTGTTTGTTGGCCTCTGGTTGAGCGCCGGAGTCCGTGCCGACGATGACCTGTCCCGCCTCAAGCAGCAGATCGAGGAACTGAATCAAAAGGTCGATGCGCTCAGTCAGCGCGAAACCGCCGCCTCGCCTTGGGACGGCCTTGAGATCGGTGGTGCTCTGCAACTCGACTACAACCATTTCGATGGCGCCTACAACGCAACCCATGAGGGCCGTACCGGCTCTGATCTGTTCCCTCGTCGGGTGCGCGCCTATATCGGCTCCGAGCACGGTGACTGGGACTACAAGCTGCTGATGGACTTCTCCGAGGATGCCGAGATCGTCATGGCGCGCCTGCGCTACAGTGGTTTCGAGCGTGGCCCGGTGGTCCAACTGGGGAAACTGCGTGAGGACATTTCGCTGGAAGCGTTGTCCAGCAGTGCCCATCTGGTAATGATCGAGCGGTCCAGTCTGGCCAATACCGTCTCACCCTATTTTCGCTGGGGCGCGTCGGCTTATCAGTTTTTCCCTTCCAGTGGCCTGCGCTATGCCTTCGGCGTGTATAAGAATGACGCCTTCGGTGACAGCGGCAAGGACGACAGCGAGCGTCTCAACTACGCTACCAGTGGCCGGCTCACCTGGGCTCCCAAACGTGATCAGGGGCAGGTGCTGCATCTGGGGTTCTGGGCTTCCTACCGGGACATGTCCGGCGATGAGCTGAGTGCGTCCTGGGCCCGTGGCGAGGTTCGCGAAACGCCCGTCAGACTGGTGGATTACGCCGCCGGTGGCGCGCCAGTGGCGGTGGACCACCTGACCCAGCAGGGGCTGGAGCTGGCGGCTCAATGGCACAGTCTGCTGTTCCAGGCGGAATACGCCCGCCGTGAACTGAGCACCGAGGATAGCGCTTCCGACCTGGACGGACGGGATTTCGACGGCTATTCCGCCTCACTTAGTTACTTTCTCACGGGGGAATCCCGCGCCTATAAGGCCAGCCAGGGCGTATTCCGGCAGCCGGACGGCGTGCGCAATGCCTGGGAAGTGGCGGCGCGCACCTCGCGGGTGGACGCCAGCAGCGCCAACCAGGGCACCGATGTCACCAGCCACACCCTGGGCCTGTCCTACTACTACGACGCCAATCTGAAATTCATGCTCAATCTGATCCGTTCCCGGGTCAGTGGTCCCGGCGCGCCCGCGCTGGTGGGCAGTGAGCGTGATGCCAATGCCGTGGTGTTGCGGACGCAATACCAATTCTAGGAGGTTGCCATGACGTTGCCTGCTCACGCCGGTTGCCGGCGTCTGTGTCGCGGTCTGCTGGTGCTGTCGATGATGCTCGGGGCCGTGGCGGCCCGGGCGGATCTCCATTTTCTGGTGCCTGGCGGCCCCGGCGGCGGCTGGGATACTACTGCCCGGGCCGCCGGCGAGGCACTGATCAAGTCCGGCCTGGAGAGCAATGCCTCGTTCCAGAATATGTCCGGTGGCGGGGGCGGCCGCGCTATTGCCTACATGATCAAAATGGGCACCAAGCAGGGCGACATGGTGATGATCAATTCCACCCCCATCGTGCTGCGGGCCCTGTCCGGGCAAATCCCCAACAGCTTTCGTGATCTCAAGCCGGTGGCCAATCTGATCGCCGACTACGGCGCCTTCGTGGTGACCGCCAACTCGCCTTATCAGAGTTGGGAGGAAGTGATGGACGCTTACCGCCGCGATCCCCGCCTGGTCAAAGTGGCCGGCGGTTCCGCCCGCGGCAGCATGGATCACCTGGTGGCGGCGCAGGCGTTCCAGGCCTCCGGGGGCGACGGCCGCAAGCTGGCGTACATTCCCTATGACGCGGGCGGCCAGGCCAAAGCCGGGTTGTTGTCCGGGGAAGTGCAACTGCTGTCCACCGGTTTCAGTGAAGCGCTGGAGCTGATGCGCTCCAGTGATGCCCGTATTCTCGCCATCACCGCGCCGGAGACCATCGCCGACTACCCGGAGATTCCGACCCTGAAATCGCTGGGTTACCCGATGAGTTTCGTCAACTGGCGGGGGCTGTTCGCCGCTCCGGATACCCCGGACGCAAAAGTGGCGGCGTACTCCGCGGTATTCCGCAAACTGCTCGAGACCCCTGAGTGGGAAGCGGTACGCAAGCGCAACGGCTGGCTCAACAACTACGAGACGCCGGAGCGATTCCTCGAATCCCTGAAACAGCAGGAAGAACAGATGGCGCGAGTGATGCGTGATCTGGGCTTCATCCGCTGAAGGAGAGGACATGTTCATCACCAAAGATCGCATCGGTGCTTTTCTGTTTCTGGTGTTCTCCTGTGCCTATGGCGTTTACGCCTGGCAAATCCCGTTGTTGCCCACCGAGCAGGGCATCGCGGTCAGTGCGTCGACCTTGCCGAAAATCTATGCCGTGGTCGGGGTAGTGGTAAGCCTGCTGGCGCTGGCCGGGTCCTTTCTGCAACAGGCGGCGCGGCCGCAAGGTGGCTCCGGTGCGCTGGCACTGGGGCGCACGGTGCTGCTGTTGGTACTGATGGTGCTCTACGCCCTGATGCTGGATCCGCTCGGCTTCCTGCTGGCCACCGAAGTGTTCCTGCTGGCCGGCTACCTGTTGATGGGTGAATACCGCCCGAAGGTGCTGTTCTGGGCCTCGGTGCCGGTGGTGGTGGTGTTCTGGTTGATCATGACCCGTGTGCTGGGGATTTACCTGGCGCCGGGCACGCTGTGGAGCTGAGACCATGATAGAAGGCATGTTGACCGGTTTGTCCGCGGCGTTGAGCTGGCAGGGCATCCTCTACGTAATGATGGGGTGCCTGGTGGGCACCTTTATTGGCATGTTGCCAGGGCTGGGGCCGATCACCGCCATCGCCCTGATGATTCCGGTGACCTACAGTATCGACCCTTCCTACGGCATGATCCTCATGGCCGGAGTGTACTACGGTGCGATTTTTGGCGGCTCCACCTCGTCGATTCTGATCAATGCGCCGGGGGTGGCCGGTACCGTGGCGACCTCTTTCGATGGCTATCCCCTGGCGCGCAAAGGGCAGGCTGGCAAGGCGCTGGCGCTGGCCGCTTATGCCTCGTTTTCCGGCGGTACCCTGGCGGCGGTATTCCTGATGGTGGCGGCGCCGCTGCTGGCCAAGGTGTCGCTGAGCTTCTGGTCGGCGGATTATTTCGCGCTGATGGTCATGGGGCTCACCGCCATCGCCGCGTTCTCCAATCGGGGGCAGTTTCTCAAGGCGGTGATGATGACCCTGCTTGGCATCATGCTCGCCACCGTTGGTATCGACCCGTCCTCCGGCGCCGAACGGTTCACCTTCGGCTCCAGCGATCTGCTCGACGGCATCAGCTTCCTGCTGGTGGCGATGTCGATCTTTGCCTTGTCCGAGGCACTCTCCGGCGTACTGCGCCCGGATCATAAAAAATTGCCGGGAGCAATTTTAAACGTTGCTTCAGCAACGGCCCGCAGGGTGGCCGCCAGGGACGGTGGCCATAAAAAAGCGCCGGCGCCGTCCTCGAAGATGGGCGATCTGCGCTTGAGCAGGGAAGAGGTCAAGGACGTGGTGCCGGTGATCGGCCGTTCCTCCATTCTTGGTTTTCTGATAGGCATTCTGCCCGGTGCCGGTGCCACCATTGCCAGCTTCCTGGCCTACGCCACCGAGCGCAATCTGGCCCGGGGCGAGAAGAAGAAACAGTTTGGGCAGGGTTCCCTGCGTGGTCTGGCGGCGCCGGAAACCGCCAACAACGCCGCGTGCACCGGCTCCTTCGTGCCGCTGCTGACCTTGGGTATTCCCGGTTCCGGCACCACGGCGGTAATGCTTGGCGCTTTGATTGCCTACGGACTGCAACCCGGTCCGTTGTTGATGCACGATAACCCGGATGTGTTCTGGGCGGTGATCATGTCCATGTATGTGGGCAACGTGGTGCTGCTGTTCCTCAACCTGCCAATGATCCCGTACATCGCCAAGACGCTGGCGCTGCCGAAACCGCTACTGACCGTGCTGATCCTGTTCTTCAGCCTGATCGGTGTGTATCTGGTGTCGTTCAATACCTTCGATCTGTATCTGATGGTGGGCTTCGCGGTGTTGTCGCTGATATTGAGGCAGTTGAATTTCCCCATGGCACCGTTGATTCTGGGCTTTATTCTCGGCGGCATGCTGGAGAGTAATTTCCGCCGGGCGATGATGATCGCCGACGGTTCCATCGCGTTCCTGTGGGAGCGGCCGCTGACCCTGTGCATCACGCTGGTGTCCCTGGCGCTGCTGCTGGTGCCGCTGATGGATTTCCTGCGCGGACTGAAACGGCCGGCGCCGGAGGCGGAGCTGTCCGATAACCTGTAAACCCTTGCTGGCCGGGAGGAACCATGCGTCGCAGGCGTATTCAACGGTTGGAAACCCGGCTGATTCTCTGGGTGCTGGCATTCAGTCTGCTGCAGGTGGTGCTGTTCGCTGCTCTGGGGCAGTACCTGCTGGAGCGGGGTGTGCGGGAGGAGGCCGGCCGCAAGGCGCTGGACCTGGCGCAACTGGTGGCGGAGTTGCCGCAGGTGCGCCAGGCGCTGGTGGCCGGCATCGGCTCCCCGGCCGGTGACGCACTGGCGCCGTTCATCGATCACCTCTGGCGGCGAACCGGCGCGGACTTCATCGTGGTTGGCGACACCCGGCTGCGGCGGCTGGCGCATCCGCAGCCCGACCGTCTGGGTAAGACCATGCAGGGCGGTGACAGTCAGGAGGTGCTGGCCGGTAACACCATTATTTCCGAAGCTCGGGGTTCCCTGGGCTTTTCCGTGCGTGGTAAGGCGCCGGTGCTGGATGCTGGCGGCAATGTCATCGGTCTGGTATCGGTGGGGTTTCTCAACCGTTCGGTGGAATCCATCGTCGCCGGGCGCTATCTGCAATGGCTGCCGGTGGTGCTGGCGGTGTTCCTGGTGGGCATTCTGTCCTCGCTCTGGATCGCCCGCCGTGTGCGCGCCGCTTTGTTCGGTTGGCAGCCCCATGAAATCGCCCGGGTATTCGCCGAGCAGAGCGCCATGCTGGATACGGTGCGCTCGGGCATTGTCGCTCTGGATCTGGACGGCTGGGTGCAGCGCAGCAATCGCCGGGCCCGGCAATTGTTGGGGGTGGACACATCACAGGAAAGCGCGCTGCACTTGCGGGATCTGTTCCCCGACCAGGCCGGTTTTCTGTTGCGGGATGTGGAGCAGGTGCTGGATGGCGTGGAGTTGTACGCCGCCGGCCAGGAACTGGTGCTGTTCCGGCGGCCGTTGCGGGTGGGCGGCACGGTGCGCGGCGTGTTTCTGAGTTTCCGTCCTCAGGACGAAGTTGCCCATGTGAGTCAACAACTGGCCCAGGTGGAAGCGTTCGCGGAGCTGCTGCGGGTGCAGACCCATGACTATTCCAACAAACTCAATACCCTGGGCGCGTTGATCCAGATGGGCGCCTACGGCAAGGCGGTGGAGCTGATCGGCCTGGAAAGCCAGGGCCATCAGGCCATGGTCAACCGGCTGCTGGACAGTACCGGGGAGCCGCTGCTGGCGGGATTGTTGTTGGGCAAATATCACAAGGCCAAGGAGCAGGGTGTCTCGTTCGAGGTGGCGGAAGAGAGCGTGCTCGACGCGGCGGCGCCCAAAGCCCTGCTGGAGCGGCTGGTGTCGATTCTCGGCAACCTGATCGACAACGCCATCGAAGCGGCGCGCGTCGGGCCGCGCCAGCCGGCGCGAGTTCGGGTGACGTTCGACGATCTTGGTGACCATCTGATCTTCGATGTGGAAGACAGTGGAGAAGGGTTGCACCGAGAACGGCTGGAGGCGCTGTTCCGGCCGGACTATTCTTCCAAGAGCGGGCGTCAACACGGTGTCGGCTTGTATCTGGTGAAGACCTACGTGAGTGCCCTGAAGGGCACTCTGGAAGTGGGTCAGGCCGATCTGGGCGGCGCCCGGTTCACGGTGTACCTGCCCCGCCGGCCAACGGACGAGGACAACCGGTCATGACCTATTCAGTAGTGATCGTGGAGGATGAAAGCGAGGTGGCCCGGCTGCTGGCGGAATACCTGCAGCGGGACGATCAGTTCCGGGTCACCGCGGTGGTTGGCGATCTGGCTGGCGGACGGGCCTTGCTGGAGCGTTACCAGCCCGATCTGCTGCTGCTCGACGTCTACCTGCCCGATGGCAGCGGCCTGGACCTGCTGGCGGAGTTGCGCGCCGCAGGCCACGGTTGTGAAGTGATGATGGTGACCGCCGCTTCCGAAGTGGCCGCTTTGGAAAGGGCCTTGCAGTTGGGAGCCTTTGACTTCCTGGTGAAACCGGTGCTGTTGCAGCGGCTGGACCGGGCATTGAACACTTTCATGCAACGCCAGCGGCGCTTGCGCCAGTCACCGGCGATCACCCAGTCCATGGCCGATGCACTGTTTTCCCGGGACGCGGAGGGCGAACCGGCGGCCCCGACGAAGGGCGGGCAGGCACGCCTGCCCAAGGGGATCGATGCGCTTACTCTGTCCCGGGTTCGGGCGGTGCTGGCCAAGGTTCCCCGGGACTTTCTCAATGCCCAGGAGGTGGGCAAGCGTGCCGGCGTCAGTCGCTCCACCGCCCGCCGCTATCTGGAATACCTGCTCCAGCGCCACGAACTGGAAGCCGATCAGACCTACGGCAGCATTGGTCGCCCGGAGCGCCGTTACCGGCCTCTGTCCCGTCAGGACGGTTAGGCCGGCGCCGGGTCCTTCTGATTCAGGAAAAAGCATGTGAAAGGATAAACGCGGTGGTGAAACCGGCGGCGGTGATCAGTCCGGCCGCGTTATGGGTTTCATCGAAGGCCTCGGGAATCATGGTGTCGGCGATCATGGCCAGCATGGCGCCGGCGGCGACCCCCTGGGCCACGGCAATGTACTGCGTCGGCGCGTTATCGAAGAGAAGGTAGCCGCCCACGGCGCCGAGGCCGCATAACAAAGCGATGGCCGTCCACAGTCCGAACACATAGCCGAACGACATGCCGGCCCGTTTCATGCCGACGGTACTGGACATGCCCTCGGGCACGTTGGAGAGGAAGATGGCGGCGACGATCGGGATCGATACGCCATTACCCTCGAGCAGGCTCAGGCCGATCACCATGGACTCCGGTATGCCGTCGAACACGGAGCCCAGAGCGATGACCAGGGCGGCACTGGCCGTGGCGGCATTGGATTTATTCGATCGCTTACGGTGGCGGGCGCCGTTGTTGGCGAGGATGACGGCACCGCCGGTGAAGGCGGCGGCGCCGGCCAGAAAGCCCGCCGCCGAAGCCAGCAAGCCGCCTTTGTGCAACGCCTCATCCATAAGATCGAAGGCGATGGCGGAAACCAGAACACCGGAGCCAAACGCCATCACCGCCGCGGTCACCCGAGCCGGCGGCCTGGTGAACCAGCCCAGCAGTGTGCCAACCAGCAGGGCACTGCCTCCCGCCAGTCCCCAGAGCAAGGCGGTCATCAGATGCATGGTGGATGCCTCGTCAACATCAAGGTTATTGCGACTGGAATACCAGCACGCGATTGTTTCCAATCTCGGAAACCAGCAGCTTGTCCTGGTGAAAGTAGACGCCCGCGGGGAAGTTCAACACGCGGGCCGAGGCGGCGCCGTCATCCTCGCCGTCCTGGTCGTCGTCGTTTGCTTGATTGTGGGCGAAATCGCTCTGCCCCAACACGATATCGGCCTGTTGGAAGTGGCTGCTGGGGAAGCTGTTCCAGATCAGAACACGATGATTGCGGCTGTCGGCGACCGCCAGTTGCTCGCCATTGGAATCAATGCCGTAGGGGGTGTCCAGAGTGTCCACGGAGTCGGTGGCCGAGGTGAAATCCTCCTGGCCCAGCACGATATCAGCGGGTTGGAAGTGGCTGGTGGGGAAGGTGTTCCAGATCAGCACCCGATTGTTGTCATTGTCAACCATCGCGAGTCGTTGACCGTCCGTCCACAGGCCTGTGGGGTAATCGAACGCACGGGCGGAATGGAGGACGCTGCCGCCACCGGGATTGTCCTCATCTGGGGCGCAGCGGGTAAAGTCGGGCTGGCCCAGCACCAGATCCGCGGGCTGGCCGTGGGTGGTGGGCAGAGCGTTCCAGATCAGCACTCGATTGTGGCCGGAGTCGGCCACCACCAGCTTGCCGTCCACTGTGAAGGTGGCGGCTTCGGGGCCGTTCAGGTGGGTGGCATCGCAGGTGTCGTCCTGAGAATCGAAGTCCGCCTGCCCGACCACGACATCGGGTTCGGCTCCGCCGCTGGTGGGGACCGTGTTGTAAATCAAGACGCTGTTGCCGTCGCCGTCCGCCACCACCATTTTGCCGCCCGTTATCGAGACCTCTTCCGGGCGGGACAGCTCACCCGGTTCGCTGCTGGTGAAATCCGGCTGGCCCAGCACGAAATCGGCGGCGGCGGTGTTGACGGTGGGGAGGGCGTGGTAGCCCAGCACCCGGTAGTTGTCGGTGTCACTGATGAACAGCGCGCCGGAAGCGCTTACCGCCGGATTGCCGTACGGGGAGGCCAGAGAGTCGGCGGCCGGTGTGTAATAGTCCGTCCCCTTGTTGGGGCCGGTGCCGGTGAAGTCGGCCTGGCCGATAACGATGTCGGCCGGCTGGAAATTGCTGAGGTTCAACAGCGGCGGGAGGTTTTCGCCACCCCCGCCGGAACCGCCGCCCCCTCCGCCTCCCCCGCAAGCCGGGAGAGTGAGGGCGGCGGCCAGGCCCAATACCGTCAGGCCGCGCGGTGCCATGTTGATGAAGTCCTTGTCGCTCATCGATCTTCCTTGTGCGTTTTGGCGGATACAGTCTTTTTTAGGGTTACCACAAATGAGTCGGGCTCACGAGGTTGCAGCTCGCTTCGAGGATGGGTTTTACAAAGTGGTCGCCGTCCCGGAAGGGGCGGACAGGGCGATGTTCCGGCGTTCGGGGCCGGTCACCGCTTTATTTGCCCGCGACTCGCCCATGGGCGACAATAGCGCCCCTTTTTCAGCCACCAGTCAGTTTGGAGCCCTGCATGTCCAGTGCCCCCGCCAGCCGTGATCTCGCCAATGCCATCCGTGCGCTCAGCATGGATGCGGTCCAGCAAGCCAATTCCGGCCACCCCGGCGCGCCCATGGGCATGGCGGACATCGCCGAAGTGCTCTGGCGCGGTTTCCTCAAGCACAATCCCGGCAATCCGCAATGGCCGGATCGGGACCGCTTCGTGCTGTCCAACGGCCACGGTTCCATGCTGCTGTACAGCCTGCTGCACCTGACCGGCTACGGCGTCAGCCTGGAAGACATCAAGAACTTCCGGCAGCTCGGCAGTCCCACCGCGGGTCATCCGGAATATGGTGACGCGCCGGGCATCGAGACCACCACCGGCCCGCTGGGGCAGGGCATCGCCAACGCCGTGGGCATGGCGCTGGCGGAGAAGGTGCTGGCGGCGCAGTTCAATCGCGAAGGCCACCGGATCGTCGATCACCATACCTACTGTTTCCTGGGTGATGGCTGCATGATGGAGGGGATTTCCCACGAAGTGGCGTCCCTGGCCGGCACTCTGGGGCTGGGCAAACTGATCGCTTTCTATGACGACAACGGCATTTCCATCGATGGCGAGGTGGAAGGCTGGTTCACCGACGACACAGTGGAACGCTTCCGCGCCTACGGCTGGCAGGTGATCCCCAATGTGGACGGCCACGATCCGGAAGAGATCCGCATGGCGGTGGAAACCGCGCGCAAGAACAGCGAACAGCCCACCCTGATCTGCTGCAAGACCATCATCGGCTTCGGCAGCCCCAACAAGCAGGGCAAGGAAGAATCCCACGGCGCCGCGCTGGGCGAGGACGAAATCGCCCTGACCCGTGAAGCCCTGGGGTGGCGGCATGGTCCGTTCGAGATTCCCGAGGATATTCGCCAGGCCTGGGACGCCCGCGACACCGGTGCCGGGCAAGAGGCCGAATGGCAGGCCCGGTTCGACGCCTACCGGGCGGAATTCCCGGAACTGGCGGTCGAGTTCCAGCGCCGTATGGACGGCAAGCTGCCCACCGGATTCGATCAGGCCGCCCAGGCCTTCATCAAGGCGTGTCAGGAAAAGGGCGAGAAAGTGGCCAGCCGCAAGGCCAGCCAGAATGCCCTGGACGCCTACGGTCCGCTGCTGCCGGAACTGCTCGGTGGCTCCGCTGATCTGGCCGGTTCCAACAACACTTTGTGGAAAGGCTGCAAGGCAGTGAACGCCGCCGACGCCAGCGGTAACTATGTGCATTACGGGGTGCGCGAGTTCGGCATGACCGCGATCATGAATGGCGTTTGCCTGCACGGTGGCCTGCGCCCTTACGGCGGCACCTTCCTGGTGTTCATGGAATACGCCCGCAACGCCGTGCGCATGGCGGCGCTGATGCACCAGCCCAATATCCTGGTCTACACCCATGACTCCATCGGTCTGGGCGAGGACGGCCCGACCCACCAGCCCATCGAACAGCTGGCCAACCTGCGCATGACGCCGAACATGAGTACCTGGCGCCCCTGTGACACGGTGGAAACGGCGGTGGCCTGGAAACACGCTCTGCAGCGCCAGGACGGCCCTACCGCGCTGATCTGTTCCCGCCAGGGGCTGGCCTGCATGCCCCGGGACGAGAGCGTTCTGGCCCAGGTGGAAAAGGGGGGCTATACCCTGCTGCAAACCGGGGAAGGCACCCCGGACGCGCTGATCATCGCCACCGGCTCGGAAGTGGAACTGGCGGTGAAAGCCGCGGAAACGCTGGGCGCCGCTGGCCGCAATGTACGCGTGGTGTCCATGCCCAGCGTCGATGCTTTCCTGTCGCAAAGCGCGGATTATCAGGAAAGCGTGCTGCCGGCGGCGGTCAGGGCGCGGGTGGCGGTGGAAGCCGCCATCACCGATTACTGGTATCGCTTTGTCGGTCTGGACGGCAAGGTGGTGGGCATGACCGGGTTCGGGGCTTCCGCCCCCGCCGGAGACCTGTACAAGCATTTCGGCATCACCGCCGAGGCGGTGACAGAGGCCGTGGAGAGCCTGCTTTGAGAAGAGAGAGTCCGACGCTCGGCGTCCGACCATTGTCATGAAAGTCGCCATCAACGGATACGGTCGTATCGGGCGCTCTTTCGTCAGGGCCCTGGCGGAGCGCTGGGAGCGGGGTTGGCAGGCGCCGTTTGCCCTGACGGCGATCAACGACCTCGGTGAGGCGGAGGATCTGCTGTACCTGACCCGCTACGACACCACCCACGGCCGTTTGCCGCAGGAAGCCAGCCTGCGGGACGGCCGTTTGTCTCTGGCGGAGCAGACGCCCTTGCTGCTTAACGAGCCGCAACCGGCGCGTCTGCCCTGGCGGGAACTGGGCGTGGATCTGGTGTTGGAATGCTCCGGGCATTTCCGCGCTTACCGGGACGCCGCGGTGCATCTGGAGGCCGGTGCCGGGCGGGTGATTCTCGGCGCGGTGCCGTTCGACCACGCTGATCAGGTGGTGGTGTACGGTGTCAATCAGGAGCAGGTGGGCAGCGGTGACCGCATCCTTTCCGCGGCCTCCTGCACCACTCACTGCATCGCCCCGCTGCTGCGGGCGCTGCACGCGGATTTCGGGGTGCGTCAGGCGCTGATGCAGGAAACCCACGCCTACACCTCCGATCAGACCCTGCTGGATCACGTGCACCGGGATCCCCGCCGTGGCCGGGCCGGCGCGCAAAACATCGTGCCCACCACCAGCAGCGCCATCGGCGCGGTGCAGCAGGTATTGCCGGAATTAGCCGGGCGTATCAGCGGTCACAGTATTCGTGTGCCGACGCTCAACGTGGCCATGGTGGAACTGACTCTGTCCCTGGAACGCCCCCCGGGCGGCAACGATCTGGATCCCTGGCTGCGCCGGCTGGCGGCGGACAGCAATGGCCTGCTGGGCTACAACGACCAGCCGCTGGTCAGCGCCGATTTCAACCACCGGCCGGAGTCCGCCATCATCGACGGCTCCTTGAGCCGGGTGCAGGGCGAACTGGTGCAATTGGTGGCCTGGTACGACAACGAGTGGGGTTATGCCAACCGGCTGCTCGACTGGGTAAGTGAGTTGTCCAGGGCGTCGAACGTCTGACGCCCGGCGGAATCTTCGAACCGACAAGTTTTCATCATCCCGGATGGATGGTTTTAGACGAGGTAGCAAGACCATGAACTTCAAACGCATGACCGACCTGGATCTGAAGGGCAAGCGGGTACTGATCCGTGAAGACCTGAATGTGCCGGTCAAAGAGGGCAAGGTCACCAGTGATGCACGCATCCGTGCTTCCCTGCCGACCATTGAGCACGCGCTGAAGGCCGGTGCCCGGGTGATGCTGATGTCCCACCTGGGCCGCCCCAGTGAAGGGGAGTACGAAGAGCAGTTTTCCCTGAAGCCGGTGGCCGAACACCTGGGAACCCTGCTGGGCCGGGAAGTGCCGCTGGTGAAGGACTGGCTCGACGGTGTCGACGTGGCGGAGGGCGAGGTCGTGCTGTGCGAGAACGTGCGGTTCAATAAAGGCGAAAAGAAGGACGACGAGGCGTTGTCACAGAAGATGGCGGCGCTGTGTGATATCTATGTGATGGATGCCTTCGGCACCGCGCACCGTGCCCAGGCGTCCACCCATGGGGTGGGCAAGTTCGCCCCGGTCGCCTGTGCTGGTCCGCTGCTGGCCAATGAGCTGGATGCGTTGTCCAAGGCGCTGGACAACCCGGCCAAGCCGCTGGTGGCGATCGTCGGCGGTTCCAAGGTGTCCACCAAACTGGAGGTGCTGGAAGCGCTGGCCGACAAAGTGGATCAACTGATCGTCGGCGGTGGCATCGCCAATACCTTCCTGGCGGCGGAAGGGTTGCCGGTGGGCAAATCCCTGCATGAGCCGGATTTGCTCGACGCGGCTCGCAAAATCGCCGCCAAGGTGCACATTCCGCTGCCGGTGGATGTGGTGGTGGCCACGGAATTTTCCGCCGACGCGGAAGCGGTGACCAAGAAGGTGGAAGAGGTGGGCGAGGACGATATGATCCTCGATGTGGGCCCGCAGACCGCCCACGTCTTCGCCGCGCTGATGAAGGAAGCCCGCACTATCATCTGGAACGGCCCGGTGGGCGTGTTCGAGTTCGATCAGTTCGGTGAGGGCACCCAGGAAATGGCCGAGGCCATCGCCGACAGCGAAGCATTCTCCATCGCCGGTGGCGGTGACACCCTGGCCGCGGTGGACAAGTATGAAATCGCCGACCGCATCAGCTACATTTCCACCGGCGGCGGCGCCTTCCTGGAGTTCGTGGAAGGCAAGACCTTGCCCGCGGTGGCCATGCTCGAGGCCCGGGCCAAGGATTAAGTCAGATCGTGAGAGCGCGGAGGCCCGCTGACCGGGCCCGCTCCCACGGAGTTTGTTCAGACAAACGGATTGCGAAGGAGAATTCCCCATGGCACTGATCAGCATGCGCCAATTGCTGGACCACGCCGCCGAGCACGGCTACGGCGTTCCGGCGTTCAACGTGAACAACCTGGAACAGATGCGCGCCATCATGGAAGCGGCGGATAAAACCAATTCCCCGGTGATCGTGCAAGCCAGCGCCGGTGCCCGCAAATACGCCGGTGCCCCGTTTCTGCGTCACCTGATTCTGGCGGCGGTAGAAGAATTTCCCCATATCCCGGTGGTGATGCACCAGGATCATGGCACCAGCCCCGCCGTGTGCCAGCGTTCCATCCAACTGGGCTTTTCCTCGGTGATGATGGATGGCTCCCTGGGTGAGGACGGCAAAACCCCCACCGACTACGAGTACAACGTGCGGGTGACCCGACAGGCGGTGGATATGGCTCACGCCTGCGGCGTCTCGGTGGAAGGGGAACTGGGCTGCCTGGGCTCCCTGGAAACCGGCCAGGCCGGCGAGGAAGACGGCATCGGCGCTGAAGGCACCCTGAGCCATGAGCAGATGCTCACCGACCCGGAAGAGGCGGCGGACTTCGTCAAGGCAACCCATGTGGACGCCCTGGCCATCGCCATCGGCACCAGCCACGGTGCCTACAAGTTCACCCGTCCGCCCACCGGCGACATTCTGGCCATCGAGCAGATCAAGGCGATCCACGCCCGTATCCCGGATACGCATCTGGTCATGCACGGTTCCTCTTCCGTACCGCAGGACTGGCTCGCCATCATCAACGAGTTCGGTGGCGAGATCCCGGAAACCTACGGGGTGCCAGTGGAAGAGATTCAGGAAGGTATCAAGTACGGGGTTCGCAAGGTCAATATCGACACCGACCTGCGCCTGGCGTCCACCGGTGCCATCCGCCGCTTCCTGGCCACCAACAAGGCCGAGTTCGATCCGCGCAAGTACCTGAAGGAATCCGTGACCGCCATGCGTGATATCTGTATCGCCCGGTACGAAGCGTTCGGTACCGCCGGTAACGCCGACAAGATCAAGCCGGTAAGTCTGGAAGTGATGTTCCAGCGTTACGAAGACGGCGAACTGGACCCGCGCGTCAAGTAAGCCCCTAATTCGCTGCCGGCCTCTTTCCACGGTGGAGCTACAGAGCCGCTGTGGGAAGCGGCCTTGGCAGTGAATCGTGCATCTCCTGTCCTCAACCCTCCCTTCCCCATCGCCTTTCTTCTTGCTGTGCTGGCTTGCCTGAAAATGCCGTCCGCTTGGCGGATACTCCAGCGGGCGCTATGATGGTTACCTGGTGTTACACATAACAATAGTCGTAACTCATCTAAGCGACGCGAAATTTTCAGGGAGAGCCTCCATGGCGATCGACAGTTGTGAAAACCTGCCCGGACAACGCGGGCCCGCCGACCACGAGCGGCGTACACAGATTCTGCAGGTGGCGGATGAACTGTTCCGAGTGCACGGTTACCGCAAGACCTCGGTGACCGACATCGCCAAGGCGATCGGAGTGTCCAGCGCCTATCTGTATCGCTTTTTCGATTCCAAACAGGCGATTGGCGAGTCGGTTTGCGCGCTGGCGCTGTCGACCATGGGTGAGGCCATCCGCGCTGTCGCCGAGCGCGACGCCTCCGCCACTCAACGCCTGCGCGACATGCTGCACACCTTGCTTTCCGAGGGGATGCGGCTGTTTCTCAAGGAGCGGTGCATACACGATATTGTTGTTGTCTCCATTGAGAATCAGTGGGCGGTCACCGAAGAACACAATAATGAGATCTACGAGGCGATCGAGAAAATCGTCTCGGACGGCCGTGAAAGCGGGGAGTTCGAGCGCAAGACGCCATTGGATGAGGTTTGCATGGCGATCCGCGTCACCGCCGCCGCTTACGCTCACCCGGTGCTGCTCAACCGGCTGGGGAACACCGAGGAGATGGAAACCAAGCTGGCGGCGGTCACCAACCTGATTCTCCGGAGTCTGGCGCCCTGAAAATAATCGCGAGTTACAAGTTGACAATAACGTAACCTGTAACTATACTGGCTCCATCAGCGTGGGAGACCAGCAAGCACTCGCGAAATCGCCCTGACCTCCCGCGACATTCCCTGAATGTGAACGTGAGGAAAGGATGATGAAAAACGTAGCCCGTTTGTCCGTTGCCGCCCTGGTCGTTGCTGGTCTGGCTGCCGCACCGCTGGCCCAGGCCAACAGCTTCGAAGATCAGGTTCGTGCCGATTACCTGAGCGCCCGTGAGCAGATCGACTCTCCGGCGCTGATTGACGGCCAGGTGCAAAGAGCCGCCAGCGATCGCCTGCAAGCAGAGCAGCGTGGTCAGTCCCAGGGTGAAGGCCGTGACTTCCTGAGCGTCCGTGAAAATATCGACTCCCAGGACTACATCGCTTACCGCTCCCAGGAAGCTCAGCACAATCTGGCGGTCGCCAAGGAACGTGCTCCCCTGGCCAGCCAGACTCCGGTGGATCACCTGGGTCACCGCCTGAACCTGGACTCTCCGGAGAATCTGCAACGTGTCATCTCCGAAGTGCAGGCTCAGCAAGCATTGCGGGCCCAGCAGGCACAGCTGTAAGGGACTCGCCAGCAAACTCCGTGGAGTTTGTGATACTCCGCCCGGCTTCCTTGGCCGGGCCCATCAAAGCGCCCTTGACCGGGCGCTTTGTGGTTCGGGCGATGGCGTGCCGGGCACGGAGTGCCTATCATTGACGGTTGTCATACACCGCCTGAATCGAGTTTCCCGCCTATGTCGATACCGTTTTCCCGCGACGCCATCACCCGCAGTTGGCATCCTCTGAATTGGGAACGGTTCGCCCCTCTCGATGACCCCAGCCTGGACTATGTCAGCTACTACGGCATTGATTTCGCCGCGCGGCTGCCGCGGCTGGAGCACGGCTTCGGCTATTTCGATGCCGCCGGCCATACTCTCGGCATCCACGTCTGGCGCCCCCCGTCGCCGAAGGGCTCGGTGTTCGTATGCCACGGTTACTTCGATCACGTCGGTCTTTACGGTCATGTCATTGGGCATCTGTTGGAAAAAGGCTTCGCCGTGGTCGCCTATGATCTTCCGGGGCATGGCCTCAGTTCCGGTCCGCCGGCGGATATCGACGACTTCAAGGTGTATCGGGACGTGCTGGAGCAGTGTCTGAGCCTGGCCCGGACACATTTGCCCAAACCCTGGCATGTGGTGGCGCAGAGCACCGGCGGCGCCATTGTCATGGATTTCCTTCTGCATCACCGGTTCGACGCGGGCAGGGCGCCGTTTGAGCAGGTTATTCTGCTGGCCCCCCTGGTGCGTCCATTCAAATGGGGCACCGCCCGCTGGCTGCATACCCTGATTCGTCCTTTTGCACGCTCGATAAAGCGGGTTTTCACCATTAACTCCGGAGATCCCGATTTTCTGGATTTCCTGGAAAACCGGGACCCCCTGCAGCCCCGGCGGCTGCCGGCCAGCTGGGTGACCGCGCTGAAGCGCTGGTTGCCGGGATTCGAGCGGGCGGCCCCGGTGCCGTTGTCGCCGGTGGTGATTCAAGGCGATCAGGATGAGACGGTGGACTGGCGCTACAACCTGGATATTATCCGCCGCAAGTTCCAGGAGCCCCGCATTCATATCCTGGAGGGTGCCCGCCATCAGTTGGCCAATGAGCAGGCGGATTATCGGGAGCGCATCTTTCGTATCATTGACGATTGTCTGAACGTGCCGGAGCACACTGCCCGGCCGTAAGCCTGAAGGCCTGGGATTTTACCTTGTGTTACTTGCTTGTCTCGGTGGGAAATCTGGGACAATGGTGCTAACCGGATACAAGTACTGTCCGGATACAAGTACTGTCCGGATACAAGTACTGTCCGGATACAAGTGCCGCCCGGACACGGTGCCCGGGCGCGAGCAGGAGGTAACGCCATGAAGTTCAAACCAGTATGGATGGCCATGGGCGTGATGCTGGTGACGATGGCAGCGCCGGCGCTGGCTCAGTTGGATAACCGGGCTATGCCATCCGCGGACCCCGCCACCCAGGCGGAACAGCGGCGGCAGGATTTGCAGAACCGCCTGGACAGTCAGCGCCGCGCCGCGGAAGAGCGGCGGAAAACCCAGCAGCAGCGAGCGGATGAACGGATGGAGGCCGCCGAGCAGCGCCGTAAGGAAATGGAACAGGAAGCGTTGCGTCGTCGCGAGGCGTTGACGCGATAGCGCAAAAGCCCCGGGGTGACCGGGGCTTTTCGTTTCGGGAAACGGTTTACTCTTTCGGTTTGATCGCGCCTTCCTTCATTTCCTGCAGACGCTCCTTGATCTGGTCCGGGTTATCCAGGTTTTCCCGATCCTTGGCGTAGTCCGGGCTTTGCATGTCCTTACCCATTTCCTTGGCTTCCTGGCGGGCCTTGTCCCGGGCTGCCCGGCCTTCCTCAAGCCGCTCCTCGATATTCTTGTCGATCTTGCTGCGGTCCTCACCGTAGTTTCTGGCCTTGTCCGAAACGCCTTCGGCGGCACGCCGCTTGGACTCGGTTTCGGCTTCGATTGCCTTTTTGTATTCCTTGGAGATGTGTTCCGGGCTGTCCAGATTGCGGCGTTCGGTGGAGTAATCCCGCCCGGACGTGTCGTCAGCCATCGCGAGCGGCGCCGCCACGACACCGAGAGTAGCGAAGAGAAGGGGAATGAATGCTGACCGTTGCATGAGTCGTCTCCTTGTAGATCAATGGTTACTCCCTGAACATTCCGTGGAGTAGCGCTTTTTTGGATTCATTGTTTTAGTTCACCGCGGAGGCCGGCATGGGGCGGTCCGTACCGGCGACACGGTGATATGTTCAAGATGCGCGAACTGTACAAAAATTCAAGTCATACATTAGTAAAAAAGAATATCGAGGCTGGTGGAGCGCTGCCGTGGGCGGCTTGCCGTGGCAGTGAATCAGCGTGCCAGCATCGCCGGCCTTCAGCACGTGTACCGCGGGGTGGTGACACTCACGGGGGGCGTATTGGCGCAATATTCAGGTTAAACTGGGCGATCGTCGTGGAATTAATCGGTTTGAGGTAGGAAATGGATCAGAATGCGTTGAAGCGGAGGGTGGCGGAAGCCGCCTTGCGTCATGTGCCTGAAGGCGAGGTCATCGGTGTGGGTACCGGCTCCACGGCAAACTGTTTTATCGATGCCCTGGCGACCATGAAGGATCGCCTGGCCGGCGCCGTGGCCAGTTCCGAAGCCACCGCCGAGCGGTTGCGTGGACACGGTATCGAGGTGTTGGAGCTGAATCAGGTGGACAGTCTGCCGCTGTACGTGGACGGTGCCGACGAAGTCAACGATCACCGGGAGATGATCAAGGGTGGTGGCGGCGCCCTGACCCGCGAGAAAATCGTGGCGGCGGTGGCCGAGCGGTTTATCTGTATTGTCGACGGTTCCAAGCAGGTCAAACGCCTGGGCGGCTTCCCGTTGCCGGTGGAGGTGATCCCCATGGCCCGTTCCTACGTAGCGCGCCGGCTCGCCGCGCTCGGCGGGCAGCCCCAGTACCGGGAGGGTTTTGTCACCGATAACGGCAATCTGATTCTCGATGTGCGCAATCTGGATATCCTCAACCCCATCGAGCTCGAAGAGAAAATCAATAATATTACCGGGGTCGTCACCAATGGCCTGTTCGCCCGCCGTCCCGCCGACCTGGTGCTGGTTGGCCGTGGCGACGAGGTGATCTCGATTTGAGTTGAAAACGGAGCATCGCGGTTCATGGCCGCGATGCCCGTAATCGTTTTAATCCCACCCTCACCATTGCGCCTGAAAACGGCAATCAGGCTGCCTCAATTCTTTCTTCCGACCCCCGTCACAGAGCGACACGGTCTGTTACAGCTGCTAACCATCCGCCATCCCTGAGTACGGTTTTCCACCTTTTTTCATACGCCAATGTCTGTGCACATTTGTTTTACTGAGATTGCATAGAAAGGAAGTTCTGAATATCGCCTTGTCCCCATTATTCGGAGCTTTCTAAAAAAGGGGGCCGGTAATCGCTCCGCGCCCGACCTGGATTACACAACAACAATGATCCGTACCGGAGGCAGTGTATGTTCGGACTTTCCCCCCTGCGTCGCGGTGGCATCGCGGCCCTGTCCCTTTCGGTCGCCGCTTCGATTGCTGCCCCGGCCTTCGCCGCCATGGGTAACACCGCCAGCAGCTATGGCCTTTTTCCTGGTGATGTGGCATCCGCTCAGGCCCTTTCCATGTTCAATCCGCAGGCGTCGTCGCTGTACTACAACCCGTCCTATCTGATCAAGGATCCCCGTGGTGAGCTGACCATCGGCTTCCTGCACGCCGAGCAGGAACTCGATGGCAAGAGTTTGGGGGGCGCCGCTCCGGCCACACGCGACGGCAACCTGCTCGATGACAGCCGCAGCCAGCAGCAATTGATCGCGCTGAAAACCGATCTGTCCAGCATCACCAAATTCGAGCATCCGATTTACTTCGCCATCATCGCCGGCGTGGAAAAATACGGGAAAGAAATGCTTTCCTTCAATTCCAGCACGTCCATGGGCGGGCAATACATGGAGTACGGTCGTCAACCGTTATTCCTGAATATCGGCGGTGGTACCGAGTTGCTGCACGGGATCGCCGTCGGCGCCTCCGCGCACGTCTCCCTGCGTTCCGACGCGAAGCTGGTGGCCAGCTCCAATCTGGCCGGTGAAACCCAGTACGAAACGCTCGAGGTCAACGCCAAACCGGTGATCCGGCCGGTGCTCGGCGTCACCCTGGACTGGGGCAAGCTGATCTGCGGCAAGGGCGACTGCATCACCAATGGCCTGGAAACCGCGTTTGCTTTTCGTGGCCATACCGAGGCACGCACTTCGGTGGACTCGCGCATCACCATTCCCGGCACCGTGCCGTCTCCGGGTATCGCGTTGCTGATCGATACCGTGGATTCCTACCAACCGGATATTTACAGCGCCGGGGTGCAGTACCGTTTCAATGACCGGCTGCGTGCCGGGGTGACGGTGGAACGGCAGAACTGGT
The DNA here is from genome assembly GCF_900217905.1 of Alloalcanivorax xenomutans. Lineage (GTDB taxonomy): Bacteria > Pseudomonadota > Gammaproteobacteria > Pseudomonadales > Alcanivoracaceae > Alloalcanivorax > Alloalcanivorax xenomutans. The sequence continues at coordinate 60,507 of NZ_OBMO01000009.1, forward strand.
CGGACCTGATGGAAGTGCTGGAGGACGACACCGTCAAGGATCAGGCGGACATTCACTTCAAGGACATCACCGTGCCCCGGGTGGGGGTTGAGTGGAGCGCGCTCAAGAACGTGAGCCTGACCGCCGGCGTGGCGTTCCGGGAATCACCGATGGAAAGCGACCGCAGCCTGGACGTCAATTATCTGGACGCGGACAAGACCATCTATGGCGTCGGCGGTTCCTGGACCATCGAGCAGCCCCCGGTTCTCGCGTACCCCATGCGGGTGGATTTCGGTTACCAGTTCCACGATATCGACCAGCGCAAGTTTGATCTGACCAGCGACCGGGCTCCGGTGAATCCCTACGAAACCATCGAAACCGGCGGCGAAGTCCATGTATTCAGCGGTTCCGTCACCCTGAAGTTCTGAGGAGTGGTGTCATGCGAAGTAAACTGATCATTGCCGCCTGCGCCGGTATCCTGGCCGGCTGCGGGGGCGGCGGTAGCAGCAATCCGAGTTTTGACGGGCCCCAGTACAATCCCAAGGCGTTGTATTTCAACTATCCTTTCGACGGGCAGGCCTATGTGGCGCCGTCCGCTCCGGTGGTGCTGGAATTCAGCGATCCCCTGGAGGTCACCGAGGACAACTTCCGCTTTACCGGGCCTGATGGCGAGGCGGTGCCTTTTGCAATGAAGGTCATGAACGGCGGCCGCAACGTGGTGTTGCAGCCGACCGCGCCGCTGGCGCCGATCAGTGATTACAAGGTCGCCATCATCGACCTGGCCCCGGATGGCCGGGTGGTTAATTTCCGCGACGGCGAATTGAACTTCTCCACCCGTCCCGCCCTGGAAGGGCCGCTGTCGCAACAACGTGCTTCGGACACCTTCGAGATCAGCGAAATTTTCCCGGACGATGATCAGTTTCCCACCGTGGATTTCTCCACCTTCCGGCTGCGTACCTCCCAGCCGCTGGATCCGTCTTCCGTGGCGTATGGGGACACCGTCAGCCTGACGCGGAGTGGTGAACTGGTGCCGGCCCTGGTCCTGAGCGGCCGCGATACGCTTACCGTGGATCCGCTGGAGGACATGACCCCGGGGCAGGAATACGTGTTGACGGTGAGCGGGCTCACCAGCGCCTCAGGGGAAACCCTGGCGCCATTCGAGCGCACCGTGACACCGTTGAATACCAAGTCCAGCACCGGTGAACGGGAAGTGCTGGTGACCGAGGCGCCGGCCACTCACGACACCCTTGGCTGTCTTGAGGAGGGCGATCTGCGAACCTCCGAACTGACCGGCGATCCGATCAACTGTGTGCCGTTGATCAGCACCCTGCTGGCCAATGGCACCGCGTCCAAGCAATCCGGTGATATCTACGCCGAACTGGCGTTCCCGCCCAGCTTTCCGGACGTGACGCCGCTGCGCATCAAACGGGGCGGCATCCTGGTGGGTGAACCGCTGGATGTGTTGATCGGCGGGGAAGTGCCGGTGGGCTTCGACTCCGGCGCGGTGACCATCCAGGTGATGTCGGACGCCACCGGTTACCTGTTTCCCAATCCCAACTCCGATTCCCCCGACGCCGCCAAGAACGTGCGTCTGTTCATGGATCTCGCCGCCAACACCAAGGATGCCCGTGCCAACGGCGCCTTCACGCAGAACCTGATGCACGTGGAGTTGGTGGGCAAGGCGATCGTCGAGGACGGCAAACTGGTCACCGACGCGCTCACCGTGGTGGAGCCAAGGGTGTTGGGCGTGGAAAACAGTCACGGCGTGCTGAGCTTCCATATGGAGTCCTATCGCGACCAGGAAAACGCGCCGCCGCAGCCAGCGGATACGGTGCCGCCCACCTTGCTGGTGATGGACGACAATGGTGAGCAGCGGCTGTCCTGGACGCCGGGAGACGTGGCCGACCGTGCCGTGCCCGGTGAACCGATCACCCTGCTGTTTAGCGAGGCGCTGGACCCGCTCAGCGTTCGACCCGGCGAGACCGTCCGGTTGACCAAGGGCGGTGCGGCGGAGTCGTTCTCCTGGAGCCTGGACGGCAACGCCCTGGTGATCCAGCCGGCATCGCCGCTGGCTTTCGGCGTTCCCTATGAAATCAGTGTCACCAACGGCCTGACCGATTTGGCCGGCAATGGGCTGCAGGTGCTGGATCCGCTGACCGGCCTCAACACCATTGGATTCACCATGCCGGAATACGTGGTGGAGCAGGACGGCGAGGATGTGCGCCGCGCTCCGTTCGCCATGGTGGTCTATCCGGGCTTCCCCTGCGCCAGCAGCCCCGCCACGGCATCCGATATCGCCGCCGGTGTGCAGGGCGTGTGCCTGTCATCGAGTTCCGAAGCCGAGCAGGTGGAAGTGGACGAGCTGCCGATCGTCGGCATGCCGTCGAACCGGCCGATCCGGGTACGGTTTTCCCAGAACATGGACGCCGACAGCCTGACTTTGGGCACCGCCTGCGGTCAGGGCGCTTTCCGTGTCGAGCGGCTCGGCGAGGATGGCACCTGCCAGAGCGTGGTGGACGGCGAACTGCGGGTGGAGACTCGCGCTCTGACCTTCGTACCGGAATTGCCCTGGGAAGAGGGCGCCTTGTACCGCTATACCCTGGCTTCGCAAAGCGCCGGCTGTAGCGGTGAGGTGATCTGTTCCAGCGACGGGCTGCCTCTGCAGACCGCCCTGCTGGAAGGCAGTGATGCCAAGGCCGGCGGTCCCAACATGGACATTCTGTTCCGCGGCGCCGGCGCCGTGACCACGGTGTTCCAGGAATTGAGCAACCTGCCGAGTGTCGACGCCAACAGTAACTTTGCCGTTGACGAAGGCGAACCGAGGGTGCCGGCGGGTACTCCGAATCCGGCGACGCCGGCCAACGCCACGCTGATCCGCCCCAACGGCGATGGCGGCGGCGGCTTGGTCAGCACCGCCAACACCGGTTGCGGATTCGAGGGCACGCCGCCCTATACCGAGGAAAATCAGATCGATTGCGACAGCGAGCGGATTCTGTACCTCACCGGTGACCTGAACACGGAGATCCTCAATTACGATGCCGAGGCGGGCGGTGTCCCGGTGGTGATTTATCCGACCACCGTGGCGCTGAGCAACCTGGATGCCACCGCGGTGATCGGGTTGGATCTGGACACCTCCGACGGTGACAACTCGCTGACGGACCTGCCGATTATCGGCGGCCTGCTTGGCGGGCTGGTGCAAACGCTCGGGGATGTCCTCGATATCCTGGGGCTGGAAGAGGCCGTGCTCGGTCAGGTGGGTAACCTGGGGCTGGTGCCGATCGAGACCCACACCGGCCCGAACATCATGCGGGTGCGCTACAATGAGGATGCCGACGGCAATCGCACCACGCCGCCAGTGGGGCACATCATCGCTACCCCGGACGGGCCGGTGTTCCGGATCACCTTTGATCTGCTGTTCGACGCGCCGGAGCTGAGTCTGCCGCTGGGTCTGCAGCACAACGTGAAAAGCCTGCCGATCGATAACGTGCAATTGGAGGGGCCACTGGACTTCCTGCCCGATGGCCGGCTGTTCATCGGACTGGAAAATCTGGAACCGCTGAACGTGGACCTGGAAATCACCCTGGCCGGTTTGCCCGGCGGCCAGGTGAATCTGACCATTCCCACCCGCGGCATCAATCTGAGCTACCAGAGCGGCTCGATCAAATAGGTCAGTGAAGACGAGAAGGTTCGCGGCGCAAGGCCGCGAACCTCTTTGCCGGTGGACGACTTCCCCGCTCAAACCGTAAACTAGCCCCTTTCCGCCGTCCGGCGGTCTCGCGCTGATTTTCGGAACCTCCATGCTTGAAAAGTACGTCAAACGGATCCTGCAATCCCGCGTCTATGACGTGGCCCATGAGACACCCATCCACGCCGCGCCGCTGATTTCCCGGCGAATTGGCAACCGGGTGCTGCTCAAGCGCGAGGATCTGCAACCGGTATTCTCGTTCAAGCTGCGCGGCGCCTATAACAAAGTGGCCCAGCTCTCCGAAGCCCAGCGCGAACGGGGCGTGATCTGTGCCTCCGCCGGTAACCACGCTCAGGGGCTGGCGCTGGCGGCCACTTCCATGAACGTGCGCTCGGTGATCGTGATGCCGCGCACCACGCCGGACATCAAGGTCAAATCCGTGCGTCAGCTCGGCGGCAAGGCGGTGCTGGTGGGCGATAGCTTCGACGAGGCGCTGGCCCATGCCCGCAAGCTGGAAGAGAAGGAAGGCCTGACCTTCGTCCATCCCTACGATGACCCGGACGTGATCGCCGGCCAGGGCACCGTGGGCATGGAAATACTGCGCCAGCAAAGCCGGGACCTGGACGCCATCTTTATCCCGGTGGGCGGCGGCGGCCTGGCCGCGGGTATCGCCGCCTACGTCAAATACGTGCGCCCGGACGTGAAGATCATCGCCGTGGAGCCGGAAGACGCCGCTTGTCTGAAGGCCGCCCTGGAACGCAAACGGCGGGTAACGCTGCCTGAAGTGGGCTTGTTCGCCGACGGCGTGGCGGTGAAGCAGATCGGCAAGGAAACCTTCCGGGTGTTGAAGGACACGGTGGATGAGGTGATCACCGCCACCACCGACGAGATCTGCGCGGCCATCAAGGACACCTTCGAGGATACCCGTACCGTGTGCGAGCCCGCCGGCGCCCTGGCCCTGGCGGGTCTGAAAAAGTGGGTGGCGCGCACCAAAGCGGAGAACAAAACGCTGGTGGCGATCCAGAGTGGCGCCAACGTCAACTTCGATCGCCTGCGCCATATTTCCGAGCGGGCGGAGTTGGGCGAGCAACGCGAGGCGATCCTGGCGGTGACCATTCCCGAGAAGCCGGGCGCCTACCGTAATTTCCTGCAGGTGGTGGGGCGTCGCGCCATCACCGAGTTCAATTACCGGTACGCCGGGGAACACGAAGCGAATATCTTTGTCGGTATTCAGACCAGCTCCGGTGGCGCGGATCTTGCTCCGTTGCTGGAAGAGCTGCGAGCCGCCGGTTATCCGGTGGTGGACATGACCGGCAACGAGATGGCCAAGCTGCACATCCGCCATATGGTGGGTGGGCACACCTCGCGCCAGGACCTGGACGAAATGCTGTTCCGGGTGGAATTTCCCGAGCGCCCCGGGGCGCTGCTGAAGTTCCTCATGTCGCTAGGCCACAAGTGGAATATCAGCTTGTTCCACTATAGAAACCACGGCGCCGCCTATGGACGGGTGCTGGTGGGCTTCCAGGTGCCCTTCGGAGAAAGGGGCAACCTGCGCAAGGACCTCAAGAAAGTCCCCTATCCGATGGTGGAAGAGAGTGACAATCCAGCGTACCGGCTGTTTTTGAACTAGTCCGGACGTGAGCGATCACACACCTCGTAAACCACGGATCACGCCAGGTGAAAGTTGAGCGGTACTTTTGTTAAGAAAGGTGAGCAGATTGATGTAACCGCTTGACTTTTAAGAGGCAAGTGATCATTTTTCGATCCAGTTCTCGTTTTGTTACATAAATTTTGCATTAGTATTCCATGCTTCGGCATGGACAGCCTTTTGAGAGTGATGACTTTTTCTTGGGGATTGAAAACACAATGAAGAAAAGACCAGATGCACTGGTTGTCCTGGCGATCATTTTTGCCACCGGCGTTTTGGTGAGCACCCTCACCCACGGCGGCAATCAGCCGGATCTGGAGCGTTATGCCCAGTCCGCCGGCGTCAGCATCAAGGCCGACCAGTCACGCTAATCAGTTGCGAGAATCCGTTACGACCGTCCGTTACGATAAGGTCCAGCGGCTGATCCCAGGGGGCTTCCGGCACCCTGGACAGCCGTTGACACTCAAAAGCGACGCCCACCAGCCGGGGGCGGCGTGGCCGTCGCGCGAAATTCGCCAAAGTCCGATCATAAAAGCCCCCACCCATGCCCAGGCGATGGCCGCGATCATCGAATCCCACCAACGGAATCAACAGAACATCCAGCGCCCAGTCCGCCCGTGCCCGCTCCAGGCGCCGTGGTTCGCCGATGCCGAAACGGTTGGCGCGCAATCGTTTTTCCCGGCGCCAGAGATGAAAGCGCAGACGGCCGCGATAAACCGGATCCAGCACCGGTAGATACAGGCGGGTGCCCTGGAAGCGGCGTTGCGCCAGCCCCGGCAGCGGCGATAATTCGCCGTCGGCGACATGGTAGACCGCCACATGGCGAGCCCGCCGCGGTCCCAGTTCCCGCCGCAAATTACGCGCGAACCGCCTCTCCGCCAGACGCCGCTCACCCGCACCCAAAGCCCGCCGCCGCGCCCGTAACTGACGGCGCAACTGTTTGCGATCAACTTGCTCGGACGGATTCATGAATTAAAGGAGGAGCTTTAGAAGGAAGGCCGATCCGAATAGCAGCATGCCTCTCTCACCGGCGCCCCGCTATTCACTGTTCACTATTAACTCTTAACTGTTCTTGAGAAAGCGTGCCCCCCGGGCCGCCGCTGCGGGTGTGGCCCTTGAACCGTCAGGTTCAAGGCGGAAACCGCAGACCGGACCATCAGGCTTTCCGCTCGATGGCGGACATGCGCACAGGCCGGTCAATATTGGTTCCCTTTTGGTACAACATCGGCTCAGGGACATAACCCGGCTGGCGAACGGACCAGGGGACACTTGAGCGTAGTATATCAGGGCGGGGGCAACCGGTCAGGGCTTGACAGAAGAGCGGTTCTGGGGGGCGAGATCCTCAAGCGCGCGCAGCTCTCCCTCCAGCCGATCGATCAGTGCCTGCATACGGGCACTGCCGGTCTCATCGGAAGAGGCTTTGGAGCGGGCTTCCAGTAATTCGTGGCTGATATTCAAGGCCGCCATGATGGCGATGCGTTCCAGGCCAATCACATTGGCCTGCTTGACTTCACGCATCTGAGTGTCGAGATAGCGGGCGGCGCGCAGCAGATTGTCCTGCTCGCCGACCGGGCAGGCCACGCGGTATTCCTTGCCCAGCAAGTGAATCACCAGCGAACTGCTATCGTTCATGAGTCCTCCTGCTCCAGGGATTGCAGGCGCGTTATGATCGCCTCCACCCGGGCGCGGGCCAAGTCGTTTTTACGGATGAGCTGGGCCCGTTCATCGAGAAGACGGTGTTCCCGCTCACGCAGCAGGCGATTCTCTTCGCGCAAACGGTTGGACTGACGCAGCAGGGAGTCCACCTGGGCTTCCAGTTGCCGCAGTTGTTGTTCCGTCGTCATGGCAAATCGGTCGCTGTTCGCCTAAGGTTAAGCCCCCGTGTCCCACTGCCGCGTACAGCGCGTGTAGACGGAATCGAGAGCCAGCCGCCGGGAATGACGGCTTTTTGTACTATAGGTAGGGCCCTGGAAAGGGTCAATGGAATTCAAGACTTAGCGCCTGTTCATAAACCGTAACGTGAAGAACCCCATGTCTGACACCTACGATTTCGAAAGCTGCGCGCGGGCCTTCGCCGGCGCCGGTGTCGCCCACTCCCCGAGCGAAGTGCAGGGCGTGATCTGCGGACTGTTGGCCACCGGCCACGGCCGCCGCGACGATGAACTGCTGGGTGTGCTCGCCGCCCATGTGGAGCTGCCTTCCGGCTTTGATAATGACGTCTCGGCCCTGCTGCTGGCCTGTCGCGACCAAGCCTTGTCCGCCTTCGCCGACACCGGACTCGACCTCACTTTATTGCTGCCGGAAGATGAAGAAGACCTGGGCCTGAGAGTGGCGGCCCTGGGACAATGGAGCGAAGGCTTCCTGGTGGGCTTCGGCACTGGTGCCGCCGGTACCAGTGACAGCGCCTTGTCCATGGGCATCCAGGAAGCCCTGTCCGATCTGGCGGCGATCAGCCAGGTAGCGACGCCGGAGGACGATGATCCGGAAGGCGAGGAGATGTATGAGCAGGTGGCGGAGCATTGCCGCATGGCCGCGCTGATGATCTACACCGAGCTGGTGATGAAGGCGGAACGCAAAGGGCAGCCCGAACCGAAACCGGAAACCCCGCCCCGGCAGCATTGATACCCGGCGGCGACACCGCCAGTTAATGACGTTTTAAAAGGCTCATGAGGAGGCCGCGTTCATGTCTATTTCCGCGCAGGAATTCCAGCGCCGCCGGCGCGAGCTGATGGAACAGATGGAACCCAACAGCATCGCCATTCTGCCGGCGGCGCCTGAGCGCACCCGCAACCGGGATGTGGAACACCCCTATCGCCAGGACAGTGATTTCTGGTATCTGAGCGGCTTCCCGGAACCGGAAGCGGTGATGGTGCTGTTGCCGGGGCGCGAGCATGGCGAATTCGTTCTGTTCTGCCGCGAGCGGGACCGCGCCATGGAAATCTGGAACGGCTATCGCGCCGGCCCGGAAGGGGCGGTGGCCAATTACCAGGCCGACGACGCCTTCCCGATCAACGACATCGACGACATCCTGCCGGGCCTGATCGAAGGCCGTAACCGGGTCTATTACGACATTGGCCGCGACGACGATTTTGACCGGCAATTGATGAGCTGGGTCAACGCTATCCGTGAGCGTGTGCGCACCGGCGCGCAGCCGCCGGGGGAGTTCGTCGCGCTGTCTCATTTGTTGCATGACATGCGTCTGTTCAAGAGCAAGGAAGAGCAGGCCGTGATGCGCCGCGCCGCTTCCATTTCCGCCGGCGCCCATGTGCGCGCCATGCAGTCGGTGCGGCCGGGGATGCATGAGTACCAGCTGGAAGCGGAATATCTGCACGAATTCATGCGCCACGGCGCCCGCAGCCCGGCCTACCCGAGTATCGTCGGCGGCGGCGCCAACGGCTGTATTCTTCATTACGTGGAAAACAGCGACCAACTGAAAGAGGGCGATCTGGTCTTGGTGGACGCCGGCTGTGAGCTGGACTGTTACGCCTCCGATATCACCCGCACCTTCCCGGTGAGCGGTACTTTCTCCGCCGAGCAGCGGGCGCTTTACGAGGTGGTGTTGAAAGCTCAACTGGCGGCCATCGACGTCACCCACCCGGACCACCACTGGAATTATCCCCACGAGGAAGCCGTGCGGGTGCTCACCGAAGGGTTGCTGGAACTCGGCCTGCTGAAAGGGGATCCGGCGGAACTGGTGGAAACCGAAGCCTATCGCCGCTTCTACATGCACCGCACCGGCCACTGGCTCGGCCTTGATGTGCATGATGTCGGCGATTACCGCATCGGCGGCGCCTGGCGGCAACTGGAACCGGGCATGGTGCTCACGGTGGAGCCGGGGCTTTATGTGGCGCCGGATGACGACACCGTGGAGGCGCGCTGGCGCGGCATTGGCATCCGCATCGAGGACGATGTCCTGGTGACCGCGGACGGCTGCGAAGTGCTGACCCACGAGGTGCCGAAGGCCGTCGAGGACATCGAGGCTTTGATGCGAGAGGCACGGGCATGACCCCGGACGGGCCGCTGATCGTCGGCGGCGGCATGGCCGGCGCCTTGCTGGCATTGCTGCTGCGCCATCACGGCTGCCCTTCGGTGACGCTGGTGGAAAGCCATCCGCTGCCCACCGAGGCGCCACCGGAAACGCCCAGTTTCGACGCCCGCAGTACCGCGCTGTCCGCCGGCAGCCTGCGGGTGCTGGAACAACTGGGGTTGCTGGCGCCCTTGCTGCAGCGGGCGGCCTCCATCAACGAGGTTCATGTGTCCCGCCAGGGGCGTCTTGGCCTGACCCGCATGCTCGCCGAAGAACATCGCCTGCCGCGCCTGGGCGCGGTGGTGGAGAACCGCTGGCTGGGCTATTTGCTGGTGAACGCGCTGTACCGGGATGACGCCATCGAAGTACGGGCGCCGGATGGTGTCGAGGCCGCCTGCCGGGTGTCCGACGGCTATATCGCCAAGTTCAACGACGGCGGCGAGCGTCACACGCCCTTGCTGATCGCCGCCGACGGTGCCAACTCGCGCACCCGGGACTGGCTCGGCATCACGGCACGGCAACAGGACATTGGCCATGACGCGCTGATCGCCAACGTGGCGGTGGCGGAGCCGCATAAGGGCAGGGCCTTCGAACGTTTTCTCGATGACGGACCCATGGCGTTGCTGCCGTTGCCGGATCAACGCATGGCGCTGGTGTGGACCGGCCCCCGTGATCAAGTGGACGCCTGGATGGCCATGGACGACGAACAGGCTCTGGGCGCCCTGCATCAACGCATGGGCGCGGCACCGCCGGCGCTGACCGCCATCGGCGAGCGTCACCGTTATCCGCTGGTGCTCACCGAGGCCTGTGCCCAGGCGGTGCCGTTCGGCGCCGTGGTGGGCAATGCCGCCCATACTTTGCATCCGGTGGCGGGCCAGGGCTTCAATCTGAGCGTGCGCGACCTGGCGGCGCTGGCCGAAGCGGTGGGCGGCGCCGCGCAGCCGGGCGAACTGGCGCGCTTGTCGCAATGGCAGCAAGCGCGGCGTGCCGATCAGGCCTGGGTCACCCAGGCCTCGCGCCAATTGCCGGAATGGTTCCGGGTGCGCCACCCGCTGTTCGCCCACAGCCGCCAACTGGGTCTGCTGGCCCTGGATCTGCTGCCCGGCCCGCGCCGGGATTTCGCCCGCCGTGCCATGGGACTGCAATGACCAAGACTCCCTCTCTTCACAGTGACGTTCTGATTGTTGGCGGTGGCATGGCCGGGGGCCTGCTGGCGCTGCTGCTGGCCGATCAGGGATTGACGGTGCGGGTGCTGGATGGCGCCGCCGAACCGGTCTGGCCCGAAGGCGCGCCGGCCCTGCGCGTCTCCACGTTGAACGAAGCCAGCTACTGGCTGCTCAGGCACGCCGGCGCCTGGCAATACCTGAATCAGCGAAGGGTGCAGCCATATCGTCACATGCGGGTGTGGGACCATGACGGCACCGGCGAAGTGAATTTCGATGTGACCGAGGCCGGAGCGGAAGCGCTGGGCTGGTTGCTGGAGAACGACCATATCGTCGCCGCTCTGTATCGCGCCGGTACCGACCGCGAGCGCCTGGATTGGCAATGCTGCGCGCGGGTCGCCGCCGTCCGGCGTACCCCTGAGGGCTGGCGGGTGAGTGCCGGAGACGGGGACTACAGCGCTGACCTGGTGGTGGGCGCCGACGGTGCCCGCTCGCTGGTGCGCGAGGCGGCGGGCATTCCCGGCGGCCCCCGTGATACCGGGCACCATGCCCTGGTGGCCACTATTGAAACCGAGCGGCCGCATGGTGGTTGCGCCCGGCAGGTGTTCCTGGAGTCCGGCCCTCTGGCTCTGCTGCCGTTGTTCAACACCGCCGCGAATATAGAAGAAGGGGCCGGTGATGGCCGGCACTGCTCCATTGTCTGGTCCGGCTGGCCCGGGTTTATCGAAGAGCGCCTGGCGGAAGACGATGACGCCTTCGCCCGTGCCCTGAACCAGGCCACCGCCGAAGTGCTCGGCCCGGCCCGGCCGGTGAGCCCGCGGCGGGTGTTTCCGATTCAGGAGCGGCACGCCAGCAGCTATCGGGCGCCGGGTCTGGCGCTAGTCGGCGACGCCGCCCATGTGATTCACCCGCTGGCCGGGCAGGGTATCAATCTGGGCTTCCTGGATGTTGGTGTGCTGGCGGAAGAGCTGGCCCGGGTTCGGCAGGCCGGATTGCCGCTGGCCGATCCCGCCGCGCTGGCCCGTTACGAGCGCCGCCGGCGCGCCGATAACCTGCTTATGCAGCAGGCCATGCGCGGCTTCAAGATGCTGTTCGAACGGCGGGAGCCAGCGTTGCGCTGGCTGCGCAATACCGGCCTTGGCATGGTGGACAAACTGCCGCCGGCACGGCGTCTGTTCATTGAGCATGCCCTGGGCCGGGCCGGGGATTTGCCACAATTGGCACGTCCTTGCCAATCGATTATGGAGCCTTGATAATCGCGAATCATTTTCGTTTATGGAGCCATGCCCCATGACTGTCCTGCGCCGTTTGGCCCTGCCTGCGCTCGCCCTTCTCGTCGCCGCCTGTTCCGAGCAACCCGAGCCGAAAGACGAGGTGGTGGTCTACACCTCTCGTAACGACGAGCTGATCAAGCCGGTCTTCGACGCTTACACCGCGCAAACCGGTGTTTCCATTCGCTATATCACCGACAACGCCGGTGCTCTGGCGGCCCGCCTCAAAGCCGAGGGAGAACAGTCCCCGGCGGATCTGCTGGTCACCGTGGACGCCGGCAACCTGTGGCAGGCAACCCAGGAGAACTTGCTGCAACCGGTGGAATCCACCGTACTGGAAGGCAATGTGCCGGAACATCTGCGCGACGAGCAGGGCCGCTGGTTCGGTCTGACCCAGCGTGCGCGCACCATCGTTTACTCCACCGAACGGGTGCGGCCGTCGGAACTGTCCAGCTATGAAGCGCTGGCCGATGAGCAATGGAAGGGCCGTTTGTGTCTGCGCACCTCCAAGAAGGTCTACAACCAGTCCCTGGTCGCCACCATGATCGAGCGGCTTGGTGAAGAGGAAGCGGAGCGCGTGGTGCGCGGCTGGGTCGATAACCTGGCCACCGACGTGTTCGCCAACGACAACGCGGTGATGGAAGCCATCATTGCCGGCCAGTGTGACGTCGGCATCGTCAACACTTACTACTTCGGCCGTTTGCAGCGTGACAATCCCCAACTGCCACTGAAATTGTTCTGGGCCAACCAGGACAGCAGCGGCACCCATGTGAATATTTCCGGTGGCGGCGTCACCAAGAACGCGCCCAACCGGGAAGCCGCCGTGGCGTTGCTGGAGTGGATGAGCAAGCCGGAAGCGCAGAAGCTGCTCGCCGACGGCAACCTGGAGTACCCGGCCAGCTCCGGCGTGGAAGCGGCGGAGCAGGTCAAAGCCTGGGGAGACTTCAAGGCCGACGACCTCAATGTCAGTGTGGCGGGCAGCCGCCAGGTGGAAGCCGTGAAGCTGATGGACCGTGCCGGTTACCGCTGATCGCCGTCCGGATCGCTATCTGATTATCGCCGGGGCGCTGGCCCTGGCGGTGCTGTTACCGGTTTCCGTGCTGTTGTCCGCATGGCGCGGCGACGAATCGGAAACCTGGCGCCATCTGGTGGATACCGTGCTCTGGCGTTTGCTGGGGCATACCGCTTTGCTGGTGATCGGCGTGGGTCTCGGGGTGCTGCTGCTGGGCGTCAGTCTGGCCTGGCTGGTGGCCACCCAGGATTTTCCCGGTCGCCGTGTGCTCGATTGGGCTTTGCTGTTACCGCTGGCCATGCCGGCCTATGTGCTGGCCTTCGTCGTGGTGCAGGGGCTGGACTATTCCGGTCCGGTGCAATCGGCGTTACGTCAGTGGTGGCCGGGGTTTTCCGGCTTCAGCGCACGTCATCCGTTCTGGGTGATCGCCACCCTGTCCCTGGTGTTCTACCCCTATGTTTACATGCTGGCGCGGCTGGCCTTTCTGACTCAGGGCCGTGCCGTGATGGAACAGGCCCGGCTGCTTGGCCGTGGTCCCTGGGCGGCGTTCTTCCAGGTGGCGTTGCCGATGGCCCGTCCAGCCATCGCCGCCGGCCTGGCGCTGGCGTTGATGGAAACGCTGGCGGACTTCGGCGCCGTTTCCGTCTTCAATTTCGACACCTTTACCACCGCCATTTATAAGAGCTGGTATGGCCTGTTCAAACTGGCCGCCGCCGCTCAGCTGGCCTCGTTGCTGCTGTTGTTTGTGCTGTTGGCGCTATGGCTGGAACGGCGTGGCCGGGGGCGGGCCCGCTATGGGGACCGAGGTGGCCGCCCGATGGCGGCGGCGCGCTCACGGTGGGCCTGGCTGATGACCGGCTACGCCGGGCTGGTGGTGACGCTGGCCTTCCTGTTGCCGGCGGGACGCTTGCTGTACTGGGCCCTGGACGAAGTGGCTCGCGGCCTGGACGCGCGATTCGTGTCCATGGCGCTGCGCACTCTGACACTGGGTATCAGCGCCGGCGTGCTGGTGGTGGTGCTGGCCTCGGTGCTGGCCTGGCTACAGCGCCTGCGGCCACACCGGTTGATGCGCGCGCTGGTGCGCACGGCGACGATGGGGTATGCGCTGCCTGGCTCGGTGCTGGCGGTGGGGATCGTCATCGGCTTCGCCGCCATCGACCGCCAGTTGGGGCAATGGTTCGGTTGGAGGCAACTGCTGGTGGGCAGTCTCGGGGCGCTGTTCCTGGCCTATGTGATCCGCTTCATGGCGGTGGCCTTTGGTCCGGTGGAAAGCGCCCTGGAACGGGTTCGCCCGGCTTTGCTGGAAGCCGCCCGGACTCTTGGTGCGCCGCCGCTGGAAGCGGCACGGCGGGTGTTGCTGCCGATGGTGGCGCCGGGGCTGATCACGGCTTTGTTGCTGGTGGGCATCGACATAATGAAGGAAATGCCGGCCACGCTTCTGCTTCGTCCCTTCGGCTGGGACACCCTGGCCGTGCGCATCTATGAACTCACCGCGGAAGGGGAGTGGCAACGCGCCGCTCTACCGTCTCTCGCCCTGGTGGCGGTGGGCCTGCTGCCGGTCTATCTGCTGGTCCGCCGGCTACGCCATTCCTGACCGCAATCCACGGGTTGCCACGAAGCCTCTATGGGAGCTTGCCCTGCAAGCGAATTTCCCTACGCCGGAGGCCCCGTAATTCGCCAGCAAGCTAGCTCCCACAGTTTTTGCTACGAAGCCGCTGTGGGAAGCTTGCTTGCAAGCGAATATGGCAATGCCGGGGACGCATCCGCGTTGCAGACACCATGGAGCCTCCTCCTGTACTGCCAGTAACCAACATGTAACTTTCGGTAACGAATGTGCGCAAAATGTATAGCTGGGACAGTCGGAAAATTTGGTGAACACATGGTGACTATTTAAACTTTCATATAAAAATAATGAGTAACGAATGCATCACTTTTCCCGAAAATTTCCGAAATTTTCCTGCTTTTTCTAATTATAAATAATTAGATGGCCTTATATGACCGGATCCAAAGTATTAAATTTATGGATCAGTTAACAAATGGAAACTAAAGGTCGCCAAGAGCTTCTTTCGCTCGTTATCCTGTAGACGATACTTGGCAGATTGTTACCCCCTCCAGGTATCCCTTTACCTCGAATAACAAGCGTCTTGCCGTTTCCCGAACGGCTGTATGGAGATGTACCCATGAAAAAGAACAAGGTGCTTCAGGGAGCTGCCCTGGTGGCTTCCATGGGCGTGCTCGGTGGTCAGGCCATGGCGAGCATGGGCAACATCGGAACGACCTATGGCGTGCTGCCGTCCGACATCGCTTCCGCTCAAGGGCTTTCCCTGTTCAATACCCAGGTTTCCGCCGTCTACTACAACCCGGCTTATCTCGCCAAGGATCCCCGTGGTGAATTGACCTTCGGCTTGCTGCACGCGGAGCACGAGCTGCGCGCCAACAGCCTGGGTGGCGCCGCGCCGCCGATCCGCAACGGGGATGTGCTGCAGGATTCCCCGTCCCAGCACGTTCTGGTGGGGATGAAAACCGATCTGAGTTCCATGACCCGTTTCAAACACCCGATCTACATGGGTGTGATGCTGGGTGTGGAAAAATACGGTGAGGAGATGATGGCGTTTGAGTCCGCCACCTCCAACGAAGGGCAGTACTTCGAATATGGCCGTCAGCCGCTGTTTCTGGTGCTCGGCGGTGCCACTCAGATCTGGCGTGGTCTGGACGCCGGCGCCTCCGCCCGTCTGACCCTGCATTCCGATGCGGAACTGCGCGCCACCACCACCCTGGGTGGCGAGACCAGCTATGAATCCCTGAACGTTTCCGCCAAACCCTCGATCCGCCCGATTCTCAGCATGAACATGGACTGGAGTGAGAGCTTCTGCCCCGATGGCGGGTGCTGGTACAACGGCCTGGAAACCGCGTTCTCCTATCGCGGCTACTCCAACACCAAGACCACCGTCGACGCCAACACCGTGATTCCCGGCACCATCGGCGAACCCGGCCTGTCCCTGGCGGTAACCACCCTGGATTCCTACCAGCCGGATATCTTTGCGTTGGGCATGCTGTACGGTAAGGAACGCTTCCGCGTCGGCGTTGGCGTGGAACTGCAGCGCTGGTCCGATCTGGAAGAGGAATTCGAAGGCGACACCATCAAGGATCAGGCCGTTGAGGACGGCATTGGCGTGCTCGAATTCAAGGACATTGTTATTCCGCGCATCGGCGCCGAGTTCAAGGTATCGCCGAACTACACCCTCACCGGCGGGGTCGCCTACAGCAAATCGCCGCTGGACTCCGACGCCTCACTGGACGTGAATTACCTGGATGCCGACAAGCTGATCGTCGGTCTCGGGCTCACCGCCCAGTTCGATGATCCCCACTTCTTCGCCTTCCCGGTGCGCTTCGACCTGGCCTACCAGTATCAGAAGTTGCGGCCGCGGGACTTCGACCTGTACGCCACCAATTCGCCCAGCTACCCGCAGTCCTACGAGCGGGTGGAAGCGGAAGGTGACGTTCATGTCTTTGCCGGTTCGGTAACCCTGAAGTTCTAACGGAGGCCTCCCATGAGCATGCGTATCGTGTTGGCGCTGTGTGGCGCCACGTTGCTGGCCGCCTGCGGCGGCGGTGGCGGCAGCAGTCAGTCCGTGGACTTCAGTCCCTGGGAACAGATCACGCTGTACTACAGCTACCCCTATAACGCTCAGGCCGGTGTGTCCCCGAATGCACCGCTGGTACTGGCGTTTTCCGAAGCCGTGCCGCAACTGAGCGCGGATCAGTTTTCCCTGCGGGGCCCGGATGGCGCCGTCCAACTGACCCTGGAACAGGTCAATGGCAACAAGAGCGTGGTGCTGACGCCGGCCGCGCCGTTGGCGGTGAACAGTGAATACACCCTGACCCTGAACGGGATCGGCGAGGACGGTGATAAGGAACTGCTGCCCGGCGGCCAACTGGCTTTCTCCACCCGGCCGGCATTGGAAGGGGCAAAGGAAGAGCGCAGTAGCGCGGCGGCTTTCCAGTTGGAACGCATCATTCCCAATGGTGACGATCTGCCGTTCCTGGATTTCTCCTCGGTGCAACTGACCCTGTCCCAGCCCATTGATCCGACCACGGTGAAGTATGGCGAGACCGTGCGCCTGACCCAGGGCGGCGAACTGGTGCCGGCCACCGTGCTGGCCAATGGACGCTTCCTGACCGTGGACCCCACCGACAGCGAGGACGCCGACGGCAATACCGTGGACGCCCTGAAAGCCGGTGAGGAGGTCACCCTGGAGGTCACCGGCGGCGTGCAAAGCCTGTTCGGTGAACAACTGACCGCCATTAACCGCAGCTTCACTCCGCTGGATACCAAGCCCCGTTCGGTAATGGTGCAGGAAGCGGCCCAGGCGGGTGACCCCGCGGCGGGTTGCCTGGCGGACGGCACCATCCGGTCGCCGCTTAACAATGAGAGCATCAACTGCGTGCCGGTGAAGTCAAATTTGCTGGGTGACACCACCGTTTCCATGCTCTCCGGCGATGTTTTCGCCGAACTGGCGTTCGCGCCCAACTTCCCGGACACCACGCCGCTGCGTTTGCCGCGCGGTTCATTGCTGCACGGTGAGCCTTTGGACGTGCTGATCGGCGGCCAGGTGCCGGCGGGTTTCGATTCCGGTGACGTCACCGTGACCATCCTGTCGGACGCCAATGGGTACTTGATGAACGCCCCTTACAGCACGGACCCCAATGCGCCCCGGCGCCTGGTGCTGACCATGGACGTGGCGTTCGATACCGCCGACTCCCGCGCCAACGGCGCCTTCAACCAGGACCTGATGCAAGTGGAACTGGTGGGCACCGCCATCGTCGAGGGCGACCGCCTGGTGGTCGATGCCATCGGCGTGGTGGAGCCGCGCGTGCTGGGTGTGGAAAACGCCTACGGCGTGCTCAGCTTCCATATGGAGTCCTACTCCGACCAGACCATTCCGCGCAAACCGGAACCGGATATGGATGGGCCGGTGCTGAGCTCCTGGGTGCCTGGTGACCACACCAACAAACACCGCCCCGGTGACCCGGTGATCCTGACATTTGATCATCCGCTGGATCCTCAGTCCGTTGAGAAGGACGTGAGCTTGCAATTACTCGGTGCGAATACGCCGGTGGCGTTCGATTATGTGGTGGACGGTTCCTCCATCGTGATCCGACCGGAAACGCCGTTGCAGCACAACACCGATTACCAGGTGCTGTTTGACGACCGCCTCACCGACGTGGCCGGCAACCCGGCGCAACCGCAAACCCTGGATTTCCGGCTGCCGGAATATGTGCTGGATGATGGCGATCCGGAGACCCCTCCCGTGCCGGAACAATCCCCGGTGGTGCTGACCGCCTACCCGGGTTTCCCCTGCGTCACCACCGACCGCAATCTGGCCGCCAACGATGCCGGTCGTTGTGCCGGTGGCAAGGACGATGACGACCACCTGCCGGTATTGCCCCTGGCCGCCAATCGCCCCATCGCGGTGACCTTTTCCCAGGAAATGGATGAACAGTCCGTTCGCGACCATTTCATTGTGGAAAGCGTGGATGATGCCGGCAGTACCTTGGAGGTTGTCGAGGGCAAGCTGACCTATATGGGCCGCAAGATCGTTTTCGAACCCGACCAGCCCTGGGAAGAGGGTGTGCTGTACCGGTATACGCTGCCCTCCCAGGAAGGCAGCGTGGACGCCGCCAGCTGCGCGGGGGTTGCGATTTGTGACGTCCGTGGCCTGCCACTGCAAACACAACTCCTGGCGCAAAACGCGGATGACGCCCCGGCGGCCACCGACGGCGGCCCCAACCTGGAAATCTTTTTCCGTGGCGCGCCCAACACCACCGCGACCCTGCAGCCGCTGCGTAACCTACCCACCTCGGATGTGAACGCGAACTTTGTTTGGGACAGTGGTGAAGTGCCGCCGTCCCAGGATGCGGAGGCGAAACGGAACAGCGCGCGAATCGTGCGCGATCCGGAGTCCAACAAAGACGGTGATGGTTCCGCCGGCTCCGGGGCGGTGACCGATGCTGAAGTGGGCTGTGCCGTCGGGGAGAGTTGTCCGGACGACAAGTTCAGCTACATCAGCGGCAATTTGGATGTGGAGGTGGTAGGTTTCAGAACCGCCGATGAAGTTAAGGCCATGGATGATGGCAGCACACCGCAGGAAGCCTTGGATAATGGCGGGGTGCTGGTCTATATCATGCCGACTCAGCTGGTCGTGTCGAGCGCTACGGTATATTCCGAGCCGGTATTGGGCGATGCGCCGCCGGCCGCCACTGGGCCGCAATTCATGCGTATCCGCTACACCTGTGATGCGACCAGTACGGACAACCCCTGCTCGGAGCCGGATATGGGGCGGGTACGAGGCTGGATTGTGAAAGGGGAGAATAACCCTCGTTTCCTGACCAATCTGGACCTGTATCTGGACGCGCCGAAATTGTCGCCAACCGTCAGCATCCCTCTGCTCGGGACCTTCACCTTGACGCACAATCTGCATAGTTATCTGCTGGATGGCTTGCAACTAGCCGGTGACGTTACCTTCCTGGATGATGGCCGCCTGCAAATCGAGCAGATCAGCCAGAATAAGCTTGCTCTTGGCGTTGAGCTGGGAGGGTTGCCCCTGAACTTGCCTGCTTCCATTTATGTGGGCATCCCCGCCGGCGACACTTTCCTCAACTACCTCAGTGAGCCCATCAAGCAATAACCCTTCCTTATGTGCATCACCTCTGTGCACCCTCCGCCGGCCCCTCGGGGCCGGCTTTTTTATGGTCGTGGCCCCGCCATTCGATGCGTCTGTCTGTTCGAAGCCGCTGTGGGAACGGGCCTGCCCGCGAATGGCTGTTACTCCCGGCCTTCGGAATGCTCTCGATAGCTCAAAAAACAACCACTCCCGGGCGCCGCCGTCCTAGGCGCCACCGGCCAGGTTCGTTATCCTTCACTTTCCCTTACTGAGTGGCTTCAACATGGGTCATCGCACACCGCTTTATGACGAACACGTCGCCGTTGGCGGCAAAATGGTGGATTTCGGCGGCTGGGACATGCCCATCCACTACGGCTCCCAGATCGAGGAGCACCACGCCGTGCGTCAGGACGCCGGCATGTTCGACGTCTCCCACATGACCGTGGTGGATGTCTCCGGCACCGGCGCCCGCGATTACCTGCGCCGCCTGCTCGCCAACGACGTCGATAGCATCGAGACCGGCCGCGCCCTGTACTCCGGCATGCTCAACGAAGGCGGCGGCGTGATCGATGATCTGATCGTCTACAAGGGCGACAAGGATTACCGGCTGGTGGTAAATTGCGCCACCCGCGACACCGACCTGGAATGGATGGAGCAGCAGGCCGGCGGCTTCGCCGTGGACATCCGCGAGCGCCCGGAACTGGCCATGATCGCCGTGCAGGGCCCTGAGGCCCGGGCCAAACTGGCCGCCCTGCTGGACGGTGAACGCCGCGACGCGGTGGAGAATCTGGGCGTGTTCGCCTTCGCCGATTGCGGCGACTGGACCATCGCCCGCACCGGTTATACCGGCGAAGACGGCGTGGAGATCATCCTGCCCGGCCACCACGCGGTGGCGCTGTGGAAGCAATTGGCGGACGCCGGCGTGCGCCCGGCCGGCCTCGGCGCCCGGGACACCCTGCGTCTGGAAGCGGGCATGAACCTCTACGGTAACGACATGGACGGCACGGTTTCGCCGCTGGAAGCCGCCATGGGCTGGACCGTGAAGTTCAACGAAGGCCGTGATTTCATCGGCCGGGACGCGCTGGAGCGCCAGAAGGAAAAAGGCCACCACCGGCTGGTGGGTCTGGTGCTGGAAGGCAAGGGCGTGCTGCGCGCCCACCAGAAAGTCATCACCGGGGACGGCGAAGGAGCGGAATTCGAGGGTGAAATTACCAGCGGTACTTTTTCACCGACCCTGGGCAAATCCATTGCCCTGGCCCGGGTGCCCGCCGGCACCAAAGGCCAGGTGCGGGTGGAAATCCGCAAGAAGCACCTGCCCGCGCAGGTGGTACGGCCGCCGTTCGTGCGCAACGGCAAAACGGTTTATAAATCGATCGACTGACCGATCTGTGAAATAGGGGAACATCAATGAGCGAGATTCCTGCCGAGTTGCGCTATCGCACCAGCCACGAATGGGTACGCGTGGAAGACGACGTGGCCGTGGTGGGCATCACCGACCACGCCCAGGACGCCATGGGCGACCTGGTCTACGTGGAACTGCCGGAAGTGGGCCAGGTACTGGCCACCGGCGAAGAAGCCGGCGTGGTGGAATCGGTGAAAGCCGCCTCTGACATCTACGCCCCGGTATCCGGTGAAATCGTGGCCGTCAACGACGCCCTGGAAGACGAGCCGGAGCTGGTGAACAACGAGCCTTACGGAAACGGCTGGCTGTTCAAGATCAAAATGGCCGACAGCGGAGAGCTCAAGGAAATGCTCACCGCCGACCAATACCAGGAACAGCTCGACAGCGAGTAACCCTGGTCCGTGGGAGTTTGCCTGCAAGCGAATACTCGCCTGCAGGCAAACTTTTACGTGTAATAATCCCCGCAAACACCCACCCGGTAACGCCCAATGCCCTACATCCCCCATACCCCGGACGATGTCTCCGCCATGCTCGACGCCATCGGCGCCGAGCGCATCGAGGATCTGTTCGACGAAATCCCCGCCCACCTGAAAGCCGGCAGCAGCCTCGACGCCCTGCCCGAAGGCCGCGGCGAGATGGAAGTGACCCGGCTGATGGCCGAGCGCGCCGAACAGGACCGCTACGCCCTGAGCTTCCTCGGCGGCGGTGCCTACCAGCACCACATTCCGGCGGCGGTATGGGAAATCGCCACCCGCGGGGAGTTCTACACCGCCTATACCCCGTACCAGGCGGAAGCCAGCCAGGGCACCCTGCAGGTGATCTACGAATACCAGACCCTGATCGCCCGGCTCACCGGCATGGACGTGGCCAACGCCTCCGTCTACGACGGCGCCTCCGGCCTCGCCGAAGCGGTGCTCATGGCCCTGCGCGCCAACCGCAAATCCAAGAGCAACCGGGTGCTGGTGCCCGAGGCCCTGAACCCGCGTTACCGCAGCGCCTGCGACGCCATCGTCCGCAACCAGGACGTGGCCCTGGACACCGTGCCGTTCTGCGGTCAGGCCGGCCAGACCCTGGCGGACAGCCTGAGCCAATACGAAGGCCAGGACTACGCCGCCCTGGTGATCAGCCAGCCCAACTACTTCGGCAGCCTGGAAGACGTGGACGCCCTCACCGATTGGGCCCACGCCAACAGCATGCTGGTGATCGCCGTGGTCAACCCGACCTCTCTGGCTCTGCTCACGCCTCCCGGCGAGTGGGGCTCTGAAGGCGCCGACATCGTCGTCGGCGAAGGCCAACCTCTGGGCATCCCGCTCAGCTCCGGCGGCCCTTACTTCGGCTTCATGGCCTGTAAACAGAAACACGTGCGGCAAATGCCCGGCCGTATCATCGGCCGCACCGTGGACCTGGAAGGTAAGCAGGGCTTCACCCTCACTCTGCAAGCCCGCGAGCAGCACATTCGCCGCTCCAAGGCCACCAGCAACATCTGCACCAACCAGGGCCTGGCGATGACCGCCGCCACCATCTATATGTCCCTGATCGGCCCGGACGGCCTGGCCAGCGTCGCCGGCCACTGCCACGCCAACACCCAGAAACTGGCGGACAAACTCACCGCCATCGACGGTGTGGAACGCGCCTTCACCGCGCCCACCTTCCACGAAGTGGTGCTGTTCCTGCCCCAGGACGCGGACACCGTGCTCGCGAAACTGGCGGAGAAGGACATCCTCGGCGGCCTCAGCTTGGCCAAGGACTACGGCATGCAGAACGCAATCCTGGTGAACGCCACCGAAGTACACACCGAGGGCGACCTCGACCTGTTCGTGGCCGCTATGAAAGAGGTGCTGGCATGAGCAACGAAACCAAATTGATCTTCCAACATTCCCGGCCCGGTCGCGGCGCCAACGCCCAAGCCCCCAAGCCGGTGAGTGAGGACCAGCTCTCGGCGATTCCCGCCAGCCTGCGCCGCAAGCAGAAACCCGGCCTGCCGGAAGTCAGCGAACTGGACGTGGTGCGCCACTACACCAACCTCTCCAGCAAGAACTTCGCCATCGACAAGCAGTTCTATCCGCTGGGCTCCTGCACCATGAAGTACAACCCGCGCGGCGCCAACCGCGCCGCCATGCTGCCCGGCTTCCTGGCCCGCCATCCGCTGGCCCCGGCCAGCCACAGCCAGGGCTACCTGGCCTGCCTGTACGACCTGCAGAACTTCCTCAAGGAAGTCACTGGCATGAAAGGCGTCTCCCTTGCCCCCATGGCCGGCGCCCAGGGTGAATTCGCCGGCGTCGCCATGATCCGCGCCTACCACGACGCCCGTAACGACGACGGCCGCACCGAGATCCTGATCCCGGAAGCCGCCCACGGCACCAACCCGGCCACCGCCGTCATGTGCGGCTATAAGGTCCGCGAAGTGCCCGTCGGCAAGGACGGCGACGTGGACCTGGAAGCCCTGAAACAAGCCTGCGGCCCGCAAACCGCAGGCCTGATGATGACCAACCCCTCGACGTGCGGCGTGTTCGAACGGCAAATCGAAGCCATCGCCAAAACCGTCCACGACGCCGGCGGCCTGCTCTACTACGACGGCGCCAACCTCAACGCCATCCTCGGCAAGGTGCGCCCCGGCGACATGGGCTTCGACGTCATCCACATGAACCTGCACAAAACCTTCGCCACCCCCCACGGCGGCGGCGGCCCCGGCGCCGGCCCGGTGGGCGTCTCCCAGCGCCTGCTGCCGTACCTGCCCACCCCCATGGCGGGCTTGGACGAAGACTCTGGCGAGTACAGCTGGATCGACACCGACACCCTGCCCACCAGCATCGGCCACCTGAGCGCCTTCATGGGCAACGCCGGCGTCCTCCTGCGCGCCTACTTCTACGCCATGGTGCTCGGCCGCGAAGGCATGATCCGCGTCGGCGAATACTCCACCCTCGCCGCCAACTACCTGCTCAAGCGCCTCCAGCAGGTCGGCTACACCGCCGCCTACCCGGAACGCCGCGCCAGCCACGAGTTCATCCTCACCCTGGCCAAGGAAGCCAAAGAGCTCAACGTCACCGCCATGGACGTGGCCAAGCGCCTGCTCGACTACAACCAGCACGCCCCCACCACCTACTTCCCCCTGCTGGTGCCGGAGTGCCTGCTCATCGAGCCCACCGAAACCGAAAGCAAGGAAGCCATGGACGACTTCATCGCCGCCATGGAAGCCATCCTCCACGAAGCCAAGACCGACCCGGACATGGTCAAGGAAGCGCCGTTCACCCAACCGGTCCGCCGCCTCGACGACGTCAAAGCCGCCCGGGAACTCGACCTCACCTGGAGCGAGTAACCTCGCAACAGAGCCCCTCCCCCTGTGGGAGCGGGCTCGCCCGCGAATTCTTTTCCTTCAACAGCTACACCCTCCCCCTTTCAAGCGCTGCCTCACCCCACTCCCAAACCCAATCTGTCCCCTTTTGTTCTTCCGCGACACGAGTGCTGCTCGGCTCTAACGAGTCTTGACTTGTGATGTGCGTCACGTTTATTTATTGAACGTGCGTCCCGAAAAGGCGCGTTTGGGGAAATAACATCAAAGATAAACAGGGAGCCTGCTATGTCCACAACAGGAGAAAAACCTGGGAAGGACGTATATACCTGCAGCCATTGTGGCGAGAAGGTTCGTCTTGATGATGACACCGATACTTTGCCGCCATGCCCCCGTTGTTATCGGACGGAATATACGCCATAGAACCTCAATATCAATAGGCGTTAGACGGCAAAAAAGTGTGCGGATACCTCATGAACGGGAAAAGTAAGATCCGCCTCTCAAGTCTCTGCATGCAGGTATGCCTATCCCGCTCAGCAACTCTAGATCTTTGGTTTGGTACTCGGAAAAGAGGAACAATGAACATGGGAAAAGCTCTTGTACTAGGGCGGCCAGTCGACGAAGTCATTAAGGAGATCGGTGAAGCCTTTCCGGTATGGTTTGAGAAGCTAAATTTAATTGTAGGACTTACCTCGCTGACTTTTGCAGTGCTGGCGTATAAGAGTGCTCGCCCTGAGTTATTCGGATGGCTACTCCTCATTGTGATTATGGGCGTGGTTTATTCAATTAGACATTATTTCCCAAAATTACACCGAGAACTGAGAAAGAAAAAAAATAAAAGTGAACTGGAAGTTGTTGTGCTTAAAAGCCTTGAAGCCCGCTACTTGAGTATGAGTCGGACATTCATAGATGGCCCAATATATTGGGTGGGAATTGGCGCTCTGTTTGCGGTTGCAAATGGGTTCAAGGTTTTTGCCACACAGAAACTTCTTCCGTTGCTCGGGATGTAGCCTTGCTTTAATTAAATTATGGGTATTATAAAGAGTAGCGGTAAAAAGATGACGATCTACGATGCGGGGTCAGGTCTTGCGTTTTGCCTTCTCGGCAACCAGATCTAAATAAGCAAAACGCAAGACCTGACCCCAAAGTTCCTCGCTGTTAGAACTCACAAGGAAGATCGCAGAACGTGAAGCTTTCAGAAAAAACTCTGGAATTGAATATATGCGCACAGGCCTCTCAAAAAGTAAGCGCCACACAGCAGCTGTTTTGGTTTGGCCTTACTCAAAAGCAAGAGGCGAAGGCCGGATTTGACGCTTGTGCGAAGCTTGGTGGACGCTTATTGATTTTCCAATTTAAGGCATCAAATCGTGTTCTTAAATCAAAGAGGCGTGTGTTTATGGCCCCTCACTATCAGCTTGATGCCCTACGAAATCAAGTTAATTCATTTCAGCGGTCTGTCTTTTACGCATTCCCACTTGTTGGCAACACTCTTGAGCTTAAGAAAAATCCAGATCTGCTCTCGCATACGTGGCTCGTGGACGTCGCATCATTGAAGTCGGTAGGCCCTCCCACAAAGAGTGATGGCAGCTTGCGTAAGAACGGATGTCACAACGTCTATGTCACGCCAGGGAAGGCTGTATTTCATTCTGAGCCAGTAGAGATTGGCGCCATTAGCTTTAGTAGTTTAGTAGAACAACGATTCTCGGAGAGCGATGGGATAAATTGGGTAAGCAATCAGCGCTTCGAAGGATTCTGGGAATTTGCACAACGCTTTTCGTCTGGGGCTAGGGGGCTTGTGGTGTGGTAAGTTCTAACAAATTCTTACAGTCGGACCAAGTCGTACTGTCATGTCTTTTGCAAAAAGCGCAAAAGACACGCCAGCACGACTTGGCCGCTGAAGAAAAGCGTTACATGAGATGGGAAGGGGTTTGTGATGTTGAGAATTCTGTGGTTTGTTTCGGTTTTGGCCATGCTTTCCGGATGCATGAGTCATAGCTTGAATATGTATGGAGAAATTGATGTAAATGAAAAGTCGGTTACGGTTCCGCCTGGGGCCAAGGGTCTAAAAGGTGAGCTCAAGTCTTACTTAGCAAAGGAAGGGTGGCAGCTCGCCGTTTATCGTGGTCCATCTATCAGCGAAGGCTCTCTGGGGGAGCAGACCAAAATAGAAAGCTACGATACCTTTAATACAAGGTACCGCCTAATGGTTGCTTCTTCCCAGTATGATATCTGCTTCAATCTTTCTCCTGCGATAAACTATGAAATTTCGTTTATCGACAATAAGAATGGATCTGAGGTTTTCACCATCGCTGGTCGCGGCTGTGAATCTGGTGTCATCCAAAAATTCAAGGAAGCATTGAGTGGTGAGGGCAGCATGTAACAATGCCAAGCACGCGACGCGCGCGTGAAGTAAGTGGGCGGGGTCAGGTCTTGCGTTTTGCCTTCTCGGCAAACCAGCGCCCAAAAAGCGAAACGCAAGGCTTGACCCCAAAGTCCCCCAAAAGCGAACCTCTTTTGGTCCCATTCGCTGCGCTCCGGCGCCGGTTACCACCAGCGTTACATGAAATAGGAAGGGGTTTTGTGATGTTAAGAACTTGTGGGTTGCTTCGGTTTTGACCATGCTTTCCGGTTGCATGAGTCATAGCTTGAATATGTATGGAGAAATTGACGTAAATGAAAAGTCGGTTACGGTTTCGCCTGGGGCCAACGAAGAATGGGGTCAGGTTTTTTGCCTTTTGCCTTCTCGGTAAACCAAGCCTAGATAAGCAAAACGCAAGACCAGCCCCCCGTTGTACACACGACAAATGTCGGTGAATACGCTGTTAAGAATTTCAGGAGGTATGCGATCGACTCCAATTTAAATGACGAGCTGTCGGCAGTATATGAAGAGATCATGTGGCTTGCTGCTCGCCCAAATGTGACTCCAAGCGTGGCTCGCTCCTGGTATACCCATGCAACTGTAGAACGGCTTAAAAAGAGAGTTCGAATGTTCACGGGGTGCGTCTCTAAAAAAGCCTCCGTTTTCGAGGAAGAGTTGCGGCTAGAGCACTTTTTACGAATTCAGACCACGCTGACGAAACTTGTTGAAAGGCATTTAAGAGACGATTACCTAAACGCCCGAGAATTTATCGAAACTATCAAACGCTGCGAGCAAGTTCACATCGTAACTAGAACTGAGAACTACGCGGCGATGAAAGCAAAAGGCGACTATCAAGACGCTGGTATAGAGCTCGTTGACTGGTCTTCGCTGGACTACGAAACTCAATCTAAGCTTTGGAAGAAAATGCTGAGGGGCAAGGTGGCTAATCACGATGAGTACCAGCCTCGAAATCATTCTTAACAAGGCGCATCAGTACGCGGCCGATGACCGCCGGACGCCACTGTGCTTGGTGTTAGGTTTCCGAGGAGAGTATGAGCTCCATAAAA
Organism: Alloalcanivorax xenomutans; assembly: GCF_900217905.1. GTDB lineage: Bacteria > Pseudomonadota > Gammaproteobacteria > Pseudomonadales > Alcanivoracaceae > Alloalcanivorax > Alloalcanivorax xenomutans. Next base: position 88,074 of record NZ_OBMO01000009.1, read on the forward strand.
TTAACGGATTATCAACTAAAAAAGCTCAAACCTCTGGAAATCGAGCTAAAGAATGCGGTGCGCTCTGGCGATACTGACAGGGCGATTGAAATTGCTGCGCAGCTCCAACAGCTTTTTCCAAAGGAATGGAGAAGACATCACCGTCTTTTGAGGGCTAAGTTGTGGGCATTTGAGTCTTGCTTGGATGCGAATAGGATTTCTTATGCGCAAAGAGGGTTCATTGGTATAAGGAAGCTTTCTGCCCCAAACACCCGTCTTTATCTAGAGGCTTCTAGCCTATTGGCTGTTTGCCACCTCAGATCGAAGGATACTTCATCGGCAAAATCCTTGATTAAGGAAGTTATTGAAAAGATCAACAATATTAGCTCCGAGAGGACAAGGCACCAGTTCCAGAAGCGCTTAATCGAACGAATCGAAGAGGAGTGCATCCTTACTGAACTGATTGGAACCAATTACGCCGAAATGAATGTTGATGAGATCCAGGCCAAAGCTGTACTTCTTATCCAAAGAAATTCTGATGACGAGATTTTCAAACTCATCGGTAACTCCGTTCCAACAGCCAGTATCAGTCTTTTGCGAGATGTGCGCACTTATTCATTAGATCAGTTGCCGCCTCCCGATCGAAAGCTGTTGCCCTCACCAGAAAAATCAGAGCAACCAAAAAAGATAGGAAAAATCACTTTCGCAATAATCAAACGCATCGCTTGGAAGACGTTCTGCAATCCAGATAGTTCAATTTATAAACTATGGAAAAATCGGATACCTAAGGTTTTTAACGAAGGCTATTTTTCTGCAGCAGTGGTTACAACGATGGGCGATTTCAGAATTGGAATCCCTCTGCTTGCGAGTGGCATTTCAGCGCTAGTCATGAATTATACAGCGGAAGAGTTTTGTGAGCTATCCAAGCCAAAGGGGCTCATGATTCACCGTGGAAAAGAGTAAACCTAACCAGTAGTTGCAGTACGTTCCGGCCCTGACGGGCCTCCACCGGACTGATTTTCCAGGGAAGAATGTGGGGTCAGGTCTTGCGTTTTGCCTTTTCGGAAAATCAGGCCTAGTTAAACAAAACGCAAGGTTCGGCCCTTAATGTCCACGGCGTGATAACCTTGGCGGGTTTCCTTCCCTCTGGGTGGCAATGCTCTGGAAATCCAGTTGGTTGCCGTCCTGGGGCGGAGGCTTGCTGTTGGCGCTTCTGGGAGCGGGAATCCCACTTACCGTAACGTGAAAGGTTGGGTCCATGGACGATGAAATCTAAAGCCTCTTCGGGGAAGCGATCATCCATTGCCCGTGTGAACCGATTCCTGCTTGCCTTACTGGTCGTGGTGGCGTTTTTCGTCGGGTTGGCCATTCTCGCTCCTGAGTCTGAACGGCGATGGTTCGTCGGTTTCTACGCGCTGATGAGCGTGCTGAGCTTTTCACTTTATGGCTTGGATAAGCGGGCTTCGGTGCGTGGTGGTTGGCGCACGCCCGAGGCGCGGCTGCATCTGGTCGAGCTGCTGGGGGGCTGGCCCGGTGCTTTGCTGGCGCAGCGGGTGTTCCGCCACAAGACCCGCAAGACGTCGTTCCAGGTGGTGTTCTACCTGGCGGTGGCAGCCAATCTGGGGGCGCTGGGGTGGTTGCTCTTTGCGGATGGCGGACCGGGTTGGCCGCTGCTTTCCGGGCTGGGGGAAGGCCTCCGGGACGGCTTTTAGCGAGGGGCGTGTTGCGTTGTCAGGTCCGGCCCCGGGCCGCGCGGCCAAGGCGTGCCGGTGGGGTTGGTGACATAGTCCGGGCTTGGTTGATGAACTGAGGGCGCTATGACGGCGAGCACATGGGCATTGTGGAGTTGCGGGCTGTTCTTTCTGGTCGGCCTGCTGACCGGGGTGTGGAAGTACGTTCAGATCAGGGGCAGTGATAAAGCCCGGGCGCATTACTATGTGGACATCGCCCACCGGGCAAGCCTGATGTACGCCTTCGCTTGTCTGGTGCTGGAGCGCTTCGCGGTGCTCAGTGTCTGGCCGGAGTGGGTTAACGTGCTGGCGGTGTTGGCGTCGGTGCTGTTTTTCGCGTTGGCGGTGGGCAGCTATATTCTGCACGGCGCGCTCAAGGACACGCGTAACCAGCTGCAGAAGCCGCACGCCTTCGGCGCTGGGTCTTTACCGGCGTGGTTGATAAGCGGTTTCATGTGGGTGTTGGTGATCGCCGAGATCGGTGGTTTCCTGGTACTGTTCGCGGGGTTTGCCGCCGCGCCTTGAGCCCGCCGGTTCGCTGCGGCTCTAGCTCTCGTGCTGGCTGACGTGGGCGCCCATGCTTGCCATTGGGAGGAAGTCTGTGAAGATCGCGCCTATAGACCCAGGGTTACCCGAGGTTGCGACATTGCTGGAGCAATCTGACCGGTATATGGCTGCGTTATACCCAGCGGAGAGCAATCATCTGGAGAGCGTAACGGATCTGAGCCAGCCAAACGTTACCTTGTTTGGGTGCTTTGTAGATGGCGCCCTGGCGGGCTGTAGCGCGGTGAAGTTGCTTGAAGATGAAGAGATGCGTTATGGAGAAATCAAGCGGCTTTTTGTCGCATCGGCCTATCGGCGGCGTGGAATTTCGAATGCTTTGATGGAGAAGGTCGAGCAATATCTTGTTGAACGTGGTGTCCAAGCCGCCAGGCTTGAGGTGGGCATAAGTCAGCAAGAGGCCCTATCGCTTTATCGAAATCGTGGATATGTTAAGTGTACTCCGTTTGGCCGCTACCACCATGACCCACTGAGCGCATTTATGGAGAAAAAGCTTCTACCTGGCCCAGTCACAAGATAGCAGCTTTGAGACAGCCTTTGTCTTGCGTCCATCTCAGCAGAGTATGTCGAGAAGTAAAGGTATGAATTTTTACTCGATATGCCATTTTTGAAAATCATTACTGGCCACCTCGGGGTATATGGAGTGAAGTGACCTTGATTTGGGGACTGGAAAAGAAATGGACGGAATTATCTCGCTTGGATGGCTTTCTTGGTCATAGTATCGGTTATTACTGCTGCTAAATTTCTAAGGGATTGGCGCAGAGATGAACCGGAATCGTATCGTCGATGGGGAAGTCCAGATTTATTCTATAACCTCGGAATGTATTTGACAGCTGTTTATGGTTCGGCGCTAGACGGGACAAAGAGCGTGACCCTTTTGAGAGCGCGACGCAATCTGCGTATAGCGCTTCTGTTTCTGCTGGCGTCTTTAGTCTTCGCATTTTTTGGAGCTGGAACTTCCTAGGGAGTGACAGTCGGCTTTCCCGTCTTTGGGGTGGCTAGGGGGGGGCTTGCGTTTTGCCTTTTCGACATGCCGGGCCTAGATCAGGTAAGCAAAATGCAAGACCTGACCCCGTTGCCGCTTTCCGGCCGTGCCTACCTGCAAGCTCGATATTCTTGCAGGACGTCTGAATGCCATGGTACCGGATTTGGTGGCCAAGAAGGTATTCGAGTAATGGGTGTGTACCTGCGGGTACGCCGATGCTAGCTGTCTTCCGTCCCGAACTCTGGCGAACTCCAGTACACGGGATATTTGTAATGGCCGTGACAGTTGGTACGTTACACCTGTAAAAGCGGCAATGTCTGATACGGCATGTCCCTTCCCTTACTCCGTGGATGATCCCGTGACTTCATGCTCCTGACGGCCGACAGCGATGTTGGTGCGTATTTTGCTGGATATCGTTAACAAAAACGTAAGGAGCACAATAATGAAGGCAGCACGTTTTTATGACCGTGGTGATATCCGCATCGAGGACATTCCGGAGCCCGTGGTGGAGCCCGGCACGGTCGGTATCGAGGTGGCATGGTGTGGTATCTGTGGTACGGATTTACATGAGTTCATGGAAGGGCCGATCTTTATTCCTCCCTGTGGGCATCCGCATCCCATCTCCAAGGAGTCAGCCCCCGTTACCATGGGCCATGAGTTTTCTGGTGTGGTGTATGCCGTGGGCGAGGGAGTGCGCGACATCGAAGTCGGTCAGCATGTGGTGGTGGAGCCTTACATCGTGGCGGATGACGTGCCCACTGGGCCCGGCGATAAATATCATCTTTCCAAGAACATGAATTTCATCGGCCTGGGTGGTCGGGGCGGCGGCCTGTCCGAGAAAATCGCAGTTAAACGTCGTTGGGTGCACCCGATCTCCAAAGACATTCCGCTGGACCAGGCTGCCTTGATCGAGCCCCTGTCGGTGGGCCATCACGCCTTCACTCGCAGCGGTGCCAAGGCTGGCGATGTGGCGTTGGTCGGCGGGGCAGGGCCTATCGGCTTACTGCTGTCAGCGATTTTGAAAGCCAAGGGGCTGAGCGTTATCGTCACGGAGCTGAGCAGCGCACGGAAGCAAAAAGCCTCCGAGTCCGGTGTCGCCGACCATATTCTGGATCCCTCCGAAGTGGATGTGGTCGAGGAAGTGATGAAGATCACCGATGGCAGGGGCGTGGATGTGGCGTTTGAATGCTCCAGTGTGAACAAGGTTTTGGATACCCTGGTGGCGGCGACCACCTCCGCCGGCGTGGTGGTGATTGTGTCCATCTGGAGTCACCCGGCCACCGTCAATGTACATAGTGTGGTAATGAAGGAGCTCGACGTGCGCGGAACCATTGCGTACTGCAATGACCACCAGGAAACGATCAGACTGGTGGAAGAGGGCAAGATCGACCTGGAGCCGTTCATTACCCAGCGCATTCAATTGGATGATTTGGTTTCAAAGGGATTCGATACCCTGATTCATAACAATGAATCGGCGGTGAAAATCATTGTTCAGCCTCGAAGCAGCTGAGAATAGGTGGCGATCCGGGCAGATCTCGCCTTTCCCTGTCAATGCTGGACGTGCCCTGGCGAAAGGCCAGGGCTTCAAGTCTCCCTGACTGCCGTCACGCACAATAGATCACCTTCCTCCCTCCCCTTTACTACTTCGCCGGATCCAGATGTACCTGGATGCGCTGGCTATTTCGATTTGCCGGAACACGGTAAGCTATCGGATTCGGCAAAAGGGATCCCTATTGCCCCTTTTTATATAGTGTGAAGAAATAATTATGATCGTGGTTTATGGAATAAAGGAAAGGCTTAATCCGATAAAGAGCCAGCTATCGGATGTTATTCATGGTTGTATGCAATCCGTTCTGGGCATGCCGGAGGATAAACGCGCGCACCGCTTTGTGCCCTTGGAGCGGGACGACTTCTATTATCCCGGAGGCCGAAGTGATGCCTACACCGTCATAGAGATCAATATGATGGCGGGCCGCAAGCCGGAGACCCAGAAGGCGCTGATCAAGGCCATCTTTCGGGAACTGGAAAGCCAACTGGGGCTTCCTCCCGTGGATGTCGAGATTACCCTCAAGGAACAACAACCCTATCAGTGGGGCTTTCGAGGCATGACCGGGGACGAGGCAAAGGATCTGAAGTATAACGTGAATGTGTAATGCCAACCTGTATTGGCGATGGCGAAGGAAAGCGCCTGTCGTGGAGCTGCGTCAAAGGGGAGTTTCGCTGGCGGTGTTCAACAGCCATTGAGCGGCGGAAATTTTGAGAGCCACAGCGCCGTGGCTCACGCAGCGGGACGAACCTGTGTCCATTCCGGAGTAAGAGACATTGTGGTGTCCGCCTACAAGAATCTGGAGAGAGCGCAACCGGAGAAGGGCTACAAGTACGCTGAGAGAGGAAGGGATGGTGCTCTACCTCAAGGATGGTCATATAATCCATGGGCTTTCCACGCATGCTGGTGATCAAGATTTGCCATTGCGCTATTGGTAAGTCTGAAAGCGTTCCTTGGCTCAGAGTTGGGCTGCATTGGTCATGAAGCATCACCGGATGTGGGCGATCCGCAGGAGTTCATGCGAGCAATGAAGAGCCATCAGCGTTAGTGAGGCTGTTAAACGCATCATTAAAGATTGGGGCGGCCCCCGGGGGCTTGCACCGATGGGATGTTACACTGCATCAGGGCCAGCCATGCCGTTAACAATCAACCGCACCATTCTCTTTGGAGACTGCGATCCCGGCGGGGTCGTCTACACACCCAGGATCAGCCATTTCGTGGTTGAAGCCGGGCTGGAGTTCTTGTCGTCCCTGCTTGAAGGCCCCGCGGCGCGGCGCATCTTCTCAATGGGTGTTCTTCCTCCCGCCCGGGCGCTGTCCATCGAGTTCTTGCATCCGATGACCTGGGATCAGAAGATCGACATAGAGGTGTCGATCAAGGAGATCGGCGCCCATTCTTTCTCGTTGCTGTTCGTCGCGCAGAACGCCGAGCAGACCGAGACCTTCCGTGCTTCCCTGACGCAGGTCTGTGTATCGCCTGACACCAAGCGCCCGGTTCCGCTGCCTGACGAGTTGCGAATGGCCTTGGAGCGGGACTTGATTGATAGGTAGGGAACCCAGGCGCTTTGCTTCGTGGATGGAGCGAATATGAATAGAAACACCGCCAGCCAGAATCCAGAACTGCTACGCCGCCTGCTGCGTGCCAAGGACCGGATGGATGCGGCCTCGAACGAGGATTGGCCTGTTTCCCGTCTGGCCAGTGTGAGTTGTGTCTCCGAGGCCCATTTTGCCAGATCCTTCAAGGAGGCCTTCGGCGTTCCGCCGCACCGTTACCTGCTGACACGGCGTATTGAGCGCGCGACGGCGCAGCTGCGCGACACCGATCTGCCTATCACCGATATCGCCTTCCGTACCGGCTGGAGGAGCCTGGGGACGTTCGGGCGTACCTTTCGCGATATCACGGGTAGGAGCCCTGGGGAGGTTCGGGTTCAGGAAAGGGCTGCTCGGCGCGGGCTCGAGAATGTGCCCGCCTGCATCCTGGGAGCCGCCCACCGCCCGGACCTCAGAACCGCAGTTTTGGAGAAGCGGCGCCGTCTGGCTGACGGTACAAAAGGGGCCCAACCAAAGGAGGTCCTATGACTCAAGGCGTTCAGGTAGCCGCTGTATACGTGCGAGACCAGGATGAGGCGCTCGCCTTCTATGTCGATAAGCTCGGATTTCAGGTCCACACCGATGTGCGCAATGGTGATTATCGTTGGCTCACCGTGCGGCACCCGGATCAGCCGTCGTTCCAGCTTGGGCTGATCTTGCCGGGGCCGCCGGTACACGATGAGGCAACGGCGCAGGCGCTGCACGCGATGGTGGCCAAAGGCGCGATGCCGGCCCTGGTACTGGAGGTGGACGATTGCCGTGCCGCCTATGAGCGGATGCGTGCGCTGGGCGTGGAATTCACGCAGGAACCCGTGGACCGCTACGGCACCGTGGACGCCGGTTTTCGCGATCCGTCGGGTAATGGCTGGAAGATGATACAGACGCGGGGTTGAGGAGGGAGGCCGCCGTCCAATCCGTCCGGGCTGGGCGTTGCTCGGCTGTCTGTCGCCGATGGGCGCGTTCAGGTTACGTAATTTTGGGGGCTGATGTTTCCGGTCATCTGCCGCCGGGCTACCTGATCTCGATCTTAATTGGAATGAAAGGAACCATGATGGATAACCTGCGTGAAGTCGACGGCGTGCCGATTCGTCCCAAACACAAGGCGACATGCCATTGCGGTTCGGTGGAGCTTGAATTTGATCTCCCCGATGGGCTGGTTGAGGTGCGCAGGTGTGATTGCTCTCTATGCCGGCGAAGGGGGGCGATAGTGGCCTCGGTGCCCCTGTCTGGTATCCGGATATTGAAAGGCGATGATGTTCTCAGGCTGTATCAGTTCAACACGATGACGGCGAAGCATTTCTTTTGCGGTCGTTGCGGGATTTATACTCACCATCAAAGACGCTCCAATCCTTCACAGTATGGTTTCAATGTCGCCTGTCTGGAAGGCATTAATCCATTGAAGATAGAGGGCGTGCCGACCAATGACGGCGTCAATCACCCCGCTGACAGGAGAGACCTCTAGCTGGTGCCGGTGTGTTAGGGCGCTATACTGTGGGGCGTACCAAGGGCCGTTTGGGCAAAGTTGAAGCTGAGTCTCTGAATGAACTTCGAAATTCGAGCGGAAGCCGCGTCCGATATTGCGGCCATCCATGATGTAACGGCGGCCGCGTTCCTGAATGCGCCGCACACGGATCATACTGAGCAGTTCATCGTTGACGCCTTGCGAGAGGCGGGAGCTCTCACCGTATCGCTGGTGGCGGTGGAAATGGGCAGGGTGATCGGCCAGGTTTCGCTATCACCGGTTTCAATTTCGGATGGCGCTTCGGGGTGGTATGGGCTGGGGCCCATCTCGGTCAGCCCGGAGCGCCAGGGGCGCGGTGTCGGTAGCGCGCTTATGAGGGCGGCGTTGAATGCGCTGAAAGAAATTGACGCGGCAGGCTGTGTGCTCCTCGGGGATCCCGCCTACTACTCCCGTTTTGGCTTCAAGCCGGAGGCGGGCCTGGTGTTGCCTGGCGTTCCCGCTGAATACTTTCAGGTTCTGCCATTGGGGCCGTCGTTGCCGCGTGGGGTAGTTACTTATCACGCGGCTTTCAATGCCCAGAGCTAACCGCTCAATAAGGGGGATTGACTCTCTGCTCCATGGGGCCTCCCGGGAACTGACTGAATGCCTGGGGGGAGGGCGGCCAGGCTCTTCCTTTCTCCACTTTGCCCCATCTTCAAAATCGTCCTATCCTGAACCTCGTCTTGCCGCCGCTTCCTCTCCGCGGTGACGCTACAGTGTGGACCATCAGCTCCTTCGCGGAGCCCCTGAGCCCGTCCGGACATCGGAAACGCACCATGAGCGACACTCTTCCCCCCGCCGACCGTCTGCGCTTCAAGCCGTACAAGGGCCCGGCCGCTGGCTGGGGCGCCCTGCGCGCCGTCACCGACCATTGGTTCGAGAGCAAGCAGCCGTTCAAGAACCTCTATGCCATGGTCAAGACCAACCAGAGCAACGGTTTCGATTGTCCGGGCTGCGCCTGGGGCGAATCCCCCGAAAGCGGCATGATCAACTTCTGTGAGAACGGCGCCAAGGCGGTTAACTGGGAAGCCACCAGCCGTCGCGTGGACGCCGCCTTTTTCGAGAAATACAGCGTTACCGAATTGTTGCAACAGGATGACTACTGGCTGGAGTTCCAGGGCCGGATCACCGAGCCGATGGTGTATGACCGGCGGACCGATCACTACAAGCCGATGGGTTGGGAGGACGCCTTCGCGTTGATCGCGCGCCATCTCAATGGTCTGGAAAGCCCCAACGAGGCCAGCTTCTATACCTCCGGGCGTGCCAGTAACGAGGCGGCCTATTTGTACCAGTTGTTCGTGCGTGCGTTTGGTACCAATAACTTCCCGGATTGCTCGAATATGTGCCACGAGGCCAGCGGCGTGGCCCTGATCGAAAGTATTGGTACCGGCAAGGGCACCGTCACCTTCGCTGATTTCGACAAAGCCGACGCGTTGTTCCTGTTTGGTCAGAACCCGGGCACCAATCATCCGCGCATGCTCGAGCCGATCCGCGATGCGGTGAAACGCGGGGCCCAGGTGGCGGTGTTCAATCCGCTGAAAGAGCGGGGCCTGGAGCGGTTCCAGGCACCCCAGGATCCGCTGGAAATGCTGACTCAGTCCTCATCGCCGCTGAACACCGCGTACTTTCGCCCGGCTCTGGGCGGTGACATGGCGGCGGTGCGCGGCATGGTGAAGTGGTTGCTGCAGTGGGATCGGGAAGCCCTGGCCAGCGGCGGCGAAGCGGTGTTCGATCATGACTTCATCGCCCAACACACCGACGGCATGGAGCAGTACCTGGCGATGGTGGACGCCACCAGCTGGGAACGGATCGAGGCTCAATCAGGGATCAGCCGCGACGTTCTGGAACAGGCCGCGCGCATTCATCGCGACAGTAAAAGGGTGATTATCTGCTGGGCCATGGGCATTACCCAGCATAAGCATTCCGTGGCCACGGTCCAGGAGATCGCCAATCTGCAGTTGTTGCGTGGCCAGTTCGGCGAGGGCGCCGGCTTATGTCCGGTGCGCGGCCATTCCAATGTGCAAGGGGATCGTACCGTGGGCATTGCCGACGAACCACCGGCGGCCTTGCTCGATGCTCTGGAAAAACGGTTCGGTTTTACTCCGCCGCGTGAGCCCGGATACAACGTGATCACCACGCTGCAGGCGATGGTGGCGGGCAAGATCAAGGTGTTTCTGGCGCTGGGCGGCAATTTCGCCCAGGCCACGCCGGATACGGCGCGCACGCATGAGGCGCTGGGGAGCTGCGAACTGACCGTCCAGATCAGTACCAAGCTCAACCGCAGTCATCTGATATGCGGCAACGAGGCGTTGATCCTGCCATGCCTGGGGCGCACCGACATTGATGAGCAAGCGGACGGCCCGCAGGGCGTCACCGTGGAGGACTCGTTCAGCATGGTGCACCTGTCCCATGGGCAGCTGCGGCCTTTGTCGAAGCAGATGCGGTCCGAGCCGGCGATCATCGCCGGTATCGCCGAAGCCACTCTGGGCAAAACGCCGGTGGATTGGAGCGCCCTGGTGGAGAACTACGACCGTATTCGCGATCTTATCCAGGACACCATTCCCGGTTTTGACGACTTCAACGCGCGGCTCAAGACGCCGGGCGGCTTCTACCTGGGCAATCCCGCCCGCGACCGCCAATGGCACACCGAATCCGGCCGTGCCCAATTGGTTAGCCGCGCGCTACCGGCCACCCTGGTGGATGCGGAGACGCTGGCTTCTGGCGCCAAACCGGATCTGGTGCTGCAGACGCTGCGCTCCCATGACCAGTACAACACCACCATTTACGGCCTGCACGACCGCTACCGGGGCGTGCACGGAGGCCGCAAGGTGGTGTTCGTCAATCGTGCCGATCTCGAACGTTTGGGATTCCAGCATGGCGACAAGGTCGATGTTGTTTCTCTATGGCGTGATGGCGTGGAACGGCGGGTCAGCGATTTCATGCTGCTGGAGTACGATGTCCCCGCCGGCCAGGCCGCCGCCTATTACCCGGAAACCAACCCGCTGGTGCCCATGGACAGCTATGGTGACGGCAGCTTTACACCCACCTCCAAGCTGATCGCCATCCGCCTGGAGAAAAGCAGCGCCCCAAAGCGGATAGCTTGATAGGAGCTGATGACGCGGGAATGTTTATCTTCGCGCCTTCCGTTTCCGCCACCAGATCATCACCCCGGTGACGCTGAGCATGACGATCACCAGGCCGAGGAGGGTTACGGCTATCCGGTAAGGCAGCCCACCCAAAGCGGCGATGTGCAGGGTGGTCAGCCAGGTGGTGAGGGTGTCCCCCGAGGCTTCACCGGTTGGCAGGTAATGCCCGAGCGGCGCACCGGTGGTGGCGTCCACGTAGACCCAGGTTTCTCCAAATCGCTGATTGATGTCGCTGCCGGTACGGGCCATCAGTTTGAGAGCGTTCTTGTCCGGGTGGTAGGCGAAGCGTTCTACGGCCTTGATGGAAAAGCCACGGTCCGCCGCCAAGGTCTCCAATCTTTGCCGCGCGATTCGGAAGCCCTGCTCCCAACCGATTTGGGGATGACGGGAGGGGGACTCCTGTGTCGGGACGTCAATGAGCGGGTCTTCCTGGAAAGCCAGGAACATCTCGGTGGTGGGGCGATAGATCTCCGCATGGAGGTTCATGGCCACGCTGCTCCAGGCGAACACCAGCAGCAGAGCCCAGGGCCACAGGCCGCCGGCGCGATGGAGATCGAAGTGGCGTTTGTGGGGGGTAGCGTGCCAGCGAACTTTCCAAGCCGGAATCCAGCGCTTCCAGAAACGGCGAGGGCGTGGTGGGCCGTTACGGCTTTGCCGAGGCGGGAAGGTGAGCCAGGCACCAATGAAGCAATCCAGGATCCACAGCAGACTGACAATGCCGAACGCCCAGGTGCCGAGGGTACCCAGCGCCAGTGAGTGATGCAGGCGGTGGACGAAGGGCATGAGATTGGTGACGCCCTGGGTAATGTCACCCCACAGGCGGCCTCCCAGTATGTTGCCGCTGTACGGGTCGACGAACACTTCATCGATGGGGAGAGCCGCGGTGCCGGGTTCCGGGGCGATAAAAAAGCGTACCGGACTGTGGGCATCCGGTGGCGTCAGCATCATCCAGTTTACCGCGGCGGTGGGAAAGGCCTCGTCGACCTTCTCCCTCAGCACGAAAGGCGAGAGCGGTTCACTATGCGTCGCCGGAGGCTCGACCCGCAGCCACTGAGGGTTGATCAGGGCATCCAGTTCGTAATACCACACCAGCAGAGCGCCGGTCAGGCCAGCGATGATCAGGAAACCCGACATCACCAGCCCGATATAGCGGTGCAGGACAACGAACCGCCGACGGACCGTCATCTAAAAGAGATACTTCACGCGAGCCAGCCAGGTACGGCCTTCCTCGCGGATCACGCCGTCGAAGGAACCGGGAGAAAAGATCTCCTCGTCGAGGGCGTTGTTCACCAGCAGGTCCAGTTGCAGGGCGTCGGTGACGGCGTAGTAAGCGCCCAGGTCCACGCGGGTATGGCTGGGCAGGGTGAAGGTGTTTTCGCTGTCGCCGGGGCGCTGGTCCACATAGCTGACGGTGCCGCCGAGGCTCAGGCCGGTGACGGCATCAAGGAAGTAGCGTCCCTGTAATGAGGCGGTGTGCAGCGGAACGTTGATAAAGCGGTTGCCTTCCAGGGCTTCGTCATCACTGCGCAACACTTCGGTATCGGTGTAGCCGTAGCCGGCGCTCAGGTACAGGTTGGCACTGGCGTAGCCGTCGATGGTCAGTTCCGCGCCTTTGGAGCGGGCGCGGCCCCTGGCCACCTCGAAGTCGTCGTCGAGCGGATCGGCGATGGCGATGTTGTCTTTCTCGATGATGAAGCCGGCGGCATTGATGTTCAGGCGCCCGGCAGTGAAGCGCATGCCGGTTTCGTATTGCACACTTTCCTCGGCATCCAGCGGCTGTTTTCCCGATGTGGTGCCCTGTTGCGGGACGAAGGCTTCATTGCGGCTGGCATAGAGCGAGGCGGTGTCGGTCAGGTCGTAGACCAGGCCGAACTGGGTGGTCCAGGCGGATTCACCGAGTTCGGCGCGGGTGACGCTGTTGTTGTCCAGGAAGTCGATGGTTTTTTGCGATTGCTCCGCGTCGGTGTAACGCAGCCCGGCGAGGACGTGCCACTTGTCGGCGACGGTAATGCGGTCCTGCACGAAGCCGGCCAGGATCCTGTCGCTCTGATCGAAACCCCGGTCCCGGATCAGGTTGTCGGCGCTCAGGTCGGCCGGGCCGTAGACCGGGGAGTAGAGATCGATGGCATCGGCGAGATAAATGCGCGTGGGGCGCGAGGCATCCGATTCCCGGTAGTTCACACCGGCAATGAACTTGTGCGTAAGCGGGCCACTGCTGAACTCGCCGCTGAGGTCGAGGATGATCTCGTGATCCTTCTTATAAGTATCGTCTCCGGCGAAGATGATACGGTTCAGGGTCCGCTCATCGGCATTCAGGCCGAAAGGCGCGTATTCCTGCCAGTCGGCGTCATTGCGGGTATAGGCATAGCTGATACGGGCATCGATGGTATCGGTGATGGCCTGGGTGAGGCGGCTGTTGATGTAGAAGGAATCCCGTTCGGTGAAGCTGTCCTTCCAGGCGGTGTTGAAGTCATCGGCGTAGTGGCCGTTGGGATTGGGCAGGAAAGCGCCTTCCGCCGGCGCGCCGCCGGGAATGGCGGTCCACTCATTGCCGGAATAGCTGCCTTCGACGGTCAGGTTGGTGGTGTCCGTCAGGTCCACGGTGACGTTGGGGGCGACGAACACGCGCTCGTACTCCCAGAAGTCCATGGAGGCATCGCTGTCCTGGTAGGCCAGGTTGAGGCGAGCCCGTACCCGGTCGTTGAGCGGGCCGGTCACGTCCAGGGTCGTGCGGCGGTAATCGTAGCGGCCGTATTCCGCCGTGGCTTCCGCCTGGTAGTAAGACAGCGGTTGTTTGGTCACCACGTTGATGGTGCCACCCGGCTCCATTTGTCCGTAGAGGACCGAGGCCGGTCCTTTCAGTACTTCCAGGCGCTCCACGTTGGCCAGGTCGGTGGGGTGGTCGGTCTGCCGGAAGCCCAGGCCGTTGACGGATTGCTCGGCGTTGAAGCCACGGATCAGGAAGTCATCGGCGAACATATCCCGGCCTGATCCCGAGCGGTTGGCACTGGGGGTAAGGCGGATCACCTCGCCCACGGTTTGAGCCCCCGCCAGCTCGAAGTTTTCCCGGGTGTAGACGTTTACGCTCTGCGGGATGGCCGCCACGGTATCGTTCTTCTGGCGGCCATAGACGGACACCGCCTCCAGCGTATTTTCCTGCTGGGGGATTCTTTCCAGTTTGTAGCCGCTGGCACCGCGAGTCACGGTGACGCCGCTGCCGGCCAGCAGCGCATGCAACGCCTCTTCCGGAGTGTACTCACCGCTGAGCGCGGGAGCCTGTTTGCCCTGAAGCAGGGAGGCGTCGCCGCCGATGCTCAGGCCGGTCTGGCGGGCCAGCTCGATGATCGCCTGATCCAGTGGCTGGGCGGGCAAATGGATGGAGAGCGGCTGTTGGGCCCACGCGGCGCCCGGGTGAGTGATCAGCAGGGGGGCCAGCAAGCCGAGCAGCAGCAGCGCCTTGGGGGATGTCGTTCCGGTCTTCAGGATCATTATTGGCTCCAGCGTTATTTTCGCGGTGTCTCTACTGATGAAGACAAAGCTGGAAGCCAATCGGGCAATTCTTATTTCCGGCTCAAGATCACGTACCAGGGAGTGAAGTGCTTTACCTCCAGGTCCAGGGCGTCGCTCAGTAGCGCCAGGGCCGCGTCGCTGTCGTCGGCGGGCAGCACGCCGGTAAAGTGGGGTGGGGGCTGGCTGGCGCCCAGGGCTTCGTCCAGCGCCACAATGCCGGCACGGTGGTGGCCCAGGCGCTCGATCACCCGCGGCAGGGGGGTGCTGTTGAAGACCAATTGACCGTTCGCCCAATCCGGCCGATGGGTGGGGGCGGTACTCTGGGTGATCAATCCATCGCGGTTCAGATCGGCTTGTTGCCCGGACGTCAGGCGGAGGGCGCCGCCGCCGTTGTGGGAGGTCACGACCACGGTGGATTCCTGCACCGCCACCCGGCTGTAGGTGTCCGCCAGTTTCACCGTGTATTGGGTGCCCAAGGCGGTGGCGCTGATGTCCCGCGTCTCTACCTGGAAAGGCGCATCCCGCCCCTTGGCCACGGTGGCGAGCAGTTCGCCGCGCACCAGTTTCACGATGCGGGCCCCTTCGGTGTAGTCCAGATCCATGGCGCTGTTGCTGTTAAGCACGATCTGGCTGCCGTCGGGCAGGGGCACGGTGCGGATCTCGCCGGCGGCGGTGCGATAGTCCGCGCCCCAATAGGCCCAGGGAAGCTGGGTGCCGGACCAGGCCAGCAGTAGCAGCGAGCCCAGGCCGGTCAGTTGACGCCGGCGTTTGCGGCGTCGTTCGAGGGCTGGTTCGGGAGCCTGCCATATTCGCTGGATCTGCTCGAGAACCTGGCGTCGCCGAGGATCCTCCGCCTGCCAGATTTCGCACTCGGCTTGCAGCCGCGCGCGCTCATCGGAACCGGCCTCCTGCAAGGCCACCACCCATTCGGCGGCTTGCTGGCGGATACGGTTCAAGTCCGACACGGCGGGTCCAGGCTGTCATAGAGCCGGGCGTGGCAATGGGCCAGCGCCCGGGCCAGGTATTGTTTGACGCTGCTTTCGGAGACCGACAGCCGGCGTCCGATCTGCCGGTAACTGAGTCCTTCAAGGCGTGCCATGAGGAAGGCGCGGCGGGGCTTTTCCGGTAACTCGTCAACCAGCAGCTTGATGACACTGACCAACAGATCCCGGGCCGCCGCGATCTCCGCCGGGCCCCGGTTGTCCTGGGTTTCCAGCAAGGTGGCGACCTGGCGCAGGGCTTCCTCCTCCACCTGTTTGCGGTGGTGGCGGTTGATCAGCAGGCGGCTGGCGATGACCAGAAGATAAGCACGCGGCTCGCGTAGCGCCTCCAGGGGTTGATCGCCGACAATCAGGCGCAGAAAGGTGTCGTGACTCAGATCCGCGGCGTCCTGGGGGCAGCGCAGGCGACGATGCAGCCAGTGGGTCAGCCAGCCGTGATGCGCCTCATACAAAGCGCCGATCTCGCCTTGGGAGCGAGGAGGCAAGGGCTGTGGGTTGGTGGCTGTCCCGGTCATGCGTTCCGATACTGCGCCTATAAGTTGAGAGTGATTATCAATTAAAGGAAAAACGGCTGCAACCGGCGTGCTTTTGCACACCCTCGAGCCCGCCAAGACGAACCCCTGCAAAATCAGGATAATGGCGCCCAGCCATGCCCCTGCGCGCCAAACTCTCCAACCCGGACTCTCTCCATGGAAATCAAGGTCAACTTCCTCGACAACCTTCGCCTGGAAGCCAAGTTCGACGACTTCACCGTCGTCACGGATCAGCCGATCCGCTACAAGGGTGACGGCTCGGCGCCGAGCCCGTTCGACTACTTCCTGGCATCGTCGGCACTGTGCGCGGCTTACTTCGTCAAGGTGTACTGCAAGGCGCGGGATATCCCCACGGACAATATCCGCTTGTCGCAGAACAACATCGTCGACCCGGAGAACCGCTATAACCAGATCTTCCGTATTCAGGTGGAGCTGCCGGAGGACATCTCCGACAAGGACCGGCAGGGTATTCTGCGCTCCATCGACCGCTGTACGGTGAAGAAGGTGGTACAGACCGGGCCGGAGTTCCAGATCGAGATGGTGGAGAATCTGGACGAGGATGCCCAGGCGTTGCTGATGGGCGCGCCCGAAGGGGAGGCGCGCACTTATATCGAGGGCAAGGACCGGCCATTGGAGGAGACCATTGCCACCATGACCGGCATCCTCGAGACGCTGGGCATGAAGATCGAGATCGCCTCGTGGCGCAATATCGTGCCCCATGTGTGGTCGCTGCACATCCGTGACGCGGCCTCGCCGATGTGTTTCACCAACGGCAAGGGCGCCACCAAGGAGAGCGCCTTGTGCTCCGCCCTGGGGGAGTTCATCGAGCGGCTGAACTGCAACTTTTTCTACAATGATCAGTTCTTCGGTGAGGAGATCGCCAACAGCGCCTTCGTGCATTATCCGAACGAGCGCTGGTTCCAGCCCGGGCCTGATGACGAACTGCCCGAAGGCATTCTGGATGAGCACTGCCTGGCCATCTATGACCCCGAGGGCGAGCTGCGCGGCTCCAATCTGATTGACACCAATTCCGGCAAGGTGGAGCGGGGAATTTGTTCGCTGCCATTTCAGCGCCGTTCGGATGGCGAGACGGTCTGGTTCCCCTCCAATCTGATCGAGAACTTGTTTCTCAGTAACGGCATGAGCGCCGGCAATACCTTGCCCGAAGCGCAGGTGCAGTGTTTGTCGGAGATCTTCGAGCGGGCGGTGAAGAAGCAGATCATCGAGGAAGAGCTGGCCCTGCCGGACGTGCCGCCAGAGGTACTGGCGAAGTATCCGAATCTGGTGGAGGGTGTCGAGGCATTGGAAGCCCAGGGCTTCCCGGTGCTGGTCAAGGACGCTTCCCTGGGCGGCCAATTCCCGGTGGCCTGCGTGGCGCTGATGAATCCACGCACCGGCGGCGTATTCGTTTCTTTCGGCGCGCATCCGAGCATGGCGGTGGCACTGGAGCGCAGTCTTACCGAATTACTGCAAGGCCGCAGTTTCGAGGGGCTCAACGATGTGCCGCCACCCACGTTCAACAGTCTGGCGGTAACCGAGCCCAACAATTACGTGGAGCACTTCATCGATTCCACTGGTGTGGTGTCCTGGCGTTTCTTCAGCGCCAAGGCGGATTACGACTTCCACGAATGGGACTTTTCCGGCAGCGCTTCAAACAACAATGAAGAAGAGGCGACTGGCCTGTTCCGGATTCTCGAAGATATGGGTCATGAAGTGTACACGGCGGTATACGAAGACCTGGGCGCGCCGGTTTGCCGGATTCTGGTGCCCGGTTACTCCGAGGTGTACCCGGTGGACGATTTGATCTGGGACAACACCAACAAGGCCCTGGACTATCGGGAAGATATCCTGAATCTGCATAGCCTGAATGACGATCAACTGGCCGATCTGGTGTGGCGCCTGGAAGAAAGTCAGATCGACGACTACACCGACATCATCACCTTGATCGGCATCGAGTTTGACGAAAATACCGTCTGGGGACAGCTTACGGTTCTGGAACTGAAGTTGCTGATCAACCTGGCGCTGGGACAGCACGAGGATGCCCTGGAGCGAGTGGAGGCGTTCCTGCAGTACAACGACAATACGGTGGAGCGCAATCTGTTCTACCGAGCAGTTAGTGCCGTGCTGGAGATCACTCTGGACGAGGAGCTGGAATTGGACCACTTCCTGGTGAGCCTGCGGCGTATGTATGGCGAGGACACCATGAGTACCGTGGTCGGCGCCGTGGATGGTTCCGTGCGCTTCCCTGGCTTGACGCCCACCAACATGCAGCTGGATGGCCTGGACAAACACCTGCGCCTGATCGAGAGCTATAAAAAACTGCATGCGGCGCGGGCGGCCAGATGGGAGAGCGCGCTGTCGCAGGCCACCTGAGTGTGGGGGCCAAGGGGGGAATATGCCTTTGGCCCATGAATCGATGCCTGGCTGACGGCATGTCGAACTCCATCAGCGCCATTCGACTCACCTGGACAACAGGTTGTGCGAATCGATGGAGATGACAATGATCAAGCTGTACGGAACACCCCCGACCCGTGCTCTGCGTGTTATCTGGTTGCTCAATGAACTGGGCCTGGAGTACCAGATGCTTCCGGTGGATATTCTGAAGGGCGAGACCCGGGAAGCGGGCTTTCTCGCCCTTAACCCCGCCGGCAAAGTCCCTGTTCTGGTGGATGGCGATCTGGTGATCACCGAGTCGTGCGCAATCCAGCTTTACCTCGCTGACAAACACTCCCAGGCCGGTTTTATCCCGGAGGCCGTGGAAGACAGGGCGAAGATGTACCGTTGGATCTTTTTCCTGGCTACCGAAATCGAACAGCCGCTATGGCGCATCGCGCGTCATACCTTCCTGTACCCCAAAGAGAAGCAGCTGCCCCAGGACGTGGATCTGGCCAGGCAGGAGTGCCTGGAGATGCTGGCCGTGCTCGAACAGCACATGAAGATGCGTGATTTCATGGTTGCCGACCGGCTCAGCGTGGCCGACTTTAACGCCGCTTACACGCTGGACTGGGCCAACGAAGAGAAGATGCTTAAGGACTTCCCGGCGTTGTCGGCGTATCTGACGTCCATGTACTCACGGCCCACGGCTCCCCCGTCCACTTCCGGAGTGGTTAGGGCTCCGGCAAGCTAGACCAGTGTTGCTCTGCCTGTGGGTATGATTTTCGCGACTCCGGATCTGGAATATTGTCCGGCTGGAAGACACCGCTCTGCCGCTGAAACGGCGCACAATGATGGGCCTGGCTTGTTAAGCTGTTTCAAGGTGATGTTGAGGGAGCATCGACATGAAGGCGGTGGTGATTACAGGTTGGGGACGTAACCCTCGCTTGGTGGTCCGGGAGATGCCGGAGCCCGGTGAGCCGGGGCCGGATGACGTGGTGGTACAAGTGCGGGCGGCTTCCGTTAATCCCAAGGACTGGAAGCTCAATTATCACCTCGCCCTGCTGGCGACTCCCATGCTGAGCCGGCGACTCCCGCCACTGTTTGGCGATGACCTGGCGGGGACGGTGATCGCCACCGGGCGCAATGTCTCCGACTTTGAAGTTGGTGACGCGGTTTATGGCATGGACATGAATCTGCGTACCGCGTCCCTGGCGGAGCGGACACGTATCAAGCAGACGTGTATTGCCAGGAAACCGGCCTCGTTGTCGTTTCGTCAAGCCGCGGCCATGCCGTTGGCGGCGCTTACCGCATTGCAAGGATTACGCAAGGGGCGGGCACGGGCTGGCGGTAAAGTGCTGATCATCGGCGCCTCCGGCGGGGTGGGAACTTTCGCGGTACAGATTGCCCGGGCGCTCGGTGTCCGGGTGACCGGGGTGTGTAGCGGAAGAAATACGGATTTCGTTCGTAACCTTGGCGCCGATGAGGTGATCGATTATACCCTTGGAGATTACCGCCACGGCGCCGGGACCTTCGATCTGGTCTTTGATGTGGCCGCCAATGAATCCCCTCGCGGTTGCGTTGATCTGATCGCGCCCGGCGGCTGGTTCATTTCCACCGGAGGTCATGCCCGGTCGATGCTGGGGACATCGATATACCGTATGTTGGGCCGGAACGCGGCGAACATCATGGTGGCTCCCCGGCGCAAGGATCTGGAAATCCTGTCGGCCCTGGTTGATGAAGGAAAACTCAGGCCGGTGATCGACAGTGAATTTGATCTTGCCGATATCGAGCAGGCCTACCAGCGTAGCCGCACCGGGCGCTGTCGGGGTAAGGTGGTGATTGGCGTCGCCGAAGAAGGGCCGTCCGGGCCAGTCTCTGATGGGCTCTGATGAAGACTACCTTCAAACTTTGAACGCCTGGTTTCAGGGAGAGAACATTGGTTGATTCTGTTTGCATAAACACAGACTCCGTTGAAATCAGCATTTCCGGAAACATCATGTCCGTTGCTTTTGATGATGTGGTGGGCATTCACGCCTATGTCCTGGAAATCCCGGCTTCCTCGCTGACCTTTGTTGTTCTTGCCACTGAGTCGGGCTACAACCTGGAAGTTCGAAGTGATATGGCGGGATGGAGCCCCTTCCTGCGTGAGCTTGGTGAGCATCTTCCTCTGAAAGTACGGGACCTGCCCGGCCTGATTGGCCAGCTGACCGCCGATACCCCAGTGGCGGAGCTGTATCCATAGACGAAGCCGTTAGGGGAACTGGCTATTAGACAGGCGCCATCGTAAGGAAAAGACGGATGCCGATAAGTACAATGAAAAAGACCACGGACGAAAGAGGCGACCTCTGGCGGGATATCTTCACCGCTCTGGGCTTATCCACCGGTGCCGCGGTTGCCTTGGGATTGTCTCGATTCGCCTACGGTTTGCTGCTGCCTCCGATGCAAGCGGATCTGCAATGGACCTACGTTGAAGCCGGTGCACTGAATACCGCGAATGGGGCGGGTTATATCTTCGGCGCGCTGGTGGCGGCCTGGTTGGCGCGGCGATGGGGAACGGCGCGAGCGTTCCTGGCGGGTTTCTCGGTGAGTGTTCTGGTCCTGCTTTTAACGGCAATGACGGCCAGCCTGTCTGCTCTCATCCTGTTACGAACCGTCGGTGGCGTTTCCACGGCGATTACTTTCATTCTCGGCGCTGGTTTGGTTTCCGCGATCTGTCCGTTGGAAAACCCTCGTCGCCGTGGGGCCCTGGTGGGTGTGTATGTGGCGGGAGTCAGTATCGGCGTTATTCTCTCCGGGGTGGCTTTACCGATCATCCTGCAGGGTGGCGTGCAGCGGTGGCCGGAGGGTTGGATCGTGTTGGGTCTGCTCGGCGCCGCCGGCTTGCCTGCCGCCTGGTTGGCTGCCCGCCGGGTGCATCAGCCGGCGGGTGGCACCATGGCGTTGTTGAGTGCCCGGGAGTGCCGGCGGATCGCACCGACGTTGATCGGCTACGGTGTTTTCGGGGCCGGTTATGTCGGTTACATGACCTTCATTATGGCGCTGCTGCGGGAGCAGGGGGGCAGCAGCGAGCAGATGATCTGGTTCTGGTTCACGCTGGGGCTGGTGTCCGCCGTTACCAATCTTCTGTGGGGACGGGTGCTGGGTGCTTTCAGTGATGGTCGCGGGCCGGCCCTGGTTTTCGCAACGGCCATGCTGGGCACCTTGCCGGTGCTTCTCTATCCGGGGCCGGTGGCGATGTTGCTGTCGGCGATCCTGTTCGGTGGCAGCTTTATGGCGGGCCCCACCTCGATTACCATCGTTGCCCAGCGTCAGTTGTCGCCCGCGTCCTGGACCGCCGCCATTTCATTGCTGACCGTGGGTTTCGCGTTTGGCCAGACCATCGGCCCGATCCTGGCTGGCGCCATATCCGATATGACGGGCAGCATCGAAGCCGGCTTTTGGGTATCTCCGTTACTATTGGCTATTGCCGCCTGTGTGAATCTGTTGCAACGTCCCCCTGTACCGGCTGAGTCTCCGGCGCTTGCCGGTAAGTCCAGTTAGACACCTGTCAGGAGTTGCGAGGATGAAAAGCGCGAAAGTCTTCTGGGACAAGGCGGCGCCTCGTTACGCCAAGAGCCCGGTCAAGGACGAAGAAACCTACCGGAAGAAGCTGTCGATAACCCAGAGCTATCTCCAACGCGATTGGTCGGTGTTGGAGTTTGGCTGTGGTACCGGCAGTACCGCCATCCAACATGCCGCTCATGTGGGCCGGATTCTGGCCACGGATGTTTCTCCCAGAATGCTGGAGATCGCGGAAGGGAAGGTTCGTGAGGCGGGAATTACCAATATCCGCTTTCAGGAGGGCAGCCTGGAAGCCCTGAAGCTGGCGTCATCCAGTTTCGATGCGGTGTTGGGACTGAATATCCTGCATTTGCTGGAGGACGTTCCGGGTACGGTCCGTTGTGTTCATACTCTGCTCAAACCGGGAGGCATTTTTGTTTCCAGCACCGCGCTGGTTGCCGAGATGGCGTTCTATTGGCGATGGGTCATTCCGGTAATGCAGCGTCTGGGATTGGCTCCCTATGTGAGCCCGTTGAGTGAGAAGGGACTGGTGACCCAACTGACCGATGCGGGATTCCACATCGATCACGAATGGCGGGTAACCAGGGAGTCGGTTTTTATCATCGCCAGGAAGCCGTTGATATGAACTATGAGGAATTCAATGCGTTCTGCCGCTCTCTGCCGGCGACTTCCCATGTCGTCCAGTGGGGCGGTTCCCATGTCTGGAAGGTGGGAGGCAAGGTTTTCGCTATCGGAGGGTGGCAAAAGGACGGCCAGCCGGCCTTTACTTTCAAGGCTTCGGAGCTGAACTTCCATATCCTGAGCGAGGAGCCCGGGTTCCGGCCGGCGCCCTATCTGGCTTCCCGCGGCATGAAGTGGATACAGCAATACGATGCTCCCGCCGAGTCGGATGAGCAGCTCAGGTACTACATCAAGGAATCCCACCGTATTGTTGCCTCGGGACTAACCAAGAAGAAGCAGAGGGAGCTGGGCCTAG
The DNA here is from genome assembly GCF_900217905.1 of Alloalcanivorax xenomutans. Lineage (GTDB taxonomy): Bacteria > Pseudomonadota > Gammaproteobacteria > Pseudomonadales > Alcanivoracaceae > Alloalcanivorax > Alloalcanivorax xenomutans. Next base: position 111,068 of record NZ_OBMO01000009.1, read on the forward strand.
TGGAGTAAAAAGAGCGGAGTCCTTCACCCGCCCTGTCGCTCCGATAGCCGTTCTTCCAGCGTGCCCAGGCGTTTTTCCATTGTTCTCAGAAGGTCCAGCATCTCCTGCCGTTCATCATGAGCGCGCTGGTTCTCCCGCTCCCTTTCCTCCCGCAGTTCCATGTCGTGCACCTCCTGGGTGGCGTTGACAATGATGGCGATGAACAGGTTCAGCACCATGAAACTGGAGATAAGAATGAAGGGGACAAAGAAGATCCAGGCATGGGGGAATTGCTCGATCACCGGACGGGCGATCCCCATGGACCAGCTTTCCAGGGTCATGATCTGAAACAGGGTATAGATACTGGCGCCCAGAGTGCCAAACCATTCCGGGAATGCCTCGCCGAACAGTTCCGTACCCATTACTCCGAAGATGTAGAACATCATCAGCAGCAAGGCCGCGGTCCAGCCGATGCCGGGCAGGGAGTGCATAAGGGATTCCACCAGCATGCGCAGCCGTTTTACCGTGGACAGGAGCCGCAGTACCCGGAGGATGCGAAGGCTGCGCAGGATCGCCAACTGACCGGAGGTGGGAGCCAGGGAGAGGCCAACGATGAGAAAATCGAAAAAATTCCAGCCGGAGCGGAAGAAGCGGGGGCCGAAGGCGGTCAGCTTGATCAGAATCTCCGCCACGAACACTGCCAGGATGACGCTGTTGAGCAGTGCCAGTAACCCGCCGGCGGCTTCTTCCGCGGCGGCGGAAGTCTCCACCCCCAGAACGATGGCATTGAGGAGGATCAGGGCGGTAATGAAGTGCCGCACTGGCGCTGATTCGATCCACTCTCCCAGCCGTTGGCGCCAACTGTTCAAGACAAGCGTTGTCATACCTTCTCCATCCGTTCAATAGCCTTCGTCACCGGCCCGGGTTCTCCCGGCCGATGGGTCCGGCGTGAAGTATACATTGTGTGATTTAGGAGTCCGACAGCTGGGAACCTGGCAGTTAGTACAGAGTGATAAGAGGAAAGAACGACGGAGTCTTTGCCGAATACCGGCGTGGCTTAGATGGTTACTGCCGGCAGGCGGTCGAAGAGTCGTTCGGGCCGTACTTGTCGCTCTGGCGGGAGCGGGCGATCAAACGGCTGATTGGACCACCTCCTGAATTTCTGGCATTACCCAACGAGGTTTCAAAAGGATGACGGTTCCGAAGGGGCGTTGAGAAGTGATAGGGTGAGTTCTTTCCTGCAAGAGTGAAGGATATGGCCAATGAAAAGGATTTTAAGGAAGTTGTTCGGTTTGAAATCAGGCACGAGAAGCCCTGATGAAGCCTTTCCCGCCAGGAAAACCCCGGAAGAATGGGCATCCTGAAGCGGCTGGAGGATCACAACGGTCTCACGGTTCAGGAAGTTCAGGTCGCCGAAGATGACTTTGTCATGGTGCTGATCAGCGAGGCACGGCAGCCTCTGCCTTTGGGAGTCGACCTGCCCAACGGGCGAATGGATCTTCTTGGCGCCACCGTTATAACCGATGACGAGATGGAATGGTTCATGGGGAACGGTCGGGGTGCGCTGCTGGACAAGTTGATCGCCGCGGGAGTGGGGCAAGTCAGCGAGCGGGACGGAAAATCAATCCTGCAGGGATAATGACACGATGCTTGATGAATCAGAGATGAATCCGGAGCGCTGGGCCCGACTTATGACGCTGTGGGACTTCGGCGACAATACCGAGACGTATCGCTCCTTGGTGTCTTCCTACTCAGGGAAGGGCCGTTACTACCATTCGCGAGAACATGTTTCCGCTTGTCTTCGACATCTGGATAGATGCGTTTCGGAGATACAGTCCCCCCGTGAAGTAGAATTGGCCTTATGGTTTCATGATGCCATCTATGAGCCGCTTTCAGGAAAGAACGAGAAGAAGAGTGCTGACTGGGCACAATCTTTCGTGCTGGAGAATGGAGCATCCAGAGATATCGCCGATAGGCTGCACCGTCTCATTATGGTGACCGAGCACAATGCTCCTGCGAAGACGAGTGATGAATCGCTGCTAGTGGATATCGATCTGGCTGTATTGGGCGCGGAACCCGCAATTTACCAGATCTTCGAAGAAGGCGTGCGCAGCGAATACAAGATGGTGCCATGGCCTTTATATAAAAAGAAGAGAGTGGAGGTGCTCAAGGGCTTTCTTGATCGCCCCAGGATCTTTCAGAACGAGCCTTTCCTGACGGAGCGCGAGCAGCAGGCCAGGAAAAATCTGGCGGCTGCAATATCGAAACTGGACGGATAGTCAGAAGAGATCCGGGATAACAGAGTCAGTAAGGGAGTTTGGCGGTGTCGAAAGTGATATTGAAAGGGTACATCGTGGTACCCGGGCCTGATCTTGAAGCCGTCAAGGCCGAGCTGGCTAAGCATATTGATTCCACTTTGAGAGAGCCCGGCTGCCTCTTGTTTGAGGTGTCCCAGGATGTGTCCAATCCGTACAGATTCAATGTCCATGAGGTATTTTCGGATAATGACGCTTTTGAAGCTCACCAGACGCGAGTGCGGCAATCAAAGTGGGGGAAGGTTTCCGCAAGAGCGGAGCGGCATTACAAGGTTAGTCACCGATAGATGAAGATATATACAGGAAACCTGCTTCGCCGCTGAGTTATAAGGAGATTGTGAACTTTGGACGCCAAAGAATTTGCAGCACGCTGGAAATCCGAGAAGGACTCGACTCTGAGGCTGCTTCGAGAAGGGCAAGGGCTGGCCGCGCAGCGAATCAGGGAAATAGGGCTTTCTACCGACCAGCAAGCGAAACTTTGGGCAGCTATGGATGTGGCGTTGACGGACGTCTTCTACACGCTGCTTCTTGGCTTGGATGGTAGTGCTGGCATCGGGGGTATCCAGGAGGCGTATACGATCCGGGACGAACAGGGGAACACACTTGCCGGCAACGGTGAGTTGGAGGCGGCCGCATACGAACAGTTCCACGGTCTGGGTAGTAGGGTGAGATATGCGGATTGAAAGTGTCAAGAAGAGCGACCATGGTCGTTTGATAGAAATATGGGAAGCGTCCGTCAGGGCAACTCATGACTTTCTAATGGAAGAAGATATAGAGGTGCTCAGGCCACTTATACTTGAGCAATACTTTGACGCGGTTGAGCTTACCTGTGCCCGGGATGAATCCGGCGAGATTAAGGGATTCTGTGGCGTGAGCGAAGGAAACATAGAGATGCTGTTCATCACACCGGAGGCACGCGGAACCGGTGTCGGGTCTTTACTGGTGGCGCAAGCCGTGGAGTGGCAAGGTGCCACAAAAGTAGACGTTAATGAACAGAACGACCAGGCTCTGGGTTTCTATAAGCGCATCGGTTTTTCGGTAGTGGGTCGCTCGCCTTTGGATGGGCAGGGTAAACCCTACCCACTATTACACATGGAATTGGCTTAGTCGGCCTGGCTGCGATCCAGAGATTCGTGCACTTCCGAGACGGCTTTGTCCCTTATCGCGCCGATTTACGGATATGAGCGACTCATCGGCTTCCTGTACTACGATCTGCCGTTGAATGGCGGGGACGGACCTGGCCGCGAGCTTTCGTCTGGAAAGCGTCGATGACGCGCTGAGTGTCATTCTGGAAGAGATCCATGTGCTCTAGATGGAGATCAGCGATGGCCGGAGCGGGAGCGATGCTGTCTGGTGGCGTTGGCACGGCAAAGCATCGGGCAGGATCAGGCAAGGGGAGTACCTTGCCGTTCGCCAGGGTTTATGTTGGCATGCTACACGTCAACCGACTTTGGCTAATCGTGAGAGCATTCCAATGACCGACGACACCTATACGCCTCCGAAAGTCTGGCAATGGGAACCCGGCAACGGCGGCAAGTTCGCCAACATCAACCGGCCCATCGCCGGCGCAACCCATGACAAAGAGCTGCCGGTGGGCAAGCACCCATTACAGCTTTACTCCCTGGCCACGCCCAATGGCGTCAAGGTCACGGTAATGCTGGAGGAGTTGCTGGCTCTGGGCCACACTGGCGCTGAGTATGACGCCTGGCTGATCAATATCGGCGAAGGCGATCAATTCGGTAGCGGCTTCGTGGAAATCAATCCCAACTCCAAGATTCCCGCCATGATGGATCACAGCGTGGATCCGCCGCAGCGTGTTTTTGAAACCGCCTCCATTGTCCTGTATTTGGCGGAGAAATTCGGCGCTCTGATACCCAAGGAGCACGGGGCCCGCACCGAGTGTATGAACTGGCTGTTCTGGCAGCAGGGCGCGGCGCCTTTCCTGGGCGGTGGTTTCGGCCACTTTTATGCCTATGCCCCGGAGAAGTATCGCTATCCCATCGATCGCTACACCATGGAAGTGAAACGCCAGCTCGACGTGTTGGATCGCCACCTGGCGGAGAACACTTATCTGGCCGGTGATGAATATTCCATCGCTGATGTGGCCACCTGGCCCTGGTACGGGCAGTTGGTATTGGGACGTTTGTACGACGCCGCTGAATTCCTGGATGTGACGTCCTACAAGAATGTGACCCGTTGGGCCAACGAAATTGACGCTCGCCCGGCGGTGAGCCGTGGCCGTATGGTGAACCGGACTTTTGGCAAGCCCGAAACCCAGCTCCGTGAGCGTCATGACGCCAGCGATTTCGATACGCGCACCCAGGATAAGCTTGAGGCGTCCTGATCACGGATGGCATGAGCAGGGATGAGTGCACTCTTTCATAACGGAAGGTACAGGCTGGATACCGTGCCTCGTGAGATGAGAATGTCTCACTGGGTCCATGCTCCGGTGCTCATTGATACGGAGACGGCCGAGGTCCTGCTGGATCTCGGCGACAGTCCTTGGGACTTACGAGGCGCGAAGGAGGAAGGGCGGGCTATCCTGCTGACACTGGCGCATTATCCGGATGGTAATAGAGAATACGAGCTGCTTTTGTATCCTGATGCCGGAACGATGGCCGTTGGTGGTTGTGAGTATCCGTTGGCCAGAGCCGCGGAGATCTTGAAAACCGCGCTGCCATAAAGTCCATTGCAAATAAAGTGCACCGTGCGACTCTGTATGCGGTGCCTGTTGGAAGCGGGGTTTACGTCATGACTTCTTTCAACCCTGTATTGGATAGAAAGGCGCATATTATCGTGGACAACAACGAGGTGGACAGGCCGTTTATCGTTAAATGGGATGATCGTTCACTGGATTGAAAGGGGCATGCGTGACCCTGGCAAGGTAAAAAATCCAATCCCCACGTCGCTAGGCGTGGTCAGTCGCTCCCCAGGAGGGAACGGATATGTCTCTTTCAGTGGATACGCTGGGTGAAATACGGGCCCTGGTGCGCGGTGGGTTCGATGAGCGTGATGACATCATCGGAATCCTGTGTGAGGAGATGTATGAACCGGGAGAGCTGGACGAGCAGGCGGTGGAGCAGGCCGTGGACGCTGCTTTCAGTGAATTGGAGCATGAAAAACGTCAATGGCCGACGGTAACGGATTGCGACCGTTTGGAGCAGGCGTTCCTGGCGCTCAATAAGCGGGGTGTGATTGCCTTGCACAATGCCGGGTACACGCAGGATGACGGCTATGCCGACGTTCAGGAAGTGTTCGCCGAACACTCTGAGCAGGACAGCGTTAGCGGCTATTGCTTTTATCACGGTCAGGATCTGGAATGCGTGGTGTCCGGCGGCGGTCTATATCTGGCCTTTGGCCCCATGGATCCGCCGCATGAAGAAACGGAGGGGCCGGTGGTGGGTGCCCTGATTGTGGAAGAGCTCACCAAAGCCGGCCTGAATGTGCAATGGGATGGGACCTTCGCCCACCGCATCTTCATTCCCGATATGGACTGGAAGCGTCGATAACGTCGCGGATTATTGCCATTTGCTTTCGATGGGGGTGCCCCGTCCCACGGTCTTGGTCACCGGGGTTTTGGCGGCGATCTCCAGTAGCCGCTGCCGTTGCTCGTCGGTCAGCTCCCTGCTGCAGGACAGGGTCCGGTCGATGAACTCGTTGCCGTCTTCGTCGCGACGGAAGTGCAGATGCACGCTGATTTCTCCCAGATCCCAGCCCTTGCGATCGGCGTACATGCGCAGGGTAATGGAGGTACAGGCACCCAGGCCGGAGAGCAGCAGTTCGTAGGGATTGGGGCCGCTGTCCTCTCCACCCAGATCGGCGCCCTCATCGGCCTGAAGGCGATGGTGGCGGGCGTGGATATGCTGCTGGTAGTGGGTGTCGCTGTATACCGATACCTTGGCCATTGCGGTCTCCTTGGCGAGGGGCGAACAGAGTTCATACTGTGCCACACCCATGCCGGTATCGGGAATGCCCCTCGCCGTTGGAATCCTGTCTCCGTCGGGAGGGGCGGTCTGAATCAGACTGCGTGGGAGGCCAGATCATTATCGATTTGCCGTGCCTTGATGGCCGCGGGGCGCTCCATCAGATTGGCGCAGTAGCGTTCGAATACCGGCCGCTTTTCAATGGCGCCGACAGCCATCTCGTAACCCAGGTAAGCGCCAGCGAGCAGGTCGGCGGCGGTGAATCGCTTTCCAACCAGGTAATCGCGCCAGCGTAGTTCGTTTTCCAGCGTATTCAGTACCCGGTCCAGCGTGCCATATCCGGCGGTGGCCGCCTTCTTGGCATCGTTGCCGATCTCGAAACCCAGCACATGGTTGGTGCAGGCGGCATCGAACGGGCCGGCGATGAAAAACAGCCAACGATAGTAAGCGCCCCGCTCCCGGCTGGTCGGAGCCGGTGCCAGTCCGGCTTGCGGGAAGGCATCGGCCAGATAGGTGCAGATCGCCGAGACTTCGGTGACAACGGTGTCGCCGTGCACCAGGGCGGGTACCTTCCCCATCGGGTTGATCGCCAGATAGTCCGCGTCTCTCATCCCCAAACCGAACGACAAAACATGAGTGCGGTAGGGCTGATTTACTTCTTCAAGCATCCACCGCGCCACCCGCGCCCGAGACATGGGATTGGTATAGAAAACCAGATCCTGACTCATGCAATCCTCTCCGTGTCGTTATTGATTGGAAGAGGAGTGTAAGAGTGTCTCCTGTCAGATAATGGCAGCAGTGTTGCCGGACGGGGCGTCAGCCCTTCTTCGCCACTTTCTCCAGCGCCAGCAGGGTATCCATGTAACTGACGAAGTGGCTCAGATAGTCCGGTGACAGGCCGCGCAGGGTTTCGACGCTGCGGGTAACCAGGCGGTGTGCGTTGAGCGGGCCGGCGTCGCCGGGTGTCTGGGCGATGGCGTGGTCGATGCGTTTTTGGGTATGCAGGCGGGCGCGGGTGGCGCGCAGCTGGCGCAGGGCCTTGAGTTCCCGCGGCGATGTCAGGGGACGGATGTCGCGAGGCCCCTTGCCGGCGACCTTCTGAAACAGGTTGGGATGGTCTCTTAGCAGGGAATCCAAAGGGGTGTTGTCGGCGTCTTCGTCGTCGATATCGTTGTTTTGCAGTGCCTCCAGCAATGCCACCAGCGGTGACGGTGATCTCCATACCTGCTGCTCGGCGAGGCGCTGGAAGGCGCGCAGGTCACCGCTTTCGAACAGATGATCCAGCTGTGCCTGTGTCGTGTCGTCGAGAGTGTCATAAGGCAAAGCGGCGCGTCGTGCCCGGGCCGCCTCCCGCGCTTCTTCGAAGCGTGTTTGATAGTCCGTCAGTGCTTGCTGCAATTTGTCCTGCTGAGCCGGTGCTGGCGCGCGCGGGCTTTCCGCCAGCCGTCGCGCCAGCGCTTCCAGATAACGGAAGCGCACTGGATCGTAGCGGTCGGCGCGGTCGTCACGTAACCGGGCAAGGCGGTCCAGAGGCGTGGGGGCCGAATTGACGTCACTCATCATTCTCTGCCTGATTGCTCTGGCGCGGTACGGTGGTGATCTCCACCCGGCGGTTCTGGGCGCGGGAAGCCTCGCTCTGGTTCGGAACCACCGGCTGGTTATCGCCGAAAGCGGCGGCGAAGATGCGATCCGCCGGCATGCCCTGGGCGATCAGGGTGCGGGTGACGGTCAGCGCTCTCTGTGCTGAGAGTCCCCAGTTGTCCTGATAACGCGGATTTCCTTTCTGGATTGCCAAGTCGTCGGTGAAGCCGCTCACCATCAGCAACTCATCATGCTCGCTGAGATAATTCCGCAGCGGTTCCACCAGGCTGCTCAGCAATTTTTCGCCCTTGGGTTGCAGGACATCGGAATTGAGCGCGAACAGCACACTTCCGCTGATGCCGATGCGGCCGTTATGGAAAGTGATGCGACCGCTGGAGAGGGGATCCCGCAGGGCGTCTTCCAGGGCGATACGGCGCTGTTCCTCCACTTGGCGGCGGGCTTTTTCCTGTTGCAGGGACTGGCTCAGCTCCAGCTGGATGCCGATCACCCACACCGTGATCAGCACAAAGATGCCCACCAGTGCCGCCATCAGATCGGAGAAGATGGCCCATACCGGCGTGGCCTGGGCCTGGCTGTCGTGCAGCTCGTCCATCAGCCGGCTCCGTTGCCGTTGGTGGCCGACTGCTGGCGCACGGCGCCAAGCGCCTCAAGCACATCCTTCTGCGAGGTCATGCTCAGGTCGATGACTTCACGGGCTTGCTCCACATAGTAAGCCAGTTGTTCGTCGCTGCGTGCGGTGGCCTGTTCCAGCGCGGTTTCCACCCGCTGAAGATGATCCACCAGCTTGTCATTGGCGTCGCTGAACAGCTGCACGGCGACGGAGAACGCCTCGCTGAGGCTGGCCACTTCATGGGCGCCGCCGGTGACGTCCGACGTCACTTCATCCAGCTTGCGGCTTTGTTCGTCCACCTGCTGCGAGAAGGCGTCGCTGACGGTTTTGAGGATATCTCCGGAATCGCGGATCAGGCTTTCCACCGCCTCGCGTTGGGCGGCGGCGGTTTCACGCTGAGCGGCCAGCAGGGTTTCCAGCTCCGCCATGATACGCCGGCGCTCCTCCAGCATTTCGTTGTCGCGTTCACTGCCGCGAGCCATCTCCTCGCGCAGCTGGCTGATCACTTCGGCGGCGGCCTTGGGCGTCTCCGAAGCGGTTTCGATCAGTCTCGTCATGGGCGCTTCCAGAGCCGCGCCCAGGTCGCCGAGATGGCGGGTAACCGTGGTTTCCAGTTCTGCCAGCCGCGCGGTGGCGGTTTCGCCGCGCCGGGCTTCTTCATCGCGCAGCGCGGACAGGGCTTCGCCCGTATCCGTTATCAGTTTCTCCAGGCCGCCGCGCTGCTGCGCTATAAGCGTCTCGGCGGCGTTCTGGAATTGCGCATTGTGGCTTTGCAGTGTCTGGGTGATGTTCTCAATCAGGCCCGCGGCGGAACGCTGCTGTTGATCCAGGCCGTGGCGCCAATGTTCGGCGGTTTGCTCGGTGGTGGCCTGGAAGCGATCGGCCAGTGTCGCCAACTGCTGCTCGCCGGTGCTTTGCAGCTGCTGGTGGTGCTCGCGAGTCTGCTCCAGCAATGCAGTGCTATGTTGGTGGAAAGTGTCGTTGTGGTCTTTCAGGGTGGCGCCAAGGGTCTCCGCCAGGTGGGCGTTGGTTTGCTGTTGCTGGTTCAGGCCATCTCGCCACAGTTCCGCCGCTTGCTCGGTGGTGGTCTGGAAGCGCTCGGCCAGCGCCGTCAATTGCGTCTCACTGGCCCGCTGCAAATGCTGATGATGCTCTTTCGCCTGAGCCAGCAGAAGTTCGCTTTGTTCACGGAAGCGTTCGCTATGCGCCCGCAGCGCTTCGGCTACTTGTTCCGTCAACTGGCGGCTGTGTTGTTGCTGTTCGCCAAGACCGGATTGCCAGACCCGGGCGGCCTGCTCGGTGGTGGCCTGGAAGTGTTCGGCCAGTTCCGATAATTGTTGCTTGCCCGTTTCGCGCAGTTGCTGATGGTGCTCCCGCGTCTGTGCCAGCAGTTCGCTGCTGTGTTGTTCGAAGCGGCTGTTGTGCGCCTGGAGCGCGGCGTCGATATCGGCGACCAGTTTGCCGCTGGTCTGTTGTTGCTCGGCAAGCCCCTGGCGCCAATGCAAGGCGGCTTGTTCGGTGGTGCTCTGGAAGCGTTCCGCCAGGGCGCCGAGTTGGCGCTCGCTGATTTCGCTGAGCGCTTGGTGGGTGCTTTCCGCCTGCTGCCCAAGGCGGGCCATGGCCGCTTCCACAATCGGGCGGGTGCTCTCCGCCGCGATGCGGCCGCTGTCCGCCAGACTTTGTTTCAGGGTCTCGCTGACCGAACGGGCCAGTTGTTGGTAGTGGCCGCTGACATTGTCGTGGAATTGCTGCTGGTTTTGCGTCAAGGCACCGCTGACCTGCTCGCTCATGTGTTCCATGCGTTCGGCAAGATGACCCAGTTGGGCGACCACTTCGGGGAAGGCGGCGGACTGCTCTCGCAACGCCTGGTAAGTGTCGCGCTGTTGCTGGCCGATCGAGAACGCACGCAGTTCCGTGGCGATATGACCGTCCAGCTCGCGGCCGGCCACAATCCGGTCACGGCGGCTCAGGACGGCGGCCAGGCCCAGCATGGCGGAGCTGGCGACACCGGCGATGGAAGTGCCGAACGCCAGACTCATGCCGCTGATCGGCGCGGCCAGCGCATTACGGATGGCGTGCAGCTCGCTGCCGCCTTCCAGGGCGGTAACGGCACCGCGCAGAGTCACGATCATGCCGATGAAGGTGCCGAGCAGGCCGAGCATGACCAGCAGCCCGGAGAGGTAAGGGGTCAGCATCGGGCCGGGCAGGGCAGCCGGTTCCCCTTCCACCCGGCGGCGTACCGTGCCGCGCAGGGAGGCCGGCAGGCCGGCGAGCCACTGACCCAGGCTTTCCGGGCTGCCCGGCAGTTGCCCCAGGCTCTGGCGCATTTGATCGGTGGCGCGGCGAAACTGTCGCAGTTCCAGAAAGCCCAGCCCATAGACCAGCGCGATCAGCAAGGTGGCGGTCAGCGCCACCAGGTCGGTGCCGAGAAAGCCCAGGCCCACCCAGATCACCGTGATGGCGCCCAGAATGAAGGTCAGCGCGAAAAGAAAACGTGTCATTGCGGGAGTGGTTCCTCGTGATTCAATGCGTCCAGCAGGCCTTGCACCGGTTCCAACCGGGTTTCCAGCTCGGCCAGCAGCAACGTCTGCATTTCCTGTCGAAACTGGTGTAACCAGCCCCCCGGCGCCACCCAGGCGTCGGCCGGATCGGGCTGATCTTCCGGTTGTTGATTGCGGTGCGCCCGCCAAAGAGAGCGAAAGCGTTTGCCCAGCACCATCGGTATGGCGGCGAAGCAGTAACGGCCATAGCTGGCCAGAGTGTTGTCGAACACCGTGTCGAGCACGGCGAGCTGGGCGAGAGTGTGATTCTGGGCGGCGAAGCCGTCACGCAGGCGTTGCCGCAGATACTGGATGGCGGTGATCAGCTGTCTCTGATGAGACAGGTAAAAACGTTCATAGGGTTTGAACACCGGTGGCGTTTCGACGGTCCGCGGCAGCCGCAGCTTCACCTTGGCCTCGCCGGGATCAAAACTCAGCGTGATGCCGCTGATGAGGGTGTCACGGGTCTGGTTGAAGTCCGCCCGGAGACGTTCCGTCAGACCTTCTTCGGGGCGGAATGGCCCCATGGACTGGTACTTATAGGCGGCGTCCAGCGCAATGGTATCGGACAGGTCAAACAGCCGGCCCATGCGCTCCGCGAAGCAACCGTGAGTACCAAGGCCGGTGCCGTTGCCCAGTGCGGCCACCAGCTGTACCAGTCGGGCGCTGGGAGGAGCCGGTTGCGCTTTTTTTTGCGTCCTGTGCGTGCTGTTGCTCATGGGCCGCCGTGGCTAGGAAAAAGGTATGACCATGCCGTCGCCTGACGCGACGGGAAACCGCCCATTCTAATCAACTGCGGCGGCCCCACCAATCCTGCGGATGCCTGAGTCGGGTTGGCGGTCAGCCGGGATCGTTGGCGGCGGACATGCTAACCACGCCCTGGGCCCGCAGAGCGTCGATAGCACTATCGGTGAAGCCGGCTTCCCTGAGCACGGCCCGGCTGTCATTGCCGAGGCGCGGCGCCGGCCGATCCGGTTGCGTCGGGGCATTGATGAAGCGCAACGGGTGGCGGGTGGCGAGCAGCTTCCCTTCGCTGGGGTGATCCACCTGTTGAAAGAAGCCCACCGCGCGTAAATGGGGGTCGGCGAGCAAGTCTTCCAGCGTGTTTACCGGGCCGCAAGGGATATCCCGTGCTATTTTGAATCAAAGGTTCACACAGTGAACCAGCATTGAAAGCCAATAGTATTCAAAAAGAGTGAGGCGCATGGGATACGCACCGGTATCGGCGGTCCTGAAAGGACTGAAAGTGTTGGAAGTGGTGAATCGTCTGGGGCCGGCAAGCCTGCGCGACATCACCGATGCCACCGGCCTGCCCAAGGCGTCCACGCTGCGGTTGCTCGATACCCTGCAGCATGCCGGCTATGTCTCGGTAATGAACGAAAGCCGCCGCTACATCGTCACCGCCCGGGTCTTGTCCCTGTCCAACAATTTCCGTCCGGACGACGCGCTTCTCGCGGCCGCCGTTCCGGTATTGAAAGCGTTGCGTGATAAAACCGGCTGGCCATCGGATCTGGGTATCTATCAGCACGGCAAGATGGTGATCGCCGATACCAACCGGCAGCCGGGCGCCTTTTCAATGAATCGTTCGGTGGGATCGCGGGTGTCCATGACCACCACTTCGCTTGGCAAGGTCTACATGGCGTTTTGTCCGGAGCCGGAACGGGAACAGATACTTCAGCACTTGTCACGGCTTGATGATCCGGATGAGAACGGTGCACTGAAAGGCGAAAAAATCGAGCGTTTGCTGAAAAAAATTCGCAAGCAGGGGTATGCCACGAGCGATCAGGAACAAGGCAAGAGTATTCGGGCGGTGGCGGTGCCGGTGCTGCTTGGCGACCGGGTCGCGTGCTCGTTCAATGTCATCGTGCCAGCTCAAGTGATGTCGATGGAGCAGGCGGTAACCGACTATGTGCCATTGATCAGCAGCGCGGCCCGGGAGATTGAACAACGTATTCAGGGATAGGCCGGCCGTGGCCGGGCATCACCATGGTAAAGGAGAGGTAACGTGATCGAGGCCTTGCTGTTTCAGGCTGGGCCGAATCAAAACAACGCACGATAAAGGTGACGTAATGAAAATAACAACGTCGATTTTGCGAAAACAGCTCCCGTTCTGGGGGTTGATGCTGACTCTTCTGTCCACGCCCTTGGCTCAGGCACGGGACATGACCCTGGCGGATTCGTTTCCTTTGGATCATTACTTGTCCAGGGAAGGCACGGTGTATTGGATGCGGAGAGTCACCGAACTGACCGGGGGTGATCTGTCCTTCCAGCATTATCCGGCGGAGCAGATCGCCAAGGCCTCGGAGATCATGCGCCGGGTTCAGGATGGCGTGGTGGATGTAGGGTACGTGGGCATTGGTTATGTCAGTGATCGCATGCCCCTGAATGGCGCCACCATGCTGCCCGGGGTGGTGCGCGACTCGAGGCGCGCGAGCCTGGCGTACTGGTCCGAATTACAAGATCCGGACAGTGTTTACCGGAAGGAGTTTGACAAAAACGGGCTGGTACCCGTGTTCGCGGTACTGTTGCCGCCTTACCAGGTAGTACTGAACAGGCAGGCCATCGACTCGCCTGGAGATTTCAAGGGATTGAATCTGCGCTCCTCCGGTAGTCTGGACCTGGCGGTGCAGGCGCTGGGCGCGTCACCGGTCTCCATGGCGGCGCCGGATATCTATCTGGCTCTGCAAAGAGGAACGCTGGACGGCACGCTGTTGCCGGTGACGAGTATCACCCCCTATCGGGTCGACGAGGTGACCTCCAGTGTCTCCACCAATGGTGCCTTCGGCAGTTTCGCCATCACCGTCGCCATGAACGCCAGTCGCTATGAGGCCCTTAGTGACGCCCAGAAGCATGCCATCCGACAGGCCGGCGACGAGACCGTTCGACATCTGAGCGAATACGAGGCGGAACAAGTGGATCAACTGCTGACGCATTTCAAGAACGAGGACATTGACGTATACGCCTTCTCCGACGCCACCTTGAAAACCATTGAGCAACGTTTGGATGGTGTTCGTGAGCAGTGGGTGGCGCGCATGGAGAAACGTGGGCTGGATGGCCGTAAGGCCTTGCAGTCCATGGAGCATGCCCTCGAACAAAACCGCCGGTAATGCCGATGTCCCGGTATCTGAAGTTGTTGGAGCAGAGCCTGGCGGCCATTGCCGTTGCCGCGGTGCTGGCGATGATGTTATTGGTGAGCCTGGACGTGATCGCCCGTTACCTTTTCAAGGCACCGTTGACCTTTCAATACAATCTGACCGAAGACTATCTGATGGTCATCATGGTGGCGCTGGCTCTGCCATGGGCGGAGAGGCGCGGTGTCTTCATTCGCCTGACGCCGTTTCATCGTTTCATGAGCCCGGCGGTGCGTCGATGTCTGTACGCGTTCAATAATCTGCTGGTCGCCTTGATGTTGCTGGCGATGACCTGGTACGCCGGTGAGCGGGTGTGGACTGACTGGCAGGAACAGAGGGTGATTTTCGGCGTGATCGACTGGCCGGTGTGGCTGTCCCATGTCTGGGTGCCGATTGGAACCCTGGCGCTTTCCCTGCGACTGTTGACCAATGCCTGCCTGTATTTGCTGGGCGTGACACCAGTACCATCGCCGCCGTCCCTGGATGAGATGCAGCAGGGCGGGGAGGCGTTGCGATGATTATCTTGATCGGAGTCGGCCTGCTTGTCGTTCTGCTGTTGATGGAAATGCCGATCGCCTTCGCGATGATGGTGGCGGCGACCGTGGGACTGTGGCTGGTGGGCGGGGAGCTCATGGTGCACAGCTTTTTGGCGGATGCCTTTCACAATGTCACCGCCTCCTACACCATGCTGACTATTCCCATGTTCGTGCTGATGGCCCAGTACATGGCTCAGAGCGGCATGGCCAGGGATATCATCACCTGTAGCGATACCTGGTTGCGGCGGCTCAATGGTGGTTTGGGCATGGCGTGCGTGTTCGCCAGCGCCTTCATGGCGGCGATCATCGGCTCCAGCACCGCTTCCTGCGCCACCATGTCCTCGGCGGCTTTTCCCTCCATGCGTGACAGCGGCTATGACCGCCGGATTTCGGTGGGCATAATCGCCATCGCCGGCACTCTGGCGATTATGATCCCGCCCAGTATCGTGCTGATTATTTACGGCATTCTGACACAGCAATCCGTGGGTAAATTACTAATCGCCGGCCTGGTGCCGGGGCTTCTTACCGCTGCCGGCTATATCCTCACCATCTGGGTCCTCAGTAAGCGGCGTCCGGATCTGGTGCCCAAACCCACGGCGTTTGATATGCGCGACACAATGAAGTCATTGCGTCCGGTCTGGCCCGCCATGCTGTTGATGGTGGTGACCATTGGCGGCCTGTACAGCGGTCTGGCCACGCCGACGGAAATCGGCGCGGTGGGCTCGCTGGCGGCCCTGGCCATCGTGTTGATGATGCGGCGTATCGATAAGCGGCGTTTCACCAGTGCCATGACTGAAACACTGGGGACCACGGTGATGATCATCACGATCATCATCGGGGCCATGATGTTCGGGTACTTTCTCACCCTGACTCAGGCCACCCAATCTCTCATCGCCATGATCAACGACGCCAACCTGTCGCCTTGGGCGGTGTTGCTGACCCTGGTGGTGATCTATCTGGTGCTGGGCATGCTCATGGACCAGATGGCGATTCTGGTATTGACCGTACCGGTAACCTTCGCGCTGATCACCCAACTGGGCTTCGACGGTATCTGGTATGGCATCGTCATAACGAAGACCGTGGAAATTGGTCTGGTGACGCCGCCACTCGGACTCAATGTGTTTATCACTTCTGGTATTACCCGGGTGCCGGTGGCGGAGTGTTTTCGTGGCGTGGCTCCTTTCGTTCTGGTGGATTTGCTGATTCTCGGATTGCTTCTGGCGTTTCCGGAGATCAGCCTGTTCCTGCCCGGCCTTATGAAATAGTGAATGACATAGGAAACCGTGATGAATTTTGATCTCCCCGAAGAACTGGTGACACTGCGTGACGCCGTTACCGATGTTTGTGAAAAGCACCTGATTCCCGGCATCAAGGATTTCGAGGAGCGGGAAGAGTTTGCTTACCCTCTGATCCGGGAGATGGGGAAAGCCGGCCTGTTCGGCGCGCCGTTTCCGGAAGAACTGGGCGGTAGTGCCGCCGGCTTTCTGGCGGTGTCGGTGATCGCCGAGGAAATTTCCCGGCTGGCGCCGGAATTCGGTTACGCCATGAACATGCAATCGATGACCTGCCCCTACACCATCTACAACTGGGGCACGGAAGAGCAGGCGCGGCGATTCGTGCCGGGATTGATTGCTGGTGAACAGATTGGCATGTTCGCCCTGTCGGAAGAAGGCAGTGGCTCCGATCCGGCCGGTTCCATGCGCACCGTGGCCAGGCGCGATGGCGACGTGTACCGCCTGAACGGTTCGAAAATGTGGATTACTTTTTCCCATGCCACTGATGTGGGGGTGTTGTTTGCCAAAACCGACCCGCACGCCGATCCGGCGCATACCGGGATTACCGCGTTCATCGTGCAGCCGAAGCTATTCGAGGGCTACAGCGCGCAACCCATCGAATTGCCGGGCCTGTCCAGATCGCTGCGCAGTTGTACCGTGTTTCTGGATGACTTCGTGGTGCCGGTGGAGAATCGCCTGGGTGAGGAGGGTGAGGGGTTCCGTATCGCCATGAACGCTCTGGAGTACGGCCGTCTGACCGTCAGCGGCCGGTTGACCGGTCTGGCGCAGTCCGCTCTGGATGTGGCGCGAAATTACGCCAACGAGCGCATCATTGGCGGTAAGCCGATCGCCCGCTTCCAGTTGATTCAGGAGCGCATCGCCGATGCCACGGTGGCGGTGGAGGCGGCGCGTCTGATGTCGCATCGGGTGGGTTGGACCATGGACCAGGGGCGGGTGTCGACCCGGGTGGCGTCCCGTGCCAAATACTTCGCCACTCAGGCGGCGCGCCTGGCCGGGGATGTGGCACGGGAAGTCCTGGGAGGCAATGCCTTGACCGCGGAATACCCGGTCAAGAAGATCAACGCTTACATTGACATGCTGACGGTGGGAGAGGGATCCGAGAACGTGCAGCGGGTGCTGATTGGCGAGGACTCCCTGGGTATCAAGGACGCCACTCGGCACGCCATGCGTAACCGCTTCGCGGGAATGTTGTAGCGCCGGTGGTGTGGAAGGCCGCAGCGGGAGCTTGCCTTGCAAGGGAAGCTCCCACGGCGGGCTTCGTAGTCCCGTTTTATGGGCCGTAATGGCCCTTTAACGAAGGCGTGTTTATTACCGGAGCCTGTTGTCTCAGAACGGCAGTGCTTTCTGAATCAGACTGGCGATATCGCCTTGCCCTTGTTTCTGGAAATACTGGAGGATCACCGGGATAAACTGCACCAGAGTATCCTTGTCCAGCCCCAGCTTTTGCATGCCGCCGGCGATCTGTGTCAGCCCGGCCAGCTTGTCACTGCCCATGCTGGAAAGCAGGCCTCCGGCCATGCCCAGCAGGGAGTCACCGCCACTTTCCGGGGCTTGCGACATCATCCCTTCCAGCTTGGGTTCGGCGCCCAGAATGCGGCCGAAGTCGGTGCCGGAGAGGTTGTCCTTCACCAGCTTCATCAGCAGGCCGGTACCGCCTTCGGCTTGCTGGCCACTGACCCCGAGAGTGGATACCAGTTGGTTGATCAGGTCCATGGCCTTGTCTCCTTGCCGGTATTTATTTGGGAATACGGATTTTCTGGCCCGGGTAGATCAGGTCAGGGTCCTTGATGACTTCGCGGTTGGCTTCAAAGATAGCGGTGTATTTGTTGCCGTCACCGTAAAACTGGCTGGCCACTTTCCACAAAGTGTCGCCTTTCTGAATTTCGTAGTACTCCACTTCTTCCACCGCGGCTTCCGCCGGCAGAGTGACGGCGTCACCTTCCACTTTTTCCACGTTTTCAACGTTGCCGGCCAACAGTACGGTTTTTTCCTTGGCGGCCTGGTTTTCGCAATCGCCACTGAGTGTGGCGCAGCCGTCGGCGAATTTCACCTCCAGGTTCGACACGCCGGGATTGTCTTCCAGAATGTGTGCTTTGATTTTCTCGGCCGCGTCCGTGTCATCGCTACCGAACAGTTTCTTACCGATGTTTTTCGCAAAGCTGAACAGATCCATGTTGCATTCCTCATACATTAAGGTGGGTCAGGCTCGGGGCCAGGGATTGATTATTTCCCTATTGGCACGGCAAACACCATGCCGGGTGATCTTTTCTTACCGTAATTCAACACTATTTTGTGATTGTCTCGTGACCGCTCTTCAGGTTATGCAACTGTTGGGTTATGGTCGGCGGATCGATGGAGCCTGAATTGCGATGATTGCTGATGCCGGTGGCAGAGGAGATCAGGGACGTGACCACCGCAAAGAAACTGCGGGTTTTCATTAGACGTTGAGAACCCTCCGGAGATTAAAAGGAGGAGACTATGACTGTATCGCTCAAAGACGTTGCCAGAGAATGGCATGCCGGTGATGAGTTTCAGTGTTATATGCATAGAGAAACCGGGGAGGTCTTCCCGGTTATGAATGAGGAGGCCCAGAAAGCGGAAGAGCCGGATCCCGACGGCCCTGACTGGCTCAAGGAGATATTGCCTAAGATCCGCGAAGTGTTGTCCTCGGACCAATACGTGCCAATGCCGGATCAATGGGAATTTGATGAGTATCATGTCATGGAGAAGTTCTGTTGGTCGGTGACGTCTGGCAGGGACAGCGAGGCGCTTGAGGATGCGATCAGAGGTCGCGGTGCCTTTCGCCGCTTCAAGTCGCTGGTCTTTGATCTCGGCCTGGAGGATGCATGGCACCGGTTCAGGGACGAGGCGTTGGAGGAGATGTTGGGGGCTTGGATGGACTCGGAGGGGATCGAATACGAGGATTAAGCGGAGGTTGATCCTCGTTCCGGTGATAATGACAATCCTGTTTCCCAAGGCGACCCCGTGAGATTGGCACCGTTGCGTCTATCCTGTTTTTTTGCGGCTCTCATATTTCTCAGTGCTGGCGCTATGGGCGACACCGTCTGGTTGAAGAATGGTGACCGGCTCACTGGCGAGATCGTGCTGATGGATAGTACCAAGCTGCTGTTGGAAACACCTTACGCGGGCTCGGTGCCCATTGACCGGGAGATGATCAGCACGCTGCAGAGTGACCACGAGCTGCTGGTGAAGTGGCCAGGGGGCAATGGCGAAGTCAGTAAGACAGTGGCGGCGGGGCAGCCTGGCCGGATCGTGGTCAGCAACGGGGAAGAAACCACGGTGGAACTGGCCAGCGTTACCCGCATGCTGCGCCCCAAGCCCTTCCTGCAGGACCTGGAATGGACCGGGGACCTGGAATTCGACATCAACTATGAACGGGCCGAGCGGGACACGGACGACTTCGACCTGACCCTGAACAATCAAGCCCGACACGGGCCCTGGCGGCATAACCTGCAGGCGGACTACAACCGCAAGTTCCGTGACGATGTGCGTATCGAGCAGGACTGGAGCGCCAAGTACGCGCTGGACCGCTTCGTCACCGAGAGCCGGTTCTGGCAGACCCGCTACGAATACCAGCGCGACTGGTTCGAGAATGTCCGTCGGCGCCGCTCCCTGGGAGCGGGACCGGGTTACCAGTTCTGGGACAATGAACTGGGGGCTTTTTCTCTGGCGTGGCTGCTTAGTTATAACCAGTTCTCCTACGCAGAGAGAAGCGACAAGGCCTTCTACGCGCTGGGCATGCAATGGGATTACAACCGGTACCTGGTGGGCAAGACCGTCGAACTGTTCGGCCGCGGCAGTGTTGGCAAGGCCTTGAGTGGTGTGGAGGGGTATTCCGTGGATGCGGAATTCGGAGTGCGCTACCGGCTCACCGACTGGGCTTCACTGAGCATGAAAGTGGAAACCGATCTGGTGAAGGATTTCTCCGAGGACCTGGATGAAACCGATTACAGTCTTGGCCTGGGCATCGGTTGGTGAGTGGGCCGGTGTGCTGAACTAGGGCCAGTTCCATATGGGGGTATTCAGCAATCCCTGGCCCATGATGTGGGTTTCCCCAAGTTCTTTTTCCAATTCCACGCCATGGCAGTCCGGTGCCTGATTCAGAGCCGCCACCAGGCGGCTGGCATGGCTGATCACCCACACCTGACTGTGGCGGCTGGCGCGGGCAATCAATCGCGCCAGGGCCGGGAGCAGATCCGGATGCAGGCTGTTTTCCGGTTCGTTCAGAACCATCAGTGAGGGCGGCCGTGGTGTCAGCAAGGCCGCGATCAGAAGCAGATAACGCAGTGTGCCATCGGACAGCTCCGCCGCTGTCAGCGGACGGAGCAGGCCGTACTGGTGGAAGGCGATCTTGAGCCGGCCGTCGTCCAGGGGAACGATGGCTAGGCGCGCGCCGGGAAAGGCATCCTCGATGGCACTGTCGAGCGCCCGGGCATCGCCGATTTCCCGAATGGTTTACAGGGCCGCCGCCAGATCGCGCCCGTCGTGATGCAGCACGGGGGTACGGGTGCCCAGCTGGACCTGCCGGGCGGGGGCGTCCTGATCGGTGCGAAAGTGGTCGTAGAAGCGCCAACCGCGAATCCGCTCGCGCAGGGTGACCACCTCTGGTGTGGTGCGGGCGTCGGCCACCTGACTGAACAGGCTGTCGAAGCTGTTGAGGTGTTCGCTGATAACCTGCCAGGGGCCTTCTCCCCGGATTTTCACCAGCGGGCCGCGGCGATCCACCAGCGTCGTGGCCGGACGATAGCCGGAGCCGGCCCAGATCAGTTCCCGTTTTATCTCCGGGTCCAGATTGAAGGCGGTGGTGGCGTCCGGTTTCGGCAGACCCAGCTCGATCAGATAGCCATAGTCCTCATCGTTGAATCCGAGACGCAGGCGGCGGCTGTGCTGGCGAGGCCCGCCCTGCACCGGCACCGAGCCGTTGCGCATGCCTTTGGTGAGGGTCTCCGGTCCGGCCCAGAACGTGGATTCCAGCCCGCCTTCGGCGGCCAAGGCGGCGATCACGTCGTCACGCGCGGTGGCGGCCAGCAACCGCAGGGCGCGGTACAGATTGGATTTGCCGCTGCCGTTGGCGCCGGTGACCACATTCAGGGGCCCCAGCGGCACGGTCAGATTCAGAACGGAACGGTAGTTGCCAATGGCCAGCGTGGTCAGCATGCTGGGCGGTTCCTGGTAGCGGGGAGTGGCCAGTAAAAGGGAATCCCGGCGCTGATTCAAGGCGGTGGCAGCGGGCCTTCCGCATCATCGGCGCCGTGCTATGCTGGCGCCCATGAAAACCGTTGCCATCATTGTCAGTGCCCTGTTGGGGGCGATGCCGTTGCCGCTGGTGGCTCAACCCTCGACGGAGTCCGCCTTCGTGGCCGCCCTGGTCGATGCCGCCATGGCACGCACCCGGGTGTCCGTCACCTATGACGGCGGCTATCGCCGTATTGGCTACCCCAACGGTGATGTGCCCGACAATATCGGTGTATGCACGGACGTGGTGATTCGCTCCTATCGCAAGGCCGGGGTGGATCTGCAGCGTCTGGTGCATGAGGACATGACGCTAGCCTTCGGCGCCTATCCGAACCACTGGGGGTTGCGCCGCCCCGATCCCAATATCGATCACCGGCGAGTGCCCAATCTGCAAACGTTCTTCGAACGCCAGGGGGCGGCGCTGCCAGTCTCCGACCAGGCCGATGCCTACCGCCCCGGTGATCTGGTCACCTGGATGCTGCCCGGTAATCTTCCGCATATCGGCGTGGTGACCGGGCAACGTTCCACCGATAGCGGCCGCCCCTTGATCGTTCACAACATCGGGCGCGGACCGGAATTGGAGGATCTGCTGTTCTCTTATCCCATCACCGGGCACTACCGTTATATCCGGCCTCCCAGCCGGCAGGCATCGCCTGTCGATGCCCATTGATATGTTGTCTCAGCGGCCCTGCCGCCGTTCAATGGCGGCCTGAATCAACGGCATCCGGTCATTGCCGAAGTACATGTCATCGCCGTCGATAAAAATAGTGGGTGAACCGAAACCGCCCCGTCGCATGACGGTCTCCGTATTCTCGCGCAACTGGTCCTTGATCCCGGGTTCCTGGATGCCGGCGAAGAAAGCATCCCGGTCCACGCCCAGCTGTTCCAGAATCGGGATCAACTGGTCGTCCTGGGCGATGTCCTTGCCATCGCGCCAATAGCTCTGGAACACCGCCCGGGCGAATGGCACCAGCTTGCCCTGAGGGGCGAGCCAGAGACAGCCGCGCATGGCCTTGACGCTGTTCACCGGAAACACCTCCGGCCAATTGATCTCCAGCCCCTGATAGCGCGCCCAGTCCCGCAGATCCTTGCGCATATAGCTCGCTTTCTGCGGTACTGGTTTTTCCCGCGAAGCGTACACGGAGGGATTGATGGTATTGAAGATGCCGCCCACCAGAATGGGTTTCCATTCGATGCTGGTGCCGGTGTCCTTGGCGACGTTTTGAATACTCTCGAAGCCCAGATAAGTCCAGGGGCTGGAGCAGTCGAAGTAAAACTCGATCATGGCGAAATCCTTATGGTGTTATTCGTTGGTCGCGGTTTGGTTCTGGCCGAACAGGACTCGTTTGGCGTCGTCGGACATGGTGCTCTGGCGCAGCGTCTTGCCCACCGCCAGGCCTTTTTGCAGGGCTTCGCGGCCCCGCAACTGCGAGAACCAGCGTGCTACGTTGGGGAAGTCGTCCAGTGTGATGCCCTGGGCTTTGTGGGTCATCACCCAGGGAAAGATAGCCATGTCGGCGATGGAATAGTCGCCGGCCACGCAAGGGGCGTCAGCAAGGGCCTGATCCAGCACGCCGTAGAGGCGCCGGGCTTCGCGGCCGTAGCGGTCAATGGCGTAGGGTACCTTTTCCGGTGCGTATAACAGGAAATGCCCGTTTTGACCCAGCATTGGGCCCAAGCCGCCCATTTGCCACATCAGCCACTGTTTGACCCGATAGCGTCCGCGCAGGTCCGCGGGCAGGAAGCGGCCACTCTTCTCGGCCAGATACTCCAGGATGGCTCCGCTTTCGAAAAGGGAAACCGTCTCGCCGCCATCCTCCGGCGCATGATCCACCAGTGCCGGCATCCGGCCATTGGGACTGAGCACGAGAAACGTGGGATCGAATTGCTCTCCCGCGCCGATATTGACCGGCACGATGCGGTAAGGCAGCCCGCACTCCTCCAGCATGATGGTGATTTTCCAGCCATTGGGGGTGGGCCAGTAATACAGGTCAAGCACGAGCGTCTCCCGGAGTGGTTGTCATGATTATGGGCGGCATGCCGCCGGGCCAAACCAATCTAAAACATTCCCACCGGTTTCGCGAAAGCGACGGATCGGATGATGGTTGTCATGAGGGGAGTGGGTTGACGGTGGAGAATGATCGTTCTACTCTCTTGATCATGATCACTTCAGCACGACAATCCGCCACGGAGTCTCCGCAAACAGTGAGAGCAAAGCTGCTCGCTGTCACCGAACAGCTGATCTATAGCGGTGGCATTCACGCCACAGGCATGGATCGCATAGTGCGTGAATCCGGCGTGGCGAGGAAAAGCATTTACCGCTACTTCCCCACCAAGGAAGCTTTGGTGGCGGAGGCGCTGCGTGAGCGGGACGAGCGTTGGATGCGCTGGCTCGTCTCAGAATGCGAAGCGGCGCCGCCGGGGCCGCCACGCTTGCAGGCGATCTTCGAAGCGCTGGCGGACTGGTTTGCCCGGGATGATTTCAATGGCTGTGCTTTCATTAACGCCGCCGGCGAAGTCGCCGCTGGCCCCATTCATGACGTGGCCCGGGCCCACAAGCGCCGATTGCGGGATTATCTTTGTTCGGTGCTGGCGGAATGTGGTGTGGCCGATGTGGAAACCGTGGCGGCGGATCTCTCGATTCTGATCGACGGCGCGATCACCAGCGCCCGCGTCGGAGGGGATTCCCGGGCGGCGGAGCGGGCCGCGCGCATGGCGCGCCTCCTGATTCAGGATAGCGACGTTTTATAAACCACCGGAGACGGTCATGACCACTGCTACACGCCCACCCTTGCCCCCCTTTACCCGCGAAAGTGCCATTGAGAAGGTGCGTTTGGCGGAAGATGGCTGGAACAGCCGGGATGCCGATAAGGTCGCGATGGCCTATAGCCTGGATACCCGTTGGCGGAATCGGGCCGAGTTCGTGCAAGGCCGGGACGAGGCCCGCGCCTTCCTTGAACGCAAATGGAACAAGGAGCTGGAATACCGTCTGATCAAGGAGCTATGGGCGTTCTCGGAGAATCGCATCGCCGTGCGCTATGCCTATGAATGGCGGGATGATTCCGGCAACTGGTTCAGATCCTACGGTAACGAGAATTGGGAGTTCGACGATGATGGTCTGATGCGCCATCGATACTCCAGTATCAACGACCTGCCGATTGGCGAGCAGGAGCGTAAATTCCACTGGCCATTGGGACGGCGCCCCGACGACCACCCCGGTTTATCCGATCTGGGCCTATAACCGACCGGTCATGGCAGATTGAGTTGCCAGGACACACCGAAACGGTCGGCTACCCAGGCAAAACGAGTACTGAATCCATAATCGTCCAAAGGCATCATGACCTCCCCTTGTTCGGACAAACGGTTATAAAGGGAGGTCAGCTCTTCTTCGCTGTCACAGTCGATGAAGAAGGAAAACGACGGCGTGAAATCGAAATCATGGGGAACTGGTGAGTCGATGCAACGAACCCTCTGCTGCCCCAGGCGAAACATGGCCTGATACACCCTTCCGGCGACCTCCGGCTGTGTCTCGTCATAATGTGACAGGCTGATGATCTCGCTATCCTCGATCAGAGAGACATAAAAGCGCAACGCCGCTTCGGCGTTGCCCTGGAACATTAAAAAAGGAGTGATTGCCTGTGCCATGGCGCGCTCCGGTCAAAAAGGCAAAAATCAGGAGCATCAGTCTAGTCATCATTGAAGGATGGAGACAATGCCGGAGACCGTGATCCGGGATGTTTGCCTCGCTGATGCCGAAGCCATGGCGCCTTTGTATAACCATTACGTCCACCGAAGCATCGCGACCTTTGAAACGGAACCGGTAGCGGCGGTGGAAATGGCCCGGCGCATCCAGAAAGTCAAGGCGTCGTCATTGCCCTGGCGGGTGGCGGAAACGGCGGGCGAATTATCCGGATACGCCTACGCGACCCGTTGGCATGATCGCCATGCCTACCGGTTCAGTGTTGAATCCACGGTGTACATTGATGCCGGGGCGGTTGGTCAGGGTCTGGGCGAGCGTCTGTATCTGTCTTTGCTGTCACAACTTCGTCATCAGGGGCTGCATACGGTGATGGCGGTTATTGCCTTGCCGAACGCCGCCAGTGTGGCGTTGCACGAGAAAGTCGGGTTCCGGCAAAGCGGCGGTCTGCGTGCGGTGGGCCGAAAATTCGAGCGCTGGATCGATGTCGGGTACTGGCAGTGTTTCCTGACGGACGCGCCGGAGCCATAGTCATCGCTCATGACAGGGACGGCGCAAATAGTGTATGTCCCCTTTTTCTGACGAGACGTCGTTCCCCTTCCGATTGTTGACACCGGCCTGGCGGCTGCTTAAAAGGGGAAGGGGAAACAGTCTGTTTCTTAATGATGGAACAACAGAATAACTAAGGGATGAGAACCATGGAATTCAGTGATGGGCAAGACCCCTATACCCGCGACGATTTCAAAACGGAGATTGAAGAAGCCATTACCCGTCTGGAAAAGGCCAATGACGTGGCGCAGGAGGCGGTGAGTTTCCACCTGGCGCGTGCTTCCGGTTTGTTCTTCAGCCGCTTTGGCACCATGGATGAGTTCATGATGGCCTCGGAAGACGTGAAGATGGGCTATATCGAGGAACTGAATCAGCGCGAGGATGAATACGCGGAAACGGACCGCTTTGCTTCCTACGCTTTTGCCCTGTTCAAAATGTGGGTGGGAACAGTGATCGAATGCGACCGGGAATTAATGGTTCTTTTCGTGGAACGACTGGGACCGTTCATGAACCGGGGAGAGAAGCTCATCCTGGAGTTGCTGGATGAGGAGGAGAATGAGAACACGCACTAGTTCTCGGTTGCCCGCCGTCCGGGCGGTTCCCCAAGCCTGTTTGCGGGCCTTGGAGAAATGAATTCAGAAGTTGCTACAAGGCCGCTGTGGGAGCCAGCCTGCTGGCGAATGCGGTGTATGGTGTCGGGTATTCGCTTGCAGCGGCCCGGACAAGCTCCCACGACGGCTTCGTAATCCAGTCTCACTGTCACGACACGCCCGCATACGCCTCTTCCTGCCTTGCTTGCCGCAGGGCGTTCGCCCACCACCACAACTGTGCCAGCAGTTTGGTGAGATTCCGTGAGGTCCGCTCCGGATCCCGCGGATATCCCTGTTCGTCGAATTGCTCGGGGGCATTGGGGAAGCTCACCACCTGCCGAATGGTGGCGGCGTGAAGTTCGGCGAACACCAGCCGCAATTGCTCCACGGCCCGCAACCCGCCGGACACGCCTCCGTAGCTGATGAAAGCCACCGGTTTGGCCTGCCAGACGCCATAAATACTGTCCAACAGGTGCTTCAGGGGCGCGCTGAAGCTGTGATTGTACTCCGGCGTGGCGACCACGAAGGCGTCGGCGCGATCCAGGCGTTGCTGCAAATCATTGGCGGCGGAGTCGCTCGGAGGCTCATTGGCAGGGTTCGGAAACAAGGGCGAGGGATCGATGACGTCCAGCTCGAAGGCTTCGTGGCCATCGATCTCGCGGGCCGCCCAGCGGATGATCGTATCGCAGAATCGGCCTTCCCGGGTGCTGCCGTAAATCAAGGCAATACGGATTGGTTTGGCCATGTTGTTACTCCAGTCAGCTGGTGTGATGAAATCGTGGTTGTGACTCTAAAACCTAAAGCAAGGTTTAGATCAAGGAAGGTTCGATCTCTTGTGGCGATAGGCGCAAAGCATCGCGGTGTTGAAATGGTGTGACGGCGATGGATGAAGACAAGAGTGCCGATGTCTCCGGCGCTACTGGCATGCAACTTGCCTCCACTGATTCATGCTTTGGACAATGGCGCTCAACGAAAGGGGGGGAGATGGGATATCAAAGTACCATGCAGGAAAGGGTTGAAGCGGTTCGCCTGGCGTCGGCGGTGGACGTCTGTAGCCTTTATCTGGCTTTGCCGGAAACGGGAGAGCTGGAATTGGTGGCCAGCAGTGGGTTGGACCCGGAGGCTATGGGGGCACGGATGACGTTTTCACAGGGGTTGACCGGCAAGGTGGCGCGTACTGGTCAGCCGGTGGTGGCAAGGCAGGTAGCCGATCATCCGGACTATCATCATGTGGCCAACTCCGGCGAGGAGCGCTTCAAGAGTTACCTGGGGATCCCTTTGCGCAATGACGATCAACTGATCGGTGTGCTGGTGATCCAGACTGTGATCGCCAAGAGCTTTTTCCATAACGATATCCGTGAGTTACATCGCGCCGGTAGAGATGTTCGCGAGGCGTTGCTGGCGCGGCAGGGGATAGCGGGCATAACGGGTTGAGTACCTTGGGAGGGCGGAGGAGAATGTGGGGCCGTTGTCATCAATAACCATAACAGGAGGACATCATGCTCAGAGAACAGCTCCCTTATCCAAAACATGAGAAGGTTATCCACGGCAAACGCCTGGCCTATGTGGATGAAGGCGAGGGCGATCCGATTGTTTTCCTCCACGGTAACCCCACATCATCCTTTCTCTGGCGTAATGTCATGCCGGAATTGGCCGGACAGGGCCGCCTGATCGCCCCGGATCTGATCGGGCAGGGTGACTCGGAAAAGCTGCCCGCCGGAGAAGGGGCCGAAGCCTACGGCTTCGATACCGCTTACCACTATCTGGAAGGCCTGCTGGAGGCGCTGGGATGTCATCAGCGGGTCACGTTGGTGGTGCACGATTGGGGCAGTGCGCTGGGGTTTCATTGGGCCCGTTGTCATCCGGATGCGGTGAAAGGCATTGCTTATATGGAAGCCATCGTCATGCCGGTGACCTGGGAGGATTGGCCGGAGGCGGCACGGGGCATCTTCAAGGGTTTTCGCTCCGACAAGGGCGAGGATCTGATCCTCAATCGGAACATGTTTGTCGAGGCGGTATTGCCGGGCTCGGTAATTCGTGATCTGAGTGAAGCGGAAATGGCGGAATACCGGCGTCCGTTCCAGAAACCGGAAGATCGTCAGCCGACCCTGGACTGGCCCCGGGACATTCCTATTGATGGCGAACCCGCGGAAATGGTTCGAGTGGTGCGGGATTATGCCGACTGGCTGGCGGCATCGCCGCTGCCGAAGCTGTTCGTCAACGCGGATCCGGGCTCCATTTTAATTGGCCGGCAGCGTGAGTTTTGCCGCACCTGGCCGAACCAAACCGAGGTGACGGTGCGCGGCAATCATTTTCTTCAGGAAGACTCGCCGGTGGAGATCGGGCAGGCGGTGGCGCGCTGGCTGGAGG
The DNA here is from genome assembly GCF_900217905.1 of Alloalcanivorax xenomutans. Taxonomy (GTDB): domain Bacteria; phylum Pseudomonadota; class Gammaproteobacteria; order Pseudomonadales; family Alcanivoracaceae; genus Alloalcanivorax; species Alloalcanivorax xenomutans. The sequence continues at coordinate 139,461 of NZ_OBMO01000009.1, forward strand.
CCATGCCCAATTCATAAGGGGCGTCCGCGGTTTTGGAACCGGCATGCCGTTTCATGGTGATCGGAGTATGATGGCCCTCCCGGGAAGCATGCCGGCTGACCATGACCCGCGGTCCCTTACTTCCCTTCAGACTGAACAGGATGCACCAGTGAGTACTTTACCTTCCTGCCCGCAATGTGGCTCCGAATACACGTATGAGGACGGTGCGTTTTTTGTCTGTCCGGAGTGCGCTTATGAATGGAATACCGAGAGCGAAAGCGCGGATAGCGAATCTATGGTCCGGGACGCCAATGGAACGGTCCTTGAGGATGGTGACACCGTGACCGTGATCAAGGATCTCAAGATCAAAGGCTCCTCCTCGGTGGTGAAGGTCGGTACCAAGGTGAAGAATATCCGCCTGGTGGACGGTGATCACAATATCGATTGCAAGATCGATGGCATCGGGGCAATGAAACTGAAGTCCGCGTTCGTCAAGAAAGTCTGATTTCTTTGTTTACACCCTCCGCCCAGGGGGGTGTTTCCGTTTTTTTAGTCAAAGGTCGAATTGAGGTAGGCGGTCGTTTGGCGGTTCCCTATTCTGTTGTTTAATCCGCCATTGGCGGAATAACGATAACAACTGGGAGACCCTCATGTTGAATACCATCGCCAAACCCTTCGTGCGTCTGGTGGAACGCTATCTACCGGACCCTTATATCTTTGTTTTGATTTTGACGCTGGTGGCGTTCGCCGCCGCGATGCTGGTTGAAGGCAACTCCCCGCATGCCGTTATGGTGATGTGGGGAGACGGTTTCTGGGGCCTGTTGACGTTCTCCATGCAGATGTTGCTGGTGCTGGTCACCGGTTTCATGCTCGCCAGTACCCCGCTGGTAAAGGGCATTCTCAATCGGCTGGCATCGCTGGCCCGTACACCAGGCCAGGCCATCTTGTTGGTAACCTACGTGGCCCTGGCGGCCAGTTGGATCAACTGGGGCTTTGGCCTGGTGGTGGGCGGATTGTTCGCCAAGGCATTAGCCCGGCAGGTGCGGGTGCATTACCCGTTGTTGATTGCCGCCGCCTATTCCGGCTTTATCGTCTGGCATGGTGGTCTGGCGGGGTCGATTCCCCTGACCATCGCCACCGAAGGGCACTTCACCCAGGAGCAGATCGGTATCATCGGCACCGGGCAGACGATTTTCTCCTTCTTCAATCTGGCGATCGTGGTGATGTTGTTTATCGCCGTACCGCTGGTCAATCGATGGATGTTGCCGCCGGAGGAGGACAGCCATTACGTCGACGCTGAAACCCTGAAGGATGGTACCGAGGTGGACGTGGCGGTGACGCGGCCGGCCGAGCATCTGGAAAACAGCCGGATCCTGGCCTGGCTGATCGGCTTCAGCGGTATTGCCTACGCCATCAACTACTTCGCCGGTGGCGGTGGTCTCAACCTGAATATTGTCAACTTCATGTTCCTGTTCCTGGCTATCGTATTGCACCAGACACCGCGACGCCTGCTCAACAGCCTCCAGGAAGCGATCAAAGGCGGTGCCGGCATCGTCATTCAGTTCCCGTTTTACGCCGGCATCATGGCGGTTATGACGCAATCCGGGCTGGCCGCCACCATCTCCAACGGCTTCGTTTCCATCGCCAGCGCCGACTCCCTGCCGTTCTGGAGCTTTATCAGCGCCGGCGTGGTGAATATTTTCGTGCCTTCCGGCGGCGGGCAGTGGGCGGTGCAGGCGCCGGTGATGATCCCCGCCGCCCAGGAACTGGGCGCCGATCTGCCCCGGGTGGCCATGGCGGTGGGCTGGGGGGATGCTTGGACCAATCTGCTGCAGCCGTTCTGGGCATTGCCGGTGCTGGCCATCGCCGGTCTCAAGGCGAAGGACATCATGGGCTTCTGTCTGGTGCAACTGATCATTACCGGGGCACTGATCAGTATTGGTCTGACCTGGTTCTAGCCCGCCCCTTTCAGCGCGGGGGGCATGGGCATGGCCCGGTCAGGCCGACCGGGCGTGCCGGTGCTCCACCGCCGAGCTCTGAGACGCTTCGTCGCCGAGGTTGTATTCAATGACGCCGAACCAGCCGAGGCCTTGGTAGGTTTCGTAGCCCGGGGTCAGAGCAAAGGCGACCAGCCGCTGTTTATCCGCCAAATAGTAGCCGCTGGACAGATCGTTATTGGCCAGCGGGTAGGCATCCCCCAGCGCGCCTTGGTCACTGGAGTCGGCCAGTATCCGATGGCGGGCATCCAGCAGCATGACCCGGCACCGCTCTCGTTCCTCGTCGCTGAGGCCGACACCCCGCACGACCGCTCTGGCCTGGGGCGTCCAGTCGAAGAAGATGCCCAGCACGCCCACCGGGGAACCGCTCTCATCCCGGATGGCGGTGGCGTATGTGGCCACCGCGGCGTTATCCAGACAGGAATTGCGGGCCACATCGGCGACGGTGAAGTCATCGCTACTGGCGGTGGCCATGGCGTTCCGGAACCAGCCTGTCTGAGCGACATTGTCGCCGGTAACATCGGGATAGCGGTCAGGACGCCCGTTGGCGATGATATTGCCGTTGGCATCGGCGATCCACAGGTCCAGATACACGGTGTAGGAGCGTAGAATCGTGGCCAGCCGGCTGCTGGCATAGTCGCTTAGTTGGCGGTCATCGGGCGAGCGCGCTGCCGCTACCACGGCACTGTCGGTGGCCCACCAGCGCACATCGCAGGAACGCTCGAACAGATTGCGATCGATAATATCGATGGCATTGAGTGACAGGTCGGTCAGACGCTGACCACGGAATTCGGTAAGCATGCGGCCACCGATATCCTCGATTTCGCGGGTATGGGCTTCCACCGCCTGGCGGAAATCGGCGGCGATATGGTTGATCTCCGAAGACACCTGGCCGATTTCCTCCGCCACCACGCCGAAGGCCGCGCCAGCGCTACCGGCTCGCGCTGCTTCGATACGAGCGTTGAGAGCAAGTATGCGGGTGGCGTGCATGATCGATTCGATCGCCCCGACCTTGTCGTGGGTGATCCTGGAAATATCGTAGGCCAGTTGAAGCAATGTGGTGTCTTGCATGGATGCGTCCTCTTATTGCGTGACCTCTCCCGTTCACCGCCCGCTTCGCGCGGGAAGGGACGGAGAGAGAATCGGAACTGGCAATAAGCGGGCCGATTTACTCCCATGCCTTTGTTTTAAAAGAATAAAATTGGACGTGGCGCTAATATCGGCAAGAGCTGAAAAAACTTTAATGGCGACGCTTCCTGCAACCCAATCCGGGGCCTTTCACGCGATGATGCCGTGCCAGTCGCGGAATCCGATGGCGCCAGCAGCGGTGGTTTTACGGGTATCCATGCAGCAGCGGTAGAGGCTGGCCTTGGCCGAGGTCCTGGCAATGCATGCGCGGGCCATCGACGTTGATGAAATGTTGCCGTGCCGCCATCGCTTCGCCACTTGTCAGCAGGTTAAGCAAGATTAAGCCGGTCCGAGGAATGGAGGCGATTACCTGGGAGGTGAAGATCGCCAGGGTTGCGCAAATTAAGGTGATGCGGGGGTCGGAGCCGCGAATTCAGCGGTGGCTACGAAGTCGTTGTAGGAGCTTGCCTGCAAATGCCTTCTTGGGGATCGTCCCCAACTTGCAGGAAAACTCCTACAGCAACATCGTAGCCCCTCCGTGGGAAGCTGTCTGGAAAGCCCCGGGTGCGCCGCGATACTACTCGTCCCAGAGATTCTCCAGGGTGTAGGGACTGCCCGGCTGTGCCCAATTGGCGCCGGATACGTAACGGCGGTGTTTATCCAGGGCGGCGATGCGATCCATATCACCGTCGTCCAGTTCCAGGTCGGCGGCGGCCAGGTTCTGGCGCAGGCGTTCGGGATTCACCGATTTGGGAATCACCGCGGTGCCCCGTTGCGTGGCCCAGCGAATCAACACCTGAGCGGGGCTGGCCTGATGCCGTTCGGCGATCTCCACAATCACCGGATCTTCCAGCAACACCGGTTCATCGGCGGCCTTGAACGCCTCCGGCCGGTCAAAGGAGCCCAATGGCGAATAGGCGGTCAGATGAACACCGTTGGCGTGGCAAAACGCCAGCATGCTGTTCTGTTGCAGGTAGGGGTGCAGTTCAATCTGGTTCATGGCCGGTTTGATCCGCGCCGTTTCCAGCAGCGCTTGCAGCTTCCTTATGCTGAAATTGGACACGCCGATGTGACGGGTCAGGCCCTCATCGACCAGGGTCTCCAGGGCAGCCCAGGTGGCGGCTATCGGGCGCTCTTCCAGCGACAACAGATCTTCTCCGCTATTGGGGAAAACCACACCGGGTTTATGCGCTACCGGCCAGTGGATCAGATACAGGTCCAGATAATCCAACCCCAGGTCGGACAGTGTTTGCCGCAACGCCGGCGCCACGTCTTCCGGAGCATGGGCGCTGTTCCATAATTTCGAGGTGATCCATAATTCCTCACGGCGCACTTCGCCCGCGCTCAGCGCCTCGTTCAATGCCTGGCCCACTTCTTTTTCATTGCCATAAATGTGGGCGCAATCGATATGGCGATAACCGGCACGGATGGCTTCGCGCACCGCCTGATGGACCTCTCCGGGCTGGGACTTCCAGGTACCCAGACCGATAATGGGCAGGGTGTCGCCGTTCTCAAAAGCAAGCGTTTGCATGGAGTGACTCCTTGGCCTGTGTTGTCGTCCCGTTGGTTGGGAGCACGCCCGCCGCTGGCGGGCGGTGAAAGGTAAAAAAGGAAGGTGTTCCAGGTTAGACGAGAGACGTTGTTTTTTGAATGTGGCTTTATGGGGAATCGTTGCCTGATTCTGCTTGATGTTGTGCGGCCAATTATGACGAAAGGAGAGTGACCTTTGACCAGATTTGCGAGGCCTGGGGTGATGGCGGGCCATGGGGTATGGGGCTTGGCGTTGATCATCTTGCTGTCGGTCCTGGCCGGGTGCGCCGGCTTGCCTTCCCTGGAAGGACGTACCGCCAGCGTGGCGCTGTCTCCGGAGTATGCGCGAACTTCCGCCATGGGGAAGATTATCGCGCCGCTGGTGGACGCCCACCCTGGCGACAGCGGCATCCATGCCCTGGTTGATGCGCGGGAGGCCTTTGCCGCTCGCATGCTGCTGGCGGACGCCGCTGAGCACACTCTGGATATCCAGTATTACATCTGGCACGCCGACATCACCGGGACACTGCTGTTCGAGGCGCTGCACCGGGCCGCCGATCGTGGCGTTCGGGTCCGGTTACTGCTGGATGACAATAACACGGTTGGGCTGGATGAGATTTTGTCGGCTCTGGATGCCCATCCCAATATCGAGGTGCGGCTGTTCAACCCCTTTGTTTTGCGTTGGCCACGGGCCCTGGGTTTTATTACGGATTTCTCCAGGGCCAACCGGCGCATGCACAACAAGTCCTTCACGGTGGACAATCAGGTGACGGTGGTGGGCGGGCGCAATGTGGGGGACGAGTACTTCGGTGCCACCGATGGCCCATTGTTCGCGGATCTGGACGTGCTCGCCATCGGGCCGGTGGTGAACGATGTATCCGTTGACTTTGATCGCTACTGGGCCAGCCGTTCCTCCTATCCCGCCGACCTGATTCTGTCGGATAAGCCGGTTCCCGACCTGCAGGCGCTGACGACGTCGGCATCGCGCTTGGAAAGAACCCGCAAAGCCGACGCCTATATACGTGCCTTGAAACAATCCAGGCTGGTGACTCAGTTGCGTAATGGCAACCTGCCGTTCGAATGGGCGGCAACCCGGATGGTCTCGGACGATCCCGCCAAGGGGCTGGGTGAGGCGGCGCCGGAGGGGCTTCTGATGGCACAACTGTCGGAGGTCATTGGCACACCCGCTGCCAGCCTGGAACTGGTTTCACCGTATTTCGTGCCGACCGCCGCCGGGGTAGAGGCGTTTACCGCTCTGGCCGAGAGTGGCGTTGATATCCGGGTGCTCACCAACTCTCTGGAAGCCACGGACGTATCGGCGGTGCACGCCGGGTACGCAAAGAGACGCAAGGATCTGTTGTCCGCCGGTATCCAGTTGTATGAAATGCGGGCCACCGCGGACAGTGTGGAACGCAATAAAAGCGCGGGCCCGTTTGGCAGCTCCGGCTCCAGCCTGCATGCCAAGACCTTCGCCGTGGACCAGGAGCGGGTGTTCGTTGGCTCTTTTAACTTCGATCCGCGCTCCGCCAATCTCAACACCGAGTTGGGATTTGTCATTGAAAGTCCGGTTCTGGCCAAAGCAGTGGCACACGCCTTTGCAACGCGGGTTCCGGAAGGCGCCTACCAGGTAAAACTGGACCAAAGCGGTGATCTGTACTGGGTGGAAGAATTCGCGGAGGGTGAGCGGCTTTATCGCAAGGAGCCCGGGGTAGGGGTGGTCAAACGCTGGGGGGTGTCACTGTTGTCCTGGTTGCCGATCGAGTGGTTGCTATGACGAAAGCAACGTTTATGCCTCGGACCGTGACAACACATAATTGAACAGGCCCCAAAAAAAGAGGGGCCATCGGGCCCCTCTTCGTTCTCCTCTTCCTGTTGCCAATCATCGTAGTCCTCCAGGGCATCCCGCCAGTCCAGGCGCGGGCGCATCGTCTGCCGGCCGGGCTGGTGGGGACCGCCCTTGCGCATCAGCGGATTGCAGGCCGCCGGATTGCGCATCGGTTTACGCATCTTCTTCATATCGTTCTCCTGTCGCGGGTTTCAGCCTTTTACACACAACACTTGTTTCAGCGTGTGCACGATGTCGACCAGGTCGGTTTGATCCGCCATGACCTGATCGATGTCCTTGTAGGCGCCGGGGATCTCATCCAGCACGCCTTTGTCCTTGCGGCATTCCACGCCCCGGGTTTGGGCTTCCAGGTCGGAGCGGTTGAACCGCCGCTTCGCCTCGCTCCGGCTCATGGTGCGACCGGCACCGTGGGAGCAGGAGCAGAACGATTCGGCATTGCCCTTGCCACGAACAATGTAGGAGCGGGTGCCCATGCTGCCCGGAATGATCCCGAGCTGATCCCGGGCAGCGGCAATGGCGCCTTTGCGGGTCAGGAACAGGTCCTGGCCAAAATGCGTCTCCCGCGCCACGTAGTTATGGTGGCAATTAATTGCTTCCTTGCTGACCTGAAACGGCGGCAGCAAAGGGCGCAGCGCTTCCACCACCAGCCGCATCATCTCCCGGCGGTTGGCCAGCGCATAATCCTGTGCCCATTCCACCGCGTGCACGTAGTCATCGAAATGCTCCGCGCCCTCCTGAAAGTAGGCCAGGTCTCGATCCGGCAAATGCAGCTGGTGCCGTTGCGCGTCCTTGCGCGCCAGGCTGATGAAGTAGCGGCCGATTACATTGCCGATGCCCCGGCTGCCGGAGTGCAGCATCACCCACACCGCCTGATTTTCATCCAGGCAGAGTTCGATGAAGTGGTTGCCGCCGCCCAGGGTGCCCAATTGGCGTGCCCAGACATGAGGCTTCTGCATCTTGGCGATGCCCGGGTGCCGGCCGATGATTCGGTCCAGCCCCGCATCGAGCTGATTCACCGCCTTGCGCTGCACGGTGGGCTTGTCGTGATGATTGAAGCCCACCGGTACCGCCTTCTCAACGGCGCCGCGCAGCCGGCGAAGATCATCCGGCAGATCGGCGGCTTTCAATGTCAGGCGTACCGCGTTCATGCCACAGCCGATGTCCACCCCGACGGCGGCGGGAATGATGGCCCCGGCGGTGGGGATCACCGAACCCACGGTGGCGCCGATGCCGGCGTGCACGTCGGGCATGGCGGCCACGTGGTGGTGAATGATCGGCAGCTGCGCGATGTTGATTAATTGGTTCAAGGCTCCGTGTTCGATCTGATCGGTGTAGATCTTGATCGGCACCCGGCCTTTGTTGATCACTTGTTTGACTGGCATGGTGTCCTTCCGGTATTGCTTCGCGGTCCGTGTCCGCTTCCTTGTTGCGTCTTCCACCATGCCATAACGAAAAAACCCTGATGAACAGGGTCCACCAGGGTTTTCGGCAGGCCGCTGGAAGACGTTGTCGCGCCTTCCAGTGGTCTCAGGAAGGCGTTTTAGCGCTGTGAGCTCTTAAGCTGTGATTTCATGGGGCCTCCCTGTTAATGTCGGGTTGATAGCAATGAGGATGCGAATAATACGCCGCCTGGGCGGCGACGCAACCCCCCTTGTCCTTGATTCGTGAAGAGGCCCCAAAAGTGTATCAGCCCCGTGCCTTTCGACAGACAGACGCCACCGCCCTGGACGATCTTATCCGGGACTTTCCGTTCGCTACTCTGGTGATTGAACAAGAGGGGCTGGCCGCCAATCATCTGCCACTGCTGTTGCGGCGACGTGGTGACGGCCGGGCCACACTGGTGGGGCATCTGGCTCGAGCCAATCCTATGTGCGACGAAGGATTCGAACCAGTATCGGCTCTGGCTATCTTTCATGGCCCACAAGGCTATATCTCTCCCAATTGGTACCCCAGCAAGGCCCGGGATGGCCGGGCAGCGCCAACATGGAATTACGCGGTGGTGCATGTGCGCGGCACACTCACACTGGAGCACGATCCGCGCTGGCTGAGGGCCCTGTTGAATCAGCTGACCGATCATATGGAATCGGGATTCGACCCCCCCCTGGCGATTGCAGGATGCACCGGAGGATTATTTGGCGCGGATGATTGCGGCCACTGTCGGTGTGCGTCTGGAGGTACGGGAGATCGAAGGCAAATGGAAGCTCAGTCAGAACCAGCCGGAGGAGAACCAGAAAGGCGTGATCTCCGGGCTCGGGCGGGACCGCCAGCCGGAGCTGGCGGCCTGGGTGGAGAAGGTCACGGCTGGCGGCTGAGCCGCTTCTCTGGACGGTCGATCAATGCACCAGCTACCGCCAGATCAATTGCAATCCCATTGTCAGCATCACCACCCAGGTGATGACGATGCCGCTCTGGCGGCCCAGGTTGACGGTGGAAGGGCGCGCCAGGCCCCAGGCGTGAAGCAGACGTCCGATGAATAGGCCGGATCCATAGAGGTGAAGGAGTGTGGCGCTGGTGCCCAGATTCTCCAGAACAGCCAGGCCAATCAGAACAATGGGAACATACTCAGTGGCATTGCCATGGGCGCGAACCGCCTTCTGGAGTGACGGGTTGCCGCCATCACCAAGTGAGACGTGGCCGCTTAGCCGGTTGCGAACCACGTTCGCGGCCAGGGCCAGTAGTAACAATATAAACAGCCCGCTGTAGAGAGCGGTGATGGTGAGACTCATGGATTCACTCCGATTGGGTTCCGTTGGCGGATGATAGAACGATGGTCATTGAAACCGTCAGTTATTTCGGGCCTATAGTGGGCCTCAGCCGCCCGCTGCTCTGGAAGCCATGAAGGGGATGGGTTGGGTCAAGCGATGTGACATACTATAAGGTTTGTCCGCGATTGAATTTTGCCGCGCCGAGTATCTCGGTATAAGCTGAGTAGATAAATTTGAATGCTGTTCCGCTATGCGGAATGCATAAGCCATTTTATTACAACAACAGTGAATCGGGAGAGCACACTGATGGGTGTTTTGAAGTCGACCTCCATTCTTTTTTCCGCCCTTGTTACAGGCTCTTTGATGGTTTCAGGCAGCGCTTTGGCCGCCGAGGACGTCAAATTGCCCAAAACTGTCGCCATGACCGCTTACGGCACGGGATCCGGCGGTTACACACAGATGGTGTCGATCGGTAATCTGCTGAAGAACGAGTATGGAGTTTCTGTCCGTATTCTGCCTGGTGAAAATGATGTATCGCGGATGACACCGTTACGTACCGGCCGGGTGCCGATGTGCGCCTGCGGTATTGCCAGTTACTACGGTTCGGAAGGGGTGCTGATGTTCGCCAGCAAGGAATGGGGGCCCCAGCCGATCCGTGTGATCGCGACTTCCACCGCCAGCTTCGGTCTGGGCCTGGCGGTGGCAGGTGATCTTGATGTAAAGACTCCGGCGGACCTGAAAGGCCGGAAGGTGTCATATATCCGTGGCGATGACGCAAATAATCTTGGTACCGAGGCCTATCTGGCATTTGGTGGTCTTACCTGGGATGACGTTGAGAAAGTGGAGTTCCCCGGCTATGCCCGCACCTTTGACGGGGTTGTTGCCGGGCAAAGTGATACCGCCTTCACCATGACGGTGACTCCGGTGGCGCAGCAGTTGGCTGCCAGTCCTCGCGGTATCAACTGGCCGACTCTGGACCCGAATGATAAGGAGGGCTGGGACCGCCTTAAGGCGGTTGCGCCGTATTTCCAGTCCCACAAGGTGACGTCCGCTGCGGGGCTTGGAGAAGGCGAGATGTGGCAGGGTGCCACCTACCCCTATCCGATTCTGGTCAGCAATGCGGATGAAAAATCCGGTTTGGCCGGTTCCTTGGTCAAGGTACTGATTGAAGACTACGACAAGTTCAAGGACGCGGCGCCGGGCAACGCCGGTTACGCCTTGGAAAACCAGAACATGCAGTGGGTGATTCCGTTTCACGACGAGGTGGTGGCTTACTACAAGGAGATCGGTCACTGGACCGACGAGATGCAGGCGCATCAGGATCGATTGGTGGAGCGTCAGGGGATCCTGCAAAAGACCTGGAAGGCTTATACCGAAGGCAATCCCCCGGAAGATGACGAGGCATTCCGCAAAGGATGGATGGAAGCCCGGGCCAAGGCATTGGAAGCAGCAGGTATGAACCCGGTATTCCGTTAACCGACGCATAGGTAGTAAACGGTGAAATTCGAAGCGGAAACCGAACCCTCAAAGGGCCAGGTATCCGGTGTGCGGGACTTGCCGGGGCTGTGGCCCTGGCTGCCGCGGCTGGTCACCCTGGTTCTGACTCTTCTGACCCTGGATTACGTGCTTAATCTCGGGTTTTTCAAATTGGTCACCGCGCTGGAGAGCCAGTTTCTCTACACCGTGGTGGCGTTGATGTTACCTCTGGTCTTTATCCTTTGGCCGATCAAAACCGGCATCGCCTCCAAGCGTGTCCCCTGGTATGACGTGCTGCTGTTTTTGCTGGCGTTGGCGGTCTGTGGATACTTCGTCTACAACGCGGAGCGGATTCTCGACAACGGCTGGGAATACGCGGCACCGCAAACCGCCATGGTGATGAGTTTCCTGCTCTGGGCGATTGTGGTGGAGGCGGTGCGGCGCGCCGGTGGCTGGCCGCTGGCCTTGATATGTGGTCTCGCCAGTGTCTACCCGATAGTGGCGGACAAGATGCCGGGCCCGATTCAGGGCTTTCCATCGTCACCGGATCAGACCGCGATCTACCACGCCATGAGCCGGGAAAGCATGTTGGGGATTCCCTTGCAGGCGTTCGCCAACCTGGTGATCGGCTTCTTGCTGTTCGGTGTCGCGTTGCAAAAGACCGGTGGCGGCAAGTTCTTCATTAATCTGGCTTTCGCTCTGCTTGGCCATGTTCGTGGTGGTCCGGCCAAGGTGTCGATTTTTTCCAGTGGTCTGATGGGATCGATGAGCGGCAGTGTGATCACCAATGTGCTCACCACCGGCGTGCTGACCATCCCGGCCATGCGCCGGGTTGGCATTGGCCGCTCCTATGCGGCGGGCGTTGAGGCGTGCGCATCGACTGGTGGGGTGTTGATGCCTCCGGTGATGGGGGCCACGGCGTTCGTGATGGCCAGCTTCCTGAATATTCCCTATGCCACCATCGCGCTGGCGGCGGTGGTGCCGTCGCTGCTGTTTTATCTGGGCCTGTTCGTGCAGATCGACGCTTACGCCGCGAAATATCAGTTGAAGGGATTGCCCCAGGAAGAGCTGCCGTCTTTGCGCCAGACCTTGAAGGAAGGATGGTATTTCATCTTTGTCTTCGTACTGCTGATTTGGATGCTGTTCTACTTGCGCCGTGAGGCTGTCGCACCGTTCTATGCCACCGCGCTGTTGCTGGTCATCAACCAGATCCTGCCGTATCACCGCTGGGGCTGGGCCGAGTGCAAGGACTTCTTTTCCAGCGCCGGCAAGTTGTTCGCCGAACTGATCACGATCCTGGCCGGGGTCGGGCTGTTGGTGGGCGCGTTGTCGGTAACCGGCCTGTCCGGCACCATCGCCAACGATCTGATCTACATCGCCGGCGGTAATCCGCTGGTATTGTTGATCATGGGGGCGGTTACCAGCTTTATTCTCGGTATCGGCATGACGGTGACCGCCGCATATATCTTCCTGGCGGTGGCATTGGCCCCGGCTCTGGTGCAGGGCGGTGGTATGAACCCACTGGCGGTGCACCTGTTCATTCTCTATTGGGGCATGCTCAGTTTCATCACGCCACCGGTGGCTTTGGGCGCTTTCGCCGCCGCCACCGTGGCCGGTGCGAGGCCGATGGAAACCGGCTTGAAGGCGATGCGGCTGGGTAGCGTGATTTACTTCATCCCGTTCCTGTTCGTGCTCAATCCGGCGCTGATTCTGCAGGGCCAGTGGCAGGATATCGTGATTGTGCTATGCCAGGCGTTGGTGGGTGTGGTGCTGATCGCCGGTGCCATGCAGGGCTATCTGATCGGCATTGGAGACCTGACCGTGCACCGGGCGTTGCAATGGCCGATCCGGGTGATGCTGGTCATCGGTGGTCTGGCCTTCGCTATCCCTGGCGGGGGCGCCATGCCGCTGGATCATGGTGAATTATTCATGCTCAGTCTCGCCCTCACTCTGCCGGCGCTGATTGTCGCCTGGCTTCTGGTCCGCAACGTACAGCGGGCACGCCCTCACGGGGCTTAAGCGGTGCCCCTCACCGGGCCTTCCGGCCCGGTGATTCCTCCTCTGTTCTCATTCTGTCGCCATCAGTGACCCGCTGAAAGCCGGCGTTTCGCCGATGTGCATTTTATTTCTTTTCTCGTTTCGTGGTTTCGGACTAATGGGTCACGAAGCTTGACGCCGTGCCGTTGTTTTTCTTAAATAGAAAAGACTTTCGGAGAAAGAAAAATGGCGAACAGCTACCAACTACAAACACTGGCCCGGGCCCTGGATGTTCTGGAGCTGCTGGAGCGGACTTCCAATCCGATGTCTCTGACGGAGATCGCCGAGGTCCTGGGGGAAGCGACCGCCATTGTTTATCGAATCCTGCACACCCTTGAGAACAGGGGCTATCTCTACCGCCGACCGGAGGATAAGCGATACAGCTACACCGGACGTTCCACCGGAGCAGGGGCGGTGTCCCGGGCGGTGGATTTGCTGCTGGCGGCAGCCGAAAACGTGCCCGGAGGGGCGCCGGCGGAGCAGCTGGCGCGGCGGGTGGGGCTGGATCCGAGAGTGACCGAAGAGATTTTGATTCCGCTGAGAGAAAAAGGTTGGATCCGCCAGGAAGACGGCAGCGATCAATGGCATCTGTCCCATACGGTGATGGCGTTGAGCCGGCCTTTTCTGAATAGCGACGATGTGTTGTCACGCGTCCGTCCGCTGATGGAGCGGCTCCATGTCGACACCAGGGAAACCGTGTCCCTGTTCCATCGCGCCGGTGACAGCCAGGTTGTCACCTCCGTGCTGCCCAGCCCCCATCCGGTCCGCTATGCGCTGGATATAGGGACCACCGTTCCGCTTTATCTCGGTGCCGCGGGTAAGGCGATGATGGCATTTCTGCCGGAATCCGAAGCGGAAGCGCTGATCAGGAACCACCGGATCACCGCGTTGACCCGCTATATCCCCAGGACCGGTGCTTTACGGAAAGAACTCAAGTCCATTCACCGTAGGGGCTATGCCATTTCCAACGGTGAACGGGTGGAAGGCGCCAGCGCGGTGGCCGTGCCAGTACTGCGCGAAGACGGTTATCCAATCGCTGTGCTGGGTCTGATGATGCCCAGCTTCCGCACTTCCGACGGTGAGTTGCATGGTCTCGGCGAGAAGCTGGTGAAGGAGCTAAATCTGTTGCGGGTTGCCACGGCCCAACGGCAAAGCGCGCCCTCCGCCTCGCTGGAGGCAGAAAGGGCATCCAGCAGACGCGATGAAAATAGTGTGAACAGGCCCTAGACCAAAAGTGAATGGCCGGGCGACCGGCATAAGGAGAACAAGATGATTCGTGATCCGGAGAGCTTCCAGATCTTCCTGAATGAAATCCGTCGCTGGGTGAAGGAAGTGGCCATGCCGGCCGAGGCTCGCGTGGAAGCCGAGGACCAGATTCCAGAGGAACTGGTCGAGCAGATGCGCGATCTGGGTTTTTTTGGCTGGAGCATTCCCGAACAGTTTGGTGGCGCGGGCCTGACTGCCGAGGAGCTGGTGCTGGCGGCGATGGAGTTATCCCAATGCGCCACCGCTTTCCGTGCCCGGGTCGGGACCAACACAGGAATCGGCTCGGAGGCGCTGGTAGCCGACGGCACGGAAGAGCAAAAGGCCCGTTATCTGCCATCGCTGGCGAGCGGTGAGGTAACCGGCTGTTTCGCGCTGACCGAACCGGAAGCCGGGTCCCAGGCCACGGCCTTGCGCACTCGCGCGGTGCGGGACGGTGACGAGTACATCCTTAATGGTTCCAAGTGTTTTATTACCAATGCTCCCATTGCCGGGTTGTTCACGGTGATGGCGCGAACCGATCCAGAAGATCTGTCCGCCAAAGGCATCAGCGCTTTTATTGTCGAGGGAGACACGCCGGGCCTGAGTGTGGGTAATCCGTACAAAAAAATGGGCCAGGCCGGATCACCGGTATCGGAAGTGTATTTCCAGGATTGCCGGGTGCCCGCGGCCAATCTGATCGGCGGGGTGGAAGGCAAGGGGTTCGTCACCGCCATGAAGGTGCTGAACAAACAACGTCTGCATCTGAGTGCCTTGTGTACCGGGCCGGCCATGCGTATGCGTGACGAGGCTCTGGCCCATGCACTGAAGCGTCGCCAATTCGGTCAGCCGATCGCGGATTTTCAATTGGTGCAGGCAATGATCGCCGACATCCAGACGGAGATCCACGCGGCCCGCGCTTTGATTCTGGAGACCGCCCGTAAGCGGGATCAGGGAGAAGATATAAAGCTGGAAGCGTCCATGTGTAAATACTTCGCGTCGGAGATGTGTGGTCGGGTGGCGGACAAGGCGGTACAGATTTTCGGCGGTGCCGGTTACGTGGCCGACTACAGCTGCATCGAAAGGCTCTACCGGGATGCTCGTCTGTTCCGCCTGTATGAAGGCACCAGCCAGATCCATCAACTGAATATCGCCAAGCTGACCCTGCGCGCGGCTTGCTGAAACCTTTGACATTCACTAACCCGGAAGGAAAGACGACATGCTTACAACAATCACGCGTCGAATCCTGAAACTGATCGTCCCCGCCCTGATTATGGCGGTGGCATCGTTGTCTCAGGCGGCCGACTATCCAGAGCGTCCCCTCACCGCCATGGTGCCGTTTCCCGCTGGTGGTAGCACCGACCTGATGGCCCGCGCCATCGCCAGGGAACTGACCGATTCTCTTGGCACCAATGTGGTGGTGGACAATCGCGCCGGCGGAGCCGGCACGGTAGGGATGGCCGCCCTGGCTCGTGCGCGCAATGATGGCTATACCATCGGCGTGGTCCCGGCCGCTCCGCTGGTGAATCAGCCGCATATGCGGCGCACGCCTTATAACCTCGATTCTTTTGACTATATTTGCCAGTTCTTTCTGAGCCCGCAGGCGCTGGCGGTAAAGCCGCAATCGCCATTCTCCAGCCTTGATGAGATGGTGGCTTACGCCAAGGCGCATCCCGGAGAGCTTACCTATGGCAGCCCCGGTCCGGGGTCTCTGCCAAATCTGTCCATGGAGCAGTTCCTGGAGAAGGCCGGGGTAAAAGTCACTCATGTCCCGTTCGCCGGCGACGGCCCCGGTGTCACCGCTTTGATGGGCGGGCACGTGGACATGTACATGACCATGTCCAATGTGATCGCCGATCGGGAACTGAAGGCCATTGGCATTTTCAGTGAGGCGCCCTTGGACACTCTGCCCGGCGTGGAAACGGCGATAAGTCAGGGCTACGACTTGACCGCGTCCTGGTGGGGTGGGGTGATCGCACCCACGGGCATCCCCGACGAGGCCCGAAATACGCTGGAAAAAGCCTGCCAAAAAGCCACGGAGTCCGAGCGCCTTGATCAGGTCCTGGGGCGACTGGGGACCCAGGCTGCCTATCTGGGCTCAGGTGACTTTCTCAAGCAAGTAAACCGCATCTCGGAAACCAACGGACGGTTGATCGATAAGGTGCTCAAGAAACAACAGTAATCCGATGGCTCCGGCAATCGGGGCCAAACCGCGCTTATCTGATATTCAGGAGAACAACATGAAGATAACAAAACTATTGTCTCTTGCTCTGACCGCCGCTCTGCCGTCTCTGCTGGTGTCCCCATTGGCGTTGGCGGAGGATTTTCCCACCAGACCAATAACGGAAATCGTGCCGTATCCCGCCGGTGGCAGTAGTGATTTGGCCGGTCGGGCTCTCGCCAATGCCCTTGCCGATCATCTTGGTGTCAACGTGGTTGTCGATAACCGTTCCGGTGGTGGTGGCAGCGTCGGCATCAGCGCTCTGGCTCGGGCCCGGACGGACGGCTACACCATCGGCGTGGCACCAATAGGCACCATCGCCAATCAGCCTCACATGCATCGCACGCCCTACAACACGGAATCGTTTGACTACTTGTGCCAGTTCTACTACGGCCCTGAAGTCCTGGTAGTGAAACCGGATTCGCCGTTCAACACTCTGAATGAGGTGATCGATTACGCCAAGGCCCATCCCGGCAAGTTGTCCTTTGGCAGCCCCGGGCCGGGCACTTTGCCGCACCTGGACATGCTCAGATTCCAGCAGGTGGCGGGTATCGAGCTGACCCACGTTCCCTTTGCCGGCGACGGCCCGGGTTTGACCGCGTTGATGGGTGGACATGTGGATCTGTATATGGCGATGCCGAACACGGTTACCGACCGCAATCTTGATGCGGTGGCGGTATTCAGTGATGAACCCATGGCTTCCCTGCCCGGTATCAAGACCGTGATGGAACAGGGCCACAACATGACCGCTTCCGTTTCCGGCGGCCTGGTCGCCCCCAAAGGGCTGCCGCAGGACATTAAACAGAAGTTGGTAAAGGGCTGTGAGCAGGCCACTGAAGCCGAAGAGCTGAAAAAGGTACTGGCCCGTGTCGGCTTCGAGGCTCGCTATCAGGGCCCGGATGAGTTCCGTCAATTGGTGGAGCATACGTCCGAGGTGAATGGCCGCTTGATCAATGATGTGATCAAAAAAGGCGGAGGCCGGTAATTATGAAAGCACGTGTCCTTGACGCTGGCTATGGCGTTGCCGTGCTGGTCGCGGCATTGGCGGTGTATTTCGCCGGCGGTGGCGACGACAGCGTGCAGCAGGTGGCCAATGATCCGTTCTGGTATCCGAAGGTGCTGCTGGTCTTGATCGGCGTGTGTTCGGTGTGGCTGCTGGTGAAAAGCGCGTTGGGGCGTTCCGGGACGCCGCCCTCGAGCATTCAGTGGCGGGCCTTGGCGGCAACGGCGATGATCAGCGGTGCTTACCTGCTGGCCTATGAGGCGCTGGGCTTCGTGCCCAGCACCCTGGCTCTGATGTTGGTGATGAGCGGGGTGCTGGGGTTCCGGCGCCCACTATGGCTGGTGGTTATCTCGGTATTGTTCACCGCGATGATCTGGTACGGCTTCGCCGATTTGTTGAATCGGACGCCCCCGGGGCCAGCGTTGCCTTCCTTGAGTTCACTGTTCCAATAATTTTTCCAAAAAAATACATACCGGATAACCGGAGGCTATCGAAATGGATGCCTTTTTAAGCGCCCTCAGTATGCTCACCTCGATGGATGCCCTGTTGGCCGTGGTGGCGGGTACGCTGGTGGGTATCATCATCGGCGCCTTGCCCGGCCTGGGGTCGTTACTCGCGATCACCATGGCCCTGCCATTGACCTTCGTCCTGGGGCAAGGTGCCAGTATCGCGTTGCTGCTTGGCATTTACTGTGGATCGATCTACGGCGGCTCGCTATCCGCGATTCTCATCAATACACCCGGTACGCCGCAGTCCGCGGCAACGGTGCTGGATGGCTTTCCCATGGCGCGGCGTGGCGATGCCGGGTTGGCGCTGGGCTGGTCGACCACGGCGTCGGCCTTTGGTGGCATCCTGGCCACCATCATTCTGGCGGTGGCCTCGCCGTTGCTGGCGAAGATCGGCATTCGCTTCGGGCCGGTGGAGTATTTCGCGCTGGGCCTGTTCGCGTTGACCTGCATCGTGACGGTGTCACGGGACAACCTGGTGAAGGGATTGCTCGCCGGTCTGCTGGGCTTGTTCGTGGCGGTGGTGGGGCAGGACCCCGTGACCGGCTATTTGCGTTACGACTTTGGTGTCTTCGATCTCTCCGCCGGTATCGGCCTGGTGCCGTTTCTGGTTGGGTTGTTCGCTTTGTCCGAGGTGTTCTGGCGAGCGGCGGAAAAAAAGGAGGAAATCGGGCCGGTTATCCGCTCCGCCTTCCAACTGCCGACACTGCTGGATCTGCGCCAGCGTGCCTCGGTGCTGATCAAGTCATCACTGATCGGAACCTGGATTGGTACGCTGCCGGGCGTCGGCGCCGCCTCCGCTTCCATGGTCAGCTATGCGGAAGCCAAGCGAAGTTCTCCGAACAAGGACAAGTTTGGCACCGGTGAGCCGGATGGTTTGATTGCTTCCGAGGCGGCCAATAACGCGGTCAGCTCAGGGGCCATGGTGCCGACCTTGTCTCTCGGCGTGCCCGGTGATCCGATCACCGCGGTGATGCTTGGTGCCCTGGTGCTGCAGGGGGTCACACCGGGCCCCCGGTTGTTCCTCGAGAATCAGTCGCTGGTGCTGTTCATCTTCATGATGCTGTTCGTGGCGAACATCTGCATGTTTCTCGGCGGGATGCTGATGTCGCCGTTATTTTCGCGGATCCTGCGTCTCCCCGAGCCGCTGTTGATGGCCTGCGTGGTGGCGTTGGTCGCCACCGGCACCTACAGCATCAACGCCAACCCTTTTGATTTGCTGGTGGTGTTGATCGCGGGTATTGCCGGTTTGCTGCTGCGCTACAACGGTTTTCCCCTGGCGCCGATGGTGATCGGGTTCGTGCTGAGCCCAATGATCGAACAAAGCCTGCGGCAAGGCCTGATTCTGAATCAGGGCAGTTTCGTCGCTTTCGCCGCCAGCCCGATTGCCGCGGTGCTGTTTGCTTTGACCACGCTGTTTCTGCTGTGGCCTGCGATCCGGCTTATTCAGCGGCGTGTGCTGCAACGGCGGAAGGGGCAGCCGTCAACTAATTCGAATTAATCAGGAAGTACAGGGAGAATAATGGCTATGACGGAGAATAAAAAAGCGCTGGATGGTGTCCGGGTGGTGGAGTTCGGCCAGTTCATCGCGGGCCCCGGCGCCACCCAGATTCTGGCGGATCTGGGCGCCGACGTGATCAAGATTGAAAGCTTCAACGGCGATAACAGCCGGAAGTTCGGTGTCAGTGAGAAAAGCGGTTATCGCAGTGGCATGTTCATGGCCTATAACCGTGGCAAGAAATCCATAACCCTGGATCTGCGCAACCCCGAAGGCGTGGAAATCGCCCGCAAGCTGGCCCTGCGGGCCGATGTGGTGGTGCAAAACACTCGTGTGGGCGTGATGGAAAGTATCGGTCTGGACGCGGCCACTCTGCGCGCTGAAAAGCCGGGCCTGATCTACGCTTCCATTTCCGGATTCGGCACTGGCGGCCCTTCCCGGGAGCGCCCCGGGCTGGATATCGCCGCGCAGGCGGAAAGCGGCATGATGTCGCTGACCGGTGAGCCGGGAGGCACACCGCTGAAAACCGGGTTCGCCGTGGTCGACGCGGCCACCGCCACGGCCACCGCCAACGCCGTGCTCGCCGCCTTGTTCCGTTTTGCCCGGACCGGCGAAGGAGAAACCATCGAAGCCTCCCTGCTGGCCACGGCAATCGGATTGCAGTCACAGATCTGGGCGGAGTACGCCTGCTCCGGCAGTTTGCCGCAGAGGGCCGGCAATGCTCAGCCACTGGTGGCGCCAGCGGCGGATCTGATCGCCGTGCAGGACGGTTACATTGTCATCTCCGCCTATATGGAGGATCACTGGCAACGGCTGTGCCGTGCCGTGGAGCTGCCGGACCTGGCCCGGGACGAGCGTTTCGCCACCAGCAACGACCGTGTCAGAAACCGGCCGGCGATGATCGATATTCTGAGTACCGCTCTGGGTGACTACAAAGGTGAAGAGGCGCGTGCCCAACTGGAGAAGTTCGGTGTGGTCTGTGGGGTGGTGCGGGATTACCGTCAGGTCCGGGCCAGTGCCGATGTCCAGGCGACCGGTATCTTCAAGCGTGTGAACGACGGCCGGGGCCAGGAGGTGGAGATCCCCGGGCTGCCTTTCACTTTCGCCGACGCCGGTGAGATGGAGAAACCCTATACGTTGCCCGAACTGGGGGAACATACCCTGGAGGTTCTGGCGCAGATCGGTTTTACGCCGGAACAATGCCAGGCGCTTCTGGACAGGAACGTGATCGCGGCTGGCGGCTCGGCATGATATGGGCCGCATAATAAAAGCAACGTGCTGTCACGCGTCTGCTGTGGACAGCCTCCGGTGAATTGGGTATTGCTGAATCCATAACCGAGCCGGTTCCCCGTCAGCCAGGGGCCGGCGAATCCGAAGAATCACGACAAGAATAAGGATGCAGCAACTTGCCTAACCGGTCCGAGCCTCAGCCCCCGGTGGGGGCCCGCGTATTGGCGATACTGCGGCGCCTGCCGCCGGTACGCCGTGCCGAAGCCCGTTTTCAGCATGTGGAAGAAGAGGTGCTTCGTGGTCTCAGGGAGCGGATGGATGCCCTGGATCCCGGGGCCTCCCGTCATGCCGAATCGTTCCAGAACCGCCTGGCCGTCAGCCTGGAGCAGGATACCGGCACCCTTGAGCTGGAGATCGTCCAGGGCCTCGCCGGCCATCTGGTTTCCGATGAATGGCGTCTGCTGGCGGCGCTGTCCGACGGTTCCGGTTATCCAATGCTGACCCTGCGCCGCGCCCGCTGGCGTGACAGCGGGGAAGCGCTGCACCGCTATTCCAGTATCGGCCGCAGTGCCGGCGTGTACGCTCAGGAATACGTGCCGCTGTATCTGGCCCGTCTGATCAATAATGGTCTGGCGGCGGCGTTGCCGGAACGGGCGTCGCTGCGAATGGATTACGAGCTGTGCGAGGGCGATGCCACGTTCCGGGAAGCCCTGCGCCGCTGGGACGGGGAGCGGCCGCCGCTGAGGAGCTGTCGCGAGACTCTGGTGATCAGCCCCGCGGGCCAGCGCCTCTGGGATGCGGTGATGCAACTGGGTGAGGAGGAAAGGTGAGATGGATTGGTCCCTGATCCTTGCCGACGTACGCGCCAACTGGATTCTCTATCTCTCCATGCCGGTGGTGGCGGCCTTGATCGGCTATGTCACCAAGCTGGTGGCGATTCGTATGATGTTCCAGCCGCTGGAGTTCGTCGGTAAACCGCCGTTGCTGGGCTGGCAGGGGATCGTGCCGCGCCGGGCCGCCACCATGGCCAGCATCGCTTGTGATCTGATGATGGAGCGGCTGTTGAAGCCGGAGGATGTGTTCGACCGTCTGGACCCGCAACGGGTGGCGGCGGAAATCCGCGATCCGCTTATCGACGTGGTGGAAGACATTACCCGGGAGGTGGCTTCGGAATATCAGCCCGGCCTATGGGAAACCCTGCCTGAAGGGATCAAGCGGCGGGTGATCCAGCGTATTCAGAAAGAAGCGCCGCACATGGTCGAACAGATCATGGAAGACATCAAATCCAACATCCATCGGGTGTTCGATCTCAAGCACATGGTGGTGAACGCGCTGGTGCGGGACAAGGAACTGCTCAACCGGGTGTTCCTGGAGGCCGGCCATGTGGAGTTCAAGTTCATTGCCCGCTCCGGTATTTATTTTGGCTTCGCCATCGGCTGTGTTCAGGCGGTGGTCTGGGCGCTGACCCACAACGTCTGGGTGATCCCCCTGTTCGGTCTGTTCACCGGCTGGTTCACCGATTGGCTGGCGCTGAAGATGATCTTCAACCCGAAGCAGCCAGTGCGCTACTTCGGTATTTTCGAATGGCAGGGGTTGTTTCTGCGCCGTCGCAAGCAGGTGGCGGCCCGTTATGGCGAACTGGTGGCCCAGGAAATCGTCACCCCGCAGGCGATCATCGAGGAAATCCTCAAGGGACCGTTATCGGACCGCCTGTTCGCGCTGGTTCAGCGCCAGGTGCAACGCACCCTGGACGAACAGGCCGGGCTGGCCAAGCCCCTGGTGGTGTTCGCGGTGGGCACCAGCCGTTACCAGCAGATGAAAAAAGCCGTGGCGGAAAAGGTCATGGCGGCGTTGCCGGAGGCGCTTGGTCATGTGGAGGCTTATGCGCAGGAAGCCATGGACCTGAAGAATCTGCTGGTCACCAAGATGCAGGAACTGACCGAAGAGGAATTCGAGGGTCTGTTGCGGCCGGCTTTCCAGCAGGACGAGTGGATTCTGATCGCGGTGGGCGCTCTGCTGGGCTTCCTGGTGGGGGAGGTCCAGGTCCATGTCATGCTGCATTTCGCGGTGATGCCTGTGGGGTAGCGGACCGTTAGCGCGCCACGGCCCGCCGGGACTCTAATCCACCGCATCCCGTAATGGTGCCAGTGCCTCGTCCACACAGTCTTGCCAGCTTTGCGCGTCCTCGAAACGGCGATAGCCGCCGCCAGCGCCGAAAGCGCTGGAGATCACCAGGTCCGGAGACAGAGTGCGCAGGAAAATCAAACTCTTGATCAAGGCTTCGTGGTCGCTCATTGAAGGCAGGAAACCGTTGCGGCCCTGGCCGCCTTCATCGAAGTACAGAGTGTCACCCGTGAAGAGATAGCGGTCGCCGGTGGGGGATTGCACCAGAAAACAGGTGCTGCCGGGAGTGTGCCCGGGGGTGGGCAGGATTTCGATGTCGCGCGGATGATGCTCCCGTTGCGCCAGTATCACATCCACCGGGCAGTATTTTTCAATGTCTTCCAGCTCGCTCCGATGCCCGCACAACTGACTGTTGAAACGGGTCCGGATCACCGCCAGGCTGGCGCCGACTTCGTCGCGGTGACTCAGATACTGGCGATGCACGCCGCCGTGATCGGCGAAAGCGGATAACTCATCATCATGACTGGTGTTGTAAAACAACACATTACCCGCCGGATGGGCGTAGAGGTAGGCGTGGGTCTGCAAGCCGGGAGCAGGGTGTTCCGGCTCGGTCTCCCACAGGTCCTCGGCGATCTGTTTCATCTTGGCGCTCCAGGGTTGGCGTTGAGCCCATGCTAAGACCTCAACCACGGTGGAGGGCAACCCCCCGGCGCTGAAGATGTGACCTTGCTTGGGGTCAGCGGTATCCAGCTGTCCTTACCAACTGCCGGTGTTCTCCATGGAGGCCCAGGGTTCCCGTGCCGGCAGAGCATCGCCTTTTTGCAGCAATTCCACCGAAATCAGGTCCGGTGAGCGGACGAACGCCATGTGGCCGTCCCGGGGCGGGCGGTTGATGGTGTAGCCCATGTCCTGGAGGTGTTGGCATAACGCATAAATGTCATCCACCCGGAAGGCCAGGTGGCCAAAGTTGCGCGCCGAGCCCATGTCCTCTTCCGGGTCCCAATTCCAGGTCAATTCGACTTCCGCTTCCGGGCTTTCCGGCGCGGCGAGGAACACCAGGGTGAAACGCCCGGCGGGCACTTCCTTGCGGCGGACTTCCTTCAGTCCCAGTCCCTCGCAATAGAAACGCAGGGAGGCATCCAGGTCAGTGACGCGGACCATGGTGTGCAGGTATTTCATTGGCTGGTCTCCGTGAATCAGGACACTTTTGCAGGCAGGGCGCCCATTTTGTCACGGCGGCCCCGCGGGCTCCAGGGAAGAGGTCGGGATGCGCCATCGCTTGACCCGGCGGCATGGAGGGGGTTCGATTATGAAAATGAAACCAGATTCCATAACAAATGATAGGGAGAAGCTGTGATGGCGTTGCATCGTCTGAGCACCACCGAACTGGCCCGGCGTATCCGTGAGGGCGAACTGACTTCCAGTGAGGCGCTGGAATACTTCATAGCCCGTGTGGAGAAGCTGGATCCGCCGCTTAACGCGGTGGTGGTGCGGCGCTTCGACGAGGCGCGGCAGCGGGCACGGGAGGCGGATGAGGCGCTGGCCCGGGGCGAACACTGGGGTCCGTTGCACGGGGTGCCAATGACGGTGAAGGAAACCTTCGAAGTGGCCGGCTGGCCCACCACCGCCGGGGTGACGGATCTGGCCGGACATGTTCCACGGCAGGACGCCGATGCCATTGAGCGGTTGCGCGCCGCCGGCGCGGTACTGTTCGGCAAGACCAACATACCGGCCTACGCCGGCGATCTGCAGAGCTTCAACGAGATCTATGGCACCACCAACAATCCGTGGAACCCGGAATTGACTCCGGGCGGCTCCTCCGGCGGTGCCGCCGCCGCGCTGGCCGCCGGCATGACGCCGCTGGAACTGGGCAGTGATATCGGCGGCTCCATTCGTACCCCGGCGGCGTTCTGCGGTGTGGCGGGTCTGAAGCCGAGCTGGCGGCTGATTCCCACCCGTGGTCATATCCCCGGACCACCAGGCGCCCTGTCCACCCGGGACATCTCCGTGGCCGGCCCGATGTCACGGCACGTGGAGGACTTGGAACTGGCCATGGAAATTCTGGCGGGTCCGGATCAGGACGAAGGTACCGGCTGGCGCTTGCAACTGCCGGAACCGCGCCACCAGCAGCTCGAGTCGTTCCGGGTGGCGGCCTGGCTGGATGACCCCCGTTGCCCGGTGGACCGGCGTATCGTCGAGGCCCTGGAGCAATTGACCGGACAATTGGGCCAATGGGGCGTGGAGGTGGACCATGAGGCGCGGCCCGAGGGGATCGGTCTGTCCGAGGCATACGATGTTTACTATCAGTTGCTTGCCGGCACCATGGGGGTGGGGTTGCCGCCGTCGCTGTACCAGCAGATGGAAGAAGGGGCCGCCGAGGCCGCTCCGGATGATCAGGGTTACCGGGCCCGCTTCGCTCGTGGCACCACTCAGAGCCATGCGGACTGGCTGCGCGCCAATGAGCGGAGGACGGTGATGCGGCGTCAATGGCGTCAGTTCTTCCAGGACCACGACGTGTTGCTGTGTCCGGTGGTACAGACGTTGCCGTTCAGCCACCGGCAGACGCCGGGCCCGGATCAGCGTACGCTGACCGTGAACGGAGTGGATCAGCCTTATATGGACATCCTGGTCTGGGTGGGGTTGGCCGGGGCGGTCTATTTGCCGGCGGCGACGCTGCCCATCGGCGTTTCCGCGGAGGGGTTGCCGCTGGCCGTGCAGATCATCGGCCCCTACCTGGAGGATCGTACCGTGCTGCGTTTCGCCCGGTTGCTGCAGGAACGGCTGGAAGCCTTGCCAGAACCGCCTTTGGGCGGCTAAACCGGCCTGATTCCATTAAAAATGACCCAGTAGTCGTGGAAACGAAATAAGACAAAAGTGGGTATGGCGATGAGGGATCCTGTGTTAAATTTGCGCGGAATCTCATTATTTTGATCACCTATTTCGCTATGCGAAATAGGTGTCGCTTTGACCCAAACCGGTGGCGCTCACCACCCGAGAAGAAAAAGCAGGAGAACTAGAATGGTTCTATTAGCACAACTCCGTAAGCATCTGGTCACGGCCGCCGCCGCGGTGGCGGTGGCGACCAGCGTTGTTTTGCCCTCCCTGGCCTCCGCCGACGATGTCATCAAATGGAAGGTTCAGTCCCACTGGCCTGGTGCCAGCAGCTCCTACAAGGACAGTCTGGAACGCATCAAGCGGGTGCTTGAAGAACGCACCGATGGCCGTCTGCAACTGCAATTGTTTGAGTCCGGCGCCCTGTTCAAGCCCAACGAGACCTTCAACGCGGTCAGCCGTGGCATCATTCAAATGGGTACCATCTCCCCGGGTTACGCCCAGGACAAGCTGAGCCTGGGCGGCATTGCCTCCGGTCTGCCCTTCGCCTTCCACAACGTGTGGGAAGCGGTGTACTTCCACAAAAACATGGGGTTCGAGGACAAGCTGCGGGCGGAAGCCGCCAAGTACGGCGTGTACTACTCCACCGACAAGATCTACCCCACCGAAATGGTGCTCAAGAAGCCGGTGGAAAGCTGGGATGATTTCACCAAGCTGAAGATCCGCTCTTCCGGTGCTTTGCAGAAATTCCTCACCGAGGCTGGTGCCGCTGGCTCCTATATTCCCGGCGGTGAGCTGTACCAGTCGTTGTCCACCGGCGTGGTGGACGGTGCTCACTGGGGGGCCTCCCAGGGCGCGAAGAGCATGGGCCTGTATGAGGTGGCCAAGTACCACGTCAAACCGGCTCTGAACATCGCCGGCACCGACGTCTTCATCGTCAGCCAGAAAGCCCTGGACAAACTGCCGGACGGCATGGCCAAAATCGTCAAGGACGCGTTGGAAGAGCAGTTCTGGCTGCGCACCAACGAGTATCTGTACCAGGAGCGGGTTTCCCTGGCCACGGCAATGCGGGACGAAGGCGTGCAGATCAACACGCTGCCCGACGACGTACAAAAGCGCCTGACCGCCACCGCCCAAAAGACTTGGGATAAAGAAGCCGAGCGCAGCCCCGAGGCGAAAGCCATCGTGGAAGAACTGCGTGGTTTCCTGAAGGACCTCGGTTACCTGTAACGGATGACCGTCAGGATGATGAGGGCGCCCATCGTGGCGCCCTTTTCTCGTTCCCGCCCTTCTCTCGACCTATTGGAGGAATCCCATGTCCGCGGTTCGAGCGTTTATTAATGGGATCACCTGGCTGAACGACCATGTCGGCCGCTGGGTTTCCTATCTGGTGTTCGCGATGTTCGCGTTCCTGATACTGGAGGTGTTCCTCCGCTACGTGTTCGGTGCGCCCACCGTATGGACCAACGAGCTGACGCAGATGCTCTTCGGGATCTACGGCGTGCTCGCCGGCGGTTATGTCATGGCGCATAAAGGCCACGTCAACGTGGACCTGTTCCATTCCGCGTTGCCGGTACGGGTGCGCGCCGGCCTGGATGTGATCACCTCCGCGGTGTTCTTTATTTTCGTCGGGGCACTGCTGTATTTCGGCAGCTCCATGGCATTGGAATCGATCGAGGGTCTGGAAACCTCCTATTCCGCCTGGAACCCGCCGATCTGGCCGATCAAGGCCTGTATCCCGCTGGGGGCCTTGTTGCTGCTGCTGCAGGGCCTGGCCAAGTTGCTGCAGGACCTGGGCGTGGCCTTCAATTTGATCGATCCGTCGGAGATCAAGACTCTGGGTGACGAGGAGGAAGACCACCTATGAGTATCGAAATGCTCACCTTGCTGTTCTTCGGTACCCTGCTGCTTTTCGTCTTTCTGGGCGTGCCGCTGACTTTCGTACTGGGCGGTGTCTCGGTGGTGTTCCTGTATTTCACCTGGGGTGCCGACGCTTTCTATATGGTGGCCTCGCAGATCTGGGGCACGATGGAAAGTTCCACCCTGGTGGCGATCCCGCTATTCGTGTTCATGGCCATGGTGCTGGAGCGAACCGGGGTGGCCAAGGACCTCTATCATATGATGCACCTGTGGTGGGGTGGCCTGCGCGGCGGTCTGGCCATCGGTACCCTCGGCATCTGTGCCTTGTTCGCGGCCATGTGTGGTATCAGCGGCGCTGCGGTGGTGGCCATGGGTACCATTGCTCTGCCGTCGATGCTGGAGCGCGGTTACGACAAGAAGCTGGCGCTGGGGGTGATCAACACCGGCGGCGGCTGGGGAATTCTGATTCCGCCCAGCATCCTGATGATCCTGTATTCGTTGATCACCGGGGTTTCCGTGGGTCAGATGTTCGCCGCCGGGGTGTTGCCGGGCCTGTTGTTGATGGTGCTGACGGTGCTGTACATCGTCGTGCGGTGCGCCTTCCAGCCGAATCTGGCACCGGCCTTGCCCAAGGAAGAACGGGGCAACATGGCGGAGAAGATGCGCGCGCTGCGGGCGGTGATCCTGCCGATCCTGATCGTGGTGATGGTGCTGGGCTCCATCATCAAGGGCATCACCACCCCTACCGAAGCGGCCGCCGTAGGCGTGTTTGGTTCCCTGCTTTCCGCCATCGTCTACCGTAAGCTGACCCTGGGCCTGATGCGGGAAGCGGCTCTGCGCACCTTCAAGCTTACCGGTATGATCATGTGGATCCTGTTCGCCGCCCACGCCTTCAGTGCCGCTTACCAGAGCATGGGCGCCCAGGCGTTGATCGAAGGGCTGATGACGTCGATCCCCGGCGGTCCCTGGGCGATCATTATTTCCATGATGGTGATCGTGTTCCTGCTGGCGATGGTGCTGGATCCCGTGGGTATCATGCTGATCACGCTGCCGGTGTTCATGCCAATCGTACAGAGTCTGGGTTTTGATCCGATCTGGTTCGGCATCCTGTTCGTGATCAACATGGAGATCGGCTATATGACCCCGCCGTTCGGCTTCAACCTCTTCTATCTGAAAGGGGTGGCGCCACCGGATGTCAGTATGCGTGATATCTACTCCTCGGTGATTCCGTTCGTGATCGTGGAAATCATCGGCCTGGCCCTGATCATGATGTTCCCGGAAATTGCCACCTACCTGCCCCAAGCCCTGTTCTAGGGGGCTCCCGGCAAGCTCCCGGCATCCGTTTCAAGGAAAAGCCGGGAGCTTGTCGAATCCGCATCTTCCTGATCGACTCTCTGGTGACGTTAACCCATAAGGAGAGTCATCCGTGAACGTAAATCCCTATCTTTTCTTCCAGGGACAGTGCGAGGAAGCGCTGCGGTTCTACGCTGATCTGCTGGACGGCGAAATTCTGGCGCTGCTGCCGTACGGGCCTGAAGGCTGTAAGGACATGCCCGAGGCGAAACAGGACTGGATCATGCACGGCTGCGTAAAACTGGACGGCACCGTGCTGATGGGCTCGGACAGCCCTTCGGACCGGTATCAGGTGCCGACGGGGCTGTCGGTGTCGCTGGAGGTAAATGACCCGGAGCGGGCCGAGCACGTCTTCGCGGCGCTGTGTAGCGGCGGCAGCGTGATCATGCCCATGGAAGCGACGTTCTGGGCGCTGCGTTTCGGCATGGCCACCGACCGTTTCGGTATCCCCTGGATGGTGAACTGCCCGAGCCCGGAGGCCGGCTGCCCGGAATAGTCGGTCTTGCGGACATGATTTCGCGAGCGAGCTCGCTTCCCGCAAAGAAACTACGAGGCCGCTGTGGGAAGCTGCCTTGGCAGCGAACGGGCGTGTAACCACTGCTATCGCCAATGGCGGGGAGGCAGTGGTTCACGGGCCACGATCGGTCGGTGGCTCAGTCCCGGCCTTCGCTCTCCTTCCAGCGCGCCATCAGCGTGTTGGAAGGCAGTGATTCATCCAGCAGCTTGCGGGCCGTCTCCACGCCGGCCACCGGCAGGCCTTCCGGGTCCAGCAGGCCGATCTGCACCAGCACACTGGCCTGGTCCCAATAGATGTGTTCGTGGCACAGCTTGTCACCACGGAAGCGCACCACGCCGAGCATGGGGATTTCCACTTTCCTGCCGGTGGCGGCCACGCCGGGCAGCAGCCAGTCGATTTCCCGGTCGTGGGTGAAGCTGAGCACGAACTCGTCGACGATCTGGCAGGCGCCGATGGTGCGGGAGATCGGTGTCAGCATCATGTCCTCGGGATTACCGTGGACGAAGTGGTGCTGGTAGAAGCGGCTCAGCTGTTGATAACCGACGCCGCCGGTCATGGTGGGAATGTGGTTCACATAGGGTTCGGACACCATGGTGGCCATGGTCGCCGGGACATCGCGCGCCTCGAATTCGTAGCGCACGTGCTCTTCCCACAGGGCGGACAAATCGTATTCGGGGCCGATCTCCCTTTTCAGGGCGGCGATGGTGCGTTCATGCGCCATCTGCGCGGAGGGTTTGTGATAGTGGTCGCCCTTGGGCCGGGCAAAGGCATGATCCACTCCGGGATAGACGAAGGTTTCCAGGCGTGACACGGTGCCGCCCAGGGCGGTGATGATGCGGTTGCGGGCCGCGTCGTCGCAGAAGCCGTCCAACTCGGCGAAATGCAGCACCAGCCGCCCCCGGATCGACCCGGCCTCTTGCAGATGGTTCTCGATACCGACTCCATAGTAGCCGACGCTGCACGCCACATCGGTGCGGCAGGCGGTCAGATAGGCCAGCTTGCCGCCCAGGCAATAGCCGACGAAGCCCAAACCGTCTCCGCTCACCTCCGGCCGTTGCCGCAGGGCATCCAGTGTGGCGGCGATGTCGTCGATGGCCAGATCCAGATCAATGGTCTGGAACAGTTCGAAAGCGCGACCGAAATCCTGTTCGGTGTAGCCCAGTTCGATACCGGGTTCGATGCGCCAGAACAAATCCGGAACCAGGGTGACATAGCCTTCCTCGGCGTAATACTCCGCCAGCTCGCGCATGGTGCCGTTGACACCGAAAATCTCCTGACCCAGCACCAGCCCGGGCCCCTTGCCCCCTTCCGGTACGGCCAGATAGGCGCGGAAATGGCCGCCGTCGCGGGCCTCGATATCAATGAACTGTCCCATGCTATGCTCCCTGTCGGGCCGGCCTGTCCGACCCCTTTGATGATGCTAGGGCCTGTTCACCCTATTTTCATCCCGTCTGCTGGATGCCCTTTTTGCCTCCAGCCAGGCGGAGGGCGCGCGGTTTGGTCATTCCAAATGAGCAACCGACAACGACGCGGGAGGTAAAAAGGGCTCCAGCCCTTCGGGTTGCGGCTAAAACGTCACCACTCCGCGTTACTCGTCGTTCATTTGGAATGACCAAACTTCTCTCCTCGTGCCTGGATTGGTGGCGTTTTAGCCGCAACAGGCGGGATGAAAATAGGGTGAACAGGCCCATGAACGTTACGAAATTCCGAATAGTATGAAACCGCAATCCACATAAGGAGAACAAGCCATGGGGTTCATCGATTCCCGCGCCAACATTCACGACAGCGCCTACGTTCACGAATCCGCTTACCTGTATGGCGACATCACCATCGCCGAAGGGGCATCGGTGTGGATCAACGCGGCGGCGCGGGCGGAAGCCTATGACATCCACATCGGCCGTTACAGCAACATTCAGGATTTCGTCATGATTCACATTGGCAGCGGCTGTGGTACCCGGGTGGGTGAGTACTGTTCCATTACCCACCATGTGACGCTGCATGGCTGCACCATTGGTGATAACTGTCTGATCGGTATCAACAGCACCATCATGGACGGTTGCGTGATCGGCGATAACTGCATCATTGCCGGCCATACCTTCCTCAAGGAAGGCACCGTGATTCCCGATAATTCGATTGTCATGGGCTCTCCCGGTGAAGTGCGCCGCCAGCGTGATAATCGCATCGCCAATCGGGTCAACGCCCTGGCCTATCACCACAATGCCCGCGCTTATGCCAAGGGCGACCATCGCGCCTGGGAGGACATGGCGTTATTCCAGAGATTGGCCCGGGAAGTGGCGGAAGACGCACGGTAACCGGAAATGAAGCTGGTGCTGTTGCCGGGCATGGATGGAACCGGTCTGCTTTTTCGCGACGTACTGGCGCATCTGACCTCGTTGGAATGCGAGGTGATTCCGCTGCCGCACGCCGGGCCGCAGGATATCGACCGCCTTGCCCGGCATATCGCCTCGCGGCTGCCCCAAAGCGACTATGTAATGCTGGCGGAGTCCTTTTCCGGGAAGATCGCGGAAACCCTCCTGTTACGGGGGGATCCCAATCTCAAGGCGGTTATTTTCGTGGCGTCTTTTCTTTCCAGGCCCGGCTGGCTGCTCCCCAGGCTGGCGGCTGCCTTGCCGATCAAAGCACTGCTGGCGTTACCCGCTTCGTCGTTGGCGATCCGCTGGTTCCTGATGGGGCGGCAGGCGTCCGATGAAACGATTACGCGGTTCCGGCAGGCGGTAAGGCCGGTACCGCGAAAGGTGCTTGGGCAAAGGCTCGGGCAGATAGCGGGCATGCGCTTTGAAAGGCACCGGTTCACGGTGCCGGCGCTGTACCTTCGGCCTCGAAATGATGTTCTGGTAAGCGACGTGACGGCGCAGTTCAGGGCATCCTTTGCGAACCTGGACGTTGTCGAGCTTGGCGGGCCTCACTTTATTCTTCAGGCGAGACCGGAGCGGTGCGCGGACATAATCATGGACGCCGTAAGAGCGTGGTTCCCGGCTTGCGGTTAGCGAGGAAAGAACAACGTGAAGCGGGCGCCGCCGAGGGGGGAATCGTCCAGGGTCAGGGTCGATGAGTAGCTGTCGAGGATGTCCTTGACCACCGCCAGGCCCAGCCCTTGACCGGGATGGCGGGTATCCAGCCGCTCGCCCCGTCGCAGGATACGTTCGCGCTGGTCCTCGGCGACGCCGGGGCCGTCGTCTTCCACCACCAGGATGTCGCCGTCGCTGAGCCGCCGGGCGCTGACGCGTACCCGGCTGAGACAGAGGCGATAGCCGTTTTCCAGAAGATTGCCGAGTACTTCCAGCAAGGCGCCTTGCTCCAGGGGCAGAGTGAAGTGATCGGGAAGGGCTCGCTCCAGAGTGACCTGTTTGCCGTGGTGCACCTTGTCCAGCGCGGTTTCCAGGGTATCCAGTAGTGGCGCCAGCGCCACCTGGTGACGGATCAGGCCGCTGCGGCGCAGCGAGGCCCGCTGCAGCTGAAAACCGATCTGTTGGTTCATGCGCTCGATCTGATTACCCATGATTTCCACCTGCTCCCGGTTTTGCTGACGGGAGGACAGCGTTTCACCCACCGCCTGGAGCAGGCTCAGTGGTGTTTTCAGGCCGTGGGCCAGATCCGCCAGGGAATCCCGGTAGCGCTCCCGTTGCAGCCGTTCGCTGTCGAGCAAGCGGTTCAGTGAACGGGTCAGACGCAGCAGTTCCCGGGGGTGGTCCTCGCTGAGCCGCTCCCGTTCGCCGCTTTCCACCTGGTCCAATTCCTCTTTCATACCGCGCAGAGTACGGAAACCCCAGGTCAGGCCCAGCCACAGCAACACCAGCAATACCAGCAGGCCACCGCCGAGCCAGACGTAAAGCTGCTTGCGCAAGCCGGACAGCATGGCGTCGTAGTCCCGGGACGGTTGCACGGTGACGATACTGTAAGCGGCATCCTCGCCCCGCAGCAGATCGATTTCCATATCGTAGACGAACAGCTTGACGCCGTTGGCGTCACGAACGCGGTGCAACTCCCGGTTCTTGTCGCCATCATAGCGGGGCAGATAATCGATGTTCAGATCGTGGGTGGAGGCGGAGCGCCAAAGCAGATGGCCGTCGCGGTCGTAGATAAAGCCAAACAGCTTGTTGTCGAGGAGGGTGAATTCCTCGTCGGGTAAATGATCCGGCATGTGCAAGCGGCCATCTTCCACCCGGGCGGCGGAAATAAGGGTGCTGACGTCCGCGGCCAGGCGCTGTTCGATGGTGTCTTCCAGTGCCAGGCTGAACGCCTGCTGCAGAGCCTGTTGCAGAGCGATGATGAACAGCACCGCCAGGGTGGCGGCGCCGAGCATCAATCGCAGGCGCAGCGACCGTTTCACCGGCAACGCTCGATGAACAGGTACCCCTGGCCGCGTACCGTTTCGATCGGGCGGAAGTCTCCGGACTGGTCCAGCTTGCGGCGCAGGCGCCCGACCAGCACTTCGATCACATTGGGGTCACGGTCCTGATCGTCGGGGTATAACTGTTCCATCAGCCGGTCCTTGCTGACCACTTGTTGATGATGGCGCATCAGATACTCGAGGATACGGTATTCGTAGGCGGTCAGCGCCAGGCTGTGTTCGCCGACACGAGCCTGACGCCGATTCAGATCCAGCACCAACGGGCCGGCCTCGATGGTCGATTGCACGAACCCGGAAGCGCGGCGCAACAATGCGTTCAGACGTGCTTCCAGCTCCTCGAACTGGAAGGGTTTGACCACGTAATCGTCGGCGCCGGCGGCCAGCCCTTCCACCTTGTCCTGCCAGTTGCCGCGGGCGGTAAGAATCAGAATGGGGAAATTCCAGCCCTGATGGCGAATCTCGCGAATCAGGTCCAGACCACCCATGCCGGGCAATCCGAGATCGACGATGGCCAGGTCATGATGGTATTCCCTGGCCCGGTACAGCGCCTCTTCGGCGTCGGCCACCGCATCCACCACGTGACCCTGCTCGCCCAGACGGCTGTACAGATGGTGGCGCAGTAACGCCTCGTCTTCCACCACCAGCAGTTTCATGGGGCCTCCGATAATGCCTCGCCGGCGCGGGGCCGGCGAGAGGGGGTACTGGGCGGCACGGCAGCGAGCGGTGCCGCCCTTCAGGGGGCATTGCCCCGGTGTTCGATGTCGATCAGAACCGATAGTTTACGCCGACATAGAACTGTTCGCTGCTGTGCAGATCGGCACGACCGGCATTGCCCACGCCGCGTTCCTTCAGTTGCACGTCGGCGCTGGTGCGCAGGTAGCGGTAGCCGCCTTCCAGCGCCACGTTGTAGCCGAGATTCTGAATAATACCGGCCTGCACACCGCCGGCCAGGCCCACGTCACGATCCCGGTGGAAACCACGGCTTTCCTGTTCCAGGCTGACCAGACCGGCGCTTACGCCGCCGAACAGCTGGGTGCCGTGGTCGCCCACTGGCAGCAGGGCGTCATAGCTGCCCAACAGGTTCTGCTGGCGCAGTTTGTACTGGTGCCGGGTATCGGAGGCATAGTCATAGGTGACGTAGAAGCGGGCGTTATCTTCGACGGTGCCCAGACGCACGCCCCAGGTGCCGCTGTTTTTGATGGCGCCGTCCAGGTCAGGATCATTCAACTGCGCGTTCAGTGAGTGGGATTTCTGCATGTTGTTACTGGTTTCACCCCAGGTGACACCGCCGAAATGGTCGGCGGCCTGAGCCAGACCGATAGCACCGACCAGTGTGCTGCCCAATACCAGTTTCCCGAATGTTTTCATGGCTTTGATCCTTTGTTGCTGACACTGTTTAACGATGAAGTCAGCATAAAGAGGTCATCCTGAACCGAGCCTGTCGCCTTCCTGAACGGAACTTGAACGGAAGTCAGAAAGTGCGGCGAATACCGTGCGCGCGAACCGGCCGGCACGGCGACGGGAATCACGGGGAGCGGATCTCCTGTGAGGGAGGGAGCAACCATGAAGTTTATTTTCGAAGTGAGAATGAAGCCGGGTTATACGGTGGCGGAGTACGCCGAGGCGTGGACCGAGGCCAGTGAAATTATCCAGCAGGCTCCCGGAGCCCGCGGCACCTACTTGCACCGCAAGATCGGTGAGCCGGACACCTTGCTGGCCATTGCCCATTGGGAATCCAAGGCCCACCGGGACGCCAAGGATGACCGGCGCAGCGAGATCGTGCGCGGTATCCTGGAAAAACACGCCCGTACCTGTGAGATCACCGTGATCGGTGAGTTCGAGGAGCCGGAGTGGCAGGTGCTGCCGCCCCGGCGGGATTAGGGCCTGTTCAGCCCTGGTTCAGCAGGGTATCGCCAAACTCATCACGGAGCTTGTTCTTAAGCACCTTGCCGGTGGCATTACGGGGCAGTTGTTCCACGAACACCACCGCATCGGGGATCTGCCAGGAGGCCACCTTGCCTTCGAAGCCGGCCAGGATGTCCTGCTCCGAGGGGTTCTGGCCTTCCGCCTTGACCGCGATCAGCAAGGGGCGCTCATCCCATTTGGCGTGGCGGGCGGCGATCACCGCGGCGTCGGCCAGTTCGTCCATGCCCATGGCCAGGTTCTCCAGTTCCACCGAACTGATCCACTCGCCGCCGGATTTGATCACGTCCTTGGAGCGGTCCTTGATGGTGAGAATACCGTTACCGTCGAGGGTGGCGATGTCTCCGGTGGGGAACCAGCCATCGCGGTGCGGCGCCGGGGTGTCGACGTTGAAATAGGCATCAATGACCCAGTGTCCCTGAGCGTACAGATTGCCCTGGGCCTCGCCGTCGTTGGGCAGGTCGTTGCCGTCGTCGTCCATGATTTTCAACGCCACGCCGAATGGCGGACGGCCCTGCTTGGCGCGCACCGCGGCCTGCTCGTCCGCCGACAGGCTCAGGTGCTTGTGCAGCAGAGTGCTGACCGAGCCGATCGGGCTCATCTCGGTCATGCCCCAGGCGTGCAGGGTGTCGACGTCATAGTCGTCGCGGAAAGTGGCGATCATCGAAGGCGGGCAGGCGGAGCCGCCGATCACGGTGCGGTTCAGACTGGGGACTTTCTCGCCGCTCTTCTTCAGTGAGCCGATCAGGCCCTGCCACAGGGTCGGCACACCGGCGGCCAGGGTCACCTGATGCTCGTTGATCAGGTTTTTCAGGCTGTCGCCATCCAGGTTCGGCCCGGGCAGCACCAGTTTGGCGCCGACCATGGCGGCGGCATAGGGGATTCCCCAGGCGTTCACATGGAACATTGGAACCACCGGCATGATGCAGTCCCGCCCGCTGAGTCCCAGGCTGTCGGGCATCACCACGGCGTAGGAATGCAGCACCGTGGAGCGGTGCGAATAGAGCGCGCCCTTGGGGTTGCCGGTGGTGCCGGAGGTATAGCACAGGCTGGAAGCGGTGTTCTCATCGAACTCCGGCCAGCGGAAATTCCGCTCGCCCCGGGCCACCAGGTCGTCATAGCCGATGATGCCGGGAACCTGCTTTTCCGCTTCCTCGTCCACCGGCCCCATCAACACGATATGTTTCAGGTGATCCAGCTTGTCGCGGATGGCGGCGATCAGCGGCAGGAAGGTCTTGTCGATGAACAGGACCTTGTCCTCGGCGTGATTGAAGATGTACACCAGCTGCTCAGGGAACAGCCGGGGATTGATGGTATGGCAGACCAGGCCGGCGCCGGAGACACCAAAATAGACTTCCAGGTGGCGATAGTTATTCCAGGCCAGGGTGGCGGCCCGGTCGCAATGGTCCAGTCCCAGTTGCAGCAGCGCGGAAGCCAACTGACGTGAACGTTGTTCCACTTCGCCCCAGGTGGTGCGGTGCACGCCGCCAGTGGTCTCCACCGAGACGATCTCGGCGTCGCCATGGTAACGGGCGGCATGGGTGATCTGGCTGCTGATCAGCAGCGGCTGTTGCATCATTTGGCCAAGCATTGTTGTTCTCCCGGAGCTGGCTTGTTGTTTTTACGGTTGGTTGGTTCTTCGACAATGGGTTGCGTCAGGGCGCAGGCATTTAGGCGCGATTTGGCCCTTTATTTGAATAAGCCGGGTTGACCTTTCGTGGCGATAGGCAAAACCAGCCATCCGCCGCTTTACCTTAAGCACGGTTGAGGTCCTAGCCTTGGCCCCTCGATACCTTGATGCCCTATCAGACCAAGAGGAAGGAGTGGACGCAATGACCAATCGGGTGGATCTCAATGCCTATCTGGAGCGAATCGACTATCGCGGCCCGCGCACGCCGGGGCTGTCGCTGCTGGCGGAGCTGCAACGGCGGCACATCGCCACCATCCCCTTCGAGAACTTGTCACCGTTTCTCGGTCTGGAGGTGGAGCTGTCCCCGCGGGGGCTGGAGCGCAAGCTGATTGACCAGAAACGGGGCGGTTATTGTTACGAGCACAACCTGCTGTTCAAGAACATCCTCGAACAGTTGGGGTTTCAGGTCAGCGGTCTGGGGGCGCGAGTACTGTGGGAGCAGCCCTACACGGCGCGGCCGGCGGTGTCCCATATGCTGCTGCGGGTCACCCTGGACGAGGTGGATTATCTGGTGGACACCGGATTCGGCGCCCTGACCCCCACCGCGCCTCTGCGCCTGGACCGTGTAGGACCGCAGGAGACCGCCCACGAGCCCTATCGCGTGCTGCACCTGAATGATCATTTCCTGCTCGAGGCCTACGCGGGGAATGGCTGGAAAACCCTGTACCGGTTCGATTTGCGAGAGCTGTGGCAGGCGGACTACGAAATGGCCAGCTGGTATCTGTCGCACCACCCGCAATCCCATTTCGTCACCAACCTGGTGGCCTGCCGGGCGGATGCGGACGGCCGCCGGAACCTGAATAACCAGCGCCTGTCGATCTACCCGCCAGGGGGAGAGCGTCAGCGGCGGACGCTGAGCAGCGTGGCGGAAGTGCTGGCGGTACTGGAGCAGGAAATCGGTTTGCGGCTCCCGGATCACCCGGCTTTGGAGCGGCGGGTGGCGGACTTGCTGGCGGCCGGGGCGGGCTGATGTCTCGCCGGCGACTATCCGTGCTTGAGGCCTTGGCTTCCCTTGGTTAGTGTTGCCGGTTTCCCCCAAGGATCGCCCCGAGAGTAGAACGTTATGTGGATCAAGAATCTGACGGTGTTTAGTGCCAAGGACCCTTTTACCTGGCCGGTGTCGGAGCTGGAGGCCCAGCTGGAGAACGCCCGTTGTCAACCCTGCGGTAGCCAGTCCCCGAGCAGCGAGGGCTTCGTGCCGCCGCTGAAGGGTGAGGAACGGATGGTGTTCGCGGTGGAAGGGTTCGTCTACTGCGTGCACCAGGAAATCACCCGTTTGCTGCCCGGCCCGGTGATCAAGGAGGAACTGGACGAACGGGTGGAGCAGATCCAGGAGCGTGATGATCGTCGCGTGGGCCGCAAGGAGCGGGCGGAACTCAAGGAACAGATTACCTTTGAGCTGCTGCCGAGGGCGTTCACCCGCTCCCGCCGCACCGGCGTGTTGATCGATCTGGAGCGCGGCCGGATTCTGGTCGACAGTTCCTCCTCCACCCGTGCCGAGCAGGTGGTGTCGGCGCTGCGTGAGGCGCTGGGATCGCTGCCGGTGACCCATGCCGGTGGCGAAAGCGCGCCGACCACCGCGTTCGCGGGCTGGTTACGGGACCACCGGCAATTGCCGGAGGACTTTGGGCTTGGTGACCGCTGCGAGCTGAAGGATGTGAAAGGCGAGGGGGCCAGCGTGCGTTTCACCGCGGTGGATCTGGGCCGCGAGGAGATCCTGGCTCATCTGGACACCGACATGGTGCCGGTGCGGGTGAACCTGTCCTGGAATGATCAACTGGAGTTCGATCTGACCGACGGCCTGGACCTGAAACGCATCAAGGCGCTGGATCAGTTCCAGGAGAATCTGGACGGCATGGAGGCGGACGATGCGGTGGCGGAGCTGATGGCACGCATCAGTTTGCAGGGTAATGCCTTGCGCAATTTGCTGGACGGCATCTACCAATACTTTCAGGTAAAAGCCGACGCGGCCTGATACGGCGCCCGCAATGGCCCGAGCGGACCTGTGATTACCCGCGTGGGGTCACAACAATGGAACGCCTTGAACCAGGGCGACGGCACCCATGCCGTCGCCCTCGGGGACTTCTTCTTACGGGTGGGTGCCATGCAACGTATAGAGATTAACCGGAGCTTTCCGTTTCCGGTGGAGAAACTGTTCGACTTCCTCAGTGATCACGAAAACCTGGAGCTGATTTTCGCGCCGGCCAGAATCCGGCGGATCAAGGATGGCGAGGACACCCCCAACGGTGTCGGTTCCGTGCGCCGTATGCGTATCCTGCTGGCGCCGCCGTTCGAGGAAACCGTGACCGAAGTGGTGCCCAACGAACGGATCGCCTACCGCATCAGCAAGGGCAGCCCGCTGAAGAACCACCAGGGTGTGATGAGTTTCTCCGCGCAACCGGACGGCGGCAGCCGCCTGCATTACGTGATCACTTTCCAGGGCAAATTGCCGCTGGTGGGGCCGCTTATCAAGGCCGGGCTGCAACGCGGCATCGAGCGCGGTCTGAGCCGGCTGCGGCTTTAATCAGGGTTGCAGCTGCCGTACCGGCCGCACCTCCACGCAACCCACCCGCGCCGCGGGAATCCGTGCCGCGAGCTGGATCGCTTGATTCAGGTCGCGGGCGTCGATCAGGTAGAACCCCGCCAGTTGCTCCTTGGTTTCAGCGAAGGGGCCGTCGGTCACCGAGGTGGTGCCTTGATGCATGCGCACGGTGACCGCGGTATTGACCGGTTCCAGGGCTTCGGCGGCCACCAACTGGCCGCTGGCCTCCACGGTCTCGCAGTACGCCTCGCATTCAGCGTCTTCCGGGCTTTCCGGCAGGCCGTGCAGTTTTTCTTCCTCGCAGTAGACCAGGCACAGGTATTTCATCGATTGATCCTCAACAGGGCGTTATAACGAAGATGGGGTGGCAGAGGACAGCTCCGCCACCCGTTTTTCCAACAAGCGCCGCTCCGCTCCCTGGCGGCTCAGTGTCAGAGCCTCCTGGTAGACCCGCAGCGCATCCTGGTGGCGGCCCAGCCGCCGCAGCAGATCGGCGCGGGCGGCCCGGGCTGGCAGATAGCCGTCCAATTGACCGTCGGCGAGCAGCTCATCCACCAGTTTCAGGCCGGCTTCCCAGCCATCCCGCATGGCCACCGCCACCGCCCGGTTCAATTCGATAACCGGTGACGGGCTGGTGCGCAACAAAACGTCGTAGAGGCCGACGATCTGCGGCCAGTCGGTCTGGTCGGCGCTGGCGGCTTCGCCGTGCACCGCGGCGATGGCGGCCTGCAATGTATAGGCACCGAACCGGCCTTCGCCCAGAGCGCGCTCCACCAGGGCGGTGCCCTGTTGAATCAGCTCCTGGTCCCACAATGATCGGTCCTGGTCTTCCAGCAAGATCAGATCGCCCTGATGATCCAGGCGCGCCGGGCGCCGGGCCTCGATCAACAGCATCAGCGCCAGCAGGCCACGGGCTTCGGATTCGGGCAGCAATTCCACCAGCAAGGCGCCGAGCCGGATGGCCTCGCGGGACAGATCCGGACGCGTCAGGTTCTCGCCGGAAGAGGCGAAATACCCCTCATTAAAGACCAGATAAATCACCTGCAGTACGGAGTCGAGCCGTTCGTTGAGCTCCTGCCGTTCCGGCACTTGATAGGGAATGCCGGCCTGGCGGATCTTGTTCTTGGCGCGCACGATGCGTTGCGCCATGGTCGGCGTGGCCACCAGATAGGCGCTGGCGATTTCCTCGGTGGTGAGGTCGCACACTTCCCGCAGGGTCAGCGCCACCCGGGCGTCGGCGGGCAGCGCCGGGTGGCAGCAGGTGAAGATCAGCCGCAGGCGGTCATCTTCCAGCTCTTCTTCCTCGCCGGGCGGCGGCACGTCCTTTTCCAGGCGCCGGGCGATCTCCTCCTGGGAGGCGTCGAAGCGGGCCCGTCGGCGCAGGGTGTCGATGGCCTTGAAGCGGCCGGTGGAGACCAGCCAGGCCCGGGGCTGTTCGGGAATGCCGTCCCGTGGCCATTGCTCCATGGCGGCGATGAAGGCGTCCTGCAGAGCCTCCTCGGCCAGATCGAAATCGCCCAGCAGACGGATGAGCGTGGCCAGCACCCGGCGGGACTCCGCCTGGTACAGAGAGGCCACCTGACGTTGCAGCGCCGGTGAGGCGGGGCTGTCCATGCGTCGCTCCTGAGCTTGCCGGGGCTTTGGGGTGGTCTTCATGCTAACAACAACCGCCGATCGCATCATGGGGTTTCCTCCGCTGTCGTGACCGGCCGCACCTCCACCGCGCCAAGCCGGCAGGCGGGCAGATGGGCTGCCAGGGCCAGGGCTTCATCCAAATGGGCCGCCTCCAGCACCAGCCAGCCGGCCAGCTGCACCGGGCCTTCCGTGGCCGGTCCCGGTTCGATCTGCCGCCGTTCATTACGGTATCGCAGGGTGGTGGCGGTAAGTGTGGAGGCCACCGTGCCGCTGGCGTGCAGTCTTTGATGCTGGCGCAATTGCTGGCGTAACGCCCGGGCGCTGTCATGCAACGCCCGCCGCTCATCCGCCGGCAGGCGTTCCAGTGCGTCTTCGTTCACGTAAATCAGACACAGGTACTTCATCGGCGCTCCCGTTTCCCGCCCGGCTGTCCTTGAGTAATCGTCCGGGGAAAGCAGAATTCGACAGCGATCAAACCACCAGTGGTATCCCACAATCGCCGTGACGTTAAGTCCCAAGCCTGTCGCGGGGCCGCTACAACGCCGCTGTGGGAGATTCTATGGTGCCCTGCAACGCTTAAAAGAGCTTTGCGGGGCAATATTCTTGTTGCTGCTTCATCAGGGCGAAGGCGGTGCGGGCG
>NZ_OBMO01000024.1 GCF_900217905.1 Alloalcanivorax xenomutans
CCACAGTCTGTACCCTAGGGTCAGAAGCTTGCCTGGTCCCTCCACCCCGACAAGTCTCTTCTTTCTAAGACTTGCCGGGTAACCATACAAGCTTGCCCCGCAAGCGAATTACGCTGCATTAGAAGAATTCGCTTGCGGGGCAAGCTCCCACAGCGGCTTCGTAGCTCTCCCCGAGGGAGGCGAGCCGCAATCAGTTCTGACCGGCAATACGCTCCGCACGCAGCCGTTGGATCGCTTCGGCGGACAGCCCCAGGGTTTGCGCCAGCACCTCGTCGGTATGCTCACCGAGAAGCGGCGGCGCGGTGCGATACTCCACCGGTGACGCCGACAGCCGCAGCGGGCTGGCCACCTGCGGTACCGTGCCCAGACTCGGGTGCGGCATTTCCAGTTGCATGCCCCGGGCCTGGACGTGGGGATCCTGAAACACATCGGCGATGCTGTTGACCGGCCCGCAGGGCACACCGGCCTGTTCCAGAACCTCGATCCATTCCCGGGTGGTGCGCATTACCGTGGTCTGCCGCATCAACGGAATCAAGGTGTCGCGATTGTCCACGCGGGCGCGGTTGGTGGCGTAGCGGTCGTCCGCGGCCCACTCCGGGTGTCCGGCCACCTCACAGAAGCGGGCGAACTGACCGTCGTTGCCAATCGCCAGGATCACATCGCCATCAGCGGTGGGGAAATCCTGGTACGGCACCACGCTGGGATGAGCATTGCCCATGCGCGTCGGTGCTTGACCGGTGGTGAGGTAATTGAGTGTCTGGTTGGCCAGACAAGCGACCTGCACATCCAGCAGCGCCATATCAATGTGCTGGCCTTCGCCGGTCTGATTGCGATGTTCCAGCGCGCCGAGAATGGCAATGGTGGAATACAGGCCGGTGGTGATATCGGTGAGCGCCACGCCCACTTTCATCGGGCCGGCACCGGGCTCACCGTCACGATGGCCGGTGATGCTCATCAACCCGCCCATGGCCTGAATCAGAAAATCGTAGCCGGGGCGGCTGGAGTAAGGCCCGGTCTGACCGAAGCCGGTGATGGAGCAATAAATCAGCCCGGGGTTGTCCTCGGACAAGGATTCATAATCCAGACCATAGCGGCGCAGGCCGTCTTTTTTGAAGTTCTCGATCACCACATCGCTTTGCGCGGCCAGTTCACGGATCAGCGCCTGCCCTTCCGGGTGGGCGATATCGATGGCCACCGATTTCTTGTTGCGATT
The DNA here is from genome assembly GCF_900217905.1 of Alloalcanivorax xenomutans. Lineage (GTDB taxonomy): Bacteria > Pseudomonadota > Gammaproteobacteria > Pseudomonadales > Alcanivoracaceae > Alloalcanivorax > Alloalcanivorax xenomutans. The sequence goes on from NZ_OBMO01000024.1 coordinate 1,214, forward strand.
GGTGCACAGATAATAGGCGGACTGGTCACTGTCGTGACCCTCCGCGTCCTTGGCGTAGGGCGGCCCCCAGATACGGGTATCGTCACCGCTGCCGGGCCGCTCCACCTTGATCACCTCGGCGCCCAGATCGCCCAGGATCTGGCCGGCCCAGGGGCCGGCCAGAACGCGGGACAAATCGAGCACGCGCAGGTGCGACAGCGCGCCACTCATAACAGTCCCTTAGTTGGTGAAGGCTTGCAGGCCGGTTTGCGCGCGGCCGAGAATCAGCGCGTGCACGTCGTGGGTCCCTTCGTAGGTGTTCACCACTTCCAGGTTGACCAGGTGGCGGGCCACACCGAACTCGTCGGAGATGCCATTACCGCCCATCATGTCACGGGCCAGCCGCGCGATGTCCAGCGCCTTGCCACAGGAGTTGCGCTTCATGATGGAGGTGATTTCCACCGCCGCGGTGCCTTCGTCCTTCATACGGCCCAGACGCAGACAGCCTTGCAGACCCAGCGTGATCTCGGTCTGCATGTCGGCCAGTTTCTTCTGGATCAACTGGTTGGCGGCCAGCGGACGGCCAAACTGCTTGCGGTCCAGGGTGTACTGACGGGCGGTGTGCCAGCAGAACTCGGCGGCGCCCAACGCCCCCCAGGAAATACCGTAACGGGCGGAGTTCAGGCAAGTGAACGGACCACGCAGGCCGGACACGCCCGGCATCAGGTTTTCTTCCGGCACGAACACATTGTCCATGACGATTTCACCGGTAATGGAGGCGCGCAGGCCGACCTTGCCGTGAATCGCCGGAGCGCTCAGGCCTTCCCAGCCTTTCTCCAGAATAAAGCCGCGGATCTTGTCGTCCTCGGTCTTGGCCCAGACCACGAACACATCGGCGATGGGGCTGTTGGTGATCCACATCTTGGCACCGGAGAGCAGGTAGCCGCCGTCGGTTTTCTTGGCGCGGGTGACCATGCTGCCCGGGTCGGAACCGTGGTCCGGCTCGGTCAGGCCGAAACAGCCGATCCATTCGCCGCTGGCCAGCTTCGGCAGGTATTTCTGCTTTTGCTCTTCGCTGCCGAACTCGTTGATCGGCACCATCACCAGGGAAGACTGCACGCTCATCATGGAGCGGTAACCGGAATCCACCCGTTCCACTTCACGGGCAATCAGGCCGTAGCACACATAGTTGAGACCCGCGCCGCCGTAGGCTTCCGGAATGGTGGCGCCCAGCAGCCCGAGTTCGCCCATTTCACGGAAGATTTCCACATCGGTGTGCTCGTTGCGGAAGGCGTTGAGCACCCGCGGCATGAGTTTGTCCTGCGCGTACTGGTAGGCGGTATCGCGCACCATGCGCTCGTCTTCGGTGAGTTGCTGATCCAGCAGGAGGGGGCTCGCCCAGTCAAAGGCTGCATTATTGGCCACGGTTATTCCACCTTTTCACTTCAAGAAGGGATGAGAGACTGCCCGGTCAGGCACGAAGGCGCTATTTGGGCGGGTTTGGCGCCATGCTATACAGGCCGTGGTGGTCAGAACAAGCCACTTTCTCGCACGCCTTTGTGCTATTTTATCACTTGTAAATGGAAACCGACCGGGAAGACCCGTATGCGACGCAAGATCCCCAGCACCGCCGCTTTGATCGGCTTCGAGGCGGCCGCGCGCCATCAGAGCTTCACCAAAGCCGCCGAGGAACTGGCCCTGACGCAAAGCGCCATTTGCCGCCAGATCGCGGCCCTGGAGGACTTTCTTGGCGTCAAACTGTTCCGCCGCTCACGCCCGGGCGTGCGGCTCACCGAAGCGGGCCGCGATTACAGCCGCCGGGTCAGCGTCCATCTTGATGAATTGGAACGGGATACACTGGCGGTGATGGGGGACCACGGTGCCGCCAACACCCTGGAACTGGCGGTGGTGCCCACCTTCGGCACCCGCTGGCTGCTGCCGCGGCTGAAGGACTTCCGCCGTGCCCACCCCGGCGTCACCGTTAATCTGACCAACCGCACCAAACCCTTTCTGTTCGCCGAAACCCGCTTCGACGCGGCGATCTATTTCGGCGACGGCGACTGGCCCGGCACCGAAGCCACCTTGTTAATGCATGAGGAACCGATGCCGGTGTGCAGCCCGCGTCTGATCGCCCCAGAACGGGAGCTGGATGCACAGACCATCGCCGGCCTCACCCTGCTGCAACAAACCACCCGCCCCTACGCCTGGCGTGAGTGGTTCGATTCCGCCGGTCTGCGGGTGGAGCGTGATATGACCGGCCCGCGTTTCGAACTGTTCACCATGCTGGCCGAAGCCGCCATGCAGGACATGGGGATTGCCCTGATTCCACCGTTCCTGATCCGCGAGGAACTGGCCTCCGGACGGCTGATCATTCCATTACCGCACAGCTACCGCAGTTCCTGGGCTTACCACTTTATTCTGCCGGAACAGAAGGCGGAGAATCCGTTGTTGCTGCTGTTCCGGGATTGGCTGGTGGCGGAAATCGAACACTTCCGGGGAAGCGGCGGGCTCACCGCGTCGCCGGAGACGGTTTAATACCAGCACTCCAATTCGCTGCCAAGGCAGCTTCCCACAGCAAGAATCACCACGGAGATGTCTTCCCTATGTCATTTTCCGGCGTTAACCTTGGACACGATGTCGAATTCCCGATCACGTCGTTCGACTCAATGACGACTCAAAAAAGGAGAAACCAATGAACTACAAAGGAAGTTGTCATTGCGGAAACGTCGCCTTCGAGGCCGAAGGCGAGTTGGACGGCGCCATGTCCTGTAACTGCTCCATCTGTCAGCGCAAGGGATCCCTGATGTGGTTCATTCCCCGGGATCACCTGCGGCTGCTGACGGCGGAGGACGACATCGCCACCTACACCTTCAATCAGCATGTGATCCAACATCACTTTTGCCCGAAATGCGGCATTCACCCCTACGGTGAGGGGGTGGATCCGGAAGGCAATCGGATGGCCGCGATCAACATACGTTGTCTGGAAGGTGTCGACCTGGACTCGGTTCCCGTGCAGCGGTTCGACGGCCGCGCCATGTAACCGGTCCGGTTCGCCGACCAACCCGCCGAGCGACTGACCCACGCTCTTCACACTGCCCTTCGGGCATACCCGAACCTCATGGAGGTTCCTCTGTCGCGTTGCGGTAACGGGAAACCGTCGGCCCGTTCCCGCCACCTCCGTTCCAACTAACCCATGGTGGCGTACCGCGCGGCATCTTGTAGTAAGTGAAAGGATAACGACTGTGACACAGGAGAATATGGAAGCTTCCAACGCGTCACCACCTGCCGCCACGCGGCGTGAGTGGCTGGGTCTGGCGGTGCTGATGTTGCCCACGGTGCTGCTGGCCCTGGACATGACCGTGCTGCATCTGGCGGTACCACAGCTGAGCGCGGACCTGCACCCCACCAGTGATCAGTTGCTGTGGATTCTCGACATCTACGGTTTCATGATCGCCGGCTTCCTGGTGACCATGGGCACGTTGGGTGACCGCATCGGTCGGCGTAAACTGCTGCTGGCCGGCGCCACCGCTTTCGGTGCCGCTTCGGCGTTGGCGGCGTTCGCCACCAGCGCGGAAATGCTGATCGCCGCCCGCGCGCTGCTGGGCATCGCCGGCGCGACCTTGATGCCCTCCACTCTGTCGCTGCTGCGCAACATGTTCCATCAGGAGCATGAGCGCACCGTGGCGATTACGGTGTGGATGACCGGCTTTATCGTCGGCAGCGCCATTGGCCCACTGGTGGGCGGCGCCCTGCTGGAGTTTTTCTGGTGGGGTTCGGTGTTTCTGCTGGGTGTCCCGGTGATGGCGCTGCTGCTGGTGTGCGGTCCGCTGTTGTTACCGGAGTTCCGCGACGAGCAGGCCGGGCGCCAGGATTTTCTCAGCGCCCTGCTGTCGGTGGCCATGGTGATCGCGATGATCTATGGCTTGAAGGACATGGCCCGCAACGGCGTATCCTGGGCGCCCTTGCTGTCCATCGCCGCGGGCCTGGTGATCGGCATGCTGTTCGTGCGCCGGCAACGCCGTTTGGCGGAGCCGATGTTCGATCTGGCGCTGTTCCGCAACCGTACTTTCAGCACCTCGGTGGTGGCCATGCTGCTCACCGTGCTGGCGCTGTCCGGTGCCTGGCTGATGGTGTTCCAGTATCTGCAGGGCGTGTTGGGGCTGTCGCCGTTACATGCCGGTCTGGTGATGCTGCCGCCGGCGGTGATCCAGACCATCGTGTCGCTGCTGGTGCCACGCCTGACCCGCTATATGAGTCGAGGCGTGCTGGTCAGTGTCGGTCTGCTGTTGTCGGTGTTCGGCTTTCTTTCCATGGCCATGGTCACCGGCATGGACAACATGGCCTGGCTGGTGGCCGGCATGGTGATCATGGGAGTCGGAGTCATGCCGATGATGATCCTGGGCACCGACATGGTGGTCAGCGCCGCTCCACCCAACAAGACTGGCACCGCCTCGGCGACATCGGAGACCGCCACGGAACTGGGCATGGCCCTGGGTATCGCGGTGATCGGCAGTGCCGGCGCCGCAGTTTACCGCGCGCACATGGCCGGAGTCCTGCCGCCGGATCTGCCGGCGGATCTGGCGCTGGCCGCCGGTGACACTCTGGGCGGCGCTCTGGATGCCGCCAGTCAGCTGCCGCCGGACGTGTCCGATCTGGTGCTGTCGGGGGCGCGTGAGGGCTTTACCCAGGCCCTGCACACCAATGCCCTGATCGGCGCGGCGATCGTTGCCATCACCGCGATTATGGTGGGCTGGCTGCTGGCTCGCCGTCAGGCCATACCGGCCGCCCCGGATGACACCACGCAAACCGAAACCCCGTGACCCAACGCCGGGCTCCCTCCGAGCCCGGCATCACCCCCGGCGCGCCCGCTCCAGCGCCTGCCAGTCCAGTTTCTTCATCGCCATCATCGCCTCGGTGACCCGCGCCGCGGCAGTGGAGCCGGTCTCTTCCAGCGCCTTCGGCAGCCACTCAGGAAATACCTGCCAGGACAGGCCGAAACGGTCCTTCAGCCAGCCGCACTGCTGCGCGCTCGGATCGCCCCCCTCGGACAAGGCCTCCCAATAATGATCCAGTTCCTCCGGGCTCCGGCATGGAACCTGAAACGATACCGCTTCATTAAAAGTAAACAGTGGCCCGCCGTTCAAAGCCACGAAAGGGTTTCCTTGCAACTCGAAGGCCACCACCATGACATCACCGGGATGCTGGCCATGGATCTCCTTGCCCGCCTCACCGTAATGACTGATGGTGGTGATACGTGAATCGGGAAACACCTCGACGTAGAAGCGCGCTGCCTGTTCGGCCTGGCCGTCGAACCAGAGACAGGGGGTGATCGTCAGTTGGTTGCCCATCGTTGGCTCCTCGTGTCTGGATTGGACTCTGGTTAATCGCTTGCCGACGGTACGGTTCGACATGTCGACAGTGGTCCGCCGGTCCGCACTGTGGCAACCTCGAAGCAGACATCCGGATGGGAGGCGGGGTTGATGAACGACGAAGAAAAAACATCGTCCTGGGTATCCACTGTTACCGTTCTGGTGGGCCTGCTTATGGTGGTGGCCGGCATCGGCCTGCTCGGCGGCGGTATTTACCTGATCCTGCTGGGCGGTTCCTGGTACTTCAGCCTCGCCGGTATCGGCCTGGTGATCTCCGGCGGTCTGGTGATGGCCCGCCATGTTCTGGGGTTCTGGCTATACGCTGTCGTTTTCATGGGCACCGCGTTGTGGGCCTGGTGGGAAGTGGGTCTGGATTTCTGGCCCCAGGTGTCCCGCCTGTTCGCACCGGCGGTGCTGTTGTTCCTTCTGGCGCTGCTGGCGCCGGCTTTACGGCGGGGCAAACCGATCAGTGGCGGCACCGCCTATCCGGTGGCGGCGGTGATTCTGCTTGGTCTGGCGGCGACGATTTTTCATGCTTTCTATCCCGGCCCCATCATCGCCAGCAAGACCGAACCGCCCTCCTTGACAGTGACGGATCAGGCTCGGGAATGGCATCACTACGGGCGCCAGCAGGATGGCACCCGCTATGCGCCGCAGGATCAGATCACACCCGATAACGTGGACCAGTTGGAAGTAGCCTGGACCTTTCGCACCGGTGATATTCCCAATGCCAACCCCCCCGGAGCCGGCGGCGAGGACCAGAACACACCGATCCAGGTCGGCGATACGCTTTATGTTTGCACCGTGCATAACAAAGTGTTCGCCCTGGACGCGGACAGTGGTGAACAGAAATGGAGCTTCGACCCCGAAGCGTCCTCACCGTTGTGGCAACGTTGCCGGGGCCTGGGTTATTACCAGGCTTCCAACAACGAAGAGACCTGCGCCGGCCGCATCGTGCTGTCCACCATCGATGCCCGCCTGATCGAGCTGGACGCGCAAACCGGCGCGCTCTGCCCTTCCTTTGGCGATGGCGGCACCGTCGACCTGAAACAGGGCATGGGAGAGGTGAAGCCCGGCTTTTATTTCCAGACCTCGGCGCCCACGGTGGCGCGGGGACTGATCATTATCGGCGGCTGGGTGTTCGATAATATGATGACCGGCGAGCCCTCCGGTGTGATCCGCGCCTTTCGCGCCGACAGCGGGGAACTGGCCTGGGCCTGGGACCTGGCCAATCCAGCACTCACCGGCCTGCCTCGGGAGGGCGAGACCTACACCCGCGGCACACCGAATGTCTGGTCCACGCCGGCGGTGGATGAGGAACTGGGATTGATCTATCTGCCCACCGGCAATGCCACCCCGGATTTCTATGGCGGTCACCGCACCGATGCGGATGAAGACTATTCATCCTCCATCGTTGCCCTGGATCTTCATACCGGCAGGGAGCGCTGGAAATTCCAGACCGTGCATCACGATATCTGGGACTACGACGTGCCCTCCCAACCCGCTTTGTTCGATGTGGATGACGGTAATGGCAATACCGTGCCAGCGCTGATTCAAACCACCAAACGCGGTCAGATTTTCATGCTCGACCGGCGTACCGGCACACCCATTGCCGAAGTGGAAGAGCGCCCGGTTCCACAGGGCGCGGTGGATGGCGACTGGACCTCGCCAACACAACCCTATTCCGTGGGCATGCCCGCCATCGGCGCGGAAAAGTTGTCGGAAGCCGCCATGTGGGGCGCTACCCCGTTCGATCAATTGTACTGCCGGATCCAGTTTCGCAAACTGCGTTACGAAGGCGATTTCACTCCGCCAGGACTGACTCCCAGCCTGCAATGGCCGGGCTATTTCGGCGGTATGAACTGGGGCAGCAACACCATCTACAAACCCGGCGGCTATCTGATCGTCAATGACACCCGTTCCCCTCAGCGGGTATTGCTGGTACCGCGCGAGGAAGCGGACAAGGAAGACGCCTCGGCCTCTCATACCGGTTTATCTCCTCAACACGGTACGCCCTATGGCGCCTCCAAGTATGTGTTCATGTCGCCGCTGGGCGTGCCTTGCCAGAAGCCGCCTTACGGTACCCTCAGCGCCATCGATTTGAATCGGCGCGAAGTGGTCTGGCAGATCCCATTAGGAACCGTGGAGGATACCGGCCCCCTGGGACTGAAAATGCATTTACCAATTCCCGTGGGCATGCCGACGGTGGGCGGCCCCATGTCCACCGCTTCCGGCCTGGTGTTCTATGCCGGCACTCTGGACTACAACATTCGGGCCATGGACGTGGCCAGCGGGGAAACCGTGTGGAAACATCGTCTCCCGGTGGGCTCCCAGGGCACGCCAATGACCTACATCTCCCCGGCCAGCGGCAAACAGTACCTGGTTATCTCCGCCGGCGGCTCCCGGCAATCTCCGGACCGGGGCGACTACATTGTTGCCTTCGCTCTGCCGGACAAGCAGAACGGAGCCACCCGCTAACGCGATGGAGCGCCGGTATCCGCGCCGGCGCTTCGCCGTTGAAGGAGCACGTGCAATGCCACCGCCAGCACGGCTCCTATCGACGCCAGCGCCATATCCTTCTGCGCGTCCCAGATGTCGCCCTGAGTCCCCAGGAACGCCTGCCCCAGATCGCCACCAAACCAGACCGCGGCAATCCACTCGATCAGTTCGTACAACATCGATGTCGCCATAATAATCGCGCAGGAAAAGACATAAGCCCAGGCTCGCGCCAGGCCGACCACGCGCCGGCAGAAGTCGAACAGCGGTATCGTTAACAACAGCCCATAAGCGAGATGCACCAGCCGGTCGAACTGGTTGCGCTCCCACCCCATCCATTGATTAAGGCTGAAACCAAACAGTTTCCCCAGTGCCGACTCGTAGGGCACCAGGGAATAGGTGTAGTGGGAGCCCAGTTCATGCAGCGACAGAAAAGCAAAAATCAGCAGATAAGCCTCGTTGGAGAAAACGAACCAGCGACGAGTAAACACCAGCACCGGCAGGGTGAGAAAAACCAGGGCGTTTTCCAACACCCAGGCGGACCGTTCATGAGGCTCACAGGCCATCCAACCGACAAAAAAAAGAAAACCGCACAGTAACCAGACAAAGATGTGACGATTGGACATTCCATGATTCCAGATCAGAACAGACACAAGCCGGGCCACCTTGAGCCCGCCGTTATTCACCAAACGACTCGCGCGCCACCCAAAAGTCTATAGGAAATCGCCGCTTTGTCCTGTAAGCCTTTTCCCCAAGGAATTCCGTTCTGGCTGATAGCCACCCTATGACATTTTTATTACTCTCAGGCACACCCTCGTACTTTATTGGGAGTTCACGGATATGGAAATCCGACACGCATTGGAAGTATTGCGGGATCTGGCCGAAGGCGTCGATCCGGTAACCGGTCGCCCTTTTCCCCAGCATTCCCCTTATATTCACCCGGATATAACCCGCGCACTGTTCACCTGTATCCAGGACATTCGCTACCGGCGCGGCTCCGCCGTGACCCTCAGGGACAACCGGGCAACGGCGCCGGTGATCAAGGGACCTTATTACCTGAACCGCCCCTGGACACCGGAACAGAGCCGACAATTGCGGGATGCTTTCCTGTCCGGACTGTCAGTGGAGGCTCTGGCACTGTGTTTCTCCCGTTGCCCACCGATGGTCAGGAGTGAACTGCAACGTCAGGGGCTGGTTCCCGGAGATGACAGGGGGGCACCGGTCACCGACCGGTGACCCAGACGAAGGCCGGCGTCGTCACAAGGAGACGCACATGGGAGTCAGGGAAGAATCCGAGTCATTCATGAAAAGTCCGCAAAGCCCGCCAGCGCCATCGCGATCCTCCGCGCTGGCGGAAACCAGTCGCTCGTCCTCGAACACCAACACCGCCTGGTTGGTTCCAACCGGGACCACCAATGGGATCGGGATCAATACCCATGGCACGACACCGGACCAGGCGAGTCCGGAGCGATAATACAGGACTGTTCTCCGCCCCTCGTCGCGGCGCCGATCCGGCGCTCCCCAAACGCGCAGCACCTCATCAAGATGCCAATTGCTGGCCTCCATGGACGAGGCCAGATACCCCTTTCCGCGCAGAGCGACGGAATCCACCGCATAATCGGTTTGCGGATTGCTGATCACCCAACCGCCGACACAGCCCTGCAGCAATGCCAGCACGGTCAACATCATCACGCGCCGCGCCATACACTCCCTTCTCAACATGGACTATTCCCGATCCGGCAGATTCAAATGCAATGCCCCCGCATCCTCATAGGCGTTCAACGCGGAGACCACTTCCGGTAAAGGTTCGGCGAACCGGCCGGGAATGTCCTTCTCCCCCGGCAGCGTCGCCGCGTACGCCAAATGCTCGATTGGCGGCTCAAAACGAGCGTCAATGTCCACCCGGTTACCACGGGCGTCAATCCGATACCAAGCCTGGCCGGGTAAACGGACCGCGTTCAGCCCGTGCAGACAATACGGCTCACCATTATCATCCCGGCTGAGCCGTTGGTAGCAAAATGCCGTTGGAATGCCGTTCGCTCTGAGCAGCGCGGCAAGCAAGTGACTTTTGGCGTAACAGAAACCACTGCGCTCACGCAGTACCTCCGAGGCCGTACAAGGAACCGGAGAGAGCCGATAATCCATGGAGTGCCGAATCTCATCCCTCACCCAGAGAAAACAGCGATGGGCCACCGCCTCATCGGAATCCTGCTCCGCCGCCAACTCCCGGGCCAGGGCACGGACATCAGGGTGATGCCAATCCACCACATCCGTCGCCGCCAGATAGGCGTCCATACCTTCTTCATCACGTTCTTTCATGGGAGTCTTTGCCAATACGGAGTGCGTCGTTTAGCACGGAATTACATCAGTAGGTCAATTTACCGCGAAGCGGTTCGAAACACACCTGAATCCTCCGACGATAGGGTTCCCGGTCGGCCAGTCGCTGATACCAATCCATCACGGTGGGCGCGCTCATCCAGCAACCAGAGCACTTTCTGAACATTAAAAGCGCTATCGCGCCCCCATAGCGTCAGTGCTTCGGTGGAGGGTTCAACACTATAGCCAACGGCCACAATCGGTCTCCCGGACGATACGGGCATACTGCTCTTCGGTGATGATATCGGCATCGGAAAGCCAGTCCAGTATTGCTTCCAATGCTTCCAGCTCTTCATGGTTGCCACAGTGCAGGCTCATGAGGCGGCATGACCGCTCCAACACAGCCGCGTATTCCTCATCTGTTAATGCACCCCGACAGTCGGACACTGCTTTTGCCAAGGTCCATTTCGCCTCCACGACGTTATCTTCCCTGATTAACTGGCGTTCGACAGCCGACATCAGGTTATTGGCTTCCACATACGCGTTCTTATTTCCCGCCATGTCAGTTGACCTTTTCGACAACGTGCTGGCCCACGCCAAGCATGGCACCCAAAACCAGCAGGCATAAGGCATACAGCCCCACCCTGCGGCCTTGGGCCTTACCTTCGTCGGAAGCGGGGGCAGCCGGCTCGGTCCTGTTACCGAAGATACGGACCCACAATCGATATGGAAGCATGAGAATCGCGGCCACGCCTGCTTCCATCAATCCAACCAACGCCGCCAGGATCAGGAATCCTATCAGGACTTTTATACCCCCCATCAGAGCGAGGGTCGCCAACAAATACCCGGCCGCCAGAAACAACAAGCCGACCCCGAACAGCGTCAACAAGCCGGCCCCGTCCAGTATTTTCTCGAAGAGCGTTTTCATCCCTGATCACCTCTTTCACCGCCTGTTTGCTTGGGGAACCTCTGAAAACCTCCGTCATCCCGGGCGGCACCCGGGATCTCCTTCTGTAAGACGCATGGCTTCGTCGAGGAAGATGCCGGACCGAGTCCGGCATGACGTTTCAGGGTATCAGTATCCGGCCTTAATTCCAGGGTGACCGTTAGTTCACCACCAGCGTCCCTTTCATCATCGTCCAATGGCCGGGAAAGCTGCAGAAGAAAGTATAGTCTTCCCCCGCTTGCAGACGACTCCCCGGAATCGTCAGCGAGGTGGATTGACCACCACCAATCATGTCACTGGCGCCGATGACTCGGCCATCGTTGACCGGAACATAGCCGTTCCCAGGCCCGGCCTTCATTCCAGCCTTGGCCACGTCCTTGAAGTCTCCGGTCAGCGTCACCACCACATTGTGTCCCATGACGTTCGCGCCGAGCTTGCCGCTGTGCACCAGTTCAATGGTCACGGCTTCGCACTGGGAGGATACCGTAAGCTGGGTTTGATCAAAGCGCATATTGTCGTCGCCACGCAAGGCAACATGGCAGTTGTCGGCGGCCTGCGCCAGCGAGGAGCATCCCCAGATCAGTAAACCGACAGAGGCGTAAGAAGCAATGTTCATCAGTGATCTCCTTGGGCTTGGGAGTGATAGGCTGCCATGACCGCCTCGACCTCACGGACGAAAGCCGGGTCCGGGGCGCCGGCCATTTTCTCGGTGCGCGCCACGATGCGGCCGTCGGCGTCCAGCAACAGCCAGGCATTGGTGTGATCGAAGCCGCCGTCGTCACGTTGACGGAACCGGATATCCAGCAGCGCGGCTATGGTTCGCTCCTGATGATCCCGGGGCCGCAGGAAAGTGGCCCGTCCGGGCGTCAGCCGATATCGGGCCATGGTTTCCGCCAGTACGTCGGGAGTGTCATGGTCTGGGTCCATGGAAATGATCAGTAGACGGGGAACCGCCGAACCCTCTTCCAGAAGCCGCTGTTGCACACTCATTCCCTGGTGAATGATCAGCGGACAGCTCATGCGGCAGCGGGTATAAACCATCGAAACCAGACGGGGCTGGCCACGCAGATCCTGCCACCGCAGCGTCTCCCCTTTTTCATTCTGCACCGTGGCGGACAGCGCGTAGACGGAGTCGCCGGGCGGACTTTGCTCGCCACGTACCGCCTGAGGCATCAGCATCACCAACACCAGCAAGGGCAGTAGCACACTCAGGCAGTCCCAGGGCCTGCACACGGCAGGACGGGATTGGATATTTTTTTCACGATTCGCTTTCATGGTAGCTCCTTGGCACAACGAAAGCCGAGATTGGACAAGGTGGTGCGCGCGGACAGGGCCGACAGCAAGGCCACTCGTTTGATCACCGCATAGTCGCGGCGATCGCTGAAGGCCAGCGCACTGCCACCGCAATACCGCAGCGGATTTTCGGTATCGACGTTGCGGCTATCGGCAGCGGCCATCATGCTGGCGTGGTCCCAGGGCCATTCCCAAACCAGCCCATGCAGATCGTGCACGCCATACACATTTGGCACGCTCTCTCCAGCGGCGCGGTAAGCGCCGGGGGTACCCAAAGTCAGGATCCGGCGGCGACGATCGGCATCATCACGAGCATCCGTCTGGCGGGCATCGGCGGCGGCGGCGAATTCCCACTCCAGCCAGGTCGGCAACCGCGCGCCCTGGGCACGGCAGTAGGCATCCGCCGCGAACCAGCTCACCCGTGTCACCGGGAAATTCAGAGTGCCGGGGCGCGGAGCCAGCGGCCTGTCCCAGTGAGACAGGTAGCCGGCGTCAGCGAACAGTCCGGGAATCCGGTCCCGACGCCATTGTGGATGCGCTTGGACAAAAGCCAAAAACTCCGCTTCGCGTACCGGCCGTGACATCAGTTGATAGCCTTCGACAACGACCTCCCCGCCGTTGTCACCAAACCGCAAGCTGGAGTGGAAGGGGCCGCCGGACAACGGAACGTACTCGTTCGCCAGCGCCGCCGTGGTGAGTAAACACAGCAATGGAATCCAGCTCCCCTTCCCTTTCATTCTCTATCTCCCACCTTCGGCTTCAGGGTATTCCCCACTGAACTGCTGGCCAGTGTAGATCTCCGGTTTCATCGTTCCGTCCACGCTGAGAATGCCCAATGCACCTTTGTTGAAAGTACGGAAGATACTGTGATCAACCAGGATGAAGTTGCCCGGGACATCGGTGGTGAACTCGACCATGGCGGCCCCGCCGGCCGGAATCAGCGTGGTTTGCACATTTTCCTGATACTTGCTGCCCCCTTCGTAAAAGACGCGATCGAAGATCTCACCAATTACGTGGAAGCTGGACACCAGGTTGGGGCCCCCGTTGCCGACGAACAGACGAACCTTGTCGCCGGCGTTGGCGGTCAGCGCCCCTTCCCCGGTCAGCGCCCCTTCGCTGCCATTGAAGACCACGTAGGTGGGATGCTCGTCCACCGCCTTTTCCAGGCTGAACGGTTGCAGCCCCGGTTCCCCGTGGTCGCCCTCGGTGTAGAAGTCGCCTTGCATGACGTAGTACTCACGATCCACCGGTGGCAATCCCTCTTCCGGCTCCACCAGAATCAGGCCGTACATGCCGTTGGCGATATGCATTCCCACCGGCGCCATGGCGCAGTGATAGACGTACAGGCCGGGATTCAGGGCTTTGAAGGTGAACTGCGTTTTGTGGCCCGGCAGGGTGAAGGTGGCCTCCGCGCCGCCACCGGTTCCAGTGACCGCGTGCAGATCAATATTGTGCGCCACATGAGAGTCATGGCGGTTCTTGAGGTGGAACTCCACGGTGTCGCCTTCCCGGATCCGGATGAAGCTGCCGGGCACCGTGCCACCGAAAGTCCAGAACTCGTAAGTAACGCCATCGGAAAGGCGCATTTCCTGTTCCACCATTTCCAGGTCCACCACCACCTTGGCGGGCCCTTTTCGGGAAATCGGTGGTGGCACCATAGGTGGCGCCGTTAGTTGCGCTTGCTCCACCGGAAGCGGCGCTTCGGACACCGTCTTGCCGGTTGTGCATCCACTCAAGAGAAGTGCCAGAGCGATCCCCCCGGCGAGCTGCTTCAGTACGGTATGTGATGTTAATCCAGACTTCATGGCCGACCCTCACTTTGGCTATCGGGCTCTCCGTCGCGGTCTGGATTAAATATGCATTTGAAATGAATCTTTATGTTTTGACCGGTATCAATGGGCGAACCGGCCCAACAGCTGGCGATGACAAACCGGATTGATCAGTGATCTGGATCAATAACGCCGGGTATCCCCGCGTGCCTGACGCCGCAACGCTTGTGGGGGATGTCCAAAACGACGAACGAAGGCGCGACGCATGCGTTCCGGATCATTGAACCCATACATAATGGCAATCCGCTCGATGGGCTCATGGCCGGCTTCCACCCGGTGCCGGGCCGCTTCCACCCGCAGCCGTTCCACCGCCCGCGCCGGGGTCTCTCCGGTTTCGGCACGGAACAAACGGCTGAACTGGCGCGTTCCCAAACAGGCCGCCTCGGCCAAGCGTTCCACCGGCAGCGGTTCATGCAGATGGGCGCGGGCAAAATCCAGCGCCATGCGAACACGATCGGATTCAGGCTCCAGCGACAGCGCCTCGGAAAACTGGGACTGATCACCGGAGCGCCGTTGCTGTACCACCAGCTCCCGGGCGGCGGCTCGCGACAATTCCAGTCCCAGATCCTGCTCGATCATGGCCAGCGCCAGATCGATACCAGCGGTGATGCCGGCGGAAGTCCAGATATGGCCGTCACGGATATAGATGCGGTCGCCTTCCACCTTCAATGCCGGATAGCGCCGTTGCAGTTGAGCGGCATAACGCCAGTGCGTGGTCACACGGCGCCCATCCAGCAGCCCCACCGCAGCCAGAATCACCGCGCCGGTGCAGACACTGGCCACCCGGTTGGCCCGCCGCGCCAGACGCCGGACAGCCTCCCGCTCTTCACGCTGCTCGGCCAACCGGTGGGCACCCCGGCCGCCAACCACGATCAGCGTATCGACCATAGCGCGACCGGGTTTGAGGGTGTCTATGGTGATACCAGCGGTGCTGCGCACGCCACCTCCCTGACGGGAAAGCACGCGCAAATCGTAGGCCTGCTCGGGGGCCAGCTGGTCCAGCCTCTGAAAGGCCGCCAGCGGACCGCTGAGGTCCAGCAACTGGAAATCGGGAAAGACATAAAAGGCAATTCGGTGCATGGCGCAAATCGAGGGAAACTGGTCATTGGCGCCATCACCTTGCTCCCCTAATCTGGGGGCGTCAAGCAGGAGACCCACCATGACGCAAACTTTGAATATCGTGTTCGCCGTTTACGATGATGTTACTCATCTTGATTTCACCGGCCCGCATATGTTCTTCGCACGGCTGCCGGGTGCCCGGATCCAGGTTGCCTCTCTGCACGGTGATCCGGTCCACGCCGACGGCCTGGTATTCGCCGAGCTGGCGGCACTCACCGATATCCCCCACTGTGATGTGCTGTGTGTACCCGGCGGCCTGGGCTGCATGGCGGTGATGGAGGATCAAGCCTATCTGTCGGAACTCAGACGGTTGGCCGCCAGTGCCCGCTATCTGACCTCGGTGTGCACCGGCTCCCTGATTCTCGGCGCCGCCGGACTGCTGAGCGGCAAGCGGGCCGCCTGCCATTGGGCCTGGCGGGACATGCTCGGTGAGCTCGGCGCCATCGCCGATCCGGAGCGGGTGGTACGCGACGGCAATCTGATCACCGGCGGCGGGGTGACCGCGGGTATTGATTTCGCGCTTACCGTAATCGAGGAACTGGCCGGCGCCGATGTCGCCCAATCGATTCAGCTCGGGCTGGAATACGCGCCACAGCCCCCCTTCAACGCGGGTCGTCCGGAAACAGCACCGGCACCAATACTGAATAAAGTGAATGACGCCATGGCCGCGGCCATGCCGGCACGCTGGGAAGCCACCCGCCGGGCGGCCCGGCGTCTGTCGCAAGACAAGTGAGGCAACCGCCTCAGTCCGGACGATGCCCTGGGCGGTCGGGACGGTAATGGGATGGCGGCTGGCCGAACCGCCGCCGGAACATGGTGGAGAACGACGCCGGGCTGTCGTAGCCGTATTCAAGGGCAATGCGGGTGATCGATTCCCCCGCCGTCAAACGCTCCAGCGCCAGCACCACGCAGGCCTGTTGCTTCCAACGCAGAAACGACAGGCCTGTTTGCTGTTTGAACAGGCGGCTGAAGGTGCGTTCGCTCATGGCCAGATGCGGCAGCCAGTGGTCGATACGAGCGTGAATATCCGGCTCATCCAGGAACGCGCGGCAGACCTTCTGCAAGCGCTCGTCTCCGGGCAGCGGGATATGGAACGGCAAAGACGACAGCCGCGCCAGCTCATGAAATACCAGATCCGCCAAGATACCGTCACGACCGTCAAGGTCATACAGCAAAGGTAGCTTTACTGCTTCCGCCAACAGCTGACGTAACAACGGCGATACTTTCACCACCTGGCACACAGGCGGTGGCCTGATCACCGCGTCGGGTTCCAGATAAAGGCTGTGCGTGCTCACCCCGAGCATGCGCACCTGATGCGCTTCCTCGGCCGGAATCCAGACCGCCTGTCCGGGCGGCACCACCCAGTTCCCCGCCCGCGTGGCAACGTGCATCACACCCGTAGCGCCGTAGAGCAATTGCACCCGGCGATGACGGTGCCAGGGCAACACCTGTCCATCGGCATAATCAGTGTGGATCGCCACCATAGGACGCGGCGTATCGTCAATGTCGTCGATAGGGATGTTTCGCATCGCCTTCTTCCGAGCCCCTGTACCCATCCTGCCTCACCCTGGCCGAAACACGATCAGGGTTGGCCGGATCGATGATACCCGCTCAACGCCGGCGACGTATGCTGGCCACCTCCAAAATAATCCGGGCGCAACGGAGCCCAGCTATCATGGACTACTTTATCGTCATTGCCATGGCGGGCTTCGCCACCGGCATCACCACTTTGCTGTTCGGCTTCGGCGGCGGCTTCGTGGTGGTCCCCTTCGTCTATCATTTCGTCAACGCCACCGGCGTTGGCGAAGGCAATGGTATGCGCGTGGCCGTGGCCACGTCCACGGCGGTGATGATCCTGAACGCCGGCTATGCCACTTACACCAATTGGCGTCGGGGGCATCTGCATAGCGAAGCCCTCACCCCGCTCCTTGTTCCCATAGGCGTGGGCGCCGCGCTGGGTGCTGGTCTGGCTGATCTTCTCGGAGATTCACTATTGCGCATACTGTTCAGTCTTTATCTGGCGGGAACGCTGCTGGATGGTCTGCTGCGCAAGGGGTTCCTGGGTAAATCCGCGCCCCGCAGCATAGGCCCGGCAACCCGCTGGGCGGGCGGTGCGCTGATCGGCGCTATCGCCACACTACTGGGTGTTGGCGGCAGTGTCATGACCGTTCCACTGCTACGCCGGCATGGCTATGACATGAAGTACTGCGTCAGCGCCGCCAACCCGTTATCGATGCCAGTGGCTATCGTTGGCACGGTGATGTACGCCTGGCTCGGACAAGACCAGTCGCTTGGCGCGGAATATCTGGGATACGTTAACACCAGGATTTTCGGTGTTCTGGTGATCGCCGGCGTCGCTGGAATGCTGTTCGCGAAACACTGTATCCCGGTGATTAATGACCGGCTGCACGCCCGGGCCTACCTGCTGCTTCTACTGCTGATGCTGATCGTCAGTCTGTGGCCATGACTCAATGGGAACGCCCAAACAGCCGGCTGAATATCCGCGCCAGGAAGCCCTGCCGCGGCGTCGGCTCCGGCAACACCATGTGCTCGAAGGCGACGCCGCGCGCCCAATCCGGGTCCTTTCGCGCATAGGCTTTGAGCAAATCGATCAACTCGAACACGCTCAGATCATCACGTTCGGAAAGGTAGTGCCGGCTCAGGTCTCCCTCCTGATGCTCCACCAGAAATCCGGACTCGGCCCATACCGCCTGGATGTAGGACAAACTATCCACGCTTACAATGACAAAGGGTCGTCGCTTTCCGGTAGCCGGCGCACCACCTCTTCGATGGCCTCCGGCGTGGCTTCCCTTCCGGCATCCAGAATCGGACTCTCCAATCTCATTTTTCCTCCTTCCTTAATGAACGGGCAAGGATCAGCCCTTTCTACCGGAGGCTCAGCTGAATCCCACCACATCATGAGGAATGTACGCCTGCTCCAAGGCGGCGATCTCTTCCCCGGACAGCTCCAGGGACAAGGCATTGATCGCATCGTCCAGTTGCGCCGGTTTACTGGCACCGACAATCGGCGCGGTCACCGGAGACTGATGCAGCAGCCAGGCCAACGCCACCTGCGCACGCGGTACGCCGCGGGCGATGGCCACCTCGCCCACTGCCTCGATCACGCGACGGTCCGCTTCCGCCATTTGCACGTACAGCCCCTTGCCAAATTCGTCGGTACGCTGCCGATCGCTGTCCTGATCCGGCTCCCGCGCCAAACGCCCTCGTGCCAGCGGGCTCCACGGCAGCACACCGATGCCCTGATCGGCGCAGAACGGCAGCATCTCCCGCTCTTCCTCCCGGTACAGAAGGTTTAAATGGTTCTGCATGCTGACGAACTCAGTCCAGCCGTTCTGACGCGAGGTAAACACCGCCTTGGCGAACTGCCAGACGTACATGGACGACGCGCCGATATAGCGAGCCTTGCCGGCTTTCACCACATCGTGCAGCGCTTCCAGGGTTTCCTCGATGGGGGTGTGATAATCCCAGCGATGGATCTGATACAAATCCACATAATCGGTACCCAGGCGTCTCAGGCTGTTGTCGATTTCCCGCATGATCGCCTTACGGGACAAGCCGCCGCCATTGGCATCGCCGGACATCGGCATAAATACCTTGGTGGCCAGCACGATCTCGTCACGGCGGGCGAAGTCACGAATGGCGCGGCCTACGATTTCCTCCGAGGTGCCGTCGGAATAGGCATTGGCGGTATCGAGAAAATTGATCCCCGCTTCCAGGGCCTGGCGGATCAGCGGACGGCTTTGCTCTTCATTCAGCGTCCAGGCGTGTTTGCCACGGTCAGGGATGCCGTAGGTCATGCACCCCAGGCAAAGGCGGGAAACCTTCAGACCGGTACGGCCCAGTCGAGTGTATTTCATCTCCGCTCTCCCCGTTTTGCCACGGCCATTCGCTGTCCTCCGAAAGAGACAAATGGCCGTGGCCAATGCGATTTTCGCACTGTATACCCAAACGCGGAAGCAGACACCTCCGCTGGCGCTAGCGGGCCTCCATCTCCGCTTGCCGCTGATCCGATTCAATCAGCCCTTGGCGGAGCAATTCGGACAAAATGGCGCCTCGGGTGCGCTCGAATCGGCCGGTCAGATCCGCGATGCTCGCGCCATCACCAAACTGACTCGCCAGCTCTTGCCGCAACGTCTCTGTCCACGGCAGCCCGGCATTTCTGGGGCGGCCGAGTTTAATGTTCTCCTTTTGCCGATCCTCCAGACTCAGCGGCGCCCGCTTGGGCATCCGCACAGCTTTCAGCAGCGTAAACAGGGAACGAATAACGGCAGGTTCATTGTACAAATGCTCTTCCGGCAGAACTTCACCGGTTACCGGATGCACACCATTGGCCAGGGCTGAGACAACCCGCCGGGCTTCTTCAATATCCATATCGAAGCACTCCTTTTTGTGTATAGATAGTTATGTATAGATAGTCGTGTATGGACTTCCTTGGAGTCTATTCGTAGACAACGGGCCGACTCCCCATCAATTTGCCAGCCCGCTTCAAGTATCCCCGGGTACTCATGGCCTGGCTGTGACGGGGTTCATGGGAATGATTGACTCCGCGGGAGGGCTACGGCATTCTCAGTCAAATTGTTACCGAAAAATTCATCAAAAGAACAATCATGAAACAAAGTGCCCGGTGCGACCTGTATGACCGCGCGCTCGCCGCCCTGACCGGAGAGCGTCCCGAAGGCAATGAGCAGGCCAGTTCGGTCCCGGTTTCCCGCTATCTGTCCGAGCCCCATTTCGAACAGGAGAGAGACCTGTTTCTTCGCCGCCCGATTCCAGTGGCAGCCGCATCCGAGCTGGCGGCGGCTGGTGACTGGTTGTCCCTGGATTGCTATGACACCCCGTTGTTGCTGGTACGCCAACCCGACGGTACGGTGCGAGCCTTCCTCAACGTTTGCCGTCATCGTGGCGCGCGCGTGGTGCCCGCCGGGCGCGGTCATGGTGCGCGGGCTTTCGTTTGCCCTTATCACGCCTGGACCTACAAACCGGACGGCGACCTCAAGGGGCTGCCGCAGGATTTCGGTTTTCCCTGCCTGGACCGATCACGCTCGGGCCTGCGCCGGCTGGCGGTGAGCGAACGCGCCGGCATGATCTGGCTGATTCTGGATCCGGATCAGGCCGATCAGGATATCGACACACACCTCGATCCCTTAATGACGGAGCTGGAGACCCAGGACCTGGCACAGCCCCAGGGCTTCGCCTCCCGTTCCTACCTGGTGAAGGCAAACTGGAAATTGCTGGTGGACGGCGCCTTCGAGGCGTATCACTTCAAAATTGCCCACCGCAACACCATCGCCCACATGTTCACCGACAACCTTCAGATCGTCGACGAGTTCGATCTGAACCGCCGTCTGTACCTGCTCAAGGCCAATTTCGATCCAGCCTCGCCGCCACCTCGCGACCGGTTCCAGCCACGGGACTACGGCAACATCATCTACTATTTCTTTCCCAACACCACCTTCCTGGTGCAACCGGACCACACCCAGTTCAGTACCCTCGAACCCCTGGCTCCCGGCCTCACCCGGGTCCATGAGACCACGCTTCTGCCACAAGCCCCGGACAGCGAAAAAGCACGGAGCTACTGGCAGGCCAACGTGGATTTGTACCGCCGCACCCTGGCGGAAGACTACGATCTGGCGGAGTCGATCCAGAGCGGGCTCGCCAGCGGCGCCAATGAAGCGCTGACGTTCGGTACCTTCGAATACAGCGCCCCGCGCTTTCACCGGCAGTTGCAACAGCTTCTCGAACAGCGCCAGCCCCACGTAGTAACGGTGTAATACCTCTCAGCCATCGGCCCCTGCTAACTTTTCCCCAGTCCATACCAACAACAGCGGGAGGCCGACATGGGCGCCAAGACGATTCTGATGATTACCGGTGACTTCACCGAGGACTACGAAACCATGGTGCCGTTCCAGGCGCTGCAAGCTGTCGGACATACCGTCCATGCGGTGTGCCCGGACAAGAAGGCGGGCGATACCGTGGCCACCGCCATCCACGATTTCGAAGGGGATCAGACCTACACCGAGAAGCCGGGGCACCGTTTTGCCCTGAACGCCGACTTCGACGGTGTCGATCCCGCCCGTTACGACGCGCTTGTGGTGCCCGGTGGCCGGGCGCCGGAATACCTGCGCCTGAACACCGAAGTGCAAAATCTGGTACGGCACTTTTTTGACACCGACAAGCCGGTGGCCGCCATCTGCCATGGCGCGCAATTACTCGCCGCCGCCGGGGTGCTGGAAGGCCGCACCTGCTCCGCCTACCCGGCTTGTCAGCCGGAGGTGGAATTGGCCGGAGGTACCTATGCCGGCATCGACGTTGACGATGCGGTAACCGATGGTAATCTGGTAACAGCACCGGCCTGGCCGGCCCACCCGGCCTGGCTGGCCCAGTTCTTCAAGCTGCTCGACCAATAACCGGGCCAGTGCGGGTGCCCCGGCCACGGGTTCGGGGCCACCCGAAGGACCTCATCATGTGCAAGCTGTTCATCAACGCCGACCCGCAACTCTGGGTCAGCCGTACCCATTCCCTCCGCATCGACGGCATGGTCACCAGTGTGCGCATTGAAAACGCCTTCTGGCGCGTGCTTGAGGAGGTAGCGGAACGGGACGGCATGAACCTGCCGCAGATGATCACCCGGCTCTATCATGAGTCCATCGACGCCGGCCATGATCTCGGAAATTTCACGTCCTTCCTGCGTGTCTGCGCCATGCGCTACCTGGCCCTGCAGTTGAGTGGCGACATCCCCGCCGACAACCGGGTGGCCATCGCCTCCCTGGACGCGGAAGGCATTCTGGCGCGCGAGCCCGTCAGCGGCGCACCTCGCGGCAGGGCAGTCAAAACCACCCATTAACCCGTTCGTCTTGCGGGAGTCATGCTCATGAACGACCGCCCGATCAAACAACCCGGCCCCGATCATCCGATTGACATCCATCCCACACCAGGGCGCGTGGTGGTGATCGCCGACGGAGCCATCGTCGCCGACAGCCGCGCGACACTGACGGTGAGCGAGGCCGACCTGCCGGATGTGTATTACATTCCCCGCGCCGATACCGACCTGTCGTTGCTGACGCCGACACCACTGAAAACCTACTGTCCGTACAAAGGCGAGGCGAGCTACTTCAGTCTGCCCGGAGAGCAAGGAGAGAACGCCGTGTGGAGTTATCCGAAGCCTTTCCCCGCGGTAGCGCAAATCAAGGAATACCTGGCGTTCTATCCGGATCGGGTGGAGGACATCCGGGTTCTACCCGAAGCCTGAGGCTCGCGCCCAAGGGTCAGGGCATCAACCACAGCGCCATCGCCGCGGTGGCGGCCGACAAAGCCGCCGCCAGAGCCCGCACATGGTTCCAGAACGTCCACTCACGCAAGTACAGAGCCCAGTAACGGTGGGCCTCCTGCGAACCATCCGTCATTCGCGCCAGGCGCTCATTGCGGGGGACGTTGAACAACATGGTGACCAGAAACGTACCCAGCAGATAACAGACCCCGGCGGCGATCATCCACAGCGACCGCCCGGCGTGCCAGGGCACGAAGGCCGCCACGATGGCGGCAACGGAGAGGATTGCCGAGCCCATGAAGATCCCCAGAAACCCGGGATTGAGCACGGTGACATTGATACGCCGCATGGCATCGGCGCCGTGCTCCGGTGGTTGCCCGGCCAGCGCTTTCATGATGAAGGAAGAGAACGCGAAGAAGACGCCGGCGATGATGCCCGCGCCAATGCACAGCAGGAAGAGAATCAATACGCTCATGGCAGGCCCTCGGTGGTGACCCCGTTTTATGGTTGTCGAGTTGATCCTCGCCGTTTCGACATTAAAGCCACATCATCGAATCGGCATACCCCGCCCTACGCCTTTGAAACCTGCTCGATGGTCACGTGTCCCGGTTGCCCGCTTACCCGATCCAGCCAGGCCTGAACTTGCGGATACAGGGACAGATCGAAGCCACCTTCATGAGCCTCGTGCGTGTAGGCATAGAGAGCGATGTCGGCAATTGAATAGCGTTCACCAACCATGAAGGTGCGCGTGCTCAAGTGCCGGTCCATCACCGCCAACGCCTCATTACCGGCCTTGTGTTTCTGTTCCAGCAGTTGGCGATTGAACGGCGTCTCATCAAGCCCCTTGATCGCCAGCCAGAAGCGGGCGGTGGCGATGTTCGGTTCATGGCTGTACTGCTCGAAGAACAGCCATTGCATCACTTGCGCCTGCTCCACCTTATCCCCGGGCCAGTAATCGGTACCCTGCGAAAGATAAAACAGTGCCGCGTTGGACTCCGGCAGGAAAGTGCCGTCATCCAATTGCAATACTGGAATGCGCCCGTTGGGGTTCCTCGCCAGGAACTCCGGAGTACGGGATTCGCCGCGCAGGATGTCCACGGGCACGTATTGGTAGGGAATCCCCAGTAACGCCAGCAGCAAACGGATCTTGTAACCGTTGCCGGATATCGGGTCATCGTACAGAATCATGGCGTCCTCCTTGCCTTCCCGTTATTTACGTTCTTCCAGTGACAGCCGGATCGCCAGACCCGCCAGCACGCCGCCCATCAGATAGCGCTGCAACGCCAGCCACAGCGGGTTACGGGCGAACCAGCCGGAAATACCAGCGGCGGACAGCGCGATGGCAAGGTTGACGGAAAAACTGACCAGAATCTGCGTCAGCCCCAGCGTGATACTTTGCAGGAACACCGAGCCGTGCGCCACGGCTATGAACTGAGGGAAAATGGACAAATAGAAGACCGCTATTTTCGGGTTCAACACATTGGTCAGAAACCCCATGAGGAACAGCCTGCCATCGGAATCCGCCGGCAGATCACGGGGCTCGAACGGCGAACGGGCACCCGGCCTCACCGCCTGCCAGGCCAGCCACAGCAAATACGCGGCACCGGCCCACCTCAACAGTTCATAAGCCAACGGCACCGCCAGGAACAGGGCGGTCAGCCCCAGCGCCGCCGCCAGCATATGCACCAGAAAACCAGCAATCACGCCAAGCAGGGAAATCACACCAGCCCGCCGCCCCTGACAAATCGAGCGGGAGATCAGATAGATCATGTTGGGGCCCGGTGTCAGCACCATCAGCAACGCCGCACCGGCGAAAATAATCAGATCCTGCAGTGGCACCATGTTTCAGTCCCCCGGTCGCGCCTTACACCAGCGCTTCCTCCGGCGTCTTTGTCCCGTCCAGCAGACCAAATTCCCGGTTCACCAGAGACCGGGTCCGTACCAGATACAGCAAGGCCACCGCCACATTGGCGCGGGACACCACGTTGTCGCCGGCCTCCTCCACGCTGGTCGCCACCCTGCCGGTGGCCGCGTCGTCGGTGAGACGGCCCGGCTTGAGAATAACGTAGGGCACGTCCCGGTTCTTCAGGTAATCGTCCGCCGCTTTTTTCGCCGCCATGTAGGGCCGTAACTTCTCCGGCGCCCGCAGCGGATCGTCGGCGCGCAGGGCGCTCACCATGATATAGCGGGACAGCCCCTTGCTTTTGGCCAGATCGGCCACGCGCATGGCGCCGTGCAGGTCGATCAGCAGTGTCTTGTCCGCCCCGGTATGCGGCCCGGAGCCGGCGGTGAACAACACCTGATCACAGCCGTCGAAGGCATGGTCAAGATCCCCTTCCAGATCCGCCAGCACGGTATCCATGCCCCGTTCCCGGAACCAGGCTTGCTGTTCCGTACTTCGCACCATGGCCCGGAACGGGACCGCCGCATCTTGCGCCAATTGGCAGAATTGCCGTCCGATCTGCCCATTGGCACCCACCACCAGAATCGTCATTGCTCTACTCCTCGCGGGAACTTCGGCCCTCCGCGTTCTCAATTCAACGGGAGTTTCACATTAACCCAGTCCGCGGAATCCGCAACCTTGCGCCAGACCTCAGCGCCTTCGATGTGCTCTCGGAGAATCCATTGGCCCGGCCCTGACCAGGCGAGCTCCACATAAGGGCCTTCCAAGCAGCCCACGGCGATCAAGGCCGCAACCTCATCCACTGGTCCCGGCATCATACCGCCGGCGGCCACAGGCAGGCGGCTCGCCAACAGTTGCCGTAGATGGCGGTACAATGCGGATTGATCAGAGAAC
This sequence comes from Alloalcanivorax xenomutans, assembly GCF_900217905.1. Lineage (GTDB taxonomy): Bacteria > Pseudomonadota > Gammaproteobacteria > Pseudomonadales > Alcanivoracaceae > Alloalcanivorax > Alloalcanivorax xenomutans. The sequence continues at coordinate 26,646 of NZ_OBMO01000024.1, forward strand.
TTCAGAGTATGACGCGGCTCACCGCCGCCAGCGAAAACCAGTTCCCCCGACGACACCTCCGTGTGCATGGCGGCGAGATAGCGGGGCGGCTCCCCTTCTCCCAAACAATAGCGGGCCACCAATGAGCTCACGCCGTCGACACCGGAGGCTCGGATTGCTCAATAAAGGCGCCGTTGCCGTCCCGCACGAATTCCGCACCCACTTCCCGGTCGAGCAGCCCGATAATGCTGTCGTCCTCGGTCAGCACCGCGCCTAGGGATACGTAGGCGGTATTATCCGGATCATCCAGATAGGCAGGATCCTCGTTGCCGGCAAGAATGCGCCAACCGCTGTCATCCTCGGATTCCGGCGTCTCCCGGTAGAGCAAGCCCACCGGTTCACCATCGCTCAACACTTTTCTGGTGACGAAACAGCGTGGCAGATATTTGTCGGCAAGGCTGGAAACAGGATCAGGAATCTGCACCCCCATGATGTGACGAGCCTCGAACCGCACCGGATCATGGGCTCGCAGGTCTTTTATATAGAGAGGGATATTCTCCAGGCTCCCGCTGAAACGATGATTATCATGGATGTCGGTGATCAACACCCACATCCGCTCCGCCCCTGGCGCCTGAGGGTCGTCACTGTCGAACTCGAAAATCAGCTTGGCCAGATCGCCGATGCGAAGCCGGGCAATGGCTTCCGGCGACGGCTTGTAGAAAGTGTAGGGATAGTGATCCGCCAGCGCCTGGGCATCACCCAGCCTCCAACTGTTGTCCATCAGATTCCGCCCCTTGATGTCATCCCATGGTTCCTTAGTGGATCCGCTACTTCAGGAAGGAGCGGAAAAACCGGCTCAAGGCGGTCAGGTCCTCGGTTCGTTCGGCGGGGTCTTCCTGATAACTGGCCAGGCGCGAGAGCTCCTTCTCGATAAACCGGTTCAAGGTCGGGATCACCGGCACGAATTCCTTTTCCTGACTGCGCTTCTTGCGTTCCAACAGCTTGCTGATCTCATCGTTTACCCCCGGCGCGTCCGTGAGAGTTTCACGCAGGCGCTCGAACTCGATGGGGGCGGGCTCGCCATGGGTCTCAAGCCAGCGGATCGCAAGCAGCGGCCTGAGCACGTAAAAGTACTTTTTCAACGGCACCAACTGGGCTTTCAGGTATCCCTTATAGTTGGTCTTGGCCATGCTGTGGTAGTGGTGCACGCCCTTCGCCACCGAGTATATACCCGGCATCAGCGAGCGGACGCCTTCGGAGAAGGTACGATCGTCCACATAGACAATGGGGGACTGCATCCACTCGACAAAGGACGGGTTGGACTTCCAGAACAGTTTCAATGCCTTACGCAGATCCCAGCCATTGATGTCGATGTCGTCGACGATTTCGTACTCGATGACATCGCGCTTGTCTTCCAGATCCACACTGAGATACCAGTCGTGGGGGTGCACATAGATAAAGCGCACATCATAGTCACTGTTCGGGGAGGCAACCCCCCAGGCCCGGCTGCCGGATTCCACGGCATAAAGCACACGGACCCCGTGCTCCTGCTCCGCGTCGCGAATGCGGCGCATGATTTCTTCTCTTACTGCCTCATCAATCATAGTCCGGTTTTACCTCTTCCTCCGGTTGGTCATCGCCGGTTCGCCCTTACCACCACCATCACAACAATGGAGCATGACATGCAACCCTGTCAGCGCCGGGCAAGCGGGTTCACCAGTATGCTCGTGACCGCGACCATCCTGAGTGTACCCGTATGCCGTTTCGGCTACTTTTTACGTTCCTTGATGGATCGGCGGGATCAGCGGACGGCAATCGCGGCAAGGTGTTCGACCACCATGGCGGCGGCGCGAGGCAGACAGCCCTTGAAGAAATGGTCGGTACCGGCGAACACCACCACCGGCCGTTGTTGCGGGCGGACCCATTGCAGCAGGTCCGTCAACGGCGCCCGTTCGTCGTTTTCGCCATGCAGCAAAAGTGCATTATCGGGGATGGGCTGCGGCTGGTAATAGCGGCCATCCGGGACCTGTCCCACCGGCAATCCCATCAACACCAGCCCATCCACCGGCTGCCGGGGCTCCAGTCTGGTGGCGGCCCGCGCAAACACATAGGCGCCGAAGGAAAAGCCCACCAGCGCCAAGGGAAGCCGCGGATACTCCTCACGCAAGGCCGTGATCATCAAGAGGGTATCCTGCTCTTCCCCTTCACCGGCACCGTGCTCCCCTTCCGAGTCATCAACACCACGAAAACTCGGTCTTACCACCAGCCAGCCGGCGTCGCGCAGAACCCTCGCCAGGGCATGCGGCACCGGATGGCGGGGGGAACCGCCCAGCAACGGCTGCGGATGGCCCACCAGCACCACACCACGGGGCAGCTCATCGGGATGATCAAGCGTCAGGCGAAGACGCCCCGCCGGGCCTTGCAGATAACGGGTTTCACGTCGGGAAGCAGATGCGCTCATTAGAACAGGGAATTCCGGCTGACAGACTGATAATGGCGGGAGTCTAACACGATCATCCGTGCACTCCGCCTTACCCTCAGTACTCCTCGCCCAAGTGCCAGCCGATGAGGTCGCCCACCTCATCGTGGACATTGCCCGGCACTTCACAAACACAATAGCCGCCGTGTTCATTCAGCCAGGGCACCACAAGCTCCGGTGCCAGGCCCTGTTGATTCAGAAACACTCGTGTCCGGGTCAGGAAATGATCACAAGGCGGGGCATCCTCTGCAATTATCACATCCGGCGGGCCGCCCCTGTCATCCCGGCCGGCCCGCCGCTGACTCCGGGAATCAGGCTTTCGCCGGCAACGGTTCAGTACGCAGCCCCACGGACACCAGCAGCCCGGCGAAGATCAATACCAGACCACTTATGGCGAACACACCAGTGGCGCCACTGACGTTGAACACCGCGCCGCCGGCGGCGGCCCCCAATGCGATGGCGAACTGAATCGCCACCACCATCAGCCCACCACCGCTTTCCGCCTCGTCAGGCACGGTACGGGTGATCCAGGTGGACCAGGCCACCGGGACGGCACCGAAAGCCATGCCCCACAACGCCACCAGAATGGCATCGCTCACTGGCGTACCGGTGAGCATGGCCAGACTCAGACCGGCCACGCCCATCACCAGCGGCATCACCGCCAGTGTCAGTCGCATGTTACGTTCCACCAGCGCGCCGCCCAGGAAAGTCCCAATGAAATTGGCCACGCCGAAACCGAGCAAAATGGCTGAAATGCCGGACACCGCCACCCCGGTGACGTTTTCCAGGAAGGGGCGGACGTAGGTAAACAAGGCAAAGTGGCCGGTGAACACCAACAAGGAGGCCAACATGCCGAACCCCATGCGCGGCCGCATCATCACCTCGAACATGGTACGCAGACGGGTGTGACCATTGGGCGCCATGCGTGGCAGGGTGGCGAGCTGCACCAGCAACGCCAGGATCCCCAGCAAGGAGGCCAGCAGAAACACATTCCGCCAGCCGATCTGATCACCCAGATAGCTGCCCAGTGGCGCCGCGAACACCGTAGCCGCCGACACGCCGCTGAACAACAGCGACAACGCCCGTGGCACCAGCACTTCCGGCACCAGCCGCATTACCGTGGCCGCGGACATGGCCCAGAAGCCACCGATACCGATACCAAGAAACACCCGTCCCAGTAGCAGCACAATCAGATTAGGCGCATAGGCCACCAGCAGATTCGACACCACCAGCAGCACGGAAAAGCCGACCAACACATGGCGCCGATCAATCCGCCGGGTGACCGAAGCGATAAACAGACCGGTTATCATCGCCAGCACCGCGGTGATGGACACCGCCTGGCCCGCCAGACCTTCACTGACCGCCAGGTCCGCCGCCATCGGCGTCAGCAGACTGGCGGGCAGGAATTCGGCGGTGACCAGCCCGAACACTCCCAGGGTCAGGGAAATCACCGCTCCCCAGGCGGCGGTCACCGGAGCGCTCGTGTTCTCCCGCGCAGTATCAGACTTGTTCATGGGTCTCCCTTCTTTCTCAGATGGCATCACGAAGGGGGCCAGAATAGAGTGGACAAACCAGACGATCCATGCCATATAGTCGCTCATGCTTGATCAATCGTCCGAACCTCAATCTGATCTGTCCCGTTCCTCCAACGCTGATCTGATCAGCGAATTGCTAGCGGGAATGCGACTGCGAGGCCTGCGCTACCATCGTTTGAGGCTGACGCCACCGTTCGGCGTGCGCTTTGGCGAGGGTGGCACGCCCCGGGCCCATTTCCACTTCGTGGCGCGGGGGCAAGCCTATTTGCGTGGCGAAGACGGTGTTTTGAATGAATTGAACCACGGCGCCGCGGTGTTGATGCCCCGCGATGCCCCCCACGCCCTGCTCTCCGAACCGGCGCTGCCGTGCCGCCATATCACCGGCTTTGACGCCGCTGCCCTCTGCGATGCCGTCAATGACGTGCAGTCCTGCGACCCGGACACCTGCCGCAGCCAGGACACCTTGATCTTCAGTGGCTGCATGGAGCTGGATTTGGGTTCCCTGCATCCCCTGGTATCACTGATGCCAGCGGTCATGCGGGTGGACCCTCAAGCGGACCGGCAGTCGGAATTGCTCCCCATTCTGGAAGCCATGGAACAGGAGGTCTGCGGGCAGCGGGCGGGCTTCGCCAGCATCCTCACCCGGCTGGCGGAAGTGGTCGCCGCCGCCATCATACGAAGCTGGGTGGAATGCGGCTGCGGAGATGCCAGCGGCTGGGTGGAAGCATTGCGCGACCCACGCCTGGGCGGAGTGATCGCCGCACTGCATCGGGAACCTGGCCGGCATTGGACGGTGGAATCCATGGCGCGGGAGATGGGCGTATCCCGCTCGGTGTTCGCCGAACGCTTCCTTGCGGTGACCGGCATCACGCCGCTGCGCTACGTCACCGAACTGCGTATGCGCCTTGCCAGTCAGTGGCTGGCTCGTGAACGTCTGCCGGTGGAGGATGTCGCGCAGCGACTCGGATACGGTTCCCAAGCCGCTTTCAGCCGCGCCTTCAAACGCGCCACCGGCCATTCCCCCGGCGGTTATCGAGCCGCCAGCGCGTTCCGGTCCAAGGATTATTGAAAGAGGATCGCGATACCAGCGCGGCCTGGGCCTCAGTCGCCGATCCGGCTATAGGTTTCAAACGGCACACCACTGGCACTGAGAAACGCGTACAGACGCATCGCCTCCTCGCCACTGAAACGCCGCTTGAGCGCCGCCAGAACCGGGCGCCGGCTTTGCAGCGCCGCCCTCAGCTTGGGCACGTCCACAGCTTTTATGGTCCACAGCCATTCGTATTCCAGGCAACCGAAGGCCTCATTCACCCCGGCTCCCAGATCCTGTCCCACGAAGACCAGGTCGCCGTTGTCCTGAAATTCAGCGGCAAGATAGCGGTAGCCGCTCTGATCACGGCTTTCCCGGAGTACCACCTTGCCTGGACGCCACCACAGGCCCATAACGTCACCTTTCCAATTGGGTCATGAAAATAAAACCAGCCTCTCAGTTCCACATGGAGGAAGCTGCTAGTGTCCGTTCCCACAGCCCATGAAAGGCTCTCTGATTCATGTCATCCATCGGTGACCTTGCTTTCCGCTTTATCCGCGACTTCGCTCCCGCCCTCAACCACGGCGGTGTCTTCCGGCGGGACAGTTGGTGCGTCGTCCCTTCCCGCCAATGGCGTTTGAGAGCGGCTTTCCCGACGTATCAGGTAAAGGTCCTCCAGCCATTCCATGCTCCAGAGCAGAATATAGCCCGATACCACCAACACGACGCCGATCAAGAACGCCGCCAATGCCATCCCACCATTACTCACGGCCATTTCCATTTCAACATGCCCTATCCCCCCGTGTCCCGGTCGCTCTGACCGGCAGGTCCACCAAGCGTCAGCCGAGGGCGGGTAACCGGCGCACGGGAACAGCCTTCAAAAAGCACCCAAATAGGCGCTATATGCCTATATTTTTTCATTTATCTACATTCTACATGGATAAATAGGACATTCAACATCATAAAAATTACAATAAACACCATATAACGTCGTTCTTGAAGGCTCCGCTATCTGCTGAACTGCCCGGCAGGAGAGGAGCAACCATGAAGAACCCCAAACAACTCATCGGCCAGCGCATCAGCACGTTACGCCGAGCCCGGCATCTGACCCAGAATGATCTCGCGGAAGGGGTTGGTGTGGATGGCCGCCACATCTCGCGGCTGGAAACAGGCAAATACTTTCCTTCCCTCGACACTCTGGTGACGATGGCCGAGGTACTGGGCGTGGAGTTACAGGAGTTCTTTCTGTTTCCTTCGGTGGAAACGGAAAGTCAGATGCGCGAGGCTCTGGTTGCCATCGCCAAGGAAGCCCCGGAACCGGTACTCAGGGAAGTGTTGTCCTTCGCTCGCAACCAGTTGGCCCAACGCCGGGGCGCCAACGGCGGCGGCGAGGCCGACTCGACCTAGTCCGGAGCGGCGGTATCGCTGTATGTCTCTCCGGCGAATTCAATGAGACAGAACCCGTGCCCGAAGGGATCCGAGAACGTAATGCACTTCGAGGCCCGCCATTCAGTACCTTCACTTTCGCGAACCGCCCCGGCGCGAAGGGCCCGGCCGGCGGCCTGCTCAATATCATCGACCACGAAGTCGATGTGGACCGGCGTCCAGTGTCTGGCATAACAGCGCGGCTCCAGCAATGTCTCCGCCGCCTTTGAGCCGGAAGGCTTTTGCAAAAGATAGATCACCGAGGATGCCCCGGTCAGTTCCGCCACGTCGTTATCCAGGGTACGGCTGTGCCTGAGTCCCAGAGCCGCGCAGTAAAACTCGATCGCCCGACCGAGTTCCGGCACATCGATATTGACCACTACTTTCATGGCTGCCACTCCTGCCCGGCGCGCGCCACGCCGTTTCAACGCATCCGGCCTCTCAGGCATCAGGGCGACCAACGCCCCCCCCTGAACGTCCGGTGGGATGTTTCCTTGCCCTCAGCCCCCGGCAACGCCTTGAGCTCCGACCGTTGAGGCAGGTTCTCCGGCAACCGGATCGACCACACCAGCCCGAGATCATGCAGGCGCGTCAACACCCACCACCCCGGGTCCGGTTGATTCTCATGCAAGCCCAGCAATGCCGAGCCGGGATAAGCATGATGATTGTTGTGCCAGCTCTCGCCCATGGTCAGATAAGCCGCGGCGGGAATGTTGAATCCCTGAACCGCCGCCCCATCAACGTGCCAGTCCCGCTCTCCACGGTTATGGGCGAAATACCCAACCAACCAATGCCCGGTCACCGAAACGGCGATCCGCGCGGAGATCCCCCAGACCACCCAGGGCAATCCCCCCAGCCAGAACAGCAATACCGCCCAGGGAAGCTGCTGCCACATCCAGGTGCGTTCCATGAAGATGAGGACCCGGTCACCAGCAACGCGCGGCTCCGCCCGGAACTCCGGCGGCTGTTCCAGCACCAGATCGCAATGGAGTTGCCACCAGCCATCTTTCCAGAACCCTGGTCCATGCCGTAGATAAGGGTGGCAGTCCGTCTGTCGTTGCGCCCAATCACGCAGATCATGCTGATGCATCATCCCCAGCGGGCCGGCCATGCCAACCAGTACGCCTAAATGCACGAAGATGTATTCCAACCAGAGCGGACATTCATAGGCGTTATGGATCAGCCGGCGGTGCATCCCCAAGGAATGCCCAAGGCACAAGGTGATCGCCGTGGAGCCGATAAAGACAAGGAAAGACGACAGCGAAAACGTCAGATAACCGGCGACAATCGCTATCGACACATGCGCCAGATACCACAGCGACTTGACCGGCGCCCAATACACCCGGCCCAAGACTGGACTCGTGCCCGGAGACGCCAGGATTCTCGGTGTATGAGTGTGAGTATCCATACTGCACTCTGAGCGTGGCCGTGGAAGGCTTGGATTTTCATCCTAATCGGATCCCGTTGCCGCCACAAACGCCGTGCCGATGGGGTGAACACCGGTGCTTATCAGCCTAGGTTACCGAGGTGTTACGGTCCCGGACCGGCGGACGCCCGTACATGCGCGCGTACTCCCGGGTAAATTGAGACACACTGGCGTAGCCGACCTCGAATGCCACCCTGCTCGAGGTCTTTCCCTTCGATAACATCAATCGCCGGGCTTCGATCAGTCGCAACTGCTTCTGGAACTGCAACGGTGACAGCGAGGTGACCGTGCGAAAATGCTTATGGAAAGCAGACCGGCTCATACCCGCCGCCGCCGCCAGGCGTTCAACCGGCAACGGCCGCGTATACTCCCTCCGCAGTATGGCCACGGCACGGGCAATGCGCCGCACCTGGCTGTCCGGCAAACCCAGGCGGCGGATCGCCCGCCCCTGGCCACCAAGCAGCAACCAGTAATGTATCTCTCTGATCAGTTGCTTGTGCAGAACGGCCAGCGACCGTGGCCGCTCCAATAGCCGTATCAGTCGGAACAGCGCATCCCCGAATTCTTCGTCGATGTTCATACCCACAAGCTCCTGGGACGAACTTTCCGTGCTCATGGCCACATCCAGATCGGTAATCACCGCCGGGTCCAGGTCCAGGGCGATCGCCAGATACGGGGCGGTGATGGCCGCCTCACTAATCCGGCTCACGGTTGGCACATTGGCGGTAACGATCATCGAGTCGCCGGCGGCGAAGGTGAAATCCCTGTCGCCGATGGTGACTCGTTTACGCCCTTGCAGCACCAAACACACCAGCGGGCTGGCGATAGCGTGTTCCAGTTCACCAGGCGAGGTACCACACACCAGGAACAAGCCAGGCACCGGAGTGGCGGCGACACCATCCGTAGCGGCGTACTTTTGGGTATAACGCAGGACCGCGTCACGCAGAGCATCAGACATGATTTATTCTTGCCCACCGGCTTCGACCACGTAAAGCGAAATGGACAATCAGGCAAAAGAGCGCGAGGTTCAGGCATCATCGGGGAACCGCACCGTTCTATCGTGAAGCCTCCGCAATGGAGGTGAATGATGACAGACGAAACAAGATCAGTCCCCACTACAACCCCTACCGCACCTGGACCCACCCCCGAAACCGCGCAGTCGCATGGTGAACACCCTCATCGTGGTGTCCGTGTTTCGGGGCAGGATGGCGAGGAAGGGCCGAAGGCCTTCTATATTCACATCGAGGCCCTACCCGGCAAGGAAGATCAGGTTATCCGCATGCTTGAAGATATTCTCGGCTGTGTGCGGGAGGAGCCCGCCACCGGCCCCTGGTACGCGGTACGATATTCGAAAACCACATTCGGCATCTTCGAGGTGTTTCCGGATCTGGCCGGTCGGCGGGCGCACGTGGAAGGGGGCGGCGGCGATATCTTTCGGGATGTCGAGCGGATGAATGCGATACTCGCCTACCCCGCCCATGTCCACAGGTTGGATGTACTAATGGGCAAGGAAGTGTTTGCCCGAGGTTAAGGCCTGCCGCCAAAAAACCGCCGCCGACGGCCGCGTGCTTGCGGCGGCGTACTCTCCCCCGCCTGACCGAACTTCACTTCAGCTGGCCTGCGTCCGCTTCCCGTTTATGCGACAATGCCGCGCCATGCGCTTCCCGTTCCTCCATCTTCCGTGGTTCACGGGCATCGACCAGGGGGGACGGAACAGTACACAGGAGCCGGTTTGACAGGAGTCCCGATCCCATCATGAAGAAAGCCCTCATCGTACTTTCTATTTCAACAGTAGCCGCCATTTTCACTTTCCTGCTGATCCCCAGTGACGAATCCCCGGACATTCAGGCGCTGACGGATGCGATGCTGGAAAAGAAGGACGCCAGGCTCACCCGATTGGAATCCGTTAAGGACAAGGCCGTCCAGAAGTCCCTCGCCAATCTGGTATACGACGCCATGTTTACCGATGGGATGGAACTGGACTTCCAGGTACCGCCACGAAATACCGCTTATACGCGCGCCAAACTCACCCGTCTGGACGACTATTCCAGCATTGATGAATTGACGGAAGTGTTCCTGGCCAACCAGATCGCCGGCACCACCTACCGGGACAGAAGCTGTATTTGGCCACGTCAACCGTTCACTTACCCTTTCCAGCACCAGTTGACCTGGAGCGCCATCCGTCTGGACAATGGCGAGACCACGGCGTTACCCAGCCATGTTTCGGGTATTTCACGCAATGCCGAAATAGAATACAGCGGCGCCCGGAACGCGTTTTGCTATCGCAAGTCCCTTGATCCCGACGATCCGGCTCCCGTGTCATTGGTCGGAGAGTTCTCGGCTCGGCTTCCCCAAAAACTCGTCCAGTTTGATTTCAACCCGTCAAACATCGACCAGCCCCAATCCAAAGACGGATATACGGTGACCCTGGTGGAAGCCAATGACTTCTCTTACGCCGTCGAAGTGTCCTCCGCCGACGGAGCCCCCCTGACGTTGGACAGCAAGGACATGATCGGCGAAGCGCTCGACAAAACCGGGCGCTACCTCTCTCGCACCGGTACTCGCGCCGGACGCCCTGAACTCTATGAAGTTTCCGACCTTATCGTCGATGATCTGATAGATCAGGCTCTTGACGGCACGCTGACGGAGGCTCAGATAGATCAGCGTTTCGATGACATGCAGAGCGAATTGAATGACAAGCATGGGGGCAGATTCCACAAGCATTTCTTCTTCAGCGGTTCCGTGAAAATCGCCCGCATCACCCTGCCTGTCAGGGACGCGAAGCAAGCCCCTTTCAAGCGGAAGCTCGACTTGCCCATCCGCAACCTGGCCAGGCGTCAGCCGGCGCGGAGCGTGGATCTGGATCAGCTGGAGCGCATCCCCACTTTCCACCCGGTCTATAATTACTCGATTAAGGAAAAGGTCGATCTCACCGCTGAGGAGATGAAGAAAGAGATCGGTATCCGGCAAAATGAAGTGTCGGCGGACCGGAAGTACAGCGCCAAGGTAAAGCTCTACTACCCGCGAGTACAAAGCGATCGCTTCGTTGATGCGTTCGATCGCTATGACAACCCGGCACCCGGGCAGATTGTCTTTTTCAATGCCGATGGCGCTCCCATCGACGTACCCACCGACAACCCGGATTATTACCAGTTCATGGTTAGCCGCATCGAGTACAACCCGGATCGCTTTCCGGAAAAACCGGTGCGCCTCTCCGCCACCGTGCCCGTGGTGACCACGCCGAATCTGACCAAGAAAGGCTACAAGAAGAACAGCCTGCCCGATGGCGTTCGCATTGTGGATAATATGATCGTTATCGACCATGCCGACTTTAAGCCCGAAAGCACCAACGACCGCTTCGAGAAGACCTATCTGTTTTTCGCCAAGAGCGCCGACCAGCGCTATCTGAGCAAGGTCACGGACCTTCACTATCCAAGAACCGAAGGCCCCGGTGTTGACGTCACCTACTACAACGGCCTGCCGGAGGTGTTTGAGATCTGGTATCGAGGCGACAAGAAGGTCGTGGAGTATCAGGTGAATCTGGATTTGGAGGAGCCGGCCCCACTGGAGTAGCCGGCCCCGCCATCACTCATGTTGGAGAATGTTGATCAGCTTCCCAAAAGGATCACGGACATAGAACCGCCGCACTCCCCAGGGTTCGCTGACAGGGCCATACTCCACCGGGATCTCCGCTGCCTTGAAGCGCGCCAGCGCCGCCTCGACATCATCAACCTCGATGGAGAGATCAGGCACCGGGGTCCCCGAACCGCCCTCCGAGGCAAAACTGACCTGAACCCGCATGGTCTCGGCCGAGCCATGGGTCCGCAGCCAGCCATGATCCATCAACAGGTCAAGACCCAGTAGTTCGCCATAAAAGAACGCGGCCTTCTCGGGATCCGATGTCTCGATGTTGGCCATTATGCGTTTGACTTCCATAGTCCACCTCAACTGCGCGTTACCAGCCGGATGATAGCCTGGCTCCCCACGAATCGCTCACTAACCCCGGGGAAGGCGCGCGATGACCTTGATTTCAAAATCAAAACCCGCCAGCCAATTCACACCCACCGCGGTCCAGTTCGGGTAAGGCGGCTCTCCGATCGCCTTCAATCGAACCTCACTGATCGCTTCCCACTGTGCTTCCGGATTCGTATGGAAAGTGGTGACATCAACGATGTCGTCGAAGCCGCAGCCGGCGGCATCCAGCACCGCGGCCAGGTTATCGAAGGCGAGCTGAACCTGCCGTTTGAAATCCGGCTCCGGGGAGCCGTCCTCGCGGCTGCCCACCTGCCCGGAGACAAACAGAAAGTCACCCGAGCGGATCGCCGCCGAATAGCGGTTGATATCATACAGGGCCTGCCGGCCGGCAGGGAAAACCGCATCGCGTTTGGCCATGGTTCTACTCCTATTCAAGGTTACTCGGTGCTAAGATACGCCTCGTATGTAAACGGCATTCTAAACATACGCCCCGCATGCCATCAAGCATACGAAGCGTATGTTCATGGGACATGAGATAGACAGGAGTGAACCGTGGCAGCCAAACGACGCGCACAGATGGTGGAGGAAACCCGGGCCAAGTTGATTCGAGCGGCCCGGGAAGCGTTTTCCAGTAAAGGCTATTCCGCCTCCTCCATGGATGATCTGACCGCCGCCGTCGGCCTCACCAGGGGGGCGCTTTACCATAACTTCGGTGACAAGAAGGGATTGCTGCAAGCAGTGATCGACCAGATCGACGGCGAAATGCTTGAGCGCATGCGCATCGCCCAGGAACACGCCGCCAATCCATGGGAAGGGCTGTTACAGGAAAGCGTCGCCTATATCGAGATGGCACTGGAGCCGGAAATCCAACGCATCATGCTGTTGGATGGACCGGCGGTACTGGGCGACCCCTCGCAATGGCCCAACCAGACCGCCTGCCTGCGCCGCACGGAATCCATTGTGCGCGAGCTGATCGATGACGGCACCTTGAAACCGGTGGATGCCGAAGCCGCCGCCCGCCTCCTCAACGGCGCCGCTCTGAATGCGGCGCTGTGGATCGCCGCCGCTGACGATCCGCGGGCGGTCCTGAAAAAAGCGGTCGACGCGTTTCTGGAGCTGGCAACGGGATTGCGACGATAACGTCCGGTATTGAAAGGACAGGCTGCGTGGCCGCCCTTCCACAACATCTAAATACGAACTTCCACCACCAGAATATCGGTTCCGTAGAGCGTCTTCATTTCGTCCAGGAACCAGGGAGCAAACGCCTCGCCAAAGGCGTTCCAAAGGGTGATGGCCACATTACTGAATGCCCAGGGCGGTTCCTTGCCGCCGTGATCGGTCCGATATTCAGTAATATGAAATGTCTTCGCGCAATTCCGGCATTGCGGATAATCGTCTTCTCTTTCGTACCAGGCGCTGATGCCATCCGCCGCGTCCCAGCCCATGTCGTGATTACACTCCGGGCAAGCAAAATGGAGGTCGGCACCCTCCATGGGATGGAAAACCCGGCGGCTGCCATGATGCAGCTCCAGACCATGGGTCAGCAGCGTATGTTCCGAACTGTCCGGTCGTGGTTCTTCATCGAAGATCCGTGATATCTCCGGCAGAAACCGGTAGCCCGGGTCACCCAGGGTGCAGTCGGACAACGCATTTTCCACCATGCCTCTTTTCTGGAACCAGTAAAGGATCTCCTTCACCCTGGCATGATCGTCGGGGTAGTCCCCTTTATGAACCGGCACGATGTGGGTGCAGTTGTCACTCATTACGGTGTTCTCTCTTTTGATCCAGCACCCCGGAGTCTGCCCCGGGGTTACCCGTGCAGATCCAGAAAGATGCCATGAACCCATCATCTTGCCTTTTGCGCCGATCAAACGCACGCTCCCAGTATCCCATCCCACACGGATACGGTGAGGGAAAGGCGAGACAGGACAACCCGGCGGACAGACGCCGGCAGAGAGGGAGAAGTAATAATGTCGCGCGACATTCTGGTACTGGGAGCCGGCATGGTCGGTGTATCCGCCGCCTGGCATCTGCTTGAACGCGGTCACCGGGTAACCCTGGTCGACCGTAACGAGCCAGGCCGGGAAACCTCCTTCGGCAACGCCGGTATCATCCAACGCGAAGCCGTTCGCCCCTACCGTTTCCCTCGGGACCTGGCCACGCTGATGCGGGTGTTGCCCAACCGGCAAATCGACATCCGCTACCAACCCTCTGGTATGGTTCAGGCGGCCGGCCCGCTGTTTCAGTATTGGCGTAACTCCGAGCCCGAGCGCTACGCCCGCATCGTGCCCGAGTACGCCGCTCTCATCCGCCATGCTTTGGACGCTCATGCGCCGATGATCAATGCGGCCGGCGCCGAAGCGCTGATTCGCCGTGAAGGATACCTCGAAGTGTTTCGCAGCACCGAGGCTTTGGAGCAAGAATGCCGGCTGGCACAAGCCGATGCGCAACACTATGGCGTTACCCATCGCGTTCTGAACAGCGCGGCGCTGGCCGAGATGGAACCGGATCTCGCCGCCGGCATCGCCGGTGCCATTCACTGGAGCCAGCCCTGGACCGTCACGGATCCGGGCGCTCTGGTCGCCGCCTACGCCAAAGCGTTTCAGGAGAAAGGCGGACAGTTTATTCAGGGCGCACTGCGAAAACTGGGCCATGACGGCAACGCCTGGCGGGCGGAGATCGGCGACGAGATTCGATCGGCCCAACAGGTCGTACTGGCATTGGGGCCCTGGTCCAAACACTGGCTGTCACAACAAGGTCTTTCCGTGCCCTTGTTCGTCAAACGCGGCTATCACATGCATTACGGCGCCCGTGGCGGAGCCCGCCTGCGGCACTGGGTGATGGACGCCGAGATCGGCTACCTGCTCGCCCCCATGCGCGCCGGTATACGTCTCACCACCGGTGCCGAGCTGGCCCGCCACGACGCCACACCCCACTACCAACAGCTGGCCGCCGCCGAAGCCACCGCCCGCCAGTTGTTTCCTCTGGGCCAACGCCTCGACCCTCAACCCTGGATGGGCGCGCGCCCCTGTACCCCGGACATGAAGCCGATTATCGGCCCGGCGCCTGGTTTATCCGGACTATGGCTGGCCTTCGGCCACGGCCATCAGGGGTTCACTCTGGGCCCCATCACAGGGAAGTTACTCGGACAAATGATGGACGGCGAGCCCACCGATGTGGACATGGGGCCTTATCGGGTAGACCGGTTTTGATCTCCGGATAGCAGCGAGGCGGCCTGACAATGAAAGAGCCCGTCGACGACGGGCCCTTATCTCCTTGTGGTTTACTGGATGGTGGCAACCACACTGGTGGGAGTATAGACCAACTCCACCGCGACATCGCCGGCATCAACGGCGTCGAACGTTCCCGCCACGGCCGCGCCACTCAACAACGTAAACGTCTCACCGCTTTGCGGGGCGAGCGCCTGGAAATCCAGCACCAGATTTCCGCCATCAACATAAATGGTTTTCCCCACAGTAAGCTGACTTTCATCGTCATCCATTCGTAACGTCAGCCCGCCACCGTCCACTGTCAGATTACCACTGATGGCCAAAGCCCCATCCACGTCCACCAAGACCATGCCTTCCTCCACATACACATCGCCGACGCCGAACGCGGACGGGGAGAGCGCCGCCAGAGTGCCATCCTCCACCAGGGTTCCGCCGGAGTAGGTGTTTTCGCCGGTCAGCGCCAGATAGCCATCACCATCCTTGCGCAGACGGCCCGCACCGGAAATATCGTTCCGCCAGGCGTCCCGTGCGTTGAACCCACCAAGACCGGCATCCAT
Source organism: Alloalcanivorax xenomutans (assembly GCF_900217905.1). Taxonomy (GTDB): domain Bacteria; phylum Pseudomonadota; class Gammaproteobacteria; order Pseudomonadales; family Alcanivoracaceae; genus Alloalcanivorax; species Alloalcanivorax xenomutans. The sequence continues at coordinate 42,282 of NZ_OBMO01000024.1, forward strand.
GGTCACGGAGACATCGCCGAGGAAGGCGCCATAGCCATCCGCGGCGGTCACCAGATCCAGGCGGCCCCAGCCATTGGTGGCATCCAGGACTGGGTACCCGGAGTCAATGGAGGTGGTATAAAGCACCGCCCTGCGCTGCTCGTCGGTAAGGTACGGCAAGCGCGTGGCCAACAGGGCTTCCGCGCCTTCCGGTACGATCGGGTCCTGGCCGGCCTTACCCGGGTCCCGCGGCAAACCGTAGGTCATGCGGAAGCGGTACGCTTCCTTGTTGGCCTCGTGATCGTCATACAAATTGTTGTCGTAGACTTCGGTGCGAACATTGGCTCCGTCAATAAGTCCCGCCTGGTCGGTTACCGGACGATGGGCGTATTGGTACAAATCCATCCCCTCGGCCTCGGCCAGGTCACCGAAGAACTGCTGGGTACGCTGGTACGCTGCGGTCGCCTGATCCAGGATAGCTGGCTGATTGAGCGCGTAGCTGGCGACGATCATGGATTGCACACGCCCTCCGATCACATCAAGCGGAGAATGCATGCCCGCCATGATCCGGCTCTCACCCAGTTGCGAAGCCCGGGTCAACATCTCTGAATAGCGCTGCGGCAGCGCATAGGCATAGGCCATGGCGGCAAGATAACCGGCGTTGGTATGACCACTGGGATAGCCACCATCCTTGCGACGGTTCTCGGTGTCCTCGGTGTACAGCCCTTTGTCATGATCACCGCTACTGTGAGCACGGCGGGCGCACATCAGACCCGGCACCACTTTCACACTGGTGGTATAGCTGTCCACCGTTCGCACCTCACTATTGCCGGCGCTGTCCACGCAGGTGTAATCCTTGACGGTACCCAGGAAATCGATCTCGCCATTGTCGGTCATCCGCCAGGGACGCGGCGTGGAGAAGATGTACTTGGACGCGTTAGTGGATGCCGGCGAGCGCTGACGGAAAGCATCCACCAAAGTGACGACTTCTCCCAGCGTGGAGCTCTGATCCCCGGCAAAGACGATGTTGTCATTGGAGCCCGGCTGATAGTGCTCGTCCTCCAGCACCTGGGTGATGGTCGGAACGGGGATATCCACATAAGCCCCGGAGTTCTCCACATAAGTCTCGGTGAGCGGCCCGTAGCCATCGATCACGCTGTAGTTCTTGCTTCGGCTATCGTCAAGAAACGCCAGGATCGCCTGCTCGTCGGAGCGCTCATGAGTCACATTGATGACATACCGCATGTTGGCGGCCCAGACCTCGGCATTGATGATCGGATTCGCCAGATAGCTGTCCGGACCGCTGCCTGACGCCGCGCTCTGATAGCTGTCCGACGTTCCCTTCCAAATGTCATTGATACCGCTGAGAAGCCTGGCAACAGGGTTGTCACCAATGACCCAACGTAAAGTGTCATCCGCATTGTTTTCGGCGTACCGGCTGGCAGGCAGGGGGTAAGTGACCGACGGTGCTGCCACCGTCAGTTCACTGCCGGTACCCGCGGGCTTATTAGGCTTATCGATATCGGAAGGGGAGTCACTATCGCTTGAGCTGCCACCGCAGCCGGACAAGGCCAGTGCAGCCACGGCAGCCAGAATCAGAGAACTGGAACGCTCTCCTGGCAACGAATGGAAAGTCATGGACGGCTCACTTATCGAAGATGGAATCGGATTGAGTTTCTTGTCACAAGAAAGGAAGACGGTGATCGCCTATACAAACGTCACCGCCTTTTTCAAAGCGCTCCATCCTAGTCATCAAACATGACCTTTCCGTTACATACTGCTCTGAATGATCAGCACTTGAAGATGTCAGAAGACAACGCCAGGTTCAGCGCCGCTCTTTCGAAATGGTCCATACTGTTATTCCCGATACCAACTCAGCTACCAGCAGCGTAAGATACGCACATAACGCCGATTGCGGCTGTATGAAGGCGGCTGCCCGAACCAGCGTTGGTAGGTACGTGACAAATGCGCGGAATCAGTGAAACCGGCGGCATGGGCGATCTCGGTGATGCTTCGGTCCGAATGGAGCAGCTCAAATACCCGTTGCAGCTTTCTCCACGCCTTGTAGTCACGCAGAGACATACCGAATACGTCACTGATCACCCGCGACGCCCAAAAATAGGATACGCCCAATTGTTCGGCCAGTTGAGCCAGAGAAACTTCTGGCTGAGCTTCCAGGAGTGTACGAAGACGTCCCGCCCTGGGATCCACCCGAGGCGGTACCGGCATGTGCCGGAAGGGCACCCGCAACACCTCTTGATAGACCTCTTCAGCTTCGCAGGCCGGTAATCCGCCCCGGAACAGCGCTTCCAACTCTTGTTCCAGATGGCCGAACTGCCCCCGACCCAGCAGCGATATCCGCCCCTTGGCCAACCCATTGAGGGCATCATAATGGGGGGAAGCCGGCATCACGTGGAAACAAACCAGGGGCACATTGGCCGCCAACAAACTGCGGGGAACGAATGGAGGCACCAGGATGGCGCGGCCGCGCCATTCCTGTCCGCCAGCGGACACGGTAAACCGGCCCTCGCCAACGGAAAGAAGGACCGCCGCCGACGGCGGCCGGGTGTCACGGGTATCGATCCACGGCGCGGTATAGATAAAGCCGGACCGACCCATCATGTAGACGTTATCCTTCACCTCGTGGGACAGGATACCGAACCCCGAACTGTCCCGTTCCGAGTGTTTCACCGCCATGGAATCTCTCCTCCGCGCGGCCTAGTCTTCCACGGCCAGCTGCTGCCCCGCTCACTCCATCATAGCCGAAAGCACGATCCTGGAGACTTGTACGTTTTTGCGGTAACAGGGCAAAACCGTTCAATTCTTGACGACCCGCTTTAATCCATCCTGGTGTTTGTCAGCTCAATCAGAACAGACGCGGCGAGCGCGCCCAAAAATCAAATAATTGCATTTCCATCCAAATCACGACGGCTCGCCCAAATCACAACAACAAGGGTCAGGAGAACTGTACCATGCTCAAGCAGGTCCCCCACCGGCGTCAGCGGTACTCCACCGCCGTGATCGCCTTTCTATCCTCGTTATTGCTCTTGATGTCCGGGTGCGGTGGCTCATCGTCATCGGATTCCGACAGAGAGCCACTTTCCGGTCTGTTCGGCGCCCTTCCAATATCCGGCGTCAGCTACCGGCAGGGTGACGCGCCATGGCGAACTACCGGCGAGTTGGGTCAATTCCACTATACCGGGGATGAGACACTCACCTTCGCCCTCGGCGATCTGACCCTGGGAAGCACCTCCGGAGCAAAAGCACTCACCGTCGCCAATCTATCGCCCGCTGCCACACCGGCGGAGACGCCGGCGATGATCAATACCCTGGTGCTGCTGCAAACCCTGGATGCCGACGGCAGCCTTCATAATGGTATTCAGATTACACCACGGATCCGGGAACGGGTTTCCGAGCAGGCCGGCAGCCTGACTTTGGATCAGCCCACCCCCGATTTCAACGCCGCCCTGCAAAGTGTAGTGGATGATCTGGAAAGTGCCGGCGCCTTCTCCGATACCGATTCCAGAGCCCGTCGGCTGACCACGCCCGATGATGCGGAGGAGAACTTCCAACGTGCCGTCTCCCCCCGCCGGTTGGTTGAAACCAACGGCGGTCAGCTCAGTGGCTTCCAAGCCGATGAAAATACCTGGCAGTTTCTTGGCATCCCCTATGCGAAACCGCCATTGGGCGAACTGCGCTGGCGCCCGCCGGTGGATCCCGAGCCGTGGTCCGGCATCCGCCACGCCGTTGCCTGGAGCGATCAGGCCGCGCAAAACACCGCCCTGGAACGGTTCGGTGAGGGCGGCATGAGTGAAGATTCGCTTTATCTCAATGTGACGGCACCGAAGAACGCCGATGGCCTGCCGGTGATGGTCTGGTTTCATGGCGGAGGCTTCACCGCGTTGACCAGTAACACCAAGCCGTTCAATAACCCGCAGGCAGTGGCGAGCAAAGGCGTGGTACAGGTCTCGGTTAACCACCGGCTGGGGCCGTTCGGCTATATCGCACACCCCGAGTTGAGTGCGGAGAGCGGTTATAACGGCTCAGGCAACTACGGACAAATGGACCTGATCGCGGCCTTGGAGTGGGTGCGTGACAACATTGAAGCCTTTGGTGGAGATCCCGGTAACGTCACCATATTCGGAGAATCCGGTGGCGGCCGCAAAGTGCTGTCGTTGATGGCCTCTCCCCGCGCCGCCGGCCTGTTCCATCGGGCGATCAGCCAGAGTGGCACGCTCTATCCGGATACCCGTACCCTGGCGGCCGCCGAGGCCGTCGGTAGCCAACTGCAAACTGAACTGGACGCTTCGTCTCTGGCTGAGATGCGCCAGAAGAGCTGGCAGGAAGTAGCGGCTGCCGCGGCGACGCTGGCACCCTACACCAACATTGACAACCACTATCTACCCTACGCCGAACGCGTCGCTTTCGAATCCGGCAATCAGAACGACGTGCCGTTTATGTTCAGTATCAACGCCAACGATACCCCGGACCCCACCAATACCGCCATTGAGGTGTTTCCCTGGATGGCGCCACTGTGTTCGGCCAATCACTACGCCACCTATTTCACTCACCAGCCCGCTGGCTGGAAAGCCCGGGGCGTGGAAGCCTACCACGCCGCCGAACTGGCCTATGTGTTCAACATGCCAGAGAGCGTCATCACCCACTACCTGCTGGGCCTGGTCATCGATCCGGCAACCGGCAATTCGTTGGTCATTGATGATCTCAACGGCAACGGCGTGTCCGGATCCCAAGGCGATCCCGCCGATATTCTTGCCTCCGCCGGTTTCGATCAGACCGACCAGGCGGTAATCGATCGCATGCTCACCATCTGGACCAACTTCGCAAAAACCGGCGATCCGAGCATTGAGGGTGACATCGACTATCCGCTTTATGACGCGGCCAGTGAAAGCTATGTGGAAATAGGCGCCAACAGCGAAGCGAAGACCGGCCTCGGCAGTGTGCTGAGTGACTGAAGGCAGATAACGGTGACTGGAATCAAGGAGATCACCATGCAAAAAGAACAAAGGCAAGGCTCACGGCGGATACATCTCATTGCCGTGGCGCCCCTGATCCTCGCGGGCTGCGGCAGCGATAGCGACAATCACGGCGGCCCCTCCAGCCCTGATACCCAGACAGGTACCTTTATCGACAGCCCGGTGGCCGGGATCGATTACGTCGGGACCGAAACCGTGGCGGGTATCACCGACCAGGCCGGTCAGTTCCACTATCAAAGCGGAGAGCAGATCACTTTCTCCATTGGTGAATTGAAACTGGGCAGCGCGGAAGGGGCGCCCCAGCTCACCCCGCTGAACATCACCGAGGACGCCACCTCCGCTGAAGACGAACGCGTGAGCAACAAACTCATTCTGCTGCAGTCACTGGACCAGGATGGCGATTTGAACAATGGCATTCAAATCACCGATATGATTCGCTCACAGGTTTCCGACAACGCGGAGATCATCAATTTTAACCAGTCGCCCGACCAGTTCCGGGAGGCTCTGCAATCGATCCTCACCGATCTGGAAAACAACCAAGCCTTCTCGGATACCGATCCACGCTCACGACGTGTCCGCTACCTTGACGAAGCAGTGGAGCATTTCACCCGCTCCATCAGCCGGCGGATCGTCGTCGCCACCACCGGCGGTGACCTGCGTGGCTTCGAAGCAAACGAGAACACCTGGCAATTTCTCGGCATCCCCTACGCTAAACCACCCCTCGGCGAACTGCGCTGGCGGCCGCCGGTGAAGCCCGAACCCTGGGAAGGCATCCGCGACGCCGTGGCCTGGGCCGACCAATCCGCCCAGGCCACGGCTCTGGAAAGCGTCAATGAAGGCGGCATGAGCGAGGATTCCTTGTACCTCAACATCTCCGCTCCGAAAAACGCCGACAACCTGCCGGTAATGGTCTGGTTCCACGGCGGTGCCTTCGCCATTCTTTCCGCCAACTCCAGGCAGTACAACAACCCGGACAGCCTCACCAGCAAGGGAGTAGTACTGGTAACGGTCAACCATCGCCTGGGACCGTTCGGCTATATCGCCCACCCCGAACTCAGCGAGGAAAGCGGCTACGGAGGCTCCGGCAACTATGGGCAGATGGATCTGGTAATGGCACTAGAGTGGGTGCGGGACAATATCGCCGCCTTTGGCGGAGACGCCGGCAACGTCACTCTATTCGGTCAATCCGGCGGCGGCGGAAAAACCTATTCACTGATGAATTCCCCCCAGGCCGCTGGTTTGTTTCACAAGGCCATCGTGATGAGCGGCTTCGCGCCTCTGGAAACGGGAGGCGCGCCAGGGGATTCACTGGCAGAATCCGAACTCGTGGGCACCGCCCTGTTCGACCGGGCCGGCGTCGATACCCTGGAGCAAGCCCGGCAGTTACCTTGGACCGCGTTCACCGATGCCGACGCGCAACACGGCATCCCACGCCAAACCTACCGGCCCAATGTGGATTACTACTATCAGCCCAAGACCTACTATCAAAACGTCATCGACGGCATGCCCAGCGACGTCCCCCTGATGGCCGGTGTCACCGCCGGTGACTATCCCCATTTGCGCGCGGCCCTGCCTGTATGGCTGAGCCAGCGTTCCTCGCATTATCAGTCCGACCAGTACGTTTATAAGTTCAGCCGGGTCCCATCGGGTTGGCTGAGCCGGGACATCATGAGCTGCCACGGGTGCGAATTACCCTACCTGTTCAACCATCCGGCCGGTCTGGTGCAGAACTATCAACTTGGGCTGGTCAACACGGTGGACGGCGAGAAACCGGCAATCGGTGATCTGAACGGAAACGGCATCGACGGCACGGACGGCGACGTAGCGGATGTCTTCGCTTCCATGAGCTACGGCCAGGACGATGAAACCGTGGTGGAGCTGATGATGACCATGTGGACCAACTTCGCCAAAACCGGCGATCCCAGCCCGGCCCATCTGCAGTGGCCCGCCTACACCGAGGACAACGGCAGCTTCCTGGAAATCAGGCAGGATACCGAAGCCTCGGTGGAAACCGGCGTTGCGGAGGCCATGGGGTTGGAGTAACCCTAAACAGAAACTGAGAGCCAATCGAAAATTGGCGCAAAGTGAGGTCTGGTCTTGTCTTGGGCTCAAAGAGAAGACCAGACCTCCTGTTCTCAAGCCACTAACATCATTCCGCTCAAGCCTCAAACCCCACCCCGGGCTTTAGCTTTCGGGTCAGTGCCCAGAACACCAACGCCAACAAACTCACCACCGCTCCCAGGGCACAGACGCCCACCCAGCCTGAGTACGCGTAAGCCACCGTGGTACTGATGGCACCAAGACCGCTGCCCACCGAGTAGAACAGCATATAAAGACCCACCAGGCGACTGTGCGCTTCCGGGTGCGTGCGAAAAATCATGCTCTGGTTGGTAACGTGCAGCGCCTGGCCACCGAGATCCAGCAACACGATGCCAATCAACAGCGCCCACAGCGACCATGCCATCAACGATAGCGGAATCCACGATAACAACAGTAATACCAAAGCGGCGGCACTGGTGTATTGACCGTAACCCCGGTCGGCCCAGTAGCCGGCACGGGCGGCAGCCAGGGCTCCGGCCGCCCCCACCAGCCCGAAGGCGCCGATCAGGGAGTGCGAGAACTCATAGGGAGGAGCGCTCAACGGCAGCACCAGTGCACTCCAGAAAATATTGAAAGCGGCGAACATCAGCAACGCCAATACACCGCGCACTTGCAATACCCGCTCTGTTCTCAGAAGCGTGAGCATGGAACGCAATAAACGCGGGTAGCTCATGCTATCCGAAAGCACCACCAGAACCGGTAACCTTCGCCACAACGGCCAGGCCAGTGCCAACATCATTGCCGCCGAGCAGAAATAGACGCCGCGCCACCCGGCCACATCGCTGACACCGCCGGCAAAAACCCGGGCCAGTAACAACCCCACGAACACACCGCCCTGGGCCGCGCCCACCACCCGGCCCTGTTCATGGGGCGCCGCGGCACTGGCGGCGTAGGCGATCAGCCCCTGGGTCATGGCGGTACCCAGTAAACCCACGGCAAGCATGCCCGCCAGCAACACCGGCGTTGAGCGCGCCAGGGCCACCGCGATCAACGCTGCCACCAGCGCCAGCAACTGCCCCGCCATCAACCGGCGACGATCCAGCCGATCCCCCAACGGTACCAGTAGTAACAGAGCCAGGGCGCATCCCACCTGGGTAGCGGTAACCACGCCACCCACGGCCGCATGACTGATACCGAAATCCAGCGCCAGCGCATCCAGTAACGGTTGTGCGTAATAGACATTGGCCACACTCAAGCCGCTGGCGGCGGCGAACAACAGAACCAGAGCACGCGGTAATACAGCACGCGCCGTTGATGAACAGGAAACGGGGGACGTCGTCATAGCATCCAACCAGTTGCAAATAGAAACTGGTTGGATGCTATGCATTCCAGTTTTAAAATGCAACCACAATGTCCGCTACCTGATATCACCGGAGACGCCATGCCCCGCCGCCCCAGTTCTGACAGTACCTGCCCGGTGGCCCGCGCCGTCGATGTGATCGGCGATCGCTGGTGCCTGCTGATCCTGCGGGATGCCTTCGACGGCGTATGTCGCTTCCGGGACTTCCAGCGTAATCTCGGCATGGCCCGCAATATTCTCACCGACCGCCTGCGCCGCCTGGTGGATGCGGGTGTGCTGGACACCCGGCCGGCTTCCGACGGCACCGCCTATCAGGAGTATGTGCTGACCGCCAAGGGAGAAAGCCTGTTTCCCGTCGTTGTCGCGCTACGTCAATGGGGTGAGCATCACCTGTTTGCCCGCGGCGAACGCCATTCGTTACTGATCGACAAGAACACCGGCAAGCCGGTGCCCTTCATGACCCCTCGGGATGAGGATGGCCATATGCTGCCCCCGGATCAGTCGGAAGTGAGGAAGCTGACGTAAAGAGAAGCACAGGCGAGGAGCAGGCACCGTCTCCTCCCCGCCCGGCAGGATTCAATCCTGAAGGGGAATATCGAACGAATAGCTGGCGTGGGAGCCCGGGCCTTTTTCGATAAACAGAAAACCCACCGGCTCATCATAGAAGTGGTAAGCGCGCCGGGGCCACCCCTCGTCGAATGAATGACGAACTTCGGCGATTTTTTTCAGATAACGGCCCTGCGCGTCCCGGGCAAGCACCAAATCAGGGATATGATTATCCGCCGCCGCCGGACCAAAAAGCACCTGTTTCCCATGCATTTCATAGCCTTCGGGTAAATCATCGATGGCAACCCAGCGTACCTTGATGTCTGGCAGCAGCAAAACATCCAGTTCTCCACGGGCGCGCACTGGGGGCCGCTCGAAGCGATCCGGATGATACTCGATCCGATTGACGGTGAATCTCACCGGGCCCTTCCGATCCTCCGGATCAAACCGGTAAACCGGTTCGCCATCTTTATCCAGGAAAACCAGTTCCTCGACATGATCGAAGCGATCAAAGTCGGACACCAGGCGGTTGCTCATTTGCTCCGGAAAATGAAAGTACAGTTTGTCGGCTATCGGATCCGATAGCCCCGGGTTCACCCCCTTTTTGAATTCCACCTGGATCAGTTCATCCAGTAAGGCGGGGTCGGCTTCCAGCGGCTGGTCCAGTTCCCAATCGCTGGCGGTGTGATCATACACCCGGGCCCGCACACCAAAGGAACGTGGCTCGGCCTGGTTGTCCGGCACATCAAACTGTACCGATGTCAGATCCAGCGGCACGGTCAGCGTTGTCTCACCGGAAAGCCCTGGTAGCAGCACTTTCACCTGCTTCACCGTGCCACTGAACGCCACCTCCACAAACAACTGCCTATCCACACCCTCAAACATGGCCTTCCGCTGCGCCTGCATGCGCTGCTCCATGGCCTCCTTGTCCTTCAGTTCGCCGGATTCCGCCGCGTCGATCAGCTGGTCCAGCATCTCGATGATCAGGGTATCGCCGCCGGCCGGCCCTTTCCCTGTGTTGCTGCTCGACAACAAACGGCCAGTGCTGTCACTGGCCTCCACTTCAATCTGATTGAACCTGTCCTCCGCCTCGGCAAGCGCCATATCTTCGGGCACCTTGAACAGCAACCGAACCCGATGCCCTTCGACTTCTTCCAAGGTGATGCGCCACCCGGACACCTCCTGATGGTCACCCACGTCGGAGACTGAGAAATCGACTTCCGGCAGTGTTTCCGGCACGGTCAGGATCATCTCGCCACGTGCCCGTGCTATCGGTGACGGTGGTGGCGGCACCTGACCAATGGGCAGGTTTTCGTGTTTTTTCACCTGGGTGGTGAAACGCTTATATGAGGTATTCCACAACGCCACCGGAATCAGATTGCTTTGATCGGTGAACGGGTCCCGCTCCACCACCGGCAGTTCGGTGCCATCCGCCAACACCACCTGCTCCCAGTTGACCTTGAGGTCAAAGGGATACGCGAACGGGAGCTCGAGTCGCGCCTCCTCGGGGCGGTAGCGCGGATCATGGGTCAGCAGCACGCCGGCGGCCAACTGATCGGCCATGTCCTTCGTGTCTTTATAATCATCCAGGATCGCGTAGGGCGAGGTGCTATATTGCACCTCCTCTGGCGGCTCCCGGCGCTCCAGGTCCCCTTCCCGTATCCAGAACATGACATCGGCCATCGACGCCAATGCTTGTTTGACGTCCTGATCGGCCAGGGCTTCGATCCGTGCCTGATACTCCGCCTTCTGTTCTTCCAGTTCCCGTCTTTGCTCTTCGAGGGTTTTCTCTGAGCACCCTGCCGATAACACCGCAAGAAACGGCAACACAAAAAACAACAACGTCACTCTGCGCATAAACAACCCCGGCAATGGCAAACATCCCTATCGCGGCCAATATCACCTGCGAACTCTCCGATTGGTCATTATCCTACCCTACAAGGACGTTACCCTCGTGCGGATACCCGCTCGGACGCCGAGGAGACAGCCCACCCGAACGCTGATGAGGGCTGCCCTCCTCTTTACACATCGATCATCGAGGTATAAAGTCCGTAGTCATGAATTCAGCAACCAGATCGTCCCGGGTTCGGCAAGCACCGGACTACGGCGACCCCAGCTACTGGCACGGCACGATCAAGATGTCGTTGTCCAAGTTCTTCGTGCTCAGCGTGCTGCACCGCAAACCCATGCATGGTTACGAAGTAATGCAGGCGGTAGAGAAAAGCACCAATGGTTGCTGCAGCCCCTCCGAGGGCACCGTATACCCAATGCTCAATGAGTTCGAAGCGGGTGGCTTCTTGTCCTCTTCGGCACAGGTGGTGCAAGGCCGCTCCCGCAAAGTGTACGAGTTGACGGACAAGGGCCGGGAAGCCTTTCAGGTGGCGGTTGATGCCTGGCTGGATGCCACCGACTGCATCGTCGCCAGCAAGCTGGCGGCGGAAAGCACCGCAAAGGAAAACACAGAAAAAAAAGGACGGCAAAAGGTATGACCTTTTTTTTGCTCATATACATCGATGATCGATGCATTGACCATGGAGACCTCCATGATCAATGCATCGTTGCATCAACGGTTCCAATGCCTCGGAGAGTCCAGCCATGAACGGGCAGCGACGAGTCGTTCTGGTGTTGGGGATAACGCAAACCCTGGCTTGGGGTTCCACCTACTATCTGCCCGCCATCCTGGCGGAGCCCATGGCAACAGAACTGGGGATTTCCACAGGAACGGTTTTTGGTGCCTTCTCGATGGCTCTAATCCTGACTGCGTTTCTTGGCCCCACGGCGGGCCATCGTATTGATCGCCACGGTGGGCGAAGCCTGCTTGCCACATCCAATGTACTGTTCGCCGCGGGGCTATTCGCCCTGGGTCTGGCCCAGGGCCCCGCCACGCTCTGGCTCGCCTGGGCGATCATTGGCATTGGCATGGCGATCGGGCTGTACGAAGCCGCCTTCGCCACCCTGACCAGTCTTTACGGGCAAAAGGCGCGCGGCCCTATCACTGGCATCACTTTGATGGCGGGTTTCGCCAGCACGGTATGTTGGCCGGTCACTGGTTGGCTGGATGTCGAGTTCGGCTGGCGGGTGGCTTGCTTTACCTGGGCTGCCGCGCACTTGTTTGTCGGTTTACCTCTGAATTGCCTGTTGCTGCCCGCGCGCTTTCAAGGCCACAGCCATTACAGCGACCCTGCACTCCCCAGGCCAACAACGAACCGTTTTGCCATGCCATTGCTGGCGCTGGTCTTCGCCATCACCTGGGTTTTGAGCACCGCCATGGCGGCGCACCTGCCACGACTGCTCCAGGAAACGGGGCTTACCGCCGCTGCCGCCATCGCTCTTGCGATACTGGTGGGGCCAGCCCAGGTAGCGGCCCGCTTCCTGGAGTTTGCTCTGCTGCGACCTTTTCACCCCATGGTTTCCGCAACCTTGGCCAGTGCCGCCCACCCGCTGGGCGCAATGGCGTTGCTGATTTTCGGTGCACCGGCGGCGGCACTGTTCACACTGCTGCACGGCGCCGGCAACGGCATCCTGACTATCGCCAAAGGTACTTTACCTCTGGCTATCTTCGGTCCCCAAGGCTATGGCCGGCGTCAGGGATGGCTGATGGCGCCGGCTCGTTTCAGCCAGGCGTTCGCACCGTTCCTTTTCGCTCTACTGCTTGAGCGGTTCGGCAGCGGCACGCTGGTTGTATCCATCGCACTTGGAGGGATGGCCCTGGGTGCGCTTACCCTGCTCCAACATTTGACGAGGCATGACCATGAGACAACGCACACTCCCTGATCCCGACACTCTTCCCGCTCTTGACCAACGTTTCGCCCAGCCGCACCCGGCGGCGGCGCTGGGCAGTACCGCCGGGCACCCACCTCGTATTCTGCTGCTTTATGGCTCACTGCGGGAGCATTCCTACTCCCGTCTGGTAGTGGAAGAAGCGGCCCGTCTGTTGCGCTTCATGGGCGCCGAGCCACGCATCTTCGACCCCACTGACCTGCCGTTGCCGGATCAGGTCGCCGGCGACAACCACCCCGCCGTTCAAGAGTTGAGGGAACTGGCCCTATGGTCCGAAGGACAGGTCTGGTGCAGCCCCGAGCGACACGGCCAGATCACCGGAGTCATGAAGGCACAAATCGATCATTTACCGTTGGAGATGGCCGGTATTCGTCCCACACAAGGTCGGACTCTGGCTGTGATGCAAGTCAGCGGTGGATCGCAATCCTTCAACGCGGTCAATACGCTCAGGCAGTTGGGTCGCTGGATGCGTATGTTCACCATCCCCAATCAATCCAGTGTGCCCAAGGCGTTTCAGGAATTTGACGCCTGCGGGCGTATGCTGGCCTCCCCACTGTATGAACGCATTGTTGACGTCATGGAAGAACTGGTCCGCTTCACACGCCTTCTGCGCCCCCATGTTGACGCGCTCACCGATCGTTATTCCGAGCGCAAGGCTCTTGCCGGACCCACCCTGGACAGCGGCACCGACCTTTCCTCCATCGCCATCCGGCCGCAATAGAGGACTCGGCGATGAGTAGACAAAAACTCCTCTGGATCACCGATCTGCACCTGGCGGGTCCCGGCTCCCCATCACCGCAAGACGTCGATCCATTGCTACGGCTCAAAGCCGTTTTGCGAGACTTGCGGGATCATCACACCGACGCGGACCGTCTTATTCTCACCGGAGATCTGGCGCAGTCCGGCGGCGTCGAAGACTATAAATTGCTACGGGACGTCCTGGATGATTTCCCCGTCCCCTATCGATTACTAGTGGGTAATCACGACCACCGCGACAACCTTCGCAAGGTCTTCCCCGACACCATTGCTATCGAGGGCTTCCTGCAATCCAGTGAGCCACTGGGGGACTCCCGGTTGATCTATCTGGACACGCAAGCGCAAGACGGGCACCACGGAGAAGTCTGCCCCGCCCGGCTGGCCTGGCTGGAAACGGAGCTGCATGACGCAGGCAGCAAACCCGCGTTGATTTTCATGCACCATCCACCCATGGCCATTGGTGTGCCACCTCTGGATCGGCTGCGGCTAAGGGATCCTGATCACGGGCTCTATCACCTGTTACTCGGCCGATCCGCACCGACCCAGCTGTTATTCGGTCACCTGCACCGCAACGTCAGTGGTCTGTGGGCGGGGCATCCCTTCACCGGCCTGGAAAGCACGCACCTGCCGCTGGCATTCGACATGGCCGGCGACCGCTTGTCGCGTTTTCCAGGGCCACCGGCTTACGGTGTGATCCTGGTGGAGAACGGAAACATAGTGGTCAACGCGGTGCAAAGACACGGCAAACTGTAGGGCATGACGAACGGCTTTCCCCTAAGCAGGCGATCGCTGTCAAGGTAGCGGCCGGCGCATTGCCCCCACTTCCACTCATCGGCTGGCGCCAATACCACGGGCTCTGGAGCAATATCCGCTAGAGCTAGTCCGCCGCCTCCGGGGCCCGGATCGCCTTGCTGTAAAAGCCCGAAGGATCAAAACAGCAGACCCGCTTTTTACCCGAGGCCAGCATGTCGCAGGCGTCATTAATCCGCTTGGCACGGGTCTTGACCTGCTTGGCGGTGGTAATCCAATGAATCCAGTCCACGCGGGCCAGCGTGGTGGTGGCTTCCCATATCTCCCGGGCCTCCGGCGCGGCTTGGAGAGCCTCCCGCAAATCCATCGGGACCTCCGGTTCCGGCTCCCGCGCCACCGGACTGATTTCGAACCGGACGACATCACCAAAGGTGGTACCGGACGTTTCCATCAGGGGCTGACCGATACGAAGCCAATGGCTCTTGCGGCCGTCGGGCTCCAGCAAGACCTGGAACGCGTGGCCGTTCAGCGTGCCATCCACCGAGGTACGGCCCCGTCTGGGCAGCTTTGTGCTGACCTCCCGGGGCAACACCACGAAAGCCCAAGGTTCGCTGTCACCTTGCTTTTTGGGGCAAAGCAATCGTGCTTCGAATTGAGACTTCGTATTTTCCACAAGCATTATCCGTCTCCAACGCTCCGGTCTCTGATGACCTACAGTTCGGGCCGGGGGCATCCCGCCGGATGCCGTATCGTCAATGCCGTTTTTCGGACAGCGTGGCGATAATGGGAGCCCCTTTGGTGACGATAACGGTATGTTCGAACTGCGCGGAAAGATTGTCCGGATGCCCCACCAGAGTCCACCCGTCCTCCGCCTCTGTCACCAGTGTGCTGCGGGTGGACAGAAACGGCTCGATGGCGATGACCTGACCGAGCTGTAATCGGCGGGTATCGCGGCGATCATAGTAGCCCACGATGTCCTCCGGCTCCTCGTGCAGCGTTCGCCCGATACCATGGCCGGCCAGATTCTTGATCACCTTGAAGCGATGCGACTTCGCGGTATGTTGAATCACTTTGCCGATGCGATTGATGGGAGCACCGGCTCGTGCTTCACCCAAGGCGCGTTTCAAAGCCAGCCGGGTGGCATGACAAAGGCGTGCCTTCAGCGCCGACCCCGGCGGAACAACCGTCGTGCCGCCGGTATCCGCGAAATAGCCATCCAGTTCAGCGGATACATCGACATTCACGATGTCACCGGCCTGGATCACCCTTTGCCCCGGAATACCATGGGCGGCTTCCTCATTGACGCTGATACAGGTGGCGCCGGGAAAATCATAAGTCACCCTCGGTGCCGATCTGGCGCCGTACTGTTCCAGCAGCTGCTCTCCCAGCTTATCCAGTTCCGCGGTCGTCATGCCCGGTTCAACCGCATCGAGCATGGCATCACGCACTCTGGCGACAACGCGCCCGGTGTTCAGCACCCCATCGATATCGTTCTGGCCTTCCACGGTCATAGGTTCACCTTTGATCGGTTACAGCTCGCAGTTATTGCCGTTCGCCACATTGAGGACACACCATCCATGCCGGCCCATCAAAGCCGCCCCTCCTGACCCAAAGCAAGGCCTGGATAACCACACGGTCACACATCACAGGCACCCAGGCCCCGCCCAAGGGATCCATGCGTGTCCTCAGACGGGGGACTGGAGATTTACTGGACCCGATGAATCGCGCAGAGCTTGTTACCGTCAGGATCACGCACATAGGCCAGATGCATGGCGCCCATGCTGCCTTCACGCAGCCCCGGCGGATCCTCGATGGGCTTGCCGCCCTGAGCGACCGCCACATCATAGAATTCCTTTACCTGCTCGGGCGAATCGCACTTGAAACCGATGGTGCCGCCGTTGGCGCAGGTCGCCTCTTCGTCGTTGATCGGTTCACTGATGGCAAAGGTGCTGCCATCGTGGATATAGAACAGCCGGACGTGGCCGGAAGGCGCCACGTTGCGAAACGGCTCGCGCGCGCCGAGTACACCGAGCACCGCGTCATAGAAGCTCTTGGAACGCTCGATGTCGTTGGAACCGATCATGATGTGGTTGAACATGGTTGCTCTCCTTCTACGGTTTGTCGTTATGTCTTATTCACCCAGCCCTTCAGCAAACAGGGCCCGTATCGCTCCAGGCCTCTTTTATCGCCGCCCGCCCACCTGCCAAACCTTCCCGGCATCACGCCGGATCACGCCAGTGGCGGCCCTCCCGTATTGGCTTGGGACTGAAGGCCGGATAGGCCAGGAAGGCACGGCGAAGCGTTATATTCACCCGCCCATGATCCGGCGGCAACCCGCCTTTTCGCATCGCCGCGCCGCCAACCACAGGCCAGTGCCGAACGATAGGCTTTGCTCGTGACGTTGATTGCCTCTCTCCATTCCACCCCAAGCGTTCACGTGAGGGCATGGAGCAGATGAATATCGTCCGGCTCCCGCTGATACAAGGCTTCATCCGGCTGCTCGCATAACCGGCAGCCCAGTCTCATGTAAAAGTCCACGGTATTACGTGACGGCGTCGCTGAAACGTAGAGCGCACCAGCCTCCACCCGCCGGGCCCGGGCGACGGCAAGACGGAACAGATGGGCGCCGAGACCACGGCGGCGATAAGCGTGGCTGAGGTGGAGGAACGTCAGTTGCAGCCATTCGCCCGCCGGGCCAAAGCGGCACGAATCGAGCACCACCGCGCCGATCAGGCGGCCCTGGTCGAACAGACCGAGGAACCAACCGCCACGGTCAAAGCAGTCAAGCAGGATGGGTGTGTAGTGCTCGGCCTCGCCCTCTGGCCAACCGCTCATGTCGTAGAACTCGGGACGAAGCACCAGTTCGCCGCCCTTGAGGGCATAGATCTCTTCGATCACCTCTCTGCGGTCGATCCCCCAGACCAGGCCGACCTCATCCCGACACAACAATCGCTCGTCAATCATCGTGGTTTCCCTACGCTCAGGCTGCACACAGGAACGAAACCGCGCCCCTGTGTCCATGACCTCTGATGGTCAAGGATAGCCAGGCGGTCGGATCAGTCCTCTCCCAATACGGACGGCGAGCGTCCTTGCAAGTGGGCATCCGAATCGTACAGAAACAGAATCGATAACACGATGCCACAACCCAACCATGTGCCCGAACCCGGTTTTGCTTTTTGCCTGCTCCCAAACCAGCGATATCCGGCGCGCCCGGTCCAGCGTGAGACGCAGCTCCCATTCAAAGCGCGTCCGGATGCCGTGTAGGGTTGCGTTATGGCGTCCACGCCTCAAGATTCAGGGCTCGCACCGGCCAAGAGTTTCATTTTCATGCTCGACCATCCGATTCTGTCCATCACCGACGTCGCCACCCCCGATGCCTACCCCGCCATCACCGCCGCCACCCTGAGTGGCGAATGGCCGGCGCTCACCGAGCGCCTGGAACGCACCGCCGCGGACTATCGCCGCGCGCCGTCCCTGCACACGTTGGTGCAACTGGAAGGCACGCTGCACGCCATCCTCCGCGCCCCGCGCGACACCCTCGGCACCTGGGCCGACGCCGAGCCCGGCAACCCCTGGCCCTGGCTGGCGCAAGGCATGGCGGACACCTACGCCGGGCTCGATGCGCGCGGCACGGAGACCGCCGACCAGCTCACCGAGGCCGAATGGGAGCAAGTGGCGGAGTACCTGACCCAAGCCCAGGCCCCGCTGACCCGCGCCTTGGAACTGGGTGTGCAACCCGGGCCGGCACTGGCCGCCATCGGCCAGGCCGCCACGGTCATGGGCGTGCCCGAAGAGGACCACCAACAACTGCTGGCACAACTGGCGGAGGCCGACCCGAACTGGCTGCCCGCCTGGTCCAGCGCCCTGGCCCGCAGCGAAGCCCGCTGGGGCGGCAGCCTGGCGCACATGGGCGAAGTGGTGGCCCTGGCCGAGCGCGCCATGACCGCCCCCGAGCTGCACCAGCTCCTCACCGCCGAGCACTGGTGGTGGCGCGCCAACCGCTCCGCCACCATTGACGGCGACCTGGTCACCGCCCGCGGGCACTTGCGCGCCGGCCTGGAAGACTGCCCGCCCGGCCGCACGCGCGCCGCCTTGCTGGTATTGGAAGCACAAATCCTGGCCTCCATGGACGCCCCCGCGCGGGAGATCGCCGAAGGCTGGCAGGCCGCCGTGGACGCCGCCCCGGACGACCCCACACACCAGTTCGACCTCGGCCTGGCCTGGGTCGACGCTGGCGACATCGAGCGGGCCACCGCCGTGCTGACCCGCCTGGCGGAACGGCCCGGTCCGGAGGGCCTGGAAGCCGCCAACTGGCTGGGGCGGTGCCTGGCCCGAGGCCGGCGTGGCTTTCCACAAGATCGCGCGGCGGCGCAGCGCTGGTTCCACCGGACCGCTGAACAGGGCCCGGACGGCAAGCTCAACCTGGCCGAACTCCAACTGGAGGACGATCCGCACTCCGAGCAGGCCCTGGCCCTGTGCCGCACCGCCATCGCCGAAGGCAACGGCTTCGGCGCCCTGCCCCTGGCCCGGGCTCTCCTGACCCAAGGCGAGCAGGCCGAAGCCAAGGCCCTGCTCAGCGACGTCCCCGTCGACTTCACCGCCTGTAAATACGCCCTGGCCCGCGGCCTGGACGAAGGCTGGTTCGGCACGCCCGACCCGCGCGCCGCACTCGAGGTCAGCAACACCGTGCTGCCCCAAGTGTTCGACCCGTACCTCTCCGTACTGCACATGACCCTGCTCAGCGCCCAAGGCAATTGGGACGCCGCCCGCGACCACGGCCACTGGCTGCTGGAGGCAACCGCCGAGGGCCAGCTCGACCTGCCCGACCCACTGCCTAACGAAGTCCGGCGGCTGCTGGGCGAGATCCCCAAGCCCGGCCTGGGTGGGTTGCTGAAGCGGACGTTCAGTAAGGATCGGCTGCGGATGGAAGTGGAATCACCGGACTTGTGGGCCATCTGAGTCCGGGAGTCAATTCAAGCATATTGATCGCTAAAACGTACAAAATATCTCTTTATGTACATTTATGAGCACATAAGGCATAGAGACGTTCTTGACGAATCACAAGGAACGCTATAACGTACATTTAACGCCACTTTGTACGGTTTAGTGATCAAAATGCCCCGGACAGTCGATTCTCCCGTTTATCAAAAGGCCCAGATTCTCGATGCCCTGCGCGACACCGGCGCCCTGATCGCCGAGGCCCGCAAGGCGCGCGGCTGGTCACAGACCGACCTGGGCGCGCGCCTGGGCAAGGTGGACCGGCGGCACGTGAGCGCCCTGGAAAAAGGCGACCCGAAGGTCGACGTCGGCCTGGTGGTGGCGGCCCTGTGGCTGCTTGACCTGCCCCTGCTGGCGACCCTGCCCGAACCGGGCCAGCCCACCCCAAAAGGGTATTACCGGGTCGCCGAGAGCCGCGCCGGCGCGCGCCGGCCCGCCAGCCGGCGCCGGTTCCGGCCCCAGGACGTTGACAATGATTTCTGATCGCGCCTACCTCTGGCTCTTTCCGCCGGGGCAGGCGGAACCGGTGGTGTGCGGCGTGGTGGCCTGGGACGGCGCCGAATACGTGTTCCGCTACGGCAAAAGCTACTTGGCCCGGCCGGATGCCATCCCGCTCTCGATCCCCGGCCGCCCCCTGGGCGAGCTCACCGGTGAGCCCTACGTCCTCGACCACGAGCTCAGCGGCGCCGTGCGCGACGCGGCGCCGGACGCCTGGGGGCGGCGCATCATCCAGCGGGAAATCGCCAGGACCCTCGCCCCCACCGGCGAGGCCCCTTACCGCCTCGAAGGCGAGCTCGGGGAGATTGATTACCTGCTCGGCGCCGGCGCCGACCGCATCGGCGCCCTGGACGCCACCGACCGGCCGGACGCCTACGCGCCCCGCGCCAAGCCGATCCGCCCGCTGGCGGACGCCCTGGAAGCGGCGGAACGGATGGAACGCGGCCAGGAACTGGATGACGACCTGGACGCCGCCCTGAACCACGGCACCAGCATCGGCGGCACCCGGCCCAAGGTGCTGTTCCGGCGTGGCAAGTCCTGGCTGGTCGCCAAATTCAGCTCCAGCCGGGACACCCTCAACATGATCGCCGCGGAAAGCGGCGCCATGCGGCTCGCCGCCAAAGCCGGCCTGAACGTGGCGGACACCCGGGTGCAGGAAGTCTCCGGCAAGGACGTGCTGCTGGTCCGCCGCTTCGACCGCGACACCAACGCGGCCGGCCACCCGACTCGCCGCCACATGCTCAGCGCCATGACCCTGCTGGACCTGGACGAATACGCCGTCCGCAGCGGCGAAGCCAGCTACCTGGAACTGGCCGACGTGCTGCGCCAATACGCCCGGGACTTCGAACGGGACGGCCCGGAGCTCTTCCGGCGCATGGTCTTCAACATCCTGATCGGCAACACCGACGACCACGCCCGCAACCACGCCTGCTTCTGGGACGGCAAAGCCCTCGACCTCACCCACGGCTACGACATCTGCCCCCAGCCCCGGCTGGGCTACTCCGCGGACCTGGCCATGACCGTCGGCCACCAGGGCCGCGCGGCCACGCTCCACAACGCCCTCAGCCAGGCGGAACGGTTTGGCCTGAGCGAATACGAAGCCGCCGAGTGCGTCGACGCCATGAAGCTGGTGGTGGAGAAACACTGGAAAGAGCTTTTTTCAGCGGCGGGCATGGAAGCCGGGGATATCGAGTACCTGGCGAAGGCGACGATTTTGTCGCCGTCGATTTTTGATTAGACGCAAGGAGTGCACAAACGCAGCGAATCCAGCCAAGCGCTGCGCTAAATGGATTACCGGCGCACAAAAACGATTACATTCGCCCAACCCTGACCAAATTCAATTATCGACTGATCAGACCAGCCCTCCCGGCCCCAGGATCCCTCGATATCGTCGCGCGCCCATTTGTATAGTCAGGCTCCGTCCAATTGTATCCTGATGGGCCATCAATCTTACTTCGCGCGACCGGCGCAAATCCCACCGCCATACTAAACGCCGCGTTTAATATGGGGGCTCGGAGGCCGCTTACTAAAGCCAGCCTTTAATACAGTGCCAGGGCTCAGCCACCCGCCCCCACCAGACTCTCTCGCGAAATCTCCCCAACCGCCCGCGCCCCAGTAAGCGTCATCGCCACCCGCATCTCGCTGGCGATCAGGTCCAGCACATGCGCCACGCCCTGCTCGCCGGCGGCGGCGAGGGCGTAGACGAAGGCGCGGCCCAGCAGCACGCCGTCCGCGCCCAGGGCGAGCAGGCGCACCACGTCCAGGCCGGAGCGGACGCCGGAATCCGCCAGGATCGTCAGGTCGCCCTGCACCGCGTCGGCGATGGCCGGCAGCGCCCGGGCCGAGGACAGCACGCCGTCCAGCTGGCGCCCGCCGTGGTTGGAGACCACGATGCCGTCCGCCCCGAACCGCACCGCCTCGCGGGCGTCCTCCGGATCGAGAATGCCCTTGAGCACCATCGAGCCTTTCCAGGACTCACGAATCCATTCCAGATCCCGCCAGCCGATGGACGGATCGAAGTTCTCGCCCAGCCAGCCGATGTAATCCTCCAGGTGGATGCGATGGCCCAGATAGGCCGACACATTGCCCAGATCGTGCGGCCGCCCGCGCAGGCCCACGTCCCACGCCCAGCGCGGGTGCGTCACCGCCTGCAGCATGCGCCGCCAGGCCGCGAAGGGCCCGGACATCCCCGAATGCCGATCGCGATAGCGCGCCCCCGGCACCGGCATATCCACCGTGAACACCAGGGTCCGCACCCCCGCCGCCCAGGCGCGCTCCAGCGCGTTCTTCATAAAACCGCGGTCGCGCAGCACATACAGCTGAAACCACATCGGCCGCGTCATCGCCGGCTGCACCTCCTCGATGGGACACACCGACACCGACGACAACGTAAACGGCACGCCCCGCGACGCCGCCGCCCGCGCCGCCTGCACTTCGCCCCGCCGCGCGTACATCCCCGTGAGCCCCACCGGCGCCAGCGCCACCGGCAAGCTCACCGCTTCCCCGAACAGCCGCGCCGACAGATCCACCTCCCCCACCGCCTTCAACACCCGCTGCCGCAACGCCAAATCACCCAGATCCGCCACATTGCGCGCCAGGGTGTGCTCGTCGTACGCGCCCCCGTCGATGTAGTGGAACAGGAACGGTGGCAGGCGGCGTTTGGCGGCGAGACGGTAATCGTGGGTAGAGGAGATGATCATGGTTGTCTCAACGAAGCGGGAAAGTGCTACTTATCGTCTGTAGACCGTAATTCTTGGTCTGCGCTCTACTGGATGGGTCGATTTAAGGAGAGTAATTGAAGGAGGCGGAGATGACCAAGGCGTATGATGTGGAGCGGACCGAAGTATGCGATATGGCAAGTTTGGCTGTTGAGCAGTTTGGCTATTTGGAGGCTCTTTTCTCCGTGATGGCCGAGCAACTGTGTAAACATCCCTGTTTCAGTTGCACCGTTGATTAGAGTTCTCCGCCCGTTTGTGTTTCGCCAGGTATTCCCATGGTGTCAGATCTTCCAGTGAA
>NZ_OBMO01000012.1 GCF_900217905.1 Alloalcanivorax xenomutans
GCTGTTTCATGGGCTCGCCCTCGCTGTCGTTGACATGTTTAGAATGCCACCGTGGCGCCTAGACGCCTCGGCGAGGGCGAGTCCATCCGATTACACCGGCTTAGTGATTTTTCTGTAGGAGCCAGCCCTGCAGGCGAAGGTTTTGCGGCACACCCATTCGCCGCCAGGGCAGCGAATGATGGTACTGCAGGACCCATGAATCGGGTACGGATTAGCCGGGTACCCGCACCCAGCCTTCCATCAGTACTCGCGCACTGCGACTCATGATGGCCTTGGTGGCGGTCCATTCGCCGTTGACCTCGGCGGCTTCGGCACCGACCCGCAGGGTGCCGGAGGGGTGCCCGAAACGCACCGCGTTGCGCTCACCGCCACCGGCGGCCAGGTTCACCAGAGTGCCGGGAATCGCCGCCGCAGTGCCGATGGCTACCGCCGCCGTCCCCATCATGGCGTGATGCAGTTTGCCCATGGACAGAGCCCGTACCAGCAGATCCACATCATCGGCACTCACCACTTTGCCACTGGAAGAGGTGTAACCGGCCGGCGGCGCGACAAAAGCCACCTTGGGCGTGTGCTGGCGCGCGGCCGCTTCGCTGACGTCCTTGATCAGACCCATGCGCACGGCACCGTGGGCACGAATGGTTTCAAAACGCGCCAGCGCTTCGGCGTCCTCATTGATGTCACCCTGCAGTTCGGTGCCGGTGTAACCAATGTCCGCCGCGTTGACGAAAATGGTGGGAATGCCGGCGTTGATCAATGTCGCTTTCAACGTACCGATACCGGGAATGTCCAGCTCATCCACTCGATTACCGGTAGGAAACATGGCGCCATCGCCATCCGCCGGATCCATGAACTCAATGCGCACTTCCGCCGCCGGGAACGTGACGCCGTCCAGTTCAAAATCACCCGTCTCCTGTACCGCGCCGTTGGTAACCGGCACATGGGCGATAATGGTCTTTTCAATGTTCGCCTGCCAGATCCGTACCACTACCGTTCCGTTTTCCGGAATACGAGCCGGATCCACCAGCCCATTGCTGATGGCGAAGGAACCGACCGCCGCGGTGAGATTGCCGCAGTTGCCGCTCCAGTCGATAAAGGGTTGATCAATGGAAACCTGACCGAACAGATAATCCACATCGTGGTCCGGTTTTTCGCTTTTCGACAGGATCACCGTTTTGCTGGTGCTGGACGTGGCGCCGCCCATACCGTCGGTGTGCTTGCCGTAGGGATCGGGGCTGCCGATCACCCGCAGCAACAGCTTGTCCCGGGCCTCACCGGGAACCTGCGCTGCTTCCGGCAGATCCTTCAAATTGAAGAAAACGCCCTTGCTGGTGCCACCGCGCATGTAGGTGGCGGGAATTTTTATTTGCGGTGGATGTTGCATGATTTTCTCACTTTATGAGTAAGGATGGCGTGCGACACGCCCAACACGGAGCCGGGTTGGGCGTGTCGCTTTCTGCCCACGAGCGTGCCAGTGTGGCTCTCAGCCCGCTTCCGCCATGAACTCCTTGGCGAATTTCTGCAGGATGCCGCCGCTGGTGTATACCGATACCTCCTCCGCCGTATCCAACCGGCAGATCATCGGCACGCGATCCACGTCACCGTTGTTGCGGGTAATCACCAGCGTCAGGGTCGCACGCGGTGCCAGCTCGCCTTCCACGTCATAGATTTCGGTGCCGTCGAGCTTGAGTGTGTTGCGAGTGGTGCCTTCCTCGAACTGCAGCGGCATCACGCCCATACCGATCAGATTGGTACGGTGAATCCGTTCGAAACCTTCGGCGGCGATCACCTCCACACCGGCCAGCGCCACGCCTTTGGCGGCCCAGTCACGGGACGAGCCCTGCCCGTAATCCGCGCCGGCGATGATGATCAGCGGCTGCTTGCGCTCCATGTAGGTTTCGATGGCTTCCCACATGCGCATCTGCCGGCCTTCCGGTTCCACCCGTGCCAGCGAGCCCTGGATCACGTTACCGCTGTCGTCACGGCACATCTCGTTGAACAGTTTCGGGTTCGCAAGAGTGGCACGCTGAGCGGTCAGGTGATCGCCACGGTGCGTCGCGTACGAGTTGAAGTCCTCTTCCGGCAGGCCCATCTTGTGCAGGTAGGCACCGGCGGCGCTGTCCAGCAGGATGGCGTTGGAGGGCGACAGGTGATCGGTGGTGATGTTGTCCGGCAGGATCGCCAGCGGACGCATACCCTTCATCTGACGCTGCCCCGCCATGTTGCCTTCCCAATAGGGAGGGCGGCGGATGTAGGTGGATTGTGGACGCCAGTCGTACAACGGGCTGGCGGCACGGGCGCCGTCGCCTTTCTTCTCGAACATCGGGATGTAGGTCTTGCGGAACTGCTCGGGTTTCACCGCCGACTTCACAATGGCATCGATCTCTTCATCGGAAGGCCAGATGTCCTTCAGATAAATCGGGTTGCCGTCCTGATCCTTGCCCAGCGCGTCCTTTTCGATGTCGAAACGGATGGTGCCGGCGATGGCATAGGCCACCACCAGCGGCGGCGAAGCCAGGAACGCCTGCTTGGCGTAAGGGTGGATACGGCCGTCGAAGTTGCGGTTACCGGAAAGCACCGCGGTGGCATACAGATCGCGCTCGATGACCTCTTTCTGGATCTTGGGATCCAGAGCTCCGGACATGCCGTTACAGGTGGTGCAGGCGAACGCCACCACGTCGAAGCCCAGGTTCTGCAGTTCCGGCAGCAAACCGGATTCCTCAAGGTACATCTTCACCGTTTTGGAGCCCGGCGCCAGGGAGCTCTTCACCCACGGCTTGCGTACCAGGCCCAGCTTGTTGGCGTTGCGGGCCAGCAGACCGGCGCCGATGATGTTGCGCGGATTGGACGTATTGGTGCAGCTGGTGATGGCCGCGATAATCACCGCGCCATCGGGCATCAGCCCTTCTTCCTCTTCCCACTCCCTGGCGATGCCGCGATCGTGCAACTGAGACACCGGCAGCAGTGCATGCGGATTGGACGGGCCGGCCAGGTTACGCTCAACCTGGGACAAATCGAACTTCAGAACGCGTTCGTATTCGGCGGTCTTCAGGCTGTCCGCCCACAGCCCGGTTTCCTTGGCGAACGTTTCCACCAGAGCCACCTGCTCGTCTTCGCGGCCAGTCAGCTTCAGATACTCGATGGTCTGATCGTCGATGAAGAACATACCGGCGGTGGCGCCGTATTCCGGTGTCATATTGGCGATGGTGGCGCGGTCGCCCACGGACAGGCTGTCAGCGCCTTCACCATAGAATTCCAGATAGGCGCCGACCACCCGCTCGCGGCGCAGGAATTCGGTCAATGCCAGTACCAGGTCAGTACCGGTGATGCCCGGCTTCAACTTGCCGGTGAGTTCCACGCCGACAATATCAGGCAGGCGCATCATGGACGGATTGCCCAGCATCACGTTTTCGGCTTCCAGACCGCCCACCCCCACGGAGATCACGCCCAGGGCGTCGACCATCGGCGTGTGACTGTCGGTACCCACGCAGGTATCCGGATAAGCCACGCTCCGCCCGCTGCCATCAGAACCGACCTGCACCACCGGGGACATTTTCTCCAGATTGATCTGGTGCATGATGCCGTTACCCGGCGGAATCACATCCACGTTATCGAACGCGGTCTTGGTCCAGTTGATGAAGTGGAAACGATCCGCGTTACGGCGCTCTTCCACCTCCCGGTTTTTCTCGAACGCGTCTTTCTCGAACCCCGGATGTTCGACCGCCAGGGAGTGATCCACGATCAGCTGGGTCGGCACCACCGGGTTCACCTTGGACGGGTCCCCGCCTTTTTCGGCGATGGCGTCACGCAGACCGGCCAGGTCCACCAGTGCGGTCTGGCCGAGAATGTCGTGGCACACCACACGAGCCGGGTACCAGGGAAAGTCCAGGGTGCGCTGGCGTTCGATCAACTGCTTCAGGGAATCGGTGAGCGATTCCGGTGCACAGCGGCGAACCAGCTGCTCGGCCAGGATGCGGGAGGTATAGGGCAGCTTGTCGTAAGCGCCGGGCTGGATGGCGTCGACCGCGGCACGGGTGTCGAAGTAGTCGAGATCGGTACCGGGCAACGGTTTGCGGTAGTCAGTGTTCATGGCTAGGCATCAATCGAGTCGGGTTGGCGGGCTGGGTCGAGGGAGCGGCGCACCGCCCCCCTTCCCGGATCAGCGTTGCGCGATCGGGGTTACCTTGCGAAGCTCCGGACCGGTGTACTCGGCACTCGGGCGGATAATGCGATTGTCCGCGCGTTGCTCGAAGACATGGCCGGCCCAACCGGTCAGGCGGCTCATCACGAAAATCGGGGTGAACAGCTTGGTCGGGATTCCCATGAAGTGGTACGCCGAGGCGTGGAAGAAGTCGGCGTTACAGAACAGTTTCTTCTCCCGCCACATGACCTCCTCGCAACGTACCGAAACCGGGTAAAGAACGGTATCGCCCACATCGGCGGCGAGCTTCTCGGACCAGCTCTTGATGATGGCGTTGCGCGGGTCGGACTCACTGTAAATGGCGTGACCGAAGCCCATGATTTTTTCCTTGCGCTCGAGCATGCCCATCATGCCCTGCTCGGCGTCGTCGGCGTCCTTGAACTTCTCGATCATGTCCATGGCCGCTTCGTTGGCGCCGCCATGCAACGGACCGCGCAGGCTGCCGATGGCACCGGTGACACAGCTGTGGATGTCACTCAGGGTGGAGGCGCAAACCCGGGCAGTGAAGGTGGAGGCGTTGAACTCGTGCTCCGCGTACAGGATCAGAGAGACGTTCATGACCCGCTCATGCAGCTCGCTGGGCGCTTCATCACGCAGCATGTGCAGGAAATGGGCGCCGATGGAATCATCATCGGTGTTCTCTTCCACACGAACGCCGTCGTGGCTGAAACGGTACCAGTAACAGATGATGGACGGGAAACAGGCGAGCATGCGGTCGACACAGTCTTCCTGGTTCGGGAACACGCCCAGAACCGAGGTATCTTCCTGCTCAAGGTTGCCGAGCATGGAACAGCCGGTGCGCATCACATCCATCGGATGGGCGTCCTTGGGGATACGCTCGAGCACCTCCTTGAGAGCCTGAGGCAGACCACGCAGTGTCTTCAGTTTGGCCTTGTATTCGTCCAATTGCGCCTGGGTGGGCAGTTCGCCCTTGAGAATCAGGTAGGCCACTTCCTCGAACTGGCAGTGTTCCGCCAGATCCTTCACGTCGTAGCCCCGGTAAGTCAGCCCGGAGCCGGATTTGCCCACGGTGGACAGAGCGGTTTTACCTGCTACCTGGCCTCGCAGGCCGGCGCCCGCCAGTTTCTTGCCTTCTGCCATTATCATTCTCCTGCTTCAATTCCGGTGTTTACGTCTGCCCGCTCCTCTGCCGGGAGAGGCGTTGTCATCAGCCCTTGCCCTTGGCGAACAACTCGTCCAGCTTGCGCTCGTAGTCGTGATAGCCGAGGAAATCGTACAGTTCCATACGTGTCTGCATGGTGTCGACCACTTCTTGCTGAGTGCCCTTCTCGCGGATTTCGCGATACACCTTCAGAGCGGCCTGGTTCATGGCGCGGAACGCCGACAGCGGGTACAGAATCATGCTGGCGCCGGCGTCGGCCAGCTCTTCACGGGTGAACAGCGGCGTGGCACCAAACTCGGTGATATTGGCCAGCAACGGCGCGCCACCGATGCCATCGGCGAAGGCCCGATAGTCATCCAGGGTGTGCACGGCCTCGGCGAAGATACCGTCGGCCCCGGCTTCCAGACAGGCGCGGGCGCGTTCCACCGCTGCTTCCAGGCCTTCTTTCTGGAACGCATCGGTACGGGCGATGATGAAGAAATCATCATCGGTGCGGGCGTCGGCGGCGGCCTTGATGCGGTCCACCATTTCTTCCTGGGAGACGATTTCCTTATTGGGACGATGGCCGCAGCGTTTCTGCGCCACCTGATCTTCCAGGTGCACGGCTCCGGCGCCGGCACGAATCATCTCCTTGACGGTACGGCCAATGTTGAAGGCCCCGCCCCAGCCGGTGTCGATGTCCACCAGCAGCGGCACTTCGCTGGCGGCGGAAATCCGGCGGACATCCTCCAGCACGTCGTTCATGGAGGTCATGCCCAGATCCGGCAACCCATAGGAGGCGTTGGCCACGCCGCCGCCGGACAAGTAGATCGCCCGGTAGCCCACCTGTTCCGCCATCATGGCGCAGTAGGCATTGATGGTGCCCATGATCTGCAGGGGCTTTTCTTCGGCCAGTGCCCGTCGAAAACGGGCGCCGGCGCTGTTCGGCTGGCTCATTGTCATCTCCTGTGTCGGTTCCACCCGGCTCACGGCGCGGCACGCTCAGACAGCGCCCGACTCTTTCCGCTTCGCCTGCTGTTCGATATTTTCTCTTGCCCGGCTGATATGGCGGCGCATCAACAACTCCGCCAGGTCCGCGTCCCGAGCCTCGATCGCCTCGACGATACGGCGGTGCTCATTGAGGGCCTTCTGCGGCCGGTTGGACACGGTACTGAACTGATAACGGTACATCCGCACCAAGTGATACAGCCCGCCCACCAGCATCTGGATCAGCGTGGCGTTGTGGCTGCCCTGGATAATGCGGTAATGGAAATCCAGATCGCCCTCGCGCTGGAAGTACGCGGTGTCCTCACGCAGGTCCTGCTGCTGTTCATGCTGACCGAGCAAGGCGGTCAGACCGCGCACTTCCTCATCACTCATGTTCTCGGCGGCAAGGCGCGCGGCCATGCCTTCGAGCGCTTCGCGCACATAGTAGATTTCGATCAGATCGTCGAAGCTGAGGGAAGTCACGCGGGTACCCACATGAACCACTCTTTCAAGCAGCTTGCGGGATTCCAGACGGCGCAGGGCTTCGCGCAGAGGGCCACGGCTGACGCCGTAGCGGCTGGCGAGATCGGTTTCGCTGACTTTGGTGCCGGGAGCGATCACACCGCGCACGATATCGTCCTGGAGACGGGCAAACACCCGATCCGCCAGGGTTCTTACGTTATCGTCGAGGGCGTGGGTCATGGCATCCATTGTCGACAATTGAAGGATCAGGTGGCGACTTTACCCGGCGCCCTCCGATCTTTCAATGGTTATTGTCGACAATGATGCCGGATTGGATTCAGAGATCACAATCACTGCCCTGATAGCGCCATTCCACCGAGCCGCGGCTTTCCGAGTCCTGGCGTCCCTGGTCATTGCTTCCGGCGGCCCTCAACTGGGCCGGGCGGTAGAGATCACGCCAGGTACCACGTAGCCGCTCACTGTAGCGATCCGTGCGATACAACGGGCGGATACCATTGGTCAGATCCAGAGTGCCATCAATGCGGGCGCCAAAGTGAGGCGTGCCGGCCTTGTTGGCAGCCCCCGGCGCCAGCAGCAACGCCAGTGTCGCACGGCTCTGGCTGGCGGCGGTGACCAGCCCGGCGGGAACCAGTTCATCCTCACAGGACTTGGCGGCGTAAGCGGTGCCATCGGCGGAGATACGCACCACGAAGGTTTCAATCTGGTTTTCATCCGCCCGGTTACGCTCACGGGCCTGGTTTGGTTCCAACGGCTGGCAATTGCCATCGCTGTCATGCAGGCACGCCGGATAGTTGCCGTTGCTGCCCAGTTCCTTGGTGGGAATAAAATCCGCGCACTGCTCCGAGTTGCTGGTACAGGCCCGTTTCAGGGTCACCGAGTAATAGCCTGCGGCCTCACTGGCGCCGTCCATCCTCACCGGGCCGGTCTGTGTGGCGCGGATACTCAGGCCAATGTTGCCGGCGCCAAGCACACTCCCCTGAACCCGCCCGGTTTCACCGCCACTGGGCGTGGACGGACTGCCCGGCAGATCCAGAGCGAAATCGGTGACGAAACCACCCTGCACGCGCTGATTGATATAGAGCGCGCGATGCCCCAGCAAACGCCCGGTCAGGGTGGCATCGGTGGCGGCGGCGCTGTTCAGCAGGCCGACGATATTCCCCTGCTGGACGGTCAGTCCCGCCGCCAGCGTGGGAACCCCCTCCCAGGTCACCAGATCCTCGCTGCCGCCGTTTTCCGGATCCCCTTTTTGCAACTGCCCCAGGCCCAGCACGCGGCCATCCGGCAGTACCAGGGTTTCCATTCGCAATGCGTTCTGGTTGGTATCGAACGCCTTGAGCTCATCGCAGGGCGCGACCCCGTCCTGACAAGTCTCCAGAACGTACTCCCCCGCGCGCGTCTCCGTATTGGCGTTGCTGATCCGGGCGGACACCGTGGACGGATCCGCCGGAAAACCGGAAACCGTTGCTTCCGCGGACACCGCATCCAGCAACGGCTGCCAGGCCGCACGGAAAGCGGCGTAGTCCGGATAATCAAACTCCAGCGGCGGTATCAGGGTGTCGAAATTCTCGCTGACCAGTTGGTTGATCCCTTCCGGCAATTCCAGACGGGAAGTGGCCGGATCGCTGTCCAGGGCCATCAACAACGCCGCCCGGTTGCGCACCCGATAGTCATCACCGGCGCCGATCCGCCGAGGCGCTTCCACCATATCCGCCAGAGTGAAACGATAATCGCGGGTTGTCAGCCGTTGCGGCAAATAGGCTTCCCCCAGGGTGACCCAGCGCCCCTTGTAGCGGCGGTCCCCGAGAAAGAAAGCGATGCTTTCAGCGTCCGACGGACACAGGGCCTGGTTGGCCGGCAACTGCTCGGAGGCGGTATCCAACACATAATAGAGGGAACTGCCGCACTCATAGGAGAGATTGGTCGCCACGGTGCCCTCCAGTGTTACCCGGTGCTCTCCACCAGGGTTCAGCAAGCACCGCGCCGTCGAGGGGCAGACCCCCACATCATGCTCGGCATAGCTTTTACCCCCACCGCCGCAAGCCGCCAAGGCCAGAAAAGCGGACATCAACAACAGTTTTTTCATGCGCGTTTATTCCTTCGCCACGGGTCGCCGCCCGGCGCCGGGAGCGCTACACTAGCCGGCCTGTTTTCGCCGTCCGCGAGCCTTTCCCGACACCTCATGCTTGATAGCGTTCACGTCGTCTTTCATCAAAATGGCCGTTTGCTGGCCCTCGGGCCGCCCGATCACACCCTGTACGCGCAAGACCGGGAGACCCTTGAGGCCCTGCCGGAGCGGGTCGCCGAGGCCCTCGCTCAGGGTTACCGGTTCGCCTGCGGCCTGCTGCCGTACACGGCGGGCCTGGCCCTGCACGGCATTGGCCACTGCGATCAGCCGGCGGTGGTGCATCTTTACCGGTCCACACCTCGGCCGTTCCATCAACAACCCGGCGAGTTCCACCTGACCCGGCCGTTCCGGGCACAGCAAACTGCTGATAAGTATGCCTATGCACTGCAAAGGATCAGTTGCTATCTCGTAGCCGGAGATTGCTATCAGGTAAATTACAGTCAACGTTTCGATGCCCGCTTCGAAGGCAACCCGCTGATCGCCTTCCAACGGCTGGTGCACGCGCACCCCGCGCCCCATGCCTGTTTTTTCCGCGATCGTGGCGAAGCAGTGTTCGGCGTATCACCGGAGCGCTTCTTGCGGGTGGACGGCCGCGAGGTGGTCACCGAGCCGATCAAAGGCTCACGGCCACGCGGTAACAACGAAGAGGAAGATCGGCGCCTGGGAGAAGCTCTGCTGGCCAATCCCAAGGACCGCGCCGAAAATCTGATGATCGTGGACCTGTTGCGCAACGACTTGGGGACGGTTTGCGAACCGGGCTCAATAACGGTGGACCCGCTCTTCGAATTGCGCCGCTTCAGTAATGTGCAGCATCTGGTGTCCACCGTGCACGGCCGCCTGCGCGCGGACGTGACGCCCCTGGCCGCGCTGATCAGCGCCTTTCCCGGAGGCAGCATCACCGGCGCGCCGAAGAAACGGGCCATGGAAATCATTCAGGAACTGGAACCCGTGCCGCGCGGCCCCTATTGCGGCACGCTGTTCTGGCAGGACGATCAGGGCCGGTTGGACAGCAACATTCTGATCCGCACCCTCTACACCCGGGGCAACGCGCTGTACTGCCACGGCGGCGGTGGCATCGTGATGGATTCCACCACCGAGGAAGAGTATCGGGAGAGCCGCTTCAAGGTGGAAAAGCTGATGGCGGTGTTATAACCCAGCGCTAAAGGAACATTGCGGTCCGTGGATCATTGCTGTGCCGCAATTCGCCAGCACGCTTACCGCGCCACGGTGGCGCTCCATTCGCGGCCAAGGCCGCTCCCACAGCGGCTCTGTAGTGCTCTCTGTGGGAAGCGAGCTGGCTCGCGAATGCAGCGCGCGTTCATGTTTCCAAACCCCATGGACTACCGCGATATTCTTTCGCCTTCGGTATCAGCCTTCTTCGGTCTCCCACAAGGTGGGCTGGCCGTTTTGCTCCGCCATGGAACGCAGCTTGTCCAGATGGCGCTGCAGATCGTCGCCGTCAGCGGACACCACCCGCAGCGAAGGGCGATCCGCGCTCAGCCGGCGAATCGCCTCCGCCTGCCGCTGGCCGCCGCCGCCACTATCCTGTCCGCCCAGGGAAAGGTTGGTCTGGCCACCGGTCATGGCCAGATAAACGTCGGCAAGAATCTCCGAGTCAAGCAGAGCGCCGTGCAACTCCCGGTGGCCATTGTCCACGTCGTAGCGGCGGCACAACGCGTCCAGGCTGTTCTTCTGCCCGGGGTGCATTTCCCGCGCCAGCCGCAGGGTATCCAGCACCCGGCAGCGCTGCTCCACCGTGCCCCACCTGGCGCCCAGCAACTTCAGCTCATGGTTGATGAAGCCCACATCGAAAGGCGCGTTGTGGATCACCAGCTCGGCGCCGTCGATGAAATTGACGAATTCCTCGGCGACCTGCGCGAACACCGGCTTGTCGGCGAGGAACTCCAGGGTGATGCCGTGCACCTCCATCGCCCCCTCGTCGATCTCCCGCTCCGGATTGATGTACAGGTGCAGGTTGTTACCGGTAATGCGGCGGTTCACCACCTCCACACAACCGATCTCGATAATACGGTGTCCGGCGGCGGGTTCCAGGCCGGTGGTTTCCGTATCCAGTACGATCTGTCTCATCGGTCCACACTCATCTGATCAATTCCACGGTTGGCCAGGCGGTCCGCCCGTTCGTTCTCCACGTGCCCGCTGTGGCCTCGCACCCAGCGCCATTCCACCTCGTGGGGGGCGGCGGCCTGATCCAGACGCTGCCACAGATCGGCGTTTTTCACTGGCTGGCGGGAAGCCGTGCGCCAGCCACGCCGCTTCCAGTTGGCCATCCATTCGGTGATACCCTGACGCACATACTGGGAATCCGTGGTCAACACCACTCGGCAGGGTGACTTCAAGGTTTCCAGAGCCACGATGGCCGCCATCAATTCCATGCGGTTATTGGTGGTCAACGGCTCGCCGCCGAACAGTTCCTTCTCGTGCTCGCCGTGGCGCAGTAACGCCCCCCAGCCGCCCGGCCCTGGATTACCCCGGCAAGCACCGTCGGTAAAAATTTCCACTGTCTTCAAGAACCACTCCACTCCTGTCCACTTTTATCTTCGATATTCATTCCACGTTGCGTTGCCAGCGGGCCAGGGGCACGGAAATGACCGTCGGGCGCGATGGCTCGCCGCGCCGGAACGACGGCGCCAGCGGTCGCACCATGGCGGCCCGCTTGCGCGCCACCAACAGATAACAGGCGCCGTGGCGCCACCACAGGCGCCGCCCCAGCCATTCCAGCCACGCCAACCGGCGGCGGCCGCGTTCACCGAGCGGCAAATTGTGGAAGCCGCTGGCCAGGCCTTCCACCTCAAACCCGAGCACCTGCAACCAGTCACTCACTCGATAGGGGGTGAAATAACGCCCCACCCAGCCAGGCCGGCGGCTGGCACCGGGCCGGAACCAACGCGCCAGCCCCAGCAAACTGACCGGTTGAAACGACACCACCGCGATCATGCCTCCCGGCGCCACGCAGCCAGCCGCCTCCCGCAGCACCTGATGCGGCTCGTCCTGAAACTCGAGACCATGGTGCAGTAGCAACACATCCACGCTGTTCTTGGCGATGGGCAAGGCCTTGGCCTGGGCCTGTATCTGCCCGCCGCCCAGTTCCGGCGGCGTGACGTTGCAACACCACGGGATACGAATGCCTTCCAGCATGTCCCGGCTGGCGCTGGAACCCACCGACACCGCCCTCTGCCCCACCAGTCTGGGCAGCCAGTCGGCGAGCAGCTCACGCTCCTCGTTGAGCAGGGCGCGGCCGGCGTCGCTATCCAGCCAGCGATCAAAACGATGCGGCATATCCTGGGGATGACGCCGGTAGGGGCCGCGGGGCAATGGGGGTAACTGCATCCGTGACACTCTCCCTGGTAGGCTCGACTCCGTGGTAGGCTAAATGCTGACGTTCAGTGCCAAATAAGGGTAGCACGACATGCTTCAGACCCCTACGGCGATCGCCGCCTTCCAGGACAATTACATTTGGGCCCTGCGCCGTGACAATCACTGCGTGGTGGTTGACCCCGGCGACGCCGCCCCGGTGGAATCCTGGCTGCGCCAGCAGGGCCTGCTTCTTACCGGCATCCTCATCACCCATCACCATCCCGATCATGTCGGCGGCGTCAACGCCTTGCTGGAGCACCGGGATATCCCGGTATACGGCCCGGCCCGGGAAACCATTCCAGGCCTCACTCACCCTCTCAATGACGGTGACCGGGTGAAGCTGGCCGAATTGGATCTGGAACTGGAAGTGCTGGACGTGCCTGGCCACACCCTCGGACACATCGCCTACCATGCCCGCCAGCCGGGCTGGTTGTTCTGCGGTGACACCCTGTTCGCCGGAGGTTGCGGGCGCCTGTTCGAGGGCACGCCGGAGCAGATGCACCATTCCTTGTCGCGACTGGCGGCGCTACCAGAAGACACCCAGGTCTTCTGCGCCCACGAATACACCCTGGCCAATCTCACTTTCGCCGCCAAGGTGACACCGGAGGACCCGGACGTGCGGACGCGTCTGAACGACGTCAAGGCCCTGCGCGACGCCGGGCATATCACCCTGCCCTCCACCATCGCGGTGGAGCGCCGCACCAACCCCTTCCTGCGTGCCACCGAGCCCGCTCTGCGTCAGTCCTGTGAGCGCCACTTCGACGCGCCGCTGGACACCCCGGTGGACAGCTTCGCCGCCCTGCGGCGCTGGAAGGACAACGGCTGACGCCGGACACATTCAGCGGTTCTTTAACCTTGCCGTAACCTTTCCCGGTCCCTAGAATTCACCGGAATTTCAATAGCCATATAATTGACATGCATAAACTTCTAGGCGTTTTTGCCTTGGGGGTGTTGTGGTTTGGCGGGGGCTGCTCACTGACACCATCCGTGGATGAACTGCCGCCCATGCCACCGGCGGCACCGGAACCAATACCGGAACCAGAGGCAGGCACAGCCGGCCTCGCCAACGGCATGGCGGAACCCGAGCCCACGGCCATCGCCGAGCCGGCGGACCAGGACCAGGATCTCTGGGCGCGACTGCGTGAAGGATACGGCCTGCCCCGGGTGGACAATCCCCGAGTGGAAGAGCAGCGGGTGTTCTATACCCGCCACCCGGTCTATTTCACCCGGGTCACCACGCGCGCGGAGCGCTACCTGAAATTCATCGTCGACGAAACCGAAGCCCGGCAAATGCCCACCGAGCTGGCGCTGCTGCCGGTGGTGGAAAGCGCCTTCGACCCCTTCGCCTACTCCCATGGCCGCGCCGCCGGGCCCTGGCAGTTCATTCCCTCCACCGGCCAGCATTTCGGTCTGCGCCAGGATTGGTGGTACGACGGCCGCCGCGACATCATCGCTTCCACCCGCGCCGCTCTCACCTATCTGCAACAGCTCGCCGACCGTTTCGACGGGGACTGGCTGCTGGCGCTGGCCTCCTACAACGCCGGTGCCGGCACCATTCTCCGGGCTCAGAAACGCAACGAAGCGGCGGGCAAGCCCACCGACTTCTGGAGCCTGGATCTGCCCACGGAAACCACCGCCTATGTACCCAAGCTGCTGGCGGTGGCGGATATTGTCAGAAACCCCAAGCAATATGGCGTGGCTCTGCACCCGATCACCGATGTGCCCTACTTCATCAGTGTCGACACCGGTGGGCAATTGGATCTGACCCAGGCCGCCCGGCTCGCCGAAGTGCCCATGGAAGAACTGTATCTGCTCAATCCCGGCTTCAATCGCTGGGCCACGGCCCCCGCCGGCCCGCACCGCCTGCTGGTGCCCGCGGACAAGGCGGACCGGTTCAAGGCCGGGCTGGCCAGCTTACCCGCCGGCCAACGGATGCGCTGGCAGCGTTACACCATCGCTCGCGGCGACAATCTGCAAAGCATCGCCCGCCGCCATCGCACCAAGGTGCAGGTCCTGCGCGAGATCAATCACCTCAAGGGCAACACCATCATCGCCGGCAAGACCCTGCTGATTCCTCAATCCGCCCGCGGCAGCGCGGCTCCGGCCGGGGACGGCGCCAAGCCGCGGGGCCGGCGGCTGGCACACAAGGTCGACAGCGGCGATACCCTGTGGGACCTGGCCCGGCATTACCAGGTGTCGGTACGCGACCTGGCCCAATGGAACGATCTCGACCCCAAGGATCCACTGCGGGTCGGGCAGACCTTGCAGGTATGGAGCGGCAACGAAAGCGGCGATCAGGGGCAACGTTCCGAAATGGTTCGCCAGGTCCGCTATTCGGTACGCCACGGTGATTCGTTGTACACCATCGCCAATCGCTTTAATGTGTCCGTGAACGACATTCGCAGTTGGAATAATACCCTGAGCAAGCGCCGCTACCTGCGTCCCGGTGATCGTGTCACGCTGTTCGTGGACATTCGCGACGCCCCCTGATCGAACCGTGCGGGCCGCCGGAACGCCGCGCGCCGCTCATGGTCATATACCCTGTCGAAGGCGCTGAAAGCTGGCACCGAGGCCTTCGACAGGCTCTAATATGAGATTCGATGACGATCAGGAGTGGATAATAACGATGAGAGCCGTCACCATTTTGTTGGGTTTGCTGCTGGTCCTGCCGGCCTTCGCCGAGGTGCACAGCGGCCATGCCATCACCATGTACGACGCTCCCAAGTATGGCCCTTCCTTCCGTCACTTCGACTACGTCAATGCCGACGCCCCCAAGGGCGGTCAGATCAAACTCCATGTGATCGGCGGCTTCGACAGCTTCATGCCCTACCTGCCCAAGGGCAGTGCCGCCGCCGGCGTCGGCGGTCTCGGTCCCAGCTATATTTACGACAGCCTGACCGTGCGCAGCCTGGACGAGCCGTTCACCGAATACGGACTGCTCGCCGAACGCATGGAATGGCCGGACGATCGCGGCTGGATCACCTTTACTCTGCGTGACGAAGCCCGCTTCGCCGATGGTCACCCGGTCACCGCCGAGGACGTGGTATGGAGCTTCAATCAGCTGACCGAACATGGCCAGCCGCTTTACGCCTACTACTATGCCGACGTGGAAAAGGTGGAGGCACTCTCCGAGCGCAAGGTGAAGTTCACCTTCAAACCCGGCGACAACCGGGAACTGGTAATGATCGTCGGCCAGCTTCCGGTATTGCCCAAGCACTTCTGGAAAGACAAGGATTTCACTCAGGCGGATCTCACCGTGCCAATGGGGTCCGGCCCTTATCGCATCGCCAGTTTCAAGCCCGGCAAACAGGTGGTGTATGAGCGCCGTGATGACTACTGGGCCTGGGACCTGCCTGTCATCCAGGGCCAGTACAACTTCGACCGGGTGATCTTTGAGTATTATCTGGACCAGACCGTGGCGCTGGAGGCCTTCAAGAAAGGCGATTACGACTTCCGCTTCGAGATGAACTCCAAACTCTGGGCCACCGCCTACACCGGGCGGGATTTCAACAGCGGCAAGCTGGTGAAGGAAGAAGTCCATCACCAGAACCCTTCAGGCATGCAGGGCTTTATCTTCAATACGCGCCGCCCGTTGTTCCAGGACCCGGTGTTGCGCGAGGCCATGGCCTACGCGCTGGACTTTGAATGGTCCAACAAGCAGCTGTTCTATAACCAGTACAAGCGCACCCGCAGCTATTTCCAGAACTCGGAGATGGCCGCCACCGGACTGCCCTCCGAAGCCGAGCTGAAACTGCTGGAACCTTTACGTGATAAGCTGCCTGAGCGGGTCTTTACCGAGGAGTATCAACCACCGGTCTCCGACGGCACCGGCCGTCCGCGGGAGAATCTGCGTACCGCCCAGACCCTGCTCAAGAAAGCCGGCTATGAGGTGCGTAACGGTCAGTTGTTCAATCCCGAAGGGAAGCCGGTGAAGTTCGAGTTTCTGCTTTACAGCCCGGCCTTCGAACGTGTGGTCCTGCCCTTCTCCCGCAACCTCAAGGCTCTGGGTATCAGCGCCGATGTGATCCGCGTGGATGAGTCCCAATACCTGCAGCGGGTGCGAAATTTCAATTTCGACATGATCGTCGGCGGCTGGGGCCAGTCCTCCTCTCCGGGCAACGAACAGCGGGACTTCTGGTCCAGCAAGGCGGCGGACCGGCCCAGCAGCCGCAATTACGCCGGCATCAAGGATCCGGCCATCGACAGCCTGGTGAAAACCCTGATTTCCGCCAAGGACCGTGAGGCCCTGGTGACCAGTAGCCGGGCGCTGGATCGCGCCCTGCAGTGGGGATTTTATGTGATCCCCAATTGGGGGATGGATTACCACCGCTTCGCCTACCGCTCCCGGTTGGCCCATCCGGATTTGCCGCCGTACCTTGGCGTCGACGGGGCCCTGGATCTTTGGTGGGATACAACGGCGGAATAAATGCCACGTTATATTCTCAAACGACTATTGCTGATCATTCCCACCCTGTTCGGCATCCTTTTGCTGAACTTCCTGGTGGTACAGGCGGCGCCCGGCGGCCCGGTGGAGCGCGTGCTCGCCGAGCTTCAGGGTCAGGGCGGTGGCGCGGGCCCCGGCGGCGGCTTCGCCGGCACCACGGCCGATACCATCGGCGGTGGCGGACACTCCGGCTATCGTGGCTCCACCGGGCTGTCACCGGAGCTGGTGGCCCGTATCGAGCAGTTCTACGGCTTCGACAAACCGGCCCTGGAACGCTTTTGGATCATGCTGCGCAACTACCTGAGATTCGACTTCGGCGAGTCCTATTATCGCGACCGTCCAGTATCAGATCTGATCATCGAGCGCATTCCAGTGTCGGTATCATTGGGGCTGTGGAGCACGCTCATCGCCTACCTGGTGTCGATTCCTCTGGGCATTCGCAAAGCGGTGAAGGACGGCTCCCGATTCGATGTCTGGAGCAGCACCGCCATCGCCATCGGTTACGCCATTCCCAGTTTTCTGTTCGCCATACTGCTGGTGGTGCTGTTCGCCGGCGGTTCCTATTTTGAGTGGTTCCCGCTGCGCGGCCTGACTTCGGACAATTTCGAGCAGTTGTCCTGGTTTGGCAAGATCATCGATTACCTGCACCACATCGCACTGCCCACCCTCGCCATCGTCATCGGCAATTTCGCCACCCTCACCATGCTGACCAAAAACTCGTTCCTCGACGAGATCGGCAAGCAGTATGTGCAGACCGCCCGGGCCAAGGGGCTGAGTGAAAAGCAGGTGCTCTACCGCCATGTTTTCCGCAATGCCATGCTGATCATCATCGCCGGTTTCCCGGCCGCTTTCGTCAGTGTGTTTTTCACCGGCGTGTTGTTGATCGAGTATATCTTCTCCCTGGACGGTCTCGGGCTGCTTGGCTTCGAATCGGTGATCAACCGGGACTATCCGGTGGTGTTCGGTACCCTGTTCATCTTCACCCTGCTGGGCATGCTGCTGAAACTGGTCTCCGACCTGACCTACATGTGGGTGGACCCGCGTATCGATTTCGAGCGGAGGGCCCACTGATGATGGCGACGGCAAGCGCCCCTCTCTGGCGGCGGCAATGGCGGGCGTTCCGGGCCAACCGCCGCGGCTTCTGGTCCCTGCTGGTATTCCTGGTGCTGTTTGTGCTCAGTCTCGGCGCGGAATGGATCGCCAACGACAAACCTTTGTTGATTCGTTATGACGGCGCTTTCTATACCCCGGTGCTGAACACCTATCCGGAAACCACCTTTGGCGGTTTCTTCGAGACCGAAGCCAATTACCGGGATCCGGTGGTGCGGGAGTTGATCGAGGAAAAGGGCTGGATGCTTTGGCCGGCGATCCGCTACCACTACACCACCATCAATTACGAGCTCACGGTACCGGCGCCGGCGCCACCTTCGGCGGAGAACTGGCTCGGCACCGATGATCAAGGCCGGGACGTGCTGGCGCGCCTGATCTACGGTTTCCGTACCTCGGTGCTGTTTGGTTTGATGCTGACCCTGAGCGCCAGCGCCATCGGCATCATGGTCGGCGCCATCCAGGGCTATTACGGTGGCTGGACCGATCTTGCCGGACAGCGCTTCATCGAAATCTGGTCGAGCATGCCGATCCTCTATCTGATCATCATCCTCTCCAGTTTCGTGGTGCCCAGTTTCTGGAGCCTGCTGGTGATCATGCTGCTGTTCTCGTGGATGACACTGGTGGATCTGGTGCGCGCCGAATTCCTGCGTTGCCGCAACATGGAATACGTGCGTGCCGCCCAGGCCATCGGCGTGCGCACACCGGTGATCATGTTCCGGCACATGCTGCCCAATGCCATGGTCGCCACCCTCACCTATCTGCCGTTCGTACTCAATGCCGCGGTGATCACTCTCACCTCCCTGGACTTCATCGGT
This sequence comes from Alloalcanivorax xenomutans, assembly GCF_900217905.1. GTDB lineage: Bacteria > Pseudomonadota > Gammaproteobacteria > Pseudomonadales > Alcanivoracaceae > Alloalcanivorax > Alloalcanivorax xenomutans. The sequence continues at coordinate 18,640 of NZ_OBMO01000012.1, forward strand.
TTCGGCCTGCCACCGGGTTCACCGTCACTGGGTGAGTTGCTGGGCCAGGGCAAAGCCAACCTGCAGGCCCCGTGGCTGGGACTCAGCGCCTTCGTCACCCTGGCGTTGATGTTGTCTCTGCTGGTGTTCATCGGTGAAGCCGTGCGCGATGCCTTCGACCCGAGGAAATTCCTGTCATGAGCCTGCTGGAGCTGGAGCAATTGACGGTCCGTTTTGGCGACACCGCGCCGGTGGTGGACCGGGTCAGCCTTAAACTGGAACGGGGCCGCATGCTGGCACTGGTTGGGGAGTCCGGTTCCGGCAAATCACTCACCGCCATGTCGATCCTTGACCTGCTGCCCGCCAGCGCTACCCGTGAAGCCAAGGCCCTGCGCCTGGATGACGAGAATCTGCTGGCCTGGTCGGAAACCGAACGGCGGCGGCTGCGCGGCGGGCGTATCGGGACGATATTCCAGGAACCGCTGACGGCGCTGAATCCTTTGCACACGGTGGAAAAACAGATCGGTGAAACGCTGCGCATTCACCAGGGGCTCAGCGGCGCCACCGCGCGCCAACGCAGCCTGTCGCTGCTGAGCCAGGTGGAGCTGCCCGCCAGCGAAGCCATGCTGTCGCGCTACCCCCACCAGCTCAGCGGCGGGCAACGTCAGCGAGTGATGATCGCCATGGCCCTGGCCAATGATCCGGAGTTACTGATCGCCGACGAGCCCACCACCGCCCTGGATGTGACCGTCCAGGAAACCATCATGGACCTGCTCAAACGCCTGCAGCACGAGCGTAATCTGGGCATCCTGCTGATCAGCCATGATCTCGGGCTGGTGGGCCGGTTCGCCGAGGATGTGGCGGTGATGCACCAGGGCAAGGTGGTGGAATGCGGCCCGTCGGAGCAGGTGTTGAGTCAGCCACAAGCGGAGTACACCCGTCATCTGATCGACGCCGAGCCCAGCGGAACCGCGGTACCGGTGGCGGCCGATGCGCCGACTCTGCTCCGGGCGGATGATCTTGAGGTGAGCTTCAAAGGCAGCCGCCGCGGTTGGTTCGGCCCACGGGAGGAAACCCGGGCGGTGGACCGCATTTCTTTTCAGCTGCGCCGTGGTGAAACCCTGGGTGTGGTCGGTGAATCCGGCTCCGGCAAATCGACGCTGGCGCTGGCGCTGCTGCGGCTGGTCGCCTGTCAGGGACGCGTCGTGCTGCTGGATCAGGATCTCACCCGCCTGCGTGGTGGTGCCCTGCGTCCCTGGCGACGCCATATGCAGGTGGTCTTCCAGGACCCCTTCGGCAGTCTGAATCCACGCCTGACGGTGCTGCGAGCCGTGGAGGAAGGGCTTCGCGTGCACCAACCGGATCTGAGCCGCGACCAGCGCCGGGAGCGGGTGCGGCAGCTGCTGCGGGAAGTGGGTCTGGACCCCGGGGCCCTGGAGCGTTACCCCCACGAGTTCTCCGGTGGTCAACGCCAGCGCATCGCCATTGCCCGGGCGCTGATCATGAAACCGGATCTGCTGATCCTGGACGAACCCACTTCCGCTCTGGACCGCAGCGTGCAGGCCCAGGTGCTGGATCTGCTGCGCGATCTGCAACGCCGGCACGGGCTCAGCTACCTTTTCATCAGCCATGACCTCAAGGTGGTGCGCGCGCTCAGTCACCGGTTGCTGGTGATGCGCCAGGGCCAGGTGGTCGAGCACGGCGACACCGAAACCGTCTTTCAGCGGCCTGCCCACGACTATACGCGCACCCTGATCGACGCTGCTTTCAGCACCGAGAAGAAACACGCCGTTGCACATTGAAAGGCCCCCACCGTTTATCCCCGGCCGGTTTTCTCTATACTTGAGCCAGGTATCTTCAACACCAATATTCGAGGACAGACCATGGGTTTTCTCGCGGGCAAACGCTTCCTGATCGTCGGCATCGCCAGTGATCGCTCCATCGCCACCGGTATCGCCGAAGCCATGCACCGGGAAGGCGCCGAACTGGCCTTCACCTACCAGAACGACAAGCTGAAAAAGCGGGTACTGAAAGCCGCCGAAGCCTACGGCAGCAACGAAAGCCTGTGCTTCCCCTGCGACGTGACCTCCGATGAGGAGATCACCCGGGTGTTCGCCGACCTAGGACAACAGTGGGATGGCCTGGACGGCGTGGTGCACGCGGTGGGTTTCGCTCCCGCCAACGAGCTGGATGGTAACTTCGCCGAGGTCGCCACCCGGGAAGGCTTCCGCATTGCTCACGATATCTCCGCGTACAGCTTCGTGGCGCTGGCCAAGGCGGCACGGCCTCTGATGCAAGGCCGCAACGGCGCCCTGCTGACGCTGTCCTATCATGCATCCCGCCAAACCGTACCGAACTACAACGTCATGGGCCTGGCCAAAGCCAGCCTGGAGGCCTCGGTGCGCTATCTGGCCTCCAGCCTGGGGCCGGAAGGCATTCGCGTGAACGGCGTCTCCGCCGGTCCGATCCGTACCCTGGCCGCTTCCGGCATCAAGAAATTCCGTACCATGCTGGAGTACAACGCCGCCAAGGCACCGCTGCGCCGTAACGTCACCATCGAGGAAGTGGGTAATACCGCCGCTTTCCTGTGTTCCGATCTGGCTTCCGGTATTACCGGCGAGATCACCTACGTGGATGCTGGCGCCGCCACCGTTTCCATGCCGTTCGAGGAACCGGGCGAGGACTGATCCTCGCCCTCCCCACCATCACCAGACTGACATATTCGACTGTCAGGCTGGCGGCTCCTAACCGATCAATAAAGGAGCCTGATGGTGAGCCCGAAAACGTCTCTGGCCCTGTTGCCGCTGGTATCCGCGCTGGCCCTGGCGGGCTGCGGTGGCGACAGCAGCGATAACGATAACAGCGGCGGTGGGGAGCCGCTGTCCCTGACCATCCTTCATATCAACGATCATCACTCCAATCTTGAGGCATCGAGCCTGACGCTGGATATCGCCGGCGCCGAAACCACTTTTGACTCGGGTGGCTTCCCCCGCGTAGTGGCCAAGATCGCCGAACGGGAAGCGGCGCGGAGCAATGTCCTCAAGCTGCATGCGGGGGACGCCATCACCGGCACGCTGTACTTCTCCAGCTTCGAAGGTGAGGCCGATGCCGAACTGATGAACCAGGTGTGTTTCGACGCCTTCGCTCTGGGTAATCACGAATTCGATCGGGGTGACGCCGGCCTCAAGAAGTTTCTCGACTACCTGGCCGATGACAGTTGCGGGACTCCGGTTCTGGCCGCCAACGTCAAGCCGCAAGTAGGCACCCCGCTAGCGCCCAACGCCGGGGACGACTACATCAAGCCCTACGTGATCCACGAAGTGGACGGGCAACAGGTCGGTATCATTGGTATCGACATCGCCGGCAAAACCCAGAACAGCTCCAGCCCGCTGGATACCACGGAGTTTCTGGACGAGCAGGAAACCGCTCAGGCCATGATCGACGAACTGGCCGATCAGGGCGTCAATAAAATCATCCTGCTGACCCACTATCAGTATCAGAATGATCTGGAAATGGCCGCCAATCTGTCCGGCGTCGATGTGATCATCGGAGGTGACTCACACACTCTACTCGGAGATTTCGCTGATTACGGCCTGGCCGCATCCGGTGATTACCCCACCATTGTGACCAACGCCGATGGCGATCAGGCCTGTGTCGCCCAGGCCTGGCAGTACTCCCAGGTGGTGGGAGAGCTGAACGTGGAATGGGATGCCGACGGCAATGTCACCGCCTGCGCGGGCGTGCCGTACTTGCTGCTGGGAGACTCGATCACCCGTAAAACCGCCGATGACGAATCCTATGAGCCCGAGGGTACGGAACGGCAACAGATCCTGGCCGCCGTTGACGCCGACGCTCAACTCAGTCTGACCAGCCCCGACCTCAATGCCCAAACGCTGCTCGCCGGTTTTACCGAGCAACTGGACGAGTTCCAGAATATCGAGATCGGCACCGCCACCGAAGACCTGTGCCTGGCCCGGATCCCCGGTCGGGAGTATGGCGACCCTTGCCCCAGCGAGGACCCGGATCGTGGCGGTGACATTCCCAATGTGGTGGCCAACGCCTTTCTGTTCATGAGCAAGGAGGCCGACGTCTCCATCCAGAATGCCGGCGGCGTGCGCATCGACATCCCGGCAGGTCCCATCACCATCGGTGATGCCTACACCTTGCTGCCATTCGGCAACACCCTCACCAACCTGGATATGACCGGCGCGGAAATCCGCCAAGTGCTCAATGAGGCGGTGGATTATGCTCACAGCGACTCTTCCGGTGCCTATCCCTATGCCTCCGGACTGCGCTGGTACGTGGACATGAACCGGGCGGAAGGCGAGCGCCTCTATGACATAGAATACCGTCTGCGCAACGAAGGCGAGTGGCAGCCGCTGGACGATACCACCGAGTTGACCGTGGTGAGCAACAGCTTCACCGCCAGCGGCCAGGATGGCTACCTCACCTTCGGTACGGTCAGCGAAGACGGACGCGCCGTGGACACTTTCCTCGATTACGCGCAGTCCTTTGTCGACTACATGATGGAAGTCGGCACGGTTGGCAAGCCTGCCCTGGAAGCTTACTCCACCCGCCACTACACCTCGGCGGCGGAATAAGCTTCAACGACGACCCGCAGGATGACCGCCATGGACGGCGGTCATAAGAGGCCACCACGGAGCCGCTGTGGGAGCTTGCCTGCAAGCGAATCCAGGGACCCGGAAGTCCATTCGCTTGCAGGCAAGCTCCCACCCTTCTGTGCCAGCGACCCCGGAAGGCCTTCGTACAGACCAGTGTCCCAATGGAGACACTCACTCTCACTCCCGCTATTGCGCACGGAGCCATAAAAAAGCCCGCTCTGATTCAAGAGCGGGCTTTTTATTATCGCCGTGACTGTTGCGGCCTATTCGGGCTTGGCGCGCAGCTCATCGGCATGGATGGTGACGTCGCGGGTATCGCGCAGGAACGCCATGACCTGCTCGAAATCGCGCTCGCCTTCCATCTCACCCAGTTGCAGCAAAGCCTGCTTCTGCTGACTTTCCGGCAACGGTTCCTGACCACCATCAGTGACTCCGGTAACCTGGAAGGCCACCCAGCCACCATTGGGCAAATCCGCCACCTGAATTTCAGAAGCGCCCTGCTCCCGCGTCCATGGCAGCGTGAAAGCTTGCTGTACCACCATCGGCGCCGGTTGGCGGGCACCGCGATGCACCTCGCTTTGCTCTTCGATCCGGGCGTTTGCCAGCGCCGCGATCTCATCCAACGCCTTGCCTTCCTTCGCCAGCTCGCGAGCCTGTTCAGCCAGGGAAAGTGCTTTTTCCCGTGCTTGTTGCCCTTTAAGGGTGTCGCGAATCCGGTCCGCCACCTGATCAAGCGGCAACGGCTCCGGCTCCTGGCGATCCTCCAGGTGCACCGCCAGATAGCGCCCGCCATCCAGCTCCAGCACATCACTGTTATGGCCCTGCTCCTTCACCGCCGGAGTATTCAGGGCTTCACGCACCTTTGGAGAGTCCAGTTCCGCCGGCAGATCATTGACCGCCACCCAATCGGTGGTCTCGACTTTCAGGCCCAACTGCTCCGCCGGGGTTTGCAGATCACCGTGCTCGAATACCAGCTCTTCCATCTGTGCCAGCGCGTCCATCATCATGGACTGAGCACGGGCGGCTTTGAGATCGGCGATCAGACCCTCGCGCATTTCGTCCAGCGGCGGGAAGGTCTGTTTGTCCTCCCGCAGTACGGTCAGCAAGTGCACACCGGATTCAGACACCACCGGCTCGGAAACATCTCCCACGGACAAGGACTTGAGCGCCTCATCCAGTGCCTCCGGCAGCGAACCGGGGGCCAGCATGCCCAGATTACCGCCATTATCGGCACTGCCCGGATCGTCGGAATAGGTCTTCGCGGCATCGGCGAAAGACTCGCCACCTTCGATGGCCTCGCGCACTTCACGGGCGCGCTCAAGCGCCTCATCCGCACTGCGCTCGTCCGTGCCAATCAGAATATGGGCCACTTCCTTGGAGCCGTTGGCGCGACTCTCCGCCATGCTGCGGCGAGCTTCGTATTCGGCGCGAATATCATCGTCGCTGACATCAACTTGCGCCTCGTACTGCTCCGGGCTCAGCACCAGATAGCTGATGCGATAGCGCTCGGGGCGCATGAACTGGTCCTGGTGATCCTGGTAATACTGCGCCACCTGCTCATCGGTGGCGTTGAACTGGCTTTCCAGATCCGCCAGGGGCAACTGCACGTAACGCAGATCACGGGTCTGCTCGCCCAAGCGACGCTGCTCGGCAAGTTCACCGGGTAACGCGAAGTCGGTGCCGGTAAAAGCGAAGCGGTATTGTTGGGTCAGCCGGTCCTGACGATAGCCATCGAGATAGCCTCGTGGGGTCATGCCCTGGCTGCGCAATAAACGCTCAAACTGTTCGTCGGAAAATTTTCCGTTCTCGAAAAACGCCTGATTGGAACGGATCTCCGCCGCGGCCTGCACTTCGCTGAAAGCCATATCAGCGCTATTGGCGGCGGACAAAGTAAGCTGCTCGTTGATGATGCCTTCCAGCACCATCTCCGGGCGCACGTAGGCATCAAGCATGGCCTCGCTCACACCCGGGCTTTGCTGACGCAGCATCTGCCGCAACCGCTCGGTTCTCGCGGTCACGTAGTTGCGATAAATTTTATTGCCGTCCACCTCGGCCACCGAGACCGAGTCACCCCCACCGGTGAAATAACCATAAAACCCGGAAATAATAAAAGGGAGAATAATGGCGGCGAGCAGAACCTTGCCCACGGGCCCGCGGACAAATCGCCTGAACTCCTGCATGCTTCACTCCAAAGAGATACCGATCAATCGATTCGTTTTTATTTGGAACACCAAAGCGTCAGACGGTTCCGGGTTCCAGAGAGCCTGTTCATGATTTTTCGCCGTATGAGGATCGACTCCTTCGACCCCATCATCCCAAGAGCCAGGAAGCGAAGCGATATAAAAATCAGGAACAGGTTCTCAAAGCAAAAAAGCGCATCCGCTCTCCGGATACGCTTCCTGGGACTGGCGGAGCGGACGGGACTCGAACCCGCGACCCCCGGCGTGACAGGCCGGTATTCTAACCAGCTGAACTACCGCTCCCGAAACCAGTTTAGTTCACCGCGTCTTTCAGTGCCTTGCCGGCTTTGAAGCCCGGCACGGTGGCTGCGGCGATCTTGATGGTCTCACCGGTCTGCGGATTGCGGCCTTCACGAGCGGCACGCTGCTTCACGGAGAAAGTACCGAAGCCAACCAGAGAAACGCTATCGCCTTTCTTCAGTGCACCGGTGATCGCTTCCAGCGTCGCATCCAGAGCACGACCCGCGTCGGCTTTGGAAATGTCAGCAGCCGCTGCGATCGCATCAATCAGTTCTGATTTATTCACAAAATTCCCCTTTTGCTGTTTCCCGGTTTCGTGGTCGAGGCGTAACGCACTCTCCTTACGACGAAGCCGCCTTTATACCAATCGCTTTAGGCAGGCGTCAAGAAAGGAAAGGCGCTGTACCGACAACTCACGTGATTGTAAAAAAGTCTGCCAAATCAAACTGTTAAACGCGGAAAAAAAGGCGGCTCAATGGGTGCTTGGCCGCTCTGATTCTCGCTGCGCTTTTTCATCGGCCAGGGCCAGATCCTCTTCCACTTCCGCTTCGCTCAAAGGCGTCGGCGTTTGCGTTAAAGCCACTTCCAGCACCTGATCGATCCATTTTACCGGACGAATATCCAATGACGCTTTGATATTTTCCGGCACTTCCTTCAGGTCGCGCTCATTTTCCTGAGGAATCAAGACGGTTTTTATGCCGCCGCGGTGAGCGGCCAGCAGTTTTTCTTTCAATCCACCGATGGCCAGAACCTGACCACGCAGTGTGATCTCCCCGGTCATCGCCACGTCGGCGCGAACCGGAATCCCGCACAACACCGAAACCATGGCGGTGCACATGGCAATCCCTGCACTGGGGCCATCCTTCGGGGTCGCCCCTTCCGGCACGTGAATGTGCAGGTCATTACGCTCCAATTGCCGGCGGCGAATCCCCAGCATACGGGAACGGCTTTTCACCACCGTCCACGCCGCCTGGATCGACTCCTGCATCACATCCCCCAGGGAGCCCGTGGTGGTGACACGGCCTTTACCCGGCGTGGACACGCTCTCAATGGTCAGCAGCTCGCCGCCGACGGAGGTCCAGGCCAGGCCGGTAACCTGCCCGATCTGATCCTGCTCCTCGGCCAGGCCGTAGCTGAACTTGCGCACTCCCAGATAGTGATCGAGATTGTCCTCGGACAATGTCACCGTCTCGGTGGAACGGCTCAGCGAATGCTCTTTCACCACCTTGCGGCAGATCTTGCTGATCTCCCGCTCCAACCCGCGCACCCCGGCTTCACGGGTATAGTGGCGAACGATATGGCGCAGACTGTCGTCGCTGAACGCCACTTCGTCCTTCTTCAGGCCATTGGCTTTGATCTGCTTCGGAATCAGGTATTGAGAAGCGATGTTGACTTTCTCTTCCTCGGTATAGCCGGGAAGACGAATCACTTCCATGCGATCCAGCAACGGAGCGGGAATGTTCATTGAGTTGGAAGTGCAGATGAACAGCGTCTCGGAGAGATCGTAATCCACTTCCAGATAATGATCGTTGAAGGTGTTGTTCTGTTCCGGATCCAGCACTTCCAACAGCGCGGAAGCGGGATCGCCGCGCATATCCATGCCCATCTTATCGACTTCGTCGAGCAGAAACAGCGGATTACGCACTCCCACCTTGGAGAGTTTCTGGATCACCTTGCCCGGCAATGAACCGATATAAGTACGGCGGTGGCCACGGATTTCCGCTTCATCACGGACACCGCCCAGCGCCATCCGCACGAACTTGCGGTTGGTAGCTCTGGCCACGGACTGGCCCAGGGAGGTCTTGCCCACCCCCGGCGGCCCCACCAGGCACAGCACCGGCCCTTTGACCTTGCCGACCCGGCTTTGCACGGCGAGGAACTCCAGAATCCGTTCCTTCACCTCTTCCAGACCGTAATGATCCTGGTCCAGCACATCACGGGCATGGGCCAGATCGTGACGCACCCGGCTGCGTTTTTTCCACGGCACCGAGGTCATCCAGTCCAGGTAGCTGCGGACTACCGTGGCCTCGGCGGACATTGGCGACATCATGCGCAGCTTGCTCAATTCAGCTTTGGATTTCTCCAAGGCGTCCTTGCTCATGCCGGCGCTGTCGATGCGTTTTTCCAGATCCTCGAGCTCGTTGCCGCTGTCGTCCAGATCGCCGAGTTCCTTCTGAATCGCTTTCATCTGCTCGTTCAGATAGTACTCGCGCTGGCTCTTCTCCATCTGCTTCTTGACCCGGCCACGGATGCGCTTTTCCATCTTCAGCACATCCATATCGGATTCCATCAGCGCCACCAGGTGTTCCACCCGCTCGCGCACATCGGCCATTTCCAGCACGTCCTGTTTTTCTTCCAGCTTCAGCTGAAGATGGGCGGAAATAGTGTCCGCCAGACGGCTGATGTCCTCGATCGATTGCACCGAGTTCATTACTTCCGGTGCCACTTTCTTGGACAGCTTGACGTATTCCTCGAACTGCGCCAGCAGCGACCGGGCCAGAGCCTCCTGCTCGCTCAGCGACGGCAACTGGTCATCCAGTTCCCGCACATCCGCCACCCCGCCCTGCTCGTCAAAGCGGGCCCGGGTGACATGGCCGCGCACGCCGCCTTCCACCAGCACTTTCACGGTGCCATCGGGCAGTCGCAGCATTTGCAGGATGGTGGAAACGGTGCCCACCCGGTAGATATCGTCCTCGCCGGGGTCATCGTCCGAGGCATTGCGCTGGGCGACCAGCATGATCTGCTTGTCGTCGCTCATGGCCGCTTCCAGAGCGGCGATGGATTTCTCCCGCCCGACAAACAGCGGGATCACCATATGGGGATACACCACCACGTCTCTGAGCGGAAGCAAAGGAATATCTTTCAGCACTTAGGGCCTCTATCGGTTCACGGGGCGCCCGATCAATCGGGCGCCACTCGGGACGTTTGCTCGCTGTTTTCGTAGATCAGCAACGGCTCCGATTCACCTTGGATGGTGGCGCTGTCGATCACCACTTTGACCACGCCCTCCATGGAAGGCACCTGGTACATGGTATCCAACAAAACGCTTTCCAGGATGGAACGCAGACCACGGGCGCCGGACTTTCGTTCCATCGCCTTGCGAGCCACGGAACGCAAGGCGTCCTCGCGGAAGTCCAGTTCCACGCCTTCCATCTCGAACAGGCGCATGTACTGTTTGGTCAGGGCATTACGTGGCTCGGTAAGAATCTGCACCAGCGCGTCCTCGGACAACTCTTCCAGGGTCGCCACCACAGGCAGACGGCCGATGAATTCCGGAATCAGGCCGTATTTGACCAGATCCTCCGGTTCCACGCCGACCAGGGTCTCGCCCACATTGCGGTCCCCTTCCTTGCTTTTCACCTCGGCGGAAAAACCGATGCCGCCCTTCTCGGAACGGTCCCGAATGACCTTGTCCAGGCCGGCGAAAGCGCCACCGCAGATGAACAGGATATTGGAGGTGTCCACCTGCAGGAATTCCTGCTGCGGATGCTTACGTCCTCCCTGGGGCGGCACCGAGGCCACCGTGCCCTCGATCAGCTTCAACAGGGCCTGCTGCACCCCCTCCCCGCTGACGTCACGGGTGATGGAGGGGTTGTCGGATTTACGCGAGATCTTGTCGATCTCGTCAATGTAGACGATGCCCTTCTGGGCCTTCTCCACATCGTAATCACATTTTTGCAACAGCTTCTGGATAATGTTCTCCACATCCTCACCCACATAACCGGCCTCGGTCAGCGTGGTGGCGTCAGCAATGGTGAAGGGAACATTGAGCAGGCGCGCGAGGGTTTCAGCCAGCAGGGTCTTACCGCTGCCGGTGGGACCGATAAGCAAAATATTGCTTTTGCCCAGCTCCACGTCGTCACGACCGCGCAGGGTGCTGTTGAGCCGCTTATAGTGGTTGTATACAGCCACGGAAAGCACTTTCTTGGCCCGTTCCTGACCGATCACGTACTCATCGAGCGTGTTCTTGATCTCGTCGGGCTTGGGCAGGCTTTCCTGACCACTGTTGTCGCCGTCTTCCTGGACTTCCTCGCGGATGATGTCATTGCACAGATCCACGCACTCATCACAGATGAAGACCGACGGGCCCGCGATCAGCTTGCGGACTTCGTGCTGGCTCTTGCCACAGAACGAGCAGTACAGCAGCTTGCCGTCGTCGCTCTTTCCGGTGTTATCGGTCATCGAATCGCCTCTGAACCTGATTTAACTTTGAAGATGCAGGGAGAACCCGCTTTTTTCAAGCCCGGAAGCTCTGGGGAGGTGCCCCGGAGCCGTTCCAGACCCTCAGCGCCGATGGACCACCTGGTCAATCAGACCGTATTCCCGCGCCTGCTCCGCGGACATGAAATTGTCGCGGTCGGTGTCACGCTCCAGCACTTCCAGCGGCTGGCCGGTGTGTTTGGCCAGCAACTCATTGAGCTGGGCCTTGATCTTGAGAATCTCCTTGGCATGGATCTCAATATCGGAAGCCTGGCCCTGGAAACCGCCCAGCGGCTGGTGAATCATCACCCGGGAGTGCGGCAATGCCAGGCGTTTACCTTCGGCGCCGGCCGCAAGCAGGAAAGCGCCCATGCTGGCCGCCTGGCCCACGCACATGGTGGACACCTCCGGCTTGATGAATTGCATGGTGTCGTAAATGGACATCCCCGCGGTTACCGAACCTCCGGGGCTGTTGATATACAGATGAATATCCTTGTCCGGGTTCTCGGACTCAAGAAACAACATCTGCGCCACGATCAGGTTGGCCATGTAGTCTTCCACCTGGCCAATCAGGAAGATCACCCGCTCCTTGAGCAGTCGGGAGTATATATCGAACTGCCGCTCGCCCCGGGAGGTTTGCTCCACCACAATCGGCACCAGCCCCGTGGCGGTGGGGTCGGCCATCAGCGTTTTCATCTCCGGGGTCAGCGAGGTAATCCGGCTCAGATCGATCATCTAGCGTTTCCTTTGTCTACGGGATCATGGGCAGCGTGCCCGGCTTGATACCGCGGGTGTTGGGGCGGCACCCTCGAATCACAAGGGCCTGCCCGTTTTTTCCGATACTATGACGCCCTTCGGCAGGGCGTCCACAAAGGCGGTGCCAGAAGTGGGTTAACTGCGCAAAACTTGGTCAATACGGTTACTTTCACAGCAAAACGGGGCCAAAAGGCCCCGCTCTTCGTAGGTCTATTCGGCTCAGGCCGTCTCGTCGGCCTGCTCCGGCTGGCGGGGTTTCACCGCCTCCTGGTAGGACATGGTCTTCTCCTCGACCTTGGCCCCTTCCAGGACCAGATCCACCACCTGATCCTCCAGCACCGCGCCCTCGATCTGCTGCAGCTGCTGCGGGTTGTTGTAGATCCAGTTGATCAGTTCCTGCGGCTGCTCGTACTGAGCGGCGATGTCTTCGACCCGGGCCTTGACGCGATCAGCATCCGGTTTCAGGTCATTCTTCTCGAGGATGGCGCGCACCACCAGACCCAGACGAACGGAACGCTCGGCCTGGTCACGGAACAGCTCTTCGGGAAGCATGGAGGCATCAAACTGCTGACCGCCACCGAACTGCTGCACCATCTGCTGGCGCATGCGATCGATTTCCTGCTTGATCAGCGCCGCCGGCAGATCGAACTCGTGCAGTTTGGCCAGGCCGTCCATGGTTTGCTCTTTGACCTTGCCGGATACCGCGTTCTTCAGTTCGCGTTCCATGTTGTTGCGAACTTCGGTCTTGAAGGTCTCCAGATCACCATCCTCAACGCCAAATGCCTTCATGAACTCGGCGTCCACTTCCGGCAGAGCCTTGGCTTCCACTTTGTTGACCTTGATCTGGAACACCACCGCCTGACCTTTCAATTCCTCGGAGTGGTACTCCTCCGGGAAGGTCACGTCGATGTCTTTCTCTTCACCGGCTTTCATGCCGACGATGCCGTCCTCGAAGCCCGGAATCATGCTGCCGGAGCCCAGCTCCAGGTTCTGCCCTTCGGCGCTGCCGCCTTCAAAAGCCTCGCCGTCTTTCAGGCCTTTATAATCGATATTGACGCGATCGCCCTGCTCGGCGGCACGGTCCACTTCAGCGAAGTCGGAGCGCTGGGAACGCAGCGTCTCGATCATTTCGTCAACGTCGGCGTCGGTGATTTCCGCTACCGGTTTCTCCACCTCGATGGTGGACAGGTCAGCCAGTTCCACTTCCGGAAACACCTCGAAAGTGGCCACGAATTCCAGGTCCTGGCCGCCCTCATTACGGGTGGCTTCGAAACCCGGCAGACCGGCGGGTTGCAGGTTTTCCTTCTCAACCGCTTCCAGGAAGGACTCGCGCATCACATCGGCCAGTACTTCGTTACGTACGGCGGCGCCGAAACGGCGCTTTACCTCACGCAACGGCACTTTGCCAGGGCGGAAACCGTCCAGACGGATGTTTTTCTGCGCTTCGCGCAGCTTGTTTTCCACCGCCTGATCCACTTTATCCGCGGGAACACCGACGGTCATGCGTCGTTCCAGACCTGAAGTCGTTTCTACAGAAACCTGCATAACATCCTCTATTTAAAAGACTTTTCAAATCCCGCGGTCCCCGGTGTACGGATGGACCCCGTATGAAGGGCGCAAATTATAATCAATGGCAGCCGCCCTGCCTACGCCCACGAGACGCCAGATGCTCACTGGGTCGGACGCCGGCGTCCAGCGTCTGGCTTCCAGCGCCCTAATAAAAAAGCCCCCGGGTTTTCACCCGGAGGCTCCATGTTTGGGGTGACTGATGGGATTTGAACCCACGACCACCGGAGTCACAATCCGGGGCTCTACCAACTGAGCTACAGTCACCATAAATCGCTTGAGCCGCCAGCGATGGCACGCCTGGCAGGGCTCGAACCTGCAACCGACGGCTTAGAAGGCCGTTGCTCTATCCAATTGAGCTACAGGCGCTTAACTACCTCTCAACCTTCGCTGAGTTGGTCGGGGTGGAGGGATTCGAACCCCCGACATCCTGCTCCCAAAGCAGGCGCGCTACCAGGCTGCGCTACACCCCGCCGAGCAGGTCGAGCGAGGCGGCATAATACTCGCCGCCCCCAGGAGCGTCAACGCCGCGAACCCGCTATCTGACCTGTTCGCTGGAATTATAAACAACCGGGGAAGAAAAGTGCGGTGACTCTGTTTTTGTGGCCGCCGTCCATGGCGGCCATCCTCCGGACCGTCACTGCCGCGACGTCAAAAATCGCTCCCGGCGATTTTTTGTGGCCGCCGTCCATGGCGGCCATCCTCCGGACCGTCACTGCCGCGACGTCAAAAATCGCTCCCGGCGATTTTTTGTGGCCGCCGTCCATGGCGGCCATCCTCCGGACCGTCACTGCCGCGACGTCAAAAATCGCTCCCGGCGATTTTTTGTGGCCGCCGTCCATGGCGGCCATCCTCCGGACCGTCACTGCCGCGACGTCAAAAATCGCTCCCGGCGATTTTTTGTGGCCGCCGTCCATGGCGGCCATCCTTCGGACCATCACTGCCGCGACGTCAAAAATCGCTCCCGGCGATTTTTTGCTCCAACCCGCCGACCGTGCGAGAATCGCCGCGCGATTCCCACCGCTTTCCTTTTATATGTTCCAAGGACCAAGAGAGACCCATGAGCGCGCAGATTCTGGACGGCAAGGCCCTGGCTCAACGCTTCGAGCAAGAGATGTCACAACGGGTGGAAGCCCTGAAAGCCGCTTCCGGCGGCCGCACGCCGATTCTCGCCACCATTCTGGTGGGCACCGATCCGGCCTCCGCCACTTATGTAAAGATGAAGGGCAATGCCTGCCGCCGCGTCGGCATGGATTCCCAGGCCATCGAGTTGCCCCAGGACACCACCACCGAGCAGCTGCTGCAGCGTATCGAGGAGCTCAATGCCAATCCGGACGTGCATGGCATTCTGCTGCAGCACCCGGTGCCGGAACAGATCGACGAGCGCTTGTGCTTTGACGCCATCGCCCTGGGCAAGGACGTGGACGGCGTTACCTGTCTCGGCTTTGGCCGCATGGCCATGGGCGAGCACGCTTATGGCTGCGCCACGCCCAAGGGCATCATGCGCTTGCTGGAGCACTACCAGGTGCCGCTGGAGGGCCAACATGCCGTGGTCGTGGGCCGCAGCGCCATTCTTGGCAAACCGATGGCAATGATGCTGCTGGGCGCCAACACCACCGTCACCATTTGCCACAGCCGGACCCGCAATCTGCCGGAGCTGGTGAAACAGGCCGACATCGTGGTCGGCGCGGTGGGCAAGCCGGAATTCATCAAGGCCGATTGGATCAAGGACGGCGCCGTGGTGGTCGACGCAGGTTACCATCCGCAGAAGTGCGGCGATATCGAGCTGGCACCGCTGGTGGAGCGCGTCGCCGCTTATACGCCGGTGCCCGGTGGCGTCGGCCCGATGACCATCAACACCCTGATCTTCCAGACCCTGGAAGCCGCGGAAAAAGCACTCAAAGGGTAACTCCGAAGGTCTGGCGCCAGCCCCTGACGCCAGACCTCCTCCCTACTCCGGCAACACCTGCACGCTGGCGGTCATACCGGAACTGAGCAGCAGCGTGTCCGGGATCTCGTCAAACTCCACCCGTACCGGAATCCGCTGCGCCAGCCTTACCCATTCGAAGGTCGGCGCCACGGAAGGCAGTCCCTTGTCCGCCGTCACCGCATTGCTGTTGGCGATACCGCGACCAATGCCGGTGACCTTGCCGGTCAGCGCTTTGCCGGCGCCCAGCAGATGAATACGGGCCGCATCCCCCACCCTGATCTGATGCACCTGGGTTTCCTTCAGGTAGGCCTCGACCCAGAACGACTGGTCATCCACCAGCGTCACCACCGGCTGCCCGGTCTGGGCGTAATCGCCGGTATGCGCCAGCAAATGAGTGACAAAGCCGGCCACCGGAGCCTTCACTTCACTGCGAGCCAGATCCAGTTCCGCCCGTGCCAGGGCCGCTTCCGCCGCTTGCAGATCGGCCCGCGCCAAAGCCGCTTTGTTATCCGCTTCCTCCCGCTCCTCCTGGGAAATGGCTCGCCCGAGGCTGCGACGGCGGCTGGCTTCCCGGGACAGCAGATTCAGTTCCTGGCGCCGGTGCGCCACCTCGGCCCTGGCCTGATCCAGCGCCAGTTGATAACGGCGCGGGTCCACCAACAGAAGGGTTTCGCCCTCCTCCACGTACTGATTATCCACCACCTTCAGGGATTGGATCGCTCCGGACACGTCCGGGGCCACGCTCACCACCACCGCGCGCACCCGGGCATCCCGGGTCCAAACATCCTCGAAATAGTGGCGCCACAGATACCACACCGCCACCGCCGCGGCCGCCACCAGCAACGCGGTGAACAGATAAGCGCGCCAGCGGCCGCCTTCCTTATTATTAGCCATGCATACTCCCCAGCGACAGCCACGCCCCCATCACCAGGGCGAGCACGATCAAGAACACACAGAATCCGGCCAGGGCCGGATGCCATAGGTGCCGGTAGCCATCAAAACGACTGATCAGACCGTGCACCAGCAGAAATAACAGCAGGGCCAACAGCACCTGCGGCACCAAGGGCGGCAGCAACACGCCGCCCAGTTCAATCTCATACAGCATGTGCTATCTCCAGCCCCCGCCAGCGGCCGGCTCCGGATCCGGCCAGGAAGAAGCCGCCATAATTTCCGATCATATTGATCTGCATACGCAGACGCACCACCGCCCGCACCAGCCGGCGGCGCTCACCCTCGCCTTCCGCTTTGTTATAGGCTTGCTGACACTGCCGCAGTGCGCGCTCGGTGTCCGCCGACAATTGCCGCCAACGGGCCTCGTCACCGTCTCTCAATACTCTCTGAGTGTCCCGGATAAGCCGCGTCAGGGTGAACCGGATCGGATCAGGCACGCCACGCCGACACAAGGCGTCGAGAAACAGTAACCCCAGCCCCAGCGTCACCGCCGCCATCGCGCCGTGCAACAGTTCCCCGTCCTTTGCACTCTCCGGACTCAGTCGCGGCAAGGTTCGGGCAATGCGGTCATACAGCACGGTTTCCATTTCGTGACGGGGGCGGCGGCGGGACATGGGCCAGCGCCCGAGGGTGCGGCACAGATCCCGGCATAAACGGGTACGGGCGGTGGCAGCATCATCGCCGGGCCAGATCAGTAGAAATGCCAGCACTGGCAATAACAATCCCATCGCCAGCCCGAGCACGTTATTGAACAGCGGCAGAGCCGAGAAGTCCTGTTGCGGCCCGAGATCCAGCAGGATCGGGAAAAAGATCACGGTGGCGGTCCCCATGGCCATGCTCGGCAACTGCGTCATCGCCAGGCCGGCCAGCAGATACACCGGCGCCAGCCACAGTACCAGAGCGGCGAAGCCTTCCGTGCCCGGCAGCAGAACCAGACGATAGAGCGTGGCCAATACCACCGCCAGGGACGCCCCCTTGAGGAACCCGGACACCGCCTTGAGCGGATCATCCCGGGTGGAGAACAACGCGCACACCACCCCGGTCTGGATCACCATCAAAGTGCCTTGATCCGATGGCGCGGCGCTCCAGAACCAAAGGCTCAGGGCCGCGGCAATGGCAATCGCGGTACGCCCGGCGCTGCGCAACGCCTGCCCATGATCCAGGTGCAATCGTGACGTGCCGGACCGCCACGACTGTGTCAGGGCCTGGTCGCTCAGCATGGCGTACAGCACGACACTGGAGCGCAGGCGATCGCACAGTTCGCCACAGTGTTCCAGTGCCAGTTGCAAGGCATGGAAACGTTGTTCGTTGTCGCCCACCGTCTCCTTGCGCAGACCGCGGGCCAGATCCCGGGCCTGATCGTGGAGTCCGGAGAGACACACCCGCAGGCTCTCCGGATCCAGTTCGCCATCCAACTCGGACATGCCGCGCAGCAATTCGTCGAGACGGTCCTGCTGATGCACCGAGGCATACCGATTGACGTAGGCTCCCAACGGACCCACTGAGGAAATCAGTGCCAGCATTTCGTGACCGAGGCGGCGGCACAGCCCGGCCCGCCGCCGCAACTGCTGGGAGTCGAACAGAGCATTCTCGCGCAGGGCTTCCAGCGCCATGCCGCTGGCGATCAATTCACGCCGGCGCTGCTGCAGGGTGCGATTGTCCGCGCGGCCACCGGCGGTGTCCGCCACCAGTGCGATCAAATCCCGCAGTTGCTGCCGACAACGGTGCAGGTAGGCGGTGGCGGCGGAACGGGGCCAGACCAGCACACTGGCGGCGGAAGCACAGAGGATACCCAGGCCGATCTCGGTGACCCGGGCCACCGCCACGGTGAACATCTGATCCGGCTGCGACAGGGCCGGCAAACCGATGATCAACGCGGTGTAACCGGAAAGCACGAAGGCATAGGAGCGGAAGTTGCGCAGCAGATTGGCCAGGTAGGTACACAGGGCCAGCCAGGCACCAATGGCGATAAAGAACAGCAGTGGCTGCTGCGCGAGCCCGCCCACCAGCAACAGTGCCATCACCGCGCCCAACACCGTGCCCACCAGTCGTGACAGCCCCTTGGCGATCACCATGCCGCCCAGCGGCTGGGCCACGATGTACACCGTCATCAGCGCCCACTGGGGCTGATCCAGCCCCAACAACAGCGCCAGATACAGTGCCAGCATGCCAGCGGCAAAGGTCCGCAGGGCGAATTGCCACTCCTTGCGCCCGGATTCGCGTATGAACGCCGGCACCGCCAAGATCATCCGCGCTTCCTCTTCCCCTGTCCTCGTTGCGGCAGTATACAACGAGGCGACGCTGGCGCTTCTACGAAGCGAAACCAACGCTAAACACTTTTACAACCCTTGTCACATCACAATGGCACACTCTCTTATAGCCCCCGCTTCCGGAGGCGCGAACCAAGGAGAGATACCATGGCAGGAAAGTTTGAACTGGATAAAGCGAGCAACGGACAATTCATCTTCCGACTGAAAGCCGCCAACGGTCAGGTCATTCTCGGCAGCGAGCAATACACCACCAAGGAAGCCTGCAAGAACGGCATCGAATCGGTGCAGACCAATGCCGCCAAGGACGAGCGTTATCAACGCAAGGAAGCCAAGGATGGCCGGCACTACTTCAATCTGCTGGCCGGTAATCATCAGGTCATCGGCACCAGCCAGATGTACAAGGACACCGGTGGCATGGAAAACGGTATCGACTCGGTGAAGACCAACGCACCGGGCGCCGCCGTGGACGATCTCACCGACTGAAGTACAGGGGCGGCGGTCGCCGCCCCTTTATACACCCAGCGCCGTGGCCCGATTCAGGCCTCGCGAGGCCAGGATTCGCGCAACCCCACGGTGCGATTGAAGATCAGACCATTCTTATCGCTGTCCGTGTCCACGCAGAAGTACCCTTCCCGCTCGAACTGGTAACGGGTTTCCGGCAATACCCCTTTCAGGCCAGGCTCCACCACGCAGTGGTCCAGCACCTGCAAGGACGCTTCATTGATGTGATCAAGAAAGTCCTCGCCCTCACCCACCCGGGTCGGCATCGGCACCTTGAACAGACGGTCGTATAAGCGCACCTGGCATGGCAACCCGAGAGGGGCGCTTACCCAGTGGATCACGCCACGCAGTTTGCCCTGCCCTTCATCATTCTCCGGGTTCTTGCCGAGCGTGTCCGGATCATAGCTGCAGTGGACCTCGACGATCTCCCCGGCATCGTCACGCACCACCTCCTCGGCACGCACCACATAGCCGTAGCGCAACCGCACCCGATCCCCGAGCACCAAACGCTTGTACTTCTTGTTGGCTTCCTCGCGAAAGTCCTCACGGTCGATATAAACCTCGCGGGTCAGCGGCATTTGCCGGGTACCCATGGTTTCGTTCTGCGGGTGCACCGGCGCCTGCAGCCACTCGGTCTTGTCCTCAGGCCAGTTGCGGATCACCAGCTTGAGCGGGTTAAGCACACAGAAGGCCCGGGGCGCATGCTGATTGAGGTCGTCGCGCACCGAGTCTTCCAGAATCGACATGTCGATCACCGAGTCCGCGCGGCTGACTCCCAAATTCTCGCAGAACCCGCGAATCGATGCCGGCGTGAAACCACGGCGGCGCAGACCGCTGAGCGTGGGCATGCGCGGATCATCCCACCCGGCCACGTGGCCTTCATCCACCAGTTGTTTGAGGCGACGCTTGCTGGTCACGGTGTAATTGAGGTTGAGCCGGGCGAATTCGTATTGCCGGGGCTGAGCCGGCACCTCAACGTGTTCCACCAGCCAGTCATACAGGGGACGGTGATCCTCGAACTCCAAGGTACAAAGGCTGTGCGTGATTCCCTCGATGGCGTCCGACAGCGGATGGGTAAAGTCGTACATCGGGTAGATGACCCACTTGTCACCGGTCTGGTGATGCGCTTTTTTGCGCACCCGGTACAGGATCGGGTCACGCAGATTGATGTTGGCGCTGGCCATGTCGATCTTGGCCCGCAACACCGCCTCGCCTTCTTCGAAGCCGCCCTCCTTCATACGTTCGAACAAAGCCCGGTTCTCTTCCACGGACCGCTCCCGGTGCGGGCTGTTCTGGCCCGGCCGGTTGTAGTTGCCGCGCATTTCCGCGATTTGCTCCGGGCTCTGGGTGTCCACATAGGCCAGGCCCTTGTCGATCAATTGCAGCGCATATTGATACAGTTGATCAAAATAGCCGCTGGCGAAACGCACCGGTCCGGCCCACTGAAACCCGAGCCATTCCACGTCCCGCTGGATGGAGACGATGTACTCCTCCTCTTCCTTCTCCGGATTGGTGTCGTCGAAGCGCAGATGGCAAGCGCCACCATAGCTTTCGGCGATACCGAAATTCAGGCAGATGGACTTGGCGTGGCCAATATGCAGGTAGCCATTGGGTTCCGGCGGGAACCGGGTGACCACCCGGCCGTCGTTTTTACCTTCGGCAAGGTCACGATCGATGATCTGTCTGATAAAATTACTGGGCGCTTTCACGTCACTCATTAAGCCGCCTGCGGCTGAAATACGGGGGGCATTAGTGTACAGTGCGCCCCTTTACAGTCAAAGACTCAGGAGCCGGTCGAAGCGCCCCCAGACGCGCCAGACCTTCCGGCTCCCACCAAGGAGAACTCCATGAAAGTGGTGCTGACGACCACCTACGGCAAAATCACTCTGCAATTGGATAGCGAACGTGCGCCGAAAACCACGGAAAATTTCCTGTCTTACGTGCGGGAAGGCTTCTATGACGGCACCATTTTCCATCGCGTCATCGGCAACTTCATGATCCAGGGCGGCGGTTTCACCGCGCAAATGGAACAAAAACCGACCCAGGCGGCGATCGAGAACGAAGCCGCCAATGGCCTCTCCAACGAAATCGGCACCATCGCCATGGCGCGCACCTCCGACCCGCACTCCGCCACCGCTCAGTTTTTCATCAATGTGGCGGACAACCACTTTCTGGACCAGGCCCGCTCCCCGGACGGCTGGGGCTACGCCGTGTTCGGCAAGGTAGTGGAAGGCATGGAAACCGTGGAAAAGATCAAGGAAGTGCCCACTGGCCGCAGCGGTTTCCATCAGGACGTGCCGCAGGATCCGGTGCTGATCGAATCCGCCCAGATCATCGAGGACTGATCCATGCGCCTGCTGATCGCTCTGTCCGCCCTGCTGATAAGCTCTCTGACCTGGGCCGCCAACCCTCAGGTGCGCCTGCAGACCTCCATGGGTAACATCACCATCGAGCTGTTCCCGGAACAGGCGCCCGAAACGGTGGAGAACATTCTGCGCTATGTGGACGAAGGCTTCTACGACGGCACCGTGTTTCACCGCGTGGTACCGGGATTCGTGATCCAGGGCGGCGGTTTTGACCGCGATCTGCAGCAGAAGAAAACCCACGCTCCGATCAAGAATGAAGCCGACAACGGTCTGAAGAATGAGCGCGGCACCCTGTCCATGGCCCGCACCTCCAACCCCGATTCCGGTACCTCCCAGTTCTTCGTCAACCTGAAGGACAACGCCATGCTCGATCACACCGCTCCGACCCCGCGCGGCTGGGGTTACGCGGTGTTCGGCAAGGTGGTGGACGGCATGGACACAGTGGACCGGATCGCCAAGGTGCGCACCGGCGTCGGCCGTCTCAACGGCGCCCACAGCGTCCGCGACGTGCCCAGCACGCCGGTGATCATCGAGCGGGCGGTACGCCTGGATGAAGACGGCCAGGCTGACTGAGTATCATGAGCTATACGCTGTTTATCTCCGATCTGCATCTGGATCCGGCGCGGCCGGAACATCTGGCCGCCTTGGAACGCTTGCTGGAGGAGCACGCCGGCAAGACCGACGCTCTGTATGTGCTCGGTGATCTGTTCGAGGCCTGGATCGGCGACGACGACGATGCCCCCTTCAACCGCCAGGCCATCGACGCCTTCCGTCGCTTCAGTGACGCCGGCAGCACCCTCTATTTCATGCACGGTAATCGCGATTTCCTGCTCGGCGAACAATTCGCCGCCCAGTGTGGTGGCCAGTTGCTGGATGAAGGCACCGTGGTGGATTTGTACGGAACCCGCGCTCTGCTCATGCACGGCGACAGCCTGTGTACCCTGGATACCGCCTATCAGCAGTTCCGCGCGCTCGCTCGCAATCCGCAATGGCAGCAGGCAATGCTGGCGAAGCCCCTGGAAGAACGCCGCGCCATCGCCCAGGGCATGCGCATGCAGAGCCAGGGCAACAACGCCAACAAAGCCGAGAACATCATGGACGTGACCCCGGAAGAAGTGGTCCGGGTAATGAATGAGGCCGGCGTCAAACACCTGATCCATGGCCACACCCACCGCCCCGCGGTCCATGAGGTTCCCCTCTCCGGCGGCACCGGCACCCGTTGGGTACTCGGCGACTGGGGCGATCTGAGCTGGTGGATCATTGCTGATGATCAGGGATTGCGGCTGGAAAGCAAGGAAATTAGTGAATAGTTAACAGTGAATAATGAATAATTCGCGGGAACACGCGGAGGTAATTTCAAGCCGCCGTGCCCGCGCTTTTCGCTGTTAACTATTAGCTATTCACTATTCACTATTCACTGTTAACTGCTCCTCGGTGTGCCGGAATGAAAGCGAAAGACCTCGTCCGGCTCCTCGATTAACGCCCTTTCTTTCTCCTTAAAGAACGCCACCCGGTCCTCGATGTCCGTATCGCTGTAGCGCCGGGCGAGGTCGAGGTAATCCTCGAAATGACGGGATTCGCTTTTCAGCAGGTAGCGGTAGTAGCGGCCCAGCTCCTCGTCCACATGGGGGGCCAGCGCGGCGAAACGCTCGCAGGAGCGGGCCTCGATCAGGGCGCCGATGATCAGGGTGTCCACCAGCCGCCCGGGCTCACTGGTGCGCACATGGCGGCGCAGCCCCTGAGCGTAGCGTGACGGCGACAGATGGTCATAACGCACGCCGCGCTCGCGCATCATTTTCACCACCTGTTCAAAATGCAGTAACTCTTCCCTGGCCAGTTGACTCAAGGCATCCAGCAATTCTGGCCGGTCCACATAGCGGAACATCAGGTTGAGCGCCGTGGAAGCCGCCTTTTTCTCACAGTGAGCGTGGTCGATCATCAACAGATCGGGGTTTTCCAGCGCCCAGTCGATCCAGGCCCGGGGCGTGGCACACGGCAAAAAGGCTTGCAGGGCGGATATGTCGGTCATGGCGTCCTCGTTTGGTCCGGCGGCGATTATAGCGGCACGCCGGCACCATCGTCTCCATGGCCGACGGCCATTCCCTCTGGCGTCCCGCGCCCAGCGCCGTATACTTGCCCGCCATGGGACGTCGAACCAATCCACGCATACAAAAACTGAAAGGGAGTCTGGTGGTGACCGGATTGCGCCTGCTTGGCCTGCTGCCTTTCAGACTGAACCGGGCGCTTGCCACCGCCGTGGGCCGCCTGCTCGCCGCCCTGCCCAGCGAGGCCCGGCGCGTCACCCGCATCAATTTATCACTGTGTCTGCCTAACCAGCCGAACCCGGATCAACTGGTCAGGGACTCCCTGGTGGAAACGGTGAAGAACACGTTTGAGATCGCCCTGTTCTGGCGCCGCCCGGAGGAAGGCCTGGACCGGGTGGTGTCGGTGGATGGCGACGGCCCGCTGCGTGAAGCGGTGGACGCCGGTCAGCCGGTATTGATCCTGGCACCGCACATCGGCTGCTGGGAGGTGCTGAATTTCTGGCTGGCACGGGATTTCCCGCTACATGTGATGTTCGCTCCTTCCGGCATGGCCGAGGTGGACGATCTGATCAAGCGGGGCCGTGAGCATTTCGGCTCCACCATGTACCCGGCCAGCGCCCGTGGCGTCGCCGGTCTGGTGCGGGCCATGCGCAAGGGAGCAATGACCGCGATTCTGCCGGATCAGGTGGCGGACCGCCGTAGCGGCCGATTCGCTCCGTTTTTCGGCCAGCCCGCCTACACCGGCACGCTCAGTTGCAAGCTGGTGCAACAGACCGGTGCCCGGGTGTTCATGGCCTGGGCCCGCCGTCTGCCCGGCGCCGGCGGCTTCGAGATCCGCGTGCGCCCGGCCCACCAGGACATTCACGACAGCGATCTGGATCACGCGCTGAAGGCCATGAACCGATCCATCGAAGCGCTGATTCTGGAGGAACCATCCCAGTATCTGTGGAGCTACAAGCGCTTTCGCCGCCAACCTCCCGGTGGCACTCTGCCGTACTAGGGCCGGTTCACACTACTTGCGCCCCGCCTCCAACGCCGCTGCCGATGCGGCCCGCCGCAGGCCACGGGCCAGATCGGCATCGTCGGTGGCGCGGGACAGTACCAGGGCACCCACCAAGGTCGACAGCACCGCCATGGCCCGTTCCTCGCGCTGCTCCTCGTCATCGCCGTCGCACAACTCGGCCACGAAGCCCAGGAAGGTCCTCAGGTTATCGGTGAACGCCTCTTTCAATGCCTCCGGCTGGCGGGCCGTGTCCACCGCCAGCGCCGCCAGAGCGCAGCCATCTTCCGGGTGTTGTTGGTGATAGCGCGACAGATAACCGCCGATAAGATTCTGCAAAGCCTGTTGCCGGGGTTGCTCCGCCAACGGACGCCAGCGCTCCAGGTTGTGCTGCTGGGCCCGGCTCAAAGCCCGCACCGCCAGATCCAGCTTTGACTCGAACTGCCCGTAGAATCCGCCCCGGGTCAGCCCCGCGGCCTGCATCAGATCGTTCAGGCCCACACCGTCAAATCCTTTCTCTCGAAACAAACGCCCCGCCGTTTCAATAACCCGCTCACGGTTCTCTTCGGCCTGAGCCCGGGTGACCCTCATGATTCATCCTCCTTGCCAAGGAGCGGCAATCGCTCCGGCCATCAGTCTGAAAGTGCTTGACGAATTTTAAATGATGGGCGACATTTAATCAAACATGTCACCCATCATTTAACCGGCTCGCCAATCCGAGCCCTTTTCAAGGAGGCCCCATGCCCTCTCCACAACAGTCGAAGTCCATACCGCCCGCCCTCATCAACGCCTTCGCGGTGCCGGAGCGTCCGCCCTTGATGCCCCAGGAACAGGAACGGCTAGACAGCGCCGAGAAAAACACTCACTCCACCGCCATGGGTACCCTGGTGAGCTGGACCTTCGGCGTCGGCCCCCGGGTGGTTCTGGTCCACGGATGGAGCAGCCGCGCCGCGCACATGCTGGGTTTCGTCGATCCGCTGCTCGCCGCCGGATACAGTGTCACGCTGTTCGACGGCCCGGCCCACGGCGAAGCCACTGGCGAACGGGCCAGCGTGGTGCACATGGGGGAAGCACTGCTGGCCCTGACCCGGGAATGGGCACCCGTGCATGGCGTACTCGCCCATTCAGTAGGCTCCGCCGCCGCCCTGTGGGCGTTTCATCGTGGTCTGAGCGTTCACGCCAGTGTCCATCTGGGCGGCCCGGTCTCGTTGTCGGCAATGGTGCGACAGCTGGCCATTGGTGTGGGGCTGGACCGGGCGAGCACCGCCGCTTTCGAGAAATGGGTGGAGGACTTCATCGGTCATCCGCTGGCGGCGTTGGATCTTGACGTCTTGAAGGATGGCCTGCGTCACCCCGGATTGATCGTGCATGACCCGGAAGATGACACCGTGCCATTCAGCGCCGCCGACACCCTTCATCGAAACTGGCCGCAATCCGAGCTGATCCGCGCCGGCGGGCTGGGGCATCGGCGTCTGCTACGGGATCCAGCGATGATCGGGCTTTGTAGCGACTTCATTGCTGCCGCCGGCGCCCAGGAAATGACGCGGGCAAACGTGGGAGGCGAGGCGTGACCGGCCCGATGCCCGAGCGTGGCGAAGCCTCCGTTCCATCCCTGGAAACGGCTCGAGAATTCAGCGGTAACCTGTTGATATTACTGGCTGGCCTCGCGGCCATTGGTACCCTTTCCACCAATATTATTTTGCCTTCGTTCGCGTCCATGGCCAGCGACATCGGTGTGCCGGCGCGGGAGCTTGGGTTGTTGTTGTCGAGTTTTTTCGCCGCCTTCGCCGTCGGCCAGTTGTTGGTGGGCCCGTTATCCGATCGGTATGGCCGCCGGCCTCTGGTGGTATTGGGGCTGCTGGTATTCATCGCCGGCAGTCTCTGGTGCAGCCGTGCCGACAACATGAATGAACTGATACTGGGCCGGGTGATTCAGGCGCTCGGAGTATGCGCCGCTTCGGTTCTGTCCCGGGCCATTGCCCGTGATCTGTTTGACGGGGAGGTTCTGGCCCGGGCTCTGGCGTTGACCATGGTGGCGATGGCAGCGGCTCCAGGATTCTCGCCTTTGCTGGGCGGGGCTCTGGAGCAGGCGCTGGGCTGGCGTGCCAACTTTCTGGTTGTGGCCGTGCTTGGCGCCATCCTGATTCCTCTTTATTTGTCAGGGGCGGGTGAAACGCTGCCGCCATCCCGCCGCGGCCACAAGGCGCTGGCCTCCGCCGCGCCGGGTTACCTGCGCCTGCTGCTTGACCAGCGGTTTCTACTGCCAGCCCTGGCGGTGAGCCTGGTGATCGGGGGGCTGTACGGTTTCTTTGCCGCGGCGCCGGCGATTCTGATGGGCCGTCTCGGGCTCAGTGCTTTGCAATTGGGCGGGTTCTTCGCCGCCACGGTCTTCGTGGTGTTTGCCGCCGGCTTGCTGGCCCCGCGCTTCGCTCGGCGGTTCGGCGTCGTCAAGGTGGGGCTGGCGGGCATTCTCGTTGCCCTGATCAGCGGCCTTAGCCTGTTGCCCGCCATCGCCGATGGGTTGATCCCGTTTTCCCTGGCGATCACCCTCTTTCTGTTCGGCATGGGACTGATCAATCCGCTGGGCACGGCCCTCACGCTGCATCCCTTTCCCGACAGAGCCGGGCTGGCTTCGGCGCTGCTCGGTTGTCTGCAAATGAGTTGCGCGGCGGCGATGACGGCGCTCGCCTCGGCATTACCGCTGCCGCCGGTAACGGCCTTGGGAACGATTCTGGCCACGACCTCGGCGCTGGCTATGGCCGCTTTTCTGCTGTACCGGAATCGAGGCGCCGCCAGTTAACGCGGGAGACGATACGCCTGCATTCTGATTCGCCGCCCAGGCAGATCCCACAAGGGGGGCTACGAAGCGCCGCTTTGGGAAGCCGCCTGGGCGGCGAATCGGTTTTTGACTTTAGTCCAGCGTCCGGGCTGCGCTTCCAGTGATTACGAACATTCATGTCATGAATGGCCACAGACCCCGTTTGGCTTAACAGATGATGGGGTTTCCGCTATACTCCGCGCGCAATTCCGACCCCCAGAGACACCCTAACCAGCTGATTTTCAAAAGAAATCAGCCAAGACGAAACGAGGGATACGCTGTGCTAGACGCCTATCGCAAACATGTCGAAGAGCGCGCCGCCGAAGGTGTGCCGCCCAAGCCGCTGAACGAGCAGCAAGTTGCCGAACTGGTTGAACTGCTGAAAAACCCGCCGGCCGGCGAAGAGGAGTTCATTCAGGATCTGTTCGTCAACCGCGTTCCGCCGGGCGTGGACCAGGCCGCTTACGTCAAGGCCGCGTTCCTGACCGCGATCATCAAAGGCGAAGCCAGTTCTCCCCTGATCGACCGCAAACGCGCCGTTCAACTGCTGGGCACCATGCAGGGCGGCTACAACGTCGCCACCCTGGTGGAAGCACTGGATGATGCCGAACTGGCGGAAATCGCCGCCGACGAGCTCAAGCACACCCTGCTGGTGTTCGATGCCTTCCACGACGTGGAAGACAAAATGAAAGCCGGCAACGCCAAAGCCAAGGAAGTGATCGAGTCCTGGGCCGAAGGCGAGTGGTTCACCAAGCGCCCGGACCTGGCGGAGAAAATGTCTCTGACCGTCTTCAAGGTCACCGGTGAAACCAACACCGACGACCTGTCCCCGGCCCAGGATGCCTGGAGCCGCCCGGACATTCCGCTGCACGGCAACGCCATGTTGAAGAATGCCCGTGAAGGCATCTTCCCGGAAAAAGACGGCGAAATCGGCCCGCTCAAGCAGATGGAAGAACTGAAGGCCAAAGGTCTGCCCGTTGCCTATGTGGGCGACGTTGTTGGTACCGGCTCCTCCCGTAAGTCCGCCACCAACTCCGTGCTGTGGCACTTCGGCGAAGACATTCCGTATGTTCCGAACAAGCGTGCCGGCGGCGTTTGCATCGGCGGCAAGATCGCTCCGATCTTCTTCAACACCATGGAAGATTCCGGCGCCCTGCCGTTCGAATGTGATGTTTCCAAAATGGAAACCGGCGACCAGATCGACGTCTACCCCTTCGAAGGCAAGGTCGAGAAAAACGGCGAAGTGATCGCCGAATTCGAGCTGCGTTCTCAAGTGCTGCTGGACGAAGTGCGCGCCGGCGGCCGGATCAACCTGATCATCGGCCGCGGCCTGACCACCAAGGCTCGTGAAGCCCTGGGGCTGGCTCCGTCCGAACTGTTCCGCAAACCGGAACAGCCCGGCGATTCCAACAAGGGTTACACCCTGGCCCAGAAGATGGTCGGCAAGGCCTGTGGCATGGAAGGCGTTCGCGCCGGCATGTACTGCGAGCCGAAGATGACCACCGTGGGCTCCCAGGACACCACCGGCCCGATGACCCGTGACGAGCTGAAAGACCTGGCCTGTCTGGGCTTCCAGGCGGACCTGGTGATGCAGTCCTTCTGTCATACCGCCGCGTACCCGAAACCGGTGGACGTGGAAACCCAACACACCCTGCCCGACTTCATCATGAACCGTGGCGGTGTTTCCCTGCGCCCGGGCGACGGCATTATCCACTCCTGGCTGAACCGCATGCTGCTGCCCGACACCGTGGGCACCGGCGGCGACTCCCACACCCGCTTCCCGATGGGGATTTCCTTCCCGGCCGGCTCCGGTCTGGTGGCCTTCGCCGCCGCCACCGGCGTCATGCCGCTGGATATGCCGGAATCCGTACTGGTGCGCTTCAAAGGCAAACGCCAGCCGGGCATCACCCTGCGTGACCTGGTCCACGCGATTCCGCTGCAGGCTATCAAGGAAGGTCACCTGACCGTGGAGAAAGCCGGCAAGAAGAACGTGTTCTCCGGCCGCATCCTGGAAATCGAAGGCCTGGAAGATCTCACCGTGGAACAGGCGTTTGAGCTGTCCGACGCTTCCGCCGAGCGCTCCGCCGCGGGTTGTACCATCACCCTGTCCGAGGACAGCGTGACCGAGTACCTGAAGTCCAACATCACCATGCTCAAGTGGATGATCGCCAATGGCTACGGCGACGCCCGTACCATTGAACGCCGTATCCAGGGCATGGAAGAGTGGCTGGCCAACCCGAGCCTGATGCGTGCCGACGCCGATGCCGAGTACCACACCGTCATCGAGATCGACATGGATCAGATCAAGGAACCGGTGCTGTGCTGCCCGAACGATCCGGACGACGCCAAGACCCTGTCCGACGTGGCCGGCGCCAAGATCGATGAAGTGTTCATTGGTTCCTGCATGACCAACATCGGTCACTTCCGCGCCGCCGGCAAGCTGCTGCAGAAAGTGGAAAGCGGCACCATGCCGACCCGTCTGTGGATCGCGCCGCCGACCAAGATGGATCAGCGCCAGCTCACCGAAGAGGGTTACTACAACATCTTCGGCAGCGCCGGTGCCCGTACCGAAATGCCCGGCTGCTCCCTGTGCATGGGTAACCAGGCCCGGATCGCGCCGAAGTCCACCGCGGTGTCCACTTCCACCCGTAACTTCCCCAACCGTCTGGGGCAAGGCGCCGACGTCTATCTGGCGTCCGCGGAACTGGCGGCGGTGGCCTCCATTCTGGGCAAACTGCCCTCCGTGGAGGAATACATGCAATACGCCGCGGATATCGATTCCATGTCCGGTGAGATCTACCGCTACATGAACTTCGACCAGATGGAGGAGTATCAGGAAGTAGCGGACAAGGTGAAGATTCCGGTAGCCCAGGCAGGCTGATGGAAGCGCTTCGCTGTTGAAAAAAGCCCGGCCCCGCGCCGGGCTTTTTTATGGCCGCCATACAAACCCGCATCCGCCAAATGGAGCCCTCACCTTCAACCGGGTATGATGATTTTTTTGTGACCTTTTGAACGCTTGCGCCAGGAGCTTTTTCTTGCCTGACAGTACATCGGGTCAACACCGTCCGGACCAGGACGGTCTGCCCATGGAGCAACGACGCTGGGCCATGTTCGCTATCGTGGTAAGCGTCGGCCTGGCGGTGTTGGACAGCAACATCGTCAACGTGGCGCTACCCACCATTGCCGGGGATCTGGAGATCAGTCCGTCGCAATCGGTGTGGATCGTGAATGCCTATCTGCTCGCCGTGGCCACCACCTTGCTGCCGCTGTCGTCGCTGGGCGACATCGTCGGTTATCGCCGCGTCTATCAGACCGGGCTGGCGGTGTTCACCATCGCGTCCCTGGTGTGCACTCTCGCGGACTCCCTGGTAACACTCACCGCCGCCCGTTTTTTTCAGGGACTGGGTGCCGCCGGGGTCATGAGCGTCAACGCTGCCCTTGTGCGCTTTATCTATCCGTCACGCTTATTGGGCCGGGGCATCGGCCTGATCGCCATGGTGGTGGCCCTATCCTCGGCGGTCGGCCCCACCGTGGCGTCCGGCATTCTGTCAGTGGGATCCTGGTCCTGGCTGTTCGCGGTGAACATCCCCCTGGGCTGTCTGGCCTTCGTGCTGGCCCGCCACAATCTGCCCGAGACCGGCCAGGCTCCACGCCGCTTTGACTGGGGCAGCGCGCTCCTCAATGCACTGGGCATCGGCTTGCTGGTCATGGCGGTGGACAGTCTTGCCCATGGCATGGGCGGTACCGTGGCGGCGCTGGCACTGGCCGCCTCGCTGGTGGTGATCGCGCTGTTGGTACGCCGGCAGCTGTCCCAATCGTCGCCGCTGTTGCCGGTGGATCTGCTACGTATTCCGCCGTTCGCCCTGGCCATCGGCACCTCGTTTTGCGCCTTCACCAGTCAGATGGCCGCGTTTATCGCTCTGCCCTTTTATCTGCATGACATTCTCGGCTACAGCGCGGTGGAAACCGGGCTGCTGATGACACCTTGGCCCGCGGCGGTGGCGGTCACCGCCCCCATCGCCGGGCGATTGGCGGATCGTTATCCCATCGGCGTGTTGTGTTCCCTCGGGCTGCTGCTGAAAATGACCGGATTACTATTACTTGCCGCGCTACCGGAACAACCGTCATTGCCAGCGCTGCTGGGATCCATGGCACTGTGCGGCATCGGTTTCGGGCTGTTTCAGGCGCCCAACAATCGCGCCATGATCGGGTCGGCGCCAAGAGAGCGTAGCGGTGGCGCCGGCGGCATGCAGGGCACCACCCGGCTGATTGGACAGACCCTGGGCGCGGCGCTCACTGCCCTGGTGTTCGGACAGTTGACCAACGGCATCACCCCGGCGTTGATCATGGCCGCCACCTTTGCCGCCTGCGCCGCGGCAATCAGTCTGTTACGGATCCGCTCCACACCCCGGCTATAAGCTGCCTCGGGCAGCCAACGCGCTCCAGGTCACGGTCACCAGTTCGCGCAGATGCGTGGTTGGCGCGGCGGCGCTCTCCGACGCCAACCAGGCCCGGCACAGCAGCTGGGCCGGCCCCAACAAGGTGGCCACCACCACCTCCGGGGACACCGGTTTGAGTGTGCCCTCCGCCACATGTCGCCGCACCCAGGCGGACACCGTCGACATCAATTTGGTATTGGCCTGTTCCACCTGACGGGCCAGATCCTCGCCCCATCCCGTGTAGCCGCGCTCGGACAGGAATCGCGCCCAGTCCCGGTTTCCCTCGGTCCATTCCAGGTGGTAACGCAGCAACGCCGCGACGACGTCACGAGCGCCACCGCCTTGCTCCAACTGTGCCGCCAAGCCGCCCTGATAGTCCCGGATCCCCTCCAGATAAACCGCCTCGCACAGGCTCTGCTTGTTGGCGAAGAAGTGAAACAAGCTGCCATTGCTCACCTCGGCCCGCTCACGAATTGCCTGCATGGTGGCGCTGGCCACGCCCTTTTCCACGAAAGTGGTCAGCGCGGCGACGATGATCTTGTCACGTGTGTCCGAACTCGGCATTCCCGGCCCTCGAGTGGGGGAGTGGAAAGTGGAGAGCAAAGCACCCTAATGCGATTCGCCACAAGGCACAACCTGTGTGGATTGACGCTAATAGAGTATACCTCTAGAGTAATACTCCATTAACGGTATCGCTATTCCGGTGATGCCCCGAACCCGGGAGACTCTCCATGCACGCCTCTTTGCAGCAGGCCCGGCAGGTCCTGGCCGAGCAAGCCTTCAGCGCCCTGTTGGGGACGGAATTACTGGACTATCAGCGGGGAAAAGCGACTCTGCGCCTGAAGGTGAAGGACGATCTGCGCCAGCAATACGGCTTCGTCCACGGCGGCGTCCTGAGCTATCTGGCCGATAACGCGCTGGCGTTCGCCGGTGGCACGGTTCTGGAGCCGCTGGTATTTTCCTCGGAATTCAAGATCAACTACTTGCGCCCCGCCGGCGGCGACACCCTGCTGGCGGAGGCCACGGTGATTCATGCCGGCCGTAATCAGGCCGTGGTCCGTTGCGACATTTACGATTGCCGTGAGGAGCAGCGCAAACTCTGCGTGGCGGCCCAGGGCACCATCGTCCGCAGTCCGCCTCCATCGAACTGAGCGGCCGGCCGCGCCTCGTTTTACCCGCGCGGACGGATGAACTTTTCACGCGCCCGCGCTACTTCCTCTCTCATGACACAACCGTGGGCGTGATCATTGACCAGCCCCATTGATTGCATGAAGGCGTACATCGTGGTCGGCCCAACGAACTTCCATCCGCGTTTCTTCAGCGCCTTGGAAAGCGCCGTAGACTCCGGAGAGATGGAGACGGTCTGGGGCGCCGGCAGGCCCGCCTCATCCGGTTCATAGCGCCAGAGAAACGCCGCCAAGGTCCCTTCTTGTTCCACCATGTCCCGGGCCCGTCGGGCGTTGTTGATCACCGCCTCGATCTTGCCACGGTGGCGGATAATACCCGGGTCCTCCAGCAGCCGCGCCACGTCCCGGTCGCCGAAGCGGGCAATCCTGTTGAAGTCAAAGTGGCGGAAGACTTCACGGAAACGGGGCCGCTTGTTCAGAATGGTTCGCCAACTGAGCCCGGACTGAAACCCTTCCAGGCAGAGTTTTTCGAATAGCCGGTGATCATCGTCCACCGGAAAGCCCCACTCATTGTCGTGATAATGCAAAAACTCTGGCGCCGCCTGGCACCAGCGACAGCGAGTTTGGCCGTCGGCGCCAACCATGGTATCCGTCATCACCTGCTCCTTGTACGATCAAATGGCCGCGGCGTCATCGGCCAGAAACCGCAAACGCGGATCCGCTCGGCCCGGCTCGATCTCAATGATCTCGGCGCTGACCACGCCTTCCTGGACGAAAGGGTCTTCACCAACTCGCTCCTTCAGGTCGGACATCGATACACCGCGGGCCATCAACGCGCCACCCGTGCCGCCGGGCAAACTACCCACCAGTACAAACACACCGGCGGCGAAACCCTGTTCGATCCAGTCCTTGTGCGCCGCCATCAAGCGGCCAGCCTCGGCTTTGTCACCGGTGAACTTCAATAACACGATAAACATGGGTGCTTCCCCCTCTTTCCAGGATTCCCAGCTGTTGTCCTCACGCCGCTTCGGCGCAGTTTTCAAGCCATTGTTCCAGGTGCGCCACTTCCTCGCGGATAAAGCGCTCATCGTGAAAGGCATTGGCCAGGGTGGCCACACCCTGGCTCCAGGCCAGAACATGCAAGGCGAAACGATCCGCGTTCCTGCTGCAGCCGAGTTGTGAAAATTGATGCCGCAACCAGTCGCGAAACAAAGTGAACAGACGATTGGCCTCCGCCCGTGAAGGATGGTCGAGTTTGGCCAATTCCGAACACAACGTTCCCACCGGGCAACCGTGCTGCATGATTCGGGTGCGATTGGCGATCAGGATGTGGATGAAACTGCGGATACGGGCTCGCGGTGAATCCCCCCGCGCGTGCCACTGATCCAGCATCACCTGAGTCTTGCCGAGACGCGCCTGGATCACCGCGTCAAGAATGTCGTCTTTGGTTTTGAAGTGATAATAGAAATTGCCCCGGGAAATGTTCACCGCCTCGGCAATGTCGGAAAACGAAGTCCGCTCGAATCCCTTGCGGTAAAACAGCTCATCCGCCTCCGCGACAATACGCTCCCGCGTGCTGACCTTTGCCATGAACGCCACCCTGTCCGGCCGTTATTAACCTTGCAATAGGACGCTTGCCCTAAAAAGCCAAACTAGGACATGCATCCTATTTTGTCAACTGGCGGTGATAGTGGCGAAAAATCTCTCTCCTGGAAATCGTTCAGCGCCAGGGCGAGCTGTCCCGTTTTCCCAGCAGTTGCCAGACCCTCGCCGCGGCGTCGGACAATGGATGAGAGCGTAGCCGGCAGGCACTGACATCGACCCGCACTCCGGTATCCAAAGGCAGTGTCAGCAGATGTCCCGAGGCGATATCCGCCTCGATCAGCAAATCCGGCGCCACCGTGATCGCCTGTCCGGCCCGGCACAACGCCAGACAGGAACTGATCGCCGCCATCTGATACTCGGCACCCTTGCGCTGCTCCAGCAAGGCCTGGAACCAGGGTGACAGCCTTTGCCGATACTCCATGGGCACAATCGGCAATGCCCATGGCATCCGTGCCATGAATGCCCGGGCAGCGGCAGGATCCTCTCCGACCGGTTCTTTCTCCCCGCGGACCCAGGCCGCCGGCGCCACCACCCGCAGCGGCAAATGACGCAACGGCTGAACCACGGTATCGGCCTGATCCGCCAGGGTTTCCAATTGCGGGCGGTCATAGACCAGAAAGTCGTACCGGTAGGCGTACAGCCCCTCCTGCAGGGCATCAAACTGATCCGCGTGCAGATCCAGCCGGATCCCGCTGCCCTCGCGCCGTAACGGTCCGGCCAGGCTCTGGCCGAGAATATCCGGCGCGAAAGGTCCGCAGCCGATCCGCACCAGGCCGCTGCGCCCTTCGTGGAAACGGGCCACCAGCAGGTCCAGCCCGGCCACTTCGTCGAGCACCCTGCCCGCCTGCTTGTACAACGCCCGGGCCAGGTCGGTGGGGCGCAGGGAGCGCGTGTGTCGTTGGAACAGAGCACCGCCGAGACGCGCTTCCAGCTTACCGAGACTGTGGCTCAGGGCCGGTTGTGACATCCCCAGGGCACGCGCCGCCGCCGACAGGCTGTCGTGCTCGTACACCGCCCGGAATTGAACCAGCTGCTGCAGGGGCCACATCGGCGCTCTCCTTGTTGTCATCCGGCCATCTTGGAACATTCATAAATAACAAGAATGGATTTATTCACCCTGTTTATCAATGATCCCGGCATACTCCGGTCATCCAATAACCAATAGCAGGGCACATCATGACCGGACCGGATCGGCGCACCGTTCTCAAACACCTGGCCTTGGGGGCCGCCGCGCTGGGAGTCAGCCGCCCCGCCGGCGCCCGCGCTCCCTCGCCGACCGGCGGTGACCGGCCGCTTAATGTACTGCTGCTGGTATCGGACCAGGAACGCTCCTGGATGGATCTGCCGGCGGAGCTGGATCTGCCGGCGCATCGGACCCTGCTCGCCGAGGGCGTGGGCTTCAACCAATATCATGTGAACACCTCGCCGTGTTCTCCGTCGCGCTCGGTGATGTACACCGGACAGCACACCATGCGCACCGGCATGACCGCCAACCTGCATGCGCCGCCCTTTCCCACTCTGAACCCGGATCTGCCCACCGTCGGCCACTTCTTTCAGGAGATGGGTTATCACACCGCCTATAAGGGCAAATGGCACTTATCGGACATTGAGGACGGTCCGGGTCTGCTCTATGGCAGCTACCCAAGCCGGGACAAGGCTCTGGAGGAATACGGCTTCCACGACTACAACCTCACCGGCGATGTGCACGGCTCGGTATGGCAGGGTTATCTGGCCGATCGCATGGTGGCCGGCGAAGCCAGTCACTGGCTGGCGCGGCGCAGTCACCAGGTGGACAAGCCATGGATGCTGGCGGTGAATTTCGTCAACCCCCACGACATCATGTTCTTCTCCAGCGGCGCGCGGCAGGAACAGTCGCGGGTCAATCCTGATTTCATGGCGCCGCTGCGGCCGCCGCCCAACGACCCGGTGTACGAGGCGGATTGGCGTCATATTCCGCTACCGCGCTCCTTCCATCGCGCCAATCTGATCGACAAACCCTGGTGCCACCGCTCTTACGCCCAGGTACTCGACGCCATTTATGGCCACATCGATAAACAGGACGAAGCCGCCTGGCGCGCCAATCAAAGCTACTACTTCAACTGCATTCGCGATGTGTCCCGTCAGGTGGAGCATGTGCTGCAGGCACTCAAGGCCAGCGGCCAGTGGGACAACACCATCATCGTCTATACCGCCGACCACGGCGAAATGGCGGGCGCCCAGGGACTGCGCCAAAAAGGCCCGCTGATCTACAAGGAAAACAGCCGCGTGCCCCTGATCATCCGCCATCCGGATGTTCAGGGCGGACGCCGGGTGGACAATCTGGGCAGCACGGTGGATTTGCTGCCCACTCTGGTGGGGCTCGCCAGCGCGGGCAAACACAAGTGCGACACGCCAGGCGTGGACCTGAGCCCGGCACTCAACGGCAAAACCACCGAACGAGATGATCGGGGCGTGCTGTTCGCCTATGGCGTGCTGCTTTACACCGATCCGGAAGCGACCCGGCGGCTGGCCAAGGAGGGGGATGAGATCACGCCCATGGCCATGCTCGCCGACTTTTTCAAGCAACTGCGCCTGGGCCCCGAATTGGGTAATCGGGGTCTGCATAGGGGGGTGCACGACGGCCGCTATAAGTTCGCGCGCTATTTCAGTCCCGACAGCCATCACACGCCGACGGACTGGGAAACGCTGCGAGCGCATAACGATCTGGAGTTGTATGACACTCATACCGATCCGGATGAGCTCAACAATCTCGCGGCCGACCCGGAGAAGGTAAAGCCTCTGCTGATGGCCATGAACGAAAAAACCAACCAATTGGTGGCCGCCGAAATTGGCAAGGACGAAGGCCAGGAATTCCCCGGCCCGACCTTTCTTTACCGACTTTGACGGAGAACAACACCGCGGCTCCCCCGCGGCGCTTTTTATGGCGGTTCCATGTGAAACGGCATGGGACCGTTTTTTTTAACCTTCCCGCCCCCAATAGAAGTCCTCCCGCCAATAACGGAACTTGCCGAAATCGCCGTGATTCTGCGGCACGCTGTCGTCGTTGGCGGGAAACACTTTCAGGTAGGCATTGCCGGCATCACGGTAAAACGGCAGTAAATGCCGGGCGTTGGTCCAACGGCCGGAGCGGCGATCCAGCATGTGATCCGGTTGCGTCAGCATGTCATCCAGCCACACCAGCAGACTGCCGTTGGGAATCAGAAAATAGCCGCGCACTTCCCTTTCTTCGCTGGTGGGATGCAAGACCAGATTATAGAACGCCACGTCCGGATCATCGGCGTGCGCCTTCAACCAGGGATAGGTTTTGTCGATCCAGTTGCGGCTGCTGTCGGCGGCCCCCATATGGATGATGGTTTTATACGGCAGTTGCGGGTACAAAGACACCAGCTCGTTGGCGACGATGGCGCCCATACTGTGCCCGACCAATGTGATTTCCATGGTCATGCCCGCCGGCAAACGCCGGTTCAGCTCATCAAGACGCCGTGCCAGCACCGCCACCACGCCATTGCCTTCCACCGCGCAATCGTCACCACAATAGTCCTCGTTGTAGCCAAGCACGTCCGCTTCCATGGTGGTCAGATGCTTGGTGCGCCGCAGCATCATGCTCCAGGCCGGTGTCCCCAGGCCCTGCACCGCCGGCGTGGTCACCAGACGGACCACGCCCGGCACCACCTGCCCGGTGCGATACAGCGTCTGATCCAGGAAGGAATAGGGCTCGCTCTCCGGCCAGTACAGGGCCTCATCGTCCTGGTAGTCGGGCCGGTCCCGATCCATGCCGCGCTGTCTCGCGTCAGCGGCGGCGATGCTGTTGGCGGTCACGTCCCAACCGGTTTCCGGAAATTTCACCAGACCGCTCAAGGTGTCGCTCAGGGTATAAACCGTGCCTCGCACCGGGGCCATCGGGCCACGGGCAATGCCACCGTTACGCACCGAGGTGAAGCGGTCCCAGAACGAGACAAAAGCACCAGAGCGCCAACTGACATAGAGCGGATAAAAACCGTCACACTCCATCTCCGCCAGATAACGGTCCAGGCGTTCGTCGTTATAACTGGGGTGGTTAAGACCGCCATGGAAAAACAACAGTACCTTGAGCGTGTCTCCGCCACGTCCCTTTTCCCGCCGCGCCCGCGCCAGCATGTCTGCTTCAATGTCGTCCAACAGCGCCTGGTAGCGGGCATATAGATTACGGTTGCCGGCATCATCCTGGGGGACAACACCACGCTCGGCCTGGAACCGGTCCATTGATTTGAAGTCGGCCGGTTCGATGGAATACGGATCATAGGCCCCGTTGAGGTCGCTGCCGATGTGGTGCAGGCGATTGGGGTCGCCCTGATCGTATTGGGGTTTGGGGAAAAGCCGGGCGCAGCCGGACAACATCATCAGGCTAACGGCAAGCAGCACTACACCTGACAAACGGGTCCGGCCAGTCACGTTGCAGGTGGATGGCATATCGAAATCCTTTTTGTATTGTTATGTGGTTCTGGTCATTCCCGCCCTGAATAAAGCACAGTCAAAAATGTGACGTCAATCACAAAATCAGCGCTCCCCGTGGCCAAGCATCGCCG
Organism: Alloalcanivorax xenomutans; assembly: GCF_900217905.1. Classification (GTDB taxonomy): domain Bacteria; phylum Pseudomonadota; class Gammaproteobacteria; order Pseudomonadales; family Alcanivoracaceae; genus Alloalcanivorax; species Alloalcanivorax xenomutans. Next base: position 57,860 of record NZ_OBMO01000012.1, read on the forward strand.
TGGCTTCTCGGCCGGCCAGTGCCAAAAGACAGCCGCCGCCGACCAGCAAGTACAGATAAAAGGTCATGAACCGCCACACCAGCAACACCGTGGCGGTGGTCACCGCTCCCAGCCAGGGGGTCAGTAAGGCGGCGCCGGCAACCTCAGCCCCGCCGGCGCCACCGGGCAGCAAGGTCAGATACCCTGCTCCCATCGCCATCATCTGTACAAAGAAGCCGTACACCCAGTCCACATGTTTGCCCAGCGCCAGCACGGTGAGATAAATCACCGAATAACGCAGCAACCAGTGCGCCAGACACAGACCGAACAGGGCCATCAACCGGCGGCGCGGCACTCGCAGAGTTTCCGCCATGCTCTGGCGAAAGCGCAGCAGCGCCCGTGCCAGGGCACGCCGTCGCCGCAGCGGCACCTGCCAGCGTTCCAGCCAAGGGTCGGTGAACCGCAGGATGTCACTGAACCGGTTCGCCACCAGCCAGCACAGCAACAGTGCCAGCCCCAGCAGTACCATCGGTAAAACCAGTTGCCACCAGCCCTCCAAATCCAGATAACGGCTCAACCCATACAGCGCCACTGTCGGCAATAACACCAGAAACACCACCAGGTCGGTGATCTGATCCACCGCGAACACCGCCGTGGCGGTGGCCGGTGTCACCTGGTAGCGGCGCAGCAGCGCCACCAGCGTAAAGGGCGCGCCACTACCGCCGGGGGTGGCGTTAAGCGCGCATTCGGTGGCCATCACCGTGGCGAGCGCACCGCCGTGGCCCAGCCCTTCGGCGCGCTCCGCCAGCATGATGCGCAGCCGCCAGGCATTGAGGTTCCAGCACAGGAAGATCATCGCCACCATCAGCAGCAACCAACCCGCCGGAATAAGCGTCAGCCCGTGAAAGGCGCCGGCGCCCCCCAGCACCAGCGGCACCAGCGCGCCCAGCCCCAGAGCCAGGAGCAACAGCCACCAGCGGCGCCTCACACCGCGTCCCCTGTCAACTCGTCCAGCCATTGGGACTTGGTCAACGCCCGGCGGCACCCGGCCAGCCGCTCAATGGTGGCGATCCAGGCCCGCCGCGAGCGTTGGTGGCGCATGTCCACCGGGTGCACCGCCAGACGCAATACCGGCGCGGAGCGATACACCCATTCCCGTGCCAGATTGACGCCCTGGAACAAACCGCGGCGCCACGGCGAGCGGGCGGACCATACCAGTGTCGGTGTCGCCAGAAACAGGCCGCTGCCCGGGCAATGGAAGCCGTCCCGGTCGGTCCAATAAGAAAACCCGGCCTCGGCGATGGCGGCGCGGGAGCCTGCGCTGGTCATCCACCCCGGTGGCACGAAGCCGCGGGCTGGCCAGCCGAGCTGGTGAAACATCGCCAGGCCTCGCTGTATGCGCGCTGCCGCCGTTTCTCCGTCGAGGGCGGCGAACTCACCTTCGTGCGTCAACAAACGCCGGCGCACCCACCCCCCCGGCGTGGTCGGTGGCGGGCTGTCGTCATGATGGAAATAACCGTGCAGCACCAGTTCGTCACCGCGTCGGCGGCGCTGTTCCAGCGCCTGACAAAAAGGCTCGTCGTCGATAAAGCGCCCGCCGCCATGAAAGTCCGGTACCACCAGTAGAGTCAGCGGAATTCGCGGGTGGCGCTCCAGGGCACGCAATAACGGTTGATAATCCGCCCAGGTCGCCGGGCATACATCGTGCAGCGACAACAGGAAGGCGCTGTCGGGGCGGGAATCAGGTCTGGGGGCCATGATGTTCCGATATCCGCGTTTCAGGACGGGCGCCAATCAGCCGGCGATAGTGGCGCACCAGACTGTCCACTACCTTGTCCCAGCCATGCTCCGCTTCCACATGGCGTCGGGCCCGCTCACCCAGGGACACCGGATCGTGCTCCTCGAACAAGGCGCGTACCGCCGCCGCCATGGCCACCCCGTCATGGGGAGGCACCCTTAATCCGCAGTCCTCCGGCACCACTTCCGGCAAGGCGCCGCCGTCGGCGCAAATCACCGGGATGCCGGAAGCCATCGCCTCCAGCGCCACCAGACCGAAGGTTTCCTGATCTCCGGCATGCAGCAGCGCATCCGATGACGCCAGCCAGACCGCCACTTCCGCCGCTGGCATGAAATGCTCGAATACCGTGGCGTTACCCGGCGCCTCCGGTTGCGGCCCGGTCCCGATCAGCAACAAGTGGTAACCCGAACCCAGTTCCCGCAAGGCGTCGAACAACACCGGCAGATGTTTTTCCTGGGAGCCCCGGCCGGCGAACACCAATAACCGTTCGTGCTCTCCGAGTCCCAGCCGCGCCCGGGCTAGAGGGTCGGCCCGATTGGGGTGAAAAACGTGGGCGTCCACGCCAAGCGGCTGGATTTCCACATTATGCAGTCCACAGTCCCACAGCCGCTCGGCCATCACCCGGGACGGGCTCAGCACCAGGTCGAATCCGTCGTACAGCTTCCGGACGTAGGCGCGGGTGGCCCCGTCCAGCACCGGGCTGATGCGGTTGTGCAGAAGCGTGATCAGATCGGAGTGGTAAAACGCCACCGCCGGCACGTCCAGCATTCGCGCCGCTCGCCGGGCCGCCCAGGCAGGCGTGTAGGGATCACCGGCCTCGATCAGATCCGGCTGCAAACCGGCGACGATGTGACTCCACAATCCCACCCGGGTTGGGAAGCGGAAGCCCGGCGCCATCGGCAGGTTGAGTGCCGGCAGTTGTATGAAGTCCCCCTGCAGCACCGTCTCCGCGCCCGGGTACACCACCTTATGTTCCATGTCCCTGGCCAACAGCCCCTTGCGCTTGCTGTCCACATAGGTGTGCACCCCGCCGCTGGACTGCGCATAAAACAAAGTGGTATCGATGACTCTCAAGCGTGACTCCTTTCTCTCGCCTGTGGTGAGCGCCCGGGACAGCACCGATTTGTGACCCGGTAATGACCCGGGGGTTTCAATATTGTGATAGGACGAACGGCGCAAGCGTTCAATAGGAAAGGAGGAAAAATTTCACAACCCCGCGAATTCCCTGAGGCCGGACTGGTAAAGGGTTGTAAAACGCGTCAGCGGGCGCGCAGCGGGTCCTGGCGATAGAATTGCGCCAGCTGGCCATAGACCTCCGGCAGAATCTGTTCGAGAGGCTCCGGTGTCTCGAAAAAGCTTTCCGTGATCACGGCGAAGAATTCCCCCGGATCCTGCAGGGCATAGGGATCGAGGAAAGGCTCCCCGTCCCGCTCCGCCTGTTCCAGCGCGCTCCAGGCCCGCGTGAAGGTATCATGCCAGACCCGGGCATCCATGCCGTGGTGCAGAGGAGGCGCGCCGTTGGCGCTGCCGCTGCGCATATCCAGCTTGTGCGCCATCTCGTGCAGCACCACATTGAACCCCGGCTCCGATGACGCCGCCTGCACGTCCTGCCAGGACAGCAGCACCGGCCCCCGGTCCCAGGCTTCGCCAGCCAGCACCCGTCCCTCACTGTGAACAATGCCGAACTCGTCCATTTCATCGCCGGGTGTGACGAAAGCGTCCTCGTAGACGATCACCGTGTACCAACCGTCATACCAATCCAGATCCAGGCCCATGATCATCACTACCGCCATGGTGGCGATCTTCAATTCCATGGCCGGAGTCACCTGGAAATCACCGCCGCCGCGAAACTCCTTACGCAACAGGAAGCGCAACGTCTGCTGGAACAGCCTCTCGCGGCGCTCTCCCTGGTAACGCCGTGCTGGCGCCCAGTCGGCAATGGCGTCTTCCCATTGTTCCCGGGTCACCGGCAAACGGGCCAAACGTCGGTTTTCCAGCCACAGACGGGTACGGTCAAACATGAGAGGTCCAGCAGGTGGAACAGGGTCGCGCGGAAGCGCTCAGGCAGCTTGCCCCGTTCCCGCCACACGTACAAGCACGGAACGATTGCAGGCTGTTTCAGCACACCCGCACGCCGATTCGCTGGCAAGCCAGCGGATCGGCCTGGCGTATTGCATGAGCGGCGATTGTCGTGCTGCCCCCTCCGCCTCCTGCTACACTTCGTTCCTGCGTCCGTGCTGATGCTTTTTCCGCTTTTATCCCTGGGAGAGAAAACAATGGTGTTGTCCATGGCCGTGCCTTTGGTGCTGCATATACTGGCGGCGGTGATTTGGGTTGGCGGCATGTTTTTCGCCTACATGGCTTTGCGCCCCGCCATGGGCGCCACTCTGGATCCGGAGTCCCGGCCACGCCTGTGGCTGCACACGCTGGACCGTTTTTTCCGCTGGGTGTGGGGTTGCGTGGCGGTGCTGCTGATCACCGGCCTGTGGATGGTGTTCGGTGTCTATGGCGGCATGGGTTCCACTGGCGCCTATGTGCATACCATGCTGGCGCTGGGCCTGGTAATGATGGCGCTGTTCGCCCACGTCTACTTTGCGCCCTTTCGCCGCCTGCGCCAGGCGGTAACGGTCCGCCATAACGCCGACGCCGCGTTTCAGATCGGACAGATCCGGCGCATTGTCGGCATCAACCTGCTGCTGGGTCTGCTGGTGATCAGCATCGCCGCCGCCGGCCCCTATTTCTAAGAGTCTGTTTCGGATCCAGCGATGCCACGGCCTGGGCCGTGGCCGGTGAAGCCGCCATGCCGCCGTGCTAGAATCCGCATCGCCGTGCAATGCGGCCCCACACTTGTAGCGGAGTTATGGCCCTTCCCAGTTCGACCAAATCGGATCTTCTGCTGGTCTGCGTGACCTTGCTGGCGGCGGTCAGTTGGATGTTCTCCAAGGAGGCGGTGTTACTGATGCCGCCTCTTCTATTCATGTGTCTGCGTTTCCTGCTGGCCGGCCTGATTCTGGCGTTGGTGGGTCATCGGCAATTGCGCCGCATGAACCGGGACAAATATTGGCGCAGCGTCCAGGTAGGCATGGTGTTCGGCACCGCCATGAGTTTCTGGATCATGGGATTGCACTACGGCAATCACGTCGGTGAAGGCGCTTTCATCACCAGCCTTGGCGTGGTGCTGGTCCCGGTCATGGCGCGCCTGGTGTTCAAGGAGCAGCCGCCGCTGAGTACCTGGCTGGCCCTGCCGGTGGCGGTGTGCGGGCTGGCGCTACTGTCGCTGGATGGCGGTTTCCAGGCTGAACTGGGGCAATTGTTCTTCCTTGCCTCGGCGATGATTTTCGCCCTGTTTTTCACCCTCAATACCCGCGCCGCCAATAACGCCACCATCACCGGCAGCGGCGGCCGGATCACCACCCGGGAACGGGTACCGGCACTGGCGCTGACCTCGGTGGTGCTGGTTACCGTGGGCCTGGTCACCGGCACCGCGTCCCTGTTGCTGGAGCCTTGGCGCCCCACTTTCCAGTCCGGCGAACTGGGGCTGGTGATCGCCGCCTGGGTGATCGCCAGCGCCACCCTGGGCACCGCCGCGCGTTTCTTTCTGCAGACCTACGCGCAGAGCTTGTCCATGCACAGTCATGGCGTGGTAATCATGATCCTGGAGCCGATGTGGACCGCGCTGCTGGCCGCCCTCTGGTTCGGTGAGACCATGAGCGCCACCCAACTGGGCGGCTGCGCGATGATCTTCCTGGCGCTGCTGGTCAACCGCTGGGGCGCGATACGGCGAGTGCTAAAGCGCTGGATCGATCAGCGCCGGGCCGCCCGCGCATGATCCAACCGGACCGTGGCGGCCCGCTACTGGTACTGGCAGTGGTCAGCCTGTTGTTGTTCGCCCCATTGGGACCGGTGGTCTGGTGGTGGGCACACCGGGATCTGCGGGCCATGGCCGAAGGTCGCATGGATCCCACGGGCCGGCCCTCGACCTTATGGGCCCGGGGCCTGTCCATGGCGGCTACCTTGCTTTTAGCCATGATGTTGATTGGAGTCCTGATTGCTTTAATTTCAATGATATAGGCAATCTTATTAAGGCCAATTCTATATCACGATTTCGATTTTCCACTGCGCTCATTGAAGTCGATCCTCGCCGCCCCCATTTGATCGCGCTACCATCCACTATTGTCCAGCAGTAGCCTGGATCAAGCCGGTTCAACCTGGCGACCTGAGTTCACCACCACCGGATATTCGATTTGGCCGTACCGCCGTCCCGCAGCCTTCGCTCCCACCGCCGTGCCCCGGCGGGGAGCCTGCTCGCCCATCTGCTATGGGTGCTGATGCTGCTTGCCGCGCCGCATTCCGGCCAGGCATTGGACACCCGCGAAGGCGGACCGCATACCCGGCCCCTGGACGGTGCCGCTCAACTTGCTTTGCCCTCCGGGTATCAGGTCCGTTGCGAGGCTTTCGCCGCTGATCACCACGACGACAACGCGGCTCCGTTACCGTGGCTGCCGTCGGCGGCGCCGTCACCGTCGCGCCCCGGCCCGTCTCCCCTGAACCGTCCCCTGGTGGCGGCGGTTGTCGAGCACCATCGGCCACAGGATCCCCGCGCCCCACCCGCGTTCTCCACGCTCTAACCCCAACAACACCGCCACATGGCGGCGCCTTCGGGCGCGCGCCCGGCGGAGAGTGGTTTTAATGGAGAACGAACTTGAACCGATTTCGCTTACGGGCGGCGGCCTATGCCATCGTCATTCTGCTCGGTGTGCTCGCCGCACTGCCGAGTATCCTGCCACCGGCATCGTTGCAACGGGCGCCGGAATGGTACCGCCAACACCATCTGTCCCTGGGGCTGGATCTCCAGGGCGGCTCCCATGTGCTGCTGAAAGTCGAACAAGGACCACTGCTGGCGGAGAAAACCCGCAAGATCGCACAGGAGCTGGGTCAGCGCCTGGACCGCAACGGCATTCAGCACGGCCGCCCGGTGGTCGATGGCGATCAAGTGCGCCTGGCCATCCGCCCGGCTGCCGCCATGGAAGCTGCCCTGCGGCTTGCCTCGGACATCCGGGATGATCAGGGCCGCCGCCAGCTCTCCGTCACCCACGACGGTCCGTCCCTGGTATTGCGGCCCTCTTCCAGTTTGTCGCAACAAGTGATCAGCGATGCGGTGGAACGCAGCCTGGATGTGGTGCGCCGCCGCATTGATGAAACCGGCGTGGTGGAACCCCGTGTCACCCGCCAGGGCAACGATGCCATTCTGGTGCAACTGCCCGGCGTCACCGATCCGGAGCGCATCACCGCCCTGCTTGGCCGCACCGCGCGATTGACCTTCCATCTGGTCGCCGATGGCAGCAGCCCGGACCGTTCCCTGGTACTGCCCGGCGCGGAAGACGGCCGGCGTTACCAGGTCGAATCCACGCCGTTGCTGGACGGCGGCCAGTTGGCCGACGCCCGTCTGGGCTTCGACAGCCGCACCCATCAGCCGGTGGTGAATTTCACTCTGGACAGCGACGGTGCCCGCCTGTTCGGCGACATCACCACCCACAATGTGGGCCGGCCCTTCGCGGTGGTGCTGGACGGCGAGGTCATCACCGCGCCGGTGATCCGTACCCCGATCACCGCTGGCCGTGGCGAGATCAGCGGCAACTTTACCCCGCGGCAGGCCGGAGACCTGGCCATGTTGTTACGCGCCGGCTCCTTGCCCGCCCCGCTGCAAGTGGTGGAACAGCGAACGGTGGGCGCGGAACTCGGAGGTGACACCATTCGCATGGGCGTGCTCAGCGGTGCCCTCGGCGCGGCCCTGGTGCTGGTGTTCATGATCTCGATCTACCGCCGCTGGGGCGTGATCGCCAATACCGCTCTGGCCATCAATGTTCTGCTGGTACTGGGTTTGCTGGCCAGTTTCGGCGCGACACTGACACTGCCGGGCATCGCCGGTCTGATTCTTGGCGTCGGCATGGCGGTGGATGCCAATATTCTGATCAATGAACGTATCCGCGAGGAAGCGGAGAAAGGCAAGAATGCCATGGCGGCGCTGCGCGCCGGTTTCCAGCGTGCCTTTGCCACCATCGTCGACGCCAACATCACCACGCTGATCGCCGTGGGCCTGTTGTTCGGGTTCGGCAGCGGTCCGGTGCGCGGCTTCGCCGTGACCATGGCGGTGGGGCTGCTGGTCTCCATGTTCACCTCGGTGTCGGTGACCCGGTTACTGATGGAATGGCGGCTGCGACGGCGGCAGCGGCAACCGCTGGCCCTGCCAGAGGTACCCGGGTTTCAGCGGCTGCGGCAACGGCAACGGCCGATCCAGTTCATGCGCGTGAAGGCGTTGGGCATCGTGCTGTCGGTGCTGTTATCGGTCCTGTCCCTGGGCTCACTGGCCTGGCCGGGATTGAACCAGGGCATCGATTTCCTCGGCGGCACCGCCATGGAAGTTCAGGTGCCGGCGTCGCTGTCGGAGAACGCTCTACGGCAGGCATTGCGGGACGCCGGCCTCGCCGACGCGGCGTTGCAGCCGTTCGCCGATGACGGCCACTTCCTGGTGCGGATGCCCGCCAGCGAGAACGGCAACGCGGCGGTCGAAACAGCGAAGACGGCGATCAGCGGTCTGCACGCCGACAGCCGTTTCCCACGGGTGGATATGGTCGGTCCGGCGGTCAGCGGCGGCTTCGTTGAAGCCAGTATTCTGGCGGTGCTGCTGGCCGGGGCGGGCATGTTCGCCTACCTGCGGCTGCGCTTCGAACGGCATTTCGCCTGGGCGGCACTGATTACCCTGCTGCTGGATGTGAGCAAGACACTGGGGTTCTTCGTGCTCACCGGCGTGGAATTCAATCTCACCGCCATCGCCGCCTTGCTGACGCTGATCGGTTACTCGGTGAACGACAAAGTGGTGGTCTTCGATCGTATCCGTGAAAACCAGAAGCTCAATCCGGATCAGCCGTTGGAGACACTGATCAACGTCAGTCTGACCCAGGTGCTGACCCGCACTTTGTTCACCTCCGCCACCACCTTCCTGGCCCTGCTGCCGATGGGGTTGCTGGGCGGCGGAGCGGTGGCCAGCTTCGCCCTGCCGGTGCTGTTCGGCATTGTTGTCGGCACCACCTCGTCCATGTACATCGCCGCGCCCATGGCCCTGTTCCTGGCGCGCTGGCGGCCGACGCAACGGGCAGACACGGAGGCGCTGGCGGAACGGCCCTGAGCCCCTCGCGGTTCGTGGATCAGTGGTGTGCCGGAATTCACAGGCACGCTCCATTCGCGGCCAAGGCCGCTTCCCACTGAAGGCACTACCAAGCCGCTGCGGGAAGCTGCTTTAGCAGCGAAGGCGGCGGTGGGCTTGCCCACCGACCGCCACGTTGGCGCCCCACTCTCAACCGTGACTCTTCCGCAACGCTTCCACCTTGCTGATGTAGTTTTGCCGCGCGGTGTCCTGGTCCATCCCCTTGAGCTTGGCCCAGGCGTCGTACTTGGCGCGCCCCACCATGTCCAGCATGCCGGGCCGCTTGCCGGTCACGTCACCGACACTGCCCTGCTTGAAATGGGCGTACAGATACAACAGGTCATCGTTGCCCGGCTTGCGTGACAGGGTCTGTACGTCCTTCCGGGCCTGTTCAAATTGCTCTTCATACGCCATTATTCGTACCTTCAGGTTGTGTTACCCATTTATCATTAGTCCGTTGCCCGGCGCGCTATCATGCCCCGGTTCGGCAAATAGTGTCCGCACCCACAAACGGAAGCAACCGGGCAGCGACCACATAATAAGCAGTAACGTCAAAGAACGGGGGACTCCATGGCCACTGACAGCACCCAGACGCGACCTCTGGAAGCGGAACAGGAACGCGCTCTGAAGCGCGCGTTAAGCACGCTCTGGGTACGTTTTCCCGGATCCCTGGAAGACGACTACATCGTCTACGCGGAGCGTCGCGCCACCCAGTTGATCCGGCGCTCGGTGTACATCCTGCTGGCGATTTTCCTGATCGTGGTGGTGCCGGTATCGCTGCTGGTGAAGGACCCTTCGCTGGGCCGCTGGCAGGCGCTCGGCGTTTATCCCATTGCCTGCTCATTGGCGTTGCTGCTGGCGGCCATCCATGTTCGCGCGGTACAGCCGCTGGTGGCGACGCTGATCGGGCTGGCACTGATGATCTCGTTGACCGGCACCCTGATCGGCGCGATCCATTTGCAGGATCATTTCCTCGGCCAGGTGGCGGCGTTTGAAACGGTCTACGTACTGATCATCGGCTTCTCCATTTTGCGGCTGCCTCCCACCCGTACCCTGTTCTGGTCCCTCGGCGCCCTGATCATCGCCCTGGGCGTGGCGCTTTATCAGGATTGGCGCATCACGCCGATCTCATTGCTGCTGTACTACGGTTTCCCGCTGCTGGTGTGTGCCCTGAACGGCTACATGCTCGACGCCAGCGCCCGCAGCAACTTCGCCAACATGCTGCTGCGCAACGCCGAATCACAACGGCTGCGGCGCTGGCGCGACAACGCCGACCGGGAAGCCCGGCGGCAGCGTCTGCTGAATGAATTCACCGCCCACATTGCCGGCAATCCGCGCGTCACCGAATTGCTCGACAAGACACTGGCGTTTCTGATCGAGAACACCCTGGCGGTGGCGGGCGCCGGCTACCGGCTGGAGGAAGACGGCCTGCACCTGGAAGCGGCGCGCGGCCTCGGCCAGGCGGCGCGGGAACAGTCCCATATTGAAAGCGACGGTTTCCTCGCCTCGGCCCTGGAGATTCAGGGCGCCTCGGTGCGCCACGAGGTGCCCGGCGGCTACATGGATCTGGAAACCGGCCACAGCCAGATTCGCCCCGGCGAGGTGCTGTTCCTGCCGATCCGGCAGGGCGAACACACGCTTGGCATCCTGGAGCTGGCATCCCTTGAGCCGTTCGACGAACACGTTCGTTCCGCCTGTGACGCCATTGCCACGCCACTGGGTTACGCCATGATTGCGGCCCTCGGCCGGGAGTCCTTCATCCGCCGCGCCAGAGAGAAACAACAGCAGCAAAGCACGGTGACATAAGAAGCCGCGAAGCCCTTAGCCCCCCTCAGCCCTCGTCTGCGTCTACGATTGCCGGCGGCGCTTGAGCGGCGCCGACAGCCTTTCCGGATGGCGTGGCTCGACGTCGTCCAGCAAGGCGTAGATCGCTTCCAGATCCTTCTCCACATCGCCGGTGGGCCAGAACGCGTCCAGAATCCGCGCTTCCTTGCGGCGATAGCAGAACGTCACCACGATGATCGGCAATTTCAGCGCCAGCGCGATCCGATAGAAACCGGTCTTCCATTCCCGCGCCCCGGTGCGAGTGCCTTCCGGCGTGATACCAAGCCAGAACGGATCGCCGGCCGCCAATACTCTTTGCGTTTCCTCCACCAGCCCGCCGGCGCGGCCCCGATGCACGGGGATGCCGCCGAGCGCCTTGAGCAGTACGCCGGTGGGCCCCCGGAACAAGGTGTGCTTGGCCATGAAACGAATGTCCAGGCGCAGGCTCTGGATCGCGCTGATGCCCACCAGCCCGTCGTAATTGGAAGTGTGCGGAGCGGCGATCATCACCGCCCGTGGAATATCGGGCAAACGCCCCACCACTTTCCAGCCGGTGGCGCGCAGAATCCAGCGGCCCAGCAACGCCATCGGCGCACTGCCGCGGCGCGGCACCCGTGCTCCCAGGTCCGCCGGATGCAGAGGAGGCAGCTCAAGCCCACTCATCGAATCAGCCAAACACCACGATGGTCTGGCGACTGAACGCCACTGGACGCCCTTCGCCATCCCAGATCACCGAGCGATTCTGGCCGTAGCCGTCGGCGAAGCTGTCGGTATGCACGGTGTACAACCAGTGATCGGTCCACGGCAGCTCGGCCGGATCCTCCAGAAATTCCATGATCCAGGTCATGGAGCTGGACGGCGCCCGTTTGGTCAGCATCGGAATCACCGACGGCGGCCAGACATCCACCAAACAAGCAAGACTGGCGGCATCCTGGCGCTCCGGGCGTTCACGGAAGCTCATATAACCTTCGAAGTCCGGCTTGTCGCTGCCGGAGTACGGGAACTGGCCGGCCACCGGGCGCATCTCGAATTCGCGCAGAAAATCCGGGGAGACGCCCTCCATGAACGGGATGGCGTGGTACTCCTCGGCGGGTTTCCAATCCGGCGCCGCCGGTCCCGGGACCCGGATGGAAGATTCACGGGCATGGCCCAGGCTGGCCAGCATGGTGCTCACCACCTGCCCTTCCTGACGGGCGGTGACCTGCATCTGGGTCACGGATTTGCCGCTGCGCAGGATTTCCGCGCTCAGCGCCAGCGGCCCCGGAACGGCGGGACCGACAAAAGTCAGGGCAAAAGAACGTAAAGGCGGCGGCTCCGGCAGTTCCCGAGCCAGATACGCCTGCATGTGACGGATCAGAATGGCGCCCATCAAACCACCAAAAGTGGCGCGGCCCTGCCCCCAACCTTCGGGCAGAATCATTTCATTGGCTTCGGCCGCAACCATAATGGAATCAAATTTCATATTTCGCTCCCTCCGAAAGCGGCTATTGATAGCAGAGGGCGTGTTCCAGGGAAAGGGCCGAAACGATCACACTGCGGGATGCGTGGTCAATCAGGCTAATAGCGACATGGAAGGGACACCGGCGGCACCTCTAATAAGCTGTTCGCTGCCCAGGCAGCTTCCCACAGAGAGCACTACGGAGCCGCTGTGGGAAGCTGCCTGGGCAGCGAATCGGCGCTGTCGGCGGCGTGTCACGCGTAAACGTATTACCCCCGCCCCATGCCTTTCTTGGTCCGCGCCGTCGCCTCGGCCCGCAGTGGGTCCTCCGGCCATGGGTGTTTGGGATAGCGACCGCGCAGGTCCTTGCGGACCTCGGCGTAACCCTCGCGCCAGAAACGGCCGAGATCCCCGGTGATGGCCGCCGGACGTCCGGCCGGGGTCAACAGCGAGGCGGTCAGAGGCAGTTGCCCGTCAGCCAGGGACGGCAGCGCTTCCATGCCGAAACACTCCTGCAACTTTACCTCCAGGCGCGGGCCGCCGTCGGGCAAATAATCGATCGGCACCGAACGCCCCGACGCCACCGTGCAGCGTTCCGGCAACCACTGATCCAGCCACGCCTGCCGTTCGTGGCCAAGCCACAGGGACAACGCCTGCCCCAGCGGCAAAGCACGCAGATCCCGCAAACCACGGTGCCCGGCCAGGAACGGCAGCAGCCAGGATTCCAGTGTGGCGAGCAGGCTGTCATCGTCCGCCGCCGGCCACTCTTGCGGCCGCAGCCGATGCATCCAGTTCACCCGTGCTTGCCACTGGCGCCAGCGGGGCTCCCACGGCAGCACCGACAGCCCCCGCTGACGAATACCGGCCAGCAAACCCTGTTCGATCAACGCCGGCGATGGCGAGGGCAACGGACGCCGCTCAATCACCAGTTGCCCTACAGCGCGTATCTGCTCGGCCACCACCCGCTCGCGGTGCTCGTCCCATCCCACTTGTTCTTTCCAGGGAGCCCGCTCCAGAACCGTGGCCAGCACTTCCTCGTCCAATCCCCAAGCCAACCGGATCCGGCCCTCCCTGGGATCACCGTCGGTGTCCAACACCACCAGCCATTCATGGCCGGCCAGCGCCGAGCCCGGTTGCAGACGGGCGCCAGAGCCATCAGCCAGGACATAACGAGAGCCGTCAGCGAGGACGTAACGAGCGCCATCAGCGACGCTATGACGACTTGTGCCTTGCTCCCGCCGGCGGGCCAGGCCATCCGGAAAGGCCTCCGCCAGCACCCGCCCTAACAGACTGGCATCGGCTTCCTGCCGATCCGCCCGCACGCCGCGTAAACGCCGCAACGCTTTACGCAGTAACGGCCAATCCCCGGGGCGGGCTCGATACCGTTGCCAACGCCGTTGCAAATCCACTTCCCGGTCCAGCCCCGCCGGCGCGTCCTGAATCAGCAACGCCAGTATCGCCGCGCTTTCCGAGCAGCCGTGTTGATGGCCGCGCACCACCAAAGCCCCCTGCTCCGGGTCCATTGGCAGTTCCGCCAGCGCCCGGCCCAGTTCGCTGAGCGCGCCCCTGTCATCGAGCGCGCCCAACCGTTCCAGCCGCGCCCGCGCCGCCCGCCAGGGCCCCGCCGGCGGCGGCGTCAGCCAGAACAATTCACCGGGGTCGCGACACCCCCAACGGGCCAGATCCAGCACCAAACCGTCCAGCGCCACCTGGCTGGTCTCCGCTTCGATATGACGGGCCAGCACTTCCTCCCGGGACCACAACCGCAGGCACTGGCCCGGCCCAAGCCGCCCGGCGCGCCCGGCGCGCTGGTCAGCGTTGGCCTGGCTGATACGCCGGGTGGTCAGGCGGCTGCGATGGCGCCGTGGATCGTATTGCGGGCTACGCTGCAAACCGCTGTCCACCACTGTGGTAACGCCGTCCAACGTCACGCTGGTCTCCGCCACATTGGTGGCCAGCACCACCCGCGGCCCCTGACTGGCGCGCAGGACCCGCTGTTGCTCATCACCATCGAGGCGACCGTGCAGAACCTCCACCGCGCAGTCGAGTCCGGCCAGGGCCTCGCTCAATCGGCGAATTTCCCCGGCGCCGGGCAAGAACACCAGCACCGTGCCCTCCCCCGCCACCTCACGCACGCAGTCGGCACAATGATCCAGCCAATGGCGCTCCCGTCCCGGCGCCCGATAGTGCACCGCCACCGGATACTGCCGCCCTTCGCTGCGCACCACCGGCAACGCCAGCCCTTCGCCCAGCGGCTCCGCGTCCAGGGTCGCCGACATCACCAGCAGACGCAGGTCCTCGCGCAACGCCTGCCGCACTTCCTGCACCAGGGCCAGGCCCAGATCCGCCTGCAGGGAACGCTCGTGAAACTCGTCGAACAGCACCGCCGCATACCGCTCCAGAGCCGGGTCCTCATGCAGCATGCGGGTGAGCACACCTTCGGTGACCACTTCGATCACCGTGTCCTTGCCCACGCGGCTGTCCAGCCGGGTACGATAGCCAATTCTCTGCCCCACCGGCTCGCCCAGTTGCGATGCCATATAAGCGGCCACCGAGCGGGCCGCCACCCGGCGCGGCTCCAGCATCAGAATGCGGCGCTCCTGGCGCCAGCCGGCATCCAGCAGCGCCAGCGGCACACGGGTGGATTTGCCGGCTCCCGGCGGCGCTTCCAGCACGGCGCCGCCGTGCTGTCGCAGGGCGTCGAGCAGGTCCGGCAGAACCTCGTCCACCGGCAGGGAATCGGAGGGAGAAAACGCATTCGTGGTCATGGGGCGTCATGATACAGACGCGCTCGCCTGGCGGGCAGTGGCGCCGAAGCGCTATCAGTGTAATGGCACGCCGCCCACCAGAGCGCTGGCCCTGTTCAGCAAGGGGTCGTCCGCCCGGTCCGCGCGGTGAGCGAATACCAATCGCACCGGCGGTCCTGCTTCACAGAGCACCGTCACCCCGTCCTGACGCGGTACCTCCTCGGTGCCGTCATCATGCACCAGTCCCAATCCGGCACCGGCGGCGACCAGATCCCGGGTCATGCTTTCCTTGTCGATCCGGATGATGCGCGGAGGCCGGATGCCGTGCTGCCGGAACAGCGCTTCCGCCGCCCGGCCGCACCCGGTATCGGCTCCGGGGCATAGCCACGGCAACGCCTCCAGGCGCCGCCAGTCGAGCGGCCCCGGTGCCACCCAATCCGGCGGCGCCACCAACTGAATATTGAAGCGGGCCAACTCCCAGGCGTTCAGGGCCTCATCCGCCAGCTCGCCGCAGTGATAGAAAGCCGCGTCCAGACCGCCTTCATGAAGCGCTCTGGCGAGGTCTCGCGAATCACCGTATTCCAGCACCAAGTCCACCTCGGGATGGTGCCGTGCCAATTCGGAAAGCAAACGTTGTAACGGTGCCGGCTGAATATTATGGCCGGCACCCAGCCGCAACCGGCCCGCCGGCCGGCCGCGCAGGCGGGCGGCCTGCCGCAGCAGATCCTGGCGGGCCGCCAGCACCGCTTCCGCCTTGGCCAGCAAAGCTTCACCGTCGGCGGTGAGACTCATGCCCCGGGCGGTGCGTCGGAACAGAGTCAGTGACAGGGATTGCTCCAGCGCCTGAACGCGGGCGCTGATCGCCGGCTGACTCAGACACAGGCGGCGGGAGGCCCGGGTAATGGAGCCTTCCCGGGCCACCGCCACGAATACGGTCAGTTGCTGCAGATCCATTCGTTTTTTATCCGATCGCTCTTTATCCGACCAATCGGGCTCTCGGCCGGATCCGCATCATCGCCCGAATCGACTCCTGCTGAGAACCCCGCCGGACCGTCAACGCCGTCCGCTAACCAGATGAACCCGGGCGTCCATCCACACTTCGCCGTTGCTCACATGGGCGCGGAACCGCTCCGTCAGCCGTTCCCGGGCGGTCTGGCGCTGGGCCTCATCCGCCTCCGCCAGCCGCTCCGAGATGGCGAAACTGGACAAGGCGAAATCCGCCGCCGGTTCCGGCGCCAGTCCGCCCCCCACCGGCAACCGCCCGCGCCATTCCTCCACGTGCAGGCCACTGAAACCGGCGGCCGCCAGCAACGCCAGCAACGGATCGGGATCGCCGTACCGAAACGGTCCCGGCGCTCGCCAGTCCGGCTCCGGCAGATTCATCACCGCGGCCACCTCGCGGCGCGCCCCGTCCATCCACAGGTTATCGTCCGCCGGTCCCCAGACCGCGAAAGTAAAGCTGCCGCCGGGCGTCAACCAGTCCGCCAGGCGCGCGAACGCCGCCGCTGGCTCGGCGAAGAACATGATGCCGAAACGGGACACCAACTGATCGAAACGGAGGGATGGAAGATCGGCGACGGTGACGTCGGACTGCTCGAAGATCACCGGAGCGTCCGCGCCAACCGCACGCTCACGGGCACTGGCCACCAGTTCCGGGGCAATATCGAAACCATATACCTGGCTGCCAGCGGCCGCCCGTGCCGCTATGGCCAGACTGGTGCCGCCCCCGCCGCAGCCGATGTCGGCGATACGGCCCGGACGGCTTAGATCCATGGCCGCCAGCAAGGGCGTATCCACCGGTTTGAGCATGGCCTCGATGGCACTCAACTGAGATTGCCACTTACCACCCCGTCCGTTGGCCCAATCCTGGGACTGCAATGCGTCGCTCATTCCTTTCCCCTGGTTCGGTCACCTGAAACCCGGGAGTGTGCCGACACCGATGCACGCCATCCAATCGTTTTTGCCGAGGTCTGACCCCGGCAAAACAAATACCTTCGTCAGTCTCGGGTCCAGCCGCGTTGGTCATGAACTGGCTATGACGCGGCTTCCGCTCGCAGCGCCGTCCGCACCGCCGGGCGTTCACCAATCCGTTCCTGATGCCGCTGCAACGCCGGCCAGGGATTCAGGTCGATGGCGAAAAGCGGGCACCAGCGCAACACCGTGAACAAATAAATATCGGCAACGCTATAACCGCTTTCCATCAGGTAGGGTCGTTGCACCAGAATCGGCTGCAGATAACCCAGGCGCCGCTGAAGCCGCTCGATGAAATGCTCTCTGGCCGCCTCCGGCAAGGCGCTGTTGAACAACGGCGCCAGGCCAGCGTGGATTTCACAGGTGACGAAATTGAGCCATTCCTGTAGCCGCACCCGCTCCCAACCGCCCGCCGGAGGGGCGAGCCCCCGTTCGGGTCGCAGATCCGCCAGGTACTGCACGATCACCGCACCTTCGGTCAGAACCCGGCCATCGTCCAGTTCCAGGGCGGCAACATATCCCTTGGGGTTGATGGTAAGGAAGTCCCGGCCGTCGGCGGTTTTCTTGGTACGGTTATCCACCTGAATCCGTTCAAATGGCAGTGCCAGCTCGTGCAATACGATGTGCGGCGACAAGGAACAGGTACGCGGGGCGTCATAGAGTTTCATCGGGCTCTCCAAAGCGTCGGCAAATAAGCATCGGGAAACAGCGCCGGCAGTTTGCGTCCCTCCGATAAAGCTGAGAAATTAATATTTAATTTTCCAATCATTAGCCTGGCTACTGACAATGATGAACCTCAGCCATTGGCGCCTGATGGTGGCGGTCGCCGACAGCGGCAACATCACCCGCGCCGCCGAACAGGCGGGCATGACCCAGTCCGCCGCCAGCCAGGCCATCACCCGGCTGGAATCGACGCTCGGTCTGACGCTTTTCGCTCGCTCCCGGCAGCAGGTACGGGTTACCGCCCTGGGCGAACCGATACTGGAGCATGCCCGCGCCATGCTGGCCCATCTGGACGCGATCCGCGCGCTGGTCGATGACAGCCACGGCTTGCGTCACGGGCGCCTTCGCCTGGGCAGCTTTCCTTCGGTCATCTCGACACTGTTGCCACCCATGCTGCGTGATTTCCAGCTGCGTCACCCCGGCATCGAGGTGGTTTCCCTGGAAGGCACCGATGAGGAAGTGGAGGCCTGGTTGGCGGACGGCGCCATTGACCTGGGGGTCGTGTTAAATCCCGCCCGCGGGCGTCAGGCGCTGCTGCTCGGCGGTGATGCCTGGGTCGCGTTGCTTCCCGGCACCCATGAACTTGCCCGCCGCGCCACCTCGCGGGGCATCACGCTGGCGGAGCTGGCGGCGCAGCCGTTTATTCTCGCCACCGGTGGCTGCAAGGTGAACGGGCAAAGCCTGGTCCGCCAGGCCGGTCTTGAATTGGACGATGTACGCGTCACCGTGCGGGACTGGGCAAGTGCCTGCGCGTTGGTCCGCGAAGGCATGGGCGTTTCCCTGGTGCCGGAATCCAGCCTGCCCGATAACCTGCGTGGACTGCGGCATTTCCCCCTGTATCCTGGAATCCGGAGGGAGTTCGGCCTGGTCTGCTCGGCACGGGGACAAACGTCGCCAGCCGCGCAGGCACTCCGGGAGCATCTGGCCGCCGCGATCTGAGCCGCGCCGGCGTCATCAGCGACGGTACGGTGACGCGTTAACCCGGCATCCGCGTGGCGGCGTACTCGGCCAGGGCGGCGATGGTCTTGGACGGGTTCAATCCCAGGGCACGGGGCACCATGGCGCCATCCACCACATACAGACCGGGATAGTGGAATACCGCGCCGGTGTGGTCCACCACCCCCTGCTTGGGGTCGTCGGCCATGCCGCAGCCTCCCAGTGGATGGGGGGTCACCAGATTCTTGAACCACTTCCAGGTGGCCGGCGTCATGCCCCGGCCGCCGGTGGCTTCAGTCAACGCCAGGTGGCGGTCGGCCAGCGCCTGCACCGCTTTTTGCGCCTTGCGGTAATCCCATTTCAGCCGCAGCCGGTCCTTTTTCCAGGGCGCGTACCAGCGCCGGCCCAGCCGGAAGCGGCCACCGGGATCGTCCACCGCCTGGCCGAACCACGGCATCATACGCAGGAACGGATTACTGTCCTCGCCATATTCCAGCATCGCCGCGCCAAGGCGGGTGCGGGCCAGCCGCGGGTGCCGGGCGGTGTGCTCCAACAGGTTGCCGAGCAGATCCGGCAAGCCGCCGTCTTCCACCAGGTAGCGGGCGCCATTGTCGCTGCCATCCAGGTAATCGATGGCACTGGTGATGGTGGGGCCTCGGGTCGGCGCGATCTCACGATCGGAATAGAGCGCCGGAGTGAAGAAGTCACCGTTGCAACTCCAGTTACGTCCCAATGCCCGGCTCAGCTTCGGCAAGGTGCGATACTGATCGCGACAGCGCAACAGCAACTCGGTGGAACCGACACTGCCGGCGGCGACGATCACCCGGCCAGCACGGTAGCGGCGCCAGGCCCCGGCCAACAGATCGCGTACCCCCACCTCGTAGCGCCCATCCTCCAGCGCACGAATCCAGCGCACATGATGTAACGGGCGGATATCGGCGCCATGCTGCTCGGCCCGCGCCAGATAGTTCAGATCCAGGGTGTTCTTGGCGTTCACCGGGCATCCCAGATCGCAATTGCCGCAATGCACGCAGGTGCCTTGCTCCCGGCCGTGGGCGTTGGTCCAGGTTTTGCTGTGGCGATAGTCGTAGGCGTCATCGAGGCCGGCATGCCACTCCGGATCGAACTGGATCGCTTGCGGCACCACTTTGAAACGGCCACCATGACCAAGCTTTTCCGCCGCTTCGTGCATCAGGCGGGTGCGCGGTGTCCATTGATTGTCCGGCAGCGATTGCACCCCCATCATTTGACCGACGGTGTGGTAATGGCGGCTCAATTGCGGATAACGAATGGCTTCCGGCCAGCCCTGTTCGAACATCTCCGGCCGGGCATCCAGGCTGACGTTGGCGTAGATCAGCGACCCGCCACCCACCCCCGCGCCCATGGCGATGCTCATGTCACCGAAGTAGCGGAAGTCGAGCCAGCCGTTCTGATGTTCGGGCTCGTCCTCATCCCATAGCCAGTTGTCCTGGCTGACACTGGGGTAGTCCCGTGATTGCCAGCGGCGCCCCCGCTCCAGCACCACCACCCGTTCCCCGCGTTCCGCCAGCCGGCAGGCCATCACCGACCCGCCGAAACCACTGCCGATAATCAGTGTCGCCACTGTTTCCATGGCGCTTCCCCCTGCTCCGTTCCCAACCCGGACAGCCGCAAAAGCCGCGCGACCGTGCCGCGCCCCCAGGCAATGACAAATAGTCCGTTTTATTCCCTATGCTTTTCAAACACTTGCATGATGGATTGAAAGTAAATTCCTGTCCATCCGCGGCGCTATGTATTATCCTTCGCGCATCTCAGCCCCGCCAGCTTCTCATCATGGAACAGATCGATTTCGTCGACCAGCAGCAGCACCTCCCGACCACTCCGAAACGGGCACCGCGCATGCGCCGTACCGGCTCGGTACGGGCGGGTCACCGCCGCCTCACCGCCGACATTCCCGCGGATCTGCACAAACGCCTGAAGATGCAGGCCCTGCGCGAGGATCGCTCGGTCACCGATCTGATCGTTCACGCGGCGGAATATTATCTGCGCAAGTTGTAGGCCTCCTCCTTCACCAAACCGTCAATAATCCGTCACTGATCCGTCCCCGCCCCCTCGTAGCCTGCCGTAGAATCGGACAAGCGGAGGGACAATCATGGACGCGGATCTCTTTGTGCTCGCCCTGGCGGTACTGTTCGCACTGAGCTACCGGATCCTGTTCCGGGTACTGCCACGGGAACGCTGGCAATTCGTTGCCTGCCTGCCGTTGGCGAAAAACCGTGACGGCACCTGGCGCACGCTCAACCTCACCTATTACGGACTGTTCACCGGTCTGGCCGGCGGCTTCGGCGTGGCCGCGTTCGTATTGCTTACCGCCGCTTCCGGTGTCCCTCTGGGCATCGCCCTGGGACTCACCGCCGGCATTCTGGCGGTGTGTCTGCCGGCGGCCAAGCTGATCGCCACGGTGGTGGAAAAGAATCGTCACGGCTTTACCGTCGGCGGCGCCAGTTTCGTCGGCATCCTGCTGGCACCGCTGTTACTGTGGGGCGCCGATGAATTATCCCGGCAATGGTGGCAAGAGCCGTTGCCGGTGATGCCGCTGCTGGCCGCCATGACCATCGCTTATGTGCTTGGTGAGGGAGTCGGCCGGCTCGCCTGTATCAGTTTCGGCTGCTGTTACGGCAAATCACTGGAGCAGGCGCCGGCCTGGGCCCGGCGTTGTTTCGCCGGCTTGCACCATGTCTTTCACGGCTTCACCAAGAAGATCGCCTTCGCCGGGAACATGGAAGCGGTGCGGGTGATTCCGATCCAGGCCCTCACCTGCGTGTTCTACACCCTGCTGGCATTGGCGGGCATGGCCTTGTACTTCCACGGACTCTATGCCATCGCCTTCGCTCTGACACTGACCGGCGGACAATTGTGGCGGGTGTACTCGGAGTTTTTACGGGCGGATTTCCGTGGCGGCAAGCGCTTTACGGTTTACCAGACCATGGCCAGCCTGGCGGCGCTCTACGGCCTGCTGATCAGCGCGCTGCTACCGGGCGGCGACACTGTTGTGCCGGTGTTGAGCGCCGGTCTGACCACCCTGTGGCAGCCGGGTATGATTCTCTGCCTGCAGTTAGTGACGGTGGGCATGTTCCTGTTTTCCGGCACCAGCACCATCACCACCGGGGAGCTGCGCTTCGGGCTGGCGCCGGACTGGCGCGGACAGGCCGGTTGCGATAGCGAGGCCGAGCCGCCGCTGGCTACACCAGCGCGGCGGCCTTGATCTGGGCATGGACCCGGATTCCCGGGGCCAGCCCCAGCCGGTCCCGGGAATAGCTGGACAGGCGCGCCAACAGCCATTGCTGTTCGCACCGCAGCCGCACCAGGCATTGCCCTTGGGGCAGGGAGCGGACGTCGTCAACGACCGCCGGAAGGATATTCAGCACGCTGGAATCCGTGGCCGGCGACAATGTCAGGCTCACGTCCCGTGCCGCTACCCGCAGACGCGGTGTGTCACCGCCGGGCCCGGAGGCCGGTACTCTCACCTCACAGGCGCCCAGAGCCAGCACCAGCAAATGATGGTCCTGCTCATAACGCAGATGGCGGGTGCGCAGCACCACCGCCGCATCCCGATGCGCCGCCAGCGGTGAGCCGGGGCCGGCCAGTACATCATTGACCTCGCCTTGCGCCGCCAGGGCGCCGTCACGCAACCACCAAAGATGCTCCCCCAATGTCAGTACCTCATCCAGATGGTGGCTGACATACAACACCGGAATGGTCTTCGCCACCCGGCCGATCACCTCCATCAGCGCCTGGCGCCGGGCCTGATCCAGGGCCGCCAGCGGCTCGTCCAGCAGCAGCAGTCGCGGCGCGCTCAACAAGGCCCGCCCCAATGCCACACGGCTGGCCTCGCCACCGGAAAGCCCCCGCACCCGGCGCGACAACAAGGGCGTCAACGACAGCAGCTCCAGCACTTCTTCCCACCGTTGCGCCGACCCCGGCGCCCGCCGCGCGGCATAGCGGAGATTGCCGGTCACATCCAGATGAGGAAACAACGTCGGTTTCTGCAGCATCAGGCCCACCGGCCGGCGATGGGCCGGCAGCATTCCGGCACGGCCCTGCCAGCGTTCACCGTCGAATTCAATGCGCCCCTGGCAAGGCTCAAGACCCGCCACCGCCCGCAGCAGACTGCTTTTGCCAGCCCCGGACTCACCGAACAGGATGGTCACGCCCCGTTCCGGCAACGTTCCCTGCACGGAAAGCTCAAAAGCGCCGCGACGAAGGACGATATCCAGGGACAGACTCATAGCGGCCCCCGTGCTTTCTTCTGCCAGCGAAACACCGCCCACAGCAGCACCAGCGACAGCACCACCAGCACCAGCGCCAGGCGCTGGGCACTGGCGTAATCGCCCGCCTCCACATGCTCATACAGCGCCACCGAGGCGACCCGGGTCTCGCCGGCGATGCTGCCACCGATCATCAGCACCACACCGAACTCCCCCAGGGTATGGGCGAAGCCGAGCACCGCCGCGGACAGATAGCCCGGGCGCGCCAATGGCAGCACCACGGAGAAGAACCGGTCGAGAGGGCCGGCGCCGGCGGCGGCGGCCATGTCCAGGACATCCTTGTCGATGGCGGCGAAAGCGTTCTTTAACGGCTGCAGCACGAACGGCAGTGAATAGACCACCGAGCCGATCACCAGACCGGCGAAGGAAAACGCCAGCCCCGGCCGCTCCAGCAGGGAACCCAGCCAGCCGCCGGGGCCGTCCGGGCCAAGAAACAGCAACAGGTAAAAGCCCAGCACCGTGGGCGGCAGCACCAGCGGCAACGCCAGCAGCGCTTCCAGCAGGGCCTGGCCGGGCCGGACCCGGCGGGCCAGCCACCAGGCCAGCGGCGTGCACAGCAGCAACAGGATCACGGTGGTGATCAGCGCCAGTTTGACACTCACCCATAACGCCAGAGTGTCACCGGCCGCCAGCATCAAGGCGTCTCCAGCCGATATCCCGCCGCCTCGATCCGTTGGCGGGCGGCGTCACTGAACAGGAAATCATAGAAGGCGCGGGCCGCCGGCCGGTCATCCAACAGCACCGCCTGTTGGCGAATCGGCGGATAGGATTCCGCCGGTGGCAGCCAGAGGCTGCCGCCGGCTTCGCGCACCTGGGACAGCGCAACGAACCCGGCCCGAGCGGCGCCGCTTTGGATGAATTGAAAGGTCTGCCCCACATTTTCACCACGCACCAGGGTGACGGACTCCGGCAACGCCAGAGTGGCCAGCACCGCTTCGGCGGCGGCGCCGTAGGGCGCGGTGCGGGCATTGGCCAGCGCCAGTGGCGTCAGTTCACCGCCATTCAAAAGCGCCGCCCCCAGCGCCAGCCCCGGCTCCCGGCTCCACAGAGCCAGCACACCCAGGGCGTAGGTGCGACGGCTACCGGCGACAATCCGCTGCTGCTGCTCCAACTGACGCGGGCGGGCCTCATCAGCGGCGAGGAACAGGTCCAGCGGCGCGCCCTGCCGTATCTGCGCATAGAGTTTGCCGGTGGATCCCACGCTGACCGCCACCTCGGCCCCGTTATGCCGGGACTGGTAATCCGCCACCAGTTGCCGCATGGGGCCGGCGAAATTGGCGGCCACCGCCACCCGCACCGGCGCTTCCGGCCACGCCAGCAGCGGGAGCGCCATCAGCAAAGCACAGCAGGCGAAGCGGAACATGCCGGTCTCCGTTAGCGTGATCCGGACTCCCGGGGGTTTTGTCCGAGGTGGGCCTCGCCGCGCTGACGGGACAGTTCGATCTGGCGCTGCCGCTCGGCGAAGCGGGCCTTCTGATCCGCCGTGGACTCATGGTAACAACGCGGGCAGGACACACCGGGCTCGTACATGGGCGACAGCTTGTCCTGATCGGAAATCGGCCGGCGGCAGGCATGGCACTGCTGATACTTGCCGGGTTTGAGGTCGTGATCGACGGTAACCCGCTCATCGAACACGAAGCATTCACCCTGCCACAATGACTCGTCCTTGGGCACGTCTTCCAGGTATTTGAGGATCCCGCCTTTGAGGTGATACACCTCCTCGAAGCCCTGCTGGCGCAGATAGGCGGTGGATTTTTCACAGCGGATCCCGCCGGTGCAGAACATTGCCACCCGTTTGTGGCGGGCCGGGTCCAGATTCTCACGCACATAATCCGGAAACTCACGGAACGCCTTGGTGTGCGGATTGATCGCGCCGGCGAAGGTGCCCACTTCGTACTCGTAGTCGTTGCGGGTGTCGATGACCAGGGTTTCCGGATCGGCGATGACCCGATTCCAGTCCTCCGCCTCCAGGTAGGTGCCACGTTCAGCGTCGGGGTCCAGATCCTCCACGCCCATGGTGACGATCTCTTTCTTCAGTTTCACCTTGGTGCGCAGGAACGGCGGCTCGTGGGTATAGGATTCCTTGTACTCCAACCCCTGAAAACGACCGTCCGCCGCGAGCCAGGCCAGCACCGCGTCGATGCCTTCCCGGCTGCCGGCGATGGTGCCGTTGATGCCTTCGCGGGCCAGCAGCAGGGTGCCGCGCACGCCGGCTTCGGTCATGCACGCCAGCAATGGCTCACGCAGGTTCTGGTAATCGTCGAGACGGGTAAAGCGGTACAACGCCGCCACCACGATGACATCGTTCATCGACTGAACTCCGGATCATGTTTGCTGCCGCCACGGCAATCCGGCGAGGCCGCCACCTCGCCATCGCGGGCGTTCCATTCCTCAGGGGTAAACAAATGCAGGGCCAGTGCATGCACCGGACCGGCCAATTCCTCGGACAACACCGCGTAGATCGCCTGGTGCCGACGCACCGGCATCTTGCCGGCGAACGACTCGGACACCACCGTCAGTTTGAAGTGGGTTTCCGAGTTGGCCGGCACGTTGTGACGGTGGCTTTCGTTCTCCACCGTGACATGGACGACCGGCATGGCGTCGCGGATTTTGCGCTCAATGGCTTGAGCCACGCTCATACTGCTCTCCGTGGAATCGGGTTTGGGGACGCTATTCTACGGTTTTAGTGATCATTTTGCAGTCTCCGGGCGCGGAATAACCCTCTCCCACAGGGCTTCGCCTTCCTGGTCCAGCAGCTCGGTTTCACTGTCGCCGGGCCCGAACTGGTGCACCCGGCGGCTTTCGCTCCAGGCGGCCCAGTCAGCGCCACGGCCGTGGGCAAAGTCGCTCCACACCTGTTGTACCCGGCGGGCCAGCTGTTTCGGCTGTTCGCCGCCACCGGTGAAGTACTGCCCCACCGGCGTATCGGTAATGCCAAACACGAACGGCACGTCGACCACGTGACAGGCCCCCATGGGGATGCCGAACTGGGTGCTCGGCCAGGTGAACTGGAACCCCCAGGTGCGCGGCTGCCGGGCAGCCTGAGCGTCCAGCAAACGCAACGTCGGCACCCGGAAAAGACGGTCGCTCTCCATGGCGGAGAACCAGTCCATGTTGCTGCGCTGCGGGTGCGGGGTAACGTGGGCGCGGTAGTAGTCGAACAGGCGCTGGCCGTTGCCCGGCGCGGCACGTTCGAAGCGGCGCAGAATCTCGGCATCGTCCATGGCGCGCATCTGCTCCACCGTTGGGAAGCCGGCCAACGGCCCGGAATATTGAAAGAAGTTCCACTCGTCCCGGCACACCCCGGCGAGCAGCTCGATATCCGCGCAGGCACCATCGGCCATGGCCTGGACCGGAACCCGCGGCAGCAGGTCACCGTCCACCATCGGCAGGAAATTCATCCCGAACTGGGGAGTGGAATCCCGCAATCCCCGCGCCACCGACGTACGCAGGGCCTCCCCCTGGGCCGACAGCCAGGCTTCACCGTCGGCCTGCCGCAAACGGTCGGCGACATCACCCTCGCCGGGTAGCGCCGCCAGGAACGCCTCGGTGACGCGCCGCGACTCCTCCGGCGATAGCACGAAATCGGCGCCACCGGACTGGATGATGGCGCGCTGGAACAGTGGCCGCGCCCGTGGCGCCGCCATCAGCGAGGCGACACTGAAACCACCGGCGGATTCACCGAAAATGGTCACCTGGTCAGCCCGGCCGCCGAACGCCTCGATGTGACGATTCACCCATTCCAGGGCGGCGATTTGATCGCGCAACCCCAGGTTGCTGTCCGCTTCCGGCAGCACCGAGGCGAAATCGGCGAAACCATGGGCGCCCAGCCGATAGGCGGCGTTGACCACCACCACCTTGCCATTCCGGGCCAGCTCGGCGCCGTTATACAACATCTGCGAAACCGATCCGGCGGTGTAGCCGCCACCGTGATACCACAGCATCACCGGAAAGGGCCCCTCGCCTTCGGGAACCCAGATATTCAGATACAGGCAATCCTCGCCGGATTCCTCCACGCCCATCAGCGGGTTGCGGCGCTGCAAGGAAGGCAGCGGATAGCGATCGGCCCGCTGTACCTGATCACTGTCGGGCAGCGGCTGGGGCGCTTTGAAACGGCGCTCGCCCAGCGGTGGCAATGCATAAGGCACGCCGCGGAATTCGTGGACACCCTCCCCCGGTACGCCCTGATAGCGGCCCTGCGACAGGGTCACGGTCTGTTCATTCGCCACCTTGTTCTCCTTAGCATTTGGCTGGTTGTCGAATTGTTCGACAGAAAAAAAGAGCCCCGCATGTACTCAACGTACACTTGTAGCCGTTATCACGACGCTTACGACTTGGCACAGGAGCCATTCAATGAGTGAACATGACGTAGCAGAAGCCCAAACCGAAGCCACCGGCTTGCGCACGCGCCTGTCCGCCACAACGGACAAGCTTAACAAAGCCGCCCGGGGAATCGTGAATCGGATTACCGAAAACGGCGAGCGCCTGCTGAATGAGCTGGTGGAAACCGGTGAAGCGCTGCGCGGCAAGGCTGGCGACAAAGCCAAGGCCGTGGTCCCGCAGGACTGGCGTGCCAATCTGGCCCATGTGCTTGGCCTGCCCACTCGCGACGAAATGGACGCGCTGGGCAAAAAGCTGGACCGCATCAGCCGCAAGGTCAACAAAATGGCCCGCGAGCAGAAAGCCGCCGGCTGATCCACCGGAAAAAGCATCGCGGCCCTTTTCCACGAGGAAGAGGACCGCGATGTCTTTTCGCATCGCCCCTTTCTTTGCCTCCCTCTTTTCCTTCCGTCCGTGCGCTTGGCGGCGCGGTCCTCTATAATGCGCGCCGACTTCATCTCCCCACGATCTAGGAGACCTTCATGAAAGCACCTGTACGCGTGGCGGTGACTGGCGCCGCTGGCCAAATCAGCTACTCCCTGCTGTTCCGCATCGCTTCCGGCGACATGCTCGGCAAGGATCAGCCGGTAATCCTGCAACTGCTGGAAATCACCCCCGCTCTGGAAGCCCTGAAAGGGGTGGTGATGGAACTGGAAGACTGCGCCTTCCCGCTGGTGGCCGGTATCGTGCAAACCGACGACGCCAATGTGGCCTTCAAGGACGCCGACTACGCCCTGCTGGTAGGTGCCCGTCCCCGTGGCCCGGGCATGGAGCGTAAGGACCTGCTGGAAGCCAACGCGGCGATCTTCTCCGCCCAAGGCAAAGCCATCAACGACAACGCCAGCAAAGGTATCAAAGTGCTGGTGGTGGGTAACCCGGCCAACACCAACGCTCTGATCGCCCAGCGTAACGCGCCGGACATCGACCCGCGTCAGTTCACCGCCATGACCCGTCTGGACCACAACCGTGCCATGGCGCAGCTGGCCAACAAACTGGGCAAGACCGTCAACGACGTGAAAAAGATGACCATCTGGGGCAACCACTCCTCCACCCAGTACCCGGATCTGCATCACTGCGAAGTGGACGGTAAAGTGGCCATCGATCAGATCGAGCAGGACTGGTACGAAGCGGACTACATCCCCACCGTGCAGCAGCGTGGCGCCGCCATCATCAAGGCCCGGGGTGCTTCCTCCGCCGCTTCCGCCGCCAACGCCGCCATCGACCACATGCGCTCCTGGGCGCTGGGCACCGATGAAGGCGACTGGGTTTCCATGGGGATCTACAGCGACGGTTCCTATGGTATCCAGGAAGGCCTGATCTACTCCTTCCCCTGCACCTGCAAGGATGGCGACTGGAGCATCGTCCAGGGCCTGGAAAACAACGAGTTCTCCAAAGCCAAGATGCAGGCCACCGAGCAGGAACTGGCCGAAGAGCGCGACGCGGTAAGCCACCTGCTGCCGTAATCGCCTTCCGGTGTTAACCGGACCCGCGCTCGCGGGCCCGGTTAACCGGTCATCACGCTTCCGACACGATGCCGTTCTCCGCGGCCATCTCCATCATGGCACGCAGAATATCGTGCCGGCTGATTTGTCCTACGAGTTTTCCGTTCTCCACCACCGGGAGACGGCGCCGATGATGGCGCAGGAAAACTTCCATCGCCTCCAATACCGTGGTCTGGGCCGGCAGCACCTGTAATTCACGGCTCATATAATCCGCCACCACACCGATATCGATACCGTGGTAACGGGCTTCGAGCATGCCGCGCAAACAATCGGATTCAGAGAACATCCCCACCAGCCTCCCCCGCTCCACCACCGGCGCCCCGGAAATACGATTTTCCAACAGCAGCCCCATGGCATCGAACAGGGAGACACCCGGATCCAGCGTAAGCGGACCCCATTTCATGTAGTCCGTTACTTTCATTGTTTTCCACATGATTTCATTCCCTTGATAAAGACGACCTCCTCCCCCCCTGGGCGGTCTCAATTCACAGCAGTGCTTCGGTGGAACTGATCACGCCATTGGCGTCGGCGTAGACGAAATCACCAGGACGGAAAGTAACGCCGCCGAAGGTAACATCGATGTTCAACTGACCTTCACCGCGGCGCACCGATTTGATCGGCACACACCCCAGGGTGACCACGCCGAGGTCCAGTTTGGCCAGTTCCCGCACGTCACGGCAGGCGCCGTAAATGATCACGCCTTCCCAGCCATTGCTCACCGCGTTTTCAGCGATCATGTCGCCGATCAGGGCATTGCGCAGGCTGCCGCCGCCGTCCACCACCAGCACCTTGCCTTTACCGTCGGTGGCCAGATGCTCCTTCACACGGGAGTTATCCTCGAAACACTTTACCGTTACGATCTCGCCGCCAAACGCCTGGCGGCCACCGTAGCTGAACCAGTTGAGCCCGGTGACCACGGACACTTTGTCGGCATGCTCGTCACACAGATCGCAGGTTACGAACGTCATATTCACTCCTTGTCAGGCCCGCGGCGGCGGAACCACCAGCGGGCGAATCAACAATTAACAAGACGAGACGCGCGGCCGAAGCCGCGCGTGTTTTACCTTAATTTCCCGCCACTGTAAGGTCAGGCCAAAGCCGGGAACTGGCCCTGGAATTTACCGGCGAACACCTGAAAATCCCGGTACCGCACCCGGTAGACGCCGGTGTCCGGCCCCATCAGGGCCATGCCCACCATGGCCTGCGCCACCCGTTCCGCCGGCACCGGCAACCAATGCGCGTCGGTCCAGCGGGTCACCGGTTCCAGCAGCCGGGAAATCAGGTTGCCCACGTCTTCCGCCAGCCGCTTCTCCCGCCGATAGCCACGCAGCAAGGACGGCTGAATCAAGGCCAGCAGCGGCAGGCCAAGCGCCTCCAGATCCTGTTCCATGCGCCCTTTTACCCGCGCATAGAAAAACGAGGAGCGGGCATTGGCGTTGACCGTGGATACCACCATGAAACGCTGCACACCGGCTTGCTTGGCCATGTGCCCGCAGCGCACCACCAATTCATGGTCCACATGTTCAAAGGCTTCCCGGGAGCCGGCCTCTTTCATTGTGGTGCCCAAACAGCAGAACACGTCATCCACCTTGAAGAAATCGCCTTCCTGCTCCAACTGCTCCGGATCAATGACTTTTTCCCGCAGGCGGGGGTGTTCCACCTCCACCTCACGCCGGGTCAGCACCCGCACTTCATCATAGGCCTTGCAGCCCAGCAGCAGCCTCAGACAGTGCCGGCCCACCAGCCCGGTGGCGCCCAGCACCAGAGCACGTCGGGTCATTATTATTCTCCTTCGCCTTCTTCATGATCGTCGCTCGCCGATCCCAGCGGCAGCCAGCGGCGCAATACCGTTTCCATCTCTTCAAGATGCACCGGTTTGGCGAGAAAGTCATCCATTCCAGCGGCAAGACAGCGGGCCTGAACGCCCTCGGCGGTGTTGGCGGTAATCGCGATGATCGGCGTGCGCGGACGGCCTTCCTGGCGTTCACTTTCGCGCATCACCCTGGTCGCCTCGAACCCGTCCATGCCCGGCAACATGCAATCCATCAACACCAGGTCATAGGTCTCGCGTTGCAACAAGGACAACGCCGCCGGTGCGTTGCTGAAGGTCTTTACCTGATATCCCAGCTTCGCCAGCATGCCCTTGGTGACCAGTTGGTTGACCTCGTTGTCTTCCACCAACAGCAATCGGAAATGTCTGCGGCGCTCCAGAGCTTCCGCGTTTTCCAGCGGCAGATCCCGTACCGGCACCGCCCTTGGCACTCCCAGCAGACGCTCCAGAGCCCCGCGCAGCACGCTGCGATGCACCGGCTTCACCAGCACCACCAGGCCGTGGCGCTCCACCAGACGCTGGATCGCTGGCTGGGCCCGTTCCTCGATGGTGCACATCAGAATCAGTTTGACCGGTCTCAGGGCCGGATCCACCAGCACGTTGTGGCACAAGTTCAGGGCCAGTTCCTGCCGTTCCCGGGTGTCCACCAGTAACAAATGGAATTCGGATTGTTCGCGCTGTCCGGCCCGTAACGCCTGCAACGCATGGTCATAATCCCGGGCACCCTGACACTGGCAGCCGAGTGCCTCGAATTCTTCCTGCAAACCGGCCAGCGCACCGCCCGCGCTACCCACCACCAGCGCCTGCAAACCGTCCATGGCGCTCAGCAGTTTCTGCGGCTCATTCATGTTGGTCTGCATGCCAAGGCGAACCGTGAACCAGAAAGTGGCGCCCTCGCCTTCCACGCTTTCCGCCCCAATAGAGCCGCCCATGGCCTCGGTGAGCCCCTTGCATACCAGCAAACCGAAACCGATGTGCTTGGCGGCGAAGGCGTCCTGGGCGCCGTCCAGGAAGTGATCCTGGAACAGGGTGCGCAGCGTATCGGTATCCATGCCTCTGCCCTGGTCGCTGACTCTGACGCGCAGCACGCCTTCATTGTCGCTTTCTTCGGTGAAATCCACGTCCAGGCGGATCTCGCCTTTGTCGCTGAACTTCACCGCGTTACTGAGCAGGTTGGTCAGCACCTGCATGAAACGGTCACGGTCGCCACGGACCCGCCGGGGCAGCATGCGATCCACTACCGCGGACAATTCCAGCCCCTTGCTCTGCGCCATGGGACCGAACGCTTCCAATGCCTGTTCCAGGGTGCCACGCAGATCGAAATAGTCCGGGCTGAGCACGATGCGGCCGGTGAGGATACGGGAGTAATCCAGCACGTCGTCGATCAGCGCCAGCATCAGTTTTCCGCTCTGCCCCGCCGCTTGCAGATATTCACGCTGCTCATCGGAAAGTTTGGTTTCTTCCAGCAGCGACATCATGCCCATCACCGAGTTCATCGGTGTGCGCAACTCATGGGCCAGGCGGTAGACCAGACTCAATTGGATGTCGGTACCGGCATGATGATCCCGCCGCCGGTCATGCTGTTCGCCGCGCCGTTCACGGGTCACCGCGTGCCAGAACAGTTCATACTGGCCCCGGTAAAGACGGAATAAATAGAAGGTGTAGGCACCGACCAGGACCACCAGCAGCCACTCTTTCATGCCGCCATAGAAAAACAGTCCGAGCAGGATCGGCACGAACATCAGCACGATATAGAGCTGGCGCACGCGCAATCCCGCCATCCAGGAACTGCCCAGGGCGGTGGTGACACCAACGTTATAGAGAATAACCACGAAGAAGTTGAAGCCGGCGCCGGTGCGCCACAGCAGCCACACCGGCATCACGCCCCAGACCAGGGCGTGCAGAATCAGCCCGGCGCCGAACAGCTTGCGCCAGCGCGCCGGACCGGCGCCGTACAGAGCGTCGAACCGGGCGATCAGCCACAATCGGAAGGCCGTGACCAACACCACAGCGCCGCCGGCGATCAATGTTTCCAGTTCGTAGGCCCGGTATACCCCGCCCCAGGCCGTCACCAGGGCATAAACCAGAAGGGCCGCCAACACCCCCATCAGGGAGTTCTTGGCGGCCCCGTAATCCACTCGCTTGAGGACCTTGCGATCTTTTCTGTATATCACCGTCATTCTGCCGACATACGGATCAGGCGTAAGTTAGGCCTTGCCGTCATTAAATTCAACCGTAATGACGCGCGCGTCAAAGAAGGTTCGCCATCAGGCACTCACAGCATCTTTACGTTTACGTAAACTTCCCCTATGCTGCCACCATGACAACACAAAAGACCTACAGCATCGGCGAGTTGGCCCGCGAATTCCAGATCACTACGCGCACCATCCGCTTTTATGAGGATCAGGGCCTGCTGCACCCACAACGGCGCGGTCAGACCCGGATCTATCTACCTTCCGACCGCGTCGCGCTCAAACTGATTTTGCGCGGGAAGCGTCTGGGGTTGTCCCTGGCCGAGTCCCGCGAGCTGATCCAGCTGTACATCCCCGCCGGGGACAACCGCCATCAATTACAGGCCCTGCTCGACAAAATCGCCGAAAAGCGGGCCATGCTCGAGCAGCAACTCAAGGACATCCAGGCCATGCAGCAGGAAATGGATGAGGCTGAACAACGGGCCCGTGAGGCCATGATGCAATTGGAGAACAATAATGTTTGACGGTGGATTGGACTTTCACTTCGACGAAACCCTGAATGCCCTGCGCGACAGCGTGCGCGCCTTTGCCCGGCGCGAAATCGCGCCCATTGCCGCCCAGGTGGACAGCGACAATCTGTTCCCCAATGAACTATGGAAAAAACTCGGTGATCTCGGTGTGCTTGGCATCACTGTTTCCGAGGAGTATGGCGGTGCCGGCCTGGGTTATCTGGCCCATACCCTGGTGATGGAAGAGATTTCCCGCGCCTCCGCGTCCATTGGCCTGTCCTACGGCGCCCATTCCAATCTCTGCGTGAACCAGATTTTTCTCAATGGTAACGAAGCGCAAAAAGCCAAATACCTGCCCAAGCTGGTGAGCGGTGAGCATATTGGCGCCCTCGCCATGAGCGAGCCCGGCGCCGGCTCCGACGTGGTGAGCATGAGCCTGCGCGCGGAGAAGAAAGGTGACCGTTACGTCCTCAACGGCAACAAGATGTGGATCACCAACGGGCCGGACGCCAACACCTATGTGATCTACGCCAAAACTGATATCAACGCCGGACCGCGCGGCATCACCGCTTTCCTGGTGGAACGGGATTTCCCCGGTTTCTCACGCGCACAGAAGCTCGACAAGCTGGGCATGCGCGGCTCCAATACCTGCGAGCTGGTGTTCGAGAACTGCGAAGTGCCGGAGGAGAACATCCTCGGCAAACTGAACGAAGGCGTTCGCGTTTTGATGAGCGGCCTGGATTATGAACGTACCGTGCTCTCCGGCGGTTCCACCGGCATCATGCAGGCCTGTCTGGATGTGGTGGTACCCTACGTGCATGAACGCAAGCAGTTCGGCAAGGCCATCGGCGAATTCCAGTTGATGCAGGGCAAACTCGCCGACATGTACGTCACCCTCAATGCCAGCCGCGCCTATCTTTATCAGGTGGCCCGTTGCTGCGATGCCGGCCAGACCACCCGCAAGGACGCCGCCGGTGTCATTTTGTATTGCGCGGAGAACGCCACCAAGATGGCTCTCGACGCCATTCAGTGTCTCGGCGGCAATGGCTATATCAATGAATACCCCACCGGTCGTTTGCTGCGCGATGCCAAGCTTTATGAAATCGGCGCCGGCACCAGCGAAATCCGCCGCATGTTGATCGGCCGGGAATTGTTCAACGAGAGCGCCTGATATCGCGGCCGCCCGCTCCCACACTGTTCTTTTACCGCCGGAGCGGCTCACCAGCCGCGATTCTTCCGAGGATCGCATATGCCCAAAATCATCAGTCATCTTAATAAGAGCGCGCCGGAGTTTGACCAATACCGCGAGCACAATCTGAAGCTGCGCGGGGAGTTGCGGGAAAAGCTCGCGCACATCGCCCACGGCGGCGGTGAAGCGGCGGAGACTCGATTACGGGAAAGAGGCAAGCTGCCGGTGCGGGAACGCATCCAGTACTTGCTGGACCCCGGTTCCCCCTTCCTGGAGCTGTCCGCGCTGGCCGCCGACGGGGTTTACCCCGGTGAGGACGTTCCCGCCGCCGGCTGTGTTGGCGGCATCGGCCGTATCAGCGGCGTGGAATGCATGATCGTCGCCAACGATCCCACCGTGAAAGGGGGTAGCTATTATCCGCTGACGGTGAAGAAGCACCTGCGCTGTCAGGCCATTGCCGCGGAAAACCGCTTGCCCTGTGTCTATCTGGTGGATTCCGGCGGCGCCAATCTGCCGCGCCAGGACGAGGTGTTCCCGGACCGGGATCACTTCGGCCGCATCTTCTTCAACATGGCCAACATGTCCGCCAGCGGCATCCCGCAAATCAGCGTGGTGCTGGGTTCCTGCACCGCCGGCGGCGCCTATGTGCCGGCCATGGCCGACGAAGTGATCATGGTGCGTAATCATTCCACCGTGTTTCTGGCCGGCCCGCCGCTGGTCAAGGCCGCCACCGGCGAGGTAGTGAGCGCCGAGGAGCTGGGCGGCGCCGCGCTGCACGCCGAGCAATCCGGCGTCGCCGATCACCTGGCCGAGGACGAACCCCACGCGCTGGATCTGGCGCGGCGTTGCATTGCCCGGCTCAACTGGCGCAAACCGGAGCAACTCGACATTCGCGAAAGCCGCGCGCCGGCCTATGATCCCCAGGAACTCTACGGACTGATCCCGCCCACCACCCGCTCGCCGATGCCGGCCCGGGAGTTGATCGCGCGCATCGTCGACGGTTCCGAACTGGACGAGTTCAAGGCCAGCTACGGCACCACTCTGGTCACCG
Organism: Alloalcanivorax xenomutans; assembly: GCF_900217905.1. GTDB lineage: Bacteria > Pseudomonadota > Gammaproteobacteria > Pseudomonadales > Alcanivoracaceae > Alloalcanivorax > Alloalcanivorax xenomutans. The sequence continues at coordinate 93,441 of NZ_OBMO01000012.1, forward strand.
GCTTCGCCCGTATTCATGGCATACCGGTGGGCATTCTCGCCAACGATGGCGTGCTCTATTCCGAGTCGGCGCTGAAAGGCGCTCACTTCGTCGAGCTGTGCAACCAACGCAAGATTCCGTTGTTGTTTCTGCAGAACATCACCGGCTTCATGGTCGGCAAGAAATACGAAGCGGAAGGAATCGCCAAGCACGGCGCCAAGATGGTCAATGCGGTGGCCTGCGCCCGGGTACCGAAATTCACCGTGATCACCGGCGGCAGTTTCGGCGCCGGCAACTACGGCATGTGTGGCCGTGCCTACGACCCACGCTTCATGTTCATGTGGCCCAATGCCCGCATCTCGGTGATGGGCGGCGAACAGGCCGCCAGCGTGCTTACACAGGTCAAGGTGGCTTCGCTGAAAAAGAAAGGCGAGAGCTGGAGCGAGGAACAGGCGCAAGCCTTCCAGGAAGAGATGACCGCTCAATATGAGTCCATGGCCACGCCCTGGTACGCCAGCGCCCGGCTCTGGGACGACGGCGTCATCGACCCGGTGGACACCCGCGACGTGTTGGGGCTGGCGCTGTCCGCCAGCCTCAACGCTCCCATTGAAGACACCCGCTACGGCGTATTCCGGATGTAATCATGAGTGTAGAACTGACCCTGCAAGCGCCGGTGGCCCGCATCACCCTGAACCGGCCGGAAAAAAGCAACGCTTTCGACAACACCGTCATCGAGTCCCTGATCGACGCTTTCGACCGGGCCGGTGCCGACGACCAGGCCCGAGTCATCGTGCTCGATGCCGCCGGCAAACACTTCTCCGCCGGTGCCGATCTCAATTGGATGCGAGCCATGGGCCAACTGGACCATGAAGAGAATCAGCGCGATGCGTTAAGGCTGGCAGCGCTGATGGCGCGCATCGATCAGGCCGGCAAGCCGGTCATAGCCCGGGTCCAGGGCGCGGCCTTCGGTGGCGCGCTGGGATTGATTTGCGCCGCCGATATGGCGGTGGCGGCGGACAACGCGCGCTTCTGTCTGAGCGAGGTCAAGCTCGGCATTCTGCCCGCGGTAATCGCCCCTTATGTGGTACGCGCGCTGGGCCCCCGTCAGGCACGCCGCTACTTCATGACCGCCGAAGTAATCGCCGCGCCGCGCGCCAGGGAACTGGGCATCGTCCATGAAGTGGTGGCCGAGGATCAGCTCGATACCACCGTGGAGACATTGGTTGACGCCCTCTTGAAAGGTGCTCCGGGAGCTCAGCTGGAGGCCCGCGATCTGGTACGGCGCAGCGACGAGCAGCCACTGGCCGAGGACTTGATCGGTTACACCGCCGAACTGATCGCCCGCCTGCGCACCGGAGACGAGGGCCAGGAAGGGCTCGCCGCCTTCCTCGAAAAACGCGCGCCGGCCTGGAGCGCCTCCTGATTCGTTGGTGACCACGGAACCCCGGGGGTTGTCGAATCCCGGGAGTGTCATAAACAGATCCATGAAAGGGCTGATATAAGAATGACCAACATCACCACACTGCTGATCGCCAACCGCGGAGAGATCGCCCGCCGCATTATCCGAACCTGTCGCGAACAAGGTATCCGTACCGTGGCGGTCTATTCCGAAGCCGACGCCGAGCTGCCCCATGTCCGTGAAGCGGATCAGTCCGTTTGTCTCGGGCCGGCGCCGGCCCGGGACAGTTATCTGGATATCGGTAAGGTGATCGACGCCGCCCGCGCCACCGGCGCCCAGGCGGTGCACCCCGGTTACGGCTTTTTGTCGGAGAACACCGGGTTCGCCGCCGCCTGCGACGAGGCCGGCCTGATCTTCATCGGCCCCGGCGCCAACGCCATCCGGGTGATGGGTGACAAGGCCGCCGCCCGGCAGTTAATGAGTGAAAACAAAGTGCCGGTGCTGCCCGGATTCGATCAGGAAAGCGCCGACGATGCCACTCTGGCGAGCGAAGCGGAACGGGTCGGTTTCCCATTGCTGATCAAAGCGGTGGCCGGCGGCGGCGGCAAAGGCATGCGCGTGGTGGAAAGCGCGGATCGCTTCGACGAAGCGCTGGCCTCCGCTCGCCGCGAGGCCAGCGGCGCCTTCGGCGACGACCGGGTGCTGCTGGAACGCTACCTGCCCACCGCCCGTCACGTGGAAGTGCAGGTGTTCGCCGACCAACACGGCAACGCCGTGCATCTGTTCGAGCGGGACTGCTCGGTACAGCGCCGTCACCAGAAAATCATCGAGGAGGCTCCCGCCCCGGGGCTGGACGAGGCGCTGCGTGAACGGCTCGGCGAAGCGGCGGTGCAGGCCGCCCGCGCCATCGACTATGTCGGCGCCGGCACCGTGGAATTTCTGTTGGCGCCCAACGGCGAGTTCTTCTTCATGGAGATGAACACCCGCTTGCAAGTGGAGCATCCGGTTACCGAGATGATCACCGGCGAGGATCTGGTGGCCTGGCAGATCGCTGTGGCCGAAGGGCGCGCGCTGCCGAAACGCCAGGACCAGATCCAGCGGCACGGTGCCGCCATGGAAGTGCGTCTCTACGCGGAAAACCCCTATCAGCATTTCCTGCCTTCTTCCGGCACTCTGCAGCCCCTGGTGTGGCCGGAAGGCGTGCGGGTGGACGCCGGCTTCGAGGCCGGCGACACGGTCAGTGATCACTATGATCCGATGATCGCCAAGCTGATCTGCCACGGTGCCGACCGGGAACAGGCCCGCCGCCGTCTGGTGCTCGGCCTGGAAAACCTGATGCTCGGTGGCATTCACCATAACGGTGCCTTTCTGCACCGGGTGCTGAGCAGCGAGCCGTTCAGCCAGGCGGAGCTGGACACCCGCCTGCTGGAGAAACATCCGGATTTGCTGGAACCGGTGAGCGTGCCGGTACCGGCTCTGGCGGTGGCCGCCGCGGCGCTGGTGGTACAACGGCCGGCAACCGGCAGCGATCCCTGGCAGGCCTTGAACGGCTGGCGGCCGTTAGGCCGGCGCCAGACTCTGGTGCCGCTCAAAGTGCTGGACGAGAATCTGATCGTGATCCTTGAGGACAATCAGGCCAGCGTGAACGGCGTCCCTCTGCCCTTCCAGTTCCACAGCGATGGCGGGCGCTTCCATCTCGGCATCGATGGCGGCACACTCGTTGACGATGTGGCCATTGGCGATATGACCTTTTCCGGACGCTTCGTCGACCAAGGAGAACGGTTGTGGTTGTTCGTGGCCGGTCAGGACTATGCGGTAGACCTGCATCCGGCGCGGGAAAGCGGGCACGATGCCGGACACGGCGATTTCACCGCCCCCATGAGCGGCACCATCGTCGCCCTGCATGTGAACCCCGGTGACCGCGTTGCCGCCGGTGACGCGGTGATTACACTGGAAGCCATGAAGATGGAGCACACCCTGCGCGCCGGCGGCAACGGCATCGTTCATGGTTTCAACGTGGGCGCCGGTGATAGTGTCAGCGAGGGCACCTTGCTGGTGGAGTTTGAAGTGGAGCAAGAATGACAACCCTTGATCAACAACCGCTTTGGCAACCGGATCAACAGCGCCTGCAACACAGTGCGCTGAACCGTTTCTGGCAGCAAGCCCGTGCCCTGTCCGGCCTGCCCCTGCCGGACTATCGCGCCCTGCACCAATGGTCGGTGAACGAACCGGAAGCGTTCTGGAATCTGGTTTGGGACTTCTCCGCACTGCAAGGTGAAAAAGGCGCCGAGGTGCTGGAGCGGGCCGAACGCTTCCGCGACCACCGCTGGTTTCCCCAGGCCCGCCTGAATGCAGCGGAAAATCTGTTGCCCCGTCATGACGATCACACCGCTCTGATCAGCGTGGACGAGGCCGGCCAGCGGCACCAAATCAGCTACAGCGAATTGCGCGTGGCCGCCGGCCAGGTGGCGGCTCAGTTGCACGATGCTGGCGTGCGTCCCGGCGACCGGGTGGCCGGCTATATGCCCAACCGCATCGAGACCATCATCGCCGCGCTCGGTGCCGCCTGGATTGGCGCGATCTGGTCGTCCTGCTCTCCGGATTTCGGCGTCCAGGGCGTGCTCGACCGTTTCGGCCAGATCGAACCGAAGGTGCTGTTCGCCTGCGACGGCTATCAGTACAACGGCAAGTGGATCGCCCTGGGCGAGCGCCTGCAAACCCTGCGCGAACAACTGAAACCGGAATTGCTGGTGGTGATTCCCGGCCGCGGCAAGGCCAGCAATGTGCATGCGGCCCTGCCCTGGAGTGAGTGGCTGGACGCCGCCGGGCCGGCGCCGGCATTTGCCGCCCTGCCCTTTGACCATCCGCTGTACATTCTCTATTCCTCCGGCACCACCGGCGCCCCCAAGTGCATCGTCCATGGCGCCGGCGGCACGCTGATCCAGCATGCCAAGGAGCACCGGCTGCACGGTGACCTGGGCGCCGATGACGTATTGTTCTACTTCACCACCTGCGGCTGGATGATGTGGAACTGGCTGGTGGGCGGTCTGCAGAGCGGCGCCACCCTGGTGTTGTACGACGGTAACCCGGCCTACCCGGACGCTTCCCGGCTGTTCGATCTGATCGACACCGAGGGCGTCACCCACTTCGGCACCAGCGCCAAATTCGTGCAGGCGGTGGAAAAGGCCGGCATTGAACCGATCAAGAGCCATAGTCTGGAAACCTTGCGGGTACTGTATTCCACCGGCTCTCCGTTACTTCACGAAAGTTATGATTTCCTCTACCAGAAAGTGAAACCGGATTTGCTGGTCAGCTCGATTTCCGGCGGCACCGACATCATCTCCACCTTCGCGCTCGGCAACCCCATGCTGCCGGTCCATCGCGGTGAACTGCAGTGTCTGGGGCTGGGCATGGATGTGGCGGTGTTCGACGACGACGGCCAGGCGGTCAGCGGAGAAAAAGGCGAGCTGGTGTGCCGCACGCCGTTCCCATGCTGTCCGGTGGCGTTCTGGAACGACCCGGACGGCCAGCGTTTCCAGGATGCTTACTTCGAGCGTTTCGCCTCCCTTGGCATGGACATCTGGGCCCATGGCGACTATGCCGAAACCGTTGCCCACGAAGGTCACGACGGCCTGATCATCCATGGCCGCTCCGACGCCGTGCTCAACCCCGGCGGCGTACGCATCGGCACCGCCGAGATCTACCGCCAGGTGGAAACCCTGCCACAGATTCGCGAGGCGGTGGTGATCGGCCAGCAATGGCAGGGCGATGTGCGCGTGGTGCTGTTCGTGGTGATGGCCGGGGACGCGGTCCTGGATGACGATCTCAAACAAACTCTTCGCCAGACCATTCGCGACGGCGCCAGCCCGCGCCATGTGCCGGCGGTGATCCTGGAAGTGCCGGAGATTCCCCGCACGGTCAGTGGCAAGATCGTGGAACTGGCGGTCAGGGACATCGTCCATGGACGCGAAGTCCGCAACCGCAACGCCCTGGCCAATCCGGATGCGCTGGCGCATTTCGCCAACCGGCCGGAACTGGCGGAATAAGCCGTTGCCAGCCTCCACGCCGTCCGCGTTGCTGTTTTTATGTGGGCAATGCGGGCGGCGCGGGCTGGCTTGCCTGCTGTTATTTCTTTTCTCCCTTCCCGCCCACGCCGCCCTGCTTACTCTACCCATCGATGAACACAGTCCACTGATTGGAGCGGCCCGGGATCAGTTGATGCTGGTCCACTACCGGGACGGCGCTTTTCATGAAGTGCGGCATCAGTGGCTGCCCTGGACCCTGGGCCATCAACCCTATTTCCAGGAAGATCATGACGCGCGCCGGGATATTCCGGTAGACCGGGTCGCCGCCGGAGACCGTTTGCTGTTGCGCTCCGGGGACGCCGGAGAGGTTCATCCCATGCCCTTGCCGGCGGAGGTGCTTGCCACGCTGCCCATTGCCCACGGCGACGGCGTTTTCTATGTCCTGCGAGCCCGGTCCCGCGCCACTTTCGCCCCGGCGGCCACGCTCGAACACGCGCCCTTGGCGATCAGGGGCGACCGCTTCCGGCTCGCCTTTGTTGACGACAATCTATTCCGCTGGGGTGATTTCACTTATCAAGGCTGGAACGGTGAAGGCACCTTACTGGATGGCCTGAAGTTGAGACTCAGCGCAGGCCTGTTGTTACGTAACGCGCGGGTCACTCTGGACAACGACAACCTGGACCCGGTGATCCGGCAGGTCATGACCGGCCCGCTGGCGACGCTGGTATACGCCACCACCCGGGTACGGGTAGCGGGATTGCGTGTGCTCACCGTGCATAACTATTTCATCATCGGCGCCGACAGCGTGGTGGTACACAGCCGCTTTACCCTGCCGGCCGTGGCCGCCACCGTGTTGCGTGAACCCAGCGCCCGCATCACCGTGGACGGCTATCGGTTGCAGGGCGCGCGCCTGCGTACCAGTTGGATGGGAGCACGGGAGGCGGTGGTGGACGGTGTGCTCAGTGACGCGGAGCAGGCCATGCGTGGCAGCACAGTGCCACGGGACAACACCCTATGGTTTGATACCGGAAAGGGCTTTGCCCTGCGCGCCCGATTACGCTTTCTGGACGGTTTCGACACACCGGTACGGTTTATTTACGAGGATGATAGGCAGCGGCCCGATCCGCCGGAACGGTTTCCCGGCCAGGAGCCGGAAGTGGGCTTTTTACTACAGGATCTGCCCTTCGGGCAGGAATATTACGTCATCGCCGAACTGTGGTTCTCTTCCGCCTCGCCGTGATACCGGGCCATTCGGGGACAATCAGCGCCGCCGTAGCGACAGCAGTTCCTGCGTCCCCCAGTACCCACCAGCCAGGGCCATGCCGACGAACAACAAGATCACCCAGGCCCCATCGTCATCGCTGTGCAATATGTAACGCCACAGCGGCGCCGGCGCTGTCGCCGTTCTTGCCCTGGCCACGTCCGGTTCCCTGACCGAATAAAGCACGGTTACCGGCGTTCCCTCGACCAGTGGTTCAGGCAGATCGAACTGCTTTTTATGGCCCGCGTACTCGACAGTGTGCCGGTGACTTTCGTACCTTTCGAACCGCCCATGCGTCCACAGCCGATAGTCCATCACCGTGCCCGTCACCTGCCGTCCGTGACGCGACAGTTCAATCCATTCCCCCGTTTGATGAACCACTAACACCACGCATACCAGCGCGAACAGCAGCTTGAACAGCGCGCTTCCCAGCTTTCTCGCTCTCATCAACGTCACATCCTTATCCCGTCAGGCATAATCAAACCCGGTCCATGAACCTCTGCTTGCCCCATAATGGCGGATCAGTCCGCTCATTGTGCGATACACTGGCCTACCTGCACGTCCATTCGCTGCCCCCCGGCTCTCCTTCCTTGGCAAGAGGCTCCCTGCCCCTTCCCGTCCAGCCTCTTACGCCAGCTTTTCCAGCGCTTTACGCAGCGGTTCCGGAATCGGCACGGGGCGGCCGCTTTCACGATTGACGAACACATGCACCACATGGCCCAGGGCCTTGGCCGCGCCCTCGGCGCCGAACACCGCCAGGCCATAACGCACCGAGCTGTTACCCAGTTTGTCCACGCGCATGCCCACCGCCAGGGACTCCGGATAAGCCGCCGCCTCGAAATACTCACAGCCGGAGCTGACCACATAGGCGATCACATCACCCTGATGAATATCCAGACCGCCCTGCTCGATCAGGTAGCGGTTGATGGTGGAATCGAAGTAGCTGTAGTAGGTGACGTTATTGACATGGCCGTACAGATCGTTGTCGGACCAACGGGTATCCAGGGGGCAAAGGTAACCAAAAGCGTCCCGCGGCGGACGTGTGTTCGCGTCAGTCATGGTTTCTCCTGTGTGGATTTGCGGCGCGACAGCCGCGAATGGCAATGATAGCCTAACAGCCCATTCAAGATCTTTACGTCACCGCGTTGTCACGATCATCGCACAGGGAAAGCCATGGAAAGCGCCGCTTCCTCCACCGTTCGTTCCGGCCTCCGCATCATCCTGCCGCTGACACTGAGCGCCCTGCTCGGCGCCTGTGTCACCGTTGCCCCCCATACTCCGAAACTGAACACCGCCCCCGCCCAGACCTGGTTTTATCTCTTGGATATCGAACCGGCGCTGCCGGCCAGCGAGGTGCGGGTGGAAGCCTTGTATGTGCCCAGCAAACCGGAGTGTCCCCTGCGTCAGGTGGGCACCGATGTGCCGTTGGAACCGCAAGGATTGAATTATCGCATGACGGTCTATCTGGACCGCTTCGATGACCCTTTATGCGGCTGGCGTTTCAACCAGCTGTGGGTGGGCCTGAATGAGGAAAGCGGTTACGCCACCCGTTTCAGTGTGGTGCCCGGCGGCGGCGACCAGACCCGCTGGTGCCGCCTCAACCCCCGACATGGCGTGTGCATGCTCCGGGAACAGGACGTTCTCGACTATAAAGTGCCCGGCACCGTGCACCGCGTCAGGCTGATGCAGCAATAGCCTCGGCGATGCGGGTTGCCAGAGCGTAAACCGTGATCTGCGGATTGACGATGATCGAGGTCGGCAGCAGGCTGGCATCGGCGATGTAGAGCCCGGACACTTCATGGGTTTCTCCACTTTCCGCCACTACGCTGGTAGCAGGATCCGCGCCCATGCGGCAACTGCCCTGGGGGTGATAGCTGACCATGCGCAGATGGTGCGGCTGGTTCTCCAGGCCCTCCACCATCGGATCGATGTCCGTTTCCCGACGTATTATCAGCGGTTCACTGGTGGGCACATGGACCTGCTCCGCCCCGGCGGCCAGATGCAGGCGTGCCGCGGCTTTCAGCGCCTTCTTCATGGACGGGAAGTCAATATCGTCCAGTTGGTAATCGATGACCTTATTGTCCCCGTCCCAGTGCACCCGGCCCACATTGTGATCGTGAATCAGGGTCACCAGCCCGGCCAGATAACGGGCCTCTCCCATGAAATCCATGAACGGCGCGCCGGTGCCCGGCTCCGCCGTCATCGACAGTTCCACGATCCCGGCACCACCGTCCTCAAGCACGAAACCGCCGTCCTCCGGGGCCATGAATTGGTCCACGTAGACCCCGAGCATGGCACCGCGCCAGGCGTGCACCGGTTGCGGATAACGGGCGCTGACGTACAGCGACGGATGGCAGGCGAAGTGGCGCCCGACCTGATCGGAGCCATTGGCCAATTCGCTGCGCAACAACAACAGCGGCGTTTGTACCGCCCCGGCGGCCAGCACCACCCGTGGCGCCGTCACCGTCATCTCTGCCACCGGTTCACCATCGATGCCGGTGACCTGGGCACGGACGCCGGTGGCGCGACCATTATCGGAGAGAATCCCGGTGACGCGGGTGTCGGAGAAAATGCGCGCGCCGTGGGCCACCGCCCAGGGCAGATAACTGACCAGCATGGATTGCTTGCGCTCGGTCTTGCAGCCGGACAGGCAGTGCTCGGTGAGCGCGCAATCGCGGATATTGCGCTGGAACGGCTTCACCGACCAGCCCAGCTTGTCGGCACCGGTCTGGATCAGACGGGCATGGGCGGCAATCTCATGTTCACCGTTTTCATGCACGCCCAGGTGTTTTTCCACCCGCTCGAAATAGGGCCTCATGCTGTCGCTGGTGAGACCGGTGAGTCCGAAATCCCGCCGCCAGTCGCGCAGGATGAAGTCCGGGGTACGGAAACAGACGCCCGCATTGACCACGGTGGAGCCACCGACGCAGGCCCCCTGCAGGATCAGCAGATCGCCACTGCGATTAGTCTGACCTCCGTGATCCTGATAAAGCTGCTCCATGGCCTCCGGGAAGCGTTCGCTGAAATCCCGCGACGGCACATAGGGCCCCGCTTCCAGCACCAGTACCCGTTTGCCGCGCCGTGCCAGTTCATAGGCCACCACGGCACCGCCAGCGCCGGAGCCGACCACCACCACATCCGCCTGCAAATCCATTCGCGGCTCACGGATGTCCTTCGCCTGAGTGACCGCCAGACCGGAGTCCCGCCAAAGTGCCGTTGTCATTCCGGTATCCCCGTCTGTACATCCCCATCGTCCTCCGGCATCGGCGCGTTCCCCAGATACGCCAATCCCCAGCGATCCGAAACCGGACCGTCGAATTCCAGAGCCGGCCAGGTACGTTCGTCGCGCCAATAAGCGCTGTACACCAGTTGCTTGATCACCGTGGCCAGGGTTCGTTGCAACACCAGCCCCCGCCCCCAGCGATCGAAATAATCCCGCGCCGTTTCGTCGTCGAGATCGACAAAGCGGCGGCCATGGCGGAACACCGCGGCGTTATCGAACAATCCCAGTCCCTGCGACAGTTGCTGGCGCGGTGCCGGCGCCAGCAACGACAGTGTGCGCTGCACGTTGGCCACCACCGGCACGGTTTCGGTATCCGGCAGGTCCCGCCCTTCGGTGGGCAATAGCACCCGCCGGCAACGATCGAACAGCAGAAATTCCCGAGCACTCAGTTCGCCGGCCCAATCCGGTATCCGCCGCTGGTCCAGGGGGGAGCGGCGCAACCAGAAAAATCCGCCCGCGGCGACACCCGCCATCACGGCACTGGCGGCCAGCGTCCATTGGAGAAAACGGCGGCGCGCCAAGCCCTGTTGCAGCCATTCCGGCCCCGGCGGGGCGCTGTATTGTTGTGTCATGGTCGCACTCACGGAAGGGAATCAAGCTCCCAACATAGTCAGCCCCGGAGAGGGAGACAACATGTATACCAAACGGCGGACGGATTGACCCGATCGGCACACCGGGATACTGTACATAAGAACAGTATCCCGAATAGACCTTCATGGCCGGTTTCAACGAGAATATGGACGCCCTGCAACAACTGCTTCGTCGCCAGGACACCTGGCAAGGCCCCGGCCGGGGAGCGGCCCGCGAAGAACGCCGGCACACCGGTTTCCCGGCCCTGGACCGCCTGCTCTGGCAAGGTGGCTGGCCCAACCAGGGGCTGGTGGAACTGCTCTGTCCACTGCCCTGTCCGTCATTGCTGCACTTGCTGTTGCCCCTGTTGCGTCGCCGAGAGGACGGCGCCCGCATCATTGCCAACCCCCCGGCCCGGCCTTCCGCCACCGCCTTGAAGCGGGCCGGGTTGCCGCTGGAGCAAATCCTGGTGCTACAGGCCCGGGAACGCTCCACGCTGTTGCGTGCCTGCCTGGAAGCCGCCTCCAGCGATACTCTGGACAGCCTGGTGTTGTGGGCACCGGGAGGTGCCCTGCCCACCGGGACTCTGCGCCGCCTGCACATGGCCGCGCAGCAGGGCCGTTGTCTGTTTCTGCTGGTGCGCCCGCGACGGGCCTCGAAACAGCCCAGCCCGGCGCCCCTGCGTCTGTTGCTGGACGTCGATCAGCCCGGCGAACTGAGCGTCACCGTTGGCAAGCAGCCCGGTGGCCGCCACGGTCAGCAATGCCGGTTGGTGGTGCTGCCCGAGCACCTGCGCCACCCCCCACCGCCCTGCGCCACCATGGCCACCCGGACCCGTCGCCCGGAGACCGCGACGGCGCCCTCTCCGCTGGCGCTGCCGGCGCCAACATCGGAGGTCCATCCATGAATCCCCCTTTGTGGCTGGCCCTGCATTTTCCCTTGCTGGCTCTGGAAGCCGTGGATGGCCCCAGCCCCGAGCCCCGTGTACTGGTGCGGCAGCAACGGATCACCCTGGCCAATGCCGCCGCCCGTGGCGCCGGAGTGAGCGCCGGATTACGCCTGGGCACGGCCCGTGCTTTATGCGACGACCTCCAGGTGCAACAAGCCAATCCCCAGCGGGAGGAACGGGCTTTGCTGCGGGAGGCCCGTCACTTGCTGGCCATGACGCCACAAGTGTGCCTGGCGCCGCCCCATACCCTGCTGCTGGAAGTCGGCGGCTGCCTGAGCCTGTTCGGCGGTTTCAGTGGATTGCTGTCACGAGTGGACCAATACCGCCTGCACTGCCCGCTAACCAGCCATCTGGGCCTTGGTCCCACGCCGCTGGCGGCGTGGCATCTCACCGAGCTGCCTACTCTTGAACACCTGCCGGAACGCAGCCGGTTCCAGGCCTGGCTGGCGACCTTGCCGATCGACACCCTGGCCCTGGAAGACGCCGTGAAAGAACGTCTGCGGGCCCCTGGCTTTCAGACCCTCGGCGACCTGTTCGCACTGCCGCGGGCCGCGCTCGGCAAACGATTCGGCACTTCCTTTCTGGACTGGCTGCAACGCCTGCTCGGAGAGAAAGCGGACGTGCGCCGGGCGATTCCCGCCCCAACACCATTCCGGGAACAACAGCAATTCGATGATCCGATAAACGATCAGGCCCTGCTCAAAATCCCCATGGCGGCGCTGCTTGAACAGATGGAACAACACCTGAGGCGCTATCAGGAGCAGGTGCTGGCGATACGCTGGCATTTGCGTCTGGACAATCGCGAACGGCACACCCTGCTGGTGCGCCGGGCCCGGCCAGCCCATGACGCCGCCGGCTGGCTCGATCTGAGCCTGCGGCGCCTGGAGCACCAGCCTCTGGACGGCGCGGTGCTGGGACTGGGTTTGGATACCAGCCGGCCACGGCCATTGAACCCCGGCCTTGCCGCCCTGTTTCCGGAGCCCGGAGCCCGCGCTCCGCTGAGCGGCCTGCTGGAAAAGCTGGTGGACACTCCGGGGCTGGCGCTTTATCGCCCGGCTCTGGCCGATGACCACCTGCCGGAATACAGCGAATGCCGTCAGCCGCCGTTCGGCGTGAAACCACGGGAGCCTGAACAGGATCAGGCGGATCAGGACCGCCCCTTGTGGTTATTGGAATCGCCGCTGAGACTGCACCAGGACAACGGGGTGCCGGTGTGGCGGGGACAGCCTCTGCGGCTGTTTCCGCAACAGGAGCGTTTCAGCCAGCCCTGGCGGGGAACGATGCCCCGCCACTATCGGCTGGCGCATCATCCCCAGGGGGAATGTTGCTGGCTGTTCCAGGATGCCCGGCAGCAGTGGTGGCTGCATGGTTTCTTCTGATGCCCTGTTCCCTTTATTGCCGTGGCACCCGTCCCATCAGGTAGAACTCCTCGTTGGGCGGTGTTCCGGTGAGATTGACCATGCGATTGGACATGCCGAAAAACGCGGCGATGGCGCCAATATCCCACATGTCCTCGGTGGTGAAGCCCACTTCCGCCAGGCGGGCCTCCCATTGATCGTTCATCTCCCCCTGTTCCAGCGCCAGATGAAACGCGAAATCCAGCATCACCCGATGACGCTCGCTGATCGGCGCGGTGCGGTGGTTGATCGCCACTTGATCCGCCACCAACGGATTCTTGCTGTAGATCCGCAGCAAAGCGCCATGGGCCACCACACAGTACAGACAGTGATTCCGGGCACTGGTGGCGACCACGATCATTTCCTTTTCCGCTTTGCTCAGGGTGTCGGACTCGCGTTCCATGAGAGCATCGTGATAGGCGAAAAAAGCTCGAAATTCCGCCGGACGGCGGGCCAGCATGAGAAACACGTTGGGCACGAAGCCGGCTTTTTCCTGCACGCCAAGAATCACCTCGCGAATGTCTTCCGGCAGGTTGTCCAGACTTTCCGGTATGGGAAAGCGTTTGTTATTCAGAGTCATGGTGGTATCCCAAGGCAAACGAATGAAACGAGTACTCCAGTTAACGTTAACGTCAGGTTGATGTCCATCCCTCGACGGCGGGACCGAGAGGTGCCGGGGAGTCACCCATGACCCCGGACGCCCTGCCCTTCGCCGAACTACACTGCACCAGCGCCTTCAGCTTTCTCACCGGCGCCAGCCAGCCGGAAGAATTGGTGCAACGTGCCCACGAACTGGGCTACCGGGCTCTGGCGATCACCGATGACGCCTCCCTGGCCGGAGTAGTGCGGGCCTGGCGGGCGCACAAGGCATTGCGGGACGGCAGCGGCACCGCCCTGAAACTGATCATTGGCAGCGCTTTCCACCTGGAAACCGATCAAGGCGCTCTGCATCTGGTATTACTGGCCAGGAACCGGCGTGCCTACGGTGAAATCGCCACCTTGATCACCCAGGGACGGCGACGGGCGGAAAAAGGAAAATACCAACTGCACTGGCGGGATCTGACACGGCTGGAGCGCCATGCCCTGTGTCTGTGGTTCCCCGCCGGCGATGGCCGCGATCCCCATCATGCCTCCTTGCTCCAGGCCCATTTCGGCGATCGCTTCTGGCTTGCCTGCGAACTGCTGCAGGATCGTAACGACGCCCTGCACTATCAATATTGTCTGGCCTTGGCGCAACGTTTCGATCTGGCCATGAGCGCCGCCAACGATGTGCATTATCATCGCGCCGAGCGGCAAAGGCTGCAGGATGTCCTCACCGCTCTGCGGCTGAACACTTCGGTGTACGAGTTGGGCCGTCGCCGGTTCCAGAATGATCAGCGGCACCTGCGTTCGCTGGAGACCCTGGCCGGTATTTATCCAGAGCCCTTGCTTCGCGAGGCGGCCTGGATCGCCGATCAGTGCGAGTTCAAGCTGGACGACATCCGCTACCAGTATCCGGAAGAAGTCGTGCCGCCGGGTCAGAACGCCGACGATTATCTGGCCGCCCTCACCCATCAAGGCGCCGCGCGACGTTATCCCGATGGCGTACCCGCCTCCGTACAGGCCCTGCTGGAGCGGGAGCTGGCGCTGATCCGCGAACTGGAATACGCCCATTACTTTCTCACCGTCCACGACATCGTCGCCTTCGCCCGTGGCCAGGGCATTCTTTGCCAGGGACGCGGTTCCGCCGCCAATTCCGCGGTGTGTTACTGCCTCGGCGTCACCGAAGTGGACCCCGACCGCAGCCAGCTTCTGTTCGAGCGCTTCATTTCCAAGGAACGGCGGGAGCCACCGGACATCGACGTGGACTTCGAGCACGAGCGCCGCGAGGAGGTGATGCAGTACCTGTACCGCAAATATGGCCGGGACCGCGCCGCCCTGGCCGCTACCGTGATCCATTACCGCACCCGCTCGGCGGTGCGCGACGTGGGCCGGGCGCTGGGCGTGGATCTGTCGATCATCGAGCGGCTCAGCGCCAATCTGGCCTGGTGGGACAAACCCGCCGATCTGCAGGAGCGGTTCCGTGAAGTGGGTCTGGGTGATACCGCCCTGGGACGGCAGTACCGGGCGCTGGTGTTTGAACTGGTCGGCTTTCCCCGGCATCTGTCCCAGCATGTGGGTGGTTTCGTCATTACCCGCGATCCGGTGCCCACGCTGGTGCCGGTGGAAAACGCCGCCATGGCCGATCGCACCGTGATTCAATGGGACAAGGACGATCTGGAAGCTCTGGGGCTGATGAAGGTGGACGTACTGGCCCTGGGCATGCTCACCGCGATCCGCAAAACCCTGGATCTGGTCAGCCACTATCGCGGCCGGCCGCTGATCATGCAGGATATCCCCACCGAGGATCCCGCCACCTACGACATGCTCTGCAAGGGCAACAGTCTGGGGGTTTTTCAGGTGGAGTCCCGGGCGCAGATGAACATGCTGCCACGGCTGCGGCCACGCAAGTTCTACGATCTGGTGATCGAGGTGGCCATCGTCCGCCCCGGCCCGATTCAGGGCGACATGGTGCATCCCTATTTGCGCCGCCGCGATGGCCTGGAAGAACCCGATTACCCGGACCCGAAAGTGGAAGCGGTACTGAAACGCACCCTGGGTATCCCCATCTTCCAGGAGCAGGTGATCCAGCTGGTCATGGTGGCGGCGAAATTCTCCGGCGGCGAGGCGGATCAGTTACGCCGGGCCATGGCCCGCTGGGGCAAGAGCGGCGAACTGATGCAGTTCCAGGACAAGGTGATCCAGGGCATGCGCGCCAACGGCTACAGCGAGGACTATGCCCAGCGCCTGTTCGAGCAAATGAAGGGCTTCGGCGGCTACGGTTTTCCGGAATCCCACTCCGCCAGTTTCGCCCTGCTGGTGTATGTGTCCGCCTGGCTCAAACGCCATCACACCAGCGCCTTTTACTGCGGCTTGCTCAACAGCCTGCCGATGGGCTTTTACAGTCCCTCGCAAATTCTCCAGGATGCGCGCCGCCACGCCATTGAACTGCGCCCTCTGGACGTACGGCACAGCCACTGGGACCACACTCTGGAAGAGACACAAAGACAAAAGCTCGGGGTACAGCCAGCCTTGCGGCTGGGATTTCGTCAGTTGAAAGGGTTCAATCCGGAAGCCGCCGAGCGCCTGGTACAAGCCCGCGCCGAACGCCCCTTCAGCAGCGTGCGTGATCTGTGTCGGCGGGCCCGTCTTAATCAGCGGGAACGGGAAGCGCTGGTGGCCGGTAACGCACTGCGCGCGCTCAGCGGCCACCGCCACCAGGGCCACTGGGAAATCCAGGGACTGGAAGCGCCGCGCCCACTGCTTGAAACGGAGCGCGGGGCCGGCAAGGACCATGACGGAGTCTATCTCGACGCCCCTTCGGAGCACGCTGATCTGCTGCAGGATTACCGTCACCTGGGTCTGACCCTGGGCCGGCATCCCATGGCCCTGGTCCGCCATCTCCCTCGCTTTCGCGGCTGCCGCCGGGCACGGGACTTGAAGCGGGGCCGGCCGGGACAACTGATCCGGGTCGCCGGGCTGGTGACCAACCGGCAAAGACCCGGCTCCGCCAAAGGCGCGCTGTTCATGACACTGGAGGATGAGACCGGCAACACCAACGTGGTGATCTGGAATGCCATTCAGGAACGGTTCCGCAAAACCCTGCTGCGCAGCCCTCTGGTGATCGTCAAAGGCACTCTGGAAATCAGTCCGGAAGGCATCGTGCACCTGATGGCGGGAGCCTTGATCGACGCCGGTGATGCGCTGCGGGAATTGAATATCAAGTCGCGGGATTTTCGCTAAGGAGGCAGCAAGAGTATCCGCCCCAAAGCAAAAACCCCCGCTCAATGAGCGAGGGTTTTTGTAGTGGCGTCCCCTAGGGGAGTCGAACCCCTGTTACCGCCGTGAAAGGGCGGTGTCCTAGGCCACTAGACGAAGGGGACGTGTTTGGTGGAGCTAGGCGGGATCGAACCGCCGACCTCTACAATGCCATTGTAGCGCTCTCCCAGCTGAGCTATAGCCCCAGATTGTGACCACCGGTATGTGCGTCCCGTGTGGTGCGGCGTATTCTACCCAGGGGCCCTATCCTGTCAAGCACTTAGCGGCGGTTTTTCACGGTTTTTGCCCCGTCTGTTCATCCCTTGGTCAAATTGCTGCAATCTTAATCAGCCCGGCGAATCAAGGAGGCGTAGGCCTTCTCCAGCTTCTTGGTTTGCTTCTTGGAAACCCCGCCCAGCACCTCCACCGCGTGACGCAATCGCGCCCGGCTGATATCGGCGCCCAGCAATGCCATGCTGTCCACCACCGAAAAACTGGCGCTGGTGCCGGCGATGGCCACGAACACCGGGAACAGGAAGTCGCGGATTTTCACATCCAGGGCATCCGCCAGGGCCTTGGCATCGGCGAACAGATTATCCCGGTTCCAACTGCGCTGAGCCTCACAGGACCAGAGGAAGAACTGCAGCCATTCCTTCATATCCTCGGTGCTGTACTGCTTATGCTCGAAATCCTGTTCACTAATGGTGAGCATCCCGGAGAAACAGAAGCCGGCCTTGTCCACCACGTCGCTCAGCGTTTCCACCCGCTGCTTGATGTGCGGCAGCACCTGCATCACGTAGTCCCGATTGAAAGCCCAGCCCATCAGTTGTTGTAGAAACTGTTCATCGGACAGGTCCCGCAACCACTGGCCGTTGAGCCAGCTCAGCTTTTCCACATCGAACACCGGCCCGCCCAGGGACACGCGGTTGATGTCGAAAGCCGCTTCCATCTCGCTCAGAGAGAAACGCTCACGTTCATCGGGCATGGACCAGCCCATGCGACCAAGGTAGTTCACCAGCGCTTCCGGCAGGAAGCCCATGCGGCGATAGAAATTGATACTGGTGGGGTTCTTGCGCTTGCTGAGTTTGGATTTGTCCGGATTACGCAGCAGCGGCATGTGACACAGCACCGGCATGTCCCAGCCGAAATACTCATACAGCAGCTTGTGTTTCGGCGCGGAGTTCAGCCATTCCTCACCACGCAGCACATGAGTGATACCCATCAGATGGTCATCCACCACATTGGCCAGATGATAGGTGGGCAGCCCATCGGATTTCAGCAGAACCTGCGCGTCGGCCAGGGCCCAATCCAGCTCCACGGTGCCGCGCAGCATGTCCTCGATGGCGCAGCGGCCATCCTCCGGCACCCGCATGCGGATCACATAAGGCGCCCCTTCCGCTTCGCGGCGGGCCTGCTCGGCTTCATCCAGCTCAAGGTCACGGGGTTTCAACGCCCGGTTTTCACCGCTCTCCTTGATCCGGGCACGTAACGTGTCCAGTTCCTCGGCGCTGCGGTAACACTTGAAGGCGTGGCCGGCCTGAACCAATTGCTCGGCGTACTGACGGTAGATATCGCCGCGCTCACTTTGACGGTAAGGCGCGTGAGGGCCACCGACGTCCGGCCCTTCGTCCCAATCCAGCCCCAACCAGCGCAGGGAATCCAGGATCGCCTGCTCCGATTCCGCGGTGGAGCGCACCTGGTCGGTATCCTCGATCCTGAGAATGAACTGACCACCGTGCTGACGGGCAAAACAACGATTGAACAAGGCAATGTAAGCGGTGCCCACATGGGGATCGCCGGTGGGGGACGGGGCTACCCGGGTACGAACGGTCATGACAACTCCACGGCCGGAAAAAGGCGGCATTATACGGCATTTGCCGGCACGCCGACATGCTATTCGCCCGCCGCGGGCCGGTCGAACAGCGCCTTCCTCATTTGACAAAAAACGGCAACAGGAGGACCTTTTTGTATCCGGTCCGTCTGATATTCAATCCATACTGGCCGGCTTTGACGCTGTTACTTTCTTCGCCGTAATCAAGGAGGGCCTGAAATGAAAGTACTACTGACCGCCGCGCTGCTGGTGCTGGCACCGTTCGCCACCGCCATCGAGCGCACTCCCGCGCCGCCCGAAGCCGAAGTGTATTTCATCACGCCGCAGGACGGTGACACCGTCTCCGGGCCGGTCACCGTGAAATTCGGTCTCAAAGGCATGGGCGTGGCCCCCGCCGGCGTCACCCAGGACAATACCGGGCACCACCACCTCCTGGTGGATCTGAAGGAGGCGGTGAACGAGGATCAGCCTCTGCCCAGTAATGACAACGTGCGCCATTTCGGCGGCGGCCAGACCGAAACCACTCTGGATCTGCCACCGGGCGAACATACCCTGCAATTGATCATGGGCGATGCCCGCCACGTGCCGTTCGAGCCTTCCATCACCAGCGAGAAAATCACCATCACGGTGAAGTAAACCGCTGCCGCGGCGGGGCACTCCACCTCGCCGCTGTTTTCCTTTCTCCGGGGTCAGCGCAACAGCAGGTGCGGCACCCTCGCCTCTCGCAGCATTTCATTGGTGGTACTGCCCAGCAGGAATTCCCGGATACGGGAATGGCCGTAAGCGCCCATCACCAACAGCTCGATACCATGCTCCTGCTGATAACGATGCAACGCCGGTTCCACCTCACCTTCCAGGATGGCGGTGAAGACCTGATGACCGCCATCGGACAAGCGCTCCCCGGCCCAGGCCAGCTCTTCGTGACGGGCATGCTGGCCATCATCGACGGTCACCAGATGACAGTCCAGACCACGGAACAGCGGACTGGCGGCCAGCATTTCCACCCCCTTGCGGCAAGTATCACTGCCATCGAAAGCCAGCATGATCACCCCGGGCTCGGAGAACGTCTCGGGCACTACCAGTATCGGCCGGTAGACCGCCCGGACCACCCGCTCCACGTTGTCCCCCACTTTGGCGGACGCCCCCTGATGTTCGGTGCCCTGCCGTCCGATCACCAGCAGCCGGGTCTCGTCCTGAAGCGCCAGCAGGCTTTCCAACAGGTCGCCATGGCGTTGTTGCAACTCCGGATCGTCGATGCCTTTGTCCATCGCCCGGGCCTTGGCCGCGTCCAGCATCAACTTTCCCTGTTCCATGGCCACCCGGTTACGGCGGGCGTCCAGGTCGGCCAACTCTTCCATCAGATGTTCACGGGCGCCCAGGCTCAAGGACCCGCTCAAGTCCGTGGGCGTGCTCGGATAACGTTGCTGGTCCAGCACATGCAGCAGCTTCAGCGGCGCGTCCAGGCGCCGACTGGCCCAAACCCCGGCATCGCACACCGCGCTGGCGGCCACTGACCCATCAATACAGGCAACGACTTTGCTCATGTTGTTTTCCTCAATGTCCACCCATCAGTTTCTCCACGGCGTCCGGCTTATCGTGTACCGCGTATTTGTCCACCAGAGTGGCGCTGGCCTCATTAAGGCCGATCAGTTCCACATTGGTGCCTTCGCGGCGGAATTTGATGATCGCCTTGTCCAGTGCGCCAATAGCGGTGATATCCCAAAAATGGGCCCGATGTACATCGATGACCACTTTTTCCAGTGCCTCACGAAAATCGAAAGCATCCAGGAACTGTTCCGATGAGGTGAAAAATACCTGCCCCACCACATGGTAGGTACGTTCGCCGGGAGCGTCCTGTTCCGAACGCACATAAAACACCCGCCCGACTTTATTGGCGTAGAACAGCGCGCTCAGCACCACGCCAACGGCAACCCCCAGGGCCAGGTTATGAGTGAGCACGGTGACCACCACGGTGGCCAGCATGACGATGGTGCTGCTGGGCGGATGGCGGCGCAGGTTCACCAGCGATTCCCAACTGAAAGTACCGATGGACACCATGATCATCACCGCCACCAGCGCGGCCATCGGAATCCGCGACACGTGATCGCCAAGAAACACCACCAGGATCAGCAACACCACACCGGCCACCAGCGTGGACAAGCGGGTACGGCCACCGGATTTCACATTGATCATGGATTGGCCGATCATCGCGCAGCCGGCCATGCCACCGAAGAAACCGGCGACGATGTTGGCAATGCCCTGCCCCTTGCACTCGCGATTCTTATTGCTCTCGGTGTCGGTCAGTTCATCGATGATGGCGGCGGTCATCATGGACTCCAGCAGCCCCACTATCGCCAGCGTCAGGGACACCGGAAAAATGATCTTCAGGGTTTCCAGGGTCAAAGGGATGTCCGGCAGCAGGAATACCGGCAGGCTGTCCGGCAGGTCCCCCTTGTCCCCCACGGTGGGGACGTTCCAGCCCATGGCCACGCACAACACGGTAAGACCGATGATGCAAATCAAGGGCGAAGGCACCGCTTTGGTCAACAACGGAAACAGATAAATAATCCCCAGACCGCCGATCACCAACGGATAGACCAGCCACGGCACGTCCACCAGCTCCTTGAGCTGGGCCATGAAAATCAGGATCGCCAGGGCGTTGACGAAGCCGGTGATCACCGACCGGGACACGAATCGCATCAATTGTCCCAGCTTCAGAAAGCCGGCAACGATTTGCAGCACCCCGGCCAGAATCGTCGCCGCCAGCAGATACTGCAGGCCATGCTCCTTGACCAGAGTCACCATCACCAGCGCCATGGCGCCGGTAGCGGCGGAAATCATGCCGGGCCGGCCACCGGCGAAGGCGGTGACCACGGCAATACAGAAAGAGGCATACAGTCCCACCTTGGGATCCACCTCGGCGATGATGGAAAAGGCGATGGCCTCGGGGATCAGCGCCAGTGCCACGACAATGCCGGCGAGCACGTCCGCGCGAACATTGCTGAACCAATGCGCTTTAAGGGAAGCAATCATTAACGGAAAACCCTATGTACGTATGCAAAAAAAGACACCACAAAAGGCGGCAACAAAAATTGCCTGAAGCAATTTGGGCATAAAAACAGGCGATAAATCGCGAATACGGGACAACGGTCCCGCGGGAACCAGAAAGTTCCGGGGATGAACACCGTCGGGCCGGCGCGAGAAGCACCTGCCGGGTGTCGGAAGATCCGCGCGCTAGGGCGGAGTCAGGCCATCAAGGATGGCGGGGGAATACGAATGCAACATGAAAATCAGACATTACCCGTCATGGAAGGCGGCGCAGTCTACCAGCCCGCGCCGGTTATGCCCACCTCGGATCCGGTTTTGCCTCACACCGGCACCGTGCGATAATGCGCCCCCTGCAGTCGTTGCCACCGTCCCATGCCCACATCCCAACGCCTTGCCCCCGGTCCCGACCGGCGCCTTTCGGTGGCGCCGATGATGGACTACACCACCCGCGACTACCGTTATCTGGCACGGCTGATCAGCCGTCATACGCTGCTGTATACGGAAATGGTGGTGGCCCAGGCGGTGATCCATGGCGACCGCGAGCGGCTGCTGGGTTTTGACGACGCCGAGCACCCGGTGGCGGTGCAGCTCGGCGGCAGCGATCCGGCCCAGTTGGCGGAAGCCGCGCGGATCTGCGCCGACTACGGCTACGACGAGATCAATCTGAACGTGGGCTGTCCCTCGGACCGGGTGCAGCAAGGCAAGATTGGCGCGGTGCTGATGGCCGAGCCGGATCTGGTGGCCCGCTGCGTGGAGGCCATGGCCCGGGTCAGCCCGGTGCCGGTCACGGTGAAGACCCGCATTGGTATCGATGATCAGGACGACTATCCGTTCCTGCAACGCTTCGTCGCCCGCATGGACGCCGCCGGCTGCCGCAGCCTGACCATCCACGCCCGCAAGGCCATCCTCAGCGGCCTGTCGCCGAAGGAAAACCGGGAAATTCCCCCGCTGATCTATGAACGGGCCTATGCCATCAAGCAGGCCTTCCCACATCTTGAGATCATTCTCAACGGCGGCCTGCGCGATTTGCCTTCCGTGCTGCACCATCTGGATCAGGTGGATGGTCTGATGATAGGCCGGGAAGCCTACGGCAACCCCTGGTGCCTGGCCGGTCTGGACGCCACCGTGTTCGGTGATCCCGCGCCCCAACCGGATCGTCATCAGGTGGCACGGGCCTTCCTCTCTTATCTGGAGCAGCGCTACGCGGGAGGCTGTCATCCCAAGCACGTGCTGCGCCACGCCCTGAACCTGTTCCAGGGCCAGCCCGGAGCCCGCGCCTACCGCCGTCATCTGAGCGAGAACATGCACCAGGCGGATACCACCCCAAAGGTGTTCGAGGAAGCGCTGGCGCTGGTGGGTTAGGTCGGACGCCGGACGTCAGACATCGCCCCCTTTTCCCACTGGCAAGAACCTTCCTGGGTTCTTATGCTCTAAGCCTCACTCACTTGTTTTTGGTTAATGGGACGGATCATGGCGAATCAGCGGCAGCAACTGGAGCAATGGACCACCGTGGTGGCGGACACCGGCGATATGGAGATGATCGCCGCCCTGGCCCCCTGTGACGCCACCACCAACCCCTCTTTGCTGTTGGCGGCGGCGCGGGACAGCCGCTATCAGTCCCTGCTGACCCAGGCCCGGAGTCTGGCCACGGAGATGGGCCGTGGCCACGACCTGACCTGGTGCAGTGACGCCTACGCCTGTCTTGCCGGACAAGCGGTGCTGGAGCACGTTCCAGGGCTGGTTTCCACCGAGGTCGACGCCCGCCTGTCCTTTGACACCCGCGCCACGGTGGAGCGGGCTCGGCGGCTGATGGCGCTGTACCGGGAACTGGATGTGGACCCGGATCGCATCCTGATCAAAATCGCCGCCACCTGGGAAGGCATCGAGGCTGCCCGTATCCTCGAAGAGGAAGGTACCCGCTGCAATCTGACCCTGGTGTTCTCCCTGGCCCAGGCCCTGGCCGCCGCCGAAGCCGGCACCACGCTGATCTCCCCGTTCGTCGGCCGGATCCAGGACTGGCATGTCAAACGCGGCCTCGACATCCAGCACATCGACGACGATCCCGGCGTGCAGTCGGTATGCGGCATTTTCCGCACGCTCAAGGCTCGGGGACTGGAAACCATCGTCATGGGCGCCAGCTTCCGCAACGCCGATCAAATCCGCGCCCTGGCCGGCTGTGACCGTCTCACCATCAGCCCGGCCCTGCTGGAAACCCTGGCCGCCGACGAGAACCCGTTGACCCAGGCCCTGGACGCCGCCGACGTGGAACCGGACGAAGACTGGACACCGATCAGCGAGGCGGGCTTCCGCTGGGCGCTGAATCAGGACCCCATGGCCAACGACCTGCTCAGTGACGGCATCCGCCGCTTCGCCGCGGATCAGGTCGCACTGGAAACTCTGTTAAGCGAAGAGGAACGTGCCGCGTGAATTGGATTGCCCGCCTGTTCGAACCCCAGACCACCCGGGAACCGGTCACGGAACTGGATTTGCACCGGGCCGCCGCCGCCCTGCTGCTGGAAGTGGCGCGCACCGACGGCCGCATTGATGATCGCGAAAAACAAAGCCTGTTCAAGGCGGTGCGCCAACGCTGGCAATTGGACAGCGACGAACTGGAAGAGATTGTCGCCGAGCTGCATGAGCGGGTGGAAGGCGCCACCGATCTGTATGAATTCACCAGTCCGTTGCGCGAGCATTGGGGCCCGGAACCCCGGGCCCGTCTGATCGAGGACATGTGGGCCGTGGCCGCCGCCGATGGCAAGGTGGACGTGTACGAAGAGCATTTGATCCGCCGCGTGGCGGACCTGCTCTACGTGTCTCACGGCGATTACATTCGAGCCAAACTCGCTGCCACCGGCGAATAGTGACCCGCGCGGATCACCATTGCGGTTCTGATTCCGTCCCCTGTTCCTCCGCCGGCGCCGCTTGCCCTTCGGCCTTCGGCGCCGGTCCCGGCACCCGGCTCAGCCCTTCCCCCTTCATGCGCTGAGTGATGTAGAAATTGCGAAGGAAGGTGTAGCGGTCGCCGATAATGTTGCGCTCCAGGTCAAGCAGATCGGCGCGTAGATCCACCGCGTAAACCGCGCTGAAGATGAGACGGTCCGTGGTGTCTTCCAGCAAATAGTGAGACAGCCGCATATAGTCTTCCGGCCAGATAGTGGCGGCGTCCCGGACCGTGGACGGGCCGAACAGCGGCAATACCAGATAAGGACCGGAGTCCACGCCCCAACGCGCCAGCGTCAAGCCCAGATCGGTCTTGTGTTTCGGAATGTCCAGCTCCGACGCCACGTCGAACAGGCCGGCCAGCCCCAGCGTGGTATTCACCGAGAAGCGGCCGAAATTATCCCGCGCCTGTCCCCAGCGCCACTGGAGCACATTGTTCAAGCCGCTGCGGAAATCCTGCAGGTTGGCGAAAAAACGCGTGAAGGTATCGTCCAGCCATTGCGGAGTAATGAATCGATAGCCCTTGGCCGCCGGCTTCAGCGCGTAACGATCCACGAACTCATTGAAGCCGAACATTTTGCGGTTGAAGCCCTCCCAGGGATCGATCTCCTCCCAGTCCATGGCAGGGCCGGCAAAGGGATCATCCAGGTCACCGGAACCGGAGGCGGCCCAGTCATCGCCGCCGTCGCCCCAGCCATCATCCTCGGCCGGAGGGCTTTCCCCCCAATCGTCCCCGCCATCAACAGCGGTGGCATTGGCGGGCAAGGCGTCCGGAGCGTCATCAACGGTGTTTTCCACGGCGCCTTGTTCGGCATCAGCGGTACTCACCGCCTCCGGCGGCGCCAACGGCGCCCGGGCTTCGCTGTCATCCCGGGGCGTCTGCGCACACCCAACCACCAGGCCAGCGAAAGCCAGCAGAATCCATTTACGCACAAGCAATCCTCTGTTCGTTGGTGAGCGCATTATAGGCACGTCCGTGCTATCACTCCCAGGATCTGATCACAGCCCCTTCACCGGGAAGTCACATCGGCCAGGAGCCCGATTCAGCGTGCTCCCAGGATCACGTCCTTGCCGCGCAGTTGCTCCAACAACTCAACGGCGAAACCATGCAGCGCACTCTGGTCGGCAAAGTTCAACTCTTCCGCCAGTCTTGTCAACACAGCCTCGCCCTGCTCTTCAGGGCTGGCCTCAATCAATTGCAGCATGCGGGCGGTGGCGGGGTTCAGTTCGGTGAAGCGGACCCGATCGTCCCGATCCCGGTGAATAAGCAGCCACACCGGTTCCGCCAGGGGCCGGTCAGGACGATAATCCGGACCAATCCGGTGGACCGGGAAGCGATATCCCTGCAGTACATGCAAAGGATTGAGCACCGGCACCCCGGCGAGCAGATCGCCATCGGGATCATAGCCCCGCTGGGGAATCTCCTCGGTGGCGGTATCGAGGACCACCTCCATCCACTCGTAATGGGCCAGTTCCGCCAGATAAGGCGGGTCCTGGGGATCGGGCTGATACTCCCCGGCCAGGAAAGCAACGAATTCGCCGGGGATTTGCAGAAAATAGGGAGAATGGCTGCGGTGGCCATGAAAAAAAGCGCGCACCAGAGCCCGCCAGCGGTCTTCCGGCAAGACGCCGTGCAGGACCGGAAAGCCCTGGCTCAGGATGCCCTGCACATTATTGAAAAAGAGATCGCGGTATACCGCCAGCCGGCGATCCTCCAACCCCTCCGGTGCCGCGTGCCGGTCCGGGTCGCGCAGATGGGCGGCAAAACGCCGCTGCACGGCAACAAAATCCGGCTCGCTCATGCGGAGCTCCTGTCCGGCTTCCGGGCCTGATCTTCCACCTGCCGCTGGGTATCGCCGATACGGCTCAACTCCGCGAACAGGGTATCGTTGTCGGGAAAGTTGAAATCCCGCTCCAGCAACGTCGGCAGCACCCCAAAGCGTCGATAAGCGTGTTCCAGCAATGACCACACCGGCTCGATCACGGCGCTGCCGTGGGTATCCACCTTGAGATCCTCGGCCTCGTCGTAGTGACCGGCGATATGCACATAGCAGATCCGCTCGCCGGGCAGGCCATCAATGAAGCTGTACGGGTCGTAACCGTGGTTGATGCCGTTCACATAGGCGTTGTTGACGTCCAGCAACAGACCGCAATCGGCCTCCTCGAGCACCGCGCGAATGAACTCCAGCTCGGTCATCTCCGCGGGACCGCCGGGTGGCGTGTAATAACTGACGTGTTCAATACCAATGGGGCGTTCAAGAAAGTCCTGCACCCGCCGGATACGATCGGCGACGTAACGCACCGCCTCACCGGTAAACGGTATCGGCATCAGATCATAAAGATGGCCGCCGTCACTGCAGTAGCTCAAATGTTCGGTATAACAGCGGATTTGATGTTCATCGAGAAACCGTTTGACTGCGGCCAGCAGCTCGAAATCCAGCGGATGGGGTCCACCCAGGGACAGGCTCAGACCGTGGCAGACGAACGGGAAGCGTTCGGTGAAACGACGGAATTCCCGGCCCAGGCGACCGCCCATGGGGATCCAGTTTTCCGGCGCCACCTCCATGAACTGGAACGGCACGGTCTCGCATTGGGAAAGCGGGCCCATCAGGGCCCGCCGTAATCCCAGACCGGTCCCTTCGACCGGAGTAAGGGCTTTCATCACGGCACTCAGTCAGGCAGGGGTTGGAGATCAGGCGGCGCCGCCGCACTTGCCTTCGCCACACTTACCTTCGGCGCCTTTTTCCTTGTCCTCGCCACACTTGCCTTCGGCTTTCTTGTCACCGCCACAGCTGCCTTCCGCTTTCTTGCCGCCACAGCTGCCCTCGGCTTTTTTACCGCCGCAACGCCCTTCAGCGCCTTTCTCTCCGTGATTGTCAGCAAGTTGATAGCCGGCTCCGAGATCGGAGGCGGCGAAGGGATTTTCAACCGCCTGCGCGGTCACCGGCAGGGACATCGCCGATGCGACAAAGGCAGCGCCAACGGTGGCCGCCAAAGGATTGAGTTTATTGGTTTTAGCCATGTCATCTTCTCCTGATTCGCTGATGGGGTCGAAACACCACCGGGACCCGGAATGGTCCGGTTCATGATTTCGACACTATAGTGATGCACGGCGGGAGTAAACGTTACAGAGGGATATCAAAAAAGAGACATCGCCGGCAAGTCAGCTTCCCACGGAGGGACTCGCGGAGTCGCTGTGGGAAGCTGGCTTGCCAGCGAATGCAGGACACCGGTGGTCTTAAACCGGATTATTATAACGTCGGTTCAGCTTGCGCATACCACCGATCCAGCGGTCATAGTCCGCGGTTTTGTTGCGCATGTATTCCAGCACTTCCGGGTGCGGCAGAACCAGGAAGGTCTCCTCCTGGATCGCTTTCAGGCAAGCCCGCGCCACCGGTTCCGGCTCCATCATGCCATTGATACTGGCGACGCCATCTTCCTTGCCCTTGGTCATGGCGGTGCGCACCGCCTGCGGGCACAGCACCGATACCTTGATGCCGTCATCGCCATAGGTCAGCGCCAGCCATTCGGCCAGCCCCACGGCGGCGTGTTTGGTCACCGCGTAGGGAGCGGATCCCACCTGGGACAGCAGCCCGGCGGCGGAAGCGGTGTTTAGCAAATAGCCGCCGCCACGGGCGGTCATTCTCGGCACCAGGTGCCGCGCCGCGTAGACGTGGGCCATGACATTGATGTCCCAGATTCTCTGCCATACGTCGTTGCTCACTTCCGGCCCGCCACGGGTGGAGATGCCAGCGTTGGAGCAGAACAGATCGATCGGCCCTTCGTTGGCTTCCACCTCGTCGATCAATGCCTGGATCTCACTTTCCTCGGCGACATTGACCCGCCGGCCGATACCGCCGATGGCGTCGGCGGTGGCCTGGGCGCCTTCGCCGTCCAAGTCGGCGCAGATGACACGCTTGGCGCCGGCCTCGGCGAAACACTCCGCCAGCGCGCGGCCGATACCACCGGCGGCGCCGGTGACCACGACTATCCGGTCTTTAATTTCCATGCCTTTGCTCGCTGTTTGTTATCTGGAAAGGACCCGACCGGAATCGGGTCCACTCACCCTCAGGCCCACATATGCGTACCGCCACAGACGGTCAACGCCTGCCCCGTCATATAACGGCTGGCATCGGAGGCGAGGAACACCGACAGACCACTGAAATCCTCCGGCTCACCCAAACGGCGCAGAGGAATTTGCGAATTGGCGCGGGCTTCCGCTTCCGGGTTGTCCCACAGCGCCTTGGCGAAATCGGTGCGCACCAGGCCCGGACAAATGGCGTTGGCGCGAATACCTTGCGGTCCATATTCCAGCGCCAGGTTACGCACCAGGCCGATCAGCGCCAGTTTCGAGGTGCCGTACAAACCCAGCGTATCGGAAGGTTTGTAGGCGCCGACGCTGGCGGTGAACATCATCGAACCGCTGCCCTTGGCGACCATGTCCGGTGCCACCAGACGCGCCAGCCAGAGGTTGGCCTGCACGTTGGTTTTCATGGTTTTTTCGTAGGCGTCGTCGGGAATCTCGGAAATCTTGCCGTAGAAAATATTGACCCCGGCATTGCCGACCAGAATGTCCACCGGCCCGGCAAGCTGGTGGGTTTTCTCCACCAGCGCTTCCAGTTCTTCCTTGCGGCCGGCGTTGGCCGCCACCGCGTGCACCCGTTCCGCGCCCACCGCCTGATTGATATCAGCGGCGGCCTGGTCGAGAGTCTCCTGCTTGCGCGCGGAGATCACCACGGTGGCACCGTGGGCAGCGAGGGCTTGCGCCATCGCCTTGCCCATGCCCTTGGAGGCGCCGGTCATCAGCGCCACCTTGCCGCTCAGGTCGAACAGTGAGGTATCGACCATGGCATCAACCCCCGGATTGGTTGTAGCGGGTAACCTCGTTACGGGCGATGACGTTGTGATGCACTTCATCCGGGCCATCGGCGAAACGCAGAGTGCGCTGCTGCATATACATTTCGGACAGCGGAGACCATTGGCTGATACCGGTGGCACCATGGATCTGCATGGCCTGATCGATGATCTGGCAGCATTTCTCCGGCACCATCGCCTTGGCCATGGATACCCAGATACGCGCTTCCTTGTTACCCATCACGTCCATTGCCTTGGCCGCCTTGAGCACCATCATGCGCATTGCCTCGATTTCGATGCGGGCGCGGGAAATGGTTTCCATGTTCTTGCCCAGATCGATGATCTTCTTGCCGAACGCCTCGCGGTTCAGGCCACGTTCCATCATCAGATCCAGGGCCTTCTCCGCCGAACCGATGGAGCGCATGCAGTGGTGGATCCGGCCCGGGCCGAGACGGACCTGGGAGATCTCAAAGCCACGGCCTTCGCCCCACAGGATGTTTTCCTTCGGCACCCGCACGTTTTCCAGTTTGATGTGCATATGGCCGTGCGGCGCGTGGTCATGGCCGAACACGCACATCGGGCCGACAATGTTCACCCCGGGGGTGTCCATGGGCACCAGGATCTGCGACTGCTGACGGAACGTCGGCGCGTCGGGGCTGGTTTTGACCATACAGATCATGATCTTGCAGCGTGGATCGCCGGCGCCGGAAATGTAGTATTTCTCGCCGTTGATGACCCACTCATCACCGTCCAGCACCGCACTGGTTTCGATGTTGCGGGCATCGGAAGACGCCACTTTCGGTTCGGTCATGCCGAAACAGGAGCGAATCTCGCCATTGAGCAACGGCTTGAGCCATTTTTCTTTTTGCTCCGGAGTGCCCACGCGCTCGAGCACTTCCATGTTGCCGGTATCCGGGGCGGAACAGTTCAAAGTCTGGGACGCCAGCGGGTTTTTGCCCAGTTCGAAAGCAATGTAGGCGTAATCCAGGTTGGACAGGCCTTCCCCGGTTTCCGCGTTCGGCAGGAAGAAGTTCCACAGACCATTGGCCTTGGCCTTGCTTTTCGCTTCTTCCAGCAACTCCAGCTGCCCCGGCGCATAGCTGAAACGCTCGGCGCGGCCTTCGCCGAGACGGTGGTATTCCTCGGTGATCGGATCAACATTCTCACGAATATGTTTTTTCACCGCGTCCAGCAGCGGCTGCGCCTCTTCGGACATGGCGAGATTGTTCAGATTGGTATCGTTACCCATGGTTTTACTCCTCGATGTAATTCAGCGGTTCTTCCACTGCGGCGGGCGCTTTTCCACGAAGGCGTTGACGCCTTCCTTGAAGTCCTCGGTATGGCGCAAATCCTCGATCACCTCGCGACTGTACGCCAGACTTTCCCGCAGACGTTCCAGTTCATCCAGATGATTGAGAACCCGTTTGGTCGCCTTCACCGATGACGGCGATACGGCACAGATTTCCTCGGCCTTGGCCAGGGCCGCGTCCATCAGTTCATTTTGCGGATAGACCGCATTGACGAAGCCCAGCTCCTTGCCCTCGGCGGCGCTCGCCTGACGGCCGGACAGCATCATCTCCACCGCCTGTTTACGGCCGATCTGCCGACTCAGGCGCTGTACACCGCCGGCGGCGGCGAACAAACCGACCTTGACTTCCGGCAAAGCGAAGCGAGCGGTGTCGGCGGCAAGCAGAATGTCACAGCACAAGGCGGTTTCGAATCCTCCGCCCATGGCAAACCCGTTCACCGCGGCGATCAGCGGTTTTTCCAGATCGAAGCGCGTCGACAGGCCGGCGAACCCCGTGGGCGGTGGCGTGCCCTTGCCGCCCTGGGCGGTGTACTTGAGATCGTTACCGGCGGAAAACGCCTTGTCGCCGGCCCCGGTGAGTACCGCCACCCACAAATCATCGTCGGCGGCGAAGTCGTCCCATACTCGGGACATCTCATTGTGCATGGGCGCGTGCACGGCGTTATACACTTCCGGCCGGTTCATGGTGACGATCAGAATCGGGCCCCGGCGTTCGGTTTTGACAAATTCATAAGCCATGTCAGTTTCCTTGAGCGGCGGTCGCCGCCGTACTTTTGTTGGTATCAGACTTATCGGTATCGGAGTGGCCGCTATCCTGCATGGACAGGCAGGCGGCGCGAATCGCGCGCCGGTCGATCTTGTCGGTGGCGCCACGGGCCAACGGACCGCTCTGCCACCAGAACCGTTCCGGCACCTTGAAATGGGCAAGGTGTTCGGCGACGCAGGCTTTCAATTCCGCCTCGTCCACCGAGCCCTCCTGTTTCAATACCACCATGGCGCCGACGATCTCGCCCAGGCGCTCGTCCGGTACCGAGAACACGCAGGCTTCGGCGACCTCGGGGTGCTGATACAAGGCGTCTTCCACTTCCAGGCAGGCGATATTCTCACCGCCGCGAATGATGATGTCTTTTTTGCGGTCGACGATATAGACCAGCCCGTCTTCATTGGCGCGGGCCATGTCACCGGTGTACAGCCAGCCATCACGCATGGCCGCGGCGGTGGCTTCCGGCTGATTCAGATAACAACGCATGTTGGCGGCGCTGCGTACCAGCAACTCACCCACCTCGCCCGGCGGCAGCGGCCGATCCTGCTCATCGACGATGCGCATCTCCTGCAACGGCGGCGTCAGGCGGCCGGCCGCTTCCGGGTTCTCCACATAGGGGTCACCGGAAATAATGATGCCGAGCGCGTTGGTCTCGGTCATGCCCCAGCCGGAAGCAATGCTGGCCGCGGGAAAAGCACTGGCCAAACGTCCCACCTGGGCGGCCGGACGTTTGGCGCCACCACCACCGATGAATTCCAGCGACGGCAACGGTTGATTCAGACGCCGGGCGGCCTCCATCAATTCCGCGGACTGGGTCGGCACGCCGACGAAACGGGTCACCTGCTCGGCGTTGATGATGCGAATCGCCTCCTCGGGATCCCATTTGTACATCAGGTTCAGGGTGGCACCGGCGGCCAGCCCCTGAATCAGATTCGAATTCAGAGCGGTGACATGGAACAGCGGCGTCACCACCAGGGAACAGGGCGGCCGCGTCGGCACCGGCTGCTCCGGATCCATCAACGCCGGCAGTAACCGCAGCATGATCAATGAATAGACCGCCGACACCAGTCCCCGATGAGTCAGCACCACTCCTTTGGGACGGCCGGTGGAACCTGACGAATACAACACCGCGAAATCATCGTCGGTATCGATCGACACCGTCGGCCAGGACGCCTCCGGTACCCGCGCCAACAGATCCGAATAGTTGTGTTCACCCTCCACATCACGAACCGCGAACAGCGACAGCCCCAAGCGTTTCGAGAACGGCTCGATACGCTGGTAACGGTCGTGGTCGGCGAACACCACCCGGGCGCCACAATCCTCCAGCGCGAACGCCAGCTCCTCACCGGACCACCAGGCGTTCATCGGCACCACCACCGCGCCAACGGCGGTGATCGCCAATAGCAACAATGGAAATTCCGGATAGTTGCGCATGGCCAACGCCACTCGATCACCGGGCCGCACACCAAGCTCACTGAGGGCCCTGGCGAGCCGATTGACCTCGTTGACCAGACGCGGGTAGTCCCAGCGTTCGTCGCCATAGACCAGCACATCGCGGTCGCCATAAACCGTCTCCACCGATTGCAGCACCTCGCGCAAGTGCGCCGGCGCGTTGGCGAAAACCGGATACCGTTGTCCGCGAATGTCCGCTTCGGTAACGGCGAAACGTGGGTCCGTGCTGGTGATATGGTCCACCGCCTGCTCCAGAGTCAGCGCCGGCGTATCGGTACCCGGGGCCCCCTGGGCGACGGTCTGGTTATTGTCCCATCCTGACATTTTGTTGTTCTCTCTCTGCTCTCCCGGAGGGGCCCTTCCGCATCCCGCGGCCCGAAGGTCGCGGGCTGACGTTTGTCAGGGAAACGCTACGGCGGATGCGAAGGTGATGTCAAGCGCGACCCTTGTACCCGGCCGAAGAATCATCCGAATGCATTGACCCGGGCGCCGTCCGTTTCTAGTATCTCATCCTGACAAACGTCAGCCGTGATTGCCGGACCGGCGGCACGGTGCCGTTTGGTATCGAGACACAGGCGTTCAATCCCGATCGCCGTTCGATGCCTTATCGATTCAAAGGCTCCCTATTGGAAGGAAAGGGATATGAATAACAACGCCACCACCGCGGGCCCGCAGCTGGTCGCGCCCCTGCCCGCCCACCGCATCGACGCCGAAGCGCTGGCAAACTGGCTGCGCGACGCCTTGCCGGAGGCCGCCCAGGGCCTGACTGTCGAGCAATTCCAGGGCGGCATGTCCAACCCGACTTACCTGATCACCAGCGCCAGCGGCAAACGCTACGTATTGCGCAAGAAGCCCCCCGGCAAACTGCTGCCCAAGGCCCACGCGGTGGATCGCGAGCACGCGGTCATGCATGCGCTGGCCGATACCGGGGTGCCGGTGCCGCGCATGCTGGCCTACTGCGAGGATCCGGAAGTAATCGGCGCCGAGTTCTTCGTCATGGAGTTCGTGGAAGGCCGTATCATTCCACCGCCCTCCATGGACCCGGTGGCCCGGGAAGAGCGCCCGGCCATTGCTCATGCCCTGATCGACACTCTGGCGCAGCTGCATAGCGTGGACTGGAAGGCCGCCGGCCTTGAGCGTTTCGGACGGCCGGAAGGGTATCTCAAACGTCAGACCGCGCGCTGGGCGGGACAGTACGAAGGCGCCAAGGAAGCGCTGCCAGCGGACTTCGACTATTCACAGATGGACTGGCTGCGGGACTGGCTGCTGGAACATACCGATGTGAGCAACGAGACCGCCATCGTGCACGGCGATTTCCGGCTCGGAAACATGATCCTGCACCCTGAAGAGCCTCGCGTGATCGCGGTGCTGGACTGGGAATTGTCCACACTGGGCCACCCGTTGGCGGACCTCGCCTATCTGTGCATGCCCTACCACACCTCAGGCAGCGAGCCGGATGCCCGGGATCTGCTTGAAGCCGGTCTGCCGCCGGAACAACAATTGCTGGACCGCTATTGCGAACGCACCGGGCGGGACGGCATTCCGGAATGGCCGATTTTCATGGCGTTTTCCTGCTTCCGTAGCGCCGCCATTATTCAAGGGGTGGCGGCCCGCGCCGCCCAGGGCAATGTCAGCAGCGCCAGCGCCGATCCGGTCCGGGATGGCGCCCGGGCCCGCCGGGTGGCGGAAGTCGGCGCCCGGATAGCACGCTCACTCGGCTGATTCAGTAACCG
This sequence comes from Alloalcanivorax xenomutans, assembly GCF_900217905.1. Taxonomy (GTDB): domain Bacteria; phylum Pseudomonadota; class Gammaproteobacteria; order Pseudomonadales; family Alcanivoracaceae; genus Alloalcanivorax; species Alloalcanivorax xenomutans. Next base: position 128,071 of record NZ_OBMO01000012.1, read on the forward strand.
ACCATCACGCTCCGCGTGCCAACTCGCTGGCACGCACCACGCCACCCCCAAGGCCCGCTACCGGCCTTGGGGAGATGAAGTCAGAGCAACCACGTCATGCCGGACTTTATCCGGCATCTCCCGCTATATCTTCATCTCCCTGTCTCCCGCCGCCTTCTTCTCCGGAAAGCCTACAGCCCTCCACAGGGAGATCCCAAGTCAGGCCCCGGGATGGCCGGTGGTTTAAAAAAGCGTGTCACCCTTCGGGTCGTCGCTGCCGCGACGTCAAAAATCGCTCCCGGCGATTTTTTGTGACCACCGTCCATGGCAGTCACCCTTCGGGCCGTCGCTACCGCGACGTCAAAAATCGCTCCCGGCGATTTTTTAAAACAGGTAAACAAAGTCGACCTTCTTTTTAGTAGGTTTTTAATAAAACAGGGCTTTTATCGCTTGAAATTTCGATTATCGGCGGTTTAACCTGACATACGTCAGGCGGACAGCCCGAATCCGGGCCCGCGTAAAAAAGCCCTTTTAAAACAAGGTATTCATAGGAGCACACAGCCCCGGCAAACAACCGGCGACGGCCATCTCGGGAGAGCTCTCACAAACCGCCGGGCGCCATATACAAATAGCTCAATAAAATGCACTCGATCATTAAAAAGTGAACCATTAGAGAACAATAAGGAGTCACCGATGAAACAGCGTACCCTGAGCAGGGTGCTCGCCCCTGCCCTGTCCACCGCTTTACTGATATCCGGCGCGGCTTTCGCCGCCGAAGGCAGCGATTTCGAATGGCCCCGGCTGCTGGTGATCGGCACGGCGGGCACGTCTTCCGCCAGCTTCGCCTCCACCAATGGTTGGACCCCGATTCTGCAAAAGCAAACCGGCACCGTGGTTCGCGCCGTACCGGAAGATAACGAGTCCATGCGTTATCGACGGCTCACCGACCGGCGGGATATCGCCATCAGTTCCGTGTCCGCCGCCGAAATGCGTTTTCAGATCGAAGGCATTGGCGGCTATGCGACTACCAAACCGGTACCGCAACGGGTTCTCTGGCACCACAACGATACCCCCTGGGGTTATGTGGTCGCCGGTGACTCTGAACTGAAATCCCTGCAGGATCTCAAGAAAGGCGGCTATCGCGTGGCCAAAGGGATGTTTTCACCGCCGATGATCGCCGCCGTGACCGGTGCCCTGCCCGCTTTCATCGGCCTCTCCGAGGAGGAAGCGGAAAAGACCATTAAATACGTGCCAGCCAGCAGCTACGCGGAAAACTGCCGTTCCGTCGTGGAAGGCAAAGCGGATGTGGCGTACTGCGCCCCGGTCAGTTCCGTGTTGTCGGAGATGGAAGGTGCGCCCGGTGGTATCCGCTGGCTGCCCTTGAACCAGGACAACCAGGAAGGCTGGGACGGTTATCTGCAACATCGCCCCATGCTGATCCCCACCAAGATCGAACTGGGGGTCTCCACCGCCCGTGGCGTGGACGGTGCCACCTCCAACTTCGTCTACTCGGTACCGGCGGACGCGGATGAGGACTTCGCCTACCACATGGCCAAATGGTTCCATGAATCCTACGACGCTTATAAGGGCTCTCATCCCATGGCCGCGCGTATGTCGCTGGAGCAGTTCCGCGCCTATCTGGACCGCACCCCCTTGCCAATACATGAAGGCACGGTGAAATACCTGCGTGAAATTGGCGCCTGGACCGAACAGGACGACGCCTGGAACGAGGCCGCCAAAACCAAAATGGATCAGTGGGTCAAGGCACGCCAGGCGGCGATGGAAGAAGCCGCCAAGGCCGGTGTGAAAGCCGACTTCCAGAACCAGGCTTTCCTCGACATCCTGGACAAACACACCCAGGGCCTCGAAGGCTTCCGTTCCCGCCTGTAATGGCGCCCCGGCGTCGCGGCGATCCTTCGCCCGGCGCCGAACCGGCCATTTCCGTCCATCTCCTTACGCGAGCCGAACCTCATGAATCAGACCACTTCCCCGCCGGAAGACGCCACTCCGCCCTCCGAGGCCACGCGCCTCGGTGATTTGTATTCCTGGCAAAGTCTGTTGTTCGTACTGCTTGTCGTCGGTGGCCTGGCCATCGGCCTGGTGTACATCTTTGGTATCACCTGGAATGGCGAGCGCCTGTTGGAAGGCCAGTATTACTGGCTGTTCATAGGCCTGTTCGTCGCCGCCGCCTTCATTGCCCTGCCCGCCCGGCGCGGGCAAAACAAGGTCCCGTTCTACGATCTGATCGCCGCCGCCGTGGCACTGGGTATCAGTGTGTTCTTTTCCACCCATGCCTGGGACATGGTGCAGTCCGGCTGGAATCACATACCGATGGGCACGGTAATGTGGTTGTTGATGTTGGAAGTGGCCCGGCGCAGTGGCGGCCTGCCATTCCTTCTGGTGGTGGTATTGCTGGGCTTGTATCCATTGATCGCCGACCGGCTTCCCGGTCTGCTGATGGGCATTCCCTACGATTTTGATCGCATGATCGAGGCCCACATCTTCCGTGCCGAAGGCATGATGGGCATCACCACCAAGATCGTGGCGGAAATCATTCTTGGCTTTCTGGTGTTCGCTGGCGTGCTTATCGCCACCGGTGGCGGCGCTTTCTTTATCGATCTGGCCAACGCGGGTTTTGGCCGTTACCGTGGCGGACCGGCCAAGGTGTCCGTGGTCGCCAGCGCCTTCTTTGGCAGCCTCTCCGGCTCCATCTTCTCCAACATCGCCGGTACCGGATCGATCACCATCCCGACCATGAAAAAGGTCGGCTATCCCGCCCACTATGCCGGCGCCATTGAAGCCTGTGCTTCCACTGGCGGCGTGCTCATGCCTCCGGTCATGGGAGCCATCGCCTTCGTCATGGCGATTACCATCGGCGTGGACTACGCCACCGTCATGGTGGCGGCGATCATTCCTTCCCTGCTGTTCTATTTCGGCTTGCTGTTACAGGTGGACGCCTACGCCGCCCGGACCGGTCTGAAAGGCGTACCCCGCGAGCAATTACCGTCAGCCCGGGAAGTGCTGAAACGGGGCTGGCCGTTTATTTCGGTATTGGTGTTTCTGATCTGGGGCCTGCTCTACATGCGCTGGGAATATTATGCGCCCTGGTACGCCTGCGTACTCATGGTGGCGCTCTCCTTCCTGCAGAAGGAGACCCGCATGACACCCAGACGGCTGTATGAAACCCTGAGGCAGATCGGCATCCTGGTGACGCAAACCGCCGCCATCATTCTACCGATCGCCTTCGTGGTCAGCGCGCTCACCATCACCGGCGTCACCGGCGCTCTCACCTCGGGCCTGGTCAGTCTCGGTGGCGGCAATATTTTTCTGATTATTTTCTTTGGTGTTCTGGCCTGCTTCGTCATGGGCATGGCTGGCCTGGCCATCGTTGCCTATATCTTCCTGGCGGTGACGCTGGCGCCGGCGATCATCGACGTTGGCGGCCTCAACACCATCGCGGTGCACTTCTTCATCGTCTACTACGCCATGCTGTCGGTGATCACACCGCCGGTGGGTGCCGCCGCGTTCCTTGCCGCCACCATCGCCGGCGGCAAACCGATGCAGACCTCCTTCACCGCCATGCGCCTGGGCGTGGTGATCTACTTCGTGCCCCTGTTCTTCCTGTTTCAACCGGCACTGGTCCTGCAGGGCGATCTGACGCCGCTGATCTACGTGCTACCTTCGATTATCGTCGGCATCATGCTGATCTCGGGGGGCCTGGAAGGCTATCTGCTGGGTGCGGGCCGGGTGCGTCCCTGGTTGCGCTTTCCGTTGATCGCGGCGGGTTTCGCTTTCAGCTTCCCAGGACTGATGACCACCATTATCGGTGGGCTCGCCTCGGCGGCGCTGGCCGCGCTGGTCTGGAACGATAATCGTCGACAGGCCCAGACCGCGTAATTCACCACAGCCAGAACCAAAGCGCCCGCGGCGTTCTTGCCGCGGGCACGGAAGGAGCCACGCACGCCATTCGCCAGCAGGCCGGCTCCCACAGATCATGCTACGAAGCCGCTGTGGGAGCTTGTCCGGGCGGCGGGCCGCTGCAAGCGGTGCTGCGTTGATTGGTGTCAGCGTCAGGCGCTGTCCTTGCCAGACGGATTGCCCGCCGGATTCTCCCGCGCCAACTGGTCCAGCATGGCCGCCACCCCCGCGGACACCGTACGCAGGATGACCTCGTCATCCACATCCTTGTTGAGCCAATCCCGCATGGGCGCGAAAGCACCGAGAAAAATAATCAGGTTCGCCAGCACTTCCGCGCGGGGATCCCCCTCGGACAATCGCGCCCGTTGCCGCAGACGCGCCGCCAGCCCTTCAATTACCGCCCGGTCACGAGCGCGCATGGCACGCCGGTCATCTTCCTGCAGGTACGGCACCGAACGGTAGATCAGCAGAGTCCCCCGGCGCTTCTTGGTCCAGGTGTCGTGCAGATAGTCCGCCACCGTGTCCGCGAACGGCGTGTCGCCGCCATGATCCAGACGTTCGGCCAGGGTCGGCACATCCGGACGGAACCACAGCTTGTTCAGCAACCGCCGCAGAATGTCGTTTTTATTGGCGATGTAATCGTAAATACTGGCCTGATTGACACCGGAGCGGGCACAAATATCGCGAATCGTGGTGGAGGCGAATCCCTTCTCCAGAAACAGCTCCAGAGCGGCATCGCAAATCTGATTGCGGCGCGTCTCAATCAGTGTCGTATCCTGAACGCCATCAACCACGGCTTCCGCCAACTGCTCGCCGTTCGAGGTCTGCTTCGCGCCCCGTTTTTTATCCGCTGACAAGCGTTTTCTCCAAAAGAAATGAGGGTTTTTCGAGGTTAGCACAGCGCCCCGGGAGGCGGAAGAAACAGTGTCGGGCAAGCCGCCACGCCTCTACAACCCGGCCAGACACAAGTAACGGATTTCCAGGAATTCATCGATGCCATACACCGAGCCTTCACGGCCAATACCCGATTCCTTGACGCCACCGAAGGGAACCGTCTCTGACACGAAACGCGGCGTGTTCACGCCGACCATGCCGTATTCGAGCTGCTCATTAAGCCGGAAAATCCGCCCCAGATCCCGGGTGTAGGCATAAGCCGCCAGGCCATAAGGGGTTTCGTTGGCGAGCCGGATCACCTCCTCTTCGTCACTGAACCGATATACAGGTGCCACCGGGCCGAAGATTTCGGTATTGAACACCTTCATTGCCGGAGTCACGTCACCCAGCACGGTCAACTGATAGAAGGTTCCTCCCAGACCGGCATCACCACCACCGCCGGTCACCACCGTGGCGCCCGATGAAACCGCGTCGTCCACCAAAGCCGAAACTTTTTCAAACGCCGCCGGGTTGATCAGTGGCCCCTGGGTCACGCCCTCCCTGGTCCCCTCGCCCAACGCCAGGGTTCCCACCGCCCGGGCAAGCCGTTCCAGGAAAGCATCGTAGACGCGCTCGTGCACCATGATGCGATTGGCGCAGATGCAGGTCTGACCAGTGTTATAGAATTTGATGGCGATGGCGCCACGCACCGCCTCGTCCAGATCCGCGTCTTCAAATACCAGGAACGGCGCGTTGCCGCCCAGTTCCAGGCTCACTTTCTTCACCGTGGCCGCGCACTGGGCCATCAGCAATTTGCCCACCGCGGTGGAGCCGGTAAACGACAGCTTGCGCACCTGCGGATTGGAAGTCAGCTCTCCGCCCACTTCCGCGCCATGGGCAGCGGTAACCACATTGAAAACGCCCGCCGGCACCCCGGCCCGCTCCGCCAGCGTGGCCAAGGCCAATGCCGACAGCGGCGTGTCCTCGGCGGGCTTGAGCACCACGGTACAGCCAGCCGCGAGAGCCGGCGCCACTTTGCGGGTAACCATGGAGGACGGGAAATTCCATGGGGTAATCGCCGCCACCACACCGACAGGGTGGCGCGTTGACCACTCACGGCGGCTGTTGTCCGCCGGCGACAGAATGTCCCCCATCACCCGCATCGCTTCCGCCGCGAACCAATCGACGAAATTGGCGCCGGAAAGCACCTCCGCCCGGGCTTCCGCCAATGGTTTGCCCTGCTCCAGGGTAAGCAGCAAAGCCAGGTCGTCGGCATTATCAACGATCTCCTGGTACCAGCGGCGCAGAATCAGCATGCGTTCCCGGGCCGAACGGCGGCGCCAGTCCTTGAAGGCGACGGCCGCCACTTCCACCGCGGCACGGGCATCAACGGCCCCCATATCCGGCACCTGAGCCAGCACCTCGCCACTGGCCGGATTCCTGACCTCGAAAGTAAGGCCGGAGCGCGCGTCGCACCAGACACCATCGATCAGTGACTGGTAACGCAGCAAAGTCGAGTCCTGAAGTTCCGCGGACATAGCCGTCTCCGTAAGTAAGGGTTGGTCAAGCCGACCTGAAGCGGGGTAAGCAAAATCGTCTTCACGGACGATGTCCCTTCCCGTCAACTTGCTTTATACGATATACAGCATACAAACACCCTGTCGGTGCGGCCAACCCGCATGACCGGCCCGCAATGACGTTACCTACAAGGACGCCTGCCATGACTGCAGAACAACAAAACGGTGTATCGGACAGTCGCCGCTTCGAATTCCAGGAGTTCGGCGGTCCGATCGCACCGCAAACCTACCAACTCCCCGCCCCCGCCAGCGACGAAGTGTTGCTCAAGGTCAACTACTGTGGCGTCTGCCATAGTGACGTTCACCTTCACGATGGCTATTTCGAATTGGGCGGCGACAAACGCCTCAACTTCGCCATGCCGCTACCGCTTACTCTGGGCCACGAGGTGATCGGCACCGTGGTGGCGGTGGGCGACCAGGTCACCGGCGTCAAACCCGGCGACCAACGTCTGATCTACCCATGGATCGGCTGCGGCAAATGCGGTGCCTGCCAGAAAGGCGAGGAAAACCTGTGTGTCACCCCGGCTCACCTGGGCGTGAACAAACCCGGCGGCTACGCCGATCACATCGTCGTGCCCCATTCCCGCTATCTTCTCGACATCAGCGGCCTCAACCCCGGCGACGCCGCCACCCTGGCCTGCTCCGGGCTGACCACCTTCTCCGCCATCAACAAAGTGCTGCCGCTGGCGGATGACCAGTGGATCGTGGTGATCGGCTGCGGCGGCCTTGGCCAGATGGCTCTGCGCATCCTCCAGGCCATGGGCATCGGCAATGTGATCGGTATCGATCTGTCCGAGGAGAAACGCAAGCTGGCGCATGAAAGTGGCGCCCGCCACAGCTTCGACCCGAACACACCGAAACTGAATCGGGTGGTGGCGGAAACCTGCCCGGGCACGGTGCAGGCGGCCCTGGACTTCGTCGGCAATGAGCAGACCGCCCAATTAGCGTTGAGCCTGCTGGGCAAGGGTGGCAAATACGTACCGGTGGGTTTGCACGGCGGCGAATTGCGTTATCCGCTGCCGATCATCACCAATAAAGCAGTGAGCATCATCGGCTCTTATGTGGGTACGCTGAAGGAATTGGAGGACCTGGTGGCTTTCGCCAAGGAGAAGAACCTGCCGCCCATCCACATCGAGCATCGCCCGTTGGAGAGCGCCGCTCAAGCCGTGGAAGATCTGGAAAAAGGCCAGGTGGCGGGCCGGGTGATTCTGGACGCGGGCAACTGACTCGGCTTGCCCCTCTCCCCCTTCAGGGAGAGGGGCAAGCCGCCTCGCCATTTACTTCACCCGTTTGACCACCACGCTGCCAATGGAATAACCGGCGCCAAAGGAGCAAATCACCCCTTTGCTGTCCACCGGCAGGTCGGCATTATATTTGTGGAAAGCAATGATGGAGCCGGCGGAACTGGTGTTGGCGTACTCGTCCAGGATCACCGGCGCTTCCTCTTCGCTGGGATCACGCCCCAGCACCCGGCGGGCGATGAACTGGTTCATGCTCAAATTGGCCTGGTGCAGCCACATCCTGCGCAGCTCTTCCACCGGCAGATCCAGATCGTTCAAATGACCGCTGATCTGCTCGGCCACCATGGGGCAGACTTCCTTGAATACCTTGCGGCCTTCCTGGCGGAACAGTTTGTCGCGGGCGCCGATGCCGGACGGGTCGGCCCGATTCAGGAAACCAAAGTTGTTGCGGATGTTATTGGAGAATTTGGTTTGCAGGCGGGTGCCGAGAATCTCCCAGCGGTTGTCGCTGGTGGCGTCCTCGGCCCGCTCCACGATCACCGCGGTGGCCACATCACCAAAGATGAAATGACAGTCGCGATCCTGCCAGGCCAGGTGACCGGAACAAATCTCCGGATTGACCATCAGCACGCGCCGGGCGGAGCCATTGCGCACCGCGTCCACCGCCGCCTGGATACCGAAGGTGGCGCTGGAACAGGCCACGTTCATGTCATAGCCCCAGCCATGTTCCATGCCCAATGCCTGCTGCACTTCCACCGCCATGGCCGGATAGGCACGCTGCATATTGGAACAGGCCACCAGCACGGCATCCAGATCGTCGGCTGTCAAGTTGGCGTTTTCCAGTGCCTGCCGGGCGGCGTTGACGGCGATCTCCGCCTGCACCGACAACTCGTCATCGGACCGCTCGGGAATGTTCGGACACAGCCTTTCGGGATCCAGCACGCCTTCCTTGTCCAGCACATAACGCTGTTTGATGCCGGAGGCTTTCTCGATGAAACCGGTACTCGAAGGGCTCAGAGCCTCCAGTTCACCGGCCTCGATGGCGGCGGCGTTGCTCTCGTTATAGAGCTGCACGTATTGGTTGAACGACGCCACCAACTCGTCGTTACTAATGGACTGCTGCGGGGTCCACAGCCCGGTTCCGCTGATCACTACGGATTGGGTCACTAACCTGTCCTCTCTGCAAAGGCGCACCGGGCGCCGCGACAGTAAATGATGTCATTATCCGGATTCAGCCCCGTGGGCGCAAAACCGATGTTTCGAAAGCGGGTTGATTACTCTCCCATCCGGGAACTTCGGACTATTCGCGGCCAAGGCCGCTTCCCACAAATTGCGCTACGCAGCCGCTGTGGGAAGCTTGCTTGCAAGCGAATGGGCTTCAGGGGGCCCATTCAGCAGGCTTCCCACTGCCGGTTCAAACGCTTGGCCGACACTGGCATACGGGTCCCCAGCGGCTGCGCGAACAGGCTGACCCGATATTCCTCCAGCATCCAGCGAAACAGCGCCAGAGGCTCAGGCAGGCGCCAGTGCGGCGTTTCCCCGGCCCGGCGGCTGAACTTTTCCCAGAATGCCTCCAGTTCCGCCACCTGCGCCCGGTCACGCCCCAACTGCCCGCCCATCTTGTCCAAACGTTGCTCGATGGCGCTCAGATAGCGAGGGTACTCCGACAGCCACTCAGCGGGCACGGACAACAGAAAATCCGTTTCGAACAGAGCCGAAAGCTGCGTCTTCAAATCCCGGTGGGCATGGGCCCAGGCCAATGGAAAGCCCTTTTCCAGCCGCGTCATGATGCCACGATAGCAGGCGAACACCTCGCCCCAATGGCGAACAGCGCGTTCCGCCGCCGGGACGAAGTCGCCGCGACCGGAGTCCAGGCGATGACGAAACGCGCTCTGATCGCGGACCGGCTCGGCATGAAAGTGAAAATGGTCCGCGGCGGTCCGCAACAATACGTGTTCCAGCGCCTGCCGCGCCATGGCACTTTTTTCACTTTTCAGTTTTTGCCAGCCAATCGCCGCGCCAGCCTGCCGTTTCAGAGACTTGATCTGATCCGGCAGACGCAGCAGGGCCAGGCGTGCACAGCCATAACCATGGCGCCAGGCGGCCTCGTCAGCGTCATCGAAATGGTCCAGTCGGACCCGGTCTTCCAGATCCCGCAGTCCCGGGTAACGGCGCAGCACAATACCGCCGCGCTGCTGCTCGCTGCACCGCGGCACCTCGCCGAAATCCCACTCCCGGCTTTCCTGGGGCGTTTCCTCTTCAATCGCTTCGCTGTGCGCCGGTGTCCGCCCCTGCAGGCGCTGGCGCAGATCCGCCGGATCACGGCCTTCCACCACCACTTGATCGCCGTCCATCACACGCAAATTCATGCGCAAATAATCCGGCAGCTGATCCTCGCGCCATTCTTCCTGCTCCACCCGCACACCGGTCATACGTTGCAATTCCCGCGTCATCGCCGGCAGCAGGGGCTGATCCGGCGTCAACGCCTCCATCAACGCATCGACGTAATCCGGCACCGGCACGAAATGCCGGCGGCGCGCCTTGGGCAGGCCGCGCAGCAGCGCCTCCAGCTTATCCCGCAGCAGCCCGGGTACCAGCCACGCCAGCCGCTCTTCCGGGATCTGGTTCAATGCCGCCAGTGGCACCACCAGCGTGACGCCATCGCGCTGCCCGGTGGGGTCGAAGCTGTACTCCAGCGGCAGGTGCATGGCTTCCACCACCAACTCATCAGGGAAAGCGTCGCGCTGCCATTGCGGCGTGCGGGAGAGCAGCACATCGTCGTCCATGATCAGAGCCTGACGTTCCGCCTCTGAAGCGTGCTTGCGGTACCAGGTTTCCAGGTGAGTGAGGGTATAAAGCGAATCCGGCAACCGGCGGTCATAGAACTCGAAGCGCGTCTGCTCATCGGCGAGAATGTCACGGCGGCGCAGTTTGTGCTCCATCTCCTCCAGCGCTTCCAACCGCTCCCGGTTGGTCTTGACGAAGGCCGGCTCACGGCTGAACTGCCCCGCCACCAGCCCTTCGCGAATCATCAATTCCCGCGCCAGCTCCGGTTCCATCGGCCCGTAGTGCACCCGGCGCCCGGAGGCCAAAATCAGCCCGAACAGATTGACCTGCTCCCGTGCCATCACGCAGCCGCGCCGTTTTGACCAGTGCGGCTCATAATACTGCCGTTTCACCAGATGGCCGGCTTCCGCCTCGATCCAGCCCGGTTCCACCCTGGCCACGCAACGGGCGAACAGGCGGCTGGTTTCCACCTGCTCCGCCGCCATCAGCCAGCGCGCTCCGTTCTTCTTGCCGGCGGCTTTGCTCAGCGCCGAACCGGGCCAGACCAGCGGCTTACGGTTACGGGTGGAGAGCCACTCGCCCTCCTCGCCTCGCATCATCACGTTACCGAGCAAGCCGGCGAGTAAAGAGCGGTGGATCGCTTCGTATTCCGCCGGGCTGTCATTGAGTGTCCAACCCTCCTGTTTCGCCAGCAGCAGCAATTGACGATGCGTGTCCCGCCATTCGCGCATCCGTGACGGCGCCAGAAAAGTCTTCTTGAGCAGTTTCTCGAACTGGCCGCGACTGAGTTCCTCGCGCTGCTGTTCCGCCCACTGCCAGAGGTTCCAGAACCAGAGGAAATCCGATTCCTTATCCTGGAACGGCTGGTGAGCCTGATCCGCCTGTTGTTGTTTTTCGCGTGGACGCTCACGCGGATCCTGCACTGCCAGCGCGGCGACGATCGGCAGCACCTCGCGCAGCGCCTTTTTCTCCGCTGCCGCTACCAGCATGCGCGCCAGGGTCGGATCCAGCGGGAAACGGGCCAGCTGCTTGCCCAGAGAGGTGGGCCGGCGCTCGCTATCCAGCGCGCCCAGCTCTTCCAGCAGGCGATAACCGTCGCGGATGAAGCGGCCGTCCGGCGGCTCCATGAACGGGAAGTCCTCCACCCGGCCCAGCCCCAGATCCGCCATCTGCAAGATCACCGCCGCCAGGTTGGTGCGCTGGATTTCCGGGTCGGTGAACGCCGGGCGATTGATGAAATCGTCCTCGCTGTACAAGCGGTAAGCAATCCCCGGCATGATGCGGCCGCTGCGGCCGGAGCGCTGGTCGGCGCTGGCCTGGGATACCGGTTCCACCGGCAGACGCTGAACCTTGGAGTGAACGCTGTAACGGCTGATGCGTGCGGTCCCGGCGTCAATCACGTAACGGATGCCCGGCACCGTCAGCGAGGTTTCCGCCACATTGGTGCTCAGCACGATACGGCGGCCACGGTGCGGAGAAAATACCCGTTGCTGCTCGGCGGCGCTCAACCGGGCGTATAGCGGCAGCAACTCAGTGTCACGGAAATCGCAACGCTTGAGATGATGGTGTACATCGCGGATTTCCCGTTCGCCGCTGAGAAACACCAGCACGTCGCGAGCCACCGGGCGGCCATCCCGACGCTCCTCGCTGTCGATCCGCCGCAACACTTCTTCCACCTGCCAGCCCAGTTCCCGTTCCCCTTCCGGCGGGCAGTATCGAATATCCACCGGATAGGTGCGCCCGGACACCTCGAACACCGGCGCGCCGTTAAAATGATCGGCGAAACGGCGATGGTCGATGGTGGCCGAGGTGATGATCACCTTCAGATCCGGGCGGCGCGGCAGCAGTTGCTTCAGATAGCCGAGCAGGAAATCGATATTGAGGCTGCGTTCATGGGCCTCATCGATGATCAGCGTGTCGTACTGGCGCAGTTGCCGGTCATGCTGAATCTCACTGAGCAGCATGCCGTCGGTCATCAGTTTGATCAGACTGTCCGCGCCAACCTGTTCGGCGAACCGGACCTTGTAGCCGACCAGCCCGCCCACCCGGGTATCGAGTTCCTCGGCCAGACGCGCGGCCACGGACCGGGCCGCCAGACGACGGGGTTGAGTGTGGCCGATGTAGCCGTCCACGCCCCGCCCCAGTTGCAGACAGATTTTCGGCAGTTGGGTGGTCTTGCCGGAACCGGTTTCGCCGGCCACCACCACCACCTGATGATCCTGAATCGCCTCGGCCAGTTCCTCACGGTGATGCACCACCGGCAGGTCCGGCCAGCGCAACTCGGACACCAACGAGGCACGCCGTTGACGCTCCGCCACCGAGGTCTCGATCGCCGCCGCCACCTTGGCCCGCGCCGCGTCATTGGGACGGCGGCGCAAGCCTTCCAGGCGCTTGCGCAAACGGCCGCGATCGGCACCGCGCGCTTCCTCAAGACGACGCTGTAAATCCTTCAGGGAAAGGTCAGTCATAATTCATGAATTCGGAGAGAGATCGCGGTCCTTTTCGGTATGAAAAGGACCGCCGGTGTCTCACGGTCGAGGGCCCATTCGCTTGCAAGGCAAGCTCCCACAGCGGCCTTGTAGCTAGCTCTGAATAGGTCAATGGCCTACGGAGCGTGATTTCTTTTCACTGTTCACTATTAACCCTTCACTGCTGTCCCAGCAGCCACGCCCGCCCCTTGTCGGTGAGCCCGCCCTGGGCCAGGGTCAGGTAAGCGGTGGAGGCTTCCGATGGCGCCAGGGTGACACGAAAACGCAGCAGCTCGTCGCGGCGGAACACGTGAACCTCCACCACCTCGCCTTCCTGATAACCCTGCAAACGGCCGTCCAGGCCGGCGGCGTCGGTTTTGATGCCGTCCACGGCGATGATCACGTCGCCGGCGGAAAGCCCCGCGGCCATCGCCGCGCCTTGCTCGTACACCATCTGCACCCGCGCGCCGAGCGGGTCGGCGGCGGCACGCAGGCCAAGATGCACCGGCGCCGGGCCTTTGGCCGGCTTACCACCGTTGTCACCATGGCCACCGGCGGGCCGCCAATGCAACACCACCCCGCGCGCCGCCAACAACGGCGCCAGAGGCAGGTCCTCGGTGCTGTACAGCGCCAGTTGGAAGAACTCATCCAGGCTCTCGCCCAACAGTTCCTCGGCCAGGGCCTGAATGCCCTGCTCGGGCACGCCGCCGCTGCCCTCGCCGTAGCGTTGCCACAACGCACGCATCAGATGATCCAGCGTCACCTGCTCGTTACTGCGTTCACGCAGGGTCAGGTCCAGCGCCAGAGCCACCAAGGAGCCCTTGGCGTAATAGCTGACGATGGCATTGGGCGCGTTCTCGTCCTGCTTATAGAAGCGTGTCCAGGCATCGAAACTGGACTCGGTCACGGTCTGCTTGAGCCGCCCCTGGCCGCGCTGCACCCGGGTCAGGGTCTGGCCGACCAGCTCCAGATAGCTCTCCGGCGAAATCAGACCGGTGCGCGCCAGAGCCAGATCATCGTAGTAACTGGTGATACCCTCGAACGCCCACAGCAGTTCGGTATGCACCTCCTGGCTCAGATCAAAAGGCGTGAACGCCTCCGGTTTGATCCGCTTGATGTTCCAGGTGTGGAAGTATTCGTGGCTGCACAGTCCCAGATAGCCGCGGTAACCGTCACGCACCTGCCGGGGCCCGTCGGTGGGCAATGGCAAATCACCGCGCGGACTCATCAGGCTGGTGGAGTTGCGATGCTCAAGACCGCCATAACCGTCGGTCACCATAGTCATGAACAGATACCGGTCCACCGGCGCCGGTTCACCGAACAGCTTGATATGATGCTCGCAGATCGGCTTCAGGTCCCGGCACAGACGCTCCAGGTCAACACGGAAACGGCCGGTGAGCACTACATCGTGGGGCACGCCACAGGCCTCGAAGCGGGCGTGCTCAAAGTGTCCCATCTCCACAGGATAGTCAATCAGCGCGTCATAGTTGTCCGCCTGGAACACACCAAAATCCAGCTCCGCGCCGGACAGCCGCGGCATGCCCGTGGCCAGGCGCCAGGTGGCGAACTCCGCTCCCGCTGGCGCCACGATGGTCACCTCGCAAGGCTGATCCTCGTGGCCCATGGCCGCCAGGAACACACAGGGGCCATTGAAGTAGCCATGGGTGGTATCCAGATGGGCGCCGCGCACCGATAAATCCCACGCATAAACCCGGTACGTCACGGTCACCGGACCGTCCACCGGCGGCAATTGCCAGGTCTGCTTGTCGATCTTGGCCACCGCCAGCGGCCGGTCGCCGGCCCGGGCGTCCAGCGACACCACATGCCGGGCGAAATCCCGGATCATATAGCTGCCGGGAATCCACGACGGCATGGTCAGGGCCTGGCCTTCCGGCGTCGGCCGGTCCACGGTCAGGGTGATTTCAAAAATATGGGCCTGCGGATGGACCGGGCAAATCTGATAGCGAATCAAGGTTGCTCCCGAATAGCGAAACAAGGACGGCGGGAAAACCTCATGATACAGGCCCGTCTTGACGAAACCAAAGGGATGCCGCATGTTCGTGCCACTTACAGGGGGTCACCATGTCCAAACAACTGTTGTCCATCACCGCCATCGACAATCATGTCATCGGGGTCCATCACTGGCCGGCGCAGGATGCCGCCGGCACACTGGTCTGGCTGCACGGCATGGCGGAACATGGCGGCCGCTACGGCGCCCTGGGGGAAACCCTGAGTGAACACGGTTGGAACCTGTATTGCCCGGACCATCGCGGTCACGGCACCAGCATCGACGACAACGCGCCTCGGGGACACTTCGCCGATGAGGACGGTTGGGACAAGGTCATCGGTGATATTCTGCAGGTGCTGGAACACGTGAAGCCGGACCGGGGGCCGCTGGTGCTGGGCGGGCACAGCATGGGCTCATTCCTGGCCCTGGCCGCCGCCGAACAGGCCGCGGAGCAACTGGGCGGCCTGGTGTTGTGCGGCAGTGACAGCCATTCCCCGTGGTTTTACCGTGCCATGACGCTATTGATGGGCTGGCAGCGCCGCCGCCATGGCGCTCGTGGCCACAGTCCCCTGGTGCACAAGATGACCTTCCAGACCTGGGCCGCCAGCATCGCCGATGCCCGCACCGAGTTCGATTGGCTCAGCACCGACCAGGATCAGGTGGACGCCTACATCGCTGATCCCGCCTGCGGCTTCGAATGCACCACCAGCACCTGGCTGGCGCTGATCTCGGCGCTGGCGCAAATCCAGTCCGGCGAGCAACTGGCGCGCCTGCCCTCCCTGCTGCCAATACTGCTGCTGGGCGGCCGTCAGGACCCGATGAGCAATAAAGGAAAAGGCATGGACCGCCTGGAACATATCCTGAAACGCCGCCACCAGCACCTGGAACGGCTCGACTGCCCTTCCGGCCGCCACGAAATCCTCAACGACTACTGCGCCCCGGAAGTGCGGCAGACGCTGCTGCAGTGGCTGGCCAACCTGTAATAGTGAACAGTGAATAGTTAATAGCTCGCGGCATACGCCGATGCGATCTGAAATCAAAGAGACCGCGTTCAAACCATGGGAATGGCGTCTTTGCTCTTAAAGAAGCAAGTCCATGGTCGCGATGCAAAGTTGCTGGTACGCAAATGATATTTGCGGATACGCATTTCTATCTTTTCGCTATTAACTATTAACTGTTCACTATTCACTGCTTTTCTGTTGCGCTCAAATACCCCAGGTAGCGGGCGCGGATATCGCGCACGTATTGCACGGTTTCCTGGCCCCGCACATAGCCGTAGCGGGCCTGACGGGCGTAGCGAGGGTGGGACAGCAGCGCCATGGCCTCCTCCACATTGCCAAACCAGCGATCGGGATCCTTGCCAAGCCGCTGGGCCAAACGGCGCGCGTCTTCCACATGGCCGAACCCGGCGTTGTAGGCGGCCAGTCCGAAGTAGGTTTTTTCCGCCAGATCCAGACGAGCCGGGAAACGCCCCTCCAGCCAGTCCAGGTAAGCGACGCCAGCGCCAATGCCCTCGGCCGGGTCGGTCAGGTTCTGGTAGCCCAGTTGGCGGGCGGTCAGCGGCATCACCTGCATCAGCCCTTCGGCGCCGGAAAACGACCGCGTTAGCGGATCAAAATGGCTTTCCTGATACATCTGGGCGGTGATCATCAGCCAGTCGAAACCGTGCTTGAGCGCATGCTCGCGCACCAGGTCATCGTAGGGCGAGATCGGCTTGCCCGGCTCCACCCTTTCCGCGGAGTGGGAAGCGCGTGCGGGCTCAGCCAGGAAATAGCGATCAAAAGTGGCACGATACAACTGCCCGTCGCGCACCCGTTTAATGTAGTCATTCAGTTGATGGCGCAGTTGCGGCTGATTCTCCCGCACCCCCCAGGCGATCTGCCGGGGTTGTCGCAGGGTCCACAGCACTTTCAGGTCATCCCGGTAACCCTGTTCCATCGCCACCAGGTGACTGTCGGCCATGGTCAGATCCAGCTCCCCTTTGGCCACCCGGTCCATTAAGATTTCGCTGGATACGTTCTGGCGCACCTCGATTTCCACGCCGATGCCGTCGTTCTGTAACGCGCGCAGCGTTTCCACGAAGGCGCTTCCGGCCGCCACTGTCACCTTTCGCCCGGCAAGCTCCGACAGATCCTCGAAGGGCGACGCCGAGGCCGGCCCGACGATTTGCTCCCGCACCTCCAGATAAGGCTCGGAGTAATGCCATCCCTTTCCGCGCCGCGCCGGCGTCACACTCATGGACGCGGCGATCACATCCCCCTCCCCGTTTTCCAGAGCCGCCAGCATCCCTGCCGGGCTGTCACGCACGATCATGCTCAGGCGCAGGTCATAACGCTGGGCGAAGTCGCGGATCAGATCGTAGTCGAATCCCATCAGTTCGCCCCGCCACATGAAGTAGCTGGCCGGGTTGTTAGAGGTGATCACCCGCAGCACGCCGCTATTGAGGATGGCGGGCCAGTCACGGCTCTCATGGTCCTGTTGTGACGCCTTGATACGATGCGCGACGATGTAACGGTTCACCGCTTCACGCAGGTCCGGGCTGCTTTTGCGGACCGCCCAGGCAATCGCCCGCCGTGGCTGCACCACCGGGCCGGCGCGCAGCTCCGGATAATCAATGGACAAGGCCTTGAATAACGGCTCATCCATGATCACCGCGTCATACTGACCGTGCATTATGCCGCGCAGCAGCTCGTCCTCGGACAACTCTCCGCTGACCCGGTCCACTTCAACATTGTCATGGCGGCGAGCGAGATTCCGGGCGGTTTCCAGGTAGGCGGTGCCGCGCGGCGCGGCGATGGTGAGCGGTCCCAGGTCCGCTAGTGCCGTGCCGACCCGATCCGTCGGCAGTACCAGTATTTCCCGCACCACGGCCAGCGGCGTGCAGAACGACAGCCGCTCGCGACGCCGGTCGGTACGGCTGTAATGGGTAACGATAAGGTCCGCCTGGCCGGCATTGAGCATCACCGATAACTCGGCGAAATCATCCGCGTACACCCAGCGTGGCTGCAATCCCAATGATTCGGCCAGGGCTTCCGCTTCACGACGGTATTCGCTGGTGGGCACGCCCTCCCAGACGAATTCCTCCTCGGCATCGAAGCGTGGTGCCAACAGCCGCAATACGCCGTGCTCGCGAATATCCGCCAAATCACCGGTTTCGGTGTAATTACGAAAGGGACCATCGGTGGGATCAGAACACGCCGCGAGCCCCAGCAAACAAAGCCATAGACAGAACCATACGCGCCCTGCTCGGTGCATCCCGCTCTCCCACCACCGTTACCGTCACCCGGAAACATCACGTCATTGTTAAGTGAGCAAGTATCGCCGATACCAGGATCCGGATCACACCGTGGTCCGGAAACAAGTTGGCATTTTACGTCTTTTTTCGGAAAGGCGGACGCCAGCCAGGAACGGCAAAAAAAAGGGGCGCTTTCGCGCCCCATCAGTTCGCCTGAAAGGAGAAAGTTATGGATCAGAGAGCCGGATCAGTACCGGCGCAAACACGGTGAATCCTCAGGGAGTCATTCACATTGAGCAAACCCGCATAGCGCAGTCGAACCCGGTTGAACTCCAGCGACGGGTCCAGTTGGGTGGACAGGAAGCGCTGGCTGCCGTCACCGGTACCAAAGCCCAACAGTTCCAGACCCAGCAGACCGCCACCCGCGGTGGTTTCCGCCACTTCCGTATCGTTATTGAAGAACGTCAAGGTGACGAAGTTACCCAACAGACTCAGGTTAAGCAGCGGTGAGTTAGGTTTGGAAACCACGAAGCCGGCACGGTTGACCCCGGAGATGACCGGACCATCGTAAACCAATGCATCAGCACCACCGTAAATCAAAGCCGCCGTCACATTCAAAGTGGCGAAGGAGTTGTCCTGACCATCGATCATATTGCCCGCGTCAGAGATACCGCAGCTGATGCAAATGCCCACGGCGGAACCGTCCGCCAGGAACCCGTCGCTGGCCAGCAGCGGCTGATAGTTACTGACATCATTACAGGTGAACCCAGCGTCGTCACACACGTCGCCGATGCCATCACCGTCACTGTCGGCCTGATCCGCGTTGGGAATGGTGGGACAGTTGTCCTGGTCATCGGGGATGCCGTCACCATCGGTGTCGGTGGGATCATCCACCGGGCAGCCGTTGTTGCTGGCGGGACCGGCTACGTCCGGGCAGTCGTCATGACCGTTTTCCACGCCGTCACCGTCGCGGTCGTCATCACAGACATCGCCGATACCGTCCTGGTCAAGATCCGCCTGGTCGGTGTTGGGCACGATCGGGCAGTTGTCCTGCTCGTCGGGCACATCGTCACCGTCCTTGTCACCGGTGCAGGCATCGCCTACGCCGTCACCATCGGTGTCCAGCTGATCGTGGTTGGCCACGTAGGGGCAGTTGTCTTCCCCATTGGGAATGCCGTCACCGTCGATGTCGTCATCACAAGCGTCGCCAATGCCATCGTTATCGATGTCCGACTGGGTCGGGTTGGGCGTATTCGGGCAGTTATCCTCGCCGTCGTCGAAGCCGTCACCGTCGTCATCGTTGTTGGCATCGCAGGCATCGCCGATACCGTCATCGTCGGAGTCCAACTGATTTTGGTTCGGCACCCAGGGACAGTTGTCGTCATCGTTGTCCACTTCGTCACCATCGATATCGTCATCACAGACGTCACCGATGCCATCGCCGTCCTCATCACGCTGATCATTGTTGGGCATTTGCGGACAGTTATCCTCATTATTGGGGATACCGTCGTTATCGTCGTCCTGGACGTTGGGGGTGGGGTCACCTCCACCGCCACTGCTACCACCACTGGCTTTACAGCCGTACAGGCCGCCGAGGCCGAGCACGGCCACCAGCAGCAGCAGGCTGATCGTTTTTAAACGTGACATCTCGAGATCCCTCCTCTTACTACTCAGTCACATGGAATTCAACGCGGCGGTTCATAGCGCGACCGGACGCGGAGTCGTTATCAGCAATGGGCTGGCTTTCGCCGTAACCGCGGGCCGTGACACGGCTGCTATCCACGCCTTCGCGAACCAGATAGTTGCGTACCGAATCGGCACGGCGCTGGGACAGGCCTTCGTTGTACTGGGCGGAACCAACGCTGTCGGTATGGCCGGCCACTTCCACGCGGATATTGTTGTTTTCCGCGGTCAGCGAGCGGGCAATGCGTGACACCAGCGGACGGGAGGAAGCGGTGAGTTCAGCGGAATCGAACTCGAAGTTGATGTTGTTGAAGGTAACGGTCTGGTTAACCAGCAGACAGCCTTTGCCATCCACCTTGGCACCCGGCATGGTATCCGGACACTGATCCAGGTTATCCGGCACGCCGTCGCCATCGGAATCGATCACCGGCTGTTGCACTGCTACCTGCTTGGTTTCCACCCGGGTTTTTTCCACCACCTTGGTGTAACCCATCGGCACTTCCAGACCCACGGAATAGCGGTAATCACCGAAGCCGCCGTCGCCAGCGGAGTCACCGGTGCCGTCGAAATCGTTGTACAGATAACGGGCTTCGGCGCGGACCTTCAGGCCGTTGTTGAACAGCGGCCCGGTCACCGCGCCCAGACCGGCGTTGGCGTGGAAGTCCCAGCCATCGTCATCGTCGATGTAGACGTCGTTGTAGATACCACCAACGGCCATCACCAGATAAGGGGTGAAACCAGTGCGGTCACCCAGGGTGAAGGCCAGACCGGTGGTTACCGGGTATTGATAGAAGTCCTGGCCGTTGTCGACATTG
Organism: Alloalcanivorax xenomutans; assembly: GCF_900217905.1. Lineage (GTDB taxonomy): Bacteria > Pseudomonadota > Gammaproteobacteria > Pseudomonadales > Alcanivoracaceae > Alloalcanivorax > Alloalcanivorax xenomutans. The sequence continues at coordinate 148,655 of NZ_OBMO01000012.1, forward strand.
GACTCGAGACCGTAGGCACCGGCCTCGGACTCCCACCAAACGTGATCATGCAGCTTGCGACCGTAGAAAATGGTGCCGCCCGCCCCGCGATCACCAGCCTGCCAATCCTCATCCACATCGATGTAGTGCGCCATGCCACCGATGTACTGGTTGGGTTTTGCCTGTTCTACGTATTCACGTTCCTGAGCCACGGCGGCATGGCTGGCCAAAGCCACGGCCATGCCCAGCGTGGACAGCTTCCAGATTGCTTTCATCGTCTTTCCCCCTCGGGTGTCAACGGGTTACAGTGCAATCATTGGAATAACTGTGGGCTTTAAAAAAAACAGAGATCCGGTGAAAACCGGTTGGAATAGTGTTGAGAATTTCTCTGCCCCATTTCACAACATCACAAAGTCGTATCGGTTTGTGTCGTTATGTACGCTACCTGGCTGAGGTGTTGCTTTAGGAGTAAGTCGCAGGTATCTTTGGGACTTTCGTGCCAAGAAAAATGATAATCACGCCGAGGCGGTTTCCCCGCTCCCCCGCGCCATGATCTTTCGTCCGTCACGCCGCTTGCTGACCTTGCCCCGGCTCGTGCTGCTGGTGTTGCTGATCGCCCTTGGCCTGCTGATTCACACCGCCTGGCCCTTTTTGTTCTACCCCGCCACCACCCTGAGCTTTAATATCCCGGCACCGCGGCCCTCCACCGTCCAGGACGGCAATCTGGCCGGCGTGGCGGAAGTGGACATTACCCCCGCCATCGGCCTGCCCAAGTTCGGCTACTCCGCCTGGGCCCGTAGCGCCGACGGCTTCCGCACCCGCCTGAAAGCACGGGCCTTTTATCTGCATGGCGCCGGTCAGACCCCGATGGCTCTGGTGCAATTGGATTTGGGGGCCGGATCACTGCCGCTCCAGTACGCGGTGGCGGAACGTATCGCCGCCGCCACCGACATTCCCGCTCACGCCCTCAGCCTGCTGGTCACCCATACCCATTCCGGGCCCGGCCAATACCTGGGCAGTGACTTTTACAATGTGTTTGGCAGTCAAAGCCCCGGTTTTGATCCGGTGCTGTTCGACTTTCTTGCCAAACGCATCAGCCAGGCGGTGATCGAAGCCTATCGCACGCGCCGGCCGGCCCGTTTCGCCAGCGGGCAAAGCGAGGTGTGGGGGCTGACCCGCAACCGCTCCCTGGGGGCCTGGGCCCGCAATCACCGGCTCCCGGAACAACAATGGACCGAAGAACGGGCATTGGAGGCGATAAACCCGCGCATGAGCCAGCTGCGTATCGACCTGATGGCCGATGATGGCCGCTATTATCCGGCCGGCGCCCTGACCCTGTTTTCCATCCACGGCACCGCCATCCCCGCCTTTACCCGCCCCTACCATGCCGACGTCTGGCACTGGCTGGCGCAAGGCATCGAACCCGCCGGGAAGCCGTTGCCCTGGCGCTTCGTGCACGGCACCGTCCAGGCCACCCATGGCGACAACAATCCGGCCTGGACGGCGGGGTTGCGCGGTGATCGCGAAGCCCGCCGAATCGGCACCGCCTTGGGGGAACAGGCCAACACCCTGTTCCATCAGCTCGGACATGAGCTGCGGGACGACCTGCATACCGCGGTGGCCAGCCGGGAACTGGACCTGCTCAAGCTCGACGAGGAACAGCGCCACGGCCTGTGTCAGCGCCCTATCATCGGCGCCGCCGTGGCCGGGGCCGCCAACGGCGATGAAGTGTTTCCGATCTCCTATTTGCCCTACCTGAAGGAAGGGTGGCCGCGCACCGTATTCACCGATGGGTGCCAGGGCGTGAAGCAATGGATGTTGTCCAAGCTGCAACTGGCTCTGGCGCCGGCCCGCTACCCTCACCGGGCCCTGTTCCAGGTGCTGCGGATCAACGATTTGGTGCTGGTGGCCCTGCCCTGGGAAATCACTCTGGAAAGTGGCAACCGGATCCGGGCGGCGGTCAGCGCGACCCTTCCGGATCCGGGCTGGACCGTGGCGATCAGCAGCCTGGCTAATGGCTATTTTGGCTACGCCACCACCGAAGCGGAGTACGGTGCTCAATATTACGAGGGCGGACACACCCTCTACGGCCCCCACACCGTGGATTTTCTCAGTGCCCAAAGCGCCCGCCTCAGCAACGACCTGTTCCAGCAAGGCAATCAAAACCAGCATCCGGGCCAGGCTACATTCGTACTGCGCAGTCACCGCTACTGGCCCGAGCCACCGCCTGAGCGCACCTGGTCCCGGCAATGGCAGGGCGAGGCCCGTTATATGACGGGCGACGCCACCCACGAGCCTTACTGGCGCTGGCGTTTTCGCGGTGAGCCGGCGGCGGCGCTACCACTGCACCTGCCACTGATGGCGGTGGTGGACGAAGCCAGCGGCAAGGTGTTGGTGGACGATGACAGCGGCGACCTGCAGCTGTTGCTGGTGGAAGATCAGGGTGTGGACGGCGCGCTCTATGAAGTGCGCTGGCACACACCGTCAAAACCCGGTCATCCCGGGGACAGAGCCCTTCACATTCTCGCCGGTGCGGCGCCACGTTTGGTGTCCCCGATCTTCTGAAGCGGCTACACTGACGTTATCTTAGTAGGCGCCCATAGGAGAGTGTTCGGTGAGTTTCCCTCGGTCCCGATTGTCACGTTTTCTCTTCCAGGCCCGGCGCTGGATCGCCGCGCCCACCGCCGCGCTGATGCTGGCCGGTTGCGCCAGCACCACTGAAATCACCACCCGCCACAGCAATGACGAAGGCACCGCGCCGGCGCGCTCCCTGCTGCTGGTGGCACAAAGCCCGGAGCCGGCCACTCGCCGCGTCTGGGAAGAAGTGTGCCAGCCCATTTTCCAAAGCAATGCGCTGTCCGTGCATCTGGCCCATCAGGTACGGCCAGTGTGGTATGAAGATGGCGGCAAACAGGCTTTGCTGCGCTGGCTGCGCGATCAGCCCTACGATCGTGCCCTGATCGTCGACCTGACCGCCCTGCTGCTGTCGCCGCCTCGCATGACCGAGTCCCGGGACCTCAATCCGATGAACAGCGATATGCGACAGGAACCGACCTGGCAGATTGGTATCGGCGGCAAACTGGAAAAGCCCAAGGAGCCGGACGCGCAGCAGAGTTATGAAGCGGAGTTTTTCGACAAAAGCGGCCGCCCGCTGTGGACCGGCGTGGCACGGACCCATGAAGCCAATAACCGCAAGGCCATCGCGCGCAGTCAGTGCCGCGCTCTGCATCAGGTATTGACGGAGCGCGGCCTGATCCCCAAATAAGTGCTGGAGCCAATCCATCACGAGGATGCGAACGAGGAGTCCCGCAATGAGCGCAGTCATTCCCGGAACCAGTCTGGCCCTGCACCCGGAACGCTTCCCCGACCCCGCCGAGGACCTGCCACGGGATCAGGACCCGGGTCGCGCGATCCTCGCTGGCGGCTGTTTCTGGTGTACGGAGGCGGTGTTTTTGCAATTGGAGGGAGTCCATTCGGTCACCTCCGGCTACGCCGGCGGCGACGCCGAACACGCCAACTACGAAGCGGTTTGCACCGGCCGCACCGGCCACGCCGAAGCCATCGAGATCCGCTACGATCCGGCCGTGATCCGCTACGGCGAATTGCTCAAACTGTTCTTCGCCGTGGCCCACGACCCCACGCAAAAGGACCGGCAGGGCAACGACCGCGGCCCGCAATACCGCTCCGCGATCTTCTATCAAAGCGAGCCGGAACGGCAGGCCGCCGCCGCTTACATTCACCAACTCAATCAGGCCGGCGCCTTCATCGCGCCTATCGTCACCACCCTGGAGCCGCTGGACACTTTCTATCCGGCGGAGGATTACCACCAGGATTTTGCACGGCGTCACCCCACCCAGCCGTACATCACCCACGTGGCGCATCCGAAAGTGGAAAAACTGCGAACGGCCTTTCCCGACACCCTCAAAACCCCGGAGGCTGACTGAACATCATGAGTGAGCGTCTATCCCCGAGCGGCCACGATCTGACACCGCTGACCGACCAGGAAAAACAGCAACGAGCCGCCGCCCTCACCCCGGAAGAACAGCGCATCCTGCTCAATCAGGGCACCGAGCCGCCGTTCTGCGGCGGCCTGCTGGACAATAAGGAAGACGGAGTCTACCACTGCAAGCTGTGTGACCTGCCACTGTTCCACTCCGCCACCAAGTTCGATTCCGGCACCGGCTGGCCGAGCTTTTATCAGCCGGTGGACGGCGCCCATATCCGCCGCCTGGAAGACCACAGCCACGGCATGATCCGCACCGAGATCCGCTGCGCCCGCTGCGATGGTCATTTGGGGCACGTGTTCCCGGACGGTCCGCCGCCCACCGGCGAGCGGCACTGCCTGAACTCGGCGTCATTGGTGTTCAAAGTCACCGAAGTATAATTCGCTAACACCGGGCCACGAAGCCGCTGTGGGAGCTTGCCTGCAAGCGAATCTGCCGAAGTGCAAAGTACCCTTCGCTTGCAGGCAAGCTCCCACAGCGGCTTCGTAGCGACGGACCGCGATCTTCCATGTTTAGTTTTACTATGCCCCCAGCCTTAGAAAATCCCGTTTGTCTGCAAACGGGCCCTGCCCCAATATGGAACACGGCCTGATCAACCGGTCCGCAGCCCAATAACAAAGGAGTCCGTTGTGCCCACGCCAACCCCAACGCCGCCTTCCCGCCTTTTTCCCGGCTGGTATGTGGTCGGTGGTGCTTTCGCCGTTACCTTCCTCGGCTTCGGCAGTGCCTATACCTTCAGTGCCTTCGTCGACGCGCTGCAAACCGATTTCCAGGCCTCCCGAGGCTCCGTGTCCCTGGTTTTTTCCCTGGCCGGCTTTCTCTATTTTGCCCTGGGCATCATCAGCGGCCCCCTCGCGGACCGCTGGGGCTCGCGAACCATGGCGATTATCGGCATGCTGTTCACCGGCGCCGGCTTGATGCTGGCCGGTCTGGCCCGCAACCTGATGGAGGTGTATCTGGCCTACGGGCTCGGTGTCGGACTTGGTGTCGGTTTTTCCTATGTGCCGGCGGTGGGCGCGGTACAGCGCTGGTTCTCCCGGCGCCGGGGCTTCGCTTCCGGACTGGCGGTGAGTGGTATCGGCGTCGGCACCCTGTTCATGCCACCCATCGCCGCGCTGCTGATCGAATCCCTGGGTTGGCGTCAGAGTTACCTGCTGATCGGCGCCGTCACTCTGGCCCTCGGTCTGGTCCTGTCGCTGCTGATCCGGAACGACCCGCGTGACCACGGGCTCTATCCCGATGGCGACCCGGCTCCGCCGCCGGGCACCGTCTCCGACGGCATGCAGGTCGGCGAGGCGATCCGCTCGAAACGGTTCCTGTTGCTGTACGCGGCGGGGTTGATTGCTTCCTTCGGTCTGTTCGTACCGTTCGTGCACCTGGTGCCGTATGCCCGTGATCATGGTATTGATTCCGCCTCCGCCGCCCTGCTGCTCGGCGCCGTCGGCGTCGGCAGCACCGCCGGCCGTTTTCTGCTGGGCAGCCTGGCGGACAAATGGGGCCGTCAGGTCACCCTGATGGCCATGTTCATGGGCATGGCGCTGTCTTTACTGATCTGGTTGTTTTCCCGGGACTTCTGGGGACTGTCGTTATTCGGCTTCGTGTTTGGCGTGTTCTATGGCGGCTTCGTGGCTCTGATACCGGCTCTGGCCATGGATTATTTCGGCGGCCGTCACATCAGCAGTATCATCGGTGTGCTCTACACCAGCGTTGCTCTGGGGACTCTGATTGGCCCCACCGCCGCCGGCTACATCTTCGATCTGAGCCACAGTTACACGGTGCCCATCCTTGCCAGTATCGCCACCAATATCCTCGCCGCCGCGATTATGACCCGGATCCCGAAGGTGCGATCCGTGCCATCCTGTTCAACACCTGCTTTGGAAAAAGAAACATGAGCGAAAACCAGAATGACCAGATCAGCCAACGCCAGGCCGGCTTCCTGCCCGGCTACATGGGACTGGAATGGGACACCGCCGAGCCCGGCCTGATACGCGGGCACTTCACCGTGGCCCGTCACCACCTGGCCCCCAACGGCTATCTGCATGCCGCCTCGGTGATCGCCCTGGCTGACTCCGCCTGCGGTTTCGGCTGCCAGACCTCGCTACCGGAAGGCGCCGTCAGCTTCACCACCGTGGAATTGAAAAGCAACTTCATCGGTACCGCCCGCGAAGGCGTGGTGACCTGTGAAGCCAAGGCCGTCCACTTGGGCCGCACCACGCAATTGTGGGACGCGGAAGTGCGTCACCAGGACAGTGGCAAGGTCATCGCGTTGTTCCGCTGCACACAGATGGTGCTTTACCCGAAACCATGAACCACCCGGGGAAGCCTTGTCGGCCTCCCCTTGCCTCCACCTCCATTCCTGCTAAACTACCGCGCCGTTACAGGTCCATGCCGGAATAGCTCAGTCGGTAGAGCAACTGATTCGTAATCAGTAGGTCGGAGGTTCGATTCCTCTTTCCGGCACCATCTTCCGGCACCATCCCTCCCTCCTTGGCGGTCCACTTCAGTCCCGACTCCCTTGATTCGAGTATCAGTGATATCACCTGGACGCCGATGATGATCCGTGTCAGGCGGCGCTGTCCCTGTGCTTTTGGTGTCGACGCTGCCAGTCGTTCAGATCATCCATGAGCGCCGCCTCCAAAGCTTGTGCCGGGGCTCTTGTGGCCGCCAGCGCATCGCGTTGCTCACGGTATACCGAGGACAGGGCTTCCGTGGGGATGTCGTTCCCTTCCTCGTTCATCCGCCGCCGCAGCGCCGAAAAGAGGGCCGGCTCCGGAGTCCGAGTCAGCAAACGCTCGCGGTCGGCATCCTCGATGGCGTGCTCCTCGGCCCAGAACATCACCGCGTCCCGCCAGACCGCGGAGTACGGAGCGTACTCGAAAGTGAAGCGCCGATCCGCTTGCGGACGCCCCAGCACATCCGGGTTACGTGCCACGGAGAAGGCCGGAATCCAGTCGTCTCCGGACGCATAAAAGGCGGCGGTGAGGCCATGAACACCCAGGCCGCGTCCCGGCCGTGTGTCGGGGTGATCGCTGGTCACGAATCGCTGATAGTGCCGTTCCCGTTTCTCGATTTTCCATTCCAGGTCCATCCCCACGGCGCTTAACCACTGGTATTGGACCCATAGGTTGGATTTATCCTGGGATGACGCTGTCCGGGTGGAAAACGTCGCTTTTCTGGTATGACCGTCGATACGGGCCGTCACCAGGAACCCAACGAAACCGCGCGGGTGTTCGCCTGGGGCAAAATACTCAATCATTGACGTGATGGTCCTCGTTTCGCCGCCCACCGGGATCACACCGGCCCTGGCGACAGATTGACGATTCAACCGCGTCCCAGCGAATCAAACCTCCTTTACCGTAAACGGTAGTGTAGTGCATCTTTGGCCATCTTTACGTTCCCTTTAAAGCCCCATTTACGTTTTTACACGCTTTTTTCACATCAAATGGAACCGAACCCAGCGGCCGGTCACGGCGTGCCGCCGTACGTCCAGGCTCGCAACAGCGCCTCAAGAGGGCCGCGTTCAAACCGTTTCGCCAGGACACTGACAATCGCCATCGACATCACCGCCACCGCGATGGCGACGAAGAACAGCGCGCCCTGCCCCATCGTCCCGAACAGCCCCAGTCCGTAGCCGCCGAACACGGCACCGGCGAGAATACCTTGCAGCACATACACTGAAAGCGAGTTACGCCCCGCCCTCATCAACCAGTCTGGCAGCGTGTACCGCTCGGTCAGTTTCAGCAGCAGTCCCAGATAAGCGGCGGAAAGCAGTGGAGCGCCAAGCACCAGGACGACCAGGCCGGCCAGCGAGTGCAGGCCCTGCTCAGGGGGAATCACCCAACTCATGGCGGCGGCGTAGTAGAGATTGAAGGTAACGCCGAAGAAAATCAGCCAGGGCAGCCCTTTGTTCAGGGAGACACGCCCCCGGTTCAACGGCGTTTCAAAGAAGCCGCTCTTGGCCGCGGCAAGACCGGAAGCAAAGGCCGCGAACGCCAACGGCCCCTGGAACAGCAACAGAAACGCGAATGTCCCTGGCCAATCAAGCCAGCGGGTCCGAGTCGCCTCCCAATATCCCCCACCCAATGTCGTGCCCGAGGATAATGTGTCCGGCAGCAATATTCCCAGAGTGGTCAACGACACCACACCCAGCGGCACCATGGTCAGCGCGATGCGTATCAGCGTGACCGGGTCGCGCTGACGCAGAGGCCAGATCACCAGGCCCAGCAAAGCGTAGAGCAACAGGATATCCCCATTGAAAACCAAGACCGCGTGAAGTACGCCAAGTACCGCCAGGCCCGACAAGCGCCGGGCGTAGCGACGATTGAAGGAGACGCCCTTTTTTTGAGCGGATTGCGCTTGCTGATGCAGGGACCAGCCGAACAAGAAAGAAAACAGCAAGAAAAATTTCGCCTGAAAGAGCCCCTCCACCAGAAAGGCCGCCACCTGATCCAAGGCGGCTGACGGCGGGACCAGACTGGCTTCCACCGGCAACGCCATGAACGGCACGTTGACGATGCAGATGCCCATCAACGCGGTCACGCGTACCGCGTCCGGATGGGGATTACGTCCGGATGACCGGTGTCCTGAGGATGGCATGGATGTGGGCCGTGGTTGTGAAAACACGATTAGGGTCTCGATTTTGAGCGATTGTTCAATTAATATTGAGCGTATGTTCAACTCTGTCAAGACGGGAGAGAAAAATGAGCACCCGAAAATCCCGGGAACGTCAGGCGACGTTGATTGACGCGACCATCGAGGTACTCGTCGAAAGTGGGCTGACGGCCGCGACGACACGGGCGGTCACTCAGAGGGCCGGTGTCGGCACCGGGCTGCTCAATCACTACTTTCGCTGGCCCGAGTTGCGTGCCGCGGCCTGGCAAGCCCTGTTCGAGGAAGTGGCCAAGGATCAATTCGAACAGGAGCAGACACCACAAATCGTCATGGAACGTTACTTCCGAGAGGCCTTTGTCGAGGCCGCTCGTCCCTATTGGCGGCTGTGGATCGAAGCCACCGAACTGGCGGCGAGCGACAAGCCGATGAGAAACGCTTTGAAGTCCATCCAGGCGCGTATGCAGGACGGCTTGGCCAGGGTGCTCAGCGACGGCTGTGAGTCCGGCTCATGGCGACTGCCGGATCCCGAGGCAAGCGCGCTTCGACTGGGTGCTCTTTACGATGGCCTGGCCGGGCTGTTGATCTCTGGTATCAGCCCGGTAAGCCCCGATTCGGCGGAAAAGCACTTGCGCAAGGCGTTCGCTCTGGAATGTGGCGCGGAGCAGTGAAAGGGATTCGACCGTGGGGAGAACGAGAATGACCAGGATGGGAAAAGTGCTTTGGGCCGCGTATATGGGAATGTGCTCCGCCTCCGTCGCGGCGGCGGAACGGGACAGCGTGCGTTACTCGGTACTCTCCGACGACAAATACCTCGGTGAGATTGTTCATTTGGAAGAACGGTCCGGTACAGAGAACAGCAAGGATAAAGTGATCTCGGTCAGTGGCGACCTGTCCCTCTCCGGATGGTGGGGAAGCTGGTCACGCAAGTATCAGATACGAAGTCGCCTGCGGAATCACAAACCTGTCAGTCTGGATATGAAGCTCTTCAAAAACGGGAAGGGATTCTACATTCACGGGGAAGAATATGAAGGGCAGTTGTGGGTGACCGCGTCCGAAGTCAAGAGCGGCCGGCAAAGAGAGGATGAGCAGGTCGTCGACGTATCGTTCTCCATCTTGACCGAGTTCTTCCCTGAGCTGGGCTTCCTCTCCGTGTTCGGCGGCGAGGACTCGGATCAGGGCATCATGGTGCCGTTGACCAGCTTCGACGTGGTCGATGAAGCCTTGCCGGATTACATTCACGATCACGATTACCGGTTCAATGAGACCGCCGTAAGAGTTTTTGAACCCGAGAACATGGAGATTCTGACTTACACCCTGACCGCCCGCGGCGAAAAATACATCGACCTCGCCGGCACACGCTACCGATGCCAGGAAGTGGAAATCCATAATCGGGATAAAAGCAGCGTGTATTGGATCGCGCGGAAAAATGGTCAGGCGCTTCTGGTTCAGGAGACCGGCACCGACAAAGAGGGCCACTATCAAGTCACGCTGATGAAATAGCCGCCCGCCTGCCCGCCGTTGGGGCCGGCTCATCTCTCCTTAAAGGATGGAAGAGACCACGGACCGCGCCCCGGTTTCCAGCAACTGCCTCTGGTTTTCCCCATGCTCCCGCATCAGATAACGCAGCACATCGATGCCTTGCTACCGGCCCTTGTCGCGCTCTCGATGATCGAGAATGGCCCGAATGCGGCCCCGCTTGAGGCGGTAGTGAACGACGGCGATCAACGAGAGGCCGAATCAAGAGGAATTTGCTCCGATCACGAACGGTGATGAACGTAATGCCGTTCCCGGCTTTCCTGGCGTGCTTTCACGTCGATGGAATACTCCGCCGTCGGCCTGGCCAGCAGCCGCTCGATACCGATCGGTTCGCCGCTTTCCAGGCAGTAACCATAATCGCCGGTAGCCAGCCGCCGTAAGGCGCCATCCACTTTTTTCAGCAACCCGATGTTGCGCTCAATGGTCCTCAACAGATAGCGCCGATCTTCCTCCGCACTGGCCAGGTCGAAGTCGTCCGGTTGCCGCTCATCGGACTGCAACGCCAGGCGGTAAGTGGCCAGATCCACTTCAATCTTCTCTCTCATCGCCAGCAAACGCTGCCGGAAGAACATCTGTTGGCGCCGGTTCATGTAGTCCCGTTTGGGCATCCGCCGCAGCGCCGCTTCCGTCGGCGGCTGGTCCATGGAAGACGTGGCGGTGGCATCAGACATGAGGCACTCCTGTTCAGGAAGGATGGTGTTGGTTTCTCAATTGTTATGATATAACATAAATTAAATTGAGATCCGGAACCACCCTTGGAACCGGTCCACCGTGCTCTTTCCTCGGGGGAGGAACAGAGCCTTTTGCCGCCGTCATTCTTTTTTGGCGCCACCTGGCGCCCTTCTCGTGAGGCTCCGATGTTTCCACGTTCGCTGGTATCCCTTGTGCCGCTCTCCGCCATTGTCACCGCCAACCCGGCCTTCGGCGAGGAGTCCACGCCGCGCCATCAAACCGCCACATTGCCGGCCATCGTGGTCACCGCCACGGCCTCGGAACGGAACGAAGCGGATACCCCCGCCAGCGTATCGGTGATCGATGGCGATGATCTGCGCCAACGGCCCGTTCACGATCTCTCCGATGCGGTCCGGGGTGCCGTCGGTATCGACGTGGAGAGCGTCGGTCTGGGCAGGCGCGGCATCTCGATCCGGGGCATGAGTTCCGAACACACCCTGGTGCTGATCGACGGACAACGCATCAACAACTCCGCCTCCGCCATCGCCCACTCGGACTTCGAGTTGGGCTGGATGCCGGTGGAAGCGATTGAGCGGGTGGAAGTGGTCCGTGGCCCGATGTCGTCGCTATACGGCTCGGAAGCACTGGGCGGCGTGGTCAACATCATCTCCCGTTCCGCCACCGACCAATGGCAGGGCTCGTTCGGCAGCCAGGCCCTGATCAGCGATCACGGCCTGGACGGCAATCACTACAAAGGCGGCTTCTATGCCGGCGGGCCGCTGCTACCGGGCACATTGGGCGTTAACGTCTGGGGTGAATACCGCCGTCGCGACGCCCTGCTCGACGCCGCCGACCCCGAACTCACCGCCCTGGACGAACAACGCGCCACTAGTGGCCATGTGGGTTTGACCTGGACACCGGATCCCTATCAGCGTGTCGATCTCTCCGTGGACGCCGGCAACGAGACTCTGGAAGGCGTTCGCGGCAGCAGCCGAGCCAGCCCCTACCAATCCGACAATGACGTGCAGCGCCGCCGTTATTCTCTCTCCCACCGGGGCGATTGGGGCTGGGGCAACAGTCAGGTCCGCCTCTATCGCGGCACCCTGGATCGTGAGACTTACCGCAGTGACGGCGCGGATACCACCGGCCCCAACCGGTTCACCGACACCGTGCTGGACGGGCGCGTGGGCTGGATCGCCGGCGGCATGCACAAACTCACCGTCGGCAGCGAAGTCCGGCGTGAGGAACTGGAAGATCCCAATATCAACCGCAAGGGCAAGGACGACCTGACTCACTACGCCGCCTTTGCCCAGGACGAGATTGTTCTCGGTGAACAATGGGAGCTGGTGCTCGGCAGCCGCTTTGATCATCACCAGGACTTCGGCTGGGAAACCAGCCCGCGTGCCTATCTGATGTTCCATGCCAGCGACCAGCTGACTTTCAAGGCCGGCGCCGGCCACGGCTTCAAGGCACCGACCCTGAAACAACTGTCGCCGGAATTCGAATCCCGTGCCGCCATGGGCGGACGCGGTATCATTCGTGGCAACCCGGACCTGGAACCGGAAACCAATCGTTCTTTTGAACTGGGCGCCACGCTGAATCAGGAGCGCTGGTCCGCTGGCGCCACCCTGTTCCACAACGACGTGCGCAACCTGATCGAAACCGTGCGCCAGCCGACCTGCTTCGAGCCCGGTTATGTCTGTCTGGAATACGACAACATCGCCAAGGCGCGCCTGCGCGGACTGGAGTTGACCGCCGCGTTGGATCTGCTCGAACGCTGGCGGCTGGAAGCCAACTACACCTATCTGGACGCCCGCGACCGTACCAACGACGAACGCCTGGCCGACCGTTCCCGGCACCGCGCCAACACCACGCTCATCTGGCGGACCACCGACCGGATCAGCACCCGTGTCCGCGCCGAGTACGTCGGTTCCCAGTATCGTTCCGAAACCGAGCGCGACCGGCCGGATCACACCTTGTTGTACAGCTATGTGGACTACGCCTTCAGCCCCGGGATCAGCCTGCACGCCGGTGTCGAAAACCTCACCGACGAGCGCCTGGCCAATGATGACCCGGATCTCCACGACCATGCCGACGAAGGGCGGCGCTATTTTGTCGGCCTGACGGCCACATTCTGATGAGCGCACAGCCCCTGCACTATTTCCGGTTGCTCCTGACCTGCCTGCTGATCAGCCTGTCAGGAGCGGCCGCCGCGACCGCCGAGCCATTGATACAGGTCTTTCACAACGATTTCGTGTCGGCGGAAAAATTTCAGCAGCTGCGAACCTTCGCCAAACAGGAAGGCATGGCGCTGCGGCACCTGAACGTGGAGACCAGCACAGCGGCCACACTGCGGCAAGCGGTACGCTCCGCCGCGCTGATCGTCCTGGACGTACCGCGCCCGAATGATCGCGTGATGGTGACGCAAAAGCTGAACGTCATTCCGGAGTACGGCGAACGCCCCCGCTTGATCATCGGTGGTGGCCGGCCCGACTGGGAACAGTTACAGCCCCGCCACGGCAACGTCCTGAGCGCCTTGTACGCCGCCGGAGGCGAGCACAACTTCCGTCGTTTCTTTGCTCTGGCCAAAACGTCGCAAGGCGCCGCCCCCGCCCCATCGCATCTGCTCGAGGCCCCCGAAGCCTTGCCCGGCAACGGCTTCTACCACCCGCGCGCGCGCCGTGTTTTCGAGCACATTGACGACTATCTTGGCTGGCATGACACACAGCGGCAGAGCCGGCCCGAAGGCCGGGTGGCGTTCCTGATTCACCGGGGCGTGGTCTCCGACCTGCTCACCCGCGAAGTGGATACCCTGATCGCCCGCAGCGAAGCCGCCGGTCTGCTACCGATCGTATTCTGGTTCGACGCCGCCGGTTCGGAAGGGCTGAGCGACGCCCTCGGCAACGGGAAGGTGGATGTCCTGGTCAACCTCACTCACCTGCGTGACGGTAAGGCGCGCCGCCGGGATTTCCTCGCACTGGACATTCCGGTGATCCAGACATTGCGGTTCCGTGACGGGGAAGCCAGCGACTGGCCCGACGCCAAAAGCGGTGTGGCTCCACGTACTACCGCCGTGTTTCTGGCTACCCCCGAAGGCTGGGGCATCAGCGATCCCACCGTGCTTTCCGCCACCACCGGCGGCGTGGACGATCTGTTGCCCGAACAAGCCGACGCGCTGATCGCCAAACTGCGCAGTCTGGTGGCACTGCGCCATACACCGGCGGCGGACAAGAAACTGGCGCTGATGTACTGGAATTACCCGGCTGGCGAGAAGAACCTGGGCGCATCGAACCTCAACCTTCCACGCAGTATTGTGTCCATTCAGACTGCCCTGACCGAGGCGGGATACTCGGTGGGTGAACCAGTGACCGAGCAGCAGGTGATCGCCGCCGGCCAGCGCATGCTCGGCGCTCTGTACGGCACGGTATCGCTGGACGAGTTGCTGGCCGAGGACATGGCCGCGCTGTTCCCCGTGGACGAATACCAGCAGTGGCTGGCGCGGTTGCCGTCATCACGTCGAGCCGAACTGAAGCGCGGCGGTGAACCCGAACGCCATGACGCTGTGCGGGAGGTGAACGGCAAGCTCTATTTTGTCATTCCACGCTGGCGGCTCGGACGGCTGCTGGTGATGCCGCAAATGCCGCGCACCGGAGATCCATCGGCACATTACCATGACACCGACAGCATCCCCGATCCTCTCTATATGGCCGCCTATTTGTATTTGCAACGGCAATACCAGGCCAACGCGCTGATCCATCTGGGCACCCACGGCACCCAGGAATGGCTGCCCGGCAAGGACCGAGGTCTCGCCTCCAGCGATTACCCCTGGCTGGCGGTGGGCGATCTGCCGGTGTTTTATCCCTACATTCAGGACAACGTCGGCGAAGCCATCCAGGCCAAGCGCCGTGGCCGCGCCGTCACCATCAGCCATCAGACACCGCCGTTCGCGCCGGCCGGGCTGTACGACCAGCTACGTGACCTGCACCATCTGATTCATGAATATCAGCAACTGGATCCCGGCATGGTGCGTGAGCAAGTCAGTGCGCGTATCCGTGAAGCCACCATCGACGCGCACTTGCATGAAGATCTGGGCTGGACGGCGCAACAGACCGAGCAGGACTTCGCCACTTTCCTGCAACAGCTGCACGATCATCTGCACGAGCTGGCGCGCGCCGCCATGCCGCTGGGGCTGCATACCTTTGGCGAACCCGCCAAGGACGAACATCGCATCAGCACTGTCATGCAACAGCTCGGCGAGCCGTTCTACACCGCCCTGGGAACGGACCATGAAGAACTGTTCGCCGTCGACCAGGATGACTTGAGCACCACTCTCCCCTATCAAACGGTGCGTCGTTTCCTCGACCCCGAAGCCTCGCGGGATACACCCGATGACCTCGCGGACTTTGCCGGTCGAGCGCGGCAACTGAATCAGCACTTGATCAATACCCAAGAGAATGAAGCGCTGCTGGCCGGGCTGGAGGGCCGCTTCGTGCGGCCCGGCTCCGGTGGTGATCCGATCCGCAATCCGGACGTGGCCAGCGGCCGTAATCTGTACGCCTTCGAAGCCGACAAGATCCCGGCCCGGGCCGCCTACGACGCCGCCGGCACCGCCTATACACAACTGGTGCAGGCCTTCCGCGCCGAGCATGATGGCGCCTGGCCGCGCAAGCTGGCGTTCAGCCTGTGGGCTTCGGAAGCGATTCGTCATCTCGGCGTGACCGAAGCACAAATCCTGCACGCGCTGGGCCTGCGGCCGGTCTGGGACAGCGCCGGCCGGGTCACCGAGCTGGAGATCATTCCCGCCGCGGAACTGGGGCGCCCCAGGACCGACGTGGTGGTGCAGGTCACCGGCGTTTATCGCGATCAATTCGACAGCTTCATGCGGCTGCTCGACGACGCGCTGACACGGCTGGCCAAGCTGGACGAACCCGGCAATCCAATCGCCATCAACAACCGGCGCATCGCCGCCGCTTTGCGGCAACAGGGCCTGCCGGACGCCGAAGCGGAAGCCGCCGCGCGCCATCGGCTGTTCGGCAATGCCCCTGGCGAGTACGGCACCGGTGTGCCCGATCTGGCCCTGCGTTCCACCGAGTGGGAAGACGACGACGTCCTGGCACGGCAATTCCTCGCCAGCAGCCGCCACGCTTACGGTGGCCAAAGCTGGGGGGACAGTCCCGGGACGGCCAACCTGCTGGCCGAGCAACTGCGCGGCACCGAGGCGGCGATCATGTCACGCTCGTCGAACCTGCACGGCGTGCTGTCCACCGACCATCCCTTTGAATTTCTTGGCGGCTTGTCGTCGGCCATTCGTCATCTGGACGGCAAGGCGCCGCAGTTATTGATCTCCGACTTGCGCGGCGGCGCCGTCAACACCACCGGCCTGGAACGCTTCCTCGCCAACGAATTGCGCGTGCGTTACCTCAACCCGCAATGGATCGGCGCCATGCAGCAGGAAGGTTACGCCGGCACCCTGCAGGTCCTCAACGCCACCAACAATCTGTTCGGCTGGCAGGTGATGGATCCCAACACCGTGCGCGACGACCAGTGGCAGTCACTGTTCGATACCTACGTGACCGACAGCCGTGAACTGGGCACCAACGAGTGGTTCGAGCAGCACAATCCCACCGCCCAGGCGCAAATGCTGGAACGCATGGCCGAGGCCATCCGCAAGGGCTACTGGGACGCTTCCGAGCAAACCCGCCGTCAACTGGCGCAACGCTGGCAAACCCTGTCGGAACAGTTTGAAGCGGACAGCGGCGCCGAGGTGACCCGCCGCTTCATCGCCGACATGGCACGGGGCTTCGGGCTTGATGGCGGCGCCAAACCGGACACGGCCGCTGCCCCCAACCCGGCGCAGCCGTCGCCGTCCAACCAGTCCGATGCACCGCAGGCGGTTCAAGGGCGGGTCATGGAGGCGGTCGCCGCTGAGTCCCCGGACGACGCTCCCCGCCTGTTGTGGGCGCTAACACTGATGGGGCTTCTGATCGGCGCCGGCGCCCTGTGGCAGGCCCGTGGCCAACGTGCACCGCGGTTACTTTCCCGGAAAATCGAATCCTGAGAATCTCATGACCTTTTTTGCTGACATCGAAACCCTGCTTTACGCCGTCTCCCGTATTTTTCTGGCACCGGTTCTGGCCCTGATCGCCCTCGCCCTGGGCTATGCCCTGGTGATGCTCGGCGCCTTCCTGGTGGAAACGTGGCAACGCCGCCGTGGTGATCATACCGGGAAGCTGTTCGCGTTCGCCCGGCGGCATGACATGACGCCGCACAGCGATGATCTGGAATTATGGATCCTGCATCGGCTGGAGTGGCTGCGCATCGTCTCACGCACCGCCCCCATGCTCGGACTGATCGCCACCATGATTCCCATGGGACCGGCACTGCTGGCGCTTGGCAACAACGACGCGGAAAGCGTCGGCCGCAATATGGTCGCCGCGTTTTCCGCCGTGATCCTGGCTTTGATCGCAGCCAGTCTGTGTTTCTTCATGCTCACCGTGCGCCGCCGCTGGCTGCTGCAGGACCTGCGCGAACTGGAAAAACAGCGGCAACGGGAAGGTGAACTCTGATGCGTTTTATTGATGACGAAGACGCCGATGATCCGATGCTGTCGGTAATCAACCTGATCGACCTGTTTCTGGTGATCATCGGCATATTGATGGTGACCATCGCACAGAACCCGCTGAATCCGTTCTCGCGGGACAAGGTGGTGGTAGTGGAAAACCCGGGCGAGGCCGACATGCGCATCACCATCAAGGATGGGCAGGAACTGACGCGCTACGAATCCAACGGCGAAGTCGGCCAGGGCCAGGGATCACGGGCCGGTGTCACCTACCGCCTAGATGACGGGCGCATGATCTACGTACCGGAGGACTGAAGCGGGCTACTCCGTCCGGTACTGTTCCTTCAGCTCCGCCAGACGCTGGCCCGCGGTATCGCTGAACTCGTGGTCATCAAAAAGCGGCTCCCCTTCCGCGCCATCCAGTCCCACCACGGCAACGCTGAACTGCGCGTCTTCGGGGACATCCGGATCGCCCCAGGGACCAAAACGGCTCGGTGACAGGCTCCAGGTGGCTTTTTCTCCCGGCTCCAAACCACCGGGAATCTCGTAGCTGAAATCGTCCTCGAACCAGGGCACGCTGCGATCCGGGCTGATGAAACGCCCCTGGAAGTGCGCCCGGGACACCGGCTTATCGGTACCGTTCACCACCGACAGCTCAATGACCGGTTCCTTGCCGAACATCTTGCGGTCCTTCATGAAGAAATTGGCCGAGGCCACCTGAAATCGGGACAAGGCCGCCCGCTCCCGATCCGCTTTGGCTTTCTCCGCCTCCAGGGCTTTGATTTCTTCCTCCGCCTTGTCCCTGCGGGCCTGTTCCCGGGCCTGCCGAATGCGATCCGCCTGGGCGATCACCGCCTTGGCGGTCTTGCCATTCAGGGCGAGCCGCAAAATCTCTTGCACATCATCGGGATCGCCTTCCACGGAGGCAGCGAAATTCGTTTTATCGGAGACGATCACTTGCAGCGCTTGCTCGAAGCGGTCGGCCTGCTCCGGCGGCAAGCCATCACGGACCCGGGCGATGGACGTTTGCAACGTCTGTTCAGAGCCGCCATCAATGGTGGGCTCGGAGCAGGCGGTCAGTGCCACCGTGGCGACAGCCACCAGCAGAGCGCCACGGCATCTGGATATTCCTTTCATAGAACCTCCGTGATCAGTGCAGGCCGGACTATAGCACCCCCTTGTGAACACGAACCATACCGGGCGCACAAGTATCGCAGACCCGCTTGCCGATCTAAGCAAGCCGCCGTAGGAGCTAGCCCTGCAAGCGAATAGCCCAACGCTGGAAGGCCTGGCCGCCAGCAAGGCAAGCTCCCACAGCGGCTTCGTGGCTCCTTCTGATCGCGCTCTTACATTGTCATGTTCCCCTTTCCCCAGTCGATCAAATCGCTATACTGCGCGCCGCTCACTTCACGCCGTTCCCACACTGTAAAACAAGGCTTTTTTGTTAATGGCATTATTGAAACGCGGACTCCTTGCTCTCTTTGTTTGTCTTTTCACCGTGTCGGCGCTGGCCGCGCCACAACACTTCGCCGAAGCAAAAAAAGAACTGCGCGATCATGTCTACAACGATCGCAATCTGGTCGGTGACGCCTACTGCCAGTGCACCTGGGACTGGACCGGCCGCACCGGTGGCCGGGTACATCTGCGGGAATGCGGTTACCAGGTGCGCGCCCAGGCCAACCGGGCCGCGCGCATCGAATGGGAGCATATCGTTCCCGCCTCCAACTTCGGCCGTCAGCGCCAGTGCTGGCAAAATGGCGGGCGCCGCAACTGCGTATCGGAAGATCCCCTGTTCCGTGTGATGGAAGCGGACATGCACAACCTCACCCCGGTGGTGGGCGAGGTCAACGGCGATCGCAGCAACTACAACTTCGGACCGGTTCGGAACGTGGCCGCTCAATATGGCGCCTGTGATTTCAAGGTCGATTTCAAACACCGCACCGCGCAACCGCCACCGGCACTGCGCGGCCAGGTCGCCCGCGTCTATTTCTACATGGCCGACCGTTATGACCTGCGCCTGAGCAAACAGCAACAACGGCTCTTGATGGCCTGGGACCGCGGCCATCCGGTATCCGCCTGGGAGCGCCAGCGGGACCGGCGCATCGCCGCCATCATGGGGCACTCCAATCCGTTCGTTACCGGCGAGCGAAGCTGGACGCTGAACCATCGCAACAGCCGCGAGGGGCTGGTCTCCGTCGTGGCCGATGCCAGTCGGACACCAGCCAGCACCGAAAGCACCCGATCCGCGGGCCCCATTCATGGCAACCGCAACAGCAAGGTCTACCATCTGCCCCAGGGCTGCCCCAGCTATAACGCCATGAAACCCAGCAACCGGGTGAACTTCGACAGCGAAGCCGCCGCCCGCGCCGCCGGCTACCGCAAGGCCGGCAACTGCCGCTGACTAAGCGGCTTCGTAGCATGATCCGTAGGAGCCAGTCGGGGCGGCGCTCCGCTTGCCAGCTAACGCAAAACACTCCCCATCTATTTACAGCACCGCCTTACCGTCATACTCTAAATTGGATCCAGGATCCAATTTAGAGGTGCACAGTGCCCCGCAAACCCATTCCCACGCTCTCCGATGTCTTCACGCCCACCGAGACCCCGGCCCATCTGGCACGGGACGTGATCGAAAGCGCGCTGCGCGAAGCGATCATGGACGGCCGCATCCCGCCGGAAACCCCGCTGCGCCAGGAAGAGATCGCCGCCCTGTTCGGCGTCAGCCGCATGCCGGTGCGTGAAGCGCTGCGCCGGCTGGAGTCCCAGGGGCTGCTGCACATCCAGCCCTACAAAGGTGCCGTGGTAACCGCACTGATCAACCAGGACGCCATGGATGCCTACGGCGTGCGCCTGCTGTTGGAACCGGAAGCCTTGCGTCTATCGCTACCGCATCTGAGCGACACCGACCTGGCCGACGCCTCCGCTCGTCTGGCCTCCCTGCGAAGCGCCAGGGACAGCGCCACCCTCGCCCGCCTCAACCGGGAGTTCCATATGGCGCTCTACCGGCGGGCCGGCAACGCCCGTCTGCTGTATCTGATCGAGCAGGAACTGGAGCAGGAAGAGCGCTTCTTGCGCTTCCATCTTTCCGCCATGGGCACCGGCCACCAGGCCCGCGATGATCACGAAGCCCTGCTCGATGCCGCGCGAAGTGGCGATGAGAGCCGTGCCCTGGCACTGCTACGTCGCCATCTGAGCCAGGCCGAACAAGCCATCCGTCACTACCTGGCGGATCAGGACAACCCGGAGTCACCAGCGGGTGATGCCCCCCGAACAGCAGGAGAACCGAAATGATGTTGAAGGACCCGTCCAGCAAATACCGCCCCTTCCAGACCGTCCAACTGCCGGATCGCCAGT
This sequence comes from Alloalcanivorax xenomutans, assembly GCF_900217905.1. Classification (GTDB taxonomy): domain Bacteria; phylum Pseudomonadota; class Gammaproteobacteria; order Pseudomonadales; family Alcanivoracaceae; genus Alloalcanivorax; species Alloalcanivorax xenomutans. The sequence continues at coordinate 169,367 of NZ_OBMO01000012.1, forward strand.
GGCCCGACCGGGTTCAGCGGCACCCGCCGGTCTGGTGCAGCGTGGACATGCGCGACGGCAACCAGGCGTTGATCGATCCCATGAGTCTGGAGCGCAAGCGGCGCTTCTTCGATCTGCTGGTACGCACCGGTTTCAAGGAAATCGAGGTGGGCTTCCCGGCGGCCTCGCAGATCGATTACGACTACGTGCGCGAGCTGATCGAGACCAACGCTATCCCCGACGACGTCACCATCCAGGTGATGACCCAGGCCCGGGAGGATCTCATCGAGCGCACATTCGAGGCGCTGCAAGGCGTGCCTCGCGCCATCGTCCACGTCTATAACGCCACCGCGCCAGTGTTTCGTGAAGTGGTGTTCAATGTGGACCGCCAGGGCTGCATCGACATCGCCACCCACGCCACCCGGCGGATCCGGGAACAGATGGCGCGCTATCCGGACACCGACTGGACCTTCCAGTACTCCCCGGAGACCTTCTGCTTCACCGAGCAGGATTTCGCTCTGGAAATCTGCGAGGCGGTCATGGACGTAATGGCACCCACGCCACGGCACAAAATGATCCTCAACCTGCCCACCACCGTGGAGGTCGCCACCGCCAACGTGTTCGCCGATCAGATCGAGTGGTTCTGCCGTCACCTCTCCCGGCGGGACAGCGTCATCATCAGCGTGCACCCGCACAACGACCGTGGCACCGGCGTTTCCAGCGCGGAACTGGCATTACTGGCCGGCGCCGAGCGGGTCGAGGGCACCTTGTTCGGCAACGGCGAACGCACCGGCAATCTGGACCTGCTCAACCTGGCCATGAACCTGTACGCCGCCGGCGTCAGCCCGGGCCTGGATTTCTCCGACATCCACCACACCCAGCGGGAAGTGGAATATTGCAACCAGTTGCCGGTGCATCCGCGTCACCCCTATTCCGGTGATCTGGTTTTCACCGCCTTCTCCGGCTCTCACCAGGACGCCATCAAAAAAGGCTTCGCCGCCCGCGCCAACAATCCGCAAGGATTTTGGGAAGTGCCCTATCTGCCGGTGGACCCGGCGGACCTGGGACGCAGCTATGAAGCGGTGATCCGCGTCAACAGCCAATCCGGCAAAGGCGGCGTGGCTTATCTGATGGAACAGCACGGCATCACTCTGCCTCGCCGTCTGCAAATGGAGTTCAGTACCGCGGTGCAACTGATCGCCGATCAAACCGGCCGCGAAATCACCGGCGACATGATTCTCGAGTGCTTCCGCAAGGAGTACCTGTTCGAAGCAGCCCCTCTGGCGCTGCGGGATCCGGTGGTGACCACCGCCGACGGCCAGGCCCGTCTGCGTGGCACCCTGCAAACGCCGGAAGGCGAATTCACCCTGCAAGGCAGCGGCAATGGACCATTATCAGCATTGGTGGATGCCTGCGCCCGGTTGGGGCTGGCCTGCGACATCGCCGACTACCACCAGCACTCCGCCGGGGACGGCGCCGACTCGGAAGCGTACGCCTACGTGGAAATCCGGGTGGGCACCCGGCAGCTGTTCGGCGTCGCCCGGGACCAGAATGTGCTCACCGCTTCCCTTCAAGCCCTGATCCGCGCCCTCAACCGCGCGATAGGCAAAGGATGGCTGGCCATGGAAAGCCGCCAAAATGTGACACGCATAACACTAACAGACTGATTTATAGGCATTTTACACACAGTTACCATCACTTATGAGAGAGTGGGGTCCTCGCTGGCGACCAAGGATTCGGTCACACCCGCCCCCAACGGGTGCCAATCAGTGAGACCCCTTCTTTCAGGTATTGAAAGCATGGCCGTTCTAATCCCCCCCCCCCCAAGAACGGCCATCTCTTTTTTCCCCTTCTCCTGCTTACGCTATGAAGCCCCTGTAGGTGCTTGATCCACTCGCAGCAAACCAGCTTCCCACGGATCGTGCTACGAAGCCGCTGCGGGAGCTGCCTTGGCGGCGAATACAGCGCGAATTCATCTCTCCAGAATCAATCGCCCCCGCCATCGCCCCACAATTCGTGCACATCCGTTTACTTTTTGGTTATAAACCTCTTCCTTACAAATACATCCTTGCATTTCCTTAAAAGAAAAACGGCCCAATAAGAATATTGATGGCCAACTTTCCTGTCCCCTTTTTTTGTACCTCCGGTGCAGATTGGTAGCACTGTCTTTTTCTCAATCAAAAATTGCTTTTGCAAACGTCCCAAGCACCTTCTCTTTCCCCTTTAAAAATCACTGTAAATTGTGCTCTTAGCTTTTAAATGGCGCAGAAGATAAAGGTCAAATCCTTGATTTTTAAAGGATTATTTTTTCCCTTCGAGTCCCTGTTTGAAACTTTAGTGCCAACTTGTTACGTGCCCCCATTCTTATGGGGTACTCTCCATTGAACCGGAGAAGCCGCCCGGGGATGGGCAAGCGCCGGCCTCTCGAAAAATAAAACATCACTACGATAAGAAGATAATCAGGAGGATTGTCAGCAATGACACTAAGCCCCGTATTGAACCGTGGCCTCGGTGCCGCGGCGCTGTTGCTTGCCCCGGCGATCGCTTGCGCGAACATGGGTAACCTGGGCACCACCTACGGCGTCATGCCCAGCGATGTCGCCACCGTCCAGGCCCTCTCCATGTTCAACACCCAGGTCTCCACCGCCTACTACAACCCGGCCTTCCTCGCCCGCGACACCCGTGGCGAAATGACCGCCGGACTCATGCACGCCGACCCCAACCTCAAGGCCGACAGCCAGAACCACGGCAAATACAAGGTCCAGGACGATCCCGCACAGCAAATCCTCCTCGGCCTGCGCACCGACCTCTCCGACATCGCCGAACTCGGCCAGCCCCTGGTCCTCGGCCTGCTGCTCGGCTCCGAAAAATACTCCCAGGAACTGATGGCCTTCACTTCCCAGACCGCCCCCTATGGCCAGTACTTCAGCCATGGCCGCGAGCCCCTGTTCCTCTCCCTGGGCATCGGCACCAACATCTGGCGCGGTCTCGCCATCGGTTTCGCCACCCGCGTCACCCTCCACTCCGACGCCAAGCTGGTCGCCCACACCGACCTCTCCGGCAACACCCAGTACGAGGCCCTCGACGTCACCGCCAAGCCGGTACTGCGGCCCATCCTCAGCATGAGCCTCGACTGGAAGGAGACCTTCTGCCCCGACGCCGACTGCTGGTAC